>CAVOJM010000005.1:0-206965 GCA_963696245.1 uncultured Actinomycetota bacterium
TCGCCGCGGACCTTCTTGATGATCTCGTCGGCGATGTTCGTGGGAACCTCGGCGTACGAGTCGAACTCCATCGAGTACGAAGCCTGGCCCGAGGTCTTGGACCTCAGGTCGCCAACGTACCCGAACATTTCTGAGAGCGGCACGAGGGCGTTGACGACGATGTCGCCGTGCCGCTCCTCCTGCGCCCGGATCTGGCCGCGACGGCTGTTGATGTCGCCGATGACCGTGCCGAGGAACGTGTCGGGAGTGATGACCTCCACCGCGAACATCGGCTCGAGCAGCACGGGCTTCGCCATCCGTGCGGCCTCCTTGAAGGCCTGGTTGCCGGCGATCTTGAACGCGAGCTCGGACGAGTCGACGTCGTGGTAGGCGCCGTCCTCGAGCGTGAACTTCACGTCGACCATCGGGTAGCCGGCGAGCACGCCGAACTCCATGGCGTCCTGGCCGCCCTGGTCCACCGAGGGGATGTACTCCTTCGGCACGCGACCACCGGACGTGGCGTTGACGAACTCGTAGCCCGCACCGACGCCCGTCTCGGGGTCGATGTTGGGAGCGAGCGAGACGACGACCTTGGCGAACTGACCAGAACCACCGGTCTGCTTCTTGTGGGTGTAGCTGTGCTTGGAGACCTCCTTGCGGACGGTCTCGCGGTAGGCCACCTGCGGCTTGCCGACGGTGGCCTCGACGCGGAACTCGCGCTTCATCCGGTCGACCAGGATCTCCAGGTGGAGCTCGCCCATGCCAGCGATGATCGTCTGGCCGGTCTCCTCGTCGGACTTGACCGTGAAGGTCGGGTCCTCGTCGGAGAGGCGCTGGATCGCGGTGCCCAGCTTCTCCTGGTCGCTCTTGGTCTTGGGCTCGATCGCGACCTCGATCACCGGGGCCGGGAACGTCATCGACTCGAGGATGACCGGGTTCTGCGGGTCGGACAGCGTGTGACCGGTCTTGGTGTCCTTGAGGCCCATGACGGCCACGATCTGGCCGGCGCCGACCGACGCGATCTCCTCACGCTTGTTGGCGTGCATCTGGTAGACCTTGCCGATCCGCTCCTTGCGGCCGTTGACCGAGTTGACCACGGTCGAGCCGGCCTCGAGCTTGCCCGAGTAGACCCGGACGTAGATCAGCTTGCCGAGGTGCGGGTCGGTGGCGATCTTGTAGGCCAGACCCGAGAACGGCTCGTCGTCCGACGGGAGACGCTTGATCTCGACGGTCTCGTCCTTGACGGAGTGACCGATGATCGCGTCGATGTCGAGCGGCGACGGGAGGAACTTGACGACCGCGTCGAGCAGGGGCTGGACGCCCTTGTTCTTGAAGGCCGTGCCGCACAGGACCGGGTTGAGCTTGTCGGCGAGCGTGGCGCGACGGATCGCGGCCTCCAGCTCCTCCACGGAGAACTCGCCCTCTTCGAGGAACTTCTCCATGATCTGGTCGTCGGCGTCCGACAGCGTCTCGAGCAGCTTCTCGCGGTACTCAGCAGCCTGCTCGGCCAGCTCGGCCGGGATCTCCTCGACGGCGTAGTCCTCGCCGATCGTGGTCTCGCCGCGCCAGACCAGGGCACGCATGCCGATCAGGTCGACGACGCCGATGAAGTCGCCCTCGGCGCCGATCGGCAGCTGCAGGACGAGCGGGGTGGAGTTGAGGCGCTCGACCATCATGTCGACGCAGCGGAAGAAGTCCGCGCCGGTGCGGTCCAGCTTGTTGACGAAGCACATCCGGGGCACGGAGTACTTGTTCGCCTGGCGCCACACGGTCATGGTCTGGGGCTCGACACCGGCGACACCGTCGAAGACGGCGACGGCACCGTCGAGGACGCGCAGCGAGCGCTCCACCTCGGCGGTGAAGTCGACGTGACCCGGGGTGTCGATGATGTTGATCTGGTGGTTCTTCCACCAGCAGGTCGTCGCGGCGGACGTGATCGTGATGCCGCGCTCCTGCTCCTGCTCCATCCAGTCCATCGTGGCAGCGCCCTCGTGGACTTCACCGATCTTGTACGTGATGCCGGTGTAGAACAGGATGCGCTCGGTGGTGGTGGTCTTGCCGGCGTCGATGTGCGCCATGATGCCGATGTTGCGGACCTTGTTGAGGTCCGTGGTGATGTCGACAGCCACTGTTGTCAGCGTTCCTTAGAAAGAAATTGGATGCGGTGGGAGCAGGCGGCGCACCGGAGTGCGCCGCCGCCCGTGGTCACCAGCGGTAGTGCGCGAAGGCCTTGTTGGACTCGGCCATCTTGTGGGTGTCCTCACGCTTCTTCACCGCGGCACCGAGGCCGTTGGAAGCGTCGAGGATCTCGTTCATGAGGCGCTCGTGCATGGTCTTCTCGCGACGGTCGGCCGCGTAGCCGACGAGCCAGCGCAGCGCGAGCGTCGTGCCGCGCGTGCCCTTGACCTCGATCGGGACCTGGTAGGTAGCGCCACCGACGCGGCGAGACTTGACCTCGATGGCCGGCTTGACGTTGTCGAGCGCGCGCTTCAGCGTGACGACCGGGTCAGTGCCGGTCTTCTCGCGGCAGCCCTCGAGTGCGGTGTAGACGATGCGCTGAGCAACCTGCTTCTTGCCGTCCTGGAGGACCTTCGACACGAGCTGGGAGACCAGCTGCGACCCGTAGACCGGGTCGATGTCGATAGGCCGCTTCGGAGCGGGACCCTTGCGCGGCATATCAGCTCTTCTCCTTCTTGGCGCCGTAGCGGCTGCGAGCCTGCTTACGGTTCTTGACGCCCTGGGTGTCGAGCGTGCCGCGGATGATCTTGTAACGGACACCGGGAAGGTCCTTCACCCGGCCGCCGCGGACGAGCACGATGGAGTGCTCCTGGAGGTTGTGACCAACGCCCGGGATGTAGGCCGTGACCTCGACGCCGCTGGAGAGGCGCACGCGGGCGACCTTCCGGAGGGCGGAGTTCGGCTTCTTCGGGGTGGTGGTGTAGACGCGGGTGCAGACACCGCGTCGCTGGGGCGAACCCTTCAGGGCAGGCGTCTTGTTCTTCGACACCTTGTCCTGGCGGCCCTTGCGGACCAACTGGTTAATCGTGGGCACCGGGTGGTTCCCCTTCTTGTTGCTCTCACGTGTGAACGCTCTGCTCGCACGGTGGTGTTGCTGTGTGTCCGGGTGGTGCTAGGTCAACGCATCTTGCACACCCCCGAGGTCGGGCGTGTCGCCGCCCTCACTACGATTCTCAGCGCGTTGTGCTGAAGGAGGTTTCGGTGCTGGAGCCGGAGGAAATGGCCTCCGACGGGGTCCGGGCACGCGCAACGGCCTGGTTGTCCCAGACACGAGGAAAAAGATTACCCGCGCCCTCTACCCCGGTCAAAACGGTGCGAGCACCGCCCTGGAGGCGGGAGTAGACGATCAGGGCGACCAGGACGCCGATCATGGTCAGCACGCCACCGACCACGAAGGTCCAGCGGGCCCCGAAGGTCTCCCCGATCCAGCCGATGATCGGCGAGCCGATCGGCGTACCGCCCATCACGATCGTCATGTAGAGCGCCATCACCCGGCCCCGGATCTCGGGCGGCGTCTCGAGCTGGACCGTGGCGTTGGCGGAGTTGAGCAGGGTCAGGGTGCAGAAGCCGATGACCGGGCAGAAGACCGCGAAGGCGACGTACGTCGGGAGCAGCCCGGCGATGATCTCGGCAACGCCGAACGCGAAGGCCGCGACCACGAGGAGCCGCAGTCTGATCCGCACCCGGCGCGCCGCGAGCAGGGCGCCGGTGAGCGAGCCGACGGCCATGGCGGAGCCGAGGATGCCGTACTCCCCCGCGCCCTTGCCGAAGACCTCGGTCGCCATCAGTGCCGAGGTGATCTGGAAGTTCATGCCGAACGTGCCGGCGAAGAACACCATGATCAGGATCAGGATCAGCTTGGGCTGGCTGCGGACGTAGCGGACGCCCTCGCGCAGTGCGCCGGGCTCGCGGCCGCGGAGCTTCGGGGACTGGAGCAGCGCGACGTTCATCCGCTGCAGCTGCCAGATCACCGCGCCGTACGACGCGGCGTTGATCAGGATCACCCAGCCGGTCGCCTGGGCGCCGCCGCCGAGGGCACCGATCATCAGGCCGGCGAGGGCCGGGCCGAGGATGCGAGCGGCGTTGAAGGCGGCGGAGTTGAGGCCGACGGCGTTGGTCAGGTCTTCCTGCCCGACCATCTCCGACACGAACGACTGGCGTGCCGGAGCGTCGAACGCGGCACCGATCCCGAAGACGAAGGCGATCACGTAGACCTGCCAGGTCTGGGCGACGCCGAGGACCGCGATCGTGCCGAGCAGGAGCGAGGCGACCGCCATCGTCGCCTGGGTGACCTGCAGCAGCCGGCGCTTGGGGAAGCGGTCGGCGATGACGCCGGCGTACGGCGAGAGCAGCAGGATCGGCAGGAACTGCAGCCCGGTGGTGATGCCGAGCTCGACACCGCTGTTGCCGGGCAGGTGGAGCACGAGCCAGTCCTGCGCGACCCGCTGCATCCAGGTGCCGGTGTTCGACACCAGACTGCCGGCGAAGTACAGCCGGTAGTTGGGGTTGCGGAGGGCGCGGAACGTGGGGCTCATGTAGTGCGGATCAGTCCTTCTGGGCGAGGCTCTCGAGAATGGGCGCGGCCTGGCGGAGCACGGCGCGCTCCTCGGCGGTGAGGTCACGGAGCCGCTGCGCCAGCCAGGCGTCGCGACGGTCGCGGTCGGCGAGGACGCGGGCGCGCCCGGTGTCGGACAGCTCGACCACGACCTGGCGGCCGTCGGTCTCGTGCGGGCGTCGTACGACGTCTCCGCTGCCCTCCAGGCAGTTGACCGTGCGGGTCATCGACGGGGGCTGGACCTTCTCGGCCGCGGCGAGCTCACCGATGGTCAGCGCGCCGCCGTTGCGGAACAAGCAGCCGAGCACACCCATCTGGTTGATGCTCAGCTCGTTGTCGGGGTGCCGCTCGTTGGCGAGTCGGCGACGCAGGCGCATGACGCTGAGCCGGAGCTCGGAGGCGAGCCCGGCGTCGGTGCGGATGACCTTCTGCACGGTGGGCATACCTTTAGCATAACTCATTACCCTTGCTAAGCATCTTCTCGGAGCTGAAATGCCGAGTCGGCGCAGTGTCAGGCTGACACTGCGCCGACTCGGCTCTGAAGACTGCTCAGCTGAGCCAGTTGGTGATCGGGTTGATGCCGAAGTAGACGACGAACAGGGCGGCCACGACCCACAGGAGCGGGTGGATGGCCGAGGCCTTGCCACGCACGACCTTGATCAGCACGTAGGCGAGGAAGCCCGCGCCGATGCCGACCGAGATCGAGTAGGTGAAGGGCATCAGCACGATCGTGAGGAACGCCGGGATGGCGATCTCCAGGTCGTCCCAGTCGATGCCCTTGACCTGCTGCATCATCAGGAAGCCGACGATGACGAGCGCCGGGCACGGCGGCCTCGGACGGGATGACCGCGACGAGCGGCGCGAAGAAGATGGACACCAGGAACAGCAGGCCGGTGACGACCGAGGCCAGACCGGTGCGGGCACCTTCGCCGACGCCGGACGCCGACTCGATGTAGGACGTGTTCGACGAGACGCCGGCGGCGCCACCGGCGGCCGCGGCGATCGAGTCGACGACCAGGATGCTGCGGGTGTTCGGCGGGGTGCCGTCCTCCTCGAGCAGGCCGGCCTCGGCACCGATCGCGGTCATCGTGCCCATGGTGTCGAAGAAGTCGGCGAGCAGCAGCGTGAAGATCAGCAGCACGGTGACGACGACGCCGACGTTCTGGAACGAGCCGAGCAGGCTGAAGTGGCCGATGGTCCCGAAGTCCGGGGTGTCGAAGATCTTGTCGGGCCACGGCCGGGACGTTGAGGCTCCAGCCCTTCGGGTTGTCGGCGCTGGCGGCGCCGACACCGATGATCGCCTCGACGACGATCGCGAGGATCGTGGTGGCGATGATCGAGATCAAGATGGCGCCCTTGACCTGCTTCACCCAGAGTGCGATGACCAGCATCAGGCCGATCAGGAACACCAGCACCGGCCAGCCGGCGAGCTGCCCGGTCTGGCCGAGCTGCGACGGGCACGGTCGTGTTGGCGGCGTCCGGAGTGCGGTGCACGAAGCCCGCGTCCACGAAGCCGATCAGCGCGATGAAGAGGCCGATGCCGACCGAGATCGCGATCTTGAGCTGCGCGGGTACGGCGTGGAAGACGGCCTCGCGGAAGCCGGTCAGCACGAGCACCAGGATCACCAGGCCCTCGAGGACGACCAGGCCCATCGCGTCGGCCCAGGTCATCTGGCTGGCGATCGAGAACGCCACGAAGGCGTTGAGACCCAGACCGGTGGCCAGGGCGAGCGGGTAGTTGGCGACGACGCCCATCAGGATCGTCATCAGGCCGGCGACCAGCGAGGTGCGCGGCCGCGATCATCGCCAGGTTGGGGACGGTCCCGCCGCCGAGGACCTTGCCGTCCGAGTCGGTCGCGAAGCCGAGGATGAGCGGGTTGAGCACGATGATGTAGGCCATCGTGAAGAACGTGACGAAGCCGCCGCGTACCTCCGGCCGACCGTCGAGCCCCGCTGGGAGATCTTGAAGTAGCGATCGATGCCGCTCGGAGCGGCCGTGGTCTGGATGTTCACGGCCCGCAGCATCCCAGAGCTCGGAGGAGCGTCGACTAGCGTGGGGTCGTGGGATTCAGCGACGAGCAGCCGATGCAGCACGAGATCGGCCATCGGACGTTCATCGTCGCCGATGTCGCGCCGCTCGACGTCGACGGAGTCCGCACGGTCGAGATCGGATCGGCTCTCTGGCTGATCGGGTTCCTCGGCCTGCTGCCGTTCTACGGACGGCTCGAGGAGTCCGGCAACCTGTGGTGGTTGTGGACGTGCCTCGCCGGCTTCGGGCTCGGCCTCCTGGGCCTGGAGTACTGCCGCCGCCGGCGTCGCGCCCGCATCGAGCGCGACCTCGAGGCGCAGCCCGAGAGCTAGTTCGAGCCGCTCGATCTCGTCGATCGTGAGGGTGTCGAAGACGTGCTCGGGCATCGGCAGCGGCTCGTGCTTCTTGGCCAGCCGGACCTCCGAGTGGGCGCCACAGCCGTGGTCGAAGGTCACGACCCGGCCGTCGTCGTTGGCGTCACCGTTGGCGCAGACACCGAAGGTCTCGGCGAGGGGGCCGGCGATCCGGAGCAGGAAGCCGCAGGTCGAGCAGGAGTCCGGGGCCGAGCGGGCCAGCGGCGCCTCGGGGCCGCCGTCACCGTCGTACCACCGCTGGGCGGCGGCCTCGCGGCCCTCGATCGACAGGGTGCGGACGCGACCCAGGCCGAGGTCCTTGGCGACGGCACGGACCTGCGCCTTGTCGTCGGCGTCGAGCGGGTCGTCGCCGAAGGAGTACGTCGGGACCAGCCGCGGGTCGTCGTCGTCGACGGGGAGCAGGTCACCGGGCGACATGTCACCGGGCGCGAGCCGCTCGCGGTAGGGGATCCAGGCGGGCGCGACGATCGCGTCGTCTCCGGGGACGAGCACGATCTCGTCGACCGTGACGTCCTTGCTGCGGCTGGCGCGGGCGACCGTCACGGACCAGACCCAGCCGACGTAGCCGGGGCGCTCACAGGCGAACTGGTGGGTGACCACGCGCTCGCCCTCGACGACGTGGCCGAGGTGGTCGCCGACGTCGGCAGCGCCGACTTCCTCGACGAGCGCGGCGCGGGCCAGGTCGACCGCCGCCACGGTGGCGGAGTCGGACTTGGGGCGCACGGTGGTGATCACCACGGAATCATGACTCATCCGGCAAGCCGATGTCAGGTCGGGTGGGGGTGGACGGGGCAGGATGGGGCCATGACCGTGCCGCCTCCGGACTCGTCGACCGGCGAGCAGCGCTGGCGCGACCCGCATCCAGACCCGTCGGACGCCGGTCGCGGGGCGAAGATCGGACGCGGTCTCGGCGGCGCCGCGCGAGCGACCGGTCGGGCCGGTCAGTTCACGATGCGCCAGGCGCGGCGGGCCGCGGAGGCCCAGGGCGCCGGCGAGTCCGGCCTGTCGCGCCTGATCCAGATGCACTTCTTCAACACGGCCGGCGACGCCGCCGTGGCGATCTCGCTGGCCGGCACCCTCTTCTTCACGGTGCCGTCGGGCGAGGCGCGCGGGCAGGTGGCCCTCTTCCTCGCCCTGACGATGCTGCCGTTCGCGATCGTGGCGCCGCTGATCGGGCCGACGCTGGACCGTTTCGCCCACGGCCGGCGGTGGGCGATCGGCGCCACCATGGCGGTGCGAGCGTTCCTGTGCTGGGTGCTCGCCGGCGCGGTGGTGAGCGACTCGGTGTGGGTCTTCCCGGCCGCGCTGGGGGTGCTGGTCGCATCCAAGGCGTACGGCGTGACGCGCGCGGCCGCCGTACCCCGTCTCCTGCCGACCGACTTCACCCTGGTCAAGGCCAACGGTCGGGTCTCGATGTCGGGGATCGTCGGCGTGGCCATCTCGGCGCCGATCGCGGGCCTGGCCACGCTGGCCGGACCGGAGTGGGTGCTGCGCTACGCCTTCCTGCTCTTCGTGGCCGCGACGATCGGCGCGATCCGGCTGCCGTCGCGGGTCGACTCCAGCGAGGGCGAGGGCGACCTGCTGCTCCGCGGTGAGGGCAAGGGCCGCACCGGCAGCGTCCGGATCCCGACCGGGGTCGCCTACGCCCTGCGCGCCAACTGCGGCCCGCGGTGGATGTCGGGCTTCCTGATCATGTTCATGGCCTTCCAGCTGCGCGAGAACCCGATCGACGGCTGGAGCACCGAGGTCCTCACCGCGCTGGTGGTCGGCGGCGCCGCCACGGGCAACTTCCTCGGTGTGATCGCGGCGTCGATGCTCAAGAAGATCAATCCGTCGGTCACGGTCTCAGCGGTGCTGCTGGTCGACATCGGCGTCGTCGTCTTCGGGTTCCTCTTCTACGGCGTGCTGGCCCTCGCGCTGCTCGGCCTGGTGGCCGGGCTCGGCCAGGCGCTGGCCAAGTTCTCCCTCGACGCGACGATCCAGCGCGACGTACCCCACCGGGTGCAGGCGAGCGCCTTCGCGCGCAGCGACACCACGCTCCAGCTGGCCTGGGTCATCGGCGGGTTCATCGGCATCGCGATGCCGATCGACCCACCGCGGCTCGGCATGGGCGTCGCGACCGCCGTGCTGGTGGCGTGGGGGCTGTTCGTCTTCGTCCGGCACCCACGCCGCGCGGGGCGCGAAGTGCAGACCGGGAACTGACCTACAGCTCGAGCTCGTCCGCGAGCGCGCGGAGCAGCTTGGCGACCGGCTTCGTCATGGTGCGCTCGGGCTGACGGCCGTGGCGGTAGCCCTCGCCGAGGCCGTCGAGCAGCCCGATCAGGTCCTCGACGATCGTGGCCATCTCGTCGGGCTTCTTGCGGCGCGCGTCGCGCTGGTTGCGCGAGACCGAGGCCGGGGCGTCGATGATCCGCACCTGGAGCGCTTGGTCACCACGTCGACCCTGGGCGATGCCGAACTCGACCTTGGTGCCCGCCTTCAGGTTGGCGGTGCCCTCGGGGAGCGCCTCGGAGCGCACGTAGACGTCCGGGCCGTCCTCCTGGGACAGGAACCCGAAGCCCTTCTCGGCGTCGTACCACTTCACCTTGCCACTGGGCACGGGGCTGACCTCTTCTTGCTGGTGCGGATGCTGCGGCTTCTGGCTGGTGCGGCTGCTGCGGGCGCAGCCTATAGCGACTCGTTCATCGAACCCGACCGGAATCCGCGAGGGTCCACGACGGCGGCCTCGAAGCCGGCTCGTCGTACGGCGTCCAGCAGCCCTGCCTCGACGTCGGATGCCAGCGGGAGCAGGCCGGCGTCGATCTCGATCGAGGCCCGGTCGCCCAGGTCACGGACCCGCAGGTTGACCACACCGAGGTCGATGAGGGCGTCGCGGACGGCGACCTCGGCACGCTCGACGCGACCGAGGCGGTACGGCGTGACCTCGATGCCGTAGGCCACTCGGGAGGACAGGCAGGCGGCCGCCGGCTTGTCCCAGGTCGGCAGGCCCCAGCGCCGGGACGCGGCCCGGATCTGCTGCTTGGTGAGCCCGGCGTCGCGCAACGGTGCGACCGCACCACGCTCGTCGGCAGCCCGGATGCCGGGGCGGAAGCCGGCGACCGCGTCGTCGGCGTTGGTGCCGGTCGCGACATCGGCGAGCCCGCGCGCGGCAGCGATCGGGCCGAGCACGTCGATCAGCTCGGCCTTGCAGAAGTAGCAGCGGTCGGCCCCGTTGGCCCGGTAGCCCTCGCGCTCCATCTCGTTGGTCTCCGGCGTCAGCACCTCGACGCCGAGCGACTCCGCGAACTCACGGGCGGGGTCGCGCTCGGACTCCGGGAGCGAGTGGGAGTAGCCGGTCGCGGCCGCGACGTTCTCCGCTCCGAGCGCGCGCACGGCGGCGGCCAGCAGGAAGGCGCTGTCGGCGCCACCGCTGTAGGCGACGAGGACCGAGCCGCGCTCGCGCAGGTCGGCGTCGAGCGCCGCGAGCCGCAGGTCGAGGACGTGCTCGTCGAGCCAGGCGGGGAACGCGGCGAGGTCGTCGAGGATGACGTGGGTGCCGGCGGCCTCGAGCTCCTCGCGGGTGCAGCCGCCGGTGAGGACCGAGACGCTGATGGCACCGGCGGCCAGCGCACCCTCGACGTCGTGCACGTGGTCACCGACGTAGATCGCGGCACCCTCGCGGCGCAGCACGTCGGCCTTGCCGACGCCCCACACCCAGCCCTCGAGGTGGTCGACGTCGAAGGCGAGGTGGTCGAGGTGGAGCTGGGCGTTGGCGGGGTACTTGCCGGTGACCACGAGGACGCGGCCCGCGTGGCGCCGTACGGCGGCAATCGCCTCGTGCGCACCCGCGAACGCCGGCGTTCCGGCGATCGCATGGTCGGGGTAGAGAGCGCGGAAGCGGTCACCTGCGGGGGCGATCGCAGCGGGCTCGAGGTAGGGCTCGAGCAGGAGGTCGAGGGGCGGGCCGAGCTTCGCGGTCATCTCCTCGATCGGGAAGTCGACGCCCAGCTCGGCGCCGAGGGCGCTGAGCACGTCGCGGAATCCCGGCGCCGTGTCGATGAGCGTCATGTCGAGGTCGAACCCGACCACGAGCGGCGCGGACGACGGCAGAGGCATGGGGCAAGACTAGAGATCCGGTCGAAAGATCCGGCATCGGCTGTCACACTGAGTGACTCGTGCGACGGCTGTTCCTCGTGTGCCGTCGGAGACCTGGGGGAATCGTGAGCGGGACCGGGATGCGTCAGCGCGCCGTCGCCGGCGCGCTCGCGGCCGTCCTCGCCGTCAGCGTCCTCTTCGCGGGACCGGCAACGGCGGCTCCGGCAGAGGACGATCTCTACCTGGTCACTCTCACCGGTCCGGGCACCGCGGGTGCCGTCGTAGCGCTGCCCGACCTGCTCGTCGCGACGCAGCTGCGCGCCGAGCAGGAGTCGGTGCTCGGCGCTGTCGACGCGTCGGCGCCGGTCTACCGCTGGACGACCGCGCTGAACGGCTTCGCGGTCCGTCTGACCCCGGAGCAGGCAACCCAGATGAGCACGGACCCACGCGTCGCGCTCGTCGAGAAGAACGCCGTCCGGCCGCTCGCGGGGCACGGCTCGGCCGCAGCCGTGAGCTCCGGCCCGCTGCGGACCAGGGGTGGCGCGGGCGTCGTCATCGGGGTGGTCGACTCCGGGATCTCACCGGACCGGCCCGTCTTCTCGGCCGTCTCGGGCCTCGGGCGCGCCCCCGACCACTTCACCGGCAGCTGTGACGCGGGCGAGGGCTGGCCGACCGCGACCTGCAACCGCAAGCTGGTCGGCGCGCGTTGGTTCGTCGACGGATTCGGCTCCGAGCGGCTCCGCTCGACCGCGTCGCTCTCGCCTCTCGACGACGACGGCCACGGGACGCAGGTCGCGTCGATCGCGGCCGGCAACCCGGGCGTCACCGTGCGGGTCCGCGGCGAGCGCCTCGGGAGGTACGCCGGGGTCGCACCCCAGGCTCGACTCGCGGTCTACAAGGCGTGCTGGACCGCGCCCGACCCCGACGACGACGGGTGCGCGACCGCGGACCTGGTCACCGCGATCGACACGGCGACGGCCGACGGGGTCGACGTGCTCAACCTGTCGGTCGGTGGCCCGGCCGGCTTCGACACCGTCGAGCGGGCTCTGCTCGGCGCGACCGAGGCCGGTGTCGTCACGGTCGGCGCCGCCGGCAACGACAGCGACGCGGACGCCGCGCACGCCAGTCCGTGGGTGACCACCGTCGGCGCCGCCGCAGGCCCCGCGCGCCAGGGCGACGTCGTGCTTGCTGACGGTCGTCGCTACACCGGCGCGATGTCAGCCACCCGTCCGGTCGGGCCCGCACGCGTGGTGCTCGGCGCCGATGTCGCAGCCGCAGGCGCGACCCGGGCAGACGCTCGGGTCTGCACGCCCGGCAGCCTGGACGCCGCCCGCGTCGTCGGCCGGATCGTCCTCTGCGACCGCGGCGTGATCGGAAGGATCGACAAGTCTGCCGCCGTGGCACGCGCCGACGGTGTCGGCATGGTCCTGGCGAACGTCACCCCTGGCAACGTCGTCGCCGACTTCCACAGCGTGCCCACCGTGCACGTCGACCGCACCGACGGGGCCTCGCTCCGGCGCTGGGTAGCCCGCCACCCATCGACCCGACTCAGCCTCGACCCGGTCGGCCAGATGCCCGCTCCCCCGCGGGTCGCGCGCTGGTCGAGCGCGGGCGACCCCGAGGGTGCGGTCGTGAAGCCGGACCTGGTCGCGACCGGCAGCGGCGTGCTGGGCGCCGTACCTCCCGCATGGTCGGACGTCGACTGGGACCTCGCCTCCGGCACCTCCGCGGCGACGGCGGCGGTCAGTGGGGCTGCGGCCGTGCTGGTCTCGCGGCACCCCGACTGGTCGGCGGACGCGGTCCGCTCCGCACTGGCGACGACGGCACGACGGCTCGGCAGCACCGCCCTGCTCCGCAGTGGCGCCGGCCGGGTCGACGCGGACGCCGCACTCCGCCCCGGTCTCGTGTACGACGTCGCTGCCGGCGACTACCGCGCGTGGCTCGAGGGCGACCTGCGAGGCGACCTGAACACCCCGTCGATCCTGCTGTCGGGCGACGACGACAGCACCACCCGCACGATCACCAACGTCACCGGACACCGGCTCTACTTCTCGTCGTCCGCCCGCGGGTTCACCCGCCACCAGGTCCGCGTCACCCCGGCCGCGGTCCGGCTCGGCCCGGGCGAGAGCGCGACGTACACAGTCACCGTCGGGCGTACGTCGGTGCAGCCGGTCGACGACGGCTGGGTCACCTGGCGCGGCGCCACCGGCACCATCACCCGGATCCCGGTCGTGATCAGCCGCTGAAGCGGTTCCGAGACAGGACTTCGTCCTTCCTCAACCACCAAGGCCGAGGCTCTTCGCCGACTCCTCGCGCATCTCGACCTTGCGGATCTTGCCGGTCACGGTCATCGGGAACTCCTCGACGACCATGACGTAGCGCGGGATCTTGTAGTGCGAGAGCTTGCCGGTCGCGTAGGCGCGGACCGCGTCGGCGTCGAGCGGCTCGGCACCGGCCTTCATCCTGATCCAGGCGCAGAGCTCCTCGCCGTACCTCTCGTCCGGGACGCCGATCACCTGCACGTCCTCGATGTCGGGGTGCTGGTAGAGGAACTCCTCGATCTCACGCGGATAGACGTTCTCGCCGCCGCGGATGACCATGTCCTTGATCCGGCCGACGATGTTGCAGTAGCCGTCCTCGCGCATCTCGGCGAGGTCGCCGGTGTGCATCCAGCCGTCCTCGTCGATCGCCTCGGCGGTCTTCTCGGGGTCGGCCCAGTAGCCGAGCATCACGGAGTAGCCGCGGGTGCAGAACTCACCCGGCTCGCCACGCTCGACGGTCTCGCCCGTGGTCGGGTCGACGATCTTGATCTCGACGTGCGGGTGGACCCGGCCGATGGTGGCGGTACGCCGGTCCAGGTCGTCGTCGGAGCGGGTCTGGCAGGAGACCGGCGAGGTCTCGGTCATGCCGTAGGCGATGGACACCTCGGCCATGTGCATGTCGTTGACGCACCGCTTCATCACCTCGACCGGGCAGATCGAGCCGGCCATGATCCCGGTGCGCAGCGAGCTGAGGTCGTGGTCGGCGAAGCTCGGGTGGTTCTGCATCGCGATGAACATCGTCGGCACGCCGTACACACCGGTGCAGCGCTCCTCGGCGACTGCACGCAGGGTTGATCTCGGGGTCGAAGCCGGGCGCCGGGATCACCATCGTGGTGCCGTGGGAGGTGCAGCCCAGGTTGGCCATCACCATCCCGAAGCAGTGGTAGAAGGGCACCGGGATGCAGAGCCGGTCCTGCTCGGTGAGGTGGATCAGCTCGGTGGTGAAGTAGCCGTTGTTGAGCAGGTTGCGGTGGCTGAGCGTGGCGCCCTTGGGGCGCCCGGTGGTGCCGGAGGTGTACTGGATGTTGATCGGGTCGCCCGGCTCCAGCGTCGCCATCCGCTCCCCGACCGCTGCCTTCGGCAGCTGGTCTCCGCCCGCGACGAGCTCGGCCCAGTCGTCGGTGTCGAGGTAGACCGCCCGCGTCAACGTGGGGCACTCGCTTGCGGTCTCCTCGACCATCTGGCGATATTCGCTGGTCTTGAAGCGGGTCGCAGCGACCAGGAGCTTCATGCCGGACTGGTTCACGACGTAGGCGAACTCGTGGGTGCGGTAGGCCGGGTTGACGTTGACCAGCACCACGCCGGCCTTGGCCGCGGCGTACTGCGTGAGCGTCCACTCCGCGCAGTTCGGCGCCCAGATGCCGACCCGGTCGCCCTTCTCGAGACCGGCGGCGATCAGGCCGCGCGCGACCGCGTTGACGTCGCGGTCGAGCTCGGCCCAGGTCCAGCGGCGACCGCTCGCGAACTCGACGAGCGCCTCCCGGTCGGCGTACGCCGCGACCGTCCGCTCGAAGTTGGCGCCGATGGTCTCCTCGAGGAGCGGCGGGCTCGGTCTCTCCCTGGGCGTAGGACTCCATCGTCCGAACCTACGCCTGAGGACGTTGGATCACCGTTGGGTGCGGAGCACCTGGTACTGCACGCCGTTCGCGTACGTCGTGGAGTCGGCCAGCGTGAACCGCACCTTGTCCTCGGCGTCGGACGGGAAGATGCCGCGACCCGTGCCGAGGACGACCGGGAAGACCATCAGCCGCATCTCGTCGACCAGGCCGGCCTTCAGCAGGCTCTGGGTCAGCAGCATGCTGCCCTGCACGAAGATCGGTCCCTCGCCGGTCTCCTTGAGCCGCGCGACGTCGTCGAGGGTCGACAGCACGGTGGTGTTGTTCCACTGCGGGTCGGTGACCGTGCTGGAGACGACGTACTTGGGCATGGCGTTCCAGCCGGCGAAGTAGTCCATGGTCGGCCAGACCTCGGAGAAGGCGTCGTACGAACGACCGCCCATCACGAACGCGGTCGCCTCGGCCTGCTCGCTGCCCTTGCGCTCGTACTGCGCCGGGTCGGGCTCGACGTCCATGGTCCAACCGGAGTGCAGGTAGCCGGGCTCGCCGCCCGGCGCCTCGGCGACGCCGTCGAGCGAGACGAAGTGGGTCGTGATCAGGTCGCGCATGGCGGGGTCCTCTCGGGGGTGCTGTCATCAACACAACGAACACGGTCGGGCGGACACGACAGGTCAGGCGGACTTGTTCTCGGCCATGGCGACCAGGGCCGCGAGCGCCTTCGGGGTGTCACCGGTGACCATCGGGCCGATGTCCTCGGAGCCCGGGCCCTCCACGACCGTGCTGACCCGGACCTCGGCGCCGCCGTCGGTCGCGGTCACGACGTGGTCGATGCGGATCACCAGGTCACCGATGGTGAGCTTGTCGAGGAAGCGGGTGCCCGGCTCCACGATCTCGAGCACGAAAGGCGTCTCGATGCCGCCGACGAGACCCATCGTGCCGGCGGCGCCCTCGGCGAAGTGGCCCTCGAGCGCCACGGACTCGATCGACGGGTCCCAGTGGTGCCAGGTGCCGATGTCGCTCCAGACGGCCCAGACATCGGCCTGGGAGGCGGTCGTGGTGACGGTGCGCTCGTACTCAAAGGTCATGGAGGCAATCTATTGCTCCCGAGCGACCGTCATCTCCCGGTCGCCGAAACGGACGTGGTCGCCGTCGACGAGCGTGGCGGCCTGGCCGGCCGCGAGCCCGCGCGGGACCCCGTGCCGGACCAGGATCGAGCCGTTGGTCGAACCGCGGTCCAGGACGACCAGGACACCGTCCCCAGCGACGTCGAACTGGGCGTGGGTCTTGGACAGGGACATGTCCTCCGACCGCAACGGCACCAGGTGACGGACGTCCTCGTCGGCGCGGGCCTCCGGTCGGCGGCCGATCAGGGCCAGCCCCTCGACCACGAAGGACTCGCCGGTGTCGAAGCTGACCCGCCAGCGGTCGACGGCCGGCTCCGGCACGAGCGGGTAGCCCAGCTGCTGTCGGGGCGGCGGCGGCGCCGGTCGCTCCGGTGCGGGTGGTGCGGACGATCCGGTAGCGGTGCGGATGCCGGGGTCAGCGGCGTTGGAGGCGGTGGTGGACTGGACGGCGGCGGGCTGGCGGGCGGCCGGGGCGACCTCGTCGGAGCCGGCACGGGCGCACGACGCGGGGCCGGGACCAGGCGCAGCGCGGTCAGGTTCACGACGTGGCGGGGGCCGTGGTCTGCCTCGGGTTCCTCGACCGGCACCGGCCGGACGTCGACGACGGCCGAGCCGGCCACATGGTCGTGCCAGCCGCGTCGGCGACCGGTCGGGTCCATCACGGCGGTCCAGGCCAACGTCGCCACCCCCAGCCCGAAGGTCGGGAGCCCGGCGACGCCGAGGATCAGCTGGCGCAGCAGTGCCGGGCCGATCCCGATCACCGAGCCGGTCTCGTCGTCGACGACGCGGATGCCGACGGCGGCGTTGCCGGGCGTGGTGCCACGGAGGCCGATCGGCACCGCAAAGGCCGCACCGACGACCAGCACCGCTCCGACGATGAGGGCGATCCCCGCGAGGGTCTGGCCAGGCTCGAGGAAGAGCTCGTACGACGCGAACACGGCCGCCCCGACCAGTGACCACGCGATCGCCCGGTCGATCGCGAACGCGTAGAACCGCCGGTCCAGCTCGGCGACCGGTCGTGTCGACTCGGGATCGAACGTGCTCACGCGTCGACCACCTCGATCGTCACACCGTCACCGAGGTCGATCACCGCACCCCGGATCAGCTGCACGGCCACTCCGGCGGTGAGCTGGTCGACGGGGAGTCCGGGCTGGGTCACCTGGGTGCCGTTGGTGGAGCCGAGGTCGGTGACGATCGCCGACCCGTGGTCGGCGCCCGAACCGGGACGGACCTCGAGGTGGGTCGACGAGATCTCCCGCTCGGGGCTGTCGACGGTCACCAGCCGGGGCTCCTCGGTCGAGGTGGATCGCCGGGCCTCGGGGGCACGGCCGACCAGCACGGCTCGGTCGACGTCGACGGTCTCCCCGGTGGAGAAGACGAGCCGCGCGACCGGGCGCGCGGTCACCTGCGGGGCCTGCGGCTGCCCCGGGATCCCCGGGTGGTGGCGCACGAACTCGTCGGGCTCACGTGCGCCGGTCCGGGTCGAGCCGTCGTGGTCGACGTCCTCGACCTCCGGGCACGCGAGCTCGGCACTCGCCAGTCGGACCAGCCCGCAGCCGATCTCGCGCTCGTCGTCGCCGACGCCTTCCTCGACCTCCAGGCGGACCCGGGTGACGGAGGGCAGGCTGCGCTCGACCCAGGTCGTGGAGCGGTCGCCCTGCACGTGGACGAGCTCTCCGCCGGACTCGAAGTGGGCGTGGGCGGCGCCGCGGATCACGATCTTGGTGACGCCGTCGTGCTCGCTGATCAGCACGAAGCCGGGCAGCTCACGCAGCCCCGCCGAGACCAGGGCGTCGAGTGCCTCGTCGAAGCCGGCGCCGTCGTCGAGCAGCTCCCAGAGCCGGGCAACCCGCGCCTTCTCCGACGGCGGCAGCACGACGATGGCATGGGCTCCGAAGATCCCGAACCAGTCGCCTCGCCGGTAGGACCACGTGCGGTCGAGCTCGTCGGTCACCGCGTGCCCCTCACGTCGACGACGACGGCGGTCGCGTTGTCCGTGCCGCCCGCGGCCAGGGCGGCGGCCACCAGCTGGTCGGCCGCGTCCTGTGCGTCCGCGACCTCGGCGAGCACCTGCGCGATGGCACCGTCGTCGATGAGGCCGCTGATCCCGTCGGTGCAGAGCAGCAGCCGCTGGACCGACGGCAGCGGCAGGAGGAAGTAGTCGGCCTCGACGGCCCGGGCGTTGCCGAGCGCCCGGGTGATCACGTTGCGCTCCGGGTGCACCGCGGCCTCGTCCGCGCTGATCTCACCGGCCTCGACCAGCTCCTGGACGACGCTGTGGTCGACGCTGACCTGCTCGAGAGCTCCGTCGGCGAAGCGGTAGATGCGGGAGTCGCCGACGTTGGCGAGCAGCCACTGCGGACCGTCGTCGCTCCTCGACCAGCAGCGCGACCACGGCCGTGGTGCCGGCGTGGAGCCGTCGGTCGATGCCCTGCGCGCGCTGGGTGACGGCGTACTCGGCGATGCGCTCCTGGCAGGTGCGCAGGACGGTCGCGACGACGTCGGCGCCGGCGCGCGGGTCGTAGCCGGCTTCGGCGAGCCGACCGAACTCCTCGATGACGATCGCGCTCGCGACGTCGCCGCCCTCGTGACCACCCATGCCGTCGGCGACGACGAAGACCGGCGGGGCGGCGAGGTAGGCGTCCTCGTTGACCTCGCGCACCAGACCGAGTCGGTGCGGGCTCCGTGGTGCAGCTCGACGGCGTTCATCGGCTCGCGCCTCGCTCTCAGCCCGTGGCCCGGTAGCGTAGGAGGGATGGCCGCGACCGGGTTCCGCACGCTCGCCGACCAGCTGCGCAGCTGGTCGGACGACCGTCTGGCGCGCCTGCTCCACGAACGTCCCGATCTCGCCACTCCGGCCCCTCACGACTCCGGCCAGCTGGCGTCTCGTGCCGCCACCCGGTCCTCTGTTGTGCGCGCGCTCGACCAGCTGAACCGGTTCGAGCTCTGCGTCCTTGATGCCCTCGTCGTGGTCGGCCAAACCAGCCCGCCGACCTCGCCGGCATCGTCGCGGCCGAGCCCGGCGCTGTGGAGGTCGCGCTCGGCCGGCTGCTCGACCTCGCCCTGGCCTGGGAGAGCCCCCAGGGCGTGCGCCCGCTGAGCACCGTGGTCGAGGCACTGACCCCCGGCACGCCCGGGGTCAGCGGCCTGCTGCCGGTGTCGTCCGAGCCGCCGGCGCCGGCAGAGGTACGCCGCCGCATCGACGGGCTGTCCGCCCCGGCCCGCGCCCTGCTCGAGCACGTCCTGGCCTCGGGCGGGACCGCCACGACGGGCAGTGCCCGCCACACCGTCCTGCCCGAGGACGCCGCCACTCCGGCCGAGGAGCTGCTCGCCCACAAGCTGCTGATCCCCCGCAGCGGCGGGGTCGTGGTGCTGCCCGGTGAGGTGGGAATGGCGCTGCGGGGTGGCCGGACCACGGCCGAGCCCGCCGACCTCGCCCCGACCCTCGCCACCTCCGCACGCAAGCAGGAGATCGTCGACCGCGCTGCTGCGGGCGCGGCCTTCGAGGCGGTACGACGCATCGAGCTGCTCCTCGACCACTGGGGGCTCAAGCCGCCGTCCGCCCTGCGCACCGGCGGCCTCGGCATCCGCGACCTGCGGGCGACCGCGACCGAGCTCCAGGTCGACGAACCGACGACCGCCCTGCTCATCGAGATCGCCTCAGCCGCCGGCCTGCTCGCGACCGCGGCTGGCCCGGACGGCAGCCCGCTCTGGATCCCGACCGATGCCTACGACCAGTGGACCGCCCGCCCGACCTCGGAGCGCTGGGTCGCGCTGGTCCGGGCCTGGCTGGAGAGCCCGCGACTGCCCGGCCTGGTGGGGTCGCGCGACCCGGCCGGCAAGGTGTGGAACGCGCTCGCCCCCGAGCTGTCCGGCGCGCACCAGGTCGAGACCCGGCGGATGACCCTCGCCGAGCTGCTGGCGATCACACCCGGCGAGGTGCTCGCCACCGGGACCGGCCTCCCGTCGCTGGTCCAGCGGATCGAGTGGCTGCGCCCGCGTCGCCCGCGCACGCGGGCCGACCAGGTCGGGTGGGCGGTCGACGAGGCGACGGCGCTCGGCCTGGCGGCGCTCGGCGGAGCCGCGTCGTACGCCCGAGAGCTGCTCGGCGACGACGAGGCTGCCGCGATCACCGGGCTGGACGTCCTGCTTCCGGCGCCGGTCGACCACGTCCTGCTGCAGGCCGACCTCACCGCTGTCGCACCCGGACCACTGGAGTCCCAGCTGGCGCGGCGGCTGCAGCTGGTCGCCGACGTGGAGTCGCGCGGCGGGGCCACCGTCTACCGGTTCACGTCCGGGTCCGTACGCCGCGCTCTCGACACCGGCTGGTCGGCCGTGGAGGTGCAGGACTTCATCGCCTCGGTGTCGCGGACGCCGGTGCCGCAGCCGTTGACCTACCTGGTCGACGACACCGCGCGGACCTTCGGCAACGTCCGGGTCGGGCACGCAGAAGCGTTCCTGCGCGCCGACGACGAGGCCGCCCTGACCGAGCTCCTCCACAACCCGAAGGCCGGCACCCTGGGCCTGCGCCGGCTGGCGCCGACCGTGCTGATCAGCTCGACGCCGCTCGACGTGCTGCTCCCCCGGCTTCGCGACCTCGGCGTCGCTCCGGTGGTCGAGGCGGCCGACGGCACCGTGCACGTCGCGCGGCCCGACGTGCTCCGGGCGCGCACCCCGCGCGAGCACCGCGGCAAGGCGGTCCGGTCCGCGCGGGCGAGCGCGCAGGTCGCGCACGTCGTCACCGCGATCCGGGCCGGCGACCGCGCCGCGACGAGCCGCCCGCTCGCACCCGCCGAGTCACTCAGCCCGAGCGGCTCGATGGCGGCACTGCGCGAGGCGATCGACGCCCGGGCCACCGTGCTGATCGGCTACGTCGACAACCACGGCACCAGCACCGAGCGGCTGGTCGACCCGCTCACGCTCGACGCCGGGTCACTCACCGCGCACGACCACCGCAGCGACGACCTGCGCAGCTTCGCCGTGCACCGGATAACAACTGTCCGTCCGGTCACCGCTGCTCCGTAGAATTGTGTCGTGGACTTCCTGCGGTACGCCGAGAGCTCGGCGGCTCTCCTGAACGCCGACCTCTCCGAGGTCGACGGGCTGGTCGCGCACCTCGAGGACCGGCCGTGGCTGCAGCAGCAGGCGACCGACCGCGACTGCATGCTGCTGCGGAAGTTCCAGCGCGAGCTGCGCCCGGTCTTCGAGGCCAGCGAGGCCGAGGACACCGCCGCAGTGGTCGCGGGGCTCAACGGCCTGATGGCGCGGCACCCGATCACGCCGCGGATCTCCGACCACGACGCGGCGCACCTGCACCTCCACATCGCCACCGACTCCGCGAGCGTCGCCGAGCTGCTCACGGGCGAGTCCCTGCTGGGACTCGCGACCCTGGTGTGCGACCTGGGACCCAACCGGCTCGGCGTCTGCTCGTCGACCCCCTGCACCAACGCCTTCGTCGACACCTCTCCCAACCACTCACGCCGCTACTGCTCCGAGCGCTGCTCCTCGCGGGCGAACGTCGCGGCCTACCGGGCTCGCCGCAAGGCCGTGGCCGGGGCCTAGGGTTCCGCTATGCGTGGACGTCCGGAGTACGACAAGCCCACCGACCGGATGTCCCGGTCGGACTGGTGGGGCGTCGTCCTCGAGACCCCCGACCCGTCGCGGCTCGGGCACTTCTACGCCGACCTGCTCGACTGGAAGGTCGCGACCGACACCGAGCACTGGGTGACCGTCGGTCCCGACGAGGGCGTCGCCTACCTGGGTTTCCAGCTCTCACCGAGCTACCTGCCGCCGGTCTGGCCGGCCGAGGACCGCGAGCAGCAGATGATGATGCACCTCGACTTCGAGGTCGTCGACCTCGACGAGGCCGTCGAGGACGCGGTCGAGCTAGGGGCCGTCGTACACCCCCACCAGCCGCAGGACACCGTGCGCGTGCTGCTCGACCCCGACGGTCACCCGTTCTGCCTCTACACGTGATCCTTCCGCGTCCGTAGGCTTACGCGGTGAATGACGGCCCCCTGATCGTCCAGTCGGACAAGACGCTGCTGCTCGAGGTCGACCACGAGCGCGCCACCGACTGCCGCAAGGCGATCGCGCCGTTCGCCGAGCTGGAGCGCTCGCCGGAGCACATCCACACCTATCGGCTGACGCCGCTCGGCCTCTGGAACGCCCGGGCCGCCGGCCACGACGCCGAGCAGGTCGTCGACACGCTGCTGGAGTTCAGCCGCTACGCCGTACCCCACGCCCTGCTCGTCGACGTCGCCGAGACGATGGCCCGCTACGGCCGACTGCGGCTCGAGAAGAACCCGATCCACGGGCTGGTGCTGGTCTCCAACGACCGCCCGGTGCTCGAGGAGGTGCTCCGCGCCAAGAAGATCGCCGGGATGCTCGGCGAGCGCGTCGACGACGACACCGTGGTCGTGCACGCCTCCGAGCGCGGCAACCTCAAGCAGGCACTGCTCAAGCTGGGCTGGCCGGCCGAGGACTTCGCGGGCTACGTCGACGGCGAGGCCCACCCGATCTTCCTCGACGAGACCGAGTGGCACCTGCGCGACTACCAGCGCGAGGCGACCGACTCCTTCTGGCACGGCGGCAGCGGCGTCATCGTGCTCCCCTGCGGGGCCGGCAAGACGTTGGTCGGCGCGGCCGCGATGGCCGAGGCGAAGGCGACCACGCTGATCCTGGTCACCAACACCGTCTCCGCCCGGCAGTGGAAGGACGAGCTGGTCCGGCGTACGTCCCTGACCGAGGAGGAGATCGGCGAGTACTCCGGCTCCGTCAAGGAGATCCGGCCGGTCACGATCGCGACGTACCAGGTGATGACGACCAAGCGGAAGGGCGTCTACTCGCACCTCGAGCTGCTCGATGCGCGCGACTGGGGCCTGATCGTCTACGACGAGGTGCACCTGCTGCCCGCGCCGATCTTCCGGATGACCGCCAACCTGCAGGCGCGGCGGCGGCTCGGCCTGACCGCGACGCTGGTGCGCGAGGACGGCCGCGAGGGCGACGTCTTCTCGCTGATCGGGCCGAAGCGCTACGACGCGCCCTGGAAGGACATCGAGTCGCAGGGCTGGATCGCGCCGGCCGACTGCGTCGAGGTGCGGGTGACGCTGCCGTCGTCCGAGCGGATCACCTACGCGACCGCCGAGCCCGAGGAGCGCTACCGGCTGGCGTCGTGCACCCACCACAAGATCGACGTGGTGAAGTCGCTGGTGGCCTCGCACCCCGGGCAGCCGACGCTGGTGATCGGGCAGTACCTCGAGCAGCTCGACGAGCTCGCGGCTGCACTCGATGCGCCGGTGATCAAGGGCGAGACGCCGGTGCGCGAACGCCAGCGACTCTTCGACGCCTTCCGGTCCGGCGAGATCGGACTGCTGGTGGTCTCCAAGGTCGCGAACTTCTCCATCGACCTGCCCTCCGCCGAGGTGGCGATCCAGGTCTCCGGGTCGTTCGGCTCGCGCCAGGAGGAGGCCCAGCGCCTCGGCCGGTTGCTGCGGCCCAAGTCCGAGGGCAAGACCGCGCACTTCTACACGATCGTCTCCCGCGACACCGTCGACGCCGAGTTCGCCCAGAACCGGCAGCGGTTCCTGGCCGAGCAGGGCTACGCCTACCGGATCGTGGACGCGGAGGACGTGGGGGCCTGAGGCCGGCAAGTTCCCCGGTCGGCCGGGGAAACCGGACGCTGACGGCAGAACAACCCGGGTCAGCCTGCAGTTCTGCCCGTCAGCCCTCCGACAGCGGCCCGGGTCGGCGTCCACCTCGACGATGTCGTTCTCGATCCAGGCCGCATCGGGCGAGCCGCCGACCGGCAGGCAGCGGACCACGATCGCCGGTCGCGACGTCGAGCGCGATGTCGTAGTGGTCCGGGTAGGCCTCCTTCACCGGCGTCCAGCCCGGTGTGTCGCCCGCACTCGTAGCCGGTCCGCGATCTCGCACCACACCAGCGCACAGCAGGCGCAGCGCGGGTCGTAGCCCGGCAGGGCGCGTACGTCGGCTCGCCACACCGCTCGGTCCGGCCACCTCGTCCTCGCGGAGCCGCGAGAGTGCGATGTCATGGCTGAGCTCGACCGGGTCGAGCATCGCGAGCCAGCTGTAGTTGTCCCAGTAGAGCCCGTCGTCACCGCTGACCGGCTCCCACGGACGAGTCGCCCGACCGTCCGGGCGCTGCGACTCGAGGTGTGATCGTCACCGGCGTACCGTCCGCCGACACGATCCGCACGCCGTCCGGCCGCGCCAGCCACGCCTCGACGTCCCAGCGCCGCGAGCGGTGCCGGAAGTGCAGGGTCGTCCAACGCCACGGCGAGCTGCGCGCCAGTGCCTGGAAGTCGTCGACGGTCGGGGTCACCGGGCCACGCTAGGCCGGTGAGCCGCACGATCCAGACAGACCCGCGCGCGCGACGGCGACCGCGCGTGCCTCGGATCCGGCTCCTCACGCGGCTGTCACGCGCCAGCGGCTGCCGACCCGAGGTGAGGGCCTAGCCCTTCGCGTCGACCACCTTGACCGTGCTGGTCGAGTGGTAGCCCTGCAGGTTGAAGCGCACGGTCAACGACTCGGCGTGCTCGTCGCGGTGGTCGCGACGCGTGGGGATCGAGATGTCGACGGTGCGCGCGCCTTCGCGCAGCTGCTCGTAGACCATCGGCCCGAAGGACCACAGCGGCTTGTGCTCGTCGACGGGGCCGGTGTGGAGGTTGATCCAGTTCGCGCCGATGTCGTCGACCTTGACCGTCGGCGTGCGGCCCTTGACGACCTTGCCGTTGACGTAGAGGTCGTAGTCGACGCTCTGCGCGAGCCGGACCCGCCAGGTCGCGGGCTCGCCCTCGGCCACCCTGCGGTGGACGGGCCGGATGGTGATGTCGGGGCGCGGGTCGTCGTCGGTGATGGTGAGGCTGCCGAGGTAGTCGTCGGTCATCACGCCGCGCAGCGGCCACGCGGCGATCTGCGTGACGAGCTCGTCGTAGTCGTCGCGCTTGTCGGCCGTGTAGCCGATCGGGATGCTCCCGCTCGTCTGGCCCGGGGCGAGGTCGACGGTGAACCGCTGGACGTCACCGCGCGCCTGACCGGTCGTCTGCACCACGAACCGGGCCGGACGGGTGACGTCTCCGACGACCTCGAAGGGCACCTGCGCCGTGGTCTGCCCGGGGCCGTCGCCCTCGTCGATGCGGACGTCGGAGAAGTCGATGGTCGGCGACCGCTCGGCCGGTACGGCGGGCAGCGTCGCGGGCGGCGGAGCCCAGGTCTGCGATCCAGATCCGGCCGCTGTCGCTGGCAGAGACCAGGTCGACCTGGTCGATGTCGCGTCAGGTCGACCCCGCTCGCGGCGGCGGGGTCGACGACCAGGGTCTGCGCCCACAGCTTCTCGGTGTCGGGGGTGTCGCCGAGCGACGGCAGGGTGCCGCCGCCGACCGGGGTGAGCAGCGCCGAGCCGCCCTGGCTGTCGGTGATCCGGACCCGCAGGTCGACGTCGGTCGACCGCGGGTCGACGATCGTGCGCAGCTCCAGGCTCCGGCCGGTGAGGTCGAGCGGGTCGTCGAGGACCAGGCCACCCGACTGACCGGTCGCCGTCCAGGTCATCTGGAAGAACGGCCGGGTGGGCAGCTTCTCGTAGGACTCGGGCCAGTGCGGGTGCACCGACGCGTAGTCCACGCCGTACGCGCACGACGAGATCTTCTGCTGGTCCGTGACGCCCTGGCAGAAGCGGGTCTGCGCGCCGCTCGCGAGCGAGAGGCCGGTGGTCAGGCCGGGCAGTCGGAGGTCGCGACCGCCGCCGACCGCGTGGCTCAACGTCTGCGCCGCGCCCTGCGAGGCGACGCGGGCACGGGAGCCGTCGAACAGCGGCAGCATGGCCTGGTCGTCGTCGGCGAAGAGGTGCACCGCGCCGGCGACGTACGCCGTACCGACGTCCTGCTGCTCGTCGGGCGACAGCCGCTCGGGGTCGTCGCTGCCGCAGGTGGAGTCCTTCGCGCCGTACCAGTCGTCGGATGCCGGGGCCGCCGCGATGCCGGGCGTCCACTCGGTGTTGAAGAAGTTGTGGTCGGCGCCCATCACCAGCACGCTGCTCTTCAGCGACGTGTCGTCGCTCGCGAGGTCGCGCGCGGTGTCGGTGAACTTCTGGCCCTGCAGGTCGCTCACGTCGCCGTCGCAGAAGGGCAGCAGCGTGACCGTCGGGACGTACGGCGCGGTCTGGCTGCCGAAGTCGGTCGGCGCGATGAGCACCTGGCCGACGATGCGGTACGGCGCGCTGAGCGGGATCTGGATCGAGGCTCGGTTGACGCCCTCGCCGCCGCGCGAGTGCCCGACGAGGACGACCCGGCTCAGGTCGACCTGGTGGGCGGCGGCGAGGTCCACCCAGTGGTCGAGGTGGGCCTCGACGATCTGCGCGCGAGCGTCGGCGCCACCGTCGTCGAGCCGGTAGTCCTGGGCGTTGATGCCGTTGACCCGCACCGACACGGTCGCGTAGCCCTGCGAGGCCAGCACCTGCTGGATGTAGTCGTAGCCGAGGTCGCTGGGGATCTCCTCGAACGGCGCCGGGCAGGGCCACGTGTCGGTCCCGCGCCCTCGGGTGGCCAGGCTTGTAGCAGACGCCGTGGCGGCCGTGGAGGAAGAGCACGAGCGGTCGCGGCCCGGTCGCCGAGTCCGCGGTCGGCTCGACCACGTGGCCGAGCATCTCGATCGGCTCGTCCATGCCGTCCACCGGCACCGGGGCGAGCTGGTAGTCGCTGGTCACGACGTCGTAGGGCCCGGGCGTCGCGGGGTCCTCGGCGAGGGTCACGGTCCCGGGCAGGTCGAGCGGGGCGCTGTGCTGCGCGGCTCCGGCGGGGAGCCGGTCGTCGCCGGCGCTGTCGAGCCGGTCGCCGGAGAGAAGTACGTCGAGCTCAGCCGGGTCCGGCCGGCTCGTCGACGTGACGATCGCGCTGACGGTGCGGCCGTCGGCGCCGATCGTCGGCGCCCCGAGCGCGACGCCCGCCGGGCCCACGATCGTCGGCCGGTCGGAGGTCAGCGGGAACCGCGTCGGCGACGTCCAGGAGACGGCGTACCGTCCCGAGCCGAGCGACTGCACCTGCCAGGCACCGCGGTCGCCCTTGACCGCGACCGCGGACGACGTCGCCACCGGTGCGCCGGCGCGGCCGCGACGGCGCTGGCCGTCAGTGTCGACGCAGCCAGCGAGACGAGTGCGGCGGCGGCGAACCAGCCGGTCCTGCGAGGGGCTCCCATGTCGCGAATCATGCCTCCCCGCACCCTGGACCGTGCCGAAACGTGCCGCTCGGTCCGTGCCGATCGCATCTGCGCGGGCTGAGTGTCGGCGTCCACCCTGCGGCGGCGTTTCGGTACGACGGACGCCACCGACCTAGGCTGGTGGATCGTGAAGGCGCTGCTGCTCGAGAACATCCACCCGGTCGCTGTCGAGATCCTCGAGGCTCGCGGCTTCGAGGTCGAGCTGCGGCTGGGCTCGCTCTCCGAGGACGAGCTGGTCGAGACACTGCCCGGCGTCCACCTGCTCGGCATCCGCTCCAACACCCACATCACGCCCCGGGTGCTCGACGCCGCGAGCGACCTGCTCGCGGTCGGCTGCTTCTGCATCGGCACCAACCAGGTCGACCTGGTCGCGGCCGCCGACCAGGGCATCGCGGTCTTCAACGCGCCGTACTCCAACACCCGCAGCGTCGTCGAGCTCGTGATCGCCGAGATCATCTCGCTGGCGCGGCGGCTGCCCGAGAAGACCCAGAAGATGCATGACGGGGTCTGGGACAAGTCCGCCAAGGGCAGCCACGAGGTCCGCGGCCGGACCCTCGGCATCGTCGGCTACGGCAACATCGGCACCCAGCTGTCCAACCTCGCGGAGGCCCTCGGCCTGCGCGTGATCTTCTTCGACACCGCCGACCGGCTCGCCCACGGCAACGCCCAGCGGATGAAGAGCCTCGACGAGCTGCTCGCGAAGGCCGACGTCGTCAGCCTCCACGTCGACGGCCGGCCCGGCAACGCCGGGTTCTTCGGCCCCGAGCAGTTCGCGAAGATGAAGCCGCGCAGCATCTTCATCAATGCCGCGCGCGGCATGGTCGTCGACAACGAGTCGCTGCGCGACCACATCCTGTCCGGCCACATCGCCGGCGCCGCGCTCGACGTCTTCCCGGTCGAGCCGAAGGCCCAGGGCGACGAGTTCGAGTCGGTGCTGCGCGGCCTCGACAACGTCATCCTCACCCCGCACGTCGGCGGCTCCACGCAGGAGGCGCAGGAGGAGATCGGCTACTTCGTCGCCGGCAAGCTCGCGGGCTTCTCGCTCGAGGGCCGCACCGAGCTGTCGGTCAACGTGCCCGCCGTGCTCGCCCCGCAGCTGCAGGCCGGCCACCGGATCGGCTTCCTCCACGTCAACGTCCCGGGCGTCCTCGCCAGCGTCAACGGGATCCTCGCCGACTCCGGCGCCAACGTCACCGGCCAGTACCTCTCGACCCGCGGCGAGCAGGGGTACGTCGTCACCGACACCCTCGACCCGCTGCCCGCCGACTCGCTGGCCAAGCTCGCCGAGTCCGAGCACACGATCTGGCTCACGGACCTGGGACGCCTGATGCTCACCGGCGTGCGGGAGCGGCTCGGTCACGAGCTGTTCGCGCGCGTCGCCGGGCCGGACGGCGCCCGCACGCCGAGCGGATCCACGGCCACCCCGGCCCGCGCTGGTTCGAGCCCGACAGCCCGATCATCCGGGTCCACGGCGATGCGTCGATGTTCATCGGCGGCATCCGCGCGCTGCTCCTCCAGACCCTCCACCCGGCCGCGATGCGCGGTGTCGCCGAGCACTCCGGCTACCGCGGCGACATGTGGGGACGGCTGGCCCGCACCAGCCGGTTCCTCGCGGTCACGACCTTCGGCACCGCCGAGGACGCACAGCAGGCGGTCGACATCGTCCGCACGATCCACGAGCGCGTGACCGGCACGATGCCCGACGGCACGACGTACGCCGCCTCCGACCCGCACCTGCTGGCCTGGGTGCACGTCGCCGAGATCGACAGCTTCCTGCGGGCCCACACGGTCTACGGCCGCGACCCGCTCACCGGTGCCGAGCGCGACCGCTACGTCGCCGAGACCGCCGAGATCGCCCGGCGACTCGGGGTGATCGACCCGCCGACGACCGAGGCCGAGCTGGCGGCCACCATCGCGTCGTACCGCCCCGAGCTCCGCGGCACCCCCGAAGCGCGCGAGGCCGTGTCCTACCTGCTCTTCCGCCCGCCGCTGCCGCTCGTCGCCCGGGCGCCGTACGGCGTCCTGGTGGCCGCTGCCGTCGGGCTGATGCCCCGGTGGACCCGCCGGCCGCTGCGCCTGCCCTGGCTGCCGGTCTCGGAGCGCACCGTGGTTCGGGCCCTCGGCGGCCTCGCGACCGGCACCATCCGCTGGGCGATGACACCGAGTCGCGACGATCAGGCAGCGCTCAGCAAGGGCGCTTAAAGTGGAGGCATGCTCACGCACTCGCGCCGCCGCTCCGCCGTCGCGCTCGCCGCACTGGCGGGCCTCGTCGGAGTGCTGCTCAGCTTCGGGACCGCGCTGCCGACCGAAGCCGCCGCAGCGCAGGGCGTGGCCTACGGCACGATCAAGTTCCCGCAGAAGGACAGCCCGAATGTCAAGGTCCTCTGGTTCACCAAGGACTGGAGCTACGTCGGCACCGCCAGCGCCAACGGCGGCACGTACTACCTGAAGTCGCTCGATCCTGGCACCTACTGGCTGCAGTTCGTCGACCAGCGCGAGACGTACCACACCGAGAAGTACGCGCCGACCGACATCAAGGTGACCGTGCACAGCGGCGGCAGTACCAAGAAGAACGTCACGATGACCAAGGGTGCCTTCATCACCGGGACCGTCAAGACCAACGGCAAGCCCGGCAAGAAGGCCGCGGTCACGGCCGCCAACCAGAGCGAGCAGTCCTTCACGACGACCGCGAACAAGAAGGGCCAGTTCGCGATCGGCGGGCTGCCCGAGGGCAAGTACTCCCTCTTCAGCTACGACCACAAGAAGGCATGGGTCGACAAGAGCACCTACGCCGGCAAGCTCAAGCCCGGGAAGTCCGCGAACGTCGCGATCAACCTGAAGAAGAAGGCCGGCAGCCTGCGCGTCTACCTCTTCACCTCCGCAGACGGCACGACGCAAGCAGGTGACCGGCAACCCCACGGTGACCGCGGTCAGCAAGCAGACCGGCCAGTTCTGGAGCAAGCAGGTCAAGGGCGGCAGCGCGGTCTTCCAGGGCCTCTACCCGGGCAAGTACAAGCTGGTCGCCAACGGCTTCGGCATCTGGTTCGGCAAGACCGGTTCGGTCGAGGGCGCCAACGTGAAGTCGGACAAGACCGGCTTCGGCAAGTTCACCTACACCAAGCGCGGCGGCTGGGTCACCGGCGACCTCGTCGACGCGGACCCCGAATCCGCTCAGATAGCCCTTCGGCGGCGCGACGGGCCAAGCTCGACCTCTACGCTTCGAGCGGCGACGCTGGATCGGACCACGAGCATGCGCGATGCGACGGTGACTTCACCTGGTCAGGGCCAGATCGCCACCCAGAGCGACGTGACGATCGTGGTCACCCCGGGCACGACAGCGGCGGCTACATGAGCGGCGAGGGCTACTGCCAGTACGACCAGAGCCACGCGACGGCGTCAATCCGTCACGGTCGGCCAGGGCACGGACATCGGCGACTGTCGATCGTACCCGGCATCCCGGGCAGCAAGGACCCCGCCTGCGCCAGCTGACCCCTTCGGCAGAACTTGAGGAAACCCTCGTCCCATCTTGAGGGAGCCTCAAGGTCCAGTCCCTAGCGTGGTGTACATGTCCAGATCGACTCGTCACGCCACCGGAGTGCTGCTCCTCGTCGTCGGCCTGATCGCCTCGGCCGCCTTGGTCCTGCTGCAGGCACCGTCGGCCGATGCCGCATCCCGAGGCCGGGTCCGCGGCTACGTCGTCGCGCCGCACGACGAGCACGTGCCGCTGCGGATGGCCTGGTTCACCCCCGACTGGCGCTACCTCGGCTCGAAGTCGGTCTCCGGCAACGGCGCCTTCGAGCCTCACGCTGCCGGTCGGCAGCTACCGCCTGCAGTTCACCGACAAGCGGCCGTCGTACGACGTCACGAAGTTCGCGCCGACCGACGCGACCGTCACCGTCCGCTCCGGCAGCACCGCGGTCCGCAACGTGCGGATGCACCGTGGCGCCGCCATCACCGGGACGGTGCGCACGGCCGCCGGCAGCGGATCGCACGCGACCGTGACCGCGGCCAACAAGGCCGAGCAGTCCTTCTCGACGATCGCCAACGACAAGGGCCAGTTCGCGATCGGCGGCCTGCCCGCGGGCAGCTACTCGGTCTTCACCTACGACCACAAGAAGACCTACGTCGCCAAGAGCACCTACGTGAAGAAGCTCGCGGCCGGCCACCCGCAGAACATCGACATCAAGCTGAACAAGCGCGCCGGCAACCTGCTCGTCGACCTCTACGCCGGCGACCAGCCGATCAACGGGACGCTGATGGTCACCGCGATCAGCAAGAAGACCGGCCAGTTCTGGACCATGAAGGCGCGCAACGGGACCGCCGACCTCAGGGGCGTCTACCCGGGCCGCTACACGCTCATCGTGCCCGGCTACCGCGACTTCTTCGGCAAGACCGGCACCGTCTCGCGCGGCAAGGTCTCGCGCCGGTCGCACCGCCTTCGGCAGCTTCCGGCTGACCGAGCGCGGCGGCGCCTTCACCGGCCGCCTCGTCTCGCAGGGCGCCGTGCCGAAGGCCATCGCCAGCGCCACGGTCCGTCTCTACGACGGCGACCGGCACGGTGGTCGCCGAGGCGACGACCGCGGCCGACGGCAGCTTCCGCGTCGGCGGCCACCTCGGCAACATCGCCTCGCTCACGCTGGTCGCCTTCGACGCCAAGAAGGCGTACGACGACCTGAGGATCTCGGGTCTGAAGAGCCAGGTGAACCAGACCAAGAACCTCGGCGACCTCGAGCTGGAGCCCGTGCTCGTCCCGTCCGCGTCGCCCTCGGCGTCGCCGACCGGCTCCGCGACGCGCGTCTGCCTCGCCGACGGCGTCCACCGAGCGCCGTCCACCTCGCCGACCGCACACCGACCGTGGTGAAGCACGGCATCGACCGGGACCGTCGTCGACGCCTCGAACACGCGATCCACCTGTCAGGGCGCCGACGTGCAGCTCTTCAACGCCGACGGGGTCAAGCTGCGCCGAGACGACCGCAGCTGCCGATGGCGGCTTCGGCTCGGCGCCCGCCTGGGCAACCAGTCGAACATGTCGATCGTGGTGCAGCCCGGGCCGTACACCGACTACATCGGCAGCGACACCCAGCGGTGCCAGTACCGCTGGACCGAGCACGGCGGCATCAGCTTCACCGCCGGCGAGGACAAGAACCTCGGCGTCGTCGGGCTCTCCCGCAAGGACGGCGGCATCTGCCGCGCTCCGGTCGGGGACCCGGTCGGTCACTGACCGAGGCGCTAGGAGACCACCATGTCGTCGTTGCCCCAGAAGGCACGCATCGTGGTGATCAGACCGTCGTCGTCGAAGGTCATCACGTCGATCGGCGTGACCGTGTAGGTCGCGTCACCGGCCTTGGTGGCGATCTCGAAGTGGAAGGCGGCCTGCCCGCCGGCGATCTTGGCCGCCACCAGTCGCGTCGACGCCTCGAGCCCCTCGAGGCTGCCGTAGAACTCCCGGATCGCGGCGTGCCCGGCGCGCACGTCGGTGCCGACCGGGTCCTCCACGGTGGCGTCCTCGGCGTACAGCGCGACGATCTCGTCGGCGCTGCCGTTCGCCACCAGCCGGATGTACTCGTCGACGACCTCGCGGACCCGCTCGTTGCTCGCGGCCATGACTGCCTCCATTTCTAGAACACGTTCTCGTTGACGGTCACCGTAGCGCCCGACCGCCGTCGCCGCTCCCGATGGGCTTGAATGGACGGCGTGGACCTGCTGCTCGCCTGGCCGCTGTCCGGCGCCCGCGCGCTCGGCGCCCAGCTCGTCGCGTCGTACGACCACCCGGACCGGCGCTACCACGACGGCCGCCACCTCGCCGAGGTGCTGGAGCGGGTGCACGAGCTCTCCGCGGCCGGGGTGGAGTTCGACCGGATGGCGGTGCTGCTCGCGGCGTGGTTCCACGACAGCGTGTACGACGCCCAGCCGGATGCCGAGAAGCGGTCCGCCGCGTGGGCGGCCGAGGCGCTCCCGACGCTGGTCGACCAGGCCGTCGTCGACGAGGTCGTGCGGCTGGTGCTGCTCACCGAGACGCACCGGCCGGCCGACGACGACCGCAACGGGTGCGTGCTCTCCGACGCCGACCTCGCGATCCTGGCGGCCGAGCCCGAGCGCTACGCGGAGTACGTCGCCTCGGTGCGCGAGGAGTACGCCGAGGTGCCCGACGACCTCTTCGCCCTCGGCCGCGCCGAGGTGCTGCGCGACCTGCTCGCCAAGCCGCACCTCTTCCACACCGCGCACGCCCGGGCGTCCTGGGAGACCGCGGCCCGGGCGAACGTCGAGGCCGAGCTGGCGGCGCTCGGATGACGCCGGACCGTCTTCCGTGGCGGCACGGGCTGGCCAGGCCGGCGACGTGGCGATCGAGGACGGCCTGATCGTCGAGGTGGGCGTCGTACCGCCGGCCGACGGGGACGTCGTCGTCGACTGCTCGGGCGACATCCTGACCGCGGGGCTGGTCAACACCCACCACCACTTCTACCAGTGGCTGACGCGTGGCTGGGCGGTCGACGAGGGGCTCTTCGGCTGGCTGACGACGCTCTACCCGGTGTGGGCGCGGCTGACCCCGGAGGACGTCGAGGCGGCCAGCGCGGTGGCGCTCGCCGAGCTCGCGCTGTCGGGCTGCACGACCGCTGCCGACCACCACTACCTGGTCCCGGGCGGCGACGACAGCGTCTTCGACGCGATCGCGGCGTCCGCTCGCCGGATCGGGATCCGCACCCACATCGCCCGCGGGTCGATGGACCTCGGCGCGTCGGCCGGAGGGCTGCCGCCGGACTCGGTCGTCGAGGACGTCGACTCGATCCTGGCCTCCACGGTCGCGGTGCACGACCGCCTGCACGACGGCGACCGGATCGTCGTGACCGTGGCGCCGTGCAGCCCGTTCAGCGTCTCCACCCGGCTGATGACCGAGTCGGCTGCGTTGGCGCGCTCGCTGGGGCTCCGGCTGCACACCCACCTCGCCGAGACCCTCGACGAGGAGCGCGACAGCATCGCCCGCTTCGGCCGCCGCCCGATGGAGCTGCTCGACGAGCTCGGCTGGATCGCGCCCGACGTGTGGGTCGCGCACGGCATCCACTTCTCCGACGCGGAGGTCGCGCGCCTCGGCGAGACGCGCACCGGGATCGCGCACTGCCCGTCGTCCAACTGCCGCCTCGGCTCGGGGATCGCGCGGGTGCGCGACCTGGTCGCCGCCGGCGCCCCGGTCGGGCTCGGCGTCGACGGGGTGGCGTCCAACGAGATCGGCACGCTCCAGCCCGAGATGCGCCAGGCGCTCTACCTCGCCCGCCAGCGATCTCTCGATCCCACCTCGTTCTCCCCCGCCGACGCGCTCGCCCTCGCGACCACCGGCGGCGCGGCCTGCCTCGGGCGCTCCGACATCGGGTCGCTGACGCCGGCCTCAAGGCCGACGTGGTGGTCTGGCCGGGCGACGACGTGGCCGACGTGCTCGACCCGCTCGCCGCCCTCGTCCTCGGCCCCGAGCGGACTGCTCGCCACGTCCTCGTGGGTGGGGAGTACGTCGTCCGCGACGGTCACCTCGTCGGTGCCGACCTGACCGAGCTCCGCCGCGACCTCGGCCGCCGGGCTCGACGCCTGTGGCCCGACGTCGGCGGGGTAGTCACGGACGTAGTGGCTGTCAGGTGCGCGTGTCGACAGCCACTACGTCCGTGACTACCGCCATGAGTGGGACCGCACTGGCACTGCTGCGAAGGCGCCGCTAGGACCCCTTGCGGCGACGCAGGCCGGCGGCGAGCAGGCGGGAGACCAGCTCGCGTGAGCGCACGGGGACGGCGCCGGCGGCGACCATGGCGTCGTAGTACTCCGCGGGCACGTCGTAGTGGTCCCGGTCGAAGCCCCGCTCGGGGATGCCGAGGCTGGCGGCGAACTCGTGCAGCTCGTCGTACGACGTGTCGCTGGCGAGGTGGGACCACAGGCGCCCGCGGGACGGGACCAGCGGCGGGTCGATGAGGATCGTCATCCAGCGCTGCGCGCGGCCCGGTCGAGGGCGTCGTCGAGCAGCAGCCGCCAGGACCGGACGTGGGCGGCGTCGACGTACGCCTTGTACGACGCGCCCGGGCGGGCCTGCGCGCCGAGGTGGAACTGCCGCACCCCGGAGCGCACGAACCACGGCACCTGCTCGGCCAGCAGCCCGCCGCCGGGCATCAGCAGTGCGGCGACCCGCGGGTCGGCGGCGGTGGCGAGCAGGTCGTCGTAGCCGACGGAGAGCCCGCGCGGCGAGCCGGCGGAGCGCACTCCGACCAGCCCGGGGAGGTCGGCCAGGCGGCGCCAGGACCGGCGCGGGTCGAGGGTGTCGTCGATGGCCCGGCCGAACGTCCACGGCACGCCCGGCAGCAGCCCGGAGAGGTAGGCGCAGACCTCGGTGTCGATCTCGAGGTCGCCGTCGAGGAAGCCGAAGGAGACCCCGGCGGCACCGCAGCCGAGGTAGCTCTCGGCGAGGCCGACCAGCCGGGTCATCTCGCCGCCGGTCGTGCGACCAGGTGTCGTTGAGCCGCAGCAGGACGAACACCGGGAGCTCGGTCTCGCGGCACACCGACGGACACGAGCGGCGGGCTCGGGCGAGGCGCGACCTCCGGCCCGGTGGCCACGAGGTGCAGACGGTCGGCACCGCCCTCCTCCGCGCCGGGGACGTCACGCGGGTCGAGGACGGTCACCTCGAGGAGCGCCGTGCTCATGTCCCGATGGTAGGGCGGGAGGTACGCCGCAGGCGGGAGCCGCGCCTTGCCCGCGAGGCATGATGGGGGAATGGACAACACCCTGCTGTTCGACGCGCGCGCCCGCGTGTTGGCCGACCTGCAGGCCCGTCAGCACGCGAGCCCGGCCGCCGTCTCGGCCCTCGAGGACGCCGTCGCCCAGCGCAAGTGGTGGGCGGAGCAGTGGCCCGAGGGAGCGCAGTACATCGCCGGACTGGTCGCCCAGGACGTCCAGGACGCCCTGTTCGAGACCATCGGCCGGTGGCCGGTCTGCCTCGACTGCGGCGACGACGCACCCGTGCACGCGCTCTACATCCAGCCCGACCTCGGCGGCCCCGACCCGGTGTGGGTCTGCGAGGAGAGCGGCGACGTCGTCGCACCCCTCGGCGGGCTCTAGCTCTCCGCGCCGACCTGGAGCCACATCGTGAAGCGGTCCGCGCGGTAGACCGTGCGGGACACCTCGACGACCTTCTCGCCGGCGAGGCCACGACGCGAGTGCCGCAGCACGGGAGCGCCGGCGGCGATCTCGAGCTGCTCGGCCTCCTCGCGTCGGCGACGTCGGCGTTGATCGAGTCCTCCGCCCAGCGTCGGGCGCAGGCCGCGCGACTCGAGGGCGTCGTACAGGCTGGTCGGCATGCCGCTCTGCAGGAAGCCCGGGATCAGCACCTCGTTGAGGTAGGCGTCCTCGACGCACATCGGGATGCTGTCGGCACGGCGCAGCCGACGCCAGTGGATCACCGCGTCGCCCTCGGTGAGGTTGAGCGCCCGGGCGACTCCCGGCCCGGCCTGCTCGCGGCGCGCGAGGAGGGTCTGCGACTCGGCCAGCAGTCCGCGGCGCGACATCTCCTCGGTGTAGCTCGTCAGCCTGCTCGCGGCGCGCCGCGGGCGGGCCACGAAGGTGCCCCGCCCGGGAATGCGCTCCAGCAGGCCCTCGACCACGAGGGCATCCATCGCTTGTCTCACCGTCATGCGGGCGACCCCGAACCGGTGCACCAGCTCACGCTCACTCGGTGCCGGTGAACCGGGTGCCGCCCCCGTGACGAGAGTGCGCACGTACTCGCGCACCTGGACGTGCTTCAGTGCACGCCCCTCAGTCACCAGCAACTCGTCCACGAGGGAACTGTAGGTGGGCTAGACCTCCCGTCCCCGAATCGACCGAGCGTTGACGTCCTGAGGAAATCGGTTGCCGAGTCGTGTATTTCAGACCGGATCGTCGCAACGCGGGCGGGATCAGGGCGGCTCAGGGGTGATACCGGATGGCGACCGTCGGCGACGTCCGGCAGGCTGCCGCCATGACCAGTGCTCACCCGCCCCCGGCCGCTCCGGCCGCGCGCGCCGTCGACCTGCGCAAGACCTACGGCTACGGCGACTCCGCCGTGCACGCCCTGGCCGGGGTGAGCCTCGACCTCGAGGCCGGCCAGTTCACGGCGATCATGGGCCCGTCCGGCTCCGGCAAGTCCACGCTGATGCACTGCATGGCCGCGCTCGACACCCCGTCGTCCGGCGCCGTCGAGGTCGGCGGGACCGAGCTGGGCCGCCTCAAGGACAAGGAGCTGACGGCGCTGCGCCGCGAGCGGATCGGGTTCGTCTTCCAGGCGTTCAACCTGATCCCGACGCTGACCGCGGAGGAGAACATCCTGCTGCCGCTGGACCTCGCCGGGCCGCAAGCCCGACCAGGCGTGGTTCGACACCGTGGTCGACGCGGTCGGCCTGCGCGACCGGCTCGGCCACCGGCCGACCGAGCTCTCCGGCGGCCAGCAGCAGCGCGTCGCCTGCGCCCGCGCGCTGGCCAGCAAGCCCTCGATCGTCTTCGCCGACGAGCCGACCGGCAACCTCGACAGCACGTCGGGTGCCGAGGTGCTCTCGTTCCTGCGGCGCAGCGTCGACGACTTCGGCCAGACGGTCGTGATGGTCACCCACGACGCGGTCGCCGCGTCGTACTGCGACCGGGTGGTGTTCCTCGCCGACGGCCTGGTGGTCGACGAGATCCGGCGAGCCGCAGCGCGAGCAGATCCTCGAGCACATGACCCGCCTGCAGGACCTGGCCGCGGCTCGCCGACCCAGGCCTGAGGGGTACGACGTGCTCAAGCTGACCCTGCGCAACCTGCTCGCCCGCAAGGTGCGACTGGTGATGAGCGGCCTGGCGATCGTGCTGGGCGTGGCCTTCCTGTCCGGCGTGCTGGTCTTCAGCAACGGCCTGTCGACGCACCTTCGACGGCATCATCTACAGCTCGACCCCCGACGGCGTCGTCCGCGCCGAGCAGACGGCGTCCTTCGAGGGCGCGCCCGTCCCAGACCACCGCGACCCTCTCGCCCGAGGTGGTCGACGAGCTCGGCGCCCTGCCCGAGGTGGCCCGCGCCGACGGCGACGTGGTCGGCGTCGGGATGAGCCTGCTCGCCTCCGACGGCACGCTCGTCGGCGGCACCGGAGCGCCGACGCTGGCGTTCAACCACACCGACGGCCCCAACATGGCCGGCGATCCGCCGATGGTGCTGACGCAGCGGCCGCTGGCCGACCGCGCCCGACGAGATCGTCCTCGACGACGCGGCCGCCGACAACGGCGACTACGAGCTCGGCGACGAGGTCAAGCTGCTCGCGCCGTTCGGCAAGTCCGAGCGCACGGCCACCCTGGTCGGCACCGCCGAGTTCAACGGCGGCGGCACGGCGGGCGCGACGCTGCTGGTCTTCAGCACCGAGGGCGCCCAGGACCTGTTCCTGGACGGCGCGGACGCGTTCAACCAGGTCTCGCTCACCGCGGCCGACGGCGTCACCCAGGAGCGAGCTGGCCGCCGCGGCCGCCGACGGTCGCGCCCGACGGCTTCGAGGCGGTCACCGGCGACCAGGTCGCGGAGGAGTCCCAGGACGCCGTCGGCCAGTTCCTCGACGTGATCTCCACGTTCCTGCTGGTGTTCGCGATCATCGCGGTGATCGTCGGCGGCTTCATCATCGTCAACACCTTCACGATCCTGGTCGCCCAGCGCAGCCGCGAGCTGGCGCTGCTGCGCGCCCTCGGCGCCGCGCGCCGCCAGGTCACGTCGTCGGTGCTGCTCGAGGCGGTCGTCATGTCGGCGCTGGCCGCGACCGTCGGCATCGCGCTCGGCTGGCTGCTGGCCCGCGGCGCTGGCCGCGCTGTTCCGCGCCGTCGGGCTCGACATCGCCGGCGACGCGCTGACGCTCGACGCTCGGTCGGTCCTCATCAGCTACGCCGTCGGCATCGGCGTGACCCTGGTCGCCGCCTACCTGCCGGCCCGGCGGGCCGGCAAGGTCGCGCCGGTCGCCGCGATGCGGGCCGACTCGGCGCCCGTCGCGCGACTCGCTGCGCCGCCGCACGATCATCGGCGGCGTGCTGCATGGCCGTCGGCGTCGTGCTTCGCGGTCATCGGCGTCGTCGGCGGCCCGGGCCCGGACGCGCTCTGGATCGGCATCGCCGCGGTGATCTGGATCCTGACCGCGGCGGCGATCAGCTCGGTGATCGGCCAACCGGTCCTGGTCGCTGTGCCGCAGGCCTGTTCGGCCGGCTCTTCGGCACGACCGGTCGCCTGGCCGGCGAGAACGCGCTGCGCGACCCGCGGCGTACCGGCGCGACCGCCTCCGCCCTGATGATCGGGCTCGCCCTGGTCTCCACGCATCGGCGTGCTCGCCACGTCCCTCAACGCGTCGGTCGACGACGTCGTGGACGAGGAGTTCACCTCCGACTTCCTGGTGCAGAGCACGCAACTTCCTGCCGTTCACCACCGCCGTCGGCGACGACCTCGCCGAAGGTCGACGGCGTGGCCGTCGTGAGCCGGCAGCAGTGGACCGGCGCCCAGGTGGACGACTCGACGGTGCTTCGTGACCGGCAACGACGCGGCGTTCGACGACATCTACGACCTCGACGTCGTCGACGGGCGCCAGGAGCTGCAGGGCCACGAGGCCCTGGTGAGCGACGGACTTCGCCGAGGACCACGACCTCGAGGTCGGCTCACCGCTGACCGCTGACGTTCCTCGCCGGCAAGGCCCTCGACCTCGACGGTCGCCGGCGATCGTCGAGGCCAGCGAGACCACCGGGGAGGTGAGCGTCCCGCTCGACCTGCTCGCCGACGCCGGCGTGCCCCGCCAGGACACCTCGCTCAGCATCATGCTCGAGCCGGGCGCCGACGCGGCGGCGGTCGGCAAGGCGCTCGACGAGGCGGCGGCGTCGACGCCGATCGTGGCGGTCTACGACAAGCAGGAGTTCGCCGAGTCGATCCGCGACCAGGTCAACCAGCTGCTCTACATGATCTACGGGCTGCTGGCGCTGGCCATCGTGATCGCGGTGATCGGCATCGTCAACACGCTCGGCCTCTCGGTCATCGAGCGCACCCGCGAGATCGGCCTGCTCCGGGCGATCGGCATGAGCCGGCCGCGGCTGCGGCGGATGATCACCCTGGAGTCGGTGGCGATCGCGGTCCTCGGCGCGGTCCTCGGCATGGCGCTCGGCCTGGTGATCGGCGTGCTGCTGCGCCAGTCGCTGAAGGACGACCTGACCAGCCTGGGGCTGCCGCTGGGCCAGCTGCTGGTGTTCCTCGTGATCGCCGTCGTGGTCGGCGTCCTCGCCGCGGTCCTCCCGGCGATCCGGGCCTCGCGGCTCAACGTGCTGGACGCGATCGCCACGGAATAGCGTCACTCGAACATCTGTTCGAGTCCGGCGTATGCTCGAGGCCATGGACTTCCAGGGCTCGCTCTTCGAGGCACCACCGGTCGGCACTCCGACGTTCGAGGGCGTCGAGCGCCGGGTCCTGACCCGCGGGCGCCTGGGTCGACGTGCGCCCGCGCTGGCTGCCCGAGGCCGACGACGTCTTCGCGACGCTGGTCCGCGACGTGCCGTGGCGGGCCGAGCGGCGGCAGATGTACGACCGCGAGGTCGACGTACCCCGCCTCCTGCACACGTACGGCGTCGGCGAGCCGCTCCCCCACCCCGGCGCTGGCCCGGGCTCGCGGGGCGCTCTCGGCGCACTACCGGCCCGAGCTCGGCGAGCCGTTCGTGACGGCCGGCTGCTGCTACTACCGCGACGGGCGCGACAGCGTCGCGTGGCACGGCGACACCATCGGCCGCGGCAAGACCCAGGACACGATGGTCGCGATCGTGTCGCTCGGCGACCCGCGCCGGCTGGCGCTGCGACCTCGGATCGGCGGCGCGTCGATCTCGGTGGAGATGGGCCACGGCGACCTGGTGGTGATGGGCGGTTCCTGCCAGCGCACCTGGGAGCACGCCGTCCCCAAGGTCGCCCACGCCGGGCCGCGGATCTCGGTGCAGTTCCGCCCGCTCAACGTGTTCTGAGCTGCCGTGGCCGAGCGTGCGAGGCCCGACCGCAGCCAGGTCGAGTAGCCGCACGACCGAGGAACGAGGTCGTGACCGGCGTATCGAGACCCATCCAGGGTCTCGATACGCTCGCTGGCGCTCGCTACTCGACCGACGGAAGGAATGCCTCGCCGCTGAGCCCGGTTGGGCCGGACATGACCGACAACATCGCAGTCAGCTCCGGAACCTTCCAGATCGGCGGCGACCTCCCGGTCGTCCGCCTCGGCTACGGCACCATGCAGCTCCCCGGTGAGGGCGTGTGGGGGCCGGCCAAGGACCACGACACCGCGATGGCCGTGCTGAGGCGCACCATCGAGCTCGGGATCACCTTCTTCGACACGGCGGACTCCTACGGTCCCGAGACCGCCGAGCAGCTGCTCAAGGACGCGCTGCACCCGTACGCCGACGACGTGGTCATCGCGACCAAGTCCGGCCTCACCCGCCAGGGACCGGGCATCTGGACCCAGCTGGGCCAGCCGGCGTACCTCCGCCAGCAGTGCGAGCTGAGCCTGCGCCGGCTCGGCGTCGAGCAGATCGACCTCTACCAGCTGCACCGGATCGACACGAACTACCCGCTCGAGGACCAGGTGGGTGAGTTCAAGGCGCTGCAGGACGAGGGCAAGGTCCGCCACATCGGGCTCTCCGAGGTGAGCGTCGACGAGATCAAGGCCGCCCGCGAGATCGCCGAGATCACGACCGTGCAGAACCTCTACAACCTCGCCAACCGCAGCTCCGAGGACGTCCTCGACTACTGCGAGGCCGAGGGCATCGGCTTCATCCCGTGGTTCCCGCTCGCCACCGGCGAGCTCTCCAAGGAGGACGGCCCGCTCGCCGAGGCTGCGAAGCACCACGACGCCACGCCGTCCCAGCTCGCACTCGCCTGGCTGCTGCGCCGCTCGCCGGTGATGCTGCCGATCCCCGGCACGTCGAGCGTCGACCACCTCGAGTCGAACACCGCCGCGGCCGGCATCGAGCTGACCGACGAGGAGTTCGAGGCGCTGTCGGCGCTCGGCTGATCCGCCGAGTCGGCGCAGCGTATCGAGCCTGACAGCTCGCGCCGGCTCGACTCAGAACTGAACGGTCGGGGCGACGTCCTGGCCGTCGGGGGCCTCGTAGAAGTCGCGCTTGTGGACGTTCGCGATGCCGGTGAAGAGCATCCACGGGATCGTCTGCGTGAGCTTGTTGAGCGTGGCGACGGCGTCGTTGTAGTACTGACGGGCGAAGGAGATCTGGTTCTCCGTCTCGGTCAGCTGCGACTGGAGCTCGAGGAAGTTCTGGTTGGCCTTGAGGTCGGGGTAGGCCTCGGCGACCGCGTTGACCTTGACCAGGGCCTGGCTGAGCTGCGCGTCGGCGGCGGCCTTGGTCGGGACGTCGTCGCCCTTGGCGGCGGCCGTCACGGCGGCGCGAGCCTTGGTGACCTCCTCGAAGACGCCGCTCTCGTGGGCGGCGTACCCCTTGACGGTCTCGACCAGGTTGGGGATCAGGTCGGCGCGCCGGGTCAGCTGGACGTCGATGCCGCCGAGGGCTTCCTGGGCGCCGATGTCGGTGGTGCGCAGCTTGTTGAAGCCGACGATGCCGAAGCCCACCAGGGCGACGAGCACCACGATGACGACGATGGCGATGATCATGTGAGTTCCTCAGTTCATGGGGTGCAGGTCAGAGGGTGGGGCAAGTATCCGGGGTCACCACGAGCCGCCGCCACCGCCACCGCCACCGCCACCACCGGAGAAGCCGCCGCCTCCACCGGAGGAGGACGACTTCTGAGTGGCTTCGTAGGACGAGATGGCGGAGCTGACGGTGGACTGGAAGTCGTCGACCATCGACCCGATGGCCGCGCCGGCGTACGCGCCGCCGTAGTAGCCACCGAGGTAGGACGGGACGGGCGGCTCGGACGCCGTCTCGATGCGGTACTTCTCGGCCCACTGGTCGGCGCAGCCGAACGCGACCGCCCACGGGATGTAGGCGGTGTAGAGCTCCTTGCGGCCGGAGAAGTCGAAGCGGTCCTCGGCCGACGGGGTCGACAGGATCCGGCGGAACCCGCCCGCCTTCGACCAGACGTCGCGACCGGCCTTGGTCCGGCGGGTGCCGGCGCCGGGCTTCGCGATGGCCGCGCCGAGAATCACGAACGACAGCGGGATCAGCGCGACGTAGGTCATGTGCAGCGGGTTCCAGATGGCCAGACCGATCCCGATCACGATCAGCCCGATCAAGACGATGCTGCCGAAGCCCCCGAGTCCGCTGCTCACCATCAGCCCGGCCGAGCTGGCCCAGCCCTTGGTGCCGGACTTGAACGAGTCGATCTCGGTCTTGAGCCGCTTGCCGGCCTCGACGTCGGACGGGGACGCCGTGAAGGCGGTGCCGGGGCCGCCGAGGAGGTGGGCGATCCCGTTGGTCACGGGGTCGAGCCCGGCCCAGCCTGCGGCGCCGTTCTTGTCGGTGATCGTCCACGCACCGTTGTCGTGGTCCAGTGAGATCGCGCCCTTCTCGGCGGCGTACATGAGGGTCGCGACGTACTGCTCGTTGTCGACCTCCTCGGTGAAGAGGTACGCCGCCTGAGCGGGTCCGATGCCCTCCGGCGGGGCGTACATGAGCGGGAACTGCGGGTTCGTCCTCGCGGGTGCGGCCCGCGATGAAGAAGCCGAGCAACCCGGCCAGCACCGAGAGCACGAGGACCACCAGGAGACCGGCGACGCTGGCGCCGAGCGCGGCGTCGAGCTGCTTCGGCCACGGCAGGACGTCGCCCGCAGGCGGGGTCGCCATGTCGAGGCCGGTCTTCAGCGTCACCGACGTGCGCGGCGGCAGGTCGGCGGCACGGATGCGCAGGTCCTTGGTGCCTTCGCCGCGCACCGTGCACCCGGTGGTGTCGTCGCCGACGGCGCACTGGACGGCCTCGGCGGCGACCGGGAGGTGCACCGTCAGGTTGGCCGCGGTGATGTCCTGCGCCCAGCCGGCCGGGATCAGGTTCCAGTAGAACTGGGTGTCGTAGTCGTTGGTCCCGGGCTCGAGGACGCCGTTGATCCGGTACTTGATCACGTAGACGTGGCTGCCAGGGTCCACGTAGCTGTCCGGGTCGCCGATCTTCGCCACGCGGTACTTCCCGCCCTCGACCCAGGAGTACTCCACGGGCACGCTGTCGCCGTCCATGGTGACGCTCACGTCGTGCGGGGTCCGGCGGGAGTCGGGGGCGTTCTTGTCGTCGAGGTCCCAGAAGCGGAAGATGCCGTGCTTGCCGCCGCCCGGGAAGTCGACGGTCAGCTTCTCGACGACGTTCATGTCGCCGTCGTCGGCCACGTCGAAGTCCGCGTCGTACGACGTGATCGTGGTCGCGTCCGAGGCCGCCGGGCCCTCGCCTCCGCTGTCGTAGCCGTAGAGGGCTGCGGGGATCAGGAGGAGCAGGCACACGACGGCGAACGAGAGGACGACCGCCACCAGACGCTTCATGATCCGGAGCCTAGGGCTCCGCGGCGCCCGCGAAGGGCAAACATGGATTCGCCCGCTGTCGGTGGCCGTTGAGACACTCACGGCGATGTCGAACCCCACCAACCCGCTCACGCTCCGCTCGTTCTGGCACGACCTGCCCCGCGAGGGCAAGCTGCTGCTGTCGGTGGTGGTCTTCGAGTTCATCGGCACCGGTCTGGTCCTGCCGTTCAACATCGTCTACCTCCACGAGGTGCGCGGCTTCGACCTCAGCGACGCCGGGCTGCTGCTCGCGCTGCCGCCGTTGGTCGGCTTCCTCGTGGTCGGGCCGGGCGGCGCCGCGATCGACCGGTGGGGAGCCCGCCGGATCCTGGTCGGAGCACTCGTCCTGCAGGTCATCGGCAACGTGGTGCTCGCCTTCGCCGCCACCCCGGCCGCGGCCGCGGTCGCCCTGCTGCTCAGCGGCGTGGCGTTCGGGGTGACGTGGCCGGGCTTCCAGGCGTTCATCGCCGCGGTGATCCCGTCCGAGCTGCGCCAGCGCTACTTCGGCGTCAACTTCACCCTGCTCAACCTCGGCATCGGCATCGGCGGACTGATCGCCGGCGTGATCGTCCGCGTCGACCACGTGGTGACCTTCCAGCTGATCTACCTCGGCGACGCGATCAGCTACCTGCCGGCGCTCTTCTTGATGCTGGTCCCGCTACGCCACGTCGCGGGCCGGGTCGAGCACCACGGCGACGGCGCGGCCGTGAAGGTCAGCTACCTCGACGTCGTACGCCGGCCGGCGGTCGCCTCCATGCTGCTGCTGAGCTTCGTGTCGTCGTACGTCGGCTACTCGCAGCTCAACGCCGGCATGCCGGCGTACGCACGCTCGGTCGGTGAGATCTCGACGCAGGGGCTCGGGTTCGCCTTCGCCGCCAACACGTTGGTGATCGTGCTGCTCCAGCTGGTCGTGCTGCAGCGCATCGAGGGACGGCGGCGGACCCGGATCATCGCCCTGATGGGTGGCGTGTGGGCCGTGTCATGGCTGCTGCTCGGCGCGAGCGGACTGGTGTCCGGCACCTGGGGCGCCACGATGCTCGTCGCGGCGTGCGCCTCGGTCTTCGCGTTCGGCGAGACCCTGCTCCAGCCGACGATCCCGGCCCTGGTCAACGACCTCGCGCCCGACCACCTGCGGGGGCGCTACAACGCCGCGAGCTCCGCCGCGTTCCAGCTGGCGCAGATCATCGCGCCGCCGATCGCTGGCTTCCTGATCGGCCATCACCTCGACAGCGTCTACATCGGCACCCTGGTCGCCGGCTGCCTGCTCCTCGGCGTGCTCGCCGTCGCCCGCCTCGAGCCCCAGCTGCCGCCCGGGGTCAACGGGGTGCGCGAGCCGGAGCTCGTCGCCGACCCGGATGCCGTACCACTGCCGACGCCTAAGACCGACTGACCCACCACGCGATCACCGCGACGACGACCAGGACGCCGGCGACCGGCTTCCAGTAGGTCTTCGCCAGCACCGGCAGCACGGCCGATCCCAGGTTGAGCGCGTCGTCGGCCTGTCGGTGCGGGGTGCGGGGTGCGGGTGCGGGTGCCGACTGTTGGGGTAGTAACGGACGTTCTGGTGGCTCGACGGCCGATTCGGCAACCACTTCGTCCGTGACTACCCCGGCGGCCGGCCCGACTGAGACGCTGCTCGAGGCACGCCACGAACTGGCCGAGCAGCTTGTCGGAGACGTCCTGCATCACGCCGCGGCCGAACTGGGCCGGCTTGCCGGTGATCGCCAGGTCGGTGATCACCTCGACGTCGGTGGCGCCGCCGTCCGCGGGCGTCATGGTCAAGGTGACCTTGGCGCCGGCCGTGCCGTTGCCGCGCTTGTCCTTGCCCTTCGCATCGACGACGAAGCGGTGCGCCGCCTCGTCCTTCTCCACGAAGGTCCCGGAGCCGTTGTAGACCAGCGCGATCGGGCCGAGCTTGACCTTCACCGACCCCGCGAAGCTGTCGCCCTCGGCCGAGGTGACCGTGGCGCCCGGGAAGCACTCCGCGACCGACGCGATGTCCTGGAAGTGCGCCCAGGTCTCGTCGACCGAGGTCGGGACGGTGAAGGTGTGGGTGAGGTCCATCAGCCCGCCGCCGCGAGCACCGCTCGCCGGGTCAGCACGGTCGCGAGGTGGCGTCGGTAGTCGGCGTCGCCGTTCAGGTCCGAGGGCGGGTTGGTGCCCTCGGCGGCCAGTGCCGCAGCCGCGCGTACGGCGTCATCGGTCGCCGGCTGCCCGGCGAGTGCGTCCTCGACAGCCCGGGCCCGCAGGGGTGTGTTGCCCATGTTGGTCAGCCCGATCCGCGCCTCGGCGATGGTGCCGCCCTCGACCCGCACCGTCGCCGCGACCGCGACGATCGGCCACTGGTGGGCCACCCGCACGAACTTCTCGTACGTCGACCCCCAGCCGGTGCGCTTCGGGATCCGGACCTCGGTGAGGATCTCGTCCTCGCCGATCGCGGTCTCGAAGAGGTCGACGAAGAAGTCGTCGGCCGCGACGGTCCGCGAACCGCCGGCCCCCTGGATCACGAACTCCGCACCGAGCGCCAGCGCGGGCGCCCCGAGATCGCCCGCGGGGTCGGCGTGCGCGAGCGCACCGCCGAAGGTCCCGCGGTGCCGCACCTGCGCGTCGGCGAGGTGCTCGACCGCCTTGGCGATCAGCGATGCGTGCTCGGCGACCAGCGGGTCGGAGCCGACCACGACGTGCGGCGTCATCGCGCCGATCACGATCGCGTCACCGTCGTCGCGGATGCCGCGCAGCGACTCGATCTTGCCGAGGTCGATGATCCACTCCGGTGCGTTGAGCCGCATCCGGAGCACCGGCAGCAGGCTCTGCCCGCCGGCGATGATCTTGGCCTCGTCGCCGTACTGCGCGAGCGCAGCCAGGGCGTCCTCGACCGTGGTCGGGGCGACGTAGTCGAACGCTGCGGGGATCACGAGCCCGCTCCTTCCGTGGAGGACTGACCGGGTTGCTCCTGGTTGCCCGCGGCCCCACCCGACTCGAAGTGCGGCATCGCCGCACCCTCCGTCGAGCCGCCGGACCCGGGTCCGTTGATCGCCTTCCACACCCGCTCGGGCGTGCACGGCATCTGGATGTCGTTGACCCCGAGGTGGCGTACGGCGTCGACGACCGCGTTGACCACGGCCGGCGTCGAGGCGATGGTGCCGGCCTCGCCGACGCCCTTGGTGCCGAGCGTGTTGGTCAGCGACGGCGTCGTCGTGTGCTCGATGTCGAAGCTGATCGTGTCGGCCGCGGTCGGCAGCAGGTAGTCGACGAACGAGCCGGACACCAGCGTCCCGGAGTCGTCGTACACCGCCTCCTCCCACAGTGCCTGGGCGATGCCCTGCACCAGTCCGCCGTGCACCTGACCGGCGACGATGAGCGGGTTGACGATGTTGCCGATGTCGTCGACACAGACGTACTTGCGCATCTTCACCGCGCCCGTCTCGGTGTCCACCTCCATCGCGCAGAGGTGGGTGCCGTGCGGGTAGTTGAAGTTCACCGGGTCGTACGTCGCCTCCGAGTCGATGCTCGGCTCCACCCCGTCCGGCAGGTTGTGCGCGGCGAAGACCGCGCCCGCGATCTCGGTGATCGCCAGGCCCTGGTCGGTGCCGCGCACCGAGAAGCGGCCCTGTGAGAACTCGATGTCGTCGACCGACGCCTCGAGCAGGTGGGCGGCGATCGGCTTGGCCTTCTCGACCACCTTGTCGGCCGCCTTGACCAGCGCCTCGCCGCCGACGACCAGCGAGCGTGACCCGTAGGTGTCCAGGCCCTTGTGGGAGACCTGGGTGTCGCCGTGCAGCACCTCGACGCTCTCGAACGGGACGCCGAGCCGGTCCGCCACGATCTGGCTGAACGCCGTCTCGTGGCCCTGGCCGTGCGCGGACGCTCCGGTGACGACCTCGACGTTGCCGGTGGCGCAGCATCCGGACCTCCGCGTGCTCCCAGCCGCCGGCGCCGTAGTCGAGCTGGCCGAGCACCCGGCTCGGGGCCAGGCCGCACATCTCGGTGAAGGTCGAGATGCCGATCCCGAGCTGCACGGTGTCGCCGGACGTCGCGCCGCGCCATCTGCTCGGCCCGGAGCTCGTCGTAGCCGAACATCTCCTTGGCCTTCGCGGTCGCGGCCTCGTAGTTGCCGGAGTCGTACTCGAGCCCGGCCACCGTGGTGAACGGGAACTCCTCGTGCTTGATCCAGTTCTTCTCGCGGATCTCCAGCGGGTCGACGCCGACCTCGGCTGCGAGCTCCGACATCAGCCGCTCGATGGCGTACGTCGCCTCCGGCCGGCCGGCGCCGCGGTAGGCGTCGGTCCAGGCCTTGTTGGTGAGCACCGTCTGGACGGCGAAGTGGTAGGCGGGGAACTTGTAGATCGCGTTGAACATGAAGGCGCCCAGCACCGGGACGCCGCCGCCGACGATGGCGACGTAGGCACCGAGGTCGGCGAGCAGCTCGACCTTGAGGCCGGTGACGGTGCCGTCCTTCTCGGCCGAGAGCGTGAGCTTCTGCCACTGGTCGCGGCCGTGGTGAGCAGCTCATCAGCGACTCGGAGCGGGTCTCGGTGTACTTGACCGGCTTGCCGAGCCGGCGGCCGACCGCCCAGGCGATCCACTCCTCGGGAGTGACCTGGAGCTTGCCACCGAAGCCGCCACCGACGTCGGGGGCGATCACGCGGATCTTGGACTCGGGTACGCCGGTCGTGGCAGCGAGCGCGAACCGGACGATGTGCGGGATCTGGGTGGCGGACCACATCGTGTACTGCTCGCCGGTCGGGTCGACCACGACGCTGCGCGGCTCCATGAACGCCGGGATCAGCCGTTGCTGGCGGTATTCGCGCTCGATCACGATGCCGTCGGTGCGGGCCTTGGCGATCGCGTCCTCGACGTTGCCGCCGGTGCCGGCCTCGCCGGAGTCGAAGACCCACAGCGCAGACTTGTTGGTGCCGAGGTCGGGGTGCGCGAGGACCTCGTCGGCGGCCGACTTCTTGAGGTCGAGGGCGGCGGGCAGCTCGTCGTACTCCACGTCGACCAGCTCGGCGGCGTCGCGCGCCTCGGCGGCGCTACGGGCCACGATGACGGCGACGATCTCGCCGGCGAAGGCGACCCGGTCGGCCGGCATCGGCGAGTGGCCCGGGGTGACCTGGTCGGGAGTGATCGGCCAGGCGTTGATGCAGGCGCCGAGCTCCTCGCCGAAGTCGGCACCGGTGAGCACGTCGACGACGTTGGTCGACGCCTTCGCGGCGCTCACGTCGATGCTGACGATCTTCGCGTGCGCGAACGGGCTGCGGACCATCGCGAGGTGCAGCATCCCGGGCAGGACGATGTTGTCGGTCCACCGGGTGCGACCGGTGATCAGCCGCTGGTCCTCCTTGCGGCGCCGGTCGCGGCCGATCTCCAGCTCGACGGCGTCGGACGGGCGTTCCTGGGTGGCAGTCATGCGTGCATCTCCTGACCGGACGCGTGCTGAACCGCCTTCACGATGTTGTGGTAGCCGGTGCAGCGACACAGGTTGCCCTCCAGCCCGAGGCGGATCTCCTCCTCGGAGGGCTTCGGGTTGTTGTTGAGCAGGTCGACGCTCTGCATGATCATCCCCGGCGTGCAGAAGCCGCACTGGAGGCCGTGGCACTCACGGAAGGCCTGCTGCACGGGGTGCAGCTCGCCGTTCTGCGCGAGTCCCTCGATCGTCGTGACCTCCGCACCGTCGGCCTGGACGGCCAGGACGTTGCAGGACTTCACGCTCGATCCGTTGAGGTGGACCGTGCACGCGCCGCAGTTGCTGGTGTCGCAACCGATGACGGTGCCGGTCTTGCCGAGCTTCTCGCGCAGGTACTGCACCAGCAGGAGTCGGGGTTCGACGTCGTCGGAGACGCTCGCGCCGTCGACGGTCAGTGTGATCCGGGTCATGCAGCGCACGCTAGGTGCACCGGGTTGGTCAGCGGTTGGTCAGCGGTTGGTCAGACGCTCACCGAGCGCTGGACGGCGAGTACGGCGCGAGCGACCTCGGCCGCCTGCGTGCGGATCTCCGGGATCGCGGTGGACTCCCAGAGCGTGCCCTTGCGGGGCGGACCGACGGCGTACAGGCCGTCGACGACCGCACCGTCGGCGCCGACTATCTCGCCCGCGGGCGTCGAGTCGAGCCCGAGCCGGAGCGGGTCGGGCGCGATCAGGCCGCGGGTCTGCAGTGTCCGGAGCAACGGGTCGTCGGTGCGGCTGATGTCGGTGAGCGGGCCGGTGCAGTTGACGACCGCGGTGGCGGCGGCGACGTCCACGGCACCGAGGCCACCGTCGGCCACGGTGAGCCGGCCGTCGCGGCGGTAGCCCTCGATCCGGTCGGCGACCTCGGGGGCCATCCGGTGCCGGCGGATCTCCCAGTCGCGCGCGTGCACGGAGAGGAAGCGTTGCCGCTCCTCGATGCTGAGCCGCTGCCAGATCGACTGGGTCTGCGGCCGCAGACCGTCGACGACGTTGCGCCAGTCGACGTCGTGCGCCCGGGCGGCGGCGACCTGGCCGCGCACGAAGGCGGCGATGCCGTCGGCGGTCAGCGGCCCCTCGGGCACGTCGCTGATCCACGCGGTCGACTGCTGCTCGATGTGGGCCTCCGGGAGCAGGCCGTGGCGGCTGACCATCACGACGCGACGACCCGGCTCGTCCTCGAGCAGCGTGATCACCGTGTCGACGGCGGTGAGGCCGGTGCCGACGATGACGACGTCGGCGTCACCAGGAAGGGCGCGGATCGCGGCGAGGTCCCAGGGGTTGTCGATGAGGCCGGGCAGCCCGGCCAGCTCGGCGAGGGCCTGCGGCTTCTGGTTGCCGTAGGCGAGCACGACCTGGGCCGCCGTCGTGACCCGGTCGTGGGTACGCAGCTCGAAACCTCCGGCGACCGGGACGACGTCGTCGACGCGCCCGGCACAGATCGTGAGCCGGTGGTCGGCAGCGTCGGCGAGGGTGTCCTGGAGGTAGGCGGAGTACTCCATCCGCGGGAGGAACCCCAGCGGGTCGGGGTCGCGGCCGGCCCGGACGGCCCAGTCGAGCAGGTCGGACGGGATGTCGGCGTACGCGCTCATGTGGCGCGCGCGGACGTTGAGGAGGTGGCGCGGGTCGGAGGTGCCGTAGGCGATACCGCGGCCCAGGACGCCGCTGGCCTCGTGCACCGTGACCGACAGGTCGGAGTCGGCGGAGCCGGCGAGCAGCTGGAGCGCGGTCAGCACCCCGCTCGCACCACCCCCGACGATGGCGACGTGCCGAGGGTCGGTGACCGTGGGCTCGAGCTCGGGTTCCGCGATGACAACCATGGCCTAAGTCTAGAGAATAACTCCAGTTAGGTCAGCGGCGGGCCGCGGCGAGCCGTCCCTTGAGGAGAGGTACGGCGGGGTGCGGGGTGCCTGCGAGCCTGGCCAGACAGGTCTCGACCACCTCGGTGTCGTACGGCGCCAGCTCGCTGTAGCGCACCACGGCGTCGGGCTGCGGGTCGGCCAGCAGGGCCTCGCGGACCGCGACGGCGACGTACTCCGCCAGCTCGGTGAGCGCCGGGGAGTTGGTGCCGGGCAGCAGGTCGCCGCCGTAGGCGTCGACGGCCGCGGCGACCCGGCCACTGCGGAGCAGGCCGAGCACCAGGTCGACGTCGGTGGAGACCGGCATCATCAGCCGGTAGGGACGCGAGGCGAGCTGGCCACCGACGGCCGAGCGCAGGTGCGACACCTCCGCCTTCAGCGTGGACAGGGTGACCGCCTGGTCGCCGTAGACGAGCGCGTGGAGGTGCTCGAGCGACAGGCCCTCGGGGTGCATCGCGAGCAGGGCGAGCACCTCGGTCTGGCGTCGGTTGAGCAGCAGCCGCTGACCGTCGAGCCAGGTCTCGGCCGTGCCGAGCAGGCTCATCACCAGGCCGGGCTCGGCGCGCTCGTCGAAGGCACCGACCACCGGGTGGTGGTGCGACGACGGCATGGCTGCCTCGATCAGCCGCGCCATCACCCGTGCGGTCGCGAGGCCGATCGGGTGGGTGCGGTCCCAGGTCGTCGAGAGGTCGATGACGCCGAGCTGCTTGCCGGTCACCGGGTCGTGCACGGGCGCGGCCCAGCAGACCCAGTTGTGCACGATCGACGCGTAGTGCTCCGCGCTGAACACCATCGAGGGGCTGTCCAACCGGTTGGCCAGGTCGAGCGCGTTGGTGCCGACGCTCTGCTCGTCCCAGCGGCCGCCGACCACGAAGTTGACGGTCTCTGCCTTGCGGCGCATCACCCGCCCGCCGTACGTCCACAGGATCCGGGTCTCGGGGTCGGTGACCGCGACGACCAGGTCGCCGTCCTCGGCCGTGCGGCGCAACTCGGCCTCGACCCGCTCGACGGCGGTCTGCAGCGGCGAGCTCTGCCAGTACGCCGCGGTCTCCGACTCGTCGGCGAGCGGCGCTTCAGTGACGTCGGTCGAGATCGCGGCCTCGGAGCGGGTCCAGCTGGTCAGGATCTCCGGGCGGACCAGCGTCTCCGCGTCGTCGCCGTGCTCGACGAAGGACGTCCAGGCGCGGACAGCGCCCACCCGGCGGGTCTGGAGCTCGCTGCGGGCCATGCGCTCGAAGGTAGCACCGGGTAGGTGACCGACGTCACAGCTCGACGAGCCCCCGGTGGATCCGCCCGTCGACGGCCGCGAGCCGCTCGCCGGACCCGCCCCAGCGCCCGGCAATGATCTCGGCGGCGATGCTGATCGCGGTCTCCTCCGGGGTGCGGGCGCCGAGGTCGAGGCCGATCGGGCTCGAGAGCCGCTCGAGCTCCTTGTCGTCGATCCCGGCCTCGCGCAGTCGCGTCAGCCGGTCCTCGTGCGTGCGGCGCGAGCCCATCGCCCCGACGTACGCGACCTCGGGCAGCCGCAGCGCGACCTCGAGGAGAGGTACGTCGAACTTGGGGTCGTGGGTGAGGACGGCGAGGACCGTGCGCCCGTCGATCCGCCCGGCCTCGGCCTCCGCCGTCAGGTAGCGGTGCGGCCAGTCGACGACGACCTCGTCGGCCTCCGGGAAGCGGCTGTTGGTCGCGAAGACGGGCCGGGCGTCGCAGACGGTCACGTGGTAGCCGAGGAAGCTGCCGACCTTGGCCACGGCGGCGGCGAAGTCGATCGCGCCGAAGACGAGCATCCGCGGCTTGGGCGCGAAGGACCACACGAACACCCGCATGCCCTCGCCCCGACGCTCGCCGTCGGGTCCGTAGCCGAGCGTCGCGTTGCTGCCGGCCGCGAGCAGACCGAGGGCGTCGTCGCGGATCGCGTCGTCGGCGCGCGGGGAGCCCAGCGATCCGGCGTGCTCACCGTCAGGACGTACGACGATCCGCCGGCCCAGCCAGGCGGGGTCGGGGTGCTCGATGACGGTGGCGAGGGCGACCGGGCGACCGACCTCGATGTCGGCGGCGATCTCCTCGAGCTCGGGGAAGGTCTCGCGGCTGACCTTCTCGACGAAGACGTCGAGGATGCCGCCGCAGGTCAGCCCGACGGCGAACGCGTCGTCGTCGGAGACGCCGTACCGCTGCAGGACGGGGTCACCGGAGTCGACCACCGACTCGGCGAGGTCGTAGACCGCGCCCTCGACGCAGCCGCCGGACACGGACCCGACGGCGGTCCCGTCAGGCCCGACCAGCATCGAGGCGCCGGCCGGACGCGGGGCGGACTGGAACGTGGCGACCACCGTGCCGACGCCGACGGTCTCGCCGGCGCGCCACCACTCCAGCAGCTCGGGCAGCACGTCACGCACGCGAGACCACCTCCGTCAGCTCGGCAAAGGTCGCGAGCGAGTGGCCCGCCACGAAGTCGTCGCAGTGAGGCAGGGCGGCGAGGACGCCCTGCTGCACGGGTTCGTAACCGGACTTGCCGCGATGGGGGTTGACCCACACGACCCGGTGGGCGATCCGGCCGAGCCGCGCCATCTGCTCGCCGAGCAGCGTCGGGTCGCCGCGTTCCCAGCCGTCGCTGAACACGACGACCACGGCGCCGCGAGCCATCCCGCGCTGGCCCCACCGGTCGAGGAAGAAGCGCAGCGTCTCGCCGAGACGCGTGCCACCGGACCAGTCCGGGACCGTCTCGCCGGCGGCGATCAGCGCGCGCTCGGGGTCGCGGATCCGCATCGCCCGGGTCACGTGGGTGACGCGGGTGCCGACGGTGAAGGTCTCGACCGACGGCGTCGCCTGGGTGAAGCGATGCGCCAGCCGGAGCAGGGCGTCGGCGTACCCGCTCATCGACCCGGACACGTCGACCAGCAGCACCACCCGACGCGGTCGGACACCACGACGCCGCCAGGCGATCTCGCCCGGCTCGCCCATCCGCCGCAGGCTGGCACGCAGCGTGCGCGACGCGTCGACGCGACCGCGGTGCCAGCGCTGGTGGCGGGCGGTACGACGCACGGGTGGGCGTGGCCGCAGGCTCGCGAACATCCCGGCGAGCTGGTGCTTCTCGGCCGCGGACAAGGTGGCCAGGTCGCGGTGACGCAGCACCTCCGCAGCGCTGGCCTTGGCGCGTACGACGTCCGCGTCGTCTGACTCCCCCTCGCCCGAAGACTCGGTCTCGGGGAGGTTCGTGAAGCCCGGCACCGCGGACTGCGCCGGCCGCGCCCGGGGTAGTCCGTCCCGCCCGGTGAAGAACGCGGTGAAGACCTGGTCGTAGCGCTCGAGGTCGTCGGGTCCCGCGCAGAGCGTGGCCCGGCCGGCGAGGTAGGTCGCGCGCTGGTCGTCGAGGCCGAGCAGGGCGGTGGCCGCCAGGAACCCCTGAGCGCGGTCATGGGTGACCTGCAGGCCGGCCGCACGCAGCGCCCGCGTGAAGGCGAGCAGGATCTCGTCGCCGCCGCGCACGACCTAGCTCCTCAGCATCTGGTCGAGCGCGTGGCGCACCCGGTCGGCGTCCTCGCGGTACTTCACCAGCGCGCCCAGCGTCGCCGACGCCGAGGCGAGGTCGATCTCGGCGGTCCCGAGGTAGTGGAGCGCACGCGCCCAGTCGAGGGTCTCGGCCACGCCCGGCGGCTTCTGCAGGTCGTCGCGGCCGCGCAGCTGCTGGACGACTGACACCACCTGGCGGCGCAGCTCCTCGGAGACCTCGGGCGCCCGCGAGCGCAGGATCTCGAGCTCGCGCTCCATGCCGGGGTGGTCGATCCACTGGTAGAGGCAGCGCCGCTTGAGGGCGTCGTGCAGCTCACGGGTGCGGTTGGAGGTGAGCACGACGATCGGGGGCGTCGTGGCCCGGACGGTGCCGAGCTCGGGGATCGTCACCTGGTAGGTCGACAGCACCTCGAGCAGGAACGCCTCGAACTCGTCGTCGGCCCGGTCCACCTCGTCGACCAGCAGCACCGCCGGGCTCTCCTGCAGCGCCCGCAGCACGGGGCGGGCGAGCAGGAAGCGTGCGTCGTACAGGCTCTTCTCGGCCTCCTCGACGCTCTGCTCGCGCCCGGCCGCGCCGGCGGCCTCGAGGGCGCGGAGGTGGAGGATCTGGCGGGGGAAGTCCCAGTCGTAGAGCGCCTGCGTCGCGTCGATGCCCTCGTAGCACTGGAGCCGCACGAGCGGCAGGTCGAGCGCCTCCGCGATCGCCTCGGCGAGGGCGGTCTTGCCGGTGCCGGGCTCGCCCTCCAGCAGCAGCGGGCGCTGCATGCGCAGCGCGAGGTAGGTGACGGTCGCAAGCGCGTCGTCGCACAGGTAGCCGGTCGCGCCGAGTCGCTCGGCTACTGCACTGGCGGACTCGAGCTCCATGCGTCCAGGCTACTCAGCGACGGTCGACATCGTGTCCGGTCGCCAGGTCACCGCACTCGACGACCTCGACGTCGTGGGTGGCGAGGTAGCCGCGAGCACCGCGGTCGCCGCTCGTCTCGGCGGCCACCTCGACCCAGTGGTCGCGGCCGATCACGACGGGATGACCGACCCGGCCGTCGTACGACGCCCGACGCAGCGTCGTGCGGCCGACGGGCGGATCGAGCAGTCGGCGTACGACGTCGGGACCCACGTCCGGGAGATCGACGAGCGTGACCACCACGGCCTCGGAGTCGCTCACCGTGAGCGCGGCCAGCCCGGCACGCAGGGAGGCCGACATGCCCTCGGCCCACTCCGCGACGACGACGCCGGTGGCGCCGGAGCCCTCGAGCAGCGGGAGCGCCTCCTCGGCGGCGGCGCCCAGTACGACGCTGACCCGGGTGCAGCCGCCGTCGGTCAGCGCTCGGACACCGCGGACCAGCCACGGCTCGCCGTCGTCGCCGCGCACCAGAGCCTTGGGCATCCCCATCCGGGAGCCGGCGCCGGCGGCGAGCAGCAGTCCGTGCATCAGCCCGAGAAGGCCTCGGCGTAGATCGCGGCCAGGTCGTCGGAATAGGCGGCGCTGAAGCCGCACACCGTGACGGCACCGTCGTCGGTCGCGGAGACCAGGTAGCGCTGGCCGTCCTCGAAGTGGACGGCACTCAGCAGCCGCTCCCACTCCTCACCCGGGGCGGTGACTTTCACGAGGTCGGTCGGCTCGCCGGCGTACCACTTCGTCGCCGTCAGGGTGACCGTGTCGCCGTCGATGCCGCTGACCATGCCGTCGAAGGCGGTCGGCAGCTGGGCGAGCGACTGGGCGTTCGGCACCATGCACTTGGCGTGGGTCGCCCCGTCGCTCGGAGCGGACAGGGTGGTCACCGTCTGCGACGGCACCGGCTCGACCGAGGTCGGGGAGGCGTTGTCGCCCGTCACCGCCTTGATCCCGATGATGCCGCCTACCACCAGCACGACGACCGCCGCCGCGGCGACCAGCCAGGTGAGTGGACCTCGGTTCTTGGTGCCGTTCTCGCGGTTCTCGGTGGTCAGCTCCGTGCTCATGACGTCCTCCAGGAGTCGGGCCACCCGCTCGGGGTCGGCCGGCGAGAGTGACGAGGCCGGGTCGGCGGCCCGGAGCCGGGCCTGCAGTTCGTCGTCGCTCATCGGGGTCCCTGCGGCGTTGTCGGGCGGAGGAGCGGGGAGCCCGGGACGTCGTGGTGTCATGACCCCTCATGTCCGGACGTCGCCTGGATCTTTCGCAGCTGGGCGGCCAGTTTCTCGCGGGCCCGGTGCAGGCGGATGCTCGCGGCGTTGGAGGTGATGTCCAGGACGACCGCGATCTCGCCCGGCGTCAGCTGCTCCCAGGCCCACAGCCGGAGCAGCTCGGCGTCGTCGGGGTTGAGTGCGGCGAGCGCCTCGTGCAGGGTGAGGTCCTCGGGCAGGCTCGTGTCCACGGGCTCCGCCGCGAGCCGCGCCGCGACGCGCTCCTGCCGGCGGGCGGACCGCTCGGCGTTGCGCAGGCAGTTGCGCGCCACGCCGTACGCCCAGGGCAGCGGCTCGTCCGGGAGGTCCACGACCCGGCGCCAGCAGACGAGCAGCGTCTCGGCGAGCACGTCTTCGGCGGTCGCCGCGTCGGTACGCCGGGCGAGGAACCGCCGCAGCGGCTCGATCAGCCCGGGCGCGACCTCTTCGAAGCGCTCCCGCCGGCTGTCCTCCACGCGTCCAGCCTCACACAGGCTGCCTAGTGCACGAGGTCGCGGGGCCGCAGCTCGATCGGACCGGCGACATCCTCACCCACGTCGAGTCGGGACTCCCGAATCAACGAAACGGCCCCAGTCCCGGAGGACTGGGGCCGCTCGTGTGGAGCTGGTGAGGCTTGGACTCAGAAGTCCATGCCGCCCATGCCACCCGAGGGGTCGCCACCCATGGGGGCGGACTTCTCGGGCTTGTCGGCGACAACGGCCTCGGTGGTGAGGAAGAGCGCCGCGATGGAGGCGGCGTTCTGCAGCGCGCTGCGGGTCACCTTGGCGGGGTCGATGATGCCGGAGGCGATCATGTCGACGTACTCGCCGGTGGCCGCGTTGAGCCCGTGACCCGGGGTCAGGTTGCGCACCTTCTCCGCCACGACGCCGCCCTCGAGGCCGGCGTTGATCGCGATCTGCTTGAGCGGGGCGTCGGACGCGAAGCGCACGATGTTGGCACCGGTCGCCTCGTCACCCGTGAGCTCGAGCTTGTCGAACGCGGTGGCCGCAGCCTGCACGAGCGCCACGCCGCCACCGGCGACGATGCCCTCCTCGACGGCCGCCTTCGCGTTGCGAACGGCGTCCTCGATGCGGTGCTTGCGCTCCTTGAGCTCGACCTCGGTGGCCGCGCCGACCTTGATGACCGCAACACCGCCGGCCAGCTTGGCCAGGCGCTCCTGCAGCTTCTCGCGGTCGTAGTCGGAGTCCGACTTCTCGATCTCGGCACGGATCTGGTTGACGCGACCAGCGATCTGGTCGGCGTCGCCAGCGCCCTCGACGATGGTGGTCTCGTCCTTGGTGATGACGACCTTGCGGGCCTGGCCGAGCAGCTCGATGCCGGTCGACTCGAGCTTGAGGCCGACCTCCTCCGAGATGACCTGGCCGCCGGTCAGGATCGCGATGTCCTGCAGCATGGCCTTGCGGCGGTCACCGAAGCCCGGAGCCTTGACGGCGACGGACTTGAAGGTGCCACGGATCTTGTTGACGACCAGCGTCGACAGGGCCTCACCGTCGGTGTCCTCGGCGAGGATCAGCAGCGGCTTGCCGGACTGCATGACCTTCTCGAGGAGAGGCAGCAGGTCCTTGACCGACGAGATCTTCTGGTTGGCGATCAGGATGTAGGGGTCCTCGAGGACCGTCTCCATCCGCTCGGGGTCGGTGACGAAGTAGGCCGAGATGTAGCCCTTGTCGAACCGCATGCCCTCGGTGAGCTCGAGGTCGAGGCCGAACGTGTTCGACTCCTCGACGGTGATGACGCCTTCCTTGCCGACCTTGTCCATCGCCTCGGCGATGATCTCGCCGACGGTGGTGTCAGCGGCGGAGATCGACGCGGTCGCGGCGATCTGCTCCTTGGTCTCGATGTCGATCGCCATGTTGGAGAGCTGCTCCGACACGGCGGCGACAGCGGCCTCGATGCCGCGCTTGAGGCCCATCGGGTTCGCACCCGCGGCCACGTTGCGCAGACCCTCGCGGACCATCGCCTGGGCGAGGACCGTAGCGGTCGTCGTACCGTCGCCGGCGACGTCGTCGGTCTTCTTGGCGACCTCCTTGACGAGCTCGGCACCGATCTTCTCGTAGGGGTCCTCGAGCTCGATCTCCTTGGCGATGGACACACCATCGTTGGTGATCGTGGGGGCGCCCCACTTCTTCTCGAGCACGACGTTGCGGCCCTTGGGACCGAGGGTGACCTTGACGGCGTCAGCGAGCGTGTTCATGCCACGCTCGAGACCGCGCCGGGCCTCCTCGTTGAAAGCAATCAGCTTGGGCATAACTCCTGCGATTCCTTCGCATTGGAAGTTTGTCCGGGGCGGCGGGTTGCCCGCGACGGACGGCCCCCGCTGGACCCGGCGAACCCTTCTCGCCGGCGCACAGGACCTCAACGTCGCCGTTCCGGTGGTGGCACTCTCCGGTCGAGAGTGCCAGCCTCATGTTTAGCACTCGACCCTGTCGAGTGCAAGAAGTGGGGTCAGCTGCGCACGTGCGCGAGAACGGCGTCGGCGAAGGGATCTGCGTTGCCGGGGAGTACGTCGAGGTAGAGGCCGGGCTCGGTCACCTCGACCTCGCTCACGACCAAGCGCCCCTCGTGGCGCATCATGTCGACCCGGCCGTAGACGATCTCGTCGCCGATCAGGTCGACCACGGCGGCGATCGCCTCGGTCGCGAGGAGCGCCGTGTCGTCGCCCAGCGGCACCGGTCGCGACGTCCCGCCGAACTGCTCGTGCACCCGGATGTCGGTCGTGCTCGGCAGCTTGTCGACCTGGCTGACCGGATGGCCTGCGATCACGAAGACGGACATCTCACCGTCGTGGTGGATCGACTCGACCAGCGGCTGGACCACCCAGGGGCCGCTGCGTCCGCCGTACGGCGTCCAGGTCGCGGCCTCCCGGACGACCTCGAGGCCACGCCCGCCCGCGCCGACCCGCGGCTTGACGACCGCGATCTCGAGCTGGGCTGCGAGCGCTCGCACCTGCTCGACGGTGTCAGCGGCGGTGGTGGGCACGACGGGCACGCCGGCGTTGTGCAGGTCGATGAGATAACGCTTGTCGACGTTCCAGCGGAAGACCTGGTGGCCGTTGAGCAAGGTCGACCCCAGGCCGGACGCCCAGCCGATGAACTCGCCCATCCGCTGGTCGTAGTCCCAGGTCGAGCGGACCGCGATGACGGCGGCCTCGTTCCAGTCGACGTCGAGGTCGTCCCAGACCACCCAGCGGCTGTCGAGACCGCGCGCGTCGAGCGCTGTGTCGAGCGCCTCGTGGCCGGGCTCTCCCTCGGCGAGCTGGCTGCACGTCACGAGGAGCACCAGGGGTCGAGCGTCGGTGCTCCACGGCGCCGACCCTAGAGCGTCAGCTGCTGCCCCGCACCACGAGGTGGGTCGGGAGCATCCGGCCGGGCCGGGAGTCCTCGGGCGCCTGGGTGGCCTCGAGGAGCAGCTCGACCATGGCGCGGCCCATCTCCTCCGGCGACTGGTGGACGGTGGTCAGCGGCGGCAGCGTCGAGCGCGCGATCGGCGCGTCCTCGAAGCCGACCACGGCGACGTCCTCCGGGACCCGCCGTCCGGCCTCGCGCAGGGCCAGCAGCGCGCCGGCCGCCATCAGGTCGTTGGCGCAGAAGACGCCGTCGAGGTCGGGCGCGCGCTCGAGCAGGTCTCGCATCGCGCGCTCACCACTGCCCTGGCCGAAGTCGCCGCGGACGACGAGCCGCTCGTCCAGCGGCAGGCCGGCCGCCTCGAGACCCGCGACGTACCCCTGGAAGCGCGAGCGACCAGCGACCATGTCGGCTGGACCGGCGATGGTGGCGACGCGGGTGCGGCCGCGCTCGACCAGGTGGCCGACCGCGAGCTCGGCGCCCTGGACGTTGTCGACGTCGACGAAGTCGGAGCGCAGGTCCTCGCGGGCCCGGCCGCCGACGACCACCGGCAGCCCGTGGGCGCGGATCAGGTCGGGCAGCTCGTCGTCGTCGTGGAGGGAGAGCAGCAGCACGCCGTCGACGTGCTGGCGCGTGAGCCAGTGGTCGAGGCCGCCGCGGCGCTGGGACGCCTGGGCGAGCAGCAGCACCAGCTGCCGGTCGGCCTCGGCGAGGGCGGAGCCGATCCCGCGGATGATGCCGGCGAAGAACGGCTCGCCGAAGACCCGCTCCTCGGACTCGGCGATCACCAGCGCGACCGTGTCGGTGCGGCGGGTGACCAGGGCCCTGGCGGCGGCGTTCGGGACGTAGCCGAGCTCCTCGATCGCCTGCTCGACGGCCTGCCGCGCGCGGTCGGAGACCTTCTCGCCGCCGTTGATCACGCGCGAGGCCGTGCCGCGGCCGACACCGGCCAGCGCGGCGACCTCCTCGAGCGTCGGTCGAGTCCGTGGCGGCCGGGTCATGGCGTCAGTATGCCGCTGGCGCGACGTGCGAACGGCGGGCCTGGGATGTCGAGGAGTCCCCAGGCCCGCCGCACGAAGGGACCCGCCGCAGAACCGCCGTTCACGGCGGGTACTCCCCCACGTCCGTCCGAGGCCATCGCGCGGTCCACCCCTCGAGCGAACGTGTAAGTGGGAGCGTTCCCAACACGAACTGTGACGGCTGGCACACCGGGTGTCAAGGGCCCTGCGCCCGGCCCGATACCGGACTGTCAGCCGCCGGCGACCGCCGGGATCACCGAGATCTGGGTGCCCTCGGGGGTGGGCGTCGCCAGGTTGTCGAGGAACCGGACGTCGTCGTTGCCGACGTAGACGTTGACGAAGCGCCGCAGCTCGCCGGACTCGTCGAGGATCCGGCCCTTGATCCCGGTGTAGCTGCCGTCGAGGTCGTCGAGGACCTCAGCCAGGGTGCCGCCGGCGGCGCTCACCTCGGACTCGCCGCCGGTGTAGGTGCGCAGGATGGTCGGGATGCGGACCGAGACAGACATGGGCTGGACTCCTGGATCAGGCGATGCCGGTGGCGACGAAGGCGGCGTACGACGGTTCGATGGTTGCGGCCGGACCGACGGACCCGGAGACCGCGTCGAGGGTCTTCAGGCCGTGGCCGGTGTTGATGACGACGGTCTCGAGCGACGGGTCGAGCTGGCCGGTCTCGGTGAGCTTCTTGAGCACGGCGACGGTGGTGCCGCCGGCGGTCTCGGTGAAGATCCCCTCGGTGCGGGCCAGCAGCACGATGCCGGCGCGGACCTCGTCGTCGGTGACGTCCTCGACCGCTCCGCCGGTCTCGCGGCAGATGTCGAGCACGTAGATGCCGTCGGCGGGGTTGCCGATGGCCAGGCTCTTGGCGATGGTGTCCGGCTTGACCGGGCGGATCGCGTCGACGCCGGCCTTGTAGGCGACCGACACCGGCGAGCAGCCCTCGGCCTGCGCACCGAAGACGCGGTAGGGCTTGTCCTCGACGAGGCCGAGCTTGATCAGCTCCTGGAAGGCCTTGTGCACCTTGGTCAGCTGCGAGCCGCTCGCGACCGGGATCACGATCTGGTCGGGCAGCCGCCACCCGAGCTGCTCGGCGATCTCGTAGCCCAGGGTCTTGGAGCCCTCGGCGTAGTAGGGGCGGACGTTGACGTTGACGAACGCCCAGCCCTCCTCCTCGCCGGCGATCTCGGAGGCAAGCTTGTTGACGTCGTCGTAGTTGCCGTTGACGGCGATCAGCGACTCGGTGAAGACCGCGGAGTTGACCTGCTTGGGCTGCTCGAGGTTGCTCGGGATGAAGACCACGGTCTTGATCCCGGCGCGAGCGCCCGCAGCGGCGACGGCGTTCGCCAGGTTGCCGGTCGACGGGCACGCGAAGACCTTGGCGCCCAGCTCGCGAGCCGCGCTCAGCGCGCAGGCGACGACGCGGTCCTTGAAGGAGTTGGTGGGGTTGGTCGAGTCGTCCTTCACCCACAGGTTGGTGATGCCGAGCTCGGCGCCGAGGTTGTTGGCCTTCAGCAGCCGGGTGAAGCCCGGCTCCATGTTGGGGCTCTCCTCGATGTCGGTCGGGACCGGCAGCAGCGCCTTGTAGCGCCAGATGTTCGCGGGGCCGGCCTCGATCTGCTCGCGGGTGATCTCGCCGAACTCGTAGGCGATCTCCAGCGGGCCGAAGCACTCCGGACACGCGTAGAAGGGGCCGAGCTCGACCCGGTGGCCGCACTCGCGGCACGCGAGGGCGACGGCACTGCCGAACGCGCCTTCGCGGGTGGTCTGCCTCTCGACACCCTGCTTTTCAACGGTGACGGCGCTCATGAAGTCCTCCTTCTCATCTTCTCCGGCTGCGACGGTCGCGCCGGACGGAATTGGCACCGTTTCCGCGAACCGCATCCCGATGTTCCGGGCGGCGGAGGCTCGCGGCGGTTGCCGGGACTTCACAGGGCCGTATCCCTCTGTCCCTCTTGATGAGCTGGAAGAAACAGTACGCCGACCGTCTCAGCATGTGCACATCGCATCCACATGCTGGACCTCCCGCTAGACGATGAGCTCCCGCAACGCGGGCTTGAGGACCTTTCCCGCGGCGTTGCGGGGCAGTTCGTCGACAACCTGCAGCACGGTGGGCAGCTTGTACTTGGCGAGGCGCTCGGATCCCCATTCGCGTAGCTCGGCGATGTCCAGGTCGGACTCCGGGTCCGCGAGGGTCACCACCGCGACCGGCGTCTCGCCCCACTTCTCGTGCTCGATGCCGACCAGGCCCACCTCGGCGATGGCGGGGTGCCCGGCGAGGACGTTCTCCACCTCGGCGCAGTAGATGTTCTCGCCACCGGAGATGATCATGTCCTTGGCGCGGTCCACGACGTAGAGGAAGCCCTCCTCGTCCATCCGCACCAAGTCACCCGAGTGGAACCAACCGCCCTCGAAGGCCGCGGCGGTCGCCTCGGTGTCCTCCCAGTAGCCCTCCATCAGACCCGTGCCCTGGTAGACGATCTCACCGACCTCACCCTGCTCCACGTCCTCGAGGTCCGGACCGACGACGCGGATCGCGACGCCCGACACCGGCTTGCCGACCGAGCCGATCTTGCGCAGCGCGTCGCCGCCCTCCAGCACACAGGTGATCGGCGACATCTCGGTCTGTCCGAAGACCGCGACGTTGAGGGCGTTGGGGAACACCTCGGCCATCCGGCGCAACAGCTTGTCGGTGGCGGGCGCAGCTCCCCACGACGTGACCCGCAGGTGGGAGAGGTCCCGGTCCGAGACGGACGATTCGGCGCACAGGCCCTGCCACTGGGTCGGGACCAGGAAGGCGCTCGTCACCTTCTCCTCCTCCAGGATCTCCAGCACGTGGCCCGCGTCGAACGCGACGCTCGGCAGCACGACCATCGTGCCGCCGATCGTGATGAGGGGGGTCGCCGAAGGAGACGCCACGCTGCTCCATCGCGCCGGCGAGCGCGACGACCCGGTCGTGCAGCTCGCGCCACGTCGTGGTCTCACCCCGGAACCGGAACGCGGGCCGGTCTGGTCGGGCCTGGGCGTGCCGCACCAGATGGTTGTTCCAGTGCATCCGACGGCTCGACCGCGGCGCTGAAGGAGTTGTCGACATGATTCGGTCCATCCGGTCGGGGAGATGCGACCCCGGAGGGCCACGCAGCGGACGCCGATTGACTCCCGGGCCGCTACAGGTGATGGTCACCACATACCCCCGACCGGAAACCCCGGGAGCCCCGATGCCCGCCGCTGACCCGTTCCGACTCGAGGACCATGTCGTCGTGCTGACGGGTGCCAGCTCCGGCCTCGGCCGCGGGTTCGCGCGAGCACTCGCCCTTGCCGGGGCCGACCTGGTGCTGGCCGCGCGACGACTCGACCGGCTCGACGAGCTCGCCGACTCCCTGACCGAGACGGGCTCGCGGGTCGTCACCGGGCGTGCCCCGGGTGGCGATGCCGCGCCTGGGCGGAGCCGTCAGGCCGCGACGGTGGCGGCCTCCACGGCCGGCTCGAGCGCACCACGGACGACGTCCATGACGTCACCGACCACGTGGACGGTGAGCGACTCGAGCACGTCGGCGGGCACGTCGTCCAGGTCGGGCTCGTTGCGCAGCGGCACGAACATCTCGGTCAGCCCGTTGCGCTGGGCGGCGAGCAGCTTCTGCTTGAGCCCGCCGATCGGCAGCACCCGGCCGTTGAGGGTGACCTCGCCGGTCATGCCGACCTCGGAGCGCACCGGGCGACCGGTCGCGAGCGAGGTGAGCGCGGTGACCATCGTGATGCCCGCGGACGGTCCGTCCTTGGGCGTCGCGCCGGCCGGCACGTGCACGTGGATCGCCTTCTCGAAGAACGCCGGGTCGACACCCAGGTCGGCCGCGTGCGCCCGGACGAAGGACAGCGCGATCTGCGCGGACTCCTTCATCACGTCACCGAGCTGACCGGTCAGGGTCAGGCCCGCCTTGCCCGGATGACGGAGCGCGGTGCCGACGCCTCGATGAAGAGCACGTCACCACCGAGACCGGTGACCGCGAGACCCGTGGCCACGCCCGGGACCGACGTCCGTTCGTGCGCCTCCGGCGTGAACCGCGGTCGGCCGACCAGGTCCTTGAGCTGGGGCAGGTCGATGTCGACGCGCGTCTCGCCCGTGGCCAGCTTCGTCGCGGCCTTGCGCAGCGCCTTGGCCAGCAGCCGCTCCATCTGGCGTACGCCGGCCTCGCGGGTGTAGTTGGCGGCCATCTCGCGCAGCGCCGCGTCGGTCACGGAGACCTCGTCGGCGGTGAGCGCGGCGCGCTCCAGCTGCCGCGGCAGCAGGAAGTCGCGAGCGATGGCGACCTTGTCGTCCTCGGTGTAGCCGTCGAGCGTGACCAGCTCCATCCGGTCCAGCAGCGCCGACGGGATCTGCTCGACCACGTTGGCGGTGGCGATGAACAGCACGTCGGAGAGATCCAGGTCGAGCTCGAGGTAGTGGTCGCGGAACGTGTGGTTCTGCGCCGGGTCGAGCACCTCGAGGAGCGCGGCCGCCGGGTCGCCGCGGTAGTCCGCGCCGACCTTGTCGACCTCGTCGAGGAGCACGACCGGGTTCATCGAACCGGCCTCCTTGATGGCGCGGACGATCCGGCCGGGGAGCGCACCGACGTACGTCCGCCGGTGACCGCGGATCTCGGCCTCGTCGCGCACGCCGCCGAGGGCGACGCGGACGAACTTGCGGCCGAGCGCGTGGGCGACGGACTCGCCGAGCGAGGTCTTGCCGACTCCTGGAGGACCGGCGAGCAGCACGACGGCGCCGGAGCCGCGACCGCCCACGACCTGCAGGCCGCGCTCGGCGCGCCGGGACCGGACCGCGAGGTACTCCACGATCCGCTCCTTGACCTCGTCGAGGCCGTGGTGGTCGGCGTCGAGCACGGCGCGGGCCGCGACGACATCGGTGGAGTCCTCGGTCGTGACGGTCCAGGGCAGCTCGAGGACGGTGTCGAGCCAGGTCCGGATCCACGAGGTCTCCGGGCTCTGGTCGCTGGCGCGCTCGAGCTTGTCGACCTCCTTGAGGGCGGCAGCGCGTACGGCGTCGGGCAGGTCGGCGGCCTCCACGCGGGCGCGGTAGTCGTCGGCCCCCTCGGGCTCGCCCTCGCCGAGCTCCTTGCGGATCGCGGCGAGCTGCTGGCGCAGGAGGTACTCGCGCTGCGTCTTCTCCATGCCCTCGCGGACGTCCTCACCGATCTTGTCGGTGAGCTCGGACTCGGCGAGGTGGTCGCGGGTCCAGCCGATGAGGGTGTCGAGCCGCGACTCGACGTCGGGGTTCTCGAGCAGCTCGCGCTTGCTCTCGATGGAGAGGTACGGCGCGTAGCCGGCCGCGTCCGCGATCCCGGACGGGTCGGTCATCTGGTGCACCTGGTCGATGACCTGCCAGGCCTCGCGGCGCTGGAGGACGGCGATCACGAGGCGCTTGTACTCCTCGGCGAGCTCGCGGGCGTGGTCGCTGACCACGTCGGCGACCGGCTCGACCTCGACCCACAGGGCCGCGCCGGGTCCGGTGACACCGCTGCCGATCCGGCCGCGGGAGCCGGCCTTGAGGACGGCGGCGGGAGTGCCGCCGCTGAAGCGGCCGACGCGCTCGACGGTCGCGATCACGCCGTACGACGCGTAGCGGTCCTCGAGCCGCGGGGCGAGGAGGAGCTCGCCGCCGGAGCTGGCCTGGGCGGCGTCGACGGCGGCCTGGGCGGCCTCGTCGAGCGGGATGGGGACGACCATGCCGGGCAGGACGACCATGTCCGACAAGAAGAGAACTGGAGAGCTGCTGGGGGGAGAGGCTTGAGTCATACCCACTCAACTCTCACCTGGGGGCCGGTGTTCCGGAGAGTGCCTCCTGTTCACCGATGGCGAACGCGGGAACTCCGGGTGGCGGGGTAGTCACGGACGAAGTGGTCGTGAATTTGCCCGTGAGACCACCAGAACGTCCGTGACTACCCCGACGCAGCCGCATCCGACCGTCAGCTGCCGCAGCAGGTCGAGGACGCCCTCGGGGCCCTTGACGACCACGTCGGAGAGGGCGACCAGGGCGCTCTCCTCCGACGAGGCGGAGCAGACCAGGAGAGTGGGCATCCCCTGATCACGAAGAGCGGCGACTGCCTCGAAGGCCTCCATGTCGCCGAGGTCGTCGCCGGCGAAGAGGAAGGCGCCGGCGTCCAGCTCGGCGACCAGCGTCTCGACCGCGCGGCCCTTGTGCATGCCGTGCGAGCGCACCTCGATCACGTTGCGGCCGGGCTCGACGATCAGGTCGTGGCGAGCGGCGAGCTCGCGCAGCGGCGGCAGCAACCGCCGGAAGGCGGCGTCCGGGTCGTCGAGGCGTCGGGTGTGCACGGCGACGGCGAGCCCCTTGTCCTCGACCCAGGCATCGGCGGCCGAAGCGCGGCGCAGCACGCCGGTGAGCTCCCGCTCGAACGACGCCAGGCCGCGCGGCGGGCGGGGCGACAGGATCCGGCGGTTGGTCGACGACCACCGCTCGTTGCCGTACTGCCCGAAGATGTAGAGGTCGGCGTCTGCCTTGGCCAGGGCGTCGCCGACCTCGTCGAGCCCGCCCAGGTCGAGGACCTGACGTGCCGGACGGCCGGTGATCACCGCGATCGCGGCCACCTGGGCGGCGAGGTCGACGAGCACCTCGGAGGCGTCCGGGTGGATGTGCGCGGACTCCGGGTCGTCGACGATCGGCGACAGCGTGCCGTCGAAGTCGAGCCCGACGATGCAGCGCGATGCCGCACGCACCACGGCGTCGTAGCGCCCCTCACCCTCGGCGGAGGTGAACTCCATGCCCCAACCCAACCACGATCGAGAGGTACGCCGAGCACTCAGCGCCTGAGTGGGACGGATCCCACACCGGCGTCAGGTCAGCGGGCCGGTCAGGATGACCGTGAGCCGGTCGGAGCGCATCGGGTCGACGGCCAGCGCCGTACGACGGATGCCGAGGTCGAGCGCGAGCGTCTTCGCGGCAGCCTTGAGCTGCTTCGGGTAGTAGACCGTGGTCGCCGGGACGGTGCCGTACCAGTTGTCGGAGCCGACCACGTGCCACCCGATGCCCGAGGCGTGCTCGGAGACCTGGCCGGCGAGGCCGGTGATGCCCGAGTTGTTGAAGACCACGACGTTGACCTGGCCGCGCTTGACCGCGGGCTTCTCCGGCTTGGGGTCGGCCGACGGCGTGAACGACGGGGTCGCGCTGGCGCTGTGGGTCGGCTGGTCGGAGACCGTGGTGACCTCGCGCTCGGTCGGCGCACCACCACGGGTCGCGACGAAGGCGACCGCAGCCATCGCCACGGCGATGATGCTCAGCATCACGACCGGCGACGGGATGGCGGCGCCCCGCTGGTTGCGGAACCGCATGTCAGACCTCGAAGCCGAGACGACGCGCGGAGCGCTGCCGCTGGCGGGCGGCGCGGAGGCGACGCAGCCGGCGGACCAGGAGCGGGTCGGCCTCGAGAGCCTCGGGACGGTCGATCAGGGCGTTGAGGACCTGGTAGTAGCGCGTCGAGGACATGTCGAACTGCTCGCGGACCGCGGTCTCCTTGGCGCCGGCGTACTTCCACCACTGCCGCTCGAACTCGAGGATCTCGCGGTCGCGATCACTGAGGGTCGGCACCGCCTCTTCGGCAGCGCCGTGGAGTGCGTTCGCGGCGTCCATGGACTCACTATAAGGCGGTGAACCACACGGATGTCATTCGGTCGGGCGGCGAGTCGTCGTCAGTAGGGTCGCAACTATGAGTGACAGACATCGGTTGGGGCATCCTCGCCACCGGCAAGATCGCGCAGACCTTCGCCCGCGACCTCGCGCTGGTGCCCGGCGCACGGCTCGCGGCGGTCGGTTCCCGGCGGCTCGAGAGCGCCCAGGCCTTCGCGAGCGAGCACGGCGGCGGCCGCGGCGTACGGCTCCTACGAGGAGCTGGTCGCCGACCCGGCCGTCGACGTCATCTACATCGCGACGCCGCACGCTTTCCACCTCGACAACGCCCGGCTCTGCTTCGAGGCCGGCAAGCACGTGCTCTGCGAGAAGCCGGTCACGCTCGACATCGCCGACGCCGAGGAGATGGTCCGGCTGGCCGGCGAGCACGACCGCTTCCTCATGGAGGCGATGTGGACGGCCTGCCACCCGGTGATCCGGGAGCTGCGCGCCCGGCTGGCGGCCGGTGAGTTCGGCAAACCCCACCACCTGCACGCCGAGCTCGGCTTCCGCGTCGACGCACCGCCGACCGACCGGATGCTCGACCCCACGCTCGGCGCCTCCGCCCTGCTCGACATGGGGATCTACCCGCTGACCTTCGCCCACCTGATGCTCGGCGAGGCCGAGCGGCTGAGCGCGACCGCCGACCTCTCCGACCGCGGCATCGACCTCGACGTCTCGATGACCGGTCGCTACCCGGGCGGCGCGCTGGCCACGATGACTGCGTCGATGACGTCCTTCTCCTCACGCCAGGCCGCGATCGCGACCGACCAGGGCCGGATCGACCTCGACAACTTCCACCACCCGTCGAAGGCCGTCTTCACGCCGTACGTCGAGGGCCGCGGCGCGTGGACCGTCGAGCCCGGCCCGCCGGTCGAGGTGCTCGGCGAGGAGCCGGTGATCGGCCAGGGCTACGGCAACGAGATCGCCGAGGTCGGCCGCTGCCTGCGCGAGGGGCTGCGCGAGAGCCCGCTGGTCCCCCACGCCCAGACGCTGACCCTGATGCGCCAGATGGACGACGTACGCCGCCAGGTCGGCGTCACCTTCGGCTGAACGCGTCCGACCCCGGTCTGCTCGGCCGACCACGCCCAGAGGCGTGCGGCGTCTGCCGGGTCGAGGGCGTAGTCCTTCACGCCGTACGTCGTCTGCGGTCCGGGCGGCGACGACCTCCGCCAGGTGGCAGTCCTCGAGGTAGGCGCCGCTGTGGTCGTCGAGGTCGGCTGACGTCGCCGCCCAGACCGCGGTCGCCGCGCCCTGCTCGGGCGACTTGAAGTCAGGCAGGACAGGCGTGCCGGTCTCGTCGAGGGTCATCACGGCGTCGAGGTCCTCGGCCTGCAGGTGCCGGCCGAGCGACGTGAGGATCGCGCCGGGGTGCAGCGAGTAGGCGCGCACGCCCTGGTCCTGCGCGAGCGCGGCGAGCTGGACGGCGAAGAGCACGTTCGCCGTCTTCGACTGCCCGTAGGCCTGCCACTTGTCGTAGCCGGTCTCGAACCACGGGTCGTCCCACCGGAAGGCGGACAGGTGGTGGCCCGTCGACGAGACGCTGACGACCCGCGCGCCAGCGCCGATCGCCGGCCAGAGCCGGTTGACCAGGGCGTAGTGGCCGAGGTGGTTGGTCGCGAGCTGCAGCTCCCAGCCGTCGCCGACCCGGGTCTCGGGGCAGGCCATCACGCCGGCGTTGCCGATCACGATGTCGAGAGGCCGTCCGGTGGCGAGCACGCTCTCGGCGTACGCCGCGACCGAGGCCTGGTCGGCCAGGTCCAGCTCGCCGACCTCGACGCGGTCGACGTCCGCCAGCACACGCTCGGCCTTGTCCCGACGGCGAGCGGGCGCGAGCACAGTCGCGCCGGCGCCGGCCAGGGCGCGGACGACCTCGACCCCGATGCCGGAGTAGCCGCCGGTCACCAGCGCCGTACGACCGGAGAGGTCGATGCCGTCGAGCACCTCGGCCGCGGTGGACGTGGCGTCGAAGCCGCTCATGCCGGGAAGTTCACGTCGAGGGTGGTGGCTTCCCACTCGTCGATCGAGGCGCTCATCGCGGCCAGCTTCTCGCGGGTCGCCTTGAGCACGTCGTGGCCGAGCAGCAGCCGCAGCGGCGGGTCGTCGAGGAGGGTCACCATCAGCACCGCCTCGGCCACCTTGCGCGGGTCGCCCGGCAGGTGGTCGGCGAAGGCGCGGATCAGCTCCTTGCGCGCGCCGACGTCGGCGGCGTACGCCTCGATGGGTGCGGACGCCTCGTGCATCGAGCGCTTGGCCCAGTCGGTGCGGAAGGCGCCGGGCTCGATCGCGGTCACCTTGATCCCGAGCGGGCCGACCTCCTTGGCGAGCGCCTCGGTCAGCGCCTCGAGCGCGAACTTCGTCGAGGAGTAGTAGGCGTTGGGCGGGTTGGCGACCAACCCGGTCATCGACGACATGTTGATGACGTGGCCGCTGCCCTGCGAGCGCATGCCGGGCAGCACCGCCTTGATCGTGTCGACCACCCCGAAGTAGTTGGTGTCGAAGAGCGCGCGCACCTCGGCGTCGTCGCCCTCCTCGACGGCCGAGAGGTAGCCGTAGCCGGCGTTGTTGACCAGCACGTCGAGGCCGCCGAAGGCGTCGGTCGCGGCCGAGACAGCGGCGTCGATCTGGTCGCGGTCGGTGACGTCGAGGGGTACGCCGAGGGCGGTCTCGTAGCCGTCACAGAGATCGGTCACGTCCGCGACCTTGCGGGACGTGACCACGACCTGGTGGCCCGCCTCGAGCGCGGCCCGCGCGACCTCGCGCCCGATGCCGGTCGAGCACCCGGTGACCAGCCAGCGGCTCATCGGCCGAGCTCCGGGAGGCGACGCAGGTAGCCCGCGCGACGGGTGGCGAGCTGGGCGGCCCGCTCGTCGGGCGAGACCCGCGGCGCGTCGGGCAGCTCGGCGTCGAGGCGGTCGAGCTTCACGACCCTGCCGGTGGCACTGAGGTCGGGGCGAGCACCGCCGTCGGGGAACTCCGCCATCCGCAGCGTGAGGATCCCCTCGTGCAGCCCGTCGGTGTCGATCCAGTTGTGCACGCCGGGGTCCTGCGCGGAGATCACGAACGTGTAGGTGCCGTCCTCGTTGGCCGCCGACTGGGCCTTGTTGAGGCTGCCGGTGCGGTCGAGGATGTCGAGCGTCGTGCCCCAGATGTTGGAGAGCGGGACCGTGAAGTAGTCCGCTCCCCCGTCGCTGACGTCGACCACGAAGGCCTCGTCCGGGGCGAGCAGGAAGCGGCCCGCGACGTAGACCTGGTTGCGCATCGCGCCGGTGTGGTCGGCGGACCAGGCGAGCGAGAAGTGGTTCTCCGGCAGCTTGTACATGCCGTGGCTGAGCTTGCCGGTGAAGTCGGCGAAGTGCGCCATCATCCGGGCGGTCGCCTCGGCCTGCTCGTCGAGGGTGAGCGCGGGCTTCGCGGGCGCGCCACCCAGCCGCTCGACGGTGAAGGCGTTGGGGTCGTCGAGCGTCCAGTCGAGCAGCACGTCGCGGATGTAGAACTCGTGCGCCTCGGGCGTCGACCGCACGTGGTTGGGGCGACCGCCGGCCTCGTCGGAGTCGACGGTGATCGTGAAGGAGCCGTCCGGCTCGACCTGCATCCGCCGGCCGTCGAGCACGTCGACGGTGCCCATGTGGGCGTTCCAGAGCGTGAAGTAGTTCTCGGTCATCCGGTGCTCACCGACCCGGCCGCGGATCTCGTAGCGCTCGTCGCCGGAGATCGGGATGACGCGATAGACCGAGTCCGGGTTGTCGATCCCCCACCGGGTGCCGGGGATCGCGCGCCCGTCGACCTCGTGGGCGAGCCGGGTGATCGTGGTGACCTTCGGCCGCAGCGGGTCCTGGTTGGAGGACCAGACGGCCGCGGAGAACATCACCTCGTCGTACGCCGCCTCGAAGCGCTCGCGCATCGCGTCGGACGCCTTGGCCCGCGACAGCCAGGTCTCGGCGACGTCGCGGTAGGCAGCGCGCACGGTCGGGTGCTCGACCAGCTCGAGAGCCGCCAGCTCGTGGGCGTGCTGCTCGTCGGTGGCGATCGGGTGGGTCATCTCGTCTCCAAAATGTCAGTTCTGACATAATCAGACCATGTCGAAGGCCGAACGCACCAGGGCCGCGTTGCGCGACGTGGCGCTGCGGCACTTCGTGGCCGACGGTTTCGAGGCCGCCAGCGTGCCCGCGATCGCGGCCGAGGTGGGCGTCACCGAGCGCACGTTCTACCGCCACTTCGCGACCAAGGACGAGGTCCTCTTCGGTGACGTGGTCACCCGGCTGGCGTGGTTCGCCACCGCGATGCGCGAGCGGCCGGCCGACGAGGACCTGGTCCAGTCGGTGCTGGTCGCGCTCGGCTCCGCGCCGACCGATCCCCAGCTGATGGTGGAGATCGCCCGGCTGCGCAGCGAGCTGCTCAGCCCGGAGCGGATCGAGCGGGTCTTCCGCGACCGGCAGGGCGCGATGGCCACCGAGCTACGAGCGATCCTCGCCGAGCGTGGCAGCGAGCCGCTCGCGGCCGCCGTCGGCGCCGAGGTCGTCGCCGGCGCGGTCTTCGCCGCGCTGACCGTGTGGACCGAGGGGGCCGGGCCGCACGACGTACGACGCCTGGCGACGCTCACCGCCGACGCGCTGGAGCAGGTCCGGCCCGCGCTCTGATCAGCAGGCGGTGCCGCGGTCGACGTTGATGACGGCGCCGGTGACGTTGGCGGCGGCGTCGGACGCGAGGTAGGCCACCGCCTCGGCGATCTCGCGCGGCGGCATGAAGCCGTAGCGACCGCCAGCGGTCTCGCTGAGCAGGCCCCAGTCGAGGTCAGCACCTGCGTGCTCGGCCGCCGCACCCATCGGCAGGTCGGTCTCGACGCCGCCGGGACAGACGGTGTTGGCGCGGACGCCGTCGGCCCACAGCTCGAGGGCCAGCGACTTCATCAGCATGATCACGCCGCCCTTCGAGGCGCAGTAGGCCGCCTGGTAGGGCTGGGCGCGCAGGCCGGCGACCGAGGCGATCGTGACGATGTTGCCGCGGCTCGCGCGCAGGTGCGGCAGCGCTGCCTGGCTCATCAGCATCGGCCCGGTGAGGTTGACGCCCAGGTGCCGCTGCCAGGTGGCGAGGTCGAGCTCCTCGAACCGGCGGAACTGGTCGATGCCCGCCACGTTGACGAGCACGTCGAGACCGCCGAGCTGCTCGGCCGCGGCACCCACGGCGGCGGTGACCGAGTCCGCGTCACTGACGTCGCACTGCTGCACGCCCTCGGCTTCGCGCAGGTCGACGCCGACGACCGTGGCGCCTTCCTCGGTCAGCAGGTCGACCATGGAGCGGCCGATCCCGCCGGCGGCGCCGGTGACCAGCGCGCGCTTGCCCTCGAAACGTCCCGTCACTTCGTGCTCCGTTCGTTCATTGATCCGCGAACCGTTCGCGGATCTGCTCGGCCGAGAGGCCGTAGGTCTCCGGGGTGTACGCCGGACGCCCGGTCTCCCGGGGTCGGCGGGCCAGCCAGTCGCGCATCGCCGCCTCGGCGTCCGCGGTCAGGTCGAGCCCGACCGCGTCGTACACCCGCGACACCTGGCCGATCGGGTCGGCGACCGCGTCGGCGAACTCGAGGTCGGTGACCAGGGACGGGTCGTCGCCCCAGGTGGCACGGGTGGCGCGGGCGCGGTCGTTGGTCCAGCCCATCCGCTGGATCCACTCGGCGCCGATCCGGTGGAGGTCCACGTCGTCGGCGTGCATCGCGTGGAGGGTGGCGTTCAGGCTGGCTCCGGACGCGACGGTCTCCACCGGGTCGCGGTGCAGGTGCACGAGGTGGAGGTCGGGGAAGCGCGCACGCAGGTCGTCGAGGTAGCCCAGGTGGGCAGGCGTCTTGAGGACCCAGCGGTCGGCCGTCTCACCGCGCTGCCGCTTCTGCCACTGCAGCAGCTGGAGCATCCGGTGCAGGTGGTCGTAGGCCGGGGTGAAGTCCTCGGTGTCGATCCAGGAGCGGTAGGCCGGGACGTGCGCGCCGGACTCCGGGACGTGGGAGAGGAACGCGTCGGCGAGGAAGACGATCTCCTCCTCGGCCTCCATCGCATACATCGGGTGGATCGCGAACAGGTCGGGCACCCACTGCCGCGACTGCTCCTCGCGAGCCAGCGCCTTGGCGATCCGCGGGTCGTCCGCGGCCCAGTCGAGGTCGAGCGGCGGCGCGACCTCGACGACCTCCCAGCCGTGCGCGGAGTGGAAGCGCGGGTCGGCGGCGAGCAGGCGCTGCAGGAGCGTCGTACCGCTGCGCATCATCCCGACCACCACGATCGGCGCGACGATCTGCTCGTCGGCGATCTCGGGGTGACGGCGGAACCACTCCTGGGCACGGAGCCGCATCCGGAGGCTGTGCACGATGCCCGACCGCAGGATGTGGGCGCCCATCTCGTTGAGCCCGGCACCGGCGTACGAGTCGAGCAGGACGCCGAGCGGATCCTCGAAGGAGCCGGGCCCGAGGTCGTCGAGACCCTCCTTGCGGCGCGCGTCAGCGAGCACGCTCTCGAGATCGCTGAGTCGTTCCCCGGCACCGGTCACGGCGCGAACCTATGCTGTCGCGGTGGCCGACAGCGCGCGAACGATCGAGAACCTGCTCTACGAGTACGCCGAGCGCATCGACGCCGGCGACCTGGACGGCGTCGCCGAGCTCTTCACGCACGGCCGGATCCTCGGTCAGGAGAACGGTCCGCCGGAGACGGTCTTCGTCGGTCGCGAGGGCGTGCGGGCGCTCTACGGCATGGCGACGCGGATCTACGAGGACACCGGGACGCCGAAGACCAAGCACCTGACGACCAACGCGCGGATCGAGGTCGACGAGGAGGCCGGCACCGCCACCGCGCGGACCAACTACCTGGTCACGCAGGCCACGGATGCCCTGCCCCTGCAGGTGATCATCACCGGGCACTACCACGACACGTTCCACCGGATCGACGGTCAGTGGTGGTTCGAGGACCGCACGATGTTCGTCGACCAGACCGGCGACCTGAGCCACCACCTGTTGTTCTAGTCGCCTCGTTTGAGGTAGCGGATCACGGCCTGCACCCGTCGGTGCGCGGTGTCGTCGTCGGGCATCAGGCCGAGCTTCGCGAAGATCCGCTGCGTGTGCTTCTCGACCGCGGCGAGGGTGACCGTCAGCGACTCCGCGATGGCGGCGTTCGACTTCCCCTCCGCCATCAGGCCGAGCACCTCGAGCTCGCGCGGGGTCAGGTCGACGAGCGGGTCGCGGTTGCGGCCCATCAGCTGGCGTACGACGAGCGGGTCGAGCGCGGTGCCGCCGGCGGCCACGGCCGCGAGCGAGCCGAGGAAGTCGTCGAGGTCGCTGACCCGGTCCTTGAGCAGGTAGCCGACGCCGCCGTCGCCGGTCGCGAGCAGGTCGTCGGCGTAGGAGACCTCGACGTACTGCGAGAGCACCATCAGCCGGGCGTCCGGCCACGCACGGCGTACGTCGACGGCTGCGCGCAGCCCCTCGTCGGTGTTGCTGGGCGGCATCCGGACGTCGACGATGCCGATGTCCGGGCGGTGCTCGAGCATGGCCGCGACGAACGACGGCCCGTCGGCCACCGAGCCGACCACCTCGTGGCCGGCCTCGGTGAGCAGCAGGTGCAGCCCTTCGCGGAGCAGCAGCGAGTCGTCGGCGACGACCACCCTCATGTGGTGCCTCCTGCGGGGATGTGAGCGGTGAGCACGGTCGGGCCGCCCTCGGGCGACGTGACGTCGAGGGTGCCCTCGACGGCTGCGAGCCGCTGCCGGAGACCGGCGAGACCGAGGCCCTTGCTCGGGTGGGCGCCACCGACGCCGTCGTCCTCGACGCGGACCACGACCTCGCCTCCTTCGTCGACGACCGAGACCTCGGCCGACGCGGCACCGGAGTGCTTGGCGACGTTGGTGAGCGCCTCGGAGACCACGAAGTAGACGGCCGTCTCGACGTGCGGCGGCAGCTGGTGGGGCACGATCACGCGCGACGTCACCGGGACCACGCTCTGCGTGAGCATCTCGTCGAGGGCGGCGGCCAGGCCGCGGTCGACCAGCAGCGGCGGGGCGATGCCGCGCGAGAGCGAGCGCAGCTCGGCGACCGTCTCGCGGGCCTGGGCGAGCGCCTCGTCGATGGTGGCGGCGGCGCGCTCGGGGTCCTGCTCGACCTGGCGCTTGGCCCGGCCGAGGTCCATGGTCAGCCGCACCAGGCGCTGCTGCGGGCCGTCGTGGATGTCGCGCTCGAGCCGGCGCAGCGACTCGGCCTCGGCCATCCGGGCGGCGTCGCGGCTGTCCTGCACGCGCGCCACCTCGGTCTGCAGCTCGGCGCGGCTCGACAGCAGCACCGTCGCGAGGCTGGCGTGGATCGTCACGAACAGCCGGACCACGAACGGCAGGGTGACCAGCGACGAGCACGCCGACCAGCGAGGTTGGCCAGGCTCTCCGCCGTACGACCGGAGCCGAGGCCGAGCAGCGACGCCAGCCCCTCCTCGTCGTCGCTGACCGGCACCCAGTGCTGCCAGAACCAGTAGGTCAGCCCGATGCCAGGCGGCGGCCCACCACACGAGTGTCGACGGCGAAGGCGACGCGTGCCGGTGACCAGGCCGACGATCGACCAGACGACGTCGAGCCAGGACTGCGGGTCCTTGAGCGGGGTGAGCATCCGGCGCCAGAAGCCGGCGCCGGCGGGCGCGCAGACGTACGCCGGGGTGGGTGCCGGACGGCCGAGCATCCCCCGGATCCGCAGCCGCTCGAAGCGGGCGAAGCCGCGCGCGACCATGACGCCGACGCGACACGAGCAGGATGCCGCCGATGAAGATCGCGAGCCCGACACCGAGGGAGAGGTCGATGATCACCACGAGGAAGCCGACCAGCGCGATCGGGAACGCCGACAGGGCGTAGCCGCTCTCGTAGAGGACCCGGCGCAGGCCGCTGGGCCGGGTCGGCGCAGCGACTCCGCTGGACGGCTCGGTGGTCGCGGTGGTGGGCATCAGCAAGGTCTCCGTCATGGGAGAAACGCTAGGAACGACGGGCGTTGCGCACGATCCTGCCAGCCCGACGACCTGGTCGGGCCAGCCCGACACTTCGCCGACACCTTAGGGTGAGCGGCGTGGCTTCCTCTGGCTCGGCTGACCTGGTCATCGTCGCGAACCGGCTGCCCGTCGACCGCGTGGAGCTGCCCGACGGCAGCCCCGGTTGGCGCAGCTCGCCCGGCGGGCTGGTCAGCGCCATCGAGCCGGTCCTGCGCGCCAACGACGGCACCTGGATCGGCTGGCCAGGAGGCACGGAGACCGACCTGGAGCCGTTCGAGCACGACGGCATGGAGCTGGTCCCGATCACCATGTCGCAGCAGGAGATCGAGGAGTTCTACGAGGGCTTCTCCAACGCGACCCTGTGGCCGCTCTACCACGACCTCGTCGCCAAGCCGGAGTTCCACCGCGAGTGGTGGGACGGCTACGTCGCGGTCAACAAGCGGTTCGCCGAGAAGGCCGCTGAGCTCGCGTCCGAGGACGCGACGGTCTGGGTGCACGACTACCAGCTGCAGCTGGTCCCGCAGATGCTGCGCGAGCTGCGGCCGGACCTGCGGATCGGCTTCTACCTCCACATCCCCTTCCCGCCGGCCGAGCTCTTCCAGCAGCTGCCGTGGCGGCGACAGATCCTCGAGGGGCTGCTCGGCGCCGACCTGGTCGGCTTCCAGCTGCCCGGCGCCGCGCAGAACTTCATCCGCCTGGTGCGCCAGCGGGTCGGCCACAAGACCCACCGCGACCTCGTCTACCTGCCCGACGGCCGCACCGTCCGGGCCGCGGCGTTCCCGATCTCGATCGACTCGGCCGGCTTCGAGGAGCTGGCCCGCTCCGAGGCGGTCGAGACCCGGGCGGTCGAGATCCGCGAGGCGCTCGGCAGCCCGCGCAAGGTCTTCCTCGGGATCGACCGGCTCGACTACACCAAGGGCATCTACGCGCGGCTGCGCGCGTTCAGCGAGCTGATCGCCGACGGCCACCTCGACGTCGAGGACGCCGTCTTCGTGCAGGTCGCGACGCCGTCGCGCGAGCAGGTCGAGCAGTACCGCATCCTCCGCGACGACATCGACCGACTGGTCGGTCGGATCAACGGCGACCTCGGCCGCATCGGTCGCCCGGCGATCAGCTACCTCCACGCGTCGTACCCCCGCGAGGAGATGGCGGCGCTCTACCGGGCCGCCGACGTCATGGTGGTCACGCCGTTCCGCGACGGGATGAACCTGGTCGCGAAGGAGTACGTCGCGTGCCGCTACGAGAACGACGGCGCGCTGGTGCTCTCGGAGTTCGCGGGCGCGGCCGACGAGCTGCGGCAGGCCTGGCTGATCAACCCCTACGACATCAACGGGATGAAGTCGGCGCTGCTCGAGGCCTGGTCGGCCGACCCCCGCGACCTGACGCGACGGATGAAGGCGATGCGCAAGCAGGTGATGGAGCACGACGTGGCCGCGTGGGCCGACAGCTTCCTGGCGGAGCTCACCGCCGTACGCCCCTCGCACGGCAAGACGGTCCGGCCAGCCAAGCGGTCCTGATGGTCACCGTCTCCACCGACCCAGCGCTGGATGCTGCGCACCTACCTGCCCTGACGTTCGCCGGGTAGCGTCGCAGCATGGACCTCGTGCCGAAGCCGGACCAGGTCATGGCCGCCGCCGGGAACGTCGGGCGGATGCTGCTGCACCGCGGTGTCGCCGACCTGCGTCCGATGCCGCGGACCCTGATCGACGTCGGGCCGCGCCGCCAGGTCCATGTGTACGAGCCCTCCGCCGACACCCCGGCCGCCGGCGAGCCGGTCCTGCTGGTCGCGCCGCTGGCCGCGCCGGCGATCTGCTTCGACCTGCGGCGCGGTTGCTCGCTGGTCGAGCACCTCGTCGAGGGTGGTCGCCCGACCTACCTGGTGGAGTACGGCGCGGTCTCGCTCCGCAATCGCGAGCTCGGGCTCGACCCGTGGGTCGACAAGGTCGTCCCGGACGCCGTGCGGACCGTGTCCGAGCACGCCGGCGGCAAGCCGGTGCACGTGGTCGGCTGGAGCCTCGGCGGGATCTTCGCACTGCTCGCGGCCGCTGCCGCGGACCTGCCCATCGCCTCGTTGTCGGTCCTCGGGTCGCCGGTCGACGTCACGGAGGTGCCGATGCTCGCGCCGGCGCGCCCGCTGCTCGGCGATGCCCCTGCGCCGTTGCGCTGGGCGCTCCCGCTGGTGCCGTTTCGGCAGCTGGTGGGCAAGCAGCTCGCCGTCGCGACCCACCTCGACGACACCGAGTGGCTGGCGCAGGTCGAGGCGGTCGACCGGTTCACGGCCGCGACCACCCCCTACCGGGGCCGGAGCCTTCGGGCAGCTCTACCACCGCTTCGCGAAGGGCAACGCGCTCGCGTCGGGGACGGTGGAGATCGGCTCGCGCTCCGTGTCGCTGTCGTCGGTCTCGGCTCCGGTGCTCGTCTTCGCAGGCGCGACCGACGCGATCGCCCCGGTCGCCGCGGTGCGCCCGGTCCTGTCCTTGCTGACCGGCGCGCGCGACGTACGGTTCGAGATCGTGCCGGGTGGTCACCTCGGGATGCTCACCGGCCGGGCGGCGCGGGACACCACGTGGCCGGTGCTGGACGAGTGGTTCGCGCAGTGGTCGGCCGCCGTACCCACGAAGAAGCGGGCGGCTCGGAAGAAGGCGCCCGCCAAGAAGGACGCCCCCTCGGCGGACGCGATCGGGTCGAACCCGAAGCGCCGGCACTCCTCGGCCAGCTCGCGCGCCCTGCCGAGGCTGACGGCGTCGCTGACTTCTCCGCAGCGCGGTTTCCCCGGCCGACCGGGGAATCTGCCGCTAGCCTCCCCCCATGCCCGACACCACAGCCCTGCCCAGAAGCGTCCGGATCGGGTACGGCTCGGGGTCGGTGGCGACCGGGGCGTTCGGGACGGTGCCGGGGCTGATGCTGCTGCCCTACCTCACCGACAGCCTGGGCATCGCGGCGCTCGTGGCCGGGTTCATCGTGTTCCTCCCGAAGGCGTGGGACGTGATCCTCAACCCGATCGCCGGGCGGATCAGCGACCGCACCGTCGACCCCCGCGGCCCGCGCCGCCCGTGGCTGCTCCGCGGCGGCATCACGCTCGCCTTCATGTTCGCGCTGCTCTTCGCCGCTCCCGAGATGGGCAAGGTCGCCGAGGCGGCGTGGGTGCTCGTCTTCTTCGTCGGCTGCGCGACGGCGTACGCGTTCTTCCAGGTCCCCTACGTCGCCATGCCCGCCGAGATGACCGACTCGTACGACGAGCGCACCCGGCTGATGACCTGGCGGGTCGCGATCCTGGCCTTCACGATCATGCTCGCCGGCGCCACCGCTCCGGCCATCCGCGACGCGGTCGGTGGCCGCGCCGGCTACCGGATCATGGGCGTCGCGATGGCGGTGATCATCCTGATCGGCGTCGTCAGCGCGTACGTCGGCACCCGCCGCGCGCCCGTCACCGCACCGCAGCCCGGCGCCGGCAGCCTGCGCGACCAGCTCCGCATCGTCGCCGACGCCCGCGACTTCCGCTGGCTGCTGACCTGCTTCGTCATCCAGGCGCTCGCGACCGGCTGCATGCTCGCCGGCGTCGACTACCTCGCCGAGGACGTGCTCGGGAAGAAGGGCGCGTCCACGATCCTCTTCATCTGCTTCGTCGGCCCGGCGCTGCTGCTCACCCCGGCCTGGTCGGCGCTCGGCACCCGCCTCGGCAAGAAGCGCGGCTACCTCTTCGCGTCGATGTTCCTCGCGGCCGGCGCCCTGCTCGCGGTGACCGCCCAGGTGGTGCCGGACGGCGTCGTCTACCTCGCCGTCGTCCTGGTCGGGGTCGGGTACGCCGGCTGCCAGGTCTTCCCGCTCGCGATGCTGCCCGACGCCGCGGCGGTCGACGCACGGCGTACCGGCTCCAACCGCGCCGGCGTCTACACCGGCGTCTGGACGGCCGGCGAGACGCTGGGCCTGGCGCTCGGTCCGGCCATCTTCGCGCTGGTGCTCGCCATCGGCGGCTACCAGTCGTCCACCGACGGCGACGTCGTCCAGCCGCACTCCGCGGTCAACGCGATCACCCTCGGCTTCTCGGTGCTGCCGGCGGCGCTGATCCTGCTCAGCCTGTGGTGGTTGAGGAGGTACTCGCTCGACCACGACGCCGTGGATGAGAGCCTGACGGCATGAGCGACGCCCTGGCTCGCCTCCGCGAGATGCAGACCGCTGACCTGCCCGTGCACGGCGGCCGCACCCTCGCCTACGTCTACGACTCCGGGCTGCCGGACATCGACCGGATCGGCCGCGAGGCCGTCGCGGCGTACGCCGGCTCCAACGGGCTCGACCCGACGGCGTTCCCCAGCCTGCTGCAGATGGAGAACGACCTGGTCGGCTTCACGGCCAACCTCCTCGACGCACCCGCAGACGCGGTCGGCACCGTCACCTCCGGCGGCACCGAGTCCTGCCTGCTGGCCGTCCAGGGCGCGCGCGACAGCCGCCCCGACGTCGAGCGGCCGCGGATGGTCGTGCCGTCGACCGTGCACGCCGCCTTCCTCAAGGCGGCCCACTACTTCAACGTCGAGGCCGTGGTCGTGCCGGTCGGGCCCGACTTCCGCGCCGACGCGGACGCGATGATCGCGGCGATCGACGAGGCACCCGAGCGGACCGTGCTGGTCGTCGTCTCCGCGCCGTCGTACGCCCACGGTGTCATCGACCCCGTGCCGCCGGTCGCGGCTGCCGCTGCCGCGCGGGGCATCCGCTGCCACGTCGACGGCTGCATCGGCGGCTGGGTGCTGCCGTACGCCGCGCGGATCGGCCGCGACGTACGCGCCGTGGACGTTCGCCGTCGAGGGCGTCACGTCGATCTCGGTCGACACGCACAAGTACGCCTACGCCCCCAAGGGCACCTCGGTCCTGCTGCACCGCTCGCCGGCGCACCGTCGTCCGCAGTACTTCGCGTACGCCGCGTGGCCGGGCTACACGATGCTCAACTCGACCATCCAGTCGACGAAGTCCGGCGGTCCGCTCGCGGGTGCGTGGGCGGTCGTGCAGTCGCTGGGCGACGCGGGCTACGAGCAGCTGACCCGCGACGTCTTCGAGGCCGTGGACCGGATCGCCGCCGGCGTCGACGCCATCTCGGAGCTCAGCCTGGTCGCCGTCCCGGACTCGACACTGGTCGCGCTGACCACGGACGCGAGCTGCGACGCGTTCACGATCTGCGACGAGATGGCCACGCGGGACTGGTACGTCCAGCCGCAGATGTCGTACGCCGGCCAACCGCCCAACATCCACCTCTCGGTCAGCGCCGCGACCCTCGCCCACGTCGACGAGTTCCTCGCCGCACTGACCGCGTCGGTTGCCGCGGCGGTCGCGGCCGGGCCGGTGAGCGTCGACCCGGGAGTCGCCGCCTTCATCGAGACCCTCGACCCGGCGACGCTCTCCGACGACGACTTCGACGGGCTGCTCGCGGCCTCCGGCCTGGTCGGCGGCGACGCCACCGACGGCCTGGCCCTCCCGGACCGGATGGCCGACGTCAACGCGATGCTCGACGTCGCCTCGCCCGCGATGCGCGAGGCGCTGCTCGTCGCCTTCCTCGACCGACTGGCGCGCCCGAACCGCTAGCGAACGACCATGCGGCCGTAGACCAGCCGGTCGCCGGAGCGCAGGTGCCCGACGTACCAACCCGGTGAGCCGACGGCGAACCCCTGCGGGAGCCGTGCGTGCCGCACGTGGTGACGGTCGCGCCACGACGGCGTGGGCGTGTGGCCGACCCGCCAGACCTTGAACGCGACGTGTCGCCCGGTGGCCCGCAGGCAGACCCGCCACGGCAGCGGCGCGAGGTGGTGGGCGGACCGGCCGATCACCCGCGAGAGGTCGTACTGACCGACCGTGCGCCACGGATCGCCGCGGCGGTCGGTGTCCCAGGTGAGCAGGTTGAAGACCCAGTAGATGCCGAACTCGACGTTCCTGGTGAGCGTCACCGCCCGGACCCGGCCGTCGTGGTCGCGGATCCGCACCGCGAGCCCCTGCTGCGCCGACATCCGCGACTGCCGCACCCAGGTGGCGCACGTCGTCTGGCGGCCGGACTGCGGCGTGCCCGGCCGCCGGAAGACCTCACGGTCGTTCCAGTCGCGCTGGTGCGGGTTGATGGAGAAGCCACTCATCTCGAGCCGGCCGTCGGCGAGCGGCCGGAAGCGGATCCCGGAGCCGTCTGCGGTGAGGACCGATCGGGCGAACTCGGAGGTCCCCGGCACGTGGTCGGGCCAGGTCGCACTCGCGGGAGCCATCAGCCCGAGCGCGAGCCCCACGACGGCTGCAACGAGCACGACCCGAGACCTCACCCCGCCACAGTAGGCCGCGTGTTCGTCAACCTCGGTCGGCGAGCGCCAGGACGACGTCCAGGTCGTAGCTGCCGGCGTCGGTGCCGAGCCCCTGCGCGACCTGGGCGGCGGTGGCGCAGCCGAGCTGGGCGGCGCCCCGCAGGTCGCGACCGAGCGCGAGCCCGCGCAGGAAGCCGGCCGAGAAGGCGTCACCGCAGCCGGTCGTGTCGACGACGTCGATGGGGTACGCCGGCACCTCGATCACCTCGTCGGCGGTGACGACCAGCGCGCCCTTCGCGCCCTGGGTGACCGCGACGCAGCCGGCGCCGGCGGCGACGAGGGCCCGGGCGCCCGTCGACCAGCGAGCGAGGCGCCGGTGAAGCCCAGCACCTGCTCGTCGTTGGGCAGCAGGTAGTCGGTGTGCGGCAGCGCGTCGCGCGATCCAGGCGAGCATGTCCGGGTCGCCCGGCGCGAGGATGTCGAGCGAGGTCACGGCACCGATCGAGCGACCGTGCGCGAGCAGCTGGCCGGCGGCCTCGCCGCCGAGGAACTCCGGCCCGCCCAGGTGCAGGTGAGTCGACCCCGTCGAGCGCCGCCAGCGGCAGGTCGTCGAGCGTGAAGGCGCCGTTCGCGCCGATGCAGTGCCAGGCCGGGCGGTCGCCGTTGGGCCGGACCGGGATCACCGAGGACGACGTCTGGTGGTCGTGCTTGCGGACCAGCCCGGAGACGTCGACGCCCTCGCGCCGACAGCAGCGCGAGCAGGACGTCGGCGATCGGGTCGGCGCCGACCGCGCCGAAGCGACGCACCTCCGCGCCGAGCCGGCTCAGCACCACCGCCGTGCCGCCGGCGGTGCCGGCCGGCGAGACCCGGATCGTCTCGACCAGCTGGCCGTCGGACCCGTCCGGGATCGACTCGATGCCGATGACGTGGGTGTCGAGGACGTGCACGCCGACGGCGGCGATCTTCATGCTGGTTCTCCTGCTGGTGGTTCCGTAGTTGCGGCTGATCGCCTGGGTGATCGACGTCGTCCTGCTCGTCCTCGGTCAGCACGCGCGGGGTGCCGAGCGCGGACGCGCGGTGGTGGAGCGTGGCCAGCCACTCGAGCAGCAGCGCGTGCTCGACGGCCTTGTCGAGGGTCGGCGCCGATGGCGACCGATCCGTGGTTGGCCATCAGCGCCGCCTGCCGACCGGCGAGCGCCTCGCGCACGCGCGGCGGCCAGCTCGGGCGTCCCGAAGGTGGCGTACGGCGCGACGCGGACCGCGCCGCCGAGCAGCAGGTGCTGGTAGTGCAGGACCGGCAGCTCGTCGAGGACGCAGGCGACGGCCGTCGAGTACGGCGCGTGCGTGTGCACGACCGCGCCGGCGTCGGTGTCGGCGTAGATGCCGAGGTGGAGGTCGAGCTCCGAGGTCGGGACCAGGTCGCCCTCGAGCACGGCGCCCGTCCAGCGACACGACCGTCACGTCGTCCGGCCGTGCAGCCGGCCGAGCACGACGCCCGTGCCGGTGACCGCGACCCGGTCGCCGTCGCGGACCGACACGTTGCCCGCCGTACCGATGAGGAGGCCGTCGGCGGCCAGGCGTCTGCGCCGCCTCGGCCACTGCTGCGCGCGTCACGGCAGACCCAGTGCACAGTCCGTCTCCGCGCGTGACGCGTCGGAGCGCGCAGCCGTTGACCTCAGTAGTCGTCGCCCCAGTCAACACGTGCGCAGTGTAGGAGCCTCAGTGACCGACGCCAGCCTGTCCCGCCGCAGCTTGCTCGGCGGCGCCGCCGGCGCGGGCTCGCGCTCGGCACCGGCGCCCTACCTCGACGCCGGTCGCCGTCCAGGCGCCCCGTCAGGGCTCGCTGCCCGAGAAGGTCGACGTCGTCGTGGTCGGCGCCGGCATCGCCGGACTCGTCGCGGCCCGCGAGGTCGCGCCGTCGCGGACACGACGTGCTGGTCGCTCGAGGCCCGCGACCGCGTCGGCGGCCGGGTGCTCAACCACCACCTGGTCACGGCAGAGCAGCGGCGAGACGATCGAGTCCGGCGGCGCGTTCATCGGGCCGACCCAGAACCACATCGCGCAGCTCGCGCGAGGAGCTGAAGGTGCCGACGTTCCTGGAGTACAACTCCGGCAACAGCGTCTACATCTCCTCGACGACCGGGCGGACGGAGTACTCCGGCACCGTCCCGCCGGACCCGACGATCCTCCCGGACGCCGCGGTCCTGCTCACCCGCATCGACACATAGGCCGCCGAGATCGACGTCGCCGCGCCGTGGTCGCACCCGAGCGCCGCCGAGTGGGACTCGATGACGCCTCGGCGAGTGGATCCGCGCGCAACGCGGTCAACGCCGACGGCGATCGAGCAACCTGATCAGCTGCTGGACCCAGCCCGGCTTCGGCGCCGACCCCGACGAGCTCTCGTTGCTCTTCACGCTCTGGTACGTCGCCTGCTCGGGCGACGAGACAGAACGTCGGCACGTTCTCGCGCAACTCCGACACCGCGAACGGCGCCCAGGAGCGCCGCTTCGTCGGCGGCTCGCAGCTCATCCCGCTCCGGCTGGCCAAGCAAGCTCGGCGACATCGTCGCCCTGCAAGCGCGCCGGTCGACCGGATCGAGCAGAAGCGACGGGCACGTGCATCGTGCACACCGCCCGCGGCGTCGTCCGCGCCAAGCGGGTCGATCGTGGCCGCGCCGCCGCCGCTGGTGCTCGACATCGACTGGTTCCCGCAGCTGCCGACCAAGCGGCTCAAGCTGCTGCGCCACCTCGACATGGGCCAGCTGATGAAGTGCGACGCGATCTACAAGACGCCCTTCTGGCGCGACGCCGGGCTCAACGGCTTCGGCATCAACGACTCCGGCGCGGCGCGCGCCGTCTTCGACAACTCGCCGCCAAGGACGGCGACCCCGGCGTGCTGCTCGCGTTCGTCGGCGGCTCGACCTGGCGCAAGTACGGCACCGATGACGCAAGGCCAAGCGCCGGGCCAGGCGGTGCTCGAGGGCTTCGCCGCGATGTTCGGCGACCAGGCGCTGCACCCGATCGACTACGTCGAGCACGACTGGACCAAGGAGCGCTGGACCGGCGGCGGGCCGACCGCCATCCACGCGCCCGGCTCGCTGGTCGCAGTTCGGCCCGGCGATCCGCACGCCGCTCGGCCGCGTGCACTGGGCCGGCACCGAGACCTCGACGTACTGGACCGGCTACATGGACGGCGCCGTCCGCTCCGGCGAGCGCGCCGCGATCGAGGTGCGGGACCGGCTGTGAGGCGGCTGCTTCTCCTGCTCGCTGGCACGCTCGCGCTGGTCTCACCGGTCGGCGCCGCGGCGCCGCGCGCACGCCGCGCGAGAGGTTGGCGACACCGAGGTCTTCGCGCAGGTCCCGGCACCCGGGCTTCCCGGCGTACGTCCACGCGCACCGCAACGGGCGCGTGTACGCCGGCACCTACGTCGACTCCGGCGAGCGCCGGGACGCCGTCGCGGGTCTTCGAGTGGAGCGGCGACGGGCACGCTGCTGCGGTCGTGGGCCGTGCCCGGCCAGGACGCTCGGCGCGGACCACGGCGTCCAGGTCGCCAACCAGACCACGGACGGGACGGCTCGTCGCTGCTCGAGACCTCGACCGCGTCGGTGCTGCACCCTCGACACGCGCACCGGGACGGTTGCGCACCGGTCGCGACGGCTCCCCGACGGCGCCGTGCCCAACTACGCGACGTGGGGGCCGCGGCGGCGCGCTGTTCGTCACCGACTACGCCGACGGCGTGATCTGGAAGGTGCCGCCGGCGCGCGCGAGGCCGACGCGCTGGTTCAAGTCGTCGGCGCTCGACCGGCGCGATCGAGTTCGGCACCACCGGCATCCGCTACCGGCCCGGCCAGCCGCGACCTGCTGATCACCCAGCAGACCGTCAGCGACGGCGAGCGACCTGCCGACCAACGGCGCGCCTCTACCGGCTGCCGATCAGCGACGGCGGCAAGCCCGGCGACGCTCGAGACGCTGTGGACCTCGCAGCCCGGCGACCTGCCCGACGGCTTCGGGATCGGCCGAGGTCCGGCCACGTCTACGTCGCGCTCGCCGGGCTCTCCAACCAGCTCGTCGAGCTCGACCGCGACCGGCGACGGAGGTGGCGCGCTTCGGCGACGCGCCGCTCACCGGCGACAACGGCTCGCCGATCCCGTTCGACACCCCGTGCAGCGCGACCTTCCTCGGCAAGCGGATCCTGGTCGCCAACCAGTCCGCGATCGCCGGCGACGCCACCCACCAGGCGATCCTCGACGTCTACGTCGGCGAGCGGGGGCGGCGCGCCGTACCTGCCGAGGCGACCTCTAGCCTCGCTCGCATGAGCGCGCTCGCCGGACTCGTCGACAAGGGACTGATGGCTCCGGACTGGGCCGAGGCACTGGCACCGGTCGACGACCAGGTCGCCGCGATGGGCGCCTTCCTGCGCGAGGAGGTCGCCGCCGGGCGCGGCTACCAGCCGAGCGGCGAGCCGGTCTTCCGGGCGTTCCAGCGTCCGCTCGCCGACGTCCGCGTGCTCGATCGTCGGACAGGACCCCTACCCGAACCCGCAGCACCCGATCGGCCTGAGCTTCGCCGTCCGTCGCGACGTCTGGCCGCTGCCGCCGAGCCTGGTCAACATCTACAGCGAGCTGCGCGACGACCTCGGCATCATCCCGCCGCGGAACGGCGACCTGACCGCGTGGGCCGACCGCGGCGTGATGCTGCTCAACCGGAGCCTGACCGTGCAGCCCGGCGCCTCGAACAGCCACCGCGGCCGCGGCTGGGAGCCGATCACCGAGCGCGCGATCACCGCGCTGGCCGCTCGCGGCGGCCCGTGCGTGGCCATCCTCTGGGGCTCCGACGCCCGCAAGCTGAAGCCGCTGCTCGACCCGGTCCCGGCGGTGGAGTCGGCGCACCCGTCGCCGCTCTCGGCGTACCGCGGCTTCTTCGGCTCGCGGCCGTTCAGCACGGTCAACGCGCTGCTCGACGAGCAGGGCGGCGCGCCGGTGGACTGGTCGCTCCCGATGGAATAAAGTTGAAAGTCGAACCATTGGAGGTGAACATGACGTCTCGCATGCCTGCGCTCTACATCGGCCACGGCGCACCGCCGCTGCTCGACGACCCGCTGTGGTCCGGCCAGCTGGCCGCCTGGGCCCAGGACCTGCCGCGCCCGAAGGCGATCCTGATCGTCAGCGCGCACTGGGAGTCCGCGCCGGTCGCGCTGTCCGCGAACGGCGCGCCGCTGGTCTACGACTTCGGCGGCTTCGACGCGAAGTACTACCGGATGACCTACGAGACCCCCGACGCCACCGCGCTCGCCCAGCGGGTCGCCGCGATGATGCCGAGCTCGCGAGCCGGTCCACCAGCACACCAGCCGCGGCCTCGACCACGGCGCGTGGGTGCCGCTGCAGGCTCATGTACCCCGACGCCGACATCCCGGTCCTGCAGATGTCGCTGCCGACCCACGACCCGGTCGCGCCTGATGGCGCTCGGCGAGCGGCTCCGCCCGCTGCGCGACGAGGGCGTGCTGATCATCGGCTCCGGGCTTCCTGACCCACGGCCTGCCGTTCCTCAAGGAGTTCCGCATCGACGCGGACGCTCCCGGCTGGTCGACGCGACTTCGACGCCTGGGCCGGCGAGGCGCTCGCCCGCGGCGACGTCGACGAGCTCGCCCGCTACCGCACCCACGCCCCCGGCATGCCCTACGCGCACCCGACCGTCGAGCACTACACGCCGCTCTTCGTCACCCTCGGCGCCGCCACCGCCCCCGACGAGCCCGGCCTCCAGGTCATCGACGGCTTCTGGATGGGCCTCTCGAAGCGCTCGCTGCAGGTCGCCTGACGGTCGGGTCGGGACTTCCGTCGGTGAGTCGAGGCTCCGACGGTCGAGCGTGCGAGTGCCGCGAGCTCGACGACCGTCGTGATCTCGTCCAGCTCGACGAGGTCGGCCTCGGTCGGCTCCCAGCGGAGCGCGGCCGCGTTGGCCCGCACCTGGTCGCCCGAGGTCGCGCCGGAGATCACCGACGCCACGGCGGGCTGAGCCGCCAGGCCGGCGATGGCGACGTCGAGTACGGCGAGGTCGCGCGCCTCGGCGTACTTCTCGACGGCCTCGATCCGGTCCCAGTCGGCCGCGTCGAGCCACTGCGACCGCGACGGGTCGAGCGCCGCCCGCGAGCCCGCCGGCGCACCGCTCGCCGCGGCGGTACTTGCCGGTCAGCAGGCCGTACTCCAGCGGGAAGAACGGCAGCACGCCCGAGCCCGAACGTCCTCGCACGCCGGGACGACCTCGTCCTCGATCGAGCGGTCGAGCAGCGAGTAGCGGTTCTGCACCGACACGAAGCCCTCGAGCCCGGCGGTGCGTGCGGTCCAGGCGGCGTCCGCGACCTGCCAGCCGTTGAAGTTCGAGCAGCCGAGGTAGCGGATCTTGCCCTCGCGGACCAGGTCGGTCAGCACCGACAGCGTCTCCTCGATCGGCGTGATGCCGTCGGGGAGGTGCAGCTGGTAGAGGTCGATGTGGTCGGTCTGCAGCCGGCGCAGCGACGCCTCGACCGCCCGGCGTACGTAGCGCCGCGAGGCGCGCGCACCGAAGTCGGCGCCGTTCGCGCCCGACATGTCGCCGCCGAACTTGGTCGCCAGCACGAACTCGTCGCGCTGACCCTGCAGCGCCTCGCCGAGCAGCTCCTCCGAGCCGCCCGGCGGGTCGCCGTAGATGTCCGCGGTGTCGAGCAGCGTCACGCCGGTGTCGCGCGCGGCCGTCAGGATGTCGCGTACGCCGGCCAGGTCCACCCGTCTGCTGAACGCGTTGCAGCCGATCCCGACCGCGCTCACCATCAGGCCCGAGTCGCCCAGCGGGCGGTAGGTCATCTCAGTCACGAGGGCGGAGGTTAGGCGACGGCCTGACCTGCTGGCCGGCCAGGACGGCCCGTCAGCGAATGCCGGTCTTCCGCATCATCTTCAGGCCGCCGAGCATCCCCTTGACGTACTTGTCGTAGTCCTGGCCGGGCTTGGCGCCCATGACCTGCTTCTTGAGGACCGCGAGGTTCTGCACGTCGGTGTACTTCAGCAGGCCCTGGTCGCCGTGGCGCGCGCCGACGCCGGACTGCTTCACGCCACCGGACGGCGTGCCCTTGGACGCGAAGGCGGTGGCGAGGATGTCGTTGACGTTGACGTTGCCGGACTCGATCCGCATCGCCGACCTCGCTCGCGGCCTTGATGTCGCCGCCCCAGACCGAGGCGTTGAGGCCGTACTCCGTGTCGTTGGCGAGCTCGACCGCCTCGTCGACGGTGCGGTACTTGTGCAGCGCGACGACCGGGCCGAAGGTCTCGATCGTGCCGGTCGAGCATGTCGGTGGTGACGCCCTCGAGGATCGTCGGCTCGAAGAACGCCGGGCCCAGGTCGGGACGCGCCTTGCCGCCGGCGACCACCGTCGCGCCCTTGGCGATCGCGTCCTCGACGTGCGACTGCACCCGGTCCTTGTGGTCGGGCGAGACGAGCGAGCCCATCTCCGGACCGAAGTCGTACGCCGCGCCGCACGTCGAGCCCCTCGGTCTTCGCGACGAACGCCGACTTGAACTCGTCGTACCTCGACTCGGGCAGGTAGATCCGCTCGATGTGCATGCAGATCTGGCCGGTGTTGCCGAACACCCCGAAGACCGCGCCGTTGACGATCTCGTCCATGTCGGCGTCCTCGAGCACGATCATCGGGTTCTTGCCGCCGAGCTCGAGGCAGGCAGCCGATCAGGTTGCGGCCGGCGCGCTCGCCGATCACCCGGCCGGTCGCGGTCGAGCCGGTGAACATCACGTAGTTGGCGTTGTCGATCAGCGTCGGGCCGACGTCCGGGACCCTCACCGCAGACGACCTGGAAGAGGCCCTTGGGCAGGCCGGCCTCCTCGAGCATCTGGATGCCGTAGAGCGGCGACAGCGCGGTCTTGTTGTCGGGCTTGAGCACGATCGCCGTTGCCGGCGATCAGCGCCGGGATCGCGTCGGAGATGCCGGTCGCGAAGGGGAAGTTCCACGGCGCGATGATGCCGACGACGCCCTTGGGCTGACGGATCTCGGTCGACGTCGTGAGGAACGGGACCGGACCGCCGCGCTTGGTCGACGCCAGCAGCTTGGGCGCCCGCTTGATGTAGTGGCTCATCACCATCGGCGGGTCGCAGGTCTCCTCGATCGCCATCCGCCGGTTCTTGCCGCTCTCGACCTGGATCAGGTCGGTCGTGGTCTCGGCGTTGTCGATGAAGAGCGTGTGCGCCTTCTTGAAGACCGCCAGCCGCTTCGACAGCGGCCACGACGCCCACTCCGCCTGCGCCTTCCGGGCGGTGGCGTAGGCCTGCTCGATGTCGGCGACCGTCGACTGCGGCAGCTCGACGAGCACCTCGCCGGTGTAGACCTCGGTGAGCTTCCAGGTGCCCGCCGCTGGTCGACGGCACCCGGGCCACGAGCTGCTGCAGGAAGGCGTCGGTGATCGAGGCCGGGCGGGTCAGGTTGGTGGTCATGGAGATCCCCTTAACGTCCGAGCACGAGGTCGGCGCCGCGCTCACCGATCATGATGGCTGGTGCATTGGTGTTGCCGCCGGTGATCGACGGCATGATCGAGGCGTCGCAGACGCGCAGTCCCTCGATGCCGCGGACCTTGAGGTCCGGGCCGACGACGGCGAGCTCGTCGACGCCCATCCGGCAGGTGCCGACGCCGTGGTAGACCGACGTCGCCCGGTTGAGCACGCGTCTGCCGCAGCTCGCTGCCGACGACGCCGGACCCGGGCGCGATCTCGCTCTTGACCGAGCCGCCGAACGCCGCGCCGCCCATGATCTCGCGGACCATCTCGCGAGCCCTCGACGAGCACGTCGACGTCGCCCTGGTCGGCGAGGTACTGGAAGTCGATCAGCGGCGACGCCGTCGGGTCGGACGGACGCGAGCCGGAGCGTGCCGCGGCTGCGCGGGTAGATCAGCGTGGCGAGGATCGTCAGCGCCGGCCGCGGGTCGACGTCGTGCCGGATCGGCTCGTCCTGGTTGCCCGACGGGTAGGCCCACGGCAGCAGGTGCAGCTGCAGGTCGGGTACGTCGGTGGCCTGCGACGTACGCACGAAGGCGACCGACTCGAAGACCGAGTTGGCCATGAACGTCGTACCCGGGCCGCAGCGCCTCCTTCAGCACGCCCATGCCGAAGAAGCGCGCGTTGCCGCGCATCTTGCGACGACGTCGCGTGGAAGGTCAGCGCGTGGAAGAGGTGGTCGTGCAGGTTGTCGCCGACCGGCAGGTCCGCGAGCACGTCGATGCCGTGGTCGCGCAGGTGCTGGGCGTGGCCGATGCCGGAGAGCATCAGCAGCTGCGCCGACCCGACGAAGCCGGCCGAGAGGATGACCTCCTTGCCGGCCCGCACGGTGCGCTGCGCTGCCGTCCTTGTCGGTCACCTCGACGCCGGTCGCGCGGCCGTTCTCGATCACGACCTTGCGGACGAGCACCTCCGACTGGAGCTGGAGGGTGGGTACGTCGAGGTTGTGCACGTAGCCGCGCGACGCGCTGTAGCGCAGGCCGTGCGCGGCGTTCTGCTGCATCCGGCTGACGCCCTCCTGCGACTCGGCGTTGTAGTCGTCGAGGATCGGCACGCCGAGCGCCTCAGACGGTCGCCTGGAGGAACTGCAGCGAGCCCTCCTGCGGAGCCGCGTTGCGGGTGACCTTGATCGGCCCGCCGGCGCCGCGGAAGTCGTTGGCGCCGTCCTCGAAGTCCTCCATCCGGCGGTAGGCCGCGTTGACCTCGTCGGCCGACCAGCCGGTGTTGCCCTCGGCCGCCCAGGAGTCGTAGTTGGCGCGGTTGCCGCGCACGTAGACCATGCCGTTGATCGAGCTCGAGCCGCCGACGACCTTGCCCCGCGGGACCGGCATCTTCCGGTCGAGCAGGTGCTTCTGCGGCGTCGAGTAGAGGCCCCAGTCGACGCGCTGCTTGAGCTTGGGCTCGGCGTGCATCGGGCCGATCATGCCCGGGCTTCTTCACGAGGTACTGCTCGTCGCTCTTGCCCGCCTCGAGCACGATCACGCTCGCCCCGGACTGCGCCAGACGGCCGGCGATCGCCGCGCCGGAGCTGCCGGAACCGACCACCACGTAGTCGGCCTCGTTCTTGTACGGGACGTGCTTTGCCACGAGCTACCTCAACTCACATACCAAGGGAATGTCCGAACCTGGCAACTGTAACTTGTTCTAGTTTGCTCGTACAGAGGTCCCCCCGCGAGGATCCGAGGGTGAAGATCCTGTCCATCCAGTCCTCGGTCGCCTACGGCCACGTCGGCAACTCCGCCGCGGTCTTCCCGCTCCAGCGGCTCGGCCACGAGGTCTGGCCGGTCAACACGGTGCACTTCTCCAACCACACCGGGTACGGCGCCTGGCGCGGCCCGCTCCTCGCGGCCGAGCGACGTCCGCGACGTGATCGCCGGCATCGACGACCGCGGCGTGCTCGGCGAGGCCGACGCGGTGCTCTCGGGCTACCAGGGCGACCCGGCCGTCGGCGGGGTCATCCTCGACGCGGTCGCGCGGGTGAAGGAGCTCAACCCGGACGCGGTCTACTGCTGCGACCCGGTGATGGGCGACGTCGGTCGCGGGATGTTCGTGCGGCCCGGGATCCCGGAGTTCATGCGCGACACCGTGGTGCCGCAGGCCGACATCCTCACGCCCAACCACTTCGAGCTCGACTTCCTCGCCGGCCGCGAGACCCGCACCCTCGCCGACATCCTGGCCGCCGCCGACGAGGTCCGCGACCGCGGCCCGCGCGACCTGCTGGTCACCAGCGTCCTGCACGGCGACGTCCCCGAGGGTCGCCTCGACGTGCTCGCGATCTCCGACGACGGCGCCTGGGCGGTCGAGACCCCGCTGCTGCCGATCACGCCCAACGGCTGCGGCGACGTGACCGCCGCGCTCTACCTCGCCCACCTGCGCAGCGACCGGCTCCGCCGAGACCGCGCTCGCGCGCACGACGTCCTCGGTCTTCGCCATCCTCGAGAAGACCATCGCGGCCGGCACCCGCGAGATCCAGCTCGTCGCCGCGCAGGACGCGATCGCCGAGCCGCCGATGACGTTCGACGTACGCCGCCTCCGCTGATCCTGCGCTAGCGCCTGGCAGTCGCGGGCTTCCCCTTCCGACCCATGGGCGTCGACGCCGACGACCGTGATGGCGACCTTCTCCTTGCGGGAGATCTCGGGGATCGTCACGGCGTTCTTGGTCGCGACGATCCGCAGCCGCCGGCCGTCCTCGGCGGTCACGAGCACCAGCCAGGACTTCGACCGCTTGCCGGCCCAGGTGACGCTGAGCTTGTCCTTCTTCTGCAGCTTCAGCTTCAGCTTCGACGCCTTGGCAGGCAGCACGTAGCCGGGTGCGGTGAAGGTCGCGACCGGGGTCGAGGAGATCGCCATGCCCTCGTTGTCGATGACGACCGCGGCGATCGAGCGCTTGCCCGCCTTGCCGTCCGCGACCGTGAAGGGCATCGACCCCGACGCCGCCGACGTCTCCTTGAGCACGTGCTCGAGGCCACTGGCGTCGGTCTCGACGAAGCGCAGGGTGCGCCCGGCCTCGGCCAGGTGCTTGGCCGACCACACGACCTTGCGGTCGCGGCCCGAGCCCGTGACCTTGGCGCTCACCTCGGCCGGCGCGTAGCTCTCGGCGACGGTGATCCCCGAGGTCGCGGCGCGGCGGGCCGAGACCCGGCCATGCGTCTGGGCACCGATCGGGACGCTCCCCGGCAGGGTCGTCACCTGGTAGGCGTTGCCACGCGAGGGACGCCGGGCTGATCAGGACCATCCGCACCGAGTTGGTCGACGGGTTGGGGATCAGCGCCATGTGCGACGAGCTCTGCGGCTCCTCGGGGTGCGCCAGGTCGCTCTGCACGGTCTCGTCGTCGAGCACGTCGTGGACCCGGATCTGCGGGATGCCGCCCTGCCCAGGGATGTCCACCGTGTAGGTCGTGACACCGTCGCGGGCCGGGGTGAAGATCGAGCCGTCGCTGCCGACCACCACGCCGCCGTTGGAAGGCGCGCTCCCGGCCGGCGGCGTCTTGAACTGCCCCTTGTCGCAGGACCCGGCGGTCAGTCCGGACTGCCACTTGTAGCCCGCCATGAGATTGAGCGTCGTGACGAAGAGGTCGACCTCGATGCACGCTGCGATCCCGACGTTGGAGATCACTCCCGAACCGTTCAGGCAGACGAGGACGCAACCCTCGAGCTCGAGGTCGCTGTAGAACGTGCCGTTCTTGAGGTCGACGTCGCCGGCGACATCACCATGGACCCCGAGCCGCGGGTAGCCGATGTTGACGTTCGCGGAGAAGCCGAACTTGGCGTCTGCCGGGGTGAAGTGGGCCTCGGCGCCGGCCAGGTTGAACCCGAAGAAGGCGAGCTTGCCCGCGACGGTCATCGTCGCCGGGCCGTTGGTCGGCTGGGAGAAGCGGAAGCCACCACCGGTGCCTGGCGGGTTGCCGAGGGCGTTGAAGGTGATCGGGCCGTCCCCCGTCGGGACCGCGAGCTCCGCGCCGCCACCGATGGCGAACCCGTCGGTGCCGTCGTAGTCGAAGCCGGCGCTCTTGATCCAGAGCCCGGGATAGATGGTGAAGGGGAACGGCGGACCGCCGTACTTGAACGCGAGTCGGACCAGCTTGCCCTGCCTGAAGCCGACGGTGAGGTCGGAGAACTCACCGCTCGGAGGGAGCTTGAGGTGCGACGTGGCCGGTGAAGGTCGAGCTGGACGCGTCGTAGGTGACCAGGAGGTTCTTCATCTCGAAGATCCCGACGCTGAGCGACGGGACGCCGAGCTTGATCCCGACCAGGGAGAGCCCCTTCTTGGTCGTCGTCGTCAGCGTCGTCCCGCCGGTGACGACGTCGAACGGCTTCGGCAGCGCCAGGTTGGCGTCGACCTTGGCCTCGCCGTTGGCGAAGGTGACCGAGGCCTGACCGAGCACCTTGAAGTCGAAGAGCTTGATGCCGAACTTCTCGAGGCCTTCGAAGACGGTCTTCCCATCGACGTCCCAGGTGCCGGCGTCCTTGGAGAAGATGATCGGACCGGCCGACTGCACGACGCCTGCGGTGGCGCTGATCATGTGGTTGTTGGTGTTGACCGTGACCTTGGTCGACTTCTTCGAGCCGACGAACCGGATGCCGTTGACGTTGACGTCGCTGTCGGTCACCCAGATGCGCGTTCGGGCGCCTCGTCGAAGCAGCCGCCGCCTTGGACCGCGGCGACGACGCCGGGCTTGATCGTCACCGAGGTGGTGCACTTCTGGGTGTTCTTCGGCGGCTTGAAGCCCCGACGCTGGTCGGCGGCGGCTCGGGCGGGTCGGTGTCGGGCACGACGCCGCCGACCGGGATCGGGGCCGCGTAGACCTTGCCCTCGCTGCGGTTGTCGTCCCAGACGACCAGCCCGCCGGCGTCGCCCGCGGTGCTCGACCCGGATGTTGTAGGCGCGGACGTTCTCGGCCACCACGCCGGGAGGCGTGAAGCCGTCGCTGTCCTTGCGCGTACGACGAGCGGATGTCGGCCTTGTCGCCGTCGTCGGTCCACACGGCGGTGAGGCCGCCGGCGCTGTCGGCGGTGATGGTGCCGAAGATCGAGGCACTGATGTCGCTGGCCAGGAACGGATCTCCCAGCGAGACGTCGGACGGTGAGCCGTCCGGGTCGTTCGGCGAGATCCGGCGCACCTGGTAGGCGTCGTGCAACGCGTTGCCGTCGTACTCGATGTGGGTCATCAGGAAGGTCCCGTTGGGTCCCGGTGACGACGTGCGGCTCGTCCTCACCGGACAGCGTCGTCGACGGCAGCCAGTTGTCGGCGTCGTTGTAGTCACCGCTGGCCGTCGCGTCGTACCTCCGCACGTAGGTGTTGGTGAGGTCGGTGTACGCCGAGATCGGGGTGGTCTCGTCGATCAGGCCGACGCCGCCGGAGTAGTAGCGGTCCGGGCCGTCGTTGAGGTCTGCGTAACCGGTCGACCGGGGCGTCGTCGGTGGGCATCACCTGGACGCCCGCGCCCTCCGGCGACGCGGATCCGGAGTAGCCGGTCATCAGCGGTGTTGAGGCCGGGACCGACGACCGCCGACTCGGGGGCCACGGTGCCGATCGCCTTCGGCTCCCCGAAGCTGTCGCCGCCGTCGGTGGAGACGAGCGCGAAGGTGGTGAAGAAGTCGTTGAAGAGCAGGTAGAGGGTGCCGTCGTCGCGGAGCACCACACCGACCTGCGCGCTGTGGAAGTCCGCGGTCGCAAGCTCCTCGCGCCGGTCGCAGCTCGTCGCGCCTCGCGGGAGCCGGCAGTAGACCACCACCGCGCCGTCGTCGCGGTCCTCCCACCACGCGATGTGAGAGGTGCCGTCGTCGGCGACGGCGACGCCCGGTCCGGACGCCCCGTCGGACGACAGGAGGATCGGTGCGGGCACCTCGACGGCCGCAGATGCGGCGGCACCGAGTCCGGCAGCGCCCCGTACGGCGGCGGCACCGCCGGCGACGAGGGCGAGGACGAGAGCCCGAGAAACAAACGAACGACGCATGCGGCGTCCTCTCCGAGGCGACGCCGCCCCCGTTGTCTGCTTCGAACCTACGAAGCGACGACGGATAGGGACATAGCCCGACCGGGCCATGGCGCCGACGGCGGGACTAGGAGCCGGTGACAGGAGTCGAACCCGCGGCATCCGTCTGACCAAGACGGCTCCTTGGCACTCGAACATGGTCCCGACGCTAGATCGGGGCACCGACAGAGCCGCGTAGGAGACTCGAACTCCTGACCCTCCGCTTACAAGGCGGAAGCTCTACCAACTGAGCTAACGCGGCATGCCGTAGGCGAGCCGACGGCGAGGCCACATGCTACGGCGCGCGATGATGGTCCGCACGGCCGGATGGCTGTCGACCCGCTGCGCGACTCGGATGGCGGCGGGGTGGAGCCGCAGCAGCAGGCGGGGCAGCGACTGCTGACCCTCACCGCCGGCAGCGAGCTCTTCCACACCGACGACCGGCTGGTCGCCTTCGGCGTGCTGGTGAGCCAGCGCCCGCGGGCGTGACTCAGCCGCTCATCCCACCGTCGTGCGCGATGACCGCGCCGGTGATCATCCGGGCGGCCGGGGAGGCCAGCCACACGATCGTCTCGCCGATCTCGGAGGGCTTGATGGCACCACCGGGCAGCATCATCATCAGCCGGTCGGCGACCCGGGTGTTGAGGTCGTCGGTGAGCTTGTGGAAGACCTGCTCGACGATCGGGGTGTCGACGGTGCCGGGGCAGATCACGTTGACCCGGATGCCCTCGGGCGACAGCTCCAGCGCGAGCGACTTGGTGAGCTGCGTGAGGCCACCCTTCGCAGCGGCGTACGCCGTGGCGTAGGGCTGCGGCGCGTTGCCGGCCACCGAGGAGACGTTGACGATGTTGCCCTTGGCCGCGCGGATGTGCGGCAGCGCGGCCTGGATGAGGAAGAACGGGCCCTTGAGGTCGACCGCGTGCACGCGGTCCCACTCGTCCTCGGTCACCGTCTCGATCCGGCCGAACTGCACGATGCCCGCGACGTTGGCCAGCACGTCGATCTTGCCGCTGGCGGCGCAGATCTCGATGGCGGCGTCGACGGCGGCCTTGTTGCCGACGTTGCACTCGACGTAGGTCACGCCCGTCGGGGACGGTCGGGTTGATGTCGAGTCCGTAGACGGTGTCGCCGAGGTCGCGGAAGAGCTCAGCGGTGGCGTAGCCGATGCCGGAGGCGGCTCCGGTGATGACGACGACGCGGGGAGTGGATTCAGTCACAGACGGACGGTACCAGCGATCTAGAACGTGTTCTAGATATCACGTCGTTGGTCGAGTAGCGAGCGCCAGCGACCTGGCTGCGGGTCCCGACCTTCGCAGGCTCAGTTCAGGGCAGCTCAAGGTTGAAGTTCACTTCAAGTCCCGCGAGGCTGGACCCATGACCCAGCTGACGATCGGCCACCTGGCCGAGCGCGCGGGTGTCGCCACGTCGGCGATCCGGTTCTACGAGTCGCGCGGGCTGATCTCGTCGGTGCGCACCACGGGCAACCAGCGCCGCTACGAGCAGTCGACGCTGCGCCGGGTCGCCTTCATCCGTACGGCGCAGCGCGTCGGGCTCACCCTCGACGAGATCGGTGCAGCGCTGGCGAACCTGCCCGGTGGGCGAGCCCCGACCAAGGCCGACTGGCACCGGCTGAGCACGGCCTGGCGACCGCGGCTCGACGAGCAGATCGAGCGGATCGAGCGGCTGCGCGACAAGCTCGACGACTGCATCGGGTGCGGCTGCCTGAGCCTGAAGAGCTGCGCCCTCAACAACCCCGACGACGAGGCCGCCGAGCGCGGGTCCGGCGCGGTCTTCCTCGAACCGCACGGAGGTGCGCGATGAGCCTGCTGCACGAGCCCCACCACGACGGCTCCCCGGCGTACGTCGACACCGAGGCCCCGGCCCCCGGCTCGACCGTGACCGTCCGGCTCCGCACGCACGTCGACGACCCGGTCGAGCAGGTGTGGGTGCGCACGACGTACGACGCCGAGCCGACCTATCACCCGTGCACGGTGAGCTCCCGGGACGAGCACGCGGTCTGGTGGGAGGGCACGCTGCCGGTGCACAACCCGGTGACGAACTACCGGTTCCTGCTGGACGGTCCCGCCACGAAATGCACGGAGCCCAGCGCTGGCTGAGCGCCGTCGGCGTCGTCGAGCACGACCCGCCGGACGCCTTCGACTTCCGGCTCAGCTCCCACCACGCCCCGCCGGACTGGGCGCGGGACGCGGTCGTCTACCAGGTGTTCCCGGACCGGTTCGCGCGCTCGGCCGCCGCCGACGAGCGCGAGACCCCTGCCTGGGCCGTGCCCGCCGAGTGGGAGGACGAGGTCGTGTTCGAGGGCTTCGACCCGCGCACACCGACGCAGTTCTACGGCGGCGACCTCGACGGGATCACCGAGCATCTCGACCACCTGGCCGACATCGGGGTCAGCGTCGTCTACACGACGCCGGTCTTCCCCGGCGAGAGCAACCACCGCTACAACGCGTCGACGTTCGAGGAGGTCGACCCGCTGCTGGGCGGCGACGCGGCGTACGTCCGGCTCGCGAGCGCCGTGCACGAGCGCGGCTGGCGGATCCTCGGTGACCTGACGACCAACCACACCGGCGACACGCACGAGTGGTTCGTCGCCGCTCGCGACGTCGAGGGCGCCCCGGCGAGGTCGTTCTACTACTTCCTGCCCGACGGCTCCTACGAGTGCTGGATGGGACACGGCACCCTGCCCAAGCTCAACCACGACGACCCGGCGCTGCGCGCCGCGATGGTCGACGGTCCCGACTCGGTCGTCGCGCGCTGGCTGCGTCCGCCGTACGACCTCGACGGCTGGCGCGTCGACGTCGCCAACATGACCGGTCGCCTGGGCGCGATCGACGTCAACCACGAGGTCGCCCGGCTCGTACGGCGTACCGCGGAGGCCGAGCGTCCCGACGCGTTCGTGATCGGCGAGCACAACCACGACGCCTCGACGGACGTCGACGGCGACGGCTGGCACGGGACGATGAACTACTCCGGCTTCTCCTGGCCGATCTGGTCGTGGCTGCGCGACCCGGCGTCGACCGGCCCGCGCGTTCGGACGGCCGGTCCCGGTGCCGCGACGACCCGGCGCCGCCACCGTCCGGAGCATCCGCGAGTGGCAGGGCCGCTACGGCTGGCGCGCCACGACCTGCTCCTGGAACATCCTCGGCTCCCACGACAGCGCGCGGATCCGCACGGTGACCGGCGACGGCGCAGTGCACCGGGTGGCGGCCGGCCTGCAGTTCACGATGCCCGGGGTGCCGATGCTCTTCGCCGGCGACGAGATCGGGCTGGAGGGCGTCAACGGTGAGGACTCGCGACGCCCGTTCCCGTGGGCCGATCCGGCGGGCTGGGACGACGACACGCTCGCGACGTACGCCGGGCTGGCGCGGCTGCGACACGCCACCGAGGCGCTCCGCCGGGGCGGCCTGCGCTGGGCGCACGTGGACGACGACGCGATCGTCTACGTCCGCGAGCACCCGACCGGGTCGGTGCTGGTCGCCGCCCGGCGTGCCGCGAGGCCCGGCGATCACCCTCGACGCCGGCGCGCTGGGCTTCGCCGACGGCAGCCTGCTGCTGAGCACCGGGACCGACACCGACCTCGTCGAGACCGACGGGGTCGTCACGCTGCCGGGGACCGACGGGCCGTCGTTCTCCCTCTGGAGGCTCTAGCCTCAGACCCATGGCGCTGCGGATCGTCGCGAACCGACCCGACCCGGCTCTGCTCGGGCTGCCGTGGTCGACCCCGCTGGAGGAATGGACCGAGCACGTCGTCCCGCTCCCCCGCGGACTCTCGCGACACGTGGTCCGGATCGTGCGGCTCGGCGTGGACACGTTCGCGATCAAGGAGACCGTCGAGGACATCGCGTTCCGGGAGTACCGGCTGCTGCGCGACCTCCAGCGGCTGGGCCTGCCCGCCGTCGTCCCGAAGGGGGTCGTGACCGGACGCGTCGACGCGGACGGTGAAGAGCTCCCGGCCGCGCTGCTGACCGAGCACCTGCAGTTCTCACTGCCCTACCGGAGCCTGTTCGCGCACGGGCTGTCCGCCGACAACCTGCCGTCGCTGGTCGACGCGCTCGTCGTGCTGCTGGTCCGGCTGCACCTCGCCGACTTCTACTGGGGTGACGTGTCGCTGTCCAACGTGCTCTTCCGGCGCAGCGCCGGTGGCTTCGCGGCCTACCTCGTCGACGCGGAGACCGGCGAGCTCAAGTCGAGCCTGTCGACGCAACCTGCGGGAGTACGACCTCACCGTCGCCAGCGAGAACGTCTTCGCGGAGTTCCTCGACCTGCAGGCCAGCGACGACCTCGACGACGAGGTGCGGGCGCACGACATCGTCGAGATGCTGACCGGTCGCTACCACGCGCTGTGGACCGAGCTGACCGAGGCCGAGGAGTTCTCCACCAACGAGATGTGGCGGATCGAGCAGCGCATCGAGCGGCTCAACGACCTCGGCTTCGACGTCGACGAGCTCGACATCGTGACCGACTGGGACGGCGAGAAGATCCGGATCCAGCCCAAGGTCGTCGAGCTCGGCCACCACCAGCGCGAGCTGCAGGCGCTCACCGGGCTGCACGTCGAGGACGCCCAGGCGCGCCGGATGCTCAACGACATCGCGGCGTTCACCGCCCACTTCGACCTCGGCCGCGAGGACCGCACGCTGGTGGCGAACAAGTGGATGACGCAGACCTACGAGCCGATCCTGGCGATGATCCCGCCCGAGGCGCGCGGCAAGCTCGAGCCGGCCGAGATCTTCCACGAGATCCTCGTGCACCGGTGGTACCTCTCCGAGCGTGCCGGCCACGCGGTCGACCTCCTCGACACGGCGCGTGACTACATGGAGACCGTGCTCCTCACCAAGCCCGACGAGGTCGTGGCCACCGAGGAGTAGTCGAGTCGGCGCTCAGATGTGCCCCCCGACAAGACACATCGTACGCCGGCTCGTCGTCAGGGGCGGCAGACCCGGCAGGCGGTGAGGTGAGCGTTGTTCTCGCCGACGGGACGCAGGTCGTCACGGTGGGCGATCAGCGCGCAGTCGCGGCGGTGCATGGTGTTGCCGTCACCGGCGGTGACCGGAAGCGCCGACACGTCGACGCCCTCGTGGGTCGAGGCGGCACGCGACGTGACGTCGGCCAGGACGAGCAGGGTGTCGGCCAGGCGGCGCGACGACTCCTTGCCGTCGGCGGCGATCCGGGCCAGCCAGGCACCGAAGTAGAGGAAGCCGCCGGTGAAGGTGAGCCCGAGGCCGAGCAGGCCGCCGGAGACGAGGTAGGACAGCTGGTCGTACTGGTACGGCGTGTTGGCCGCGCCGTACCAGCCCAGGACGATCACCACGAGACCGAGCGGCAGCAGGATCGCGCCCGCCCAGAAGAGCACCAGCTGCAGCAGCTGGTAGTGGTTGTCCTTGAGCGGCGCGGCACCGGACGAGGTCCGGCTGCCCGCCTTCGGGAGACCGATCGAGAGTCGCTCGGCGGCGAGGCGCCTGCTGGGGCATGGTGGTCATGGTCAGGCCTTTCGGAGGTCGGGCAGGCCACTGTCGAGGCCATGGGTGCAGGAGCCGGCGCCACCGAGGGCGAGCACGCCCGCCTTGCGGAGCCAGGTGCCGCCGACGGCGGCGAGGGCGATACCACCGGCGAGGATCGCGCCGGGGATCGAGTAGAGCGGCGGCAGGCCGGAGCCCGCGAGCGCGCTGTCCGGGAGGTCACCGTCGGCCGACGGTGACCCGCCACCCGTGCCGGGGGCAGCCGACGTGGGCGAGCCGCCAGTGCTCGGAGCGCCACCGCCGACCGCCGGCACCACCGCCGCCACCCGCACCGCCACCGGAATGACCGGGGTCGTTGTCGGGGACGTCGGACGGGATGGCGATGCCCTGCACGGTGTCGACCGTGCTGCTGGCGTTGCCGAGGGTGATGACGATGCGCGGCGAGAGGCCGATCGCCGCCTGCAGCGCGGACTTGAGCTGACCCGCCTGCGTCCGGCACGGCGCCGACCAGCTGGTCGAGCGGGAGGGCGTCGAGCTTCTTGCGCAGCTTGGAGGCGTCGATCTGGATCCGAAGGCCGGCCATCTCGCTGGTGGCCTGGTCGCCCTTCTCCTTCAACGTCGGCTTGGGCAGCGATCAGCTTCACGCCGAGCTGGGCCAGGGCCTTGGTGGCCTGGTCGGGCAGCGCGGGGACCTTGGTCTCCTTGCCGGCGGCATCGAAGCCCTCGGGTCCGAAGGAGAAGTCCTGGCCGGCGATGGTGATGCCGCCGAAGGACGCCTTGCCGTCGGCGGTGGCGACCTTGCCGTCGCTCGAGCTGGTGCTCGTGACGACCAGGCCGTCGAGGGAGATCAGGCCGCCGAGGAGCTGGACGTCGCCGAGCGCCGAGCGGGAGCTCGTCACGACCTTGTCGGCCGAGGCGACGTTCTGGCTGCTGGAGGTGTAGCCCTCGAAGTCGACGAGGGCCGCGAGCTCGGGAGGTACGCCGGGGGCGCCGGGCGTCGTCGTCGTCGGCGCCGGGTCGTCGCCGGGGTCGTCGGCCGTCGTGGCCGACGTACCGGTGATCGCCTGACCGAACGCGGTGAGCGCGTCGGTCAGGGAACCGGAGACCCCGGACAGGCCGGGCAGAGCCGGCAGTCCCGGGATCTCCGGCAGGCCGGGAACGCCGGGCGTACCTTCGCCCCCGTCCTTGCCCCCACCGTCGTGGCTGCCGTCCTGCGGCGCGTGCACGTCGCCGTCGGGCGAGAAGCCGGTCTGGGCGATGGTCTTGGTGTCGCTCGCGCTGGTCTCCATGACCGTGCCGGGGAACGGCTCGTCGGCCATCTTGGCCTCGCCGCCGGGCTGGCTGGAGTTGACCTGGATCGGGTAGCCCTGGGCGGCCAGCGGACCGGACAGCTCCGGGGGAAGGCCGAGGTTCTCGATCACGGTCTTGGCGCCCTCACCGATGGAGTCGCCCGGCCAGAGCCAGCTGGCCCGGCCCGACGAGCTGCCGGAGTCGGCCTCGACCTTGGTGTAGGCCATCTCGAACTCAGCCTGGGGGGTCGCCGGGATCGGGATGGTGGGCTCGTAGATCTCGATCTTGACCGGGGCCGCCCAGGCGCTGGAGCTGAAGCCGCTGAACGCCGGCTTCGTCCGCGCCGTCGGCGGGAGCGCCCGCCGACACCGGCAGCACGGCGCCGACGAGCGCAGCGCGCCGAGAGTGCGAGAGAAGGATCCATTCTGTGCTCATGCAGCACCGCCAAGGATGAGGTCGGACATGGTGGCCATGACTTCGCTCGGCTCGCCGGTGGCCACGATGCGGCCGCCGGTCATCACCGCCGCGTAGTCGGAGACGCGGAGCGCCGTGCGTGCGAACTGCTCGATGCAGAGGATGGAGACACCGCTCTGGGCGATCTGCGCGACGGTCTCGTAGAGCTCGTCGACGATCAGCGGCGCGAGGCCCATCGACAGCTCGTCGAGCAGGAGCAGCGCGGGGTCGGAGGCCAGCGCCCGCGACATCGCGAGCATCTGCTGCTCACCACCGGACATGGTCCCGGCGAGCTGGTGACGGCGCTGGTGCAACCGCGGGAAGTAGGAGTACGCCGTGTCCAGGACCGCCTGGGCGCTGACGCCGGCGTAGGACATCAGCGTGAGGTTCTCCTCGACGGTGAGGTTGGGGAAGACCGAGCGCCCCTCGGGGATCGTGCACAGGCCGAGCTTCGCGAGCTGCTCCGGCTCGGGCTCCTGCACGTGTACGCCGCCGAGGTGGATGTCGCCCGACGTCGCCTTCTTCTGGCCGCTGATGACCTTGACCAGCGTGGACTTGCCACCACCGTTGGGACCGAGCAGCGCCATCACCGCGCCCTGCGGGACGCGCAGGTTGACGCCGCGCAGGACCTCGATGCGGCCGTACGCCGCGTGCAGGTCGACGACCTCGAGGATCGGGACGCTCATGACAGTGACCCTTCGGTGAGCCGGATCTCCTGGGTCAGCTCCACGGCCGGGATGTCGTCACGGGTGTCGTCGTCGCGGGTGTCCTCGGCGTAGCCGAGGTAGGCCCGCTGCACGTCGCGGTTGCCGCGGATCGCAGCGGGCGACCCGGAGGCGATCACCGAGCCGAAGTCGAGGACGTGGATCTCGTCGCAGACCGACATCACCAGGTCCATGTCGTGCTCGACCATGAGCACGCCCCGACCTTCGGCCGCCAGCCGGGTCAGCAGCTCGCCGAAGGCGTCGGTCTCGGACTCGTCGAGGCCCGAGGACGGCTCGTCGAGCAGCAGCAGCTTGGGATCACCGGCCAGGCAGCGCGCCAGCTCGAGCAGCCGGGCGGCACCGGTCGGGATCGAGTCGGCGCGCTCATCGGCGTACGCCCGGATGCCGACGGTCTCGAGCAGCCCGTCGACGTCGGCGGAGGCCGGCTGGAACAGGCCGAGGAACCCGCGGTGGATGTCCTGGGCGACACGCACGTTGTCGCGCACCGTCAACGAACCGAAGGCCTCGAGCCGCTGGAAGGTGCGCCCCATCCCCCGGCGCGAGCGCCGGGGAACCGACAGCCGAGTGATGCTGCGGCCGTCGAAGCGCACCTGACCGCGGTTGGGCTTCTGCAGCCCGCTGATCACGTTGAAGCAGGTGGTCTTGCCGGCACCGTTGGGCCCGATCAGGCCGGTGACCCGGCCGGCCTCGGCGGCGAAGCTCGCGTCGTCGACGGCGGTCACGCCACCGAACTGCACGACGACACCGTCAACTTCGAGAAGCGACATGAGCGGGCACCTCCTTCGACGGCGATGACGGGTTCGGAGAGGGGTTCGACGGCTGGGTCGATCAGGGCGTCGTCCTCGGCCCGCGGCTTCGGGCAGCGGGAGCACGGGTACGACGCTGCGCACCGTGTCGCCGAAGCGACGGTCGAGACGACGACCGAGACCGAAGAGCAGGTTGGCCAGGCCGTTCGGGTCGCGGCCCAGGGCGACGGCACCGAAGCCGAGGATCGCGAAGATCAGGCCGGCGAACTCCGGGTGCGAGCTCTGCAGGACCGGGAGCAGCATCAGCCCGACGCCACCCATCGCTGCGCCGGTGACGGAGGTGACTCCGCAGACGACGGCGAGCAGCAGCAGCGGCAGGCTGTTGAAGAGCTGGAAGTCGGCGGCGCCGATGGTGCCGCGCAGACCGGCGAAGAGCCCGCCGGCGAGACCGGCCATGCCGGCCGAGAGGCCGAACAGCGCGACCCGGAACCACCGCATGTCGAGGCCGAGGGTGCCGCACGCGGCCGGGCTGTCGCGCATCGCGATCAGGAGCCGGCCGAGGACACCGCGGCGCAGGAGCAGCAGCGCCAGCGCCATCAGCACGAAGAACGCCGCCATCACCACGACGTAGCTGCCGTTGGAGCGTGATCGAGTGCCCGAGGATCGAGAGCCGCTCGGCGTGGAGGGTGCCGTTGAAGCCGAAGGCGTAGTCGGCCTGGAACACCATCTTGTCCATCAGCACGCCGAAGGCGAGCGTCGAGAGCGCGAGGTAGAGGCCGGTCAGCCGGAGCACCGGCAGCGCGACCAGCGCACCGACGGCGGCGGCGATCAGCGCCGACATGAAGAGCCCGTAGAGGTTGGGCTCGTCGAGCTTGGCGTAGGCGAGCGCACCGACGCCGGCGAAGGTGAACTGTGCGAGCGAGACGTGGCCGCCGTACCCCGTGAGGAGCACCAGCGACAGCATCACCATGGCGTACGTCGCGGCGGTGCCGACCAGCAGCAGGTTGGCGTCCGACATGCCGGTCGCCATCAGCGCGACCAGGACCAGGAGCACGGCACCCCAGCCGATCGACTTGGGGAAGGACGGCAGCGGCGCCGAGACGATGCCCTTGACCTGCCCGATCCGCAGCTGGGCCTGGGGCATCGCGATGATCACGACGAAGAGGAAGAGCGCGGGGACCACGGCGCGCAGACCGGCGAGGCTGCCCTGGCTCGGCAGGTAGGCGACCGCGAACGACTGCAGGATGCCGAGACCCATCGCGCCGACGAAGGTCAGCGGCAGGCTCTTGAGGCGGCCGAGCATCGCGGCGGCGTACGCGTTGATGACCAGGAGGGTGAGGTCGTAGTAGGACAGCCCGATCACCGGCGTCAGCAGGATGCCGGCGAGCGCGGCCAGCGAGATCCCGATCGCCCAGGACAGCGAGGCGACGCGGTCGGGGTTGCCGCCGAAGAGGCGCAGCAGCACCGGGTTGTCGACCGACGCCCGCATGGCCGTGCCGATGCGCGTGCGGTTGAGCAGGAGGTAGAGGAGTCCTGCGACGACCATCGAGAGCGCGATGGTGATGATCTGGTGGGCCGTGACGTAGGTGTCGCCGATCTCGATGCCCTTGTCGGGCAGGAACGGCGGGACGGTGCGCGGCTCGGGGGGCCAGATGTACTGCGCCAGTCCGATCAGGCCGACGAACAGCCCGACGGTGACCACCAGCGAGACGCTGACCGGGCCTTCTCCGAGCCCGCGGGTGACGAAGCGCTGCACGAGGTAGCCGGTGCCGGGAGCCACGACGCCGAGCACCAGGAAGAGCGCCAGCCAGGTGGGCATCCCCTGCCGCTGGCTGAAGTCCCAGAACGTGAAGGCCATGACCATGCCGAAGGCACCGTGCGCGATGTTGAAGACGCGCGTGGTCGTGTAGGTCAGCACCAGGCCGCTCGCCGCGATGGCGTACGCCGCGCCCGTGAACAGGCCGAGGATGGTGAAGGAGAGGAGTGAGCTCATGTCAGTTGCCGTTCAGTAGCGGGCCGCACATGAAGTTGCCGGGCGACACCTGGCTCCACTTGCCGTCGTTGAGCTGCAGCACGGACCCGCAGTTGGAGGTCGTCTTGCTGCCCACCTGCTGGGGGACGTGCAGCCCGTTGCCGGTCCAGTCCTTGACGCCCTTGAGCGCGTCGACGAGCGAGGCCCGGGTGAGCTTGCCGCCCAGCGCGGTGGCCTGCTCGACGAAGAGGCGGGCCGCCGACCAGGCGTAGAGCCCGAAGTAGTTGGGGACGGCACCGGGCTTCACCTGGTCGAGCCAGGACCGGTAGAGGGCCATCTCCTTCACGGAGGTGTCGTCGAACATCTTCGTGCTCGACCAGGCGTAGACGCCGTTGCCGTTGTCGCCCGCCTGGTCGACGAAGTTGGCGTCGTAGATCGTGGAGTCCTGGACGAACGCGTCGGGCTCGAAGCCCTGCTGCTTCATCGCGTCGAGCAGCTTGACGGTGTCCTGGTAGGGGCCGGTGTAGGTGACCAGCTTGATGCCCTTGTCCTTCATCTGCTGGACGTAGGGCGCGTAGTTGAACTCGGAGACGTCGATGCCCTGGAAGTAGTCGACCTTCCAGCCCGCCGCGTTGTAGGCGTTGCGGAAGCTCGCGGCGTTGCCGACGGCCGCACCGGCGTTGATGTAGATGACGGCCGCGTGCTGCGTGGCGTCCTTGTACTTCTGCAGGAAGTAGCGCGGCATCGAGCCGTTGACCTCGCCGGGGTTGACCGCCTGCGCGGCGAAGCAGGTCGAGCAGTCGCGCCGCTCGGTCGTGGTGGTCGTCGAGCGGATGTCGGGCAGGCCGCACGACTGCGCAGCGCTCGCACCGCCGGAGTCGAACGCCGACATCGAGCCGACCGCCGCGAAGGCGTCGTCGCAGGCCTTGGTGTAGGCCTGCTGGTCGGCGCCGGCGTCGGCGCGGGTGTCGAGCAGCTCGACGTCGAGCTTGCGCCCGCAGATGTCGCTGGTCGAGTTGAAGTAGGCGGCGTACGCACGAGTCGCCTCCTGGGCGGACTCGAAGATGCCGGGCACCGGACCGGAGATGTCGCTCGCGTTGGCGATCGTGATCGTCTTGTCGGTGATGCCGGTCTGGTTCTTGAATCCGGCGCAGCTGCCGGCCTTGGTGGTGCCGGTCGCGGCGTTGGCGCCGGTGCCCTGCTGGCCGTCACCGGACGGCGCGCCGCCGGTGCTGCCGGTCGACCCAGTCGAGCCCGAGCCGGTGGTGCCAGCCGCCACCCGTGGAGCCGGTCGAGCCGGCACCGCCGGCGATCGACCCGTCGGGGTTGGTCCCGCCGGCCACGGTGCCGCCGGCGCCGCCCGCGCGTGCCGCCGCTCACCTGGGCGACGGTCTGCGGGTCGAGCTGCGAGCCGCACGCGGCGAGCGCGGCGCAGAGCGCCAGCACCGCAACGGTGAGCACGGCAGACCTGGGCTTGGACACTGTTTCCCTCCCGGAACCAGAACGTGTTGCACCCATCAACGACGTACGCCGCCGCAGGTGACGCCGGCCACAGATCGGTCTGGACATCCGGTTCGACACTGGGCTCACCCGACCGACGTGACGCCGCTGCACTGGTACTTCGTGCCGCCGACCGGCGACCACTTGCCGCCGTCGAGGCGGATGAACCGCCAGCACGACGCCGCCGTGCTTGGCACCGACCGGCTGCGGCGCGTGCAACCCGTTCGCCGTCCAGTTGCTGACGCCCTTGAGGCTGGTGACCAGCGAGCTGCGGCTGAGCTTGCCGCCGAGCTTGGTCGCCTGCTCGACGAAGAGCCGGGCCGCGGACCAGGCGAACAGCCCGAAGAACGACGGGGTCGCGCCGGGCTTCACCTGCTGGAGCCAGCTGAGGTAGAGCTGCAGCTCCTTGTTGCGAGCTGGCCTCCTCGAACGGCGTGAAGTTGATGAAGACGGTCGTGCCGTCGACGGCGTCGCCGCCGCTGCTGACGTAGTCGGGGTTGTACGCCGTCGGGTCGATCATGAAGATCTTGGGCGTGAAGCCCTGCTGCTTCATGGCGTCGGCGAGCCGGGTGAACTGGGCGGTCGACGCCGATCATCTGGACGTACTCGATGCCCTTGTCCTTCATCTGCTGGACGTAGGGCGCGTAGTTGAACTCCGAGATGTCGATGCCCTGGACGTAGTCGAAGTGCATGCCGCGCTTCTCCATCGCGGCGGCCTGGGTCTTGCCGTTCTCGGCGGCCGCGCCGGCGTTGATGTAGAGCATCGCGGCGTGCTGGCCGGCGTCGCCGTAGTTCTTCAGCACGAAGTCGGGCACGGAGTTCTGGAACTCCTGCGAGTTGGCCGCCTCGGCCGCGAAGCAGGTCGTGCAGTTGCAGCCGCTCCGCGGTCGTCGCCGCCGTGCGGATGTCCGGGAGGCCGCAGGACTGGGCGGTGGACGCGCCGCCGGAGTCGAAGGCCGACATCGAGCCGACCATCGCGAAGGTCTCGTCGCAGCCCTTCGAGTAGGCCTGCTGGTCGGCGGCCGCGTCGGTGCGGCTGTCGTAGGCGTTGAGCTGGAGCTTGCGGCCGCAGATGTCGCTCTGGGAGTTGAAGTAGGCGACGTACGCCTTGGCTCCCTCCTGCGCCGACTCGAAGAGCCCGGGCACCGGACCGCTGATGTCGGAGGAGTTCCCGAGGGTGATCGTGTCGTCGGTGATGCCGGTCTGGTTCTTGAAGCCGGCGCAGTTGCCGGCCTTGGCGCTGCCGGTCGCGGCGTTGTCGCCGCGCCCTGGGGAGCGTCGCCGCCCAGCCGGTTCCACCGGTCGTCGCCGTACCGCCGTCCGGTCGTGGTGGTGCCGGCGCCGCCACCGGGCCACCGGTCGATCCCGGGACCGAGCCGTCGAGGCCTCCCGACGTACCGCCGCCGCCGCCGGCTGCTGCGTCGCCGCCTGCCCCGACGCCGGTCCCACCGGCCTGGGCAACCGTCTGCGGATCGAGCTGGGAGCCGCAGCCGGCCAGGACCAGCACGAGGACGGCGCAGGCAGGCGCGAGCACGCTGCGAGGAATCTGGAGCACGAGGCCCTCCGTTGACTAGAACACGTATCAGTTCTGGTCAACGACAGGGGTCGGCGAAGGTGACGCGGGCCACGTTCTGGGGCCCGGAGTCACAGGGTCAGCGGCGCGCCTCGGAGATGGAGTAGAGCGCGACCGACGCCGCCACTCCGGCGTTCAGGGACTCGAGGTTGTTGGCCATCGGGATCGACACCAGCTGGTCGCAGGTCTCGGCGACCAGACGCGACAGGCCGTCACCCTCGGCGCCGACCACGAGGACCAGCGGGCCGTCGGCGAGGTCGAGATCGGGCAGGCTGACGTCACCATCGGCGGCCAGGCCGATGACCATGCAGCCGGCGGCCTGGTAGGCCTTGAGCTGGCGGGTCAGGTTCACGGTCTGCGCGACCGGGATTCGTGCGGCTGCACCGGCGCTGGTCTTCCAGGCGGCGGAGGTCATGCCGGCTGAACGCCGGTCGGGGATGACGACGCCGTGCGCGCCGAAACCCGCGGCGCTGCGGATGATCGCTCCCAGGTTGCGCGGGTCGGTGACGTGGTCGACCGCGACGATCAGCGGCTTCTCCGCGTTGGCGGCGGCCGCGTCGAGCAGGTCGTCGGCGTGCGCGTACTCGTACGCCGGGATCCGCGCCGCCAGACCCTGATGAGACACCGGCGCCGATCATCCGGTCCATCTCGGTCTTGGTGACCTCGAGCAGCTTGATGCCCTTGTCTCCCGCAAGCTGGAACGCCTCGCGCAGCCGTCCGTCGCGCTCGGCACCCTCTGCGACGTACAGGGCGTTGACCGGCACGCCCTCGCGAAGCGCCTCGACGACCGGGTTGCGGCCGATGATCCACTCGGCGTCCGAACTCGTACGCCGCTTCGGGCGCGACTGGGTCGACGCGGCCTTCTTCTCGGCACGCTTCGCCGACTTGTGGGCCTTGTGGTACTCGCGGTCCTTCGCCGGCGGCGTCGGTCCGCGGCCCTCGAGGCCGCGCTTGACCCGACCACCGGAGCCGGCGGTGGGGTTGCCCTTGCCGGTCTTCTTGATCGCGCCCTTGCGCTGACTGTTGCCTGCCATTACTTCGTGCCTGCTTCCAGGGACCACTTCGGTCCGTCGGGGGTGTCCGTGATCTCGATCCCGGCGGCCTTGATCTGGTCGCGGATCGCGTCAGCTGCGGCGAAGTCCTTGTTCGCCCGCGCCTGGGTGCGCTGCTCGAGCAGGCCGCGGACGAGCACGTCCACGGCCTCGGTCAGCTGCTACGTCGTCGGTGTTGGCCGGGCCCCATGCGGGATCGGCCGGGTTGAGCCCGAGCACGTCGAGCATGGCGAGCACGGCACCGGCCTGCTCGCCGGCGACGGCCGGTCGCGGTTGCCCTCGCGCACGGCGTCGTAGAGCACCGCGACGGCCGCGGGGGTGCCGAGGTCGTCGTTCATCGCGTCGGCGAAGGCCTGCGGCACCTCGGTAGCCTCGACGTCGCCGACCCGCGCCAGGAAGCTCTCGATCCGTCGGAACCCGACGGCCGCCTCATCCAGCGCCTCGAAGGAGAACTCGACGTGGCTGCGGTAGTGGGCGGCCACGACGTAGAAGCGCAGTTCGATACCGCGCACGCGCTGGAGCACCGACGGGATCATCAGCGAGTTGCCGAGCGACTTGCTCATCTTCTCGCCGGCGGTGGTGATCCACGCATTGTGCATCCAGTACGACGCGAACGGGTGCCCGGCCGCGCGGGACTGGGCCTGCTCGTTCTCGTGATGCGGGAAGCGCAGGTCGACGCCGCCGCCGTGGATGTCGAAGGCGGTGCCGAGGTACTTGCCGGCCATCGCCGAGCACTCGATGTGCCAGCCCGGACGGCCACGGCCCCACGGGCTCGGCCACGAGGCCGTCTCCGGCTCGGTCTCCTTCTTCCAGCCCTTCCAGAGGGCGAAGTCGCGCGGGTCGTGCTTGCCCCGGGGGTCCGCGTCGCCGGCGGCCTCCATGTCATCGATCTTCTGGTGGGTCAGCTCGCCGTACTGCGGCCAGGACCGGACGTCGAAGTAGACGTCACCCGAGCCGTCGGCGGCTGCGTAGGCGTGCCCCTTCGCGATCAGCATCGAGATCAGCTCGACCATCTCGGGGATGTGGCCGGTGGCACTGGGCTCGTAGGTCGGCGGGGCGACGTTGAGCGCGGCGTACGCCTTGTCGAGCTCGATCTTCATCGCGTAGGCGAGGTTGTACCAAGGACGACCCTGGTCGGCGGCCTTCACGAGGATCTTGTCGTCGATGTCGGTGACGTTGCGGATGAACGTCACGTCGTAGCCCAGGTGGCGCAGCCAGCGCTGGAGCACGTCGAAGTTGACGGCCGACCGGACGTGACCGACGTGCGGCTCCGACTGCACCGTCAGACCACAGACGTAGAGACCCGCCTTCCCCTCCTCGAGGGGAACGAAGTCACGGACTTCGCGGGTCGCGGTGTCATAGAGCCTGAAGGTCACCAACCCAGTCTAGAGATGCTCAGGCCCGAGCCCACCATCCTCAAACGCCGTAGCCACCGTCCACGTCGAGCTTCTGGCCCGAGATGAACCCGGCCCGCTCGGAGGCGAGGAAGCAGACCGCCTCGGCGATGTCGGTCGCGGTGCCGAAGCGGCGCAGCGGGGTGTTGCGCCGAGTCACCGCGAGCGCCTCCTCGGAGAGCTCGCCGGAGTCGATCAGCCGGGCCGCCATCCCGTCGGTGAGCATGCCGGGCCCGACAGCGTTGACGCGCACGCCGTAGCGCCCCTCCTCGGCGGCAAGCGCTCGCACCATCGCCTCGACGGCGGCCTTCGGCACCGACGAGAGCCCGTCGCGCACCGGGAAGCGAGTGGTGGCCGCGGTCGTCACGGCGACGATCGACCCCTCGCGCTCGCGCAGGTGCGGCAGGGCGGGGCGTACGACGGCGAAGAACCCGGCCGCGTCCGCGGCGAGCTGCGCGGCCATCGCCCCGGGCTCGACCGCGGAGAGGTGCGTCATCGGCACCGGCGGTCCCGCGGCGTAGATCAGCGTGTGCACGCCGCCGTGCAGCGCGACCACCTCGGCCACGGCGTTCGCCGCGTCGGCGCCGACCGACGGCGCGCCGAGGTCGAGGGAGTGCGAGGACGCGTGCACGCCCCAGCCGCGCGCCGACTCGACGACGGCGGCGCCTGCTTCGGGCCGCGAGCGGTAGGTGACCGCGACGTCCGAGCCCCGGCTGGCCAGCATCCGCGTGATCGCGAGGCCGAGCCCTCCGCTGCCGCCGACGACCAGCGCCGCCCCGGTCAGTCCACTGAAGTCACCCATCACTGTCACCTTTCACTGTCACCCATCGGTGGCCTCCGTCGCGTTGAAGCTGATCACGTGCAGGCCTGTCGAGCCGTCGGGCAGGACGTCGCGCACGACGCTCGTCTGGACCTGGCCGGTCTTGTCGACCGCCCGGACAGCGAGCCGGTGGTGACCCGGCTCCGAGTCGATGGTCGCGGCCCACTGCACCCACGTGTCGGTGCTCGGCACGGTGCCCAGCTCGGCCGGCAGCCACGCGCCGCCGTCGACCTGCACCTCGACCTTGGAGATCCCGGTGTGCTGCGCCCAGGCGACCCCGCCGACACGACCGGCGGTCGCCGCGATGTCAGCGCCGTCGCGCGGGACGTCGATCCGCGACGACATCTTGACCGGCCCCTGCTCCGACCAGCCCCTGTCGGTCCAGTAGGCGCTGATGTCGGCGAACCGGGTCACCTTCATCTCGACGACCCACTTGCAGGCCGAGACGTAGCCGTAGAGCCCGGGCACGATCGTGCGCACCGGGAAGCCGTGGTCGATGGGGAGCGGCTCCCCGTTCATGGCGATCGCGAGGATCGCGTCGCGGTCATCGGTCAGCGCCGAGAGCGGCGTACCGCACGTCCAGCCGTCGTCGGACGTCTGCAGCACGGCGTCCGCACCCTCCTGCACCCCTGCCAAGAGCAGCAGGTCGGCGATCCGCACCCCGCTCCACCACGCGTTGCCGATCAGGTCACCGCCGACCTCGTTGGAGACGCAGTTGAGCGTCACCCAGGCCTGCGTGACCTCGTGACTGATCAGGTCCTGGTAGGTCAGGGTCAGCTCCCGGTCGACCATGCCGTGGATGCGGAGCTCCCAGTCGGTCGGCTCGATGGCGGGTACGACGATCGCGGTGTCGACGCGGTAGAAGTTCTCGGCGCGGACCATCCACGGCGTGATGCCCCGCACGCCCACCCGGACCCCGTCCGGGAGGACCGGCGTGGTGACACCCGGCAGCCGGAGCAGGCGACGCGCCTCCTCGACGTGCCGGCGACCGCGACCGACCGCTCGACCGACGACGCCCAGCGTGCCGGCCGCGGCGACCATGACGCCGGCCCGGATCAGGAACGTGCGCCGCGTATGGTCACCCGCGGTCTCGACCGCACCCTCGGCCTCGACCGCGACCTCGTGACGGTGCAGAGGCTCGGTGAGCAGCGAGAGGCAGATCAGCCAGGTCGCGAAGCCGACCGCGACCGGCAGGATGTCGAGCGCCGTGGCGCCGCGCTGCGACCAGACCGCGATGCCACCGATCGCGGCGAGGACCGCGAAGACGATCGTCGGCGCCCACCAGTTCTTGCGGGCCAGCCACCCGGCCCACGCGAAGAGCAGCGCGCTGAGGATGAAGATGCCGATCAGCAGGAGCGGCTTGTCCTTGTGGCCGACGATCCGGATCGCCCGCTCGGCGAGCCCTCCGGGCGTCAGCCGGATGACCAGCTCGGCGACCGCGACGGGCGGGGAGTCCCGGATGGTCATCACCATCGCCACGAAGTAGCTCGCGGCCAGACCGGCGAACCCGGCGATCAGGCCGGCGACCGACCACGCGCCTCGGGAGTTCCTCACCTGAGTGATTCTTGCTCAGGCATGATCAGAGCGTGCAGCAACTCCCCCGCGTCGGCATCGGCACCGACGTCCACCGCCTCGTCGACGGCGTCCCGATGCACCTCGCGGGTCTCCACTGGCCCGACGAGACGCAGGGCCTCGAGGGTCACTCCGACGCGGACGTGGCTGCCCACGCCGCCTGCGACGCGCTGCTGTCAGCGGCCGGTCTCGGCGACCTCGGCTCCAACTTCGGTACGTCGGAACCGGCCTGGGCCGGTGCCTCAGGAGCGGCTCTGCTGACCGAGACGGCCTCGCGAGTCCGGGCCGCCGGCTTCGAGATCGGCAACGTCGCCGTCCAGGTGATCGGCAACCGACCGCGCCTCGGCGGCCGCCGGGCCGAGGCGGAGGCGGCCCTGAGCGCCGCGATCGGCGCACCGGTCTCGGTCTCGGCCACCACCACGGATGGTCTCGGCCTGACCGGCCGGGGTGAAGGTGTGGCCGCCATCGCGACGGCCCTGATCAGCCCGGCCTAAGCGGCGTCGGACTTCCGGTGGCCGACGAGCACCACACCTTCGACCACCCTGACGTCGTACGCCGGCACCGAGACGTGGTCGTCGTCCAGACATCTGCCGCTGCGCAGGTCGAACGCGTGCTTGTGGCTGGGTGAGGCGACGAACGGCACGCCGTCCCGGGTGCCGACGATGCCCTTGGCCATCACCGACGCCTTGGCGAAGGGGTCGTGGTTGCCGAGCGCGTAGACGTGGTCGTCCTGGGTCCGGAAGATCGCGATCGCCTGCCCGTGCACCAGTGCGGTCGCTCCGCGCTCCACCTCCAGCTCGACGATCCGGCACACCGGCTGCCACTCCTCGGTGCTGCTGCCGTGCGCACTCGGCGTCATCGGACCCCTTCCTGGTCCGACGAACCTAGGGGCGGTGCGTCAAGCACCTGTTTCGGCGTGTAACAGCCGTGAAAACACTTCCGTAGACTCCGGCCGTGCCCGCCGCCGTCGTGATCCTCGCTGCCGGGTCGGGCTCACGGGTCGGGGCGCCGACCAACAAGGTGCTGCTGCCGCTCGGCACGCTCCCGGTGCTGGCCTGGTCCGTGCGGGACGCGCTTGCCCTGGACGACGTACGTCGGACCGTGGTGGTGGTCCGCCCCGGTGAGCGGGACGCCGTCGCCGAGGCGCTCGCCCCGCACCTCGGTGAGGCCGAGATCGGGATCGTCGAGGGCGGCGAGACCCGGCACGCGTCGGAGTGGGCCGCGCTGCAGGCACTCGCGTCCGAGATCGAGTCCGGAGCGGTCGACGTGGTCGCGATCCACGACGGCGCTCGGCCGCTGGCGGGGTCGGAGCTCTTCACGCGCACCATCGAGGCGGCCCGGGAGCGGGGCGGCGCGATCCCCGTCGTACCCCTGCGTGGACTGCTGGCCCTCGACGGCCGCGAGCTGCCTCCGGAGCTCGACGGCGTCCAGACTCCCCAGGCGTTCCGGGCACCGGACCTGCTGTCGGCCTACGCCCGCGCCGACGCGGACGGCTTCGACGGCACCGACACCGCCGCCTGTCTCGCCCGCTACACCGACCTGCCCGTCGTCGCCGTGCCGAGCACCCCCCGCAACCTCAAGATCACCTTCCCCGAGGACCTGGAGCTGGCGCTCAGTCTCGCGCCGTGAGCGCTTCGAGCACCGCCACGTCCTCGAGCGAGCCGACCCGGCGCGCGGACGGTGGCGCCTGGACCAGCTCGACCGGGAACCGGGCGCGCAGGGCGGCGACGAGCTCGACCAGGTCGGTGCTCGGGAGTCCGTCGAGCGCGGCCACGACCGCCGGCGGCAGCACGACCGGGGATGCGACCGAGACCAGGGCGTCGCGGTCGACGGTGGCGCCGACCAGGCCGTCCTCGACCACCTTGACGGTGTCGGTGACCGGCCGGACCCCCACCACGACGCAGGAGTGGTCGAGGGCGCGGGACACGCAGTCGGCGATGAAGTCGGGGGGAGTCATCGGGCACAGCGAGTCGTGGAGGACGAAGGGCTCGCCCGACTCGATGAGCCCGGGCCACAGGGTCCCGGCGTCGACCGGGGTCACCTCGGCCTCGCCCAGGGACCAGACCGCACAGGCGACCAGCGCCTCGCCGTGGATCAGCGCGAAGGGCAGCGAACCGCGGTCCTGCTCCAGCACCGTGCCGAGCGCCGGCGGGACGTCGTACTCCATCTGCTCAGCCTACAAATCCACAAATAGGACGAGGCCCCCGGATCACTCCGGGGGCCTCGTTGAAGCGTGATCAGGAAGCGAGGACCTCATCGAGGAGGGCCTCAGCCTTGTCCTCGTTGGTGTGCTCGGCCAGGGCCAGCTCGGAGACGAGGATCTGGCGCGCCTTGGCCAGCATCCGCTTCTCACCGGCGGACAGGCCGCGGTCGCGCTCGCGGCGCCACAGGTCGCGGACGACCTCCGACACCTTCATCACGTCGCCGCTGTGCAGCTTCTCCAGGTTGGCCTTGTAACGACGCGACCAGTTGGTCGGCTCCTCGACGTGCGCGGCACGGAGGACGTCGAACACACGGTCGAGACCGTCCTTGTCAACAACGTCGCGAACCCCGACGAGGTCGAGGTTGCAGGCGGGCACTCGCACCACCAGGTCCTGCTGGGCGACGATCCGTAGTACGAGGTACTCCCGGTCCTCTCCCTTGATGGTCCGCATCTCGATGTCCTCGATGATCGCGGCCCCGTGGTTCGGGTAGACAACCGTTTCGCCGACGGTGAAAGTCATATGTGATGTACCCCTTCCTAGGGCTCTATCTTAACACGCACTGAGAAACGTCCCGACAGCGTTTGCGCAGGTCAGGGCCACAATGCGGGCTTGACAGAACCCCACACCGTGTGGTGGTCGGCCCTCTCCGGGCGCGAACACGCATAGGTTCGGCACTCCTGGTCGATACTGCGAGGTATGCCGCCGACCCTGCGCCGTCGTACGAAGGAGGCGACCGCTGACCCGGTCACCGAGCCCGCCCCAGCGGCAGTTCAGGAACCGCTTCCCGCACCCGCTCCCGTCGTGGAGCGGCGCCGGACCCTGGCCCACACCACGCCGGTGCTGCTGCTGCGTGCGGCACACCCCCGCCAGGCGCTGCTGACGGCCGCCGGGCTGGCGATCGCGGCGGCGATCAGCGGCCGCCCCGGACGCGAGGTCGCCCTGGTGCTCGGCACCGTGCTGGTCGGTCAGGCGGTGCTCGGCTGGCACAACGACCTGATCGACCGCAGCCGCGACCAGCGCCGGATGCCGAGCGGCAAGCCGATCGCCGACGGCTACCTCGAGTCCGGCACCGCCTGGTTCGCGCTGATCTGCGGCGTGCTGCTGCTCGTCCCGCTCTCCGTCTCCAACGGCGTCACGGCCGGCTGCGTCTACCTCGCGTCGATCGGCATCGGCCTGGTCGGCAACGTCGTGCTGCGCCGCGGCCTGCTGTCGTGGCTGCCGTGGGCGGCGGCGTACGCGCTCTACCCGGCGTTCCTCTCGTACGGCGGGTGGGGCGGCGCCGCGACCGGCAACCCGCCGCAGCCCGCGTTGGTCGTGCTGGCCGCCGCGGTGGGCGTCGGCGTCCACTTCCTGTGCGCCCTGCCGGGCCTGGTCGCCGACCACGAGGACGGCTACCGACACCTCCCGCTGCGGCTCGCCCTCAAGCTCGGCGCGACCCGGTTGCTCATCCTCGCGCTGTCGTGGACCGGCCTCGCGCTGGTCGCGATGTTGCTGGTCGGGAACGCCGTGGGTCTGACCCGGTAGAGGGCCGCTAGTGGGTGCCGCCGGAGGTTCCTCGATGGTGACCCGTGCTCCGGGTGCGTGCATCGCAAGGCGCCGGAGCGAAGCCGTACCGGCCCGTCCAGCGAGCGACGGCAACGCCGCGAGGTGCGCGCCCGGGGTGCGGGGCACCCGAGAAACTTCCGGTGGTGACCACTAGGCTGTGGCCGCACCCGTCCTCGCCGACACGTGAAGGCCTTGAAGATGCACCTCCGCCAGTCCGTTCGCCTGCTCGCCGCCGCAGGAGCCCTCGTGCTCGCTGCACCGGTGCTCACCTCCTGCGGGTTCGACTACGCGACCGACCGGGTCTACACCCCCGGCAGCGGCGTCAACGAGCACGACGCCGACGTCGACGTGCTGAGCGCCGTGGTGGTCTCCGCGCAGACGGGCTCCGGCACCTTCATCGCGTCGTTCGCGAACAACGACACCGTGGAGCCCGCCTCGGTGACCGCGATCGCCGGCACCGGCGACGACGCCGACCTCGAGGTTTCATTGTCGGCACCCATCGACATCGCGCCCCACGGCCTGGTCAACCTCGCGGTCGACGGCGGCGTCCCGATCACCGGCGACATCGACGCAGGTGGCACGGTCTCGCTGGAGATCACCTTCGGTGACGGCTCGAGCGTCGACATGACGATGCCGATCGTGGCCGACTGCGGTGACTACTCGGGTCTCGACACCAGCGCCACCGATACCCCCGCGAGCGGCACGCCGTGCGAGGTCGAGAGCCCCGACGCCACCGAGGAGTGACGTGACATACACGCTGGTACTGCTCCGCCACGGCGAGAGCGAGTGGAACGCCAAGAACCTCTTCACCGGCTGGGTCGACGTCCCGCTCAACGACAAGGGGCGGGCCGAGGGCGTGCGCGCCGGCGAGCTGCTCCGTGACGCGGGCGTCCTGCCCGACGTCGTACACACCTCATTGCTGCGCCGGGCGATCAACACCGCCGCCACGGCCCTCGACGGAGCCGACCGCCACTGGATCCCGGTGCGCCGGTCGTGGCGGCTCAACGAGCGCCACTACGGCGCGCTCCAGGGCAAGAACAAGAAGGAGACCCTGGAGGCGTACGGCGAGGAGCAGTTCATGCTCTGGCGCCGGTCCTTCGACGTCCCGCCTCCGCCGCTCGACGACGACAGCGAGTTCTCCCAGGCCGGCCTGCCGCAGTACGCCGACCTCGGTGCCGAGCTGCCCCGCACCGAGTGCCTCAAGGACGTCATCGCGCGCTTCCTGCCCTACTGGGAGTCGGCGATCGTCCCGGACCTGAAGTCCGGCCAGACCGTGCTCGTCGCCGCCCACGGCAACAGCCTGCGTGCGCTGGTCAAGCACCTCGACGCGATCAGCGACGAGGACATCGCGGCGCTCAACATCCCCACGGGCATGCCGCTGGTCTACGAGCTCGACGACGACCTTCAGCCGACCATCAAGGGCGGCACCTACCTCGACCCCGAGGCCGCGGCGGCTGCTGCCGCTGCGGTCGCCAACCAGGGTCGCTGAACCACTCTTTCGGGATAGTCACGGACGTTGTGGTGGTCTGGGAGCGCTCCGAGACCACCAGAACGTCCGTGACTATCCCGACGACGCCTCAGCTGGCGTCGACGGAGCGCGGGTTCTCGCCGGTGACGACGAAGACGACCCGGTTGGCGACCGAGACGGCGTGGTCGGCGATCCGCTCGTAGTAGCGACCCAGCAGGGCGACGTCGACCGCCGCCTCGACGCCGTGGCTCCAGTCGGCGGAGAGCATGTCGGCGAAGCTGGACCGGCGCAGCTGGTCCATCTCCTCGTCGGCGTGCACGAGGGCGAGCGCCTCGTCGACGTCGCGCTCGATGATGATCGTGGAGACGCGGCTGACCATCTCCTCGGCGACCTGGGCCATCCGCTCGATGGTGGGGCGCACCTCGTCCGGAACGGCGAGGTTGGGCACCCGCAGCCGGGCGATCTTGGCCACGTGGACCGAGAGGTCGCCCATCCGCTCGAGGTCGCTGACCATGCGGAGCGCGGCGACGACGGTGCGCAGGTCGCTGGCGACCGGCTGCTGCAGCGACAGCAGCAGGAACGCGGAGTCCTCGACGCGCTCCCGGGCCCGGTCGATCTCGACGTCCGCGCTGATCACCTTCTCGGCGGTGGCCGCATCGCCGGTGAGCAGGGCGTCGGTCGCGAGGCTGACTGCGGTCTCGACGCTGCGGCAGATGCCGGCGAGGTCGTCGAACATCGAATCGAGCTGTTCGTGGAAGGCCTGTCGCATGACGCAGACCCTAGGCAGCCTAGGTGTCCAGTCGGCGTTGAGACGTGAACGCGGGATGAACGTTCAGAAGCCGCCGCCTCCGCGGCGAACTCCCGCTGAATTCGACCGTACGATTCAGGTGTGGATGCGACGACGCAGGCGTTTCTCGCCGCGCTCATCGGTGCCGTCGTCGCTGGCGGTGCGGTGCTGGCGTGGCACATCAGCGACCGTCAGCAGCACAGCACGCCGACCGTCGAGCAGCCCGTCGTACCCGCCGGAGTGGCCACCGTCCTCTCGGTCCTGCGCAGCAGCGCGGTCGTCGTCGACGACAGCGACGTCGTCCTGAAGGCCTCCGCGCCGGCGTACTCCATGGGCCTGGTGCGCGGCTCCTCACTCGCGTCGCCGGAGCTCGCCGACCTGGTCCGCCAGGTCCGCCGCGACGGGCAGATCCGCGAGACCGAGCTGCTGATGGCCCGGCCGGGGTCGCCGTCGCGCCACGTCACCGCTCGCGTCGCTCCTCTGGGAGTCCGGCTGGTGCTCGCGCTGGTCGAGGACCGCACCCGCGAACGCCGCGTCGAGGCCGTACGCCGCGACTTCGTCGCCAACGTCAGCCACGAGCTCAAGACCCCCGTCGGCGCCATCCGACTGCTCGCCGAAGCGACCCACGACGCCGCGGACGACCCGGAGGCGATCAAGCGCTTCTCGGCGCGGATGCTCACCGAGAGCGACCGGCTCTCCCGGCTCGTCCAGCAGGTCATCGAGCTGTCCCGGCTGCAGGGCGACGACCCGCTCGAGATGCCGGTCGCGGTCTCGATCGACGAGGTCATCTCGATCGCCGTCGACACCAGCGCGATCGACGCGTCGTCCAAGCAGATCTCGGTCGTGACGAGCGGCGCCCACGACCTCGAGGTGCTGGGCAACGAGGAGCAGGTCACCGCGGCCGTCGCCAACCTGGTCGCCAACGCCGTCTCCTACTCCGAGTGCGGCGCGACCGTCCTCGTGTCGACCAAGGCCGACGACGACTCCGTCGTGATCTCGGTGGTCGACCAGGGCATCGGCATCCCGCCCGACGAGATCGACCGGATCTTCGAGCGGTTCTACCGGGTCGACCCGGCCCGGCACCGCTCCACCGGTGGCACCGGCCTCGGCCTGTCCATCGTCAAGCACGTCGCCGCCACCCACGGCGGCGACGTCAACGTGTGGTCGGTGGAGGGACAAGGGTCTACGTTCACCCTGACCCTCCCCCGCTACATCTCGGCCCGAATGAACCAGGAGGCAGGCCGGTGACCCGCGTACTCGTTGTCGAGGACGAAGAGAGCTACAGCGACGCGCTCGCGTACATGCTGCGCAAGGAGGGCTACGAGGTCGCGATCGCGGCGGACGGCAACGCCGCGCTGGCCGAGTTCGACCGCAACGGCGCCGACATCGTGCTGCTCGACCTGATGCTGCCGGGCCTGCCCGGCACCGAGGTCTGCCGCCAGATCCGTCAGACGTCGAGCGTCCCGGTGATCATGGTGAGCGCCAAGGACGACGAGGTCGACAAGGTGGTCGGGCTCGAGCTCGGCGCCGACGACTACGTCACCAAGCCCTACTCCCCGCGCGAGCTGGTGGCTCGGATCCGTGCCGTGCTGCGTCGCGGGCAGGAGCCCGACCTCGCGCCCCCGACCCTCGAGGCCGGCCCGGTGCGGATGGACGTCGAGCGCCACGTCGTCACGGTCGACGGCGCAGGCGCAGAAGCTCCCGCTCAAGGAGTTCGAGCTGCTCGAGATGTTCCTGCGCAACCCCGGCCGGGTGCTCACCCGCGGCCAGCTGATCGACCGGGTCTGGGGCTCCGACTACGTCGGCGACACCAAGACCCTCGACGTACACGTCAAGCGGCTGCGCGCGAAGATCGAGCCCGACCCGGGCGAGCCGAAGTACCTCGTCACCGTGCGCGGTCTCGGCTACAAGTTGGACCTCTGACGCGTCAGCAGGTCGCTCGCGGTCGGCTCTCGCCGAGCGGGACGCACTGCGTGGTCCTGACCGGGGCCCCCTGGGCCTTGATCTTCCACGAGTCGATCCGGGTGTTGTAGCCCGGCACGGCGAGGGTGACCGTCAGCGTCTGACCGGCCTTCAGCTTCTTCGCCGACGAGCCGAGCAGCTTCATCAGGTCGACCGGCTTGGTCAGGCTGGCGCGTCGTCGACTGCGGCTCGAAGCAGCCCTTGCCCGAGCAGGCTGACCGTGACCAGACCGCGGTAGCGCTGCTCGATGGTCGGGTCGTGCTCGAGGGCGAAGTCCGGGATCTGCTGGGTGGGCACCTTGCCGACCGTCAGGCCGGTCAGCTTGGCGGCGCTGCCGTTCTTGGCCTTCCAGGTCGCCTTCACCTTGGTCGGGACGGTGGTGGCCTTCTGGTTCAGGCCCCACGGCGGGTTGGCGTTGACGATGCGGCCGTCGGCGCAGGTCACGTGCACGTCGGGCCAGTCGGAGCCGGCGCCCTTCGGCCGAGAGCGTGTACTTGCCGGCCGGCAGGTGGTCCCACACCACGCCACCGTCGGCGGAGGTCTCGGTCACGGACTTGTCCGGGATCACGGAGGAGTTGAAGTAGGTCCGCGTCCCGGCCTTCGGGGTGATCGACGCGGTCACCCCGGCGACGCCGTGGGCGCCCCAGGCGATGAACTGCTGGTAGGTCACACCGCGCACCTGCTTGGTGCTCACGGTCGAGACGACCACGCACTGCTCCGGGTAGCCCGCGTCGTTCGTCTCGACGCCGAGCACCAGCGCGAGCAGGCTCATCGTCCCGCGCCGTGGGCGTCTGGAAGTTGACGTTGACCAGGTCCTGGCCGGCGGTCGTGAAGGTCTGGAGGTAGATCGTCCCGTGGCCGTCCGCGGTGATGTACGGCGTCACCTCGGCGCCGTCGGGCACCTCGAGCGTGTACGTCCCGTCGTCGGCGACCGTGGTGGTGAGGTCCGGGTCCTCGAGCACGTGGATGGTCGCCCCCGGCAGCGTCGTCTCCACGTGGTCGAACTCGTACGCCGTACCGCTCATCGTGACGGTCCCACGCTCGGCGTTGGCGGTGGAGGTGGCTCCCGCGAGCGGCACCACGGCCAGTGCGAGAGCGGCCACGGCGAGCGGGGCGAGACGGAGGCGAGACATGCGGACCCTTCCTGTTGTGACGGACCACGGTCGGACCGGCCCGCGCACACTACTGCCGGCCGCCCGCGCCCTGGCCCGATATCGCGCATGAAGGTCCGAAAACCGCATGTCGGGCGTCGGTGGCGGTCCCTAGGCTGACGTGGTGACGAGTACGACGACGCCCCCGACCGCCTCCGCAGCCGACACGACGCCCACGTGGCTCCCGGTGACGGCCGTGGCGATCACGCTGGTGTTCTGGGCGTCGGCGTTCGTGGCGATCCGGCACCTCGGCGAGGACTTCTCCCCAGGCGCGCTGTCGCTCGGCCGGCTGCTGGTCGGCGCGCTCTGCCTCGGCGTGGTCGCGCTCGCCACCCAGGGCATCCCGCGACCGACCGGTCGCGAGTGGATCTCGATCGTCACGATCGGCGTGCTGTGGTTCGGCGTCTACAACGTCGCCCTCAACGCCGGCGAGCGTCGTGTCGACGCCGGCACCGCCGCGATGCTGATCCAGGTCTCGCCGGTGCTGATCGCGCTGCTGGCCGCGGTGTTCCTCAACGAGCGGTTCACGCTCTACCTCGGTCTCGGGCTGGCGCTCGCGTTCGGCGGCGTGGGGCTGATCAGCTTCTCCCTCTCCGACGGCGGCGACAACGACGTGCTCGGCGTGGTGCTCTGCCTGGTCTCCGCGGTCGTCTACTCCGTGAGCCTGATCCTGCAGAAGCCGCTCGTCGCCCGCCTGCCCGCCATCCACATCACCTGGCTGGCGTGCACCATCGGCGCCATCGTCTGCCTGCCGTTCCTCGGTCAGCTGCTCGACCAGGCCGGCGACGCACCGGCGTCCTCGATCTGGTGGATCGTCTACCTCGGCGTCTTCCCGACGGCGATCGCGTTCACGACGTACGCCTACGCCCTCAAGCACATGAGCGCCAGCAGCCTCGGCGTCACGACCTACCTGGTCCCGCCGATCACGATCGTGATGGGCGTGGTGTTCCTCGACGAGGCGCCGCCCTCGATGGCGTACGTCGGCGGCGCGCTCGCCCTGGTCGGCGTGGCCGTCGCGCGGCGCAAGCCGCGCACGCTGGGCACGACGACGCTGGCCGAAGAGGTCTCGCCGCCCGCCTGAGTGCCATGCTGCGGGCATGGACGTCGTCGCGTACGTGCTCATCGGCCTGGTCGCTGCGCTGCACCTCTACTTCCTGGTGCTCGAGATGTTCCTCTGGACCAAGCCGCTCGGCTCAAGACCTTCGGCAACACCCGAGTTCGCCGAGGCGAGCAAGGTGCTGGCCGCCAACCAGGGCTCTACAACGGCTTCCTGGTCGCGGGCCTGGTTGGGCGCTCGTCGACCAGCGCTCGACGTCGCGGTGTTCTTCCTCGGCTGCGTGGTCGTCGCGGGTCTACGGCGCCGCGACGGTCAGCGTGCGGATCCTGTTCGTGCAGGCGGTGCCGGCGCTACTCGCCCTCGGCGCCGTCGCCCTCGCCTGGTGACTCGCTCAGCCAGCCGCGGAACGCCTCGAGGTTGTGGGTCGGCTCACCGCGCAGCTTGCGCCACTCCCACTCCTTGCGGATCGAGGTGGCGAAGCCGAGCTCGAGGATGGCGTTGAAGGACTCGTCGGCGTAGGTCAGCACCGAGCCGAGGAGCCGGTCGAGCTCGTCGGACGTGACCGCGGCGAGCGGGAGCCGGCCGTCGAGGTAGATGTCGCCGAGCCGGTCGACCGCGAAGGCCACGGCGTACATCTTCAGGTTGCGCTCGAGCAGCCAGCGGTAGACGCGCTCGTGGTTCTCGTCGGGGTTGCGGCAGACGAAGGCGTGCACGCCGAGCGCGTGCGGGCCGACGTCGAGGCGGACCGCGGTCTGCAGCTTCTTCTCGCCGGGCAGCGAGAACGAGAAGACGCCGTCGGAGAGCTCCTCGAACTCGAGCTCGTTGGCGGTGAGGTGGTCGCGGATGACCTGGCTCGGGTCGGTCATGCGACCGGCTCCCGGAGGTCGGCGCGGGCGCGCTGGTAGACCGCGAGCGTGCGCTCCGCGGTGCGGTCCCAGGAGAACTGGCGGGCCTGCTCGAGCGCACCGGCCTCGAGCCGCACCCGCAGGTCGTCGTCACGGATGACGCGGCCGAGGGCGTCGGCCCAGGCGCCCGGCTCGTGGCCGTCGACGAGCAGCCCGCTGTGCCCGTCGCGGACGACGGTGGTCAGCCCACCGACGGCGGCGGCGACGACCGGGGTGCCGGTGGCCTGGGCCTCGGCGGCGACCAGCCCGAACGACTCGTTGTAGGACGGTACGGCGACCAGCGTGGCGGCCGAGCACCAGCGGGCGAGCTGGTCCTGGGCGACCGGCGGCACGAACCGCACCACGTCGTCGAGGCCGAGCTCGGTGGACAGCTGGGCGAGCGACTCGGGGTGCTCGAGGCCGCTGCCGGACGGACCGCCGACGATCGGGACGACCAGCCGGGAGCGCAGTGCGGGATCGCGCGTGAGCAGCTCCGCGACCGCGTGGAGCAGCACGTCGGGAGCCTTGAGGGGCTGGATCCGGCCGGCGAAGAGCAGCACCGCGGCGTCGGCGGGCAGGCCCAGCTCGGCGCGGACGACGGCCTGGTCGTGGGGCCGGAACACCTCGAGGTCGACGCCCGGGTGGACCACCTCGACGCGCGCCGGGTCGGCGTCGTACAGGTTGATCAGCTGCTTGGCCTCGAGGTCGGTGTTGGCGATCAGCATGTCGGCGGCCTCGACGACCTGCTCCTCGCCGATGATCCGGGCGGACGGCTCGGGGCTGTCGCCCGCCGCGAGCGCGGCGTTCTTGACCTTCGCCATCGTGTGCATGGAGTGGATCAGCGGGACGCCCCAGCGGTCGCGGGCGAGTGCGCCGACCTGGCCGGAGAGCCAGTAGTGGGAGTGCACGACGTCGTAGTGGCCCACGGGCTGCAGCGCCTCGGCGCGCAGCACCTCGCGGGCGAAGACGCAGAGCTGGCCCGGGCAGCTCGCCCTTGCTCAGCCCCTCGAAGGGGCCGGCGTGGATGTGGCGCACCGTGATGCCGGGGCCGGCGTCGACGGCGGGCTCGAGGGTGGAGCTCGTGGCGCGGGTGAAGATGTCGACCTCGACGCCCTGGGCGGCCATCCGGCGAGCGAGCTCGATGACGTAGACGTTCATGCCGCCCGCGTCACCCGTGCCCGGCTGGTCCAGCGGGGAGGTGTGCAGGCTGACCATCGCCACACGTCGGATCGCGTCCACAGCACCCTTTCACTCTGCTCGCACCACGGGTCCAACCCGTCGTAACAACCGACGGGGAACCATCATTCCCGCGCGTGCGATCCTGCGGAAGGACGGCGCCGGCCCAGGACCACGGTCGAGGCGACCGCAGCGATCGCGCCGGCGACGGCGTCGACGGCCGTGCCGCCAGTCCCACCGCCGAGCAACGCGAGCAGCGACCACACCAGGACCGCGAAGCAGAGCGCGACGACGACCCGCAGCCAGGTCGCGCTACGGCGTACGAGCGCCGCTCCCGCACCGACCACCGCGACGGCGAGCAGGACCAAGCCTGCCCACCCGACGGCGTCCGCTGCTGCTGCGCGGTCGGTCTGGTCCAGCACGTAGGCAGCGAGCCACGCCAGCCCACCCAGCAGTCCTGCAACAGCGGCGCCTGTGCGCATCGCTCACTCCTCCTCGGCTGAGACCCGGGAACGACTCGCCAGTGTGCCATCGGCACAATGGCTGGTGTGACCTCGCACCGAACTGCCGTCGTGACCGGTGCCAGCAGTGGCATCGGCGCCGCCACCGCCCGCACGCTCGCCGCCGCGGGCTTCCACGTCTTCTGCGCCGCGCGCCGCGAGGACCGGGTCGCGGAGCTCGCCGCCGAGATCGGGGGTACGCCGATCGTCTGCGACGTCACCTCCGCGGACTCGGTCGCCGCCCTCGCGGACGCGGTCGGGCCTCGCCTCGACGTACTCGTCAACAACGCCGGTGGCGCCTTCGGCGCCGGCCCGGTGGGCGAGGCGTCCAGCGACGACTGGCGCGCGATGTACGAGGTCAACGTGATCGGCCTGGTGCAGGTCACCCGGGCGCTGCTGCCCGCACTGATCGCGAGCGGCGCCGGCGCGATCCTCAACGTCGGTTCGACCGCGGGCCGGATCGCCTACGAGGGCGGCGGCGGCTACACCGCGGCCAAGCACGGCACCCAGGTGGTGACCGAGACGCTGCGCCTCGAGCTGTGGGACCAGCCGGTGCGGGTCATGGAGATCGCGCCCGGGATGGTCAAGACCGACGAGTTCGCGCTCGTCCGCTTCGAGGGCGACCAGGAGAAGGCCGACGCGGTGTACGCCGGGGTCGCGGACCCGCTCAGCGCCGAGGACGTCGCCGACGCGATCGGCTGGATGGTCACCCGCCCGGCGCACGTGAACATCGACGAGCTGGTGATCCGGCCGCGAGCACAGGCGGCCCAGCACAAGGTTCACCGGGTTCTCTGAGCCGGGTCTTCTGACAGACTCGCGCCCATGCAGACGATCGGACTCGTCGGCGGGATGAGCTGGGAGAGCAGCGCCGCCTACTACCAGGACCTCAACCAGGGCGTGGAGCAGCGGATCGGCGGCTTCGCCTCGGCCAAGACCGTGATGACGTCGGTCGACTTCGCGCAGGTGACCGCGCTGCAGGCCGAGGAGCGCTGGGACGAGGTCGCGACGATCCTCGCGGACGCCGCACGTGGGGTCGAGGCGGCCGGTGCGGACTTCCTGATGCTCTGCACCACCACGTTCCACCGGGTGGCCGAGCAGGTCGCCGACGCCGTGGACATCCCGCTGCTGCACCTGGCCGACGTGGTCGCCGAGGCCTGCAAGGCCGAGCGGCTCGAGTCGGTCGGCTTCCTCGGTACGACGTTCGCGATGTCGCGGTCGTTCTTCACCGACCGGATCGCGGCGCACGGACTGACCGTGCACGTGCCCGACGTACGCCACCACGAGACGCTCAACGCCGTCATCTACGACGAGCTCGTCCATGGCAAGGTGCTCGACTCCTCGCGCCGTACCGTCGTCTCGCTGATCGACGAGCTCTGGGACGCCGGCGCGGGCGGGGTCATCCTCGGCTGCACCGAGCTCGAGCTGCTGATCCGTCAGGCCGACGCAGACATCCCGGTCTTCCCCTGCACGACGTTGCACGTCGCGGCCGCGCTCGACCGCGCGCTCGCCTGAGTCAGGCGTCCGGCTCGTTCACCACGATCGTGTCGGAGTAGTGGGTGCTGCCACGACGGCGGACCGGTCAGTGGATCAGGCAGGTGCCCGATCCGGCGGGAAGCCGCCCGTCGCGATCGGACCCCAGGACTCGACGGTGATCCGGATCAGGGACTTGCCCTGGCGCCGCATCGCCTCGCGGTAGTCGTCCCAGTCGGGGTGCTCGCCGGAGATGCAGCGGAAGTACTCGACCAGCCCGTCCTCGGCCTCCTGGCTCGGCATGTCGAGCACCTCGGCGGTCCCGTCGACCTGGACCCACGCGTCGTCCCACTCGTCCGAGAGCACCAGCACCGACGCGGCCGGGCGGCGACGCAGGTTGGTCGCCTTGGCCCGGTCGGGGTAGGTCGAGATCACGATCCGGCCGGCGTCGTCGACCCCGCCGCTCACCGGGGAGAGCTGTGGTCGGCCGTCGGCACGGGTCGTCACGAGGACGAGGTGGTGGCGCGAGCGGACGAAGTCGAGCAGCTGGTCGAGCTCGACGCGGTCGTTGGTGGCGATCCGAGGCATGCCGTCCAAACTACAAGTGCAGGCGGTCCCGGCTGCTGCCGTCGTGAGCGCAGCACGAAAAGCGTGGCCCCCACGTTTTGCAGAGAATCGCCGATGAGAGGGGCGCGGGCGACAACGACTAGACTCGACGAGGCCGTTTTCGGCCCCACGAACCCCACTGAACGGACGCCGTACCGCCATGTCTGCCTCCACCGATTCAAGCCGGACCACTCGCACCGACCTGCGCAACGTCGCGATCGTTGCCCACGTCGACCACGGCAAGACGACCCTCGTCGACGCGATGCTGCGTCAGGCGGGTGCCTTCACCGCCCACCAGGCCGAGAGCGTCGCCGAGCGGGTCATGGACTCCGGTGACCTCGAGCGCGAGAAGGGCATCACGATCCTCGCGAAGAACACCGCGGTGCACTACGCCGGTCCGGCCGGTGGCGGCAAGCCGATGGTCATCAACATCATCGACACCCCGGGCCACGCCGACTTCGGCGGCGAGGTCGAGCGCGGCCTGTCCATGGTCGACGGCATCGTGCTGCTCGTCGACGCGTCGGAAGGCCCGCTCCCGCAGACGCGCTTCGTGCTGCGCAAGGCGCTCAACGCCGACATGCCGGTGATCCTGGTCGTCAACAAGACCGACCGTCACGACGCCCGCATCACCGAGGTCGTCGACGAGACCTACGAGCTCTTCATGGACCTGCTCGACGAGAGCCACAGCCAGGACGCGCTGGACTTCCCGGTCGTCTACGCGTCGGGCCGCGCCGGCGTCGCCGCCCTCGAGGCCCCCGCGAACGGCGAGCTGCCGGACTCCCCCGACCTCGAGCCGCTCTTCAAGACGATCCTCGAGACGATCCCGGCCCCGACGTACACCGAGGGCGCGCCGCTGCAGGCCCACGTCACCAACCTCGACTCCTCGCCGTTCCTCGGCCGGCTCGCGCTGGTCCGGGTCCACGAGGGCACCCTGAAGAAGGGTCAGCAGGTCGCGTGGATGAAGCGTGACGGCACGATCAAGAACGTCAAGGTCACCGAGCTCCTCGTCACCGAGGGCCTCGAGCGCCAGCCCGGCGAGTCCGCCGGTCCCGGCGACATCGTTGCCATCGCGGGCATCCCGGAGATCACCATCGGCGAGACGCTCGCCGACCCGGAGAACCCGGTCGCCCTGCCGCTCATCCACGTCGACGAGCCCGCGATCTCGATGACCATCGGCACCAACACCTCGCCGCTGGTCGGCCGGGTCAAGGGCTCGAAGGTCACCGCCCGCCTGGTCAAGGACCGCCTCGACTCCGAGCTGGTCGGCAACGTGTCGCTGCGGATCCTCCCGACCGAGCGCCCCGACGCGTGGGAGGTCCAGGGCCGCGGCGAGCTCGCCCTGGCGATCCTGGTCGAGCAGATGCGTCGTGAGGGCTTCGAGCTGACCGTCGGCAAGCCGCAGGTGGTCACCAAGGAGATCGACGGCAAGGTCCACGAGCCCACGGAGCGCCTGACCATCGACGCGCCGGAGGAGTACCTCGGCGCGATCACCGAGCTGCTCGCGACCCGCAAGGGCCGCATGGAGCAGATGACCAACCACGGCACCGGCTGGGTGCGCATGGAGTTCCTGGTCCCGGCACGGGGCCTGATCGGCTTCCGGACCGAGTTCCTCACCGACACCCGCGGCACCGGCATCGCGCACCACATCTCCGAGGGCTACGAGCCGTGGGCCGGCGAGATCCGCTCGCGCAACAACGGCTCGCTCGTCGCCGACCGCAAGGGCGCGGCGACGGCGTACGCCATGACCTCGCTGCAGGAGCGCGGCACGATGTTCCTCGAGCCGACCACCGAGGTCTACGAGGGCATGATCGTCGGCGAGAACTCCCGCGCCGACGACATGGACGTCAACATCACCAAGGAGAAGCAGCAGACCAACATCCGGTCCGCCACCTCCGACAACTTCGAGAAGCTGATCCCGGCGAAGAAGCTCTCGCTGGAGCAGAGCCTGGAGTTCTGCCGCGACGACGAGTGCGTCGAGGTCACGCCCGACTCGGTCCGGATCCGCAAGGTGATCCTCGACCAGAACGAGCGCGCCAAGATCGCGAGCCGGGCTCGGAAGTCCAAGTAGTCAGTTGAGCGTGCAGAGTGGGCAGCAACGGTTGTTGCTGCCCACTTTGGCGTTGCTGACCACGATCACGGCGATCGTCTCGTCGCTGGGGGCACCACTGGTGCCCTCGATCGCGGAGACGTACGACGTCCGCCTCACCACCGCGCAGTGGTCGCTGACCGCGACCCTGCTCGTCGGCGCAGTCGCGACGCCGATCGTGGGCCGGTTCGCGAGCGGCCGGCTGCGCCGCCCGACGATCCTGGTCGGGCTGGCGGTGGTCACGGCCGGCACTGCGCTCGCGATCGTCCCCACGTCGTTCGCCGTGCTGGTCGCCGGCCGCGCGATGCAGGGCATCGGCATGGCCCTGCTGCCGCTCGCGATCGCGGTCGCCCGCGACAGCCTGCAGGGCGAGCCGATGAACCGCGCCATCGCGCTGCTCTCGGTCACCACCGTCGCCGGCGCAGGGCTGGGCTATCCGCTGACCGCGTTCGTGGCCGAGTTCGGCGGGCTGTCGGCGGCGTACGCGCTCGGCACCGTGCTCACCGGGGCGACGCTGGCGATGGCGTGGCGACACCTCCCCGGGTCGGACGAGGTCGCTCCGGCGCGCGTCGACTGGGCCGGAGCCGGGCTGCTGACCATCGGCATGCTCGCCGTGCTGCTCACCGTCAGCGAGGGCGAGGTGTGGGGCTGGGCTTCGGCGCGGACGCTCGTGCTCGGCCTGTTCGGACTGGTGCTGTTGGTGGTCTGGGTGCTCTGGACGCTGCGCAGCGCGACGCCTCTGGTCGACCTGCGGATGGCGGTGCGGCCCGGCATCGCGGCCCCCAACCTGGTCGCCCTGGTGGCCGGTCTGGGGATGTACTGCCTGCTCACCCTCTCGGTGGTGCTGGTGCGGGCCGACGAGCCGGGCTTCGGTCTCGACGAGCCCGTGTGGGTCGCCGGGATGATCCTGGTGCCCTACTCGGTGGCCAGCGTGCTCGGCAACCAGCTCGCGCGGTGGGTGCGGGTCCGGCTGGGCGCCCACGTGCTGCTGCCGTCCGGCTGCCTGATGTTCCTCGCGTCGACGGTCTCGCTCGCGCTCTTCCACGAGCACCTGTGGCAGCTGTTCCTGGCGATGGCGATCGGCGGGGTCGGCAGCGGCTTCACGTTCTCCTCGCTCGCGGTGCTGATGGTGCCCTACGTGCCGCAGTCCGAGACCGGCAGCGCGGTCGCGTTCAACCAGGTGCTGCGCTACCTCGGGTTCACGATCGGCAGTGCGTTGAGCGTCGCCCTGATGGCGGTCTACGGCGGCGGCAGCCATGGCTTCCGGACCACGCTGCTGACGGTCTCGACCGTCTTCGTCGCCGCGACCGTCGGCGCGTTGGTGCTGGACCGGGCCGCCCGCGCCCCGCGTCGTACGCAACACTGACCGCGTGCTGCTCGACATCCAGCTGGACGCCCGTCCCGACCTCGCCGCCGACCGTGCCCGCGAGCTCGCGGGAACCGGCATCGCCGGTCTCTTCACCTTCGAAGGTCCGCACGACGTCTTCCTGCCGTTGGCGGCCGCCGCCGCGACCGGCGTCGACGCCGACCTGATGACCAACGTGGCGATCGCGATGCCGCGCAGCCCGATGCACCTCGCCAACGCGGCGTGGGACCTGCAGCTGATGTCGAAGGGTCGCTTCCGGCTCGGCCTCGGGTCGCAGATCAAGCCGCACATCGAGAAGCGGTACGGCGCCACCTGGTCGCCGCCGGCCGCGCGGATGCGCGAGATCGTGCTCGCGGTCAAGGCGATCCTCGACTCGTGGCAGGACGGCACTCCCCTGCACTTCGAGGGCGAGCACACCCGTCACACGCTGATGCCGCCGACGTTCGTGCCCGGCCCCAACCCGTACGGCGTCCCGCCGGTGCTGCTCGGCGCACTCGGCCCGGTGATGACGCGGACGGCCGCCGAGGTCGCAGACGGCCTGCTGGTGATGCCGTTCCACAGCCACCATCACTTCCGGTCGCGCACGCTGCCGGCCGTCGACGAGGGGCTGGCCCGGTCGGGTCGTCGCCGCGAGGACTTCGCGATCCTGCCGCAGGTGATCACGGCCATGGGCCGCACCGACGCCGAGCTCGCGGCCGCCACCGCCGGGGTGCGCGGGTTGCTGGCGTTCTACGGCTCGACGCCGGCGTACGTCCCGGTGCTCGAGGTCGAGGGCTGGGCGGAGGTGCAGCCGGAGCTCAACGCGCTCTCGAAGCAGGGCGACTACGGGGCGATGTTCGAGCTGGTCACCGATGAGATGCTGACGACCCTCGCCGTACGCGGAACTCCGGAGGAGTGCGCGGCCGAGATCAAGCGCCGCTTCGGCGACGTGGCCGAGCGGGTCTGCTGCTACTTCCCGGGCTATGCCCCGCCGCTCGACCAGATCGCCGCGTTGGCCGACGCGTTGCGTTTCCACCGGGTATGAGGTCTCGGCCGGCAGCTGAAGCTCGACCACCGTTGGAGGGTCAGAGCAGGGCGGCCACGCGTTCGACCTGGTCGACGGACGAGGCCGTGGGGATCAGCTGGACCTCGTCGGCGCCGAGGTCCTCGATCCGGCGCAGCACGTCGTGCAGCTCGGCCTCGGTGCCGGCGAAGCCGGCCGTGGCCGCGAGGGCGTCGACGTACTGCGACGGGATCCAGTTCATGTAGTGCAGGAGGTGGCGGTGCATCTGAGCGCGCGCCTGACCGTTGCCCTGGTCGAGGGCGAACCAGAACGACGTGGTGATCCGCGGCGCGTCCTGTCCGGCGTCCGCCCAGGCGGACCGGGTGAGGTCGAAGAGCTTCGCCATCTCGGCGAGGTCCAGGTCGAGGGACATGCCGGCCAGGCCGTCGGCCCAGGCGGCGGCGCTGCGGATGGTGCGCGGGCCGAGGGTGCCGACCAGCAGCTCGGGGCCACCGGGCTGGACGGGCGGAGGGCCGACCGGGAGCACTGACTCGGTGACCTTCTCGCCCGCCCACACCTGCTTCATCACGGCGACGCGATCGGCCATCCCGGCCATGGTCTTCGTGTCGAGCGAGGCGCCGGCCGCACGGTAGTCCTCGTCGCGTCCGCCGACGCCGAGCCCCACGCTGAGCCGGCCGCCGGTGAGCTGGTCGCCCGTCGCCAGGGCCTTGGCGAGCGGCACCGGCTCGTGCAGCTGGGGTACGACGACCGTGGTGACGACCCGGGCTCGCGACGTCCACGCGGCGACCGCGCCGAGCAGGGTCATCGAGTCGGGATTGTCGAAGGCCATCCGCTCGCCGAAGCAGACCGACGAGAACGGGCCGGCGTCGATCGCCCGCGACCAGCTCTCGAGCGTCGCCGCACCCTCGACCCAGAGGTCCGGCTCCATGACCGGCAACGTCATCCCGATGTCCACCGACACAGTGTGGCGCCTGCGACCTCGCCTCGCTCGACGGTCAGAGGAACCAGCGTCCGAGCAAGGTGCCGTCCTCCTCGAGGAGCGTGTGCAGCCGCAGGGGTACGTCGACCGGCGAGCCCTGCAGGATCCGTGGGTGTTCCCCGCCGACCAGCTGCGGGACGATCGTCGCGCAGAGCTCGTCGGCGGCGCCCGAGGCAACCAGGTCGCGCAGCAGGTGCGGGCCGCCCTCGCAGAGCACGTCGACCCAACGCCGGTCGGCGAGGACCTGCTTGAGCAGCGGCAGGTCGACGGCGTACGACCCCAGCTCGAGGACGTTCTCGCGGCCGAGGACGTCGCGGGCGTCGTCGATGCGCTCGGCGTGGGACGTGGTGGCCATCAGGACCATCCCGGGCGGTGCGTCCCGCAGCCGCTCGGGCACCTCGGCACGACGGCTGAGCAGCACGATCGGCTTGTCCGCGGGCCGGTAGCCCTCGATCCGCGCCGTGCCGGCACCCACCACGATCACGTCGGCCAGGTCGCGGAGCTGGTCGAAGACCCGCTTGTCGACGGCGTTGTTGATGGACCCGCTCTTGCCCGAGTCACCGGTCGCCGCCCCGTCGACGGTGTGGACCATGTTGACCCGGAACCACGGCGTCCGCGGCGCGGCGTACAGCTCGGCGAGGTCGGCGGTGTCAGGACCGATGAGCACCCTCATGCCTGCCACCTCATCACCCAGTACTGCACGCCGAACGGGTCGTCGTCGTAGTCGATCGTCGCCTCACCGAGCTCCGGCAGGGTCTCGCGGAGCGCGGCGATCCCGTCGAGACTCGCAAGAAGGTCGTTCCCGAGCCCGAAATCCGGCCATGTCACGGGTCTCGACGCGAGCGCCGCCCGCAGCGCGTCGTCGAAGGCGAAGGACCGCTCGTCGAGGTGACCCGGCGCCTTCTCGGTACGCCGGGCCGAGCCGTTGCCGACCACGAGGTACGACGGTTCGCCGGTGGTCGAGCCTGCCGAGACTCCCGCAGCTGAGATCAGAGCCCCAGCCACACGCCGCCCCTGCGGGTCGGCCAGGATCGTCACGTCAGGACCCAACCAGCTGACGGCGGACAGACAGGCGGCACGCAGCTCGGGGATCGGATCGACGAGACCGGCGTACTCGGGCAGCAGCGCGAGCACCCCTGGCACCAGGACCACCCTCACTGCAGTCCCCGGATCGCGCGCGCGGGCGGCCGGACCCCGGCGATCGAGGAGACCATGTCGACCACCTGACGGGTCTCGACGATCTCGTGCACCCGGTAGATCCGAGCGCCAGCGAGCGCGCACACGGCGGTCGCGGCGAGCGTGCCGACCAGTCGCGACCCGACCGGCAGGTCGAGGGTCTCGCCGACGAAGTCCTTGTTGGACAGCGAGACGAGCACCGGGTAGCCGGTGTCGACCATCTCGCCGAGCCGGCGGGTGAGCTCGAGGGAGTGGAAGGTGTTCTTGCCGAAGTCGTGGGCCGGGTCGATGACCACGGACTCCGGCGCGACGCCGGCGGCGATGGCGCGCGAGGCGTAGGCGACGGTGTCGGCGATCGCGGACGCCACCACGTCGTCGTACTCGATCCGGTAGGGCCTGGTCCGTGGCGTCACGCCACCGGTGTGGGTGCAGATGATCGCCGCGCCGTACGACGCCGCAGCGTCGACGAGCTCAGGGTCGGCGCCTCCCCAGGCGTCGTTGAGGACGTCCGCGCCGGCGGCACACACGGCGGCGCCGACCGACGCCCGCCAGGTGTCCACCGAGATCACGAGAGACGGGAAGGACTCCCGCACTCGGGCGACGAAGTCGACGACCCGGTCGCGTTCCTCCGACTCGGAGATCTCCACCCCCGGCGCGGCCTTGATCCCGCCGATGTCGACGATCTCCGCACCCTGGGACACGACCAGCGCGACCCGCTCGAAGGCCTTGTCCTCGGCCCAGGTGGCGCCCTGGTCGTAGAACGAGTCGGGGGTGCGGTTGACGATCGCCATCATCAGGCGGGCATCGTCGGCGAACTCGTGCCGACCGAGCTTGAGGGTCACCGGGCCAGCACCGCCGGCTGCCGTTCGTCGACCTCGGGGCCGGCACCGACCCTGGCGAGGGCGGCGGCGAGGATCTGGGTCGACATGCCGCTGAGGTCGCGCAGGGACTGGTGCCGGTGCGCGCGGGTGCCGAGGTCGACCTGCGCGATCGCGTCGAGGCCGCGGCTGCGCAGCGTGTCGACAAGCGCGGCCAGCTCCACGGCATAGCCGTGCGGGACGCTCAGCTGCTCGAACAGCGAACGGCGTACGGCCCACTCCCCCGCCAGCGGCTGGTGCAGCCCGGCCAGCTCCGGGAAGAGCAGCCGGATCAGCGGCCGGGCGACCAGCTCGGTCACACGACCGCCTTCGAACGGCACCGCGGCGTCGCCCGACATCATCGGCCGCTCGTAGAAGCCCTTCACCAGCTCGACCCCGGGCGTGGTCAGCAGCGGGCCGAGCAGACCGGGCACGAAGTGGGTGTCCCAGTCGACGAGGTCGGCGTCCATGAAGACGATCAGCTCGCCTGAGGTCACGAAGAGCGACTTCCACATCGCCTCGCCCTTGCCCGGGAGGGTGCCGAGGTCGGGCCTGATCTCCATCGACCGGTGCACGGTCGCACCCGCGTCGGTGGCCACGGCATACGTGTCGTCGGTGGAGTCGGAGTCGATCACGACGATCTCGTCGAGCAGCTCGACGGTGTCCATCAGCGCCTCGCGCACCCGTGTGACGACGGCTCCGACCGTGGCGGCCTCGTTGCGGGCGGGTACGACGAGGCTGACGACCCGCTCACCCTTGGCCGCAGCAAGCTCCGTGAGCGTCCAGTCCGCCCAGTGGTGGGTGGCTGGGCGCGGATCGGACACGTCCGCGAGCCTATCGGGGGTCCAGACCGCTCACTTGGGCCATTCGCGACACAGGGTGTCGGATGTTTGAATCAATCATGGATACGGGGGCAGAACATCGGGGTCGGGGGCGCCCGCGCCTGCCGGGGGCAGAGGAGAAGATCCTGGCAGCGGCGCTCGCCGAGTACGGCGAGCACGGATGGTCCGGCTTCACCATGGACGCCGTCGCGCGCAGGGCGGGGGTCGGCAAGTCGACGGTCTACCTGCGCTGGCACGACAAGGACGCGCTCCTCACCGACGCGGTGCGCCTGCGCAGTCGCGCCGTCGCGGAGGTCGACTCGGGGTCGCTCCGCGGCGACCTGACCGGCCTGGCCACCTCGGTGTTCCACGAGTTCGCGGACCCCGACGGCTGGGCGGGCTTCCGGATGGTCGTCGACAGCGCCAGCGCACCTGAGCCTCTCGGTGACTTCACCCGCGAGGTGAGCGGCGTGCACCGCGAGGTGATCGAGGGCATCTTCACGCGGGCCCTGGACCGCGGCGAGGTGACCCAGCAGGTCGAGCCGCTGGCCATCACCGACCTCCTCTACGGCGCCGGCCTCTTCTTCAACCTCGGCTGCCGGCTGGAGCACCGACCCGTCGACGAGAGCGAGCTCGACGCCCGGGTTGCCGACGTCGTCACGATCGTCCTCGAGGGCCTCCGGTGACCGCCGAGCAGGCCCCGCGCCGCGGACGCGGGCGCCCGCGGACGCCAGGTGCCGAGGCGAAGATCCTCGCCGCCGCGCTCGCGGAGTATGCCGAGCACGGGTGGTCGGGCTTCACCATGGACGCCGTCGCCAAACGCGCGGGTGTCGGCAAGTCCACGGTCTACCTGCGGTGGGCCGACAAGGACGCACTGCTGACCGAGGCCGTCTCGACCAGCGCCCAGGCCATCGCGTTGCCCGACACCGGCACGCTGCGCGGCGACATCGCGGAGGTCGTGCAGAGCACGATGCACCACTTCCACAGCGACGACGGATGGGCCTCGATCCGAGTCACCTTCGACCAGGCCAGCGCCCGCGAGGACCTGGGTCAGTTCGCCGAGATGGTGACCATGGTCCACGGCTCCAAGGTCCAGCAGATCTGCGAGCGGGCCGTCGCTCGTGACGAGCTCTCGTCCGACGTACCCCCGGGTCTGGTCTCGGAGATGATCTTCGGTGCCGCACTCATCAACGCGCTCTCGGAGCGGCTCGACGGACGAACCGACACCGAGGACGCCATGGCGGAACGCTCCGACCGGATCGTCGACCTCGTCGTACGAGGCATCACCGGGGACTGAGCTCAGCCCAGGAATCGACGTACGGCGTCCGCGAGGCCGCGCGCGTAGGTCGCGCGCCCTGCGGCGCGGGTCATCCGGTGGGCGTCCGTCGGGTTGCGCATGTTGCCGAGCTCGACCATCACGGTCGGGATGTCCGACAGGTTGAGCGTCGCGAGGTCGGAGCGGAAGTCGAGGCCGTCACCGCCCGCGATGTAGTTGGCGACCGGCAACCCCTGGCGTCGCAAGGCCGCGCGGGTGTCGACCGCGAGCCGCTTCGAGGTGCGGTAGATGTCATGGGTCCACGGCCGCCGGTCGGTTGGAGCGATCACGTGGAAGCCGTGCGCACCAACGGTGTACGAGCCGTCACCGTGGATGCTGACCTTGAGGTCGGCGTCGATCTTGTTGCCGGCCCGCCCGCGCTTGTCGACGCACGGCCCCCACCTGTCCTGACGGTTGCTGTGCCGGGTCATCCTCACCGTCGCACCGAGCCCCTCCAGGCGGGTCTTCAGGAGCCGGGCGACCTGCCACACGAACGTCGCCTCGGCGTACCCGCCGTTGGTCGCCGTCCCCGTCGTGTTGCAGGGCTTCGTGAACCCGCCCGCCGTCACCTCCCGGTTGATCTGACGCGGGAAGTTGTGGTTGCCGAGCTGGTGGCCCGGGTCGATCGCGACGACGCGGCCGGCCAGGGGTCGAGCCGCGCGGAGCGCGCCGTCCGGGCGCTCTGCGTGGGCCGGGACGGCGACGAGGAGCGCCGCGAGCGTGAGCGCCCAGAGTCGAGTCGGGCGATGCATGTGCCCACCCTAGGTGGCTAGTCTCGGTGGCATGAGTTGGTTGGTCACCGGCGGCGCCGGTTACATCGGGTCTCACGTCGTGCAGGCACTGGCCGAGGCGGGCATGTCGCCGGTCGTGATCGACGACCTCTCGTCCGGGCACGCGTCGTTCGTGCCCGACGACGTGCCGTTCGTCGAGGCGAGCCTGCTCGACGAGGGCGTCGTCGCGGCCACCCTTCGCGACCACCAGGTGGTCGGCGTGATCCACCTGGCCGGCTTCAAGTACGCCGGGGTCTCGGTCAGCCGTCCCCTGCACACCTATGAACAGAACGTCACCGGCACCATCCGCCTGCTGAGCGCCATGGACGACGCCGGCGTGAAGGCACTCGTCTTCTCCTCGAGTGCGGCCACGTTCGGCACACCCGACGTGGACCTCGTCACCGAGACGACGCCGACCAACCCGGAGTCGCCGTACGGCGAGAGCAAGCTGATCGGCGAGTGGCTGATCCGCGACGTCGGCCGTGCCCACGGGCTGCGGCACACGTCCCTGCGCTACTTCAACGTCGTCGGCTCCGGCTCGGCCCACCTCTACGACACCAGCCCGCACAACCTCTTCCCGCTGGTCTTCGACGCGCTGGTCGAGGGCCGCACCCCGCACATCAACGGCACCGACTACCCGACGCCGGACGGCACCTGCGTCCGCGACTACGTGCACGTCTCCGACCTGGCGCGATCACACGTCGCCGCCGCTCGTCGGTTGCTGGCCGGTGACGAGCTCGAACCCGTCTACAACCTCGGCAGTGGCGAGGGTGTCTCGGTCCGGGAGATCATGGACACCGTCCGCGACGTCACGGGCATCGACTTCGAGCCCGAGATCACCGCTCGCCGGCCGGGCGACCCGGCGCGGATCGTCGCCAGCGGCGAGCTGGCCGCCCGCGACATCGGCTGGGAGATGCGCCACGACCTCGAGTCGATGGTCAGGAGCGCGTGGGAGGCCCGCCAGGCCGCCACGACGGGTCCCGGCCGATGAAGGCGATCAACCGGGTCTGAAGGTCGGCGTCGGCCGAGACGTCGAACCGCGGTCCGTACTGCCCGCTCGCTCGCAGCATCTCGTCCATCGGCTCCATGCCGGCGAGCATCACCGCGCACCGCTCGGGGTCGAGCGTCTCGTCCTGACCGGTCGCGCGGGCCAGGTCCCACGTGTGCATGAAGACGTCAGCCGTGTAGAACCGGGAGACCGCTTCATCGAGCGGCACCTCGCCGATGTGCGGGTTGCTGAGCACCTTCGACGGGGTCTCGGGGTCGTCGAGGAGCTCCTGGACCGCATCGCAGTGCACCTGCCAGGCGCCGACCGGGTCGACGTCGACCGACGGGCCTTCCGCCAGCGTGACACCAGCGCCGCCCTCGAGGAGCGCCGGGAGCCACTCGACCAGATGGCGTACGACGTCGCGCGCGACCCAGCCGTCGACGGGCGCCGGAGCGTCCCAGTCACGCGCACCGACCACGCGGCGCGTGAAGTCGCCGGCGATCAGCCGGTGCTCCTCGGCCGGAGTCACGACTCCTCCCGCAGCAGCTCGTCGAGCTTCTCGTAGCCCTCGACGACTCCTGTCTCCATGCCGCTCGCGAGGATCTGGTCTCGGATCTCGATCGTCTCGACAACGGAGGTTGCGACAGTCCGGCAGCGACCGCCCTCGAGCGGCTCGAAGGTCATCGTCTCGAGGCTGACCGCGTCGGCGCCACCGTCGTACGAGAAAGTCTGCACCAGCCGCTCGTCGGGCCGGACCTCGTGGAAGGAGCCCCAGAAGCCCATCGAGAAGCCCTCCGACGGGCGCGACGCCGTGTAGCGCCACTCCCCACCGGTGCGGGCATCCCAGACCTCGATGGTCGTGTCGATGCTGCGCGGACCGATCCACCGGACGAAGAGCTCGGGGTCGACCCAGGCACGGAAGACCTGCGCAGGCGGGGCGTCGAACTCGCGGACGATCCTGATGACCGGCAGATCGGGCACCGCGTCGATCTGGGTCAGGTTGCGCGCCGTCCTGCTCATGAAGCAGCTCCTTCGCTGTCGTCGTTCGCGACGTCGGTGGTCGAGCTCGTCGAGACCCCCTCGGCCAAGAGGGCATCCAGGCGGGCGTAGCGCTCCTCGGCCCGTCGCCGATAGCGCTCGATCCAACCCGTCATCAGGTCGAAGACCTCGGCCTCCAGGTGCACGGGGCGTCGTTGCGCGTCGCGGCTACGACTGACCAGCCCGGCCTCCTCGAGCACCTTGAGGTGCTTGGAGACGGCCTGCACACTCACGTCGTACGGCGCCGCGAGCTGGCCGACGCTCGCGTCGCCGTCGGCGGCCAGCCGTGCGACGAGGTCGCGCCGCGTGGGGTCCGCCAGGGCCTGGAACGCCCGGGACAGCTGATCCGTCATCACGCCTCCACAACCGATGGGTTGCCGACGAGCCTAGGGTCGGCGTCCAGCATCGTCAACCATTTGGTTGCGAGTCGTGAGTTACCCCACCTGGCAGGTGGCTCCGCCACCGTCCTGGGTACAGGACCTATCGATCTTGGCGCGCACCTCCGGCGCTGTTTTCGGCAGTCGAGGCGCCTCCTGAACCCGTTGGTCTCGCGGTCGGGCACAATCCCTCCATGCCCACCGCACTGATCACCGGCATCACCGGCCAGGACGGCCTGTACCTCGCAGAGTTCCTGCTCGCCAAGGGGTACGACGTCCACGGTGTGATCCGGGGACAGAACAACCCCAAGCGCGACCTCGTCGAGACCCTGCTGCCGGACGTGCGCCTCCACAACGGCGACCTGACCGACATGTCGAGCCTGATCCGGGCGCTGCGCGACTCCGCCCCCGACGAGGTCTACAACCTCGGCGCGGTCTCGTTCGTGGCCTACTCCTGGGAGAACGCCGCCCTCACGACCGACGTGACCGCCAAGGGCGTGCTCAACATGCTCGAAGCGGTCCGGCTGCACACCGGCGACCACCCGGACAGCGTGCGCTTCTACCAGGCGTCGAGCTCCGAGATGTTCGGCAAGGTGCAGGAGGTCCCGCAGCACGAGCGCACCCTGCTGTGGCCGCGTTCGCCGTACGGCGTCAGCAAGGTCTTCGGCCACTACATGACCATCAACTACCGCGAGTCCTACGGGATGCACGCGTCCTCGGGGATCCTCTTCAACCACGAGTCGCCGCGCCGCGGACCGGAGTTCGTCACCCGCAAGATCAGCGAGGCGGTGGCGCGGATCAAGCTCGGGCTCCAGGACGAGCTCGTGCTCGGCAACCTCGACGCCGAGCGCGACTGGGGCTTCGCCGGCGACTACGTCGAGGCGATGTGGCTGATGCTCCAGCAGCCGGTCGGCGACGACTACGTGATCGCCACCGGGGAGACACACTCGATCCGCGACTTCCTTGACGCGGCGTTCCAGCACATCGGGATCGACGACTGGACGCCGTACGTCCGCCAGGACCAGCGCTTCATGCGGCCGGCCGAGGTGGACCACCTGATCGGCGACGCGAGCAAGGCCCGGGAGGTGCTCGGCTGGAAGCCGCGGGTGTCCTTCAGCGAGCTGGTCACGATGATGGTGGACGCCGACCTCGCCGCCATCCAGCAGGGCTGGTGACACCGTGACAACAGGAGGGGGCCGCGCGTTCATCACCGGGATCAGCGGCCAGGACGGCAGCTACCTCGCTGAGCGACTCCTCGCCGAGGGGGTCGAGGTGCACGCGCTCGCCCACGCGCTCGAACCGTTGCCCGACGCTCCTGGGGTCGAGCTGCACCGAGGCGACCTGAGCGACATCGACGAGGTCCGTTCCCTCCTGCTCGACCTGGCGCCCGACGAGGTCTACAACCTGGCCGCCCTGAGCTCGGTGGCGCGGTCGTGGGACGAGCCCGACCTGACCGCCCGGGTCAACGGCCTGGCCGCCGTCGCGCTCCTCGAGTCCGCGTTGCTGGTGCAGGAGAAGCAGGGCCGGGTCGTGCGCTTCGTGCAGGCGTCGAGCGCCGAGATCTTCGGCCAGCCCGACCGGACCCCGCAGGACGAGTCGACGCCACTGCGACCGGTCAATCCGTACGGCGCCGCCAAGGCCTACGCCCACCTCATGGTCGACGTCTACCGGCGGCGCGACCTGCACGCCGTCAGCGCGATCCTCTACAACCACGAGTCGCCTCGCCGGCCCACCCAGTTCGTGACCCGCAAGATCACCTCGACGGTCGCAGCGATCGCCCAGGGACGTGCAGACTCTCTGACGCTCGGCAATCTCGACGCCCGCCGCGACTGGGGCTGGGCGCCCGACTACGTCGACGCGATGGTGCGTGCCGCGCGGACGGAGACACCGGACGACTACGTGATCGCCACCGGAGTCGGGCGGTCGGTGAGCGAGTTCGTCGCGGCAGCGTTCGCCCGCGTCGGCATCGACGACTGGGCTGGCCTGGTCACGGTCGACCAGGAGTTCGTCCGACCGGCCGATCCCACCGATCTCACCGGCGACTCCTCGCGGGCCCGCCGGGTCCTCGGCTGGGCACCGACGGTCGGCTTCGACGAGATCGTCGGACGGATGGTCGACGCCGATCTGGCCGCCGACGCTCAGTCGTCGAGCAGCTCGACCAGATAGCGCCCGTAGCCACTCTTCATCAGTGGCACGGCGCGCTCGGCCAACTCGCTGTCGCTGAGCCAGCCCATCCGCCACGCCACCTCCTCCGGCGCACCGACCTTGGTTCCCTGGCGCTTCTCGAGGGCACGCACGTAGTTGCCGGCGTCGTTCAGGTCGTCGAAGGTCCCCGTGTCGAGCCACGCGGACCCACGCGGAAGAACCTCGACCTGCAGGAGGCCATCGTCCAGGTAGAGGCGGTTCAGATCCGTGATCTCCAGCTCGCCCCGCGTGGACGGGCGCAAGCTCCTTGGCGCGCTCGACGACAGTGGAGTCGTAGAAATAGAGCCCGGGCACGGCATAGCTGCTCCTCGGCTTCTCCGGCTTCTCCTCGAGCGAGACCGCTCGACCCGATTCGTCGAACTCCACGACGCCGTACGCCGTCGGATCGGCCACCCGGTAGCCGAACACCGCAGCGCCCTCGAGGGTCTCGAACCGGCGAAGCTGGCTACCCAGTCCGGAGCCGTAGAAGATGTTGTCGCCGAGCACCAGCGCACTGCCCTGGCCCTCGATGTGCTCCTCGCCGATCAGGAACGCCTGCGCCAGACCGTCCGGGCTGTCCTGGGTCGCATAGGTGATCGAGATCCCGAACTGGCTGCCGTTCCCGAGCAGTCGATGGAACTGGTCCGCCTCGTGCGGGGTGGTGATCACCAGCACCTCGCGGATACCGGCGAGCATCAGCGTCGTGAGCGGGTAGTAGATCATCGGCTTGTCGTAGACGGGCATCAATTGCTTGCTGATCGCGTGGGTGATCGGGTGCAGTCGGGAGCCGGTTCCGCCTGCCAGAATGATGCCGCGCATCCGAGAAGGATAGTTGACTCCTAGGATCGGAGCATGGATCGACTGCTCGTCACCGGCGGGGCCGGCTTCATCGGCTCCAACTTCGTCCACCACGTCCTCCATCACACCGATGCCGTAGTGACCGTGCTGGACAAGCTGACCTACGCAGCGAGCCGTGAGTCGCTGGCCGCCCTGCCGGACGAACGGATGCACCTGGTGGTTGGCGACGTCGCTGACGCCGAGGTGGTCGACCCCCTGGTCGCCGCGCACGACGTCGTCGTCCACTTCGCCGCCGAGTCGCACAACGACAACTCACTGACCGACCCGTCGCCTTTCGTCCAGACCAATCTCATCGGGACGTTCACGATCCTCGAGGCAGCACGCAAGTCCGGCGCTCGCCTCCACCACATCTCGACCGACGAGGTCTACGGCGACCTCGAGCTCGACGACCCGACGCGCTTCACCGAGACGACGCCGTACAACCCGTCCAGCCCGTATTCGTCGACCAAGGCCGGATCGGACCTGCTGGTCCGGGCCTGGGTGCGGAGCTTCGGCGTGCGGGCCACTATCTCCAACTGCTCCAACAACTACGGCCCCTGGCAGCACATCGAGAAGTTCATCCCCCGCCAGATCACCGAGGTGATCGACGGCCGGAGGCCGCGCGTGTACGGCGATGGCCTCAATGTCCGCGATTGGATCCACACCGAGGATCACTCGTCGGCGGTGCTCGCGATCCTCGAGCGCGGCGAAATCGGCGAGACCTACCTGATCGGCGCCGACGGTGAGAGGAACAACCTCCAGGTCGTCCGAGCGATCCTGCGCCATCTCGGCCGCAGCGAGGACGACATCGAGTTCGTGCGCGATCGCGCCGGCCACGATCGTCGCTACGCAATCGAGTCCGGCAAGCTGCGCAACGGGCTCGGCTGGCGACCGCAGTACGGCGATTTCGACGCCGGGTTGGCCGCGACGATCGAGTGGTACCTCGCTCACGAAGCCTGGTGGCGGCCCCACAAGGACGCCGTCGAAGCCGCCTACGCTGCCAAGGGGCAGTGAGAATGGCCGAGCTTTCGCTGGAGACCACGCCGATCCCTGGGCTGCTTGTCCTACATCTCCCTGTGCACGAGGACTCGCGCGGCTGGTTCAAGGAGAACTGGCAGCGCGCCAAGATGACGGCGCTCGGGCTCCCGGACTTCGGTCCCGTGCAGAACAACATGTCTTTCAATGCCCGTCGTGGCGCGACCCGCGGGGTTCATACCGAGCCCTGGGACAAATTCGTCTCGGTCGCGACCGGTCGGGTCTTCGCCGCTTGGGTCGACCTTCGCGAGGGGGCGACGTTCGGAGCGACCCATCACCTCGAGATCGGTCCCGACGTGGCCGTCTACGTGCCGCGAGGGGTCGGGAACTCCTACCAAGCGCTCGAGGACGGCACCGCCTACTCCTACCTGGTCAACGAGCACTGGCGGCCCGACCAGGCCTACCCGGCACTCGACCTCGCCGACGCGACGGCCGCGATCCCGTGGCCGATCCCGCTCCACGAGGCGGAGATCTCGGACAAGGACCGGGCGAACCCGACCCTCGACGCCGTGGTCCCCATGTCGCCGAAGCGCACCCTCATCATCGGTTGCCGCGGCCAGCTCGGCCGCGCCCTGCAGGCGGACTTCCCCGGGTCCGACCTCGTGGACCTCGCCCCCGCCGAAGGCGAGATGAAGAGCCTCGACGTGACCGATGCCGAGGCCGTGGGCGCATGGCCGTGGCACGAGTACGCGCTCGTCCTCAACGCGGCCGCCTACACCGCCGTCGACGCCGCCGAGACGACCGAGGGACGGCGTACGGCGTGGGCCGCGAACGCTGGTGTCCCGGCCACGCTCGCCCGCCTCTCCCGTGAGCACGGCTTCACCCTCGTGCACTACTCCTCGGAGTACGTCTTCGACGGCACCGCAGCGACACACGCCGAAGACGAGGCCCTGTCACCGCTCGGGGTCTACGCCCAGAGCAAGGCGGCCGGCGACATCGCGCTCACGGCAGCCCCACGGCACTACCTGCTGCGCACGTCATGGGTGATCGGGGACGGAAACAACTTCGTGCGCACCATGCAGCGCCTCGCCGACACGGGCGTGTCGCCGACTGTCGTCGACGACCAGGTCGGTCGCCTCACCTTCACCTCTGAGCTCTCGCGCGCCACGAGGCACCTCCTCGACACGCAGGCGTCGTACGGCACCTACAACGTCACCAACGCGGGTGAGCCGACCTCCTGGGCGGAGGTGGCCAAGGCCGTCTTCCGCATGTCCGGGCGTGCCGAGACCGACGTGTCCACGACCTCGACTGCGGCCTACTTCGCTGACAAGGCCGCGGCTCCGCGCCCGCTCAACAGCGTCCTCGACCTCTCGAAGATCCGGGCCACCGGCTTCGATCCGGAGGACGCCGCGACCGCGCTCGAACGCTACTGCTCGCTCGGACAGCACCCGTAGTCGGTCAGCGCCGCCGGGTGAGCGACGACAAGGCCGGACGGACGTCCGCGAGGTAGACGAAGGCGGCGATCGTGAACGCGAGGTTGATGATGCCGAGCGGCCACGCCGACCAGCTGCACCAGCGAGCCCGATGCCCAGGATGATCGTTCCAAGCCGGCTTGGTGAGCTTGTTCGCAGCCGCAGTAGGACTCCGCGGAGTAGAGTCAGTGAGTTCACGAACGCGAAGATCTTCACGACGAGAAGCACAAGCTCGACGATCAGCATCAACGTCGACTCGGCTTGGAGCACGGCTAGCACGGGATCAGCCTACGTGAGACGGCACGAGGCCCCAGGCATCGCCCGGGGCCTCGCTGGACTTCAGAACAGCGTCAGCTGTTCGTCGTCGTGGTCTCTTCAGTCGCCGACCTTCGCGGCGGCCTGGGTGGCGGCGGTCGCCGCGCTCGACGCGGTCTTCTGCGCGGCGGTCGTGGTGGCCTTCGCGCTGCTCTTCGGAGCGGTCGAGGTCTTCTTGGCCGTCGTCGACGCCTTCTTGGCGGTCTTCTTGGCCGTGGTCTTGGTGGCCTTGGTCGCCTGGGTCTTGGTGGTCTTCGCCTTGGCCGAGGTGGTCTTGGCGGAGCTCACGGTCGCCTTGGTCGACTCCTGCTTGCGGATCCGCTCGACCAGGGTCTCGCCGCGCTTGGCGAGGTCGGCGTACGTGCCGGTCGCGTCCGACTGAAGCTCCGAGACACGCGACTCGATCGCGGCGCGGCGAGCCTTCGCGTCCTTGGACAGGGCGTCGACGCTCGTGCTGACCACGGTGACGGCCTGGTCGCGCAGGGCCTTGGGCTGGAACTCGAAGCCGGTGACCCGGGTCTGCACGTCCTTCTGGACGTCGACGATGCGCTTCTGGACATCGGCCACGACGTCGCGGACGTAGCCGACGACGAGGTCGGTGGCGCCGACACCGGCGTACAGCGGGCGGGTGGCCTCGGTGGGCAGATCCAAAGTGGGCAGGGCGAACTTGGCCATGGTCTTACTCCTTGGGTTGGGTGGTCGTCCCGTTGAGAGCGAGGAACGACGCGTATACGTCCAGCAGGGACTGCTTCTGGCGCTCGGTGAGTGAGGTGTCGCCGAGGATCGCGAGCTCCACGGATCCGCCGACCCCGTCGTGGGGACTGACGATGCCGGCGCGGAGATAGAGCTGTTCCGCGGAGATCCGGAGCGCCTTCGCGATCTGCTGCAACACCTCCGCTGAGGGGCGGCGCAGCCCACGTTCGATCTGGCTCAGGTAGGGGTTGGAGACACCGGCCTGCTCGGCGAGCTGCCGGAGGGAGAGCTGGGCCGCGACCCGCTGCTCCTTCAGGTAGTCACCGAGGGACTCGACGGTCTTGCCGACCTTTCCCTTTGCCATACCTCCACCTTGCTAACTCGTGCTAGCAATAGCAAGCGGAGTGAGGGTGACTCCGTTCACACGAGGGCGATTCGCCTGCAGGACAAGGAGAATCCGACAACAACGCCTGCTAGCTCCAGCAATCACCGGACATCGCTCTATGATCGTCGCGATGTTCCGACTCACGTGTGCGGTCCGGGGCTACGACTGGGGATCCACCTCCCTGATCCCCCGCTTCCTGGACCAGCCTGCCGATGGCTCGACCCAGGCCGAGCTCTGGGTCGGCGCGCACCCAGGCGACCCGGCGCGACTGCCGGACGGCCGCGGCCTGGACGCCTACATCCGTTCGGAACCCGCCGCTGCCCTCGGTCCCGAGGTGACCGACGCGTTCGGCGATCGCTTGCCCTACCTGGTCAAGGCGCTTGCCGCCGCGCGACCGCTGTCGCTGCAGGTGCACCCCACGACCCAGCGCGCTCGTGACGGCTACGCGCTCGAGGACCAGGAGGGAACGCCGATCGGCGCGCCCGAGCGGAGCTACCAGGACCGCCACCACAAGCCCGAGCTGATCCTGGCGCTGACCCGGTTCGAAGGCATGGCGGGTTTCCGCGACGTCGAGAAGTCGGCCCGGATCCTGCGCATGCTCCAGCACCCGTGGGCCGACGAGGTGGCCGACGAGCTGGAGTCGGGGCCGGCCTTCCAGGTGCTGCACTCCGTCGTCGCCGACGCGCTCTCACGCTCCGGGGAGCCACTCACCAAGCTCGTGACCGAGATCGCCGACGCAGCCCGAGCGGCCGAGGAGAACGGGCACCGGACCAGCCGGCCGACCGGACGCCGCTACCTCGACCGCAACAGCGTCGAACGAGAAGGCACCCGGCTGTTCGCGCAGACGGCGGCGCTTGCGGAGCGCTACCCCTCGGACCCGGGCGTGCTCGTGACGTTGCTGCTCAACCACGTCGTGCTCTCCCCCGGCGAGGCGATGTTCCTCGATGCCGGGGTCGTGCACGCCTACACGTCGGGCTTCGGGGTGGAGGTCATGGCGTCCTCGGACAACGTGGTCCGTGCCGGACTGACGTCCAAGCACGTCGACGTGCCCGAGCTGCTGCAGATCGCGAGCTTCACGCCGATGCCGCCGCCCCGTTGTGGGAGCCCGCCGACGCCGGCGCCAACGTGCTCACCTACGCGCCACCGGTGACCGAGTTCGCGTTGAGCGTCGCTCAGGCACCCACCGCGGACCTGCCGAGCTGCGGGACCGCGGGTCGTGCTCGTCCTCGAGGGGTCGGTCGACGTCCGCGCGGAGACGGGCACTGCGACCCTCACTCGTGGGGAGGCACTCTTCGTCGAGCACGCCGACGGGGCGATCTCGCTCTCCGGCAACGGCACGGCCGCCGTCGCCTGCGTCCCGGCAGGGTGAGCGTCAGGTCGTCGGCGCGGGTCGGTCCACCCACGGTCGACCCTCGTGGCGCACCGCCTCGATGTCGGCGTCGACCATGATCCGCACCAGCTGCCCGCCGTGGACGGTGGCCTTCCAGCCGAGCTCGCGCTCGGCCTTCGCCGCGTCACCGACCAGCACCGCGGTCTCGGTCGGTCGCAGGTAGCGCTCGTCGCGACGGACGTGCTTCTCCCAGTCGAGGCCGGCGTGCTCGAACGCAGCGGCGACGAAGTCGCGCACGCTGTAGCTGGTGCCGGTCGCGAGCACGTAGTCAGTGGGCTCGTCGGCCTGGAGCATCCGCCACATGCCCTCGACGTACTCCGGCGCGTAGCCCCAGTCGCGGATGGCGTCGAGGTCACCCATGTAGAGGTAGTCCGCGAGCCCGGCCTGGATCCGGGCGACCGCCCTGCTGATCTTGCGGGTCACGAACGTCTCGCCGCGGCGAGGTGACTCGTGGTTGAAGAGGATCCCGCTCACGGCGTACATGCCGTAGCCCTCGCGGTAGGTCGCGGTCGCCCAGTGGGCGTAGAGCTTCGCGGCGCCGTACGGCGACATCGGCCGGAACGGCGCATCCTCGTCCTGCCGACCGACGGCCGCGCCGTACATCGCCGAGCTCGACGCCTGGTAGAAGCGGCAGTCGATGTCGGACGTGCGGATCGCCTCGAGCATCCGGACCGCCCCGAGCCCGACGGTGTCGCCGGTGTACTCAGGCTCGTCGAAGCTCGAGCCGACGTGCGACTGACCGGCGAGGTTGTAGACCTCGTCCGGATCGATGCGACGCAGCAGCCTGATCAACCGGGACTCGTCGGTGAGGTCGGCGTAGTGCAGGAAGAGGTTGGTGTCCGAGTCGCGCGGGTCCTGGTAGAGGTGCTCGATGCGCGCACTGTTGAACGTCGAGGACCGACGCCGGAGTCCGTGCACCTCGTACCCCTTGGCGAGCAGCAGCTCAGCGAGGTAGGAGCCGTCCTGACCGGTGATGCCGGTGATCAGTGCTCGTCGCGTCACGCACCGAAGCGTGTCACAGAGTCGCCCGGATCTCCCCGACTTGCTCCTGTCCCCCGAGCAGCGGCGCCACGCCGGTGCGGCGTACGACGTCGCCGTCGACCCCGGCCTCCCGGTCGATGCCGGCCCTCCGCAGCGCAGCCGCCATCACGACGGGCCGCGCGCGAGCCGCGCCGTCGTCGGTCTTGAGCGCGAAGGCCCGGCCGTCCGCCAGCGCGACGGCGTAGCAGGACTCGGCGCCGGCCTTCCCGACCGCACCAGGGATGGCGACCAGCAGGTGCCCGCTCGTCGCGGCGGGTGCCCGAGACGAACTCCGGATGTGCGCGGATCGCGTCCGCGATCCGCCGCTCCGGGCCGTCCTCGGCGACGGCCAACGATCGGAACGCGGTGGCGAGGCCGGTCAGCGAGGCAGACAGGAGCGGCGCACCGCAGCCGTCGATGGCCACGACGACCGAGCGCTCGCCCGTGAGCTCCTCGAAGGTCTCCCGGATCGCGGCCTGGAGCGGGTGGTCGACGGCCAGGTAGGTCTCGGGGTCCCATCCGTTCGCCACGCAGGTTGCGAGCATCGCGGCGTGCTTGCCGGAGCAGTTCATCAGGATCGAGGACGGGTGGCCCCCGGCCCTGACCACTGCTTCCTGCTCGACGTCGTCGAGCGGATAGCCGACCGGGGTCTGGAGGGCCGACTCGTCGAGGTCCGCGGTCGCCAGGATCCGCCGTACGCCGTCGACGTGGAAGGGCTCGCCCGAGTGCGACGCACACGCGAGCGCGAGCAGGTCGGGTGGCAGGTCGAGACCCAGCCGCACCATGGCGAGCGCCTGGACCGGCTTGTTGCAGGAGCGCGGCAGGACCGGCTCGTCGACCGATCCGACCGACCACTCGACGCTGCCGTCGCGGGCCAGCGCGACGACCGATCCGTGGTGATGACCCTCGACGAATCCGGAACGGACAAGCTCGGCCACGACGACGGGGTTCGGCATGCGTGCAGGGTAACGACACCGGGATGGCAGGATTGCGCCGTGCCTCTGCCCGCTCTGCCGCAGTACTGCCCCACGCCGCGCGAGCTCGACGACCTCGAGCTGCTGGTGACGGGCGCGCTCGCGCCGACCGTCGTGTTCAACGAGCCCGACAGCCCGATCACGCTCTCGCTGCCCGACGACGTGGTGGAGCAGGCGATCGCGGCGGGCTCGGTGGAGCTCGTCGACCCCGAGGGCCTGCCGCTCGCGCAGATCACCATGCCGGGGGGCACCATCGAGCCGCTCACGCAGACGCAGTACGGCCCCTTCCGGCACCTCTACCTCACCCCGGCCGAGACTCGGCGGCGCTACCACGGCTGCACCTTCGTCCCCCTGGTCGACGCCCTCACCGACCCCCAGGTGGCTGCGCTGTCCGCGGTCGGACCGCTCGTGCTCGTGCCCCTGGTCGGCCACGGGACTCCCGAGCTCTCCGCGACGGGTCTGATCCGGGCGACGCTGGCCGCAGCCGCCCGCCTGCCCGCGGCCGCGGTCGTCGCGGTCGCGCTGGCCACTCACGGCGACCCGGACGTCGACCACGACCTCGGCGTGCAGGTCCTGGAGAACTACGCCCACGGCGACCCGGTGATCGGGGTAGCCGACGACCCGAAGGGCGCCTACTCGCCGGAGATCGCGGCGATCGTCGCGTTCGAGCGTCCCGCGCCTGCCGACCAGGGGCTGGTCCTCTTCTTCACTGGTCTCTCGGGCAGCGGCAAGTCGACGCTCGCGCGGGCGCTCATGGACCGGCTGCTCGAGCAGGGAACCCGCACGGTCACGAGCCTCGACGGTGACGTCGTACGCCGGAACCTGTCGGCCGGTCTCACCTTCTCCAAGGAGGACCGCGAGACCAACATCCGGCGGATCGGCTGGGTCGCCGCCGAGATCGCACGGCACGGCGGGGTCGCCGTGTGCAGCCCGATCGCGCCCTTCGACGAGACCCGCCAGCAGGTGCGGGCCATGGTCGACGAGGCAGGCGGCGCGTTCTTCCTGGTCCACGTCGCCACGCCCCTCGAGGAGTGCGAACGCCGCGACCGCAAGGGGCTCTACGCCAAGGCCCGGCGCGGCGAGATCCCCGAGTTCACCGGGATCTCGTCCCCCTACGAGGAGCCCGCCGACGCCGATGTCCGGGTCGACACCACCGGTCGCACCATCGACGAGGCCCTCGACGACGTCCTCACTGCGATCCGGACGTCCGGCTACCTCGATCTCACTCGCTCAGCCAGGAAGATTGCCCCATGACCGACCTGATCGGCGACAACTTCTTCCAGATCCTCACCGCGGGATTCCTTGTCGGCATCGTGGTGGGCCTGACCGGCATGGGCGGCGGCGCGCTGATGACGCCGGCACTGATCTTCCTCGGCGTCGGCGATGCGTCGACCGTCGTCACGGCGGATCTGACGGCCGCGGCCGTCTACAAGTCCGGTGGGGCCGTCGTGCACGCTCGCGAAGGCTCGCCCAACTTCACGCTGGCCAAGTGGCTGATCATCGGATCGGTGCCGATGGCGCTGCTCGGACCGCACGTCGTCGCCTGGGTGGTGGACCCGGACGAGATCGACAAGGTCCTCAAGGAAGCCATCGGCTTCGCCCTGCTGTTCGCGGCCGCCACGTACGCCCTGCGCCTCTACCTCATGCTGCGCCTCGTCCGCTCCGGGAGGCCGCAACCAGACGCCAACCCACGCATCCGCCCGATCCCCACGGTGCTCGTGGGTGCGCTCGGTGGCCTGCTCGTCGGCGTCACGAGCGTCGGCTCCGGCTCGGTCATCATGGTGGCGCTGCTGATGCTCTACCCCGGGCTCTCGGCGGTGAAGCTCGTCGGCACCGACCTGGTCCAGGCCGTGCCGCTCGTGCTGGCGGCAGCGATCTCCAACATCGCCTTGCACGGCCTCGACTTCTCGCTCACCATCCCGCTCATCATCGGCTCGGTCCCGGGCACCATCCTGGGAGCGCGGATCGCGCCCCGGGTGCCCCAGTCCTACATCCGCCGCGGCATCGTGGTGGTGCTGACCATGTCCGGGTTCGCGCTGCTCGACAAAGCCGGCTGGGGTCCCCTCGGCGCCGGCGATGACGAGACCCACCCGGTCCTGATCGCGCTCATCGGCCTCGCGACCCTGGTCCTCGTCCCACTCGTCTGGGGCGGCCTGCGCAAGCAGCAGGGCTTGCCGATGTTCGGCGCACCCACGGTCGCCGAGCTCGAGCGGCCGACCCCGCCCGAGCGTCAGTCCCGTCCGTAGATGTCGCGGGTGTAGACCTTCTGCTCGACGTCCGCGAGCAGGTCGGTTCGACGGTTCGCCACGATGACGTCGGAGACCTGCTTGAACTCGTCGAGGTCCCGGATGATCCGCGAGTGGTAGAAGTCGGCGCCCTCGAGCGTCGGTTCGTAGACGACCACCTCGACGCCGCGCGCCTTGATCCGCTTCATCACGCCCTGGATCGACGACATTCGGTAGTTGTCGGAGCCCGCCTTCATGATCAACCGGTAGATGCCGACGGTCTTCGGACGGCGGCGCAGGATGTCGTTGGCGATGAAGTCCTTGCGCGTGGTGTTGGCCTCGACGATCGCGCTGATCAGGTTCTGCGGCACGTAGCGGTAGTTGGCCTGGAGCTGCTTGGTGTCCTTCGGCAGGCAGTAGCCGCCGTACCCGAAGCTCGGGTTGTTGTAGTGGTTGCCGATCCGCGGGATCGAGGCCGATGCCATCGATGATCTGTGCCGTGTCGAGCCCGTAGCTGGCGGCGTAGGTGTCGAGCTCGTTGAAGAAGGCGACGCGGAGCGCGAGGTAGGTGTTGGCGAAGAGCTTGATCGCCTCCGCCTCCGTCGAGTCCGTGAGGAGCACGGGTATGTCGGTCGCCTCGGCGCCCTCGGCGAGCAGGTCCGCGAACATCTTCCCGGTCGCGCTGCGATCGCCGACGACGATCCGCGACGGGTGCAGGTTGTCGTAGAGCGCTCGTCCCTCACGGAGGAACTCGGGGCTGAAGATGATCACGGACTCCGGGTGTTCCTCACGCATCCGAGCGGTGAACCCGACGGGGACCGTCGACTTGATGACCATCGTCGCGGACGGGGCGACGGCCAGCACGTCGCGGATCACAGCCTCGACCGACGAGGTGTCGAAGTAGTTGGTCTGTGAGTCGTAGTCGGTCGGCGTCGCGATCACGACCAGGTCGACACCGTCGTACGCCGCCTGCTTGTCGAGGGTCGCGGTGAGCCGGAGCTCGCGTTCGGCGAGATAGTGCTCCATCTCCTGGTCTTCGATCGGGCACTCGCGCCGGTTGACCATCGCCACCCGCCCTGGATCGAGGTCCAGGGCGCGCACGTCGTGGTGCTGAGCGAGGATGACGGCGTTGGAGAGCCCGACGTAGCCGATGCCGGCGACAGCGATCTTCACGTGTCGAGATTAGGCGACTTCTCGCGCGTCGGACCGTCGTCCAACAAGATGTCACCCACCCTTAAAGTGAACCCGGTCACTGGGGTTCCGTCACGCTTCGTGCGCCCGGCTCCCCGGCGGCTACGATGACGGCTGCTGTCCCGAGGAGAGGTCCCCCGTACGTCATGACCGATACCCATGCCGACTACCAGCTGAGTCAGCTCGACCAGCTGGAGGCGGAGTCGATCCACATCTTCCGTGAGGTCGCCGCAGAGTTCGAGAAGCCCGTCCTGATGTTCTCGGGCGGCAAGGACTCCATCGTGATGCTCCGGCTCGCTGAGAAGGCGTTCTACCCCGCGAAGATCCCGTTCCCGGTGCTGCAGGTCGACACCGGCCTGGACTTCCCCGAGGTGCTCGAGACGCGCGACCACTGGGTCAACCGGCTCGGCGTTCGTCTGGTGGTCGCGAGCATCGACGACGCGATCGCGAGCGGTGTGGTCGTCGACGACGGCAAGACCTCGCGCAACCGGATGCAGATCGCCACCCTGCTCAACGCCATCGAGGAGAACGGCTTCACCGCGGCCTTCGGCGGCGGTCGGCGTGACGAGGAGAAGGCGCGCGCCAAGGAGCGCGTCTACTCCCACCGCGACGAGTTCGGCCAGTGGGACCCCAAGATGCAGCGGCCCGAGCTGTGGAGCCTCTACAACGGTCGGATCCACCAGGGCGAGCACATGCGGATCTTCCCGATCAGCAACTGGACCGAGCTCGACATCTGGGACTACATCGGCCGTGAGGGCATCGAGATCCCGGACATCTACTTCTCGCACCAGCGCCGCGTGTTCGAGCGCGACGGCATGCTGATGAGCGAGACGCCGCTCAACCCGATGCGCGAGGGCGAAGTCGCCGAGGAGCGCACCGTGCGGTTCCGGACCTGTGGCGACATCACCCTCACCGGATGCGTCGAGTCCACGGCGTCCACCATCCCCGAGATCATCGACGAGATCTCCATCGCCAAGCTCACCGAGCGCGGCGCCACCCGTGGCGACGACCGGTTCTCCGAGGCAGCCATGGAAGACCGCAAGAAGGAGGGCTACTTCTGATGGCCACCCCCACCCAGCCCACCAACATGGATCTGCTCCGCTTCGCCACCGCCGGCTCCGTCGACGACGGCAAGTCGACGCTCATCGGGCGGCTGCTGCTCGACTCGAAGTCGATCTTCGAGGACCAGATGGAGGCCGTCGAGGCCACCAGCCAGTCCAAGGGCTACGACTACACCGATCTCGCGCTGCTCACCGACGGTCTGCGCTCCGAGCGCGAGCAGGGCATCACCATCGACGTGGCCTACCGCTACTTCGCGACCCCGAGCCGCAAGTTCATCATCGCGGACACCCCCGGGCACGTTCAGTACACCCGCAACATGGTCACCGGCGCCTCTACGGCCGACCTCGGCCTGGTCCTCGTCGACGCCCGCCAGGGCCTGACCGAGCAGTCCCGCCGACACGCCGTGATCCTCTCGCTGCTCCGGGTCCCCCACCTCGTGCTCGCGGTCAACAAGATGGACCTCGTCGACTTCTCCCAAGAGGTCTACGAGAAGATCCACGCTGAGTTCTCGTCGTTCGCGACCAAGCTCAACATCCCCGACCTCGAGGTCATCCCGATCTCGGCGCTCCAGGGCGACAACGTGGTCAACCGCTCCGAGAACATGGCGTGGTACTCCGGTCCCACGCTGATGCACCACCTCGAGCACGTGCACGTGGCCTCCGACCGCGACCTGTTCGACGTCCGCTTCCCGGTGCAGTACGTCGTGCGTCCCAAGTCGGACGAGCACCACGACTACCGCGGCTACGGCGGCATGGTGGCCGGCGGCGTCCTGAAGCCGGGTGACGAGGTCGTGGTCCTCCCTTCCGGGATGACCTCGAAGATCGCCGGCATCGACCTCTTCGACCAGGAGATCACCGAGGCGTTCCCGCCCATGTCGGTGACCGTCCGGCTCGAGGACGACGTCGACGTGTCGCGCGGCGACATGATCGCCCGCCCGTCCAACGCCCCGAAGCCGTCGCAGGACATCGACGCGATGGTCTGCTGGATGACCAACGAGCCGCTGCGTCCGCGTCAGAAGCTCGCGATCAAGCACACCACCCGCTCCGCGCGGGCGCTGGTCAAGGACATCCAGTACCGCCTCGACGTCAACACCCTGCACCGCGACCAGGACACCAAGGAGCTCGGGCTCAACGAGATCGGCCGCGTCCAGCTGCGCACCACCGTGCCGCTGCTGTGCGACCCCTACTCGAAGAACCGGACGACCGGCTCGTTCATCCTGATCGACGAGGCCACCGGTGTCACCGTCGGCGCCGGGATGATCAACAGCGCCAGCTGAGCCGCACGCTCGGCCAATCAAAGGCCCTTCCCGATCTCGGGAAGGGCTTTTCGGTTTACCGTCGCTGCGAGGAGGGGGCGAAACAACATGGACTCCCGGATCAAGGTCCTGGAGTCCGTCTGGATGTTGCGGTTGGCGCCAGGAGCGTCTTCGACTGAGAGTTGCCCACGTTGTTGTCGGCCCCGCGGTGAGAAGCGCCGTACTCAAGGTTGATCGCGAACCTCGCAGGACCGAGCTCGGCCCCTGAGCAGATGGGGCCGCCGTCGGCGGCGGGAGCCCCATCTACATCTTGCGTCCAGACCTGCCGTCAGGCGTCAGGAAGACTGCTTGTAGGTGTTGACAACCGGAATGCTGGCGCCGGCAGGCACAATGCCCACACGGTCGTCCGATCGGCGGCTGGTGGGCGTCGAACTGGATGATCCAGCCGTCGAGACGGTTCGGCTTCGGGGTGTTGGTGCTCCAGTCCATGCGGCCGGGGAACGAGTTACCAACGGCGGCGTTGGTGCCGCCGACACCAAGCGTCTGCGACGCCACCACTGATCGCGACGTCAGTCGGGTCGAGCATGCGACCGTGGCGATGGCGCCCTGGTTCGGTGTCACCGACGTCGTACGCGGCTTGGGCGTAGTAGGCGCCGAGCATGCCGTTGAAGCCGGTGGCACCGCGCGGGCCAGCAGGGCCGGCGCCCGTGTCGCCTTGGCGCCGGTGTCGCCCTTGGCGCCGGTGTCGCCCTTGGCGCCGGTGTCGCCCTTGGCGCCGTCCTTGCCGTCGTTGCCGTTCTTGCTGTTCTTGACGATGCCCGGCTTCAGCTGGGCGTTGCCCACGCTGTGGTCGGCCAGCTGGGTCGTGTCGACAGTCCCCGGCGCGATGCGCGAGCCGTCGATCAGCTTCGCGGCGACAGAGCTGGACACGCCGCCAGCGGTGAGAAGTGCGGCGGCCGCGACGACGGCGAGGCCTGACTTGGTGGTGCGGTTCATGTGATCTCCCCCGGAGATTTGAGGATGAATAGTCCGGCCGGGAGCCTAAGACCCTCCATGTGGCCTCTGGGGCAGAACGAGAGAGGTCGCCGGTCAACTTGACGACCGTCAAAGAGGCCGACTTGGTTCGGCCTCAGGCGAGGCAGCGGGCTCAGGCGACCCGTGCCGGGTCATCACCAATCTTGGGGAAACCACTCAACCGCAGGTCAGAGCGCCCGATTGAGCCTCGGTGTTTGACCATCCCGGGCACTCCGGATGCGCACGACACCGACCATCCCGCGTCGCCACAAGCGCGACCGGCGGCAAAGTTCGATGACCTCTGTCTAGACCGATTCCGGTCCGACTCAGGTCCCACCGTGGCTGCCGATGGGGTCGAGGCAGCTTGACAGGCGGACACCCTGATGGGCGTTCGAGACGGGACTTCGTCCCTGCGCAACCGCTGGGGCCGGACCCAGCACGCAACGCCGTTGCTACTCTCGGGGCCGACAGCTGACTCGGAAAGGTCTCGATGACCAACCTCCTCAAGCGCGCCGCCGCCCACCACATCAAGCCGCGGGTGCCCGCAGAGGTGTGGGATTGGTTGCGTGGTCACCCCGATCCACCCCGTCCGAGCCTCACCGAGATCGCGCAACGCACGGGGACCGACAAGTGGGGTGTGCACTACTACACCCCCCGCTACGAGCAACACCTCGGTCGTCTGCGCGACGAGCAGTTCCTGCTGCTCGAGATCGGCGTCGGCGGATACTCCCGCTCCGGTGAGGGCGGCGGCTCGCTGCGGATGTGGCGACGCTACTTCCAGCAGGCCCAGATCGTGGGCCTGGACATCGAGGACAAGTCGTTCCTGGATCGACCTCGGATGATCACGGTCCAGGGCGACCAGACCGACGCCGCAGCGTTGACTTCGATCATCGAGCGTTTCGGCGTCCCGCTCGTGGTCATCGACGACGGGAGCCATCGCCCGGACGACATCATCGAGACCTTCCGCGTCCTGTTCCCGCTACTTCCCGACGGGGCTGTCTACGCCATCGAGGACACCCAGACGTCGTACTGGCCGGAGTTCGGCGGCAGCGAGGACCGAGACTCACCCGACACCACGATGGGGTTCGTCAAGCGCCTGGTCGACGGCCTCAACCACGAGGAGTTCGTCGAGGACGGCTATCAGTCGACCTACACCGACACCCACGTCGAGGCCGTCCACTGCTACCACAACCTGGTCGTGGTGGTGAAGGGCGAGAACCTCGAGGGGAGCAACAAGCGCAAGGTGCTGCGCAAGCGCTACCGGTCCTCGAGCAGCTAGGCGCAGTCGCTGCGCGGATGCTCCCTCCACGTGGCGGAGCCTGCTCAGCCACTCACCCAGGCCGGCGCCCGAGCCGAACCACCCGGTTCAGCGGCGGGGCAGCAGGTCGAGGAGGGTCCGCGCGCGATCGTGGAACGAGAGCCCCGTGCGCGGATTGCTGTTGGCCGGCTCCGCTCGTAGCTGAGCGACCGCGGCGACGATGTCGCCCGGCGTACGCGCAACCACTACGTCGTGCGGGTCGAACACGTCGTGGAGCCCGGCGACGTCGTCGCAGATCACCCGCGCACCCGAGGCCACCGCGTCGAAGACCCGGTTCGCGATGAAGCCGTGGTGCGCCATGTCGGCCCAGTGGTCGGCGAGCACGATGCCGTGCCGTCGGTAGATCTCCGGGAGTCGGGAGTTGTCGACGTACTTTCCTTGCCAGATGCCCTCGGGCAGGCCTTCCCACCCGTGACCGTAGACCGCGAGCGGCACGCCGGACTCCACGGCCTTCCAGACCAGCGGACGATCCCGGCCGCCGTGGGCGCTCCCGACGAACACCACCCTGGGGTCGCGGTCGCTCGCCAATGCGGCGGCCGGCGGCTGGAACTCGCTCGCCTGAAGCAGCGGGACGATCTCCCGCCCCGTGCGCGCCGTCAGCTCCGCGCTCCAACCCACGGAGGAGGCGCAGACCAGGTCGTAGCCTTCGAACTCCTGGGGGTCCACGTCGTCGGGGTGACTGATCACCCAGAGCACGTTCACCTGACCTGGCGTCGGCGAGATCGGATACAACCCGCGCAGCGCCAACGACACGTCATCGAGATGGGTCGGGCCGGCGGTGTGCGCACCGCGACGGCTGGTGACCACGTCCTGACCCAGGTCGCGCAACGCGGTGGCGAGTGAGTCGGCGAAGTGGGTGTCGCCCCACAGGTCACCCGGGTGACCGGGGGGCGAGGGCAGCTTCAGGGACCAGCGCAGCCGGTCGGCGGAGTCACTGCGTCGAGGGGTGACGAAGGCATCGGCCGACCGGGGATCGCTCTCCGGCTCCGGTGGCTCAGGCTTCTTCGGGAGGCTGACCAACGCGGTGCTGGCGATCCGGAAGCCAGCAGGGCGTCGCTGGAGCAGGCGTGCACACAGGTCGAGGGCGGCCTCGGTCGGTGGGAGGTCGAGCCGAAGTCCCTCGAGTGACACGACGTCCTCGGTCCGCAACGCCATCACCTGCCCGGCGATCGCCTCCAGCCGCTCCCCCGTCAGTCGTCGCGCGTCCTCCTTCGGATGCCCCTGCAGCAGCGACCTCGGCGCGTCGCCCTCAACCGCGACTGCGAGCCCGGCAGAGTCGATCGTGTCGTCGGCGCGGAGCACCACGGGCTGGACGCCGGCGACCTCTGGATCGTCCAGCGCCTGCAGCACCGCCGGAAGCCAGCCGCGGCGCGCGATGACCTGCCCGTCCATGAGGATCAGGACCTCTCCACTCGCCCGCGCGATCGCGAGGTTCGTGGCGACACTGAACGACGTCGCGCGCTGGATCCGGAGCAGCTCGACACGGGCATCGCCATGGAACGCCGCCCGGAGCCCGAGGGCTGCGGGTGTCGCGGAGCCGTTGTCGACGACGATGACCTCGATCTCGCTGTCACCGCTGCGGTCCAGGAGGCTGCGCACCGTATGGATGGCACGGCGGGCCTCGGTGGCCACGATGATGACGGACGTCAGCGCGGGCTGGAGCTCTCTGCCCCGCACCGCCGTCCAGTCGACGGAGGCGACCGGTCGCTCGCTCTCACCCCCGATGTCTCGCCCGAGCTCCTGGGCCAACGCCAGCAGGTCCTCGCGCGCGGCCTCTGGGTCCGCCGGGTCGGCCAGGGGCCCCGCCGGCCGCGCCCGACCATCGTCGCCGCTCAGGTGCGCGAGCACGACTCCCACGCGGCCGCCCCGCCAGGCACGGCGCACCTCCGCCGGGAGGCTGATGAAGTCGAGGAACGGGTGCGGGCTGAGCCGCTCCGACATCCCGACGCTGACAAAGTCCTCCGCGGCCGTCTTCGCGTCTTCGAACCTCCGACCGCGCAAGGCCCCGTAGAACTCGAGGTCCACCAGACCCGACTGCAGCCAGCGCGCGGCGCGGCGCGAGGTCTCATCAGGCTGGGTCGTGGTCACGGGTGGTAGCCGAACACGAATCGAGCGATCTAGCCAAACCCGTGAGGCCGCCGCAGATCGCGACGGCCTCACGGGTGCGGTCCGGTCAGATCGCGACGGCGACTTCGGCGATCGAGCCGACCGACGCGACGACCGTCTTGTCCACTGGCTCTGCCTTCGGAGCAAGAGTACGTAGGGTCCACTCGCCGTTGCCGGCGAAGAACCGGAAGTGACCCGTCGCCGAGGTCGGGACCTCGGCTGTGAACTCGCCGGTGCGGTCGAGCAGGCGCACATAGGCGTTGCCGACCGGCTCTCCGTCGCGGGTCACCTGGCCCTGGACGATCGCCTCCTTCTTGACGTCGATGCCGTCGAGGCTGAGGCCGCCTTCAGTCGCGCCGCACATCAGGCTTCGCCCGCCTCGTCGCCGAGTGCGACCGGGACGCCCACGAGGGAGCCGTACTCGGTCCAGGAGCCGTCGTAGTTCTTGACGTTCTGCTGGCCGAGGAGCTCCTTGAGCACGAACCAGGTGTGCGAGGAGCGCTCGCCGATGCGGCAGTAGGCGATGGTGTCCTTGTCCCAGTCGACTCCGGCCTCGGTGTAGATCTGCTTGAGGTCCTCATCCGACTTGAAGGTGCCGTCGTCGTTGGCCGCCTTGCTCCACGGGACGTTGGCCGCGGTCGGGATGTGACCCGCGCGCTGCGCCTGCTCCTGCGGGAGGTGGGCCGGGGCGAGCAGCCGGCCGGCGTACTCGTCGGGGCTGCGCACGTCGACCAGGTTCTTCACACCGATCGCGTCGACCGTCTCGTCGCGGAACGCGCGGATCGAGAGGTCGGGGTCGGCGGCGGTGTACGAGGCGGCCGAGCGAGACGGCAGCTCGTCGGTCAGCTCGCGGGAGTCGAGCTCCCACTTCTTGCGGCCGCCGTCGAGCAGCTTGACGTCCTCGTGGCCGTAGAGCTTGAAGTACCAGTAGGCGTAGGCCGCGAACCAGTTGTTGTTGCCGCCGTAGAGAACGACGGTGTCGTCGTTGGACACGCCACGCTCGGAGAGCAGGGCCGAGAACTGGTCCTTGTTGACGAAGTCGCGGCGGACCTGGTCCTGGAGGTCGGTCGTCCAGTCGAGCTTGATGGCGCCCTCGATGTGGCCCTTGTCGTAGGCGGTCGTGTCCTCGTCGACCTCGACGAGCACCACCTTCGGGTCATCGAGGTGCTCGGCCACCCACTGGGCGGTGACGAGGGAGTTCTCGCGGGTCATGTTTCTACCTTTCTTGTGCACCGGGGAAGCGGTGCGGGGTCTCGGGTGAGGTTGTTTCAGTGGGTGACGCGCTTGAGCAGGAGGTACATCTCGCAGCCCAGGCAGAAGCGGAAGATCGCGTTGAGAAGGGCCGCGACCAGGGCGAAGCCGACCGCGACGAAGCCGACCACATCGGCGCCCGCCACGAAGCCGGCCAGCCCGACGAGGGCGAAGATCAGGCCGACCGCCTGTGCGAACCTCGGCGGCGCAGGGTCCTCGAGCTCGGTCGGTGCCGAGAGCCGCGGCCGCACCAGGGCGCGGAAGAGCCAGGAGTACGGCGTGTGCTGGACGCCGCGGGTGGCCCCGACGGCGAAGAGCACGGCCTGGGCCGTGAGCAGGAGCGTCGCCGCAACGCTCGGCGCGAGCAAGAGCACGACGATGAGCACGACCGAGGTGAGGGACGCAGCGAACTGCGGGCCTCTCGGGTCGATGCCAGCGGCGGTGCGCGATGACTGCACGGTGGTGGACATGTCTCTCCTGCGGACGGGTGCGAGCGGACCGGAACGGTCACGCGGCGCCACTCATCAGAGGGCAGACGGGCGCGACCGGATCAGCGCATTCGACACAGCGACGAGTGCACGCGGCAGTGATCCACTGCGCGCCGCTTCGTGAGCCAGGTCGAGGACATGTCGATCAGAGTAGGGAACGCCAGGCCCGCGCCGACAATCGGCGTCTCATTCGGCGAGACAGTTGTCCACATAATGGGCTTCACGCGCTCCCGAGGGCGGCCAGAACCTGTTCCTTCCGCGGCGCGCCGCTAGCGCGGGTGACCTCGGCACCGGAGGCGTCGAGCACCAGCGTCGTCGGCGTACGCAGGATGCCGAGACGCCGTACCGAGCTCGAGATGGTGCTCCGCGTCGACCTCGAGATGCTCGACACCGGGCACCACCGCGGCCACCTCGGAGAGGGTCCGACGGGTGGCTCGGCAGGGTGCACAGAACGCCGAGGAGAACTGCAGCAGCGTCGCCTTCTCGCCGAGGTTGGCGTCGGGGATCGAGGTCTGCACGTGGGTCCAGGGGGTCTCGACAGGCTCGACCACCGCCGACGTCTCGGCATCGCGGACGCGGTGGGTTCCACGAAAACGGCCGTCGGTCAGCAGCCGCCAGGTCCCGAAGGCGACCGAGACGACAACGGCCACGACAACGACCCAGAAACCCGTGCTCACACATCTGCCAACCGGACCGGCGTCCATCACATTCCGCGCGGTGTGAAAACGTTCGGCACCATGAGGCCGTCGGAGGTGACCCACCGCGCACTGCCGTTCGCCCTCGTCGTCTACTCCGTGCTGCTCTGCGTGGCGCTCTTCGCACCCACCTCGGGCACGCAGTCGTCGATGGCCTCCTGGGTCGTCGACCTCGGCACGACGCTGGGCTTCTCACCCGAGACCGCGACGCAGGAGCGCGCCGAGTTTCTGTGCAACGCGGCGATCCTGGCGCCGGTGTCCGCGCTCGGCTCACTGATCTGGTCGAGCACCACCTGGCGTGACTGGACGGCGTACGTCTTCGTGATCGCCAGCACCGTCGAACTCGTCCAGGGACTGGTCCTGCCCGACCGCACCGCGTCGTACGTCGACATCGTCGCCAACACCCTCGGCGGTCTGATCGGGGCGGCGCTCGTGGCCGGCGGGCGTCGCCTCGGCTGACGCCGCCACCGAGTCAGAAGCTCGGACTACGCCTGGTGGCGCTCGCCGGGTAGCTGTCGGGATCGATGTCGGCCTCACTGAGGCAGAGGTCGGCCATGGCCTTGCGGACCACTGCCCCGTGCATGCTCGCCGATCTCGGGAGGTTGGCGACCTCGTAGTCGGCGACGGGCGGCACCGGGACGTGCGACACCAGGGGGTGCCTGGGTCGGATGTCCTGCGGTTCTCCGTCGCCGAAGAGCTCCTCATGGAGCTTCTCCCCCTCGCGGAGTCCGGTGTACTCGATCCCGACGGGCGTGCCCCCTTGCTGGATGAGCTGGTTGGCGACGTCGAGGATGCGAATCGGCTCACCCATGTCGAGCACGAGCGCCTCACCGGGGCTCCCGATCGCCGCGGCCTGGATGACCAGCTGGCAGGCCTCCTCGATGGTCATGAAGAAACGGGTGACCTCGGGGTCGGTGACCGTGAGGGGGCCGCCCTGGGCGATCTGCCCGGCGAACGACGTCAGCACCGACCCACGACTACCCAGCACGTTGCCGAAACGCACTGATACGTAGGTACCGTCGGCGTCCTGCGCACGAGCCGCGGTGATCCGCTCGGCGATCCGCTTGGAGTAGCCGAGCACGCTGCTGGGGTTGGCAGCCTTGTCGGTGGAGATGTTGACGAAGGTGTCGACGCCGACGAGATCCGCGGCATCCAGGACGTTGCGGGTGCCGATGATGTTGGTCTTGACTGCCTCGGCGGGGTACTGCTCGAGCATCGGCAGGTGCTTGAGCGCCGCTGCGTGGAAGACCACGTCAGGCCGTCGGGCGCCGAAGACTCCGTTGACGGCGTCCTGGTCGCGGATGTCGCACAGGATGACCTCGTCGGAGTCCAGCAGCGCCCGGCCGTGGATCGAGAGCTGGACGGCGTGGAGCGCCGACTCGTCGCGGTCGAGCATCATCAGCTCGGCGGGACCGTAGCGCTGGATCTGGCGGCAGAGCTCGGAGCCGATCGACCCTCCAGCTCCCGTCACCAGCACCTTGCGACCCCGCAGGTAACCCGCGATCGAGCTGACGTCCGTGTCGAGCTGTTTGCGTCCGAGGACGTCGGTGAGGTTGATGTCACGCAGGTCCCGGATGCCAACTGTCTCGGTGAGCAGCTCCGTGGTCGAGGGCAGCACCTTGACCGCGAGCTCGGCGTCGCGGGCAGCAAGTCGGACCTGGTCGATGATCTCGGGGGATGCGCTCGGAATCGCGATGATGACCGTGTCGACGCCCATCGTGCGAGCCTCGTCTCCCATGCGGGAGAGCGGGCCGAGCACGGGCACCCCGCGGACCCGGAGGTGCCGCTTGTAGGGGTCGTCGTCGAGTAGCCCGACCGGACGCCAGGCGTGCGCGTGGTCGCGCAACATCGATCCGATCAGCTCCCGGCCCGCCTCGCCGGCGCCAATCACCAGGACCCGCGTGGCACCCTCGCTCTCGAGCTTCTCGTCGTCGATCTCACAGAGCCGGCGCCAGATCGCACGACCTCCACCGGCCGCGACGAGAGCCCCTAGAGCGGCCACCGCCGGGATGCTCCTGGGCACCCACTCTGGATAGAGGTTGATCGCGAAGACGATCGCTCCCGTCCCCAGGACGATCGCCCCCAGGAGGATCAGCTCCTCCAGGCTGGCGGTGCGGGCCCTACCCTGGTGCATCTTCAGGACGCTCGCGACGGCGAGGTAGAGGCCAACGGTCACGAGCGTGACGGCAGTGACGCTGATCCACGGGACCTCCCCGTTCACGGCGTCAAAACGCAACCACGCGAACACCAGATAGGCCGACACCCACGCGAGGACGTCGTAGCAGATCACCAGCGTTGCGCGATGGCGCCGCAGGCGAGGCACTAGTTCGTTCATGGATCCAGACCCCCGATCCCATGGCAACTGCCAAACTCCGGTCGTACCCGTAGGAGTTGAGGTCAACACGCTTGTGGACGACAACTTCTCCCGCGGGCGCAATGTACCGCCTCTGATCGCGACGGGCCACGCCCCCATCGGCCTGGTCCTCCTGACGGCCGGGTTCGTCCAGCCACGAACTGGACCTGGTCGGAACCACAGGCGATCGCAACGGAACCGGTCACACAACGTCGAAATTACGCACGGTTGGGTCGGCCTGACACAATCCGAGCCGTACGAGCACCCGTTTCCCCTTGTATTGGACGTGAGATGCGCCTTTCGCCGACACCGTTGGCTGGCGAATCCCGACGACGACGAATGCTCATCTGGAGCCTTGCCGGACTGTGCACCGGCCTGGCCGCGCTTGTCGTGCTTGCGCTCCCGTTGCTGAAGGCCGCGTACGACGCGCACGCCGCCAAGAACGATCTACTGGCTGCCGAGGCAGCGCTCGAAAGCAACGATCTGGACTCCGCTAGCCAATCGGTGGCGAGCGCGCGTGATCACATCGATTCGGCGCAAGGCAACGCCCAGGGAATCGGCGGTGTCGTGTGGAGCAGGGTCCCGGTCGCCAGGACAGCGGTCACCGATGCGCGGCACTTCGTGCAGGCACTCGACGACGCCACCGCCGTCGCGGAGATCGGAGTCGATCTCTACCCGTCCGTCACCGGGAAACAGGCGACACTGTTCAAGGACGGACAGATCGATCGACAGACCCTGGACAAGGTCATCGCGGGCGCACAGAAAGCCGGAGAGCACGTCACATCCGCCGAGAGCGCGTTGACCGAGGTGCGAGGCACCACGCCACTTGTCGGCGACACCATCGCCGCGAGCCGCGATCAGGCCCTCGACCAGCTCGCGCCGCTCGTGAACGGGATCACCGGAGCCGAGCCGATGCTGGATCAGCTGCCTGCCTTCATGGGCTTCGAGGGGCGGCGGAAGTATCTCATCGCCATGCTCAACCCGAGTGAGCTCCGGTACTCCGGCGGGGCCGCCCTGTCCTTTGCGCCGATGTCATGGGATGACGGCAAGCTGAAGGTCGGCGAGGTCGCCACCCTTTCGGGGCACCCCGAATTGCGGGTGCCTCAGGTCTGGCGGGGGGTCAGGGGAAACCCGTTCCATGGCACCAACACCGGACCTGGTGAACTCCACGTTCGCCCCGTCCTGGTCTGTGTCCGGCGAGGAGATGCTGCGCGCTTGGCACAGCGCAACCGGCACGCGGTACAACGGTTTGGTAGCCGTCGACGTGGTCGCGTTGGCCAAGGTCCTCGACGCGACCGGCCCTGCCACGGTGCCAGGCGTCGGCGAGTTGACCGGGAGCAACCTTGCCAAGACTCTCATCGGAAGCTACGACGACTACTACCCTGACCCCACGGCTCAAGACCAGACGTTCGCGGCCGTAGTCGCGGCGCTCCAGCAGAAGCTCTTCAGTGATGGCGAGTACGTCGCCAAAGGACGGGCTCTCAAGAGCGCTGCGGATGGTCGTCACTTCGCGCTCTACATGCGGGACCCAGAGTCTCAGGCTGGGTTTGCGGCAGTTGGGCTGGACGGGGACCTCACAACGGCGACGGGTGATTACGTAGGCGTCTTCACTCAGAGCATGGCCCCGGGCAAGGTCGACTACTACCAGCGACGCAACCTCGACCTCGACGTCACCCTCGCCAGCGACGGCACAGCAACCAACCGACTTGACGCGCTGGTGCACAACGACACCCCGCCGTACGCCGTCCCCGGAGTCGACGCCCCACCGAACTCCATCCCGGGACTGGACCCGATATATACCTACTTCACGCGGTGGGACAGCATCAGGGTGTCGGCATTCCTCCCCGGCGCGACGAAGGTGACGAGGGTGTCCTTGGGAGGGACACGCCAGCCCACCCTTGCCAAAACGTTCTACGACCACTCCTACGTCGCCGACAGCACGTTGATAGAGCCGGGTGGGTCGACCCACCTTCGCGCCTCCTACAGCGTCCCCGGTGCCGCCGAGGTGGGCGAGGGCGGAACCCTGACCTACCACCTGGCGTTCGATCCGCAGGGCACGGTGAACCCGACCTCCGCCGACGTTGACGGTGCACCTGCCGGAGGGCTATCGGGCCACCGCCCTTCCCGCGGGTTGGTCCGATCAGGGCAGCACGGTCACGTTCGAGACCGAGGCGCTCGAGTCGAGCGAGGACTGGGAGCTGACGCTCGAACCCAGCACGTAGGCGACACCGTCGGCTGGGACGACCCCTGACTCATCGCGTCGACCTTCCTGCGGACCACCCACGTCGTGCTCGTCGAGCAAGGTGGAAGAGGCAGTAAGCCCTCACCGCTATCCGATGCCGGATCGAGTGGGTGCTGCCAGCGCCGCCGGTCGATGCAGTCTCACCGTGGCGGCGGTAGAGCATGAGTGGGACATCGAGGACGTCCACCCGGAAGAACAACTCTCCCGCTATGGCGATCCAGTAGTCGTAGGCGCACAGGGAGGATCGGCCGGGAAGCGGCAGGGCGACATCGAGCACGGCCCTTCGCATTGCCATGGCCGCGCCGATGTAGCGGGTTCGGACCAGGTTGTGCGCGAACCCCGGTTTCACGCCGTACTGGCGGAAGTGCGACGGTGCGATGGTCGCGAGATCCGCATCGACGACCACCACGTCCGAGACCACCAGGTCGTGGGTCAGCAGGGAGTCACGCATCAGCTCGACCTTGTTCGGAAGCCACACGTCGTCCTGGTCCGAGATGAAGATGATGTCCCCGTTGGCGTGGGACAACGCGTTCTCGAAGTTCTTGCTGTAGCCGACGTTCGTCGCGTTGCGGAAGACCCTGATCCTGGGGTCGGCGTACGACTCGATGATCTCGCGGGTGCTGTCCGAGGAGCAGTCATCGGAGATCACGACCTCGTCCTCAGGGCTCAGCTGCGCCAAGATCGAGTCCAGTTGCTGGCCGATGAATCTCTCACCTTGGTAGGTCGCGAGGCACACCGAGATCTTCACGAGACGCGCCACTCGCCGGTCGTCTCGTCCCAACGCTTGATCACCCGCGCTGGAACTCCGGCCACGATGCAGGCGGACGGGAAGCTCTTGGTGACGACGGCATTCGAATTGACGATGCATCCATCACCCAGGGTCACACCCGGGAGGATGCACACGTTCTCGCCGATCCAGACCTTGTTGCCGATCGACACCGGACGAGTGTGGAGCGGCCGGTGGGCGGGATGGGAGTCGGGGCGCGACTGGTCGTCGCCTTGATAGGTCCCGTGAGACGTATCGGAGATGAAGATGTGCGAAGCCATCAGGCAGTCATCGCCGATAGACACTGACTCGGTGGCGACGATGTGGACGTCGTCACCGATCGAACAGTCCCTTCCGACGGTCAGCGTGATGCCCTGCTGCGTGCCGCCGCCCAGGTCGAACCGGCACCGATATCCGGTCGTGAGACCGTGCCCGAACTCGGCGTGACGGCGGCCGCGCAGAAATAGGGGTCGCCGGACCAGCCGAGCACCAGGGAAGAACAGCCTCGTCAGGACGAGCGAGTAGGCCGACCGGAGAAGCTCCGCCACGCCGTATTTGTTCATGACTCCGGAATCCCGTGCGATGTGATGGTCTCGACCCACGTGTCGATGTCGTACTTCCGGTAGACAGACGACGCCAGCTCGATCTGAGGCTCTTCGATGAACCGACGGATGGCTCGGACGTCCGGATCCCCTGGATCGATCACCAGCACGCGGGAGGGATCGTAGAAGTCGTAACTCACGACATCTCGATTGGTCGTCACCAATTTTCGTCGAGCGCCAAGCGTCTCGATAGTGCGCATCGTCAACCCGGACTGCGCGACATGGTTGGCATCAAGCACGGCGCGCGACCCTGCCAGAACTTCCACGTAGTCCTTCGCGGCGAGCGTGCGAAATTTGAATTCTGCCGCTGAGGCACCGCGAAAGGCCTCGGATCGAACGCGGTTGTACGCGAACTGAACCGGGTTCAGGTAGAGGTACGAATACACACGCAAGTCCGCGGCGCGGAGGTCCGGCACCAGGTGCTTCATGAGTTGATACCTGTTTGCGTGGACGCTGCACACGTTCACGATGTCGTACATGGGACTTGTGGGCTCATCCTCGCCCACAGTCCGGTAGTCGTGCGTGTAGAACAGCGGCAGAAGCTCAAACCCAGGTTGACCTCCGGCGTCCACCGAGTCGAAGGTGTACCTCCGGTCGAACAGCTCAGCGAAATCCAGTACGTGCGGGTAGAGCTGGATGGAATCCCATAGGTAGAGGACAGTGCCCGCTCCGGGATGTTGCTTCTTGAGCTCACTCACGAAGCGCGGCGTGAGCGCCTTGCCGTTGATGACGAGAATGAGGTCGTAGGTCTTCGTGCGAGTCTCGGACAGGATGTTCTGCAGATACTTCTCCACCACTCCAGCGACCAGGCTCGGCTTGAGCCGAATGGCCCCCTTGAGCAGCGGGTTCTCGCCAGGGCGGTCGTTGTAGAAGTCCACGGCATGTCCGCGCGCTTCGAGGGCCGCAATGATGTGCCGGTGGTAGCCGAAGAACGGGCTTCCGATGAGGAGGGTCCGTGGCATGCTCCCGATCATTCCTCTCCTCTGGGTCGCGCGGTTGGCCTACGCCCGGTCCGGCCGAGGACTCCGTCACGGACGCCGGCCGCGATCCCCCCGAGCTTCGCCAGCTTCGAGCCTTCAAAGGCCACGATCTTGAGCGGACCCCACGCGAGTGCCAACGCGGTTCGCAGACACCAACGGCTGTCAGCCCGGGCGGTCCCGTCCTTCACGAGCAGAATGTAGTTTCTGTACTTGTAGTACTGACGGTCCGCTGAATGGTGGCTGTTTCTCACGGCCAGACCTCCCACGAGACCGTGCGAACGCATCTGCCCGATGGAATGGCGCATCGTGACGGCATGCTCGAGAAATACGGTCCATCCGCGCCGACGAAGGCGGAGGCAGATGTCGTGGTCGACATGGTCGATGAACAGGTCCTCGCGGAATCCTCCAACGTCATCGAGTGCTGCCACGCGGCACAGGGCACCAGATGTGATGATCAGTCTCGTTCGCGTTGGGCTAGAGCCCTCGGGGCTTCCTTGCAGCACGTCGCCACTGCTGGAGTCCACGACGAGCGGTCCGATCATGGCTACGCGAGGATCTCGGGCAGCCGACGAGGACGCCAGCGCCCGAACAAATCCAGCATCAACACTGGAGTCCTGATCCAGGGTCAAGAGCCACTCGTGGTCACGTGCCCGTCGATGCGCGACCGCGAGCGCTCCACTCACGCCGATGTTGTCAGGCAGCCTGCGTACCTCGGCGCCGGCTTCGTCGCACGCCGAGAGCGTCTCGAGACCGTCCTGGGACGCGTTGTCGAGGACCAGCACATGGCTTCCTGAAGCGACCAACGCAGCACACAGGCCTTCGAGTGCTGGGTCCGGGTTGAACGCGACAATGGCGACGAGGATCTGGTCGGGCTTGATGCTCAAGAGGTCAGACCACGGTCAGCTAGCTCAACCAGAGCGTCGTCCCACGCTTCTGACGGCGCACCTGGCGCCTGCCACGACTCTCGGATGAAGTGGATGATCGCGTCGCGGCTCGTCCAGCGCGGCAGGGGGGCACCGATCCTGACGAGTCGCCCCAGGTCGGCACACGCGTGCTCGATGTCACCCGCACGGTGCACGGAGACGTGTTCGATCTGGGCGGTCTGGTCCTGGGATCCCGCGACTGCGGCCGCGGCCAGCTCATCGAGGGTCGTGCGGGTACCAGTGCCGGCATTCAGGACGCGGGCGACGCCCGGCTCAGGCGGATGTTCGGCACACCAGGCGATGAGACTGGCCAGGTCCTCGACGTGCATGAAGTCGCGGGTGGCTGTTCCATCGCCGTAGACGACGAGCGGCCGGTCTTCACGCAGGCGAGCCAGGAATGCCGCCAGCACGCCCGTGTAGGGATTGTGCAGCGCCTGTCCCGGGCCGACGACGTTCTGAGGTCGGATGATCGTCACCGGAATCTCTCCCGCGATCTCGGCGAGAACCAACTCGCCAGCCGACTTGGTTTCGCCATAGAAGGAGACCGGGTGGTGAGGATCATCCTCCGTGGAGGAACTGGGCTGCGCCTGGTCGCAGCACGTCTCCCCGAACCGGTCCCCGTGCAGCGGGCAGCTGCTCCGCCCCTCCCCGTACACGGCACGAGAACTCATCGCGATCAGCGGCACGCCCCACCCCGCTGCGACTTCCCCAGCGAGTCGCGTTCCGTCGACGTTCACGCGGCGGTAGCGAGCTTGTTCGTACATCGACTGCCCGGTACCCGTCTCTGCCGCGAGGTGGATGACGACATCTGTCCTCGGCATTGATGCCCAGGCACCCGGCTCACTGACATCACCGACAATGAGCTCGCCCGGAAATCGATGGCGGCTCGCGTCCGGGTCGAGGTGGACCTGCGGCAACAGGTTGTCCAGACCTACAAGCTGATGCTTCGCAGCAACTTGGCGGGCCAGGTGTTGCCCTATGAACCCGGCACCACCCGTGATGAGAATTCGCATCTGACTGGTTCCCATCCCTTCGTCTGTATTAGTCGCCATACCGTCGGGCAGTGCGGTTGACGCGTCCTCGGCCTCGTTCAGCTCCGACGCCCTGTGAGGTGACCTGGGCAAGAATAATTGGGGACAACAGGTAGAGAGAAAGCAGCGCGAGGGTGACCGCGGACGCGGCAAACACGTCGAGCCAGCGCCACGACACGGCGACAAGCCCGGCGACCACAGCGCAAAAGCCGGCCACGGTGAGGTGGGAGAGCCGCCCGGACCGGACAAGTTGCTGGTAGATGTGATCTCGATGCGGATCCATCAGACGTTCCCCACGGCGGGCCCGGCGGACGAGTGTCCACGCCGTGTCGACGCCGTACACGGCCAACGGCGAAAGAAGAGCAGTGACGGGGACGCCGTCGCGTAGCCCAACGACGGTCCCGAACGCGATGAGACTGCCGAAGAGGTAGCTGCCGACGTCGCCGAGGAACAGAAACGCAGCAGGGATGTTCCAGGGTAGGAAACCGAGAGCTGCGCCAGCAGCGGCGGCAGCGATGATCACCAGGGCGGGGCTGACGTCGGGGCCGGCAGCGGTCAGGACCGTGACGCCCCAGACCGCAACCGTGAGAGCGGTGATGCCGTTGATCCCGTCCATGAAGTTCACCGCATTGACGAGCACCGGCACGGCGACGGCCGCGATCACGGCGGCCGCGACTCCACCGATGAGGTAACCGAAGGCCACACCCGAGACGAGCTGAAGGAGCAGTCTCAGTCGCGCTGGAAGATCGAGACGGTCATCGGTGAAGCCGACGAGCGCTAGCAGTGTGCCTCCTGCGACTACTGCCCACGGGACCTGGCGGCCCGAGAGCTGCGCGACGGCGGTGGCCATGAGAACCCCCAACAGGCACGCGAGGCCGCCGACCTTCGGAGTGGCAACACTGTGTGACGACCGGTGGTTCGGGACGTCAAGCCATCCGGGACGCCGGCCAAGGCGCCGAAACAGGGGTGCCGCGAGAAAGCACCCGAGAAGGCCGGCCGAGAAGATGCTCATCGATTCAGAGAGCCCGAGCACGGCATCTGCGGCGCGGCGAGGTGGATCGTGTTGCGCTCACAGGTGGCCTCTCTTCTCGCAGGACGGCGCTCCATGCTAGTTGTCACTGGCTCCGTTTCTCGGTGGGGGCCGCGCGGCGATGACGCTGAAAGATCCGGGAGTGTTGGGCTCGAGGTGCGCTAGCGCGAGACGGGGATGCGGCGTAGAGATCCTCGGGGCGGGGTAGAGGGGAGGGGTTATGGCTCACGCTGATCGCTGGAGCGCGGTCCTGGGTGCTTATGATGAGCACCCTCCGCCCAGCCAAGGGCTGGACGGCCGGAAGGAGCATTGCCTTGGTCGACCGACCCTCGGCGGAGGTGTCGAACCTGGTTCGCGTGTCGAGGCGCGCGACACTCGCTCTCTTCACTGTGTTCGTGGCTGAGTGCGCGGTTGGTTCGAGCGGCCGCTGGCTCATGCTCGGGCCTGCCAGCATCAGAATGGTGCTGTTCCTTGCCTGCATCGCCGTGTCGGCACCGCTTCTGTGGCACGAACGCCGCCACGTGTGCAAGCAGGGAATCGTCTGGGTCACGGCAGCCTTCATCGCCACACTGGCAATCTCAGCACTCTGGGGCCATCAACAGGGAAACGAACTCACCTTCGTCGCCAACGACCTGACCACCTTCTCGGCCCTGCTCCTGGTGCCCACGGTCATGTCCTTGCGACTCACGAGGGGCGAAGTGGCGAAGCAACTCATCGTGCTGCTCTGTGCCAGCGCCGCCCTCTCAGTATTCACGATCGTGCTGCATCTGCTCGTGCCGCTGAACAGCATCGACATCGATGCGATCAACGGGTGGCTCTATCGTGAGTCGCTCGGCGGAATTGCCGATCTCGGCAACGGTATGGACCGCATCTACATTCGCAGTCAAGTCCTTCTCATTGCGGCCCTCACCTTCGGCATCTACCGCATATCGTGCGGTGGAACGCACCGGTTGAAGTACGTTGCGGTCTCCTCGATCGTGACCATGGGTCTGCTTCTCTCGCTCACGCGCGCCTTGTGGATCGGGTTCGTAGTCGCCTTGGTCGTGCTCTGCGCGACCCGCATCCGCGACATCGGCAAGCTGGCCCGCTCCGCCGGACTGGTGCTCGTAGGGCTGGCCATGCTCATCTTCGTGTCGGTGCTCGCCTATGGCGGCCCGACGCTCGTGTCGTCGGCGGCGGATCGGCTAAGTCCTCGGCTCGCTGTGTTCGCACCATCCGACAGCGATGGCGCGGCCGACAACGGGTCGGATACGTCTCCCGTGCTCGAGTCCGACGCAGAGGCTGTCGAGATCCGGACCCAGACCCTCACGCTGCACAAGGAACGGATCTCGGAGAGACCTGTCACCGGTTGGGGATTGGGGTACAACTTGTCCACGATTCGCCATGACGGACGTACCGAGTACATGTACTGGGACCTGCTCATGAAGTTGGGGCTTCCCGGATTCCTCGTGTTCCTGCTGCTCCTTGCTTGGACGCCGATACAGCTAGTGCGAGACAGGAACACCGCCACCCGCCGCGCTCATGGCGCGCCCTTGAGCCGCGTCTTGGCGGCCTCACTGGCCGGCATCGCCGTCACGAGCTACTTCAACCCGTTCCTCAACAGCACCTTGGGAATCGTGATCCTGCTCCTGCTGGCCGCCGCAGCAGCCGCAGAAGCGATCCCGGCCGACGAGGCCGTCGACCGGCCCGAGAAGCAAGAGGCGACGGGTTCGCCTCGATGACGGACGAGGAGTGGTGCGAGCGAGATCGCCGCGCCCAGCAGTTCGCCACCGACCTTCCTCGCGCGACGACGGTGCTCAACGCCCTACAGGAGTCGGGTGGATGAAGGCAGCGGTCGTCGGTGGCAGCGGATTCGTCGGGCGTGCTGTGTGTGCAGCGCTCACGGACAAGGGATACGACGTCGCGCGCGTCGCAGCCCCACGGCTGCGATGGGAAGACCCGTCAGGCTCTGAGGCCATAGTCGAGGCAACCAACGCGGCCGAGAGCCACGTTGCCGATCTGGGCGAGCGGTTCTCCGGTGCCAGCGTGGTCGTCAACGCGGCCGGGATGGCCGATGCCGCCGCCAACGACGAGCCCGCGCTGTTCGGAGCCAACGCATTGCTGCCCGAGGTGGTCCGTCGAGCGGCCGCACGCGCAGGAGTCGCCAGGTACGTGCACATCAGTTCCGCCGGCGTATTGGGCGCCGCCAGGATGTTGGACGAGTCTTTGGACCACGATGCGTTCAGCGCCTACACGCGCTCGAAAGCACTCGGGGAGCGCGTCGTCGTTCGGACCGACAATCGCACCAGTCCTCTCGTTGTGGTCTATCGGCCGACCTCTGTTCACGGTGTCGACAGGGCAGTGACGCATCGCCTCGTTCGCCTGTCCCGGTCCCGGCTCTCGTCCGTCGTCCGGGCCGACGCCCAGACGCCTCAGTGCCTGGTCGAGAACGTCGGTGCCGCCGCAGCGTTCCTGGCGACCACTGAGCTGACGCCGCCACCCGTCGTCCTGCATCCGTGGGAGGGCCTGACGGCGGGGTCGATGCTTGACCTGTTCGGAGGTCGCGCGCCGCGACGGGTGCCTCCGTGGATCGGGCGCCCGCTTCTGCGATCGGCGTACGTCGCTGAGAGAGCGCTGGGGCGGGAGCCCGCCAACGCCCGTCGCCTCGAGATGCTCTGGTACGGCCAAGCGCAGGCCGCCGGATGGCTGACCGAGGTGGACTGGGCGCCCCCCGTGCTCGACCCGTCCCGCTGGAGGGAGATGGCCCGTACCATCCAGTCAAGTGAGGGCTAGTTGTGATGCCCAGGCACGTTGATCGAGATCGGGTGACGACTCGATCTGAGTCTGTGAACGGGCGAAGGCCCCGGATGCCGCTTCGAGACCCGGACGCCTTCATATCCCACGCTACCCACGCTCATGGCTCTGACGCCTCGGACCGGGAGATCGCCGACCAGTTGGGGCTGGCGTCCTCGACGGTCCACGCCGCCTGACGACGGTCACTTCCGACTGGCGACCATGATCGGCTTGTAGGTGACGCGGGTCTTGTAGGCGCCAAGGCGCGTGCTGACTGCCCCATCCTGGTTCTCAAGTCGGAGGGTCGAGCTCGGGGTCTTGATGGTTGCCGAACCGCTCGGCTTCCAGTAGATCCTGCGGACCTCCGGACCCGCCTTCGCCGTGCAGGTCCACAAGCCACTCTTGTTCGTCGCGCAACCCTCGAAGTCAGTCGCGTTGAGCCACGTCCGAACAACCTCGTAGGACGTGGCAGTGGGCAATCCTGTTCCGCTGGAGTCGCTCATCTGCACGCCGAGTTCAGCGTTCGGGGACCACGCCAGCCAGAAGGTCTTCTCCATCTCGGCTGCGGCACTGAGGGCGTAGGTGCGGATCACGTAAGACTGCTGCATGTCCATGGAGTACTTGGACGTGGTGGGATCGTGGGCGCCCGCGATCCCGTAGTTGATCTCGTTGTTCCAGAAAGGCTTGTGCACACCGGCACGAGCCAGCTGCTTCTTGATGGAGAGCATCAGTCGGTAGGAGTCCTCTGGCGTGCCGCGCTGCTCCGGGAAGGGGTCGATCGCTACCGCGTTCACGTACTCGGACACCCGGTGGCCGCCGATTGCCTGCTTGAAATAGCTCATTGCCCATGCCCGCTCACCGGGCGTTCTCAAGGCGACGGCAGGGGAGACGATCCGCACCTTCTTGCCGGCATACTTCTGGATCGCCTTGGAGGCCACCACGGTGAGCTGAGCCATCTGGCGCGTCGTGCCCTGCCAGTTCTGGACGATGTTGGGCTCCGGCCAGATCTGGTAGTCAAGGCGCGAGCCGTACCTCTTGGCGACCTGCGAGACGTACGCCTTCCACGCGTTGATATCCGGCATGTAGTCGGCGTAATTGAGGGAGTCCGGCTTCGACGATCGGAACCGCGGCGACTGCCCCAACAGGATCATTGGCTTGGCATGAATGCTCTCAGCTGCTGCCACCTGCTGGTCCAAGCGGGTCCAAACGAAGTGGCCCTTCTCGGTCTCGATGTTCGGCCAGAGGGTCCCGGTGGTGGTGAAGTTCGCAGAACCTACCGTGACGGTTGGCGCCGCGGTCCATTCGTTCTGGTGCATGCCCCAGAAGCTCGGCTGGATCCTCTGGGCCTGCGCTGGTGAGGTCACACCGAGCGCGCCCATCGCCAGGGCTGGGGTCAGTAACATCGCGATCGAGGCACGGACTAGTGACATTGAGCGGGACACAGAAACAGCTCCAGAGGATCGTGCAACACGGAGCTCGCGCTCCCGGACGCGTGACGAACGGTACCTCGGGTCGAGCGGTCAGTGAATTTGACGAGACTCCACCCCACGTCGAGATGCCCCCTGACGCCTTCGACCTCCTCCCGACCGATGCCGATGGGGCTGGTGAACGGCGTGGCCAAGAGTGCGCCGACGAACCGCGCCACCACATCGCGAGCAGCGTCGCGCTCGTCGGGCCGTCGTCTTCACGCTTTCCAGGGTGTTACGCAGCGCGGTGGGCGACGGAATCGCGGACCTGTCGGGTCAGCCGCCGGCGAACGGCGGCAGGAACTCCACCGAGGACCCCGGCTCGACGAGGACCAGTCCGGGATCTTCGGTGCTCACCGGCCGGTCGCCGACGAGCGCCGAGCAGATCTGCAGCACGTCGCCGAGGCGGGTATCGGGGTGGAGGGCCAGCACACGGCGTACGACGTCCTCGAGGGTGATCGGACCGTCGACGGGCAGGTCGTCGCGGGCCACCCCGGCGGCGGAGCGCGCAGAAGCCCAGTAGTTGACCCGGATGACCTCGGTCTCACTTTCGTTGGAACCTTCCAATGCGGCGCCCATGTTTCGGTATTGTTCCCGACGAGAGACCTAGGCCGAAGCCCAGCGTTGCGTTTCGGTCCCCGCCCCGTTCCGGGAGGAGACCAGTCATGAGCACGCTCCTGCTTCTCACCAGCGCCCTTCAGCCGTCCGCCGAGGTGCTCCCCGGCCTCGCGTTGTTGGGCCACCAGGTCAAGATCCTTCCCGCCGAGGGCAGCGCCCTCCTCGAGGCCCCTGACTCCGACCTGCTGCTCGTCGACGGCCGTCAGGACCTAGCGCACGCCCGCGACCTGTGCCGGCTGATCCGCACCACCGGCACCGACGTGCCAGTCCTGCTCATCTGCACCGAGGGCGGCCTCGCGGTCGTCAACCACGACTGGGGCATGGACGACGTCGTCCTGCACACCTGCGGTCCGGCTGAGCTCGAGGCACGGATCAAGCTCGCGATCGGCCGGCTCGCCGCCCGTCGCGAGGCCGACGACCCGGAGTCGCACGTCATCCGCTCGGGCGAGGTCGTCGTCGACGACGCGACGTACACCGCGAAGGTCAGCGGACGCTCGCTCGACCTGACCTTCAAGGAGTTCGAGCTCCTGAAGTTCCTGGCCCAGCACCCCGGCCGGGTCTTCAGCCGCCAGCAGCTGCTGCAGGAGGTCTGGGGCTACGACTACTTCGGCGGCACCCGCACCGTCGACGTCCACGTGCGACGCCTGCGCGCCAAGCTCGGCGTCGAGAACGAGACGCTGATCGGCACCGTCCGCAACGTCGGCTACCGGTTCGTGCTGCCGACCAAGGACCAGAAGGCTGTTGCCGCCGACGCCCGCGAGCCGGCGCCGATCGAGCAGAGCGTCTGACCTGCCTAGGGTGGTCTGCGTGGACGACATCACGCGGATCGCCCGAGCGGCCGAAGAGGCCGACGGCACGGCTCCTCTCGACGAGGGGACCTGGCTGGCGCTGCGCAACCACCCCGATCGAGTCCGGTCCTGGGTCCGCGGCGACTCCTTCGGACTGGTCACCGGTGAGGACCTGAGCCTGGTGGTGCATCCCGAAGCACGCGGTCGCGGATTCGGCCGCTCGACGCTCGAGGAGGTGCTCGGGTCGGTCAACGGAGCGTTGAGCGCCTGGTCGCACGGCGACCATCCGGCCGCGGCTCGACTCGCCGGCACCCACGGTTTCGAGCGGGTGCGCGAGCTGTGGGTGATGCGGCGGCCATCCTCGGAGCCGCTGCCCGAGCTCGCCGTACGCCCCGGTCTCACCGTGCGGGGTTATCTGCCCTCGGACGCCGACGAGGTGATCCGGGTCAATGCCGCAGCTTTCGCCCACCACCCCGAGCAGGGCTCGATGGACGCCGCCAACCTGGCCGAGCGGATGGCCGAGCCGTGGTTCGACCCGGCTGGCCTGCTGCTCGCGGTCGAGGGCGACCGCGTACTCGGCTTCCACTGGACGAAGCAGCACTCCCCCGACCTGGGCGAGGTGTACGTCGTCGGGATCGACCCGGACGCGCAGGGCCGTGGCCTCGGGAAGCTGCTGACGCTGGCGGGCCTGCACCACCTGAACGATCTCGGCGGTGCGCGAGATCCTGCTGTACGTCGAGTCCGACAACGCACCGGCGATCGCCGTCTACTCAGGACTCGGCTTCGCGCACGCCGACGCCGACACGCACGTGCGGTACCGACGGCGAGGCCGGTGGTCCAGTCCGCGGCCCTGATCGCCCACGGGCGGACGGCTCCGCTGCTAGTCTCGCCGCGCTTCCCCGGCAACCGTCTCGCGTGAACTCGCGGGCATCATCTGGAGGAGTAACCCGCCGCATGCTGTCGAACGCCGAGGACGACCTGCCCACCTTGATCCGGGGCTACGCCCAGAACCTGCGTGACCAGGCCCAGATCCTGAGCGAACTGCCCGGCCAGTTGACCGAGAACGGCGCCGAGCGTGACGCCTACCTCGCGGTGGCCAGCGACCTCGATCGGATCCTCGCCCACGAGTTGGGCCTGACCGGCATCATCGGCGGCGACGCGACCCAGGTGGCCTGACACCCCTTCCGGGTCAGCGCAGCGGGCGGACATGCAGGCCGACCTCGGGGTCGACCAGGACCTCCTGGGCGGCGGGCATGCCGTCGACCGTCAGCTCCACGTCGAGCGGCACGTTGCGCTTGACCATCGCCAGCGCGATGGGACCGAGCTCGTGGTGGCGCGCAGAGGTGCCGACGAAGCCGACGACCTTGCCTGTGTCAGGGTCTCCCTGGCGCAGCTCGGCGCCGACGGGAGGTAGTCGGTTCTCGGAGCCGTCGAGATGCAGCAGGGTCAGCCGGCGGGGTGGTCGGCCGAGGGTGTGCACCCGGGCGACCGTCTCCTGCCCGCGGTAGCAGCCCTTGTCGAGGTGGACGGCGGGACCGATCCAGCCGGCCTCGTTGGGGATCGTGCGGTGGTCGGTGTCGAGACCGAGACGCGGCTCGCCGCGTGCGATCCGCAGCGCCTCGAAGGCCCACAGACCGCAGGCGGGTCCGGCTGCCTCGGCGTACGTCGTGAGCTGGTCGCGCGGGATCAGCTCGTAGCTGTCGTACGGGACCTCTGGTCTCGAGGCTCGCTCCGCTCGCACCTCAACCGCCGGGCGGCGGGGTCGCCAGGTGAGGGCCAGTTCGCCCGTCACATCGGTGACCTCGACGCGCATCATGAAGCGCATCCGGTCGAGGAACTCGACGAGGGCAGCGGCCGCGCCGGGCTCGGTGTGAGCGAGGAACGCCTCGCCGTCGTCGTACCCGAAGAAGGCGTGCTCCACATGCCCCTGCGGACTGAGGATCAGGACGCCGGTCCACACCTTCGGTGCGAGCGACTCGAGGTGCTGAGTTGTCAGCGAGTGCAGCCAGGTCAGCCGGTCGGGGCCGGACACGCGAATCACGTCGTGGTGGGAGAGGTCGACGAAGCCTTCGCCGGACTCCAACGTCCGCTGCTCGCCGTTGAAGGAGCCGTAGTGGGCCGCGACGTCGCGGTCGATGCCGTCCGCCGCGACGGCTCCGGGCAGGTCCAGCAACGGGCTACGCATCGGTCTCCTCACACTCCACACACCGGCCGAACACGGCGAGGTGACCGATGTCGATCACGAAGCCCTTCTCCTTCTCGAGCCGCTCGACGAGCGGCTCGATCGTCACAGGGTCAACCGAGATGACCTTGTGGCAATTCCGGCAGACCAGGTGGAAGTGCTCGTGGTCGGTGACGGAGTGGTACGTCGGCGCGCGGTCGGACAGGTGCGCATGGCGCACCAGGCCGAGCTCTTCGAGCACCTCGAGGGTGCGGTAGACCGTGGAGACGTTGACCGCGCTCGACTGGGCGTGGACCTCGGCGAGGACCTCGTCGGGGGTGGCGTGGCCGAGCTTCTCGACGGCTCGCAGGACGAGCTGACGCTGCGGAGTGAGCCGGTAGCCCTGACCGCGCAGCCGCTCTGCGAGCTCGTCGCTCACTGACGCTCCAACCTCGCCCACAGGTGCGGCTGGAGCTCCTGGCCCATCGCCTCCATGTCATAGGCGTAGAGCAGGTCACTCTCGACGTTGCCGTAGAGCCGCTTGCCGGCCGTCACTTCCTTGGCCGACTCGGTGAAGGCAACCCCGGCCGTGTGCAGCTCGAGCTTGGCAGCCTCAGCCCTGCCGTACCAGATCTCAGAGACTCCCGACGAGTGCGACAGCACCAGCTCCATGTCGCCCCCGGGGCGGCAGCGCAGGAAGCCGGCCTCCTGGGCAGCGTCGCGGACCTTCTCGCCTTCGGCATCGACGATCCACGAGCGGGCGAAGTAGTGGAAGAAGGGGCGCCCGTCGTGGGTGAAGACGAGCTCCTGGCCGTACTCGAACGCGTCGATGGTCGGGTAGTCGCCGTGTCCGCGTCCGCCCCAGCGCCCGAGGAGCCAGGCAACGGGTCCGCAGTCGGGATGAAGATTCTCGGGGAGCTCGAACGGCATGGAGCCACTCTAGGGTGGGTCGCATGGCTCGCCCACTCGTCGTGAAAGTCACCTGCGGGTCCGACGACCCCGAGCGCAGCAACCAGGGCCTCACCGTGGCCGCGACCGCGCTCAGCGCCGGGGCCGACGTGAGCCTGTGGCTGACCGGCGAAGCGGCCTGGCTCGGGGTGGCCGGGCGCGAGGGCTTCACGCTTCCGCTCGCCGCTCCGGCGGCCGATCTGGTGGCCGCAGTCCTGGCCGGCGGGCGGGTGACGGTCTGCACCCAGTGCGCCGCGCGCCGCGAGATCGGCGAGGACGATCTGTTGCCCGGCGTACGGATCGCGGGCGCCTCGGCGTACGTCGAGGAAGTGCTCGCCCCGGACGCGCAGGCCCTGGTGTACTGACTTCGACAGCAGATCGCCACGTCGACCTCTAGGCTTCCGCTGATGAGCACGAACGATCCGGGCTCCGCCCGCTGGTGGCAGCGCAAGGCGGAGCAGGAGACCCCCACTCCCGACCAGCCGACGGTCACGCAAGACGCCGTCGTCCGGACTCCTGCCGACCTCCAGGCCGCCATCGAGCGCGCCGCCGAGCTGCGCCGCCGTGCCGAGCAGGCGGCGGCCGAGCAGGCCGTCGAGCGGATGGTGGCCGAGGAGTCCGCGCAGGCGTCGGCCCGCGCCCGTATGGAGGCGGACCAGCAGGCGGCCGAGCACGCGGCCGCGGCGCAGGAGGCGTACGACGCCCGCCGGGTCGCCGAGGAAGCAGGCGAGGCCCACGCTGCCGAGCGCGCTCGGCTCGAGGAGGCCGCCACCGACGCTGCTCGGGCTCGGACCCAGGCCGAGGAGGCCGCGCGCAAGCTGGTCGACGCCGCCAAGGTCGCGACCGCGCTCCGGCTCGCCGCCGAGCAGGCAGCGGCCCAGCAGACCGTCGAGCGCAGTGCCGCCGAGGCGGTGGCCCGCGCGGCCGAGGAGCGCGCCGCGGCTGCCGCCGACGCTCGCACCGAGGCCGAGGACGCACTCGGGAACGCGACCGAGCAGACCACCGACATGGAGGCTGCTCGTCTGGCCGCCGAACGTGCCGCTGCCGAGGCCGCCGCGGCAGCTGCGCAAGCGCACGCCGATCGACAGGACGCAGAGGCTCGGGCGTCCGAGCTCGCCGTCCAGCTGGCCGAGGCCGGCCAGGGCACACGCCGCTGCCGAGACGCGCGCGACCGAGCTGGCCGACGCCCGGGCCGCGGCCGAGAGCGCTGCGACCGAGCAGGCCCGAGCACGGGCCGCCGCCGACGAAGCCGCCGCCGAGCAGGCGCGGCTCGCGGCCGAGGCCCACGCCGCACGGACGACCGCCGAGGACGCCGTACGCGAGCAGGCCGGCCTCGCCGCCGAGGCGACGACCGCCCGCGAAGCCGCCGACCGGGCAGCACGGGCCGCAGCCGAGACGGCCCAGCAGGCCCACGCCGAACGTCAGGCGGCCGAGAGCCCGAGTCGCCGAGCTCGCCGAGGAGCTGGCCGAGGCTTCGCAGGCGCACGCCGCCGCGGAGGGCCGGGCGACCGAGCTCGCTGATGCGCGAGCCGCGGCCGAGCGGGCTGCCGCCGAGCAGGCGCGGGCGCGGTCTGCGGCCGACGAAGCCGCCGCCGAGCAGGCCCGGCTCGCGGCAGAGGCACATGCCGCGCGTACGACGGCCGAGGACGCCGTACGCGAGCAGGCCGGTCTCGCCGCCGCCGCGACGACCGCCCGCGAGGCGGCCGACCAGGCAGCACTCGCCGCGGCCGAGACCGCCCGCCAGGCCCACGCCGACCGCGAGGCGGCCGAGGCCCGCGCGCAGGAGCTCGCGCAGCACCTGGCGGTGCGCAACCCAGGCGCACGAAGACTTCGTCCGGGTCTCTCGCGAGGCCCGCGAGGCTGCCGAGCAGGAGGCCGCCACCCAGGCGACCGCCCGCGCCGCCGCCGAGGTGACGGCCGAGCAGCAGGCCCAGGCCCGAGCGAGCGCCGACGCAGGCTGCTGCCGAGCATGCCCGGCTGGCCGACGCCGCCCACACCGCCCGGCTGGCAGCCGAGGAGTCCGCGGAGACCAAGGCAGCGGACGCAGAGACCGCTCAGACCGCGCGCATGGAGGCCGAGGAGGCCGCGCGGGCCCAGGCCGAGGCTGCTGCGCAGGCAGCGGCCGCCGAGGAGGCGGCACACCGGACCGCCTCGGAGATGGCCGAGGCCCTCCGCACCTCCCACGAGGCCCGGCTCGCCGCCGACGCCTCGGCACGCACCCAGGCCGACGTGGCGCGGGAGGCCCACGACGCCCGCTCGACCGCCGAGACGGCAGCGGCGGAGACCGCAGTGGCGCGCGAGGCCGCAGAGGAGACGCGCGCGGGTGCAGGCTGCTGCCGCGGTCGCCGCCCACGAGGCCCGCACCGCGGCCGAGGAGGCCGCTCACGAGGCAGCGGCCCGTGCCGACGAGGCCCAGGCCGCGCGCGAGGGCGCGGAGATGCGCGCCCGCGAGCAGGCCGAGGCCGCGGCCCGGCCGCGACCGACCAGACCGGCGCCCACCAGCGCGCCGAGCAGCAGGCCGAGCTGGCCCGCACCGCCCACGACGCCCGCGCGGCCGCTGACGCCACCGCCCAGGAGCACGCGGAAGCCCGTGCGGCGGCCGAGCGCAGCGCCGCGGATGCCCTAGCGGCCCGTCAGGTGGCCGAGGAGGACGCCCGCTCGCACGCCGAGCTCGCCGGCCAGGCCGCCGCATCACGGCAGTCCGCTGAGGCCCGCCTCGAGGAGGCGCTCGCCGAGCTCCGGACCGCCGTAGATGCGCGGGCGGCCGCCGAGCAGGCAGCCGCCGAGCAGGCGCGACTCCGCAGTGAGGCCGAGAGCGCCGCCGCCCAAGCGAGCCACAGACCGGAGCGCCGTCGAGGCCGCCGTACGCCACCAGGCCGAGATCGCCGAGGACGCGATGCTCGCTCGGGTCGCTGCCGAGGAGAAGGCGCGCGACTTGGCCGTCCAGCTCGAGCAGGTGCAAGCCGAGCTCCTCGAGCTGCAGAGCCAGAAGCGCGGGTTCTTCCGGGGTCGTTGACCCCAGTGCCGCAGCCACTTCCACGCCGCGTGAACGCTCAGGCCAGTGCGGCCTTGAGCTTCGCGGCGATCTCGGCGTTGGCGGCCCGGCTGCTGCGCCCGGCATCGACGATGCAGAAGAACCCGTGGATCAGGCCCGGGAAGCGACGCAGCTCGACGGACACCCCCGCGTCTGCCAGCTGGCGCGCGTAGGCCTCGCCCTCGTCGCGCAGCGGGTCGAACCCGGCGGTCACGACGTACGCCGGCGCCAGCCCGTCGGGCAGGTCGGCGTACGCCGGGGAGATCCGCGGGTCGCGCGGATCGTGGTCGACGACGTAGGACCGAGCGGCGAGCTCCATGAAGTCCGAGGTGAGGTAGAAGTCCTGGCCGAACATCTCCGCGCTCGCGGTCTCGCGGAGCGCGTCGGTGACCGGGTAGATCAGCAGCTGGTGGGCCAGCGGCAGTCCCGCCCGCGCCGCCTCGATCGCCACGCCGGCAGCCAGGTTGCCGCCTGCGGAGTCGCCGCCCACCGCCAGCCGGTCGACGTCGGCGCCGAGCTCGTCCGCGTGGTCGACGACCCAGCGGTAGGCGGCCAGCGCGTCGTCGTACGCCGCCGGGAACGGGTGCTCCGGACCGAGCCGGTAGTCGACGGCGAGCACCATCACGCCCGGACCGCTCGGCCAGGAACCGGCAGGCCGGGTCGTGGCTCTCGAGGTCGCCGTACATGAAGCCGCCGCCGTGGAAGAAGAGGAGGAGCCCCCGTGAGGGCGACGAAGGCGCGTAGAGGCGGGCGGGAAGTCCGGCGACGGCGAGCTCTCCCACCGCGCCGATGGGCGCGCGTCCACCGGTGAGACGGGTGTCCGCGAGGATGACCTCGCGGCCCTCGGAGATCGGGTGGGTCTCCGCGCCCCGCTTGCGCAGGAGCTGCCGCAACCTCAGGACGACCTGGACGTCGACGGCGAGCGTCTGTCCGTCGCGGACGACCGGCCGCCCTGCGATCAGCCGCTGCACGCGAGCCGGAAGCGCCATGGCCAGGACCAGACCGAGGCGCTCGACGCGGTTCCAGAGAGTCACGGCGGCAACCTACCGTTCACCGATCGGTGCCAAACTCAAGACATGACGTTCGAGAGCCTGCCGTCCGAGGCGGTCGCCAGCCACGGAGAGGGGATCCCTGAGGAGCCCTTCGACGTGGAGCCGCCGTACACGCCTGACGACGCAGCGTTGGCCGCCGTGGAGAAGTACGGCGATCGCTTCCTCGACCGTGAGCTGTCCTGGCTGAGGTTCAACCAGCGGGTGCTCGAGCTGGCCGAGGACACCTCGCTCCCGCTGCTCGAGCGGACCCGGTTCCTGGCGATCTTCACCAGCAACCTCGACGAGTTCTTCATGGTCCGCGTCGCCGGTCTCAAGCGCCGGATCGCCGCAGGTCTGGCGGTGCCGTCCGCCTCGGGACTGATGCCGAGCGACGTCCTCGAAGTGATCTGGTCGACCACCCGCGAGCTCGTCGAGCGCCAGGCGCGGCTCTTCCGCGAGGAGATCGTGCCCGCGCTCAGCGAGGCCGGCATCGACCTGGTCCGGTGGGACGACCTGGACCGCGAGGAGCAGAAGAACTGCAAGCGGCTCTTCAAGGACCGGGTCTTCCCCGTCCTCACGCCGCTGGCCGTCGACCCGGCCCACCCGTTCCCCTACATCTCGGGGCTCTCGCTCAACCTGGCCGTGCTGATCCGCAACCCGAAGACCGGCAAGGAGCACTTCGCCCGGGTCAAGGTGCCGCCGATCTTCAGCCGGTTCGTCCCGGTCGGCAACCAGCGCTTCGTCCCGCTCGAGGACGTGATCGGCGAGCACCTCAAGCGGCTCTTCCCGGGCATGGACGTCCTCGAGGTCCACTCCTTCCGGGTCACGCGCAACGAGGACCTCGAGGTCGAGGAGGACGACGCCGAGAACCTCCTCGCCGCACTGGAGAAGGAGCTGCTCCGCCGCCGCTTCGGGCCGCCGGTGCGCCTCGAGGTCGAGGAGTCGATCGCCCCCCAGGTGCTGGAGCTGCTGGTGTCCGAGCTCGGCGTACGCGAGGAGGAGGTGTTCAAGCTCCAGGGACCGCTCGACCTCCGCGGGCTGCACGACATCGCCGACCTGCCGCGCCAGGACCTGAAGTACCCCGCGTTCGTCCCGACCACCCACCTGCAGCTCGCCGAGGTCGAGTCCGCTGCGCCGGTCGACGTCTTCAAGGCGGCCCGGCGGCACGACGTACTGCTGCACCACCCCTACGACTCGTTCGCGACCTCGGTGCAGCGCTTCATCGAGCAGGCCGCCGCCGACCCGCACGTGCTGGCGATCAAGCAGACGCTCTACCGCACCTCCGGCGACAGCCCGATCATCGACGCGCTCATCGACGCCGCCGAGGCCGGCAAGCAGGTGCTGGTGATCGTCGAGATCAAGGCCCGCTTCGACGAGGAGGCCAACATCCGGTGGGCCCGCAAGCTGGAGCAGGCCGGCTGCCACGTCGTCTACGGCCTGGTCGGCCTCAAGACCCACTGCAAGCTCGCGATGGTGGTCCGCGACGAGGGCCGCCACGGGGCCGGCATCCGCCGCTACACCCACATCGGGACCGGCAACTACAACCCGAAGACGTCTCGGATGTACGAGGACCTCGGGCTGATCACGACGGACGAGCAGATCGGCGAGGACGTCGCCCACCTCTTCAACAACCTGTCGGGCTGGTCGCGCAACGCGTCGTACGAGCACCTGCTGGTCGCGCCCGACTCCGTGCGCTCCGGGCTGGTCGACCAGATCCACCAGGAGATCGCCCACCACCAGGCCGGGCGGCCGGCGCGGATCCGGTTCAAGGCCAACTCCGTCGTCGACGAGGCGGTCATCGACGCGCTCTACCTCGCCTCGCAGGCCGGGGTGCCGGTCGAGCTGCTGGTGCGCGGCATCTGCGCGCTGCGGCCGGGCGTGCCCGGTCTCTCGGAGACGATCACCGTGCGGTCGGTCCTGGGCCGCTTCCTCGAGCACAGCCGGGTCTACTGGTTCGAGAACGCCGGGGACCCGGCCGCGTGGATCGGCTCGGCCGACATGATGCACCGCAACCTGGACCGTCGCGTCGAGGTCCTGGTCCGGCTTCCGGGCGAGGAGAACGTCACGGTGATCCGTGACCTCCTCGACCTCGCCTTCGCACCCGACACCAGCGCGTGGGAGCTCGACAGCGACGGCCACTGGATCCGGAAAGACGGCTCGGTGCACCTCCAGGAGGCGCTCATCGACCAGCAGCGTCGACGCCGTACGTCGTAACCCCCTCGTTCGGCGGCCGGAACAGGCTGCCCCTCACTTGCGCGAAACGGGATCGCACCCCCTAGTCTGTTGCGCGTTCTTTTCCTCCTCACCAGGAGTTACCGTGGGTTTGCGATTCCGGCCCGTCGACACGTCCTTCTACGACCTCTTCACCGAGTCCGCACAGCACCTCGTGACGGGCGCCGGACTCCTCGCCGAGATGCTCGGCGAGGGGGCCGACCACGCCGACGTGGCCAAGCGGATGCGTGAGGCCGAGCACCTCGCCGACGAGACGACGCACTCGCTCTTCAAGAAGGTGAACTCCACCTTCGTGACGCCGTTCGACCGCGAGGACATCTACTCGCTGGGCTCCGGCCTCGACGACGTGATGGACATGATGGACGAGGTCGTCGACCTGATCCTGCTCTACGAGGTGAAGGTGCTCCCGCCGGAGCTCTCGACCCAGGCCGAGATCCTGCAGCGCTGCGCCGACCTGACCGCCGAGGCGATGCCGAAGGTGTCGGCGCCCGGGTCGCTCGAGGAGTACTGGATCGAGATCAACCGCCTCGAGAACGCCGGCGACAAGAACCACCGCCGTACGCTCGCGAAGCTCTTCAGCGGTGAGTTCAAGACCATCGAGGTGCTGAAGCTCAAGGACATCGTCGAGTCTCTCGAGGAGGCGATCGACGCGTTCGAGAAGGTCGCCAACATCGTGGAGCAGATCGCCGTCAAGGAGTCCTGACCTTCATGGACCTCGCGATCCTCATCGCGGTGGTGGTCATCGCCCTGGCGTTCGACTACACCAACGGCTTCCACGACGCGGCCAACGCCATCGCCACGTCGATCTCCACCCGCGCCCTCACCCCGCGCATCGCCCTCACGCTCGCCGCGGTGATGAACTTCGTCGGCGCGCTGCTCGGCCAGGAGGTCGCGCACACCGTCAGCGACACCATCGGCGGCGTCGACTCGACGCACGGCCTGGTGATCGTGATGGCCGCGCTGCTCGGCGCCATCACGTGGAACCTGATCACCTGGTACTTCGGCCTGCCCTCGTCGTCCACGCACGCCCTGATCGGCGGCCTGGTCGGCGCCGGGCTGGTCGGCGGGGCGGTCATCCACTGGCAGGTCATCGTGGACAAGGTCGTCATCCCGATGGTGGCCTCGCCGATCGTCGGCTTCGGCGCGGCGTTCGCTGGTGATGCTCTCGATCATGTGGATCTTCCGGAAGCGGAACCCGCACAAGGTCTTCCGCGGGTTCCGGATGTCGCAGACCGTGTCGGCGTCCGCCCTCGCGCTCGGCCACGGCCTCCAGGACGCCCAGAAGACGATGGGCGTGATCTTCCTGGCGCTCGTCGCGTCCGGGTACGCCTCGCCCGACGACGACCTGCCGCTGTGGGTCATCATCTGTGCGGCCAGTGCGATCTCGCTCGGCACCTACTCCGGTGGCTGGCGGATCATGCGCACCCTCGGCCGCCGGATCATCCACCTCGACCCCGCCCGCGGCTTCGCCGCCGAGTCGGTCGGTGCGGCCGTCCTCTACACGACGGCGTTCGTCTACCACGCCCCGATCTCCACCACCCACACCATCACCTCCGCGGTGATGGGCGCCGGCGCCACCAAGCGCTTCTCGGCCGTGCGCTGGGGAGTGGCCCGCTCGATCGTCACCGCCTGGGTCCTGACCTTCCCGATGGCCGGCCTCTCGCCGCCGCGTTCTACCTGGTCCTCCACCCGATCCTGGGCAGCTGACCTTGCACTTCCCTTGCATCTGATCGGGCTTCACCACCCGGCTTCCCACGGAAGGGAACCCGGACCCATGCGGATCCACCACCGTCGTCGTCGTCGGGTTAGTCACGGACGTTCTGGTGGCCGAACGGGCGAAATGACAGCCACAACGTCCGTGACTATCCCGACGACTGGAACTCAGCCGACCCGGTAGCGCAAGAACCGCGCCCGCTGCGCATCGGACAGCGCTCGACGCTGCGCGACCGTCGTGGTCGGCACCCACCACGACGGCGGTACGACGGTCCAGGCTCGGGCACTCTCGGGCTCCCACCTGGCCCGCGCACGCGCGTGCGTCATGCGCTGGACGATCCGCTCGGGGTGCGCCCTGTCGGCGGCAACCACCGTGAAGTACTCGAGCCCGACACGGCGGAACGCATCCTCTCGATCGAGATCGGCCGCCCGGCGATCACCGACAAGGTGCACCGCTCCGTCGTACTCACCGGCGACACCGGCCTCGGGATCGAGAAGGTCCGGCGTCCCGATGTGCCGACCGTCGCGGTCGAAGACCGGATGGTTGCACCGCGGCCGCGGGAACCCGGCGTCCAGCCGCCAGGTCAGCACCATCAGGAGCTCCTGCGGCGACCAGCAGTTCTCCTCGGCGAGCAGGATGCCGGCCCGGGCCTTCGGCACCCCGATCCAGCCGTTGAGACCTGGACTCGCGAAAGCGGTCGCCTCGTCGATCGACACCAGATCGTCGTACGCCGCCATCGACAGGTTCAGCGCAGCCGATCGCTCGCCGGCGGCGTACCGCATCTCGAAGAGCACCGATCGGACCGGCACCGAGACCGACAACCCGTCCACCATGACGAACTCCGAGCCGGTGAGCCGCTCGGAGGTGACGCGGATACCCGGCCGGGAGCGGATGTCTCCGTGCCGGACCGCGAGGTCGACCGGCCGCACGGTCTGGCCGTCGTCGGCGAGACCGCCGAACCACCGACCATGCATCCAGTGGAGTCCGGCCCAGCCGGTGACTCCGCCGTACGACGGGAGGAGGACGCCGGCCTCGACGATCCGTTGATCGACCGTGCGCTCCGTGTCGGCCGGCACGAACAGGCCCTGACTGGTCTTGCGCCAGGCTCGACCCCGCGACTGCGCTCGGGTCGGGCCCGCGATCCCCCGCGGGTCGACACGCACCGGTCGGACCAGACCCGGACGGGACTGGTCGAAGGGCGGCAGGTCGGGCGAGGACACCCGCCCAGGGTCAAGGCTCCGGCGGAATCCTGCTCGGCTCCTCCACAGGGGTCACGTCGGGGTAGTCACGGACGTTCTGGTGGTCGTACGGGCAAATGGGCAACCACTACGTCCGTGACTACCCCGCCACCGCCACCGCACACTCAGCCGAAGCGACCCGAGATGTAGGCCTCGGTGGACTCCTCGTCCGGGTTGGTGAACATCTTGGTGGTGGGGTTGAACTCGACCAGGTGTCCGGGCTCGCCGGTGGCCTTGAGGTTGAAGAAGCCGGTGTCGTCGGAGACGCGGGCGGCCTGCTGCATGTTGTGGGTGACGATCACGATCGTGTACTCGGACTTCAGCTCGTGGATGAGGTCCTCGATCGCGGAGGTCGAGATCGGGTCGAGCGCGGAGCACGGCTCGTCCATCAGCAGCACCTCGGGCTCGACGGCGATCGCGCGCGCGATGCAGAGCCGCTGCTGCTGACCACCCGACAGTCCCATGCCGGGCTTCGAGAGCCGGTCCTTGACCTCGGTCCAGAGGTTCGCGGCACGCAGCGACTTCTCGACGATCGCGTCGGCCTCCGACTTCGTCAGCTTCTTGGAGTTCAGCCGCATGCCGGCGAGGACGTTCTCGTAGATCGACATCGTCGGGAACGGGTTGGGGCGCTGGAAGACCATGCCGATCTGGCGGCGTACGGCGACCGGGTCGATGGCGGGGTCGTAGAGCGACTGCCCCGACACCATGACCTTGCCCTCGACGCGGGCGCCCGGGATCACCTCGTGCATCCGGTTGAGGGTGCGCAGGAAGGTCGACTTGCCGCACCCGGAGGGACCGATGAACGCGGTCACCGCCTTCGCGCGGATCGTCATGTTGACGCCCTCGACGGCGAGGAAGTCCCCGTAGTAGATGTTCAGGTCGGAGACGTCGATGCTCTTAGCCATGGCTTCTCTCTCACACAGTTTCTTCAGACCGGCGCTCAACGGCGCCGGTCGGTCTTGGGGGCGAACTTCCAGCCGATGACGCGGGCCACGAGGTTGAGGATCATCACGATCGCGATCAGCACGAGCGCGGCGCCCCAGGCCCGGGCGTAGCCCGGCGGGTCACCACCGCCGATCGGCGCGACGCCCGGCGAGCTGTACTGGCTGAAGATGTAGACGGGCAGCGTCATCATCCGGCCGTTGAAGAGGTTGAAGTTCACGGTGTCGGTCGCACCGGCCACCACCAGCAGCGGCGCGGTCTCGCCGATGACGCGCGAGATCGCGAGCACGACGCCGGTGATGATGCCGCCGAGCGCCGTCGGCAGCACGACCTTCACGATCGTGCGCCACTTCGGGATGCCCAGGGCGTACGACGCCTCGCGGAGGTCGCTGGGCACCAGCCGCAGCATCTCCTCGGACGAGCGCACGACCGTCGGGATCATCAGCAGCGACAGCGCGACGGAGCCACCGAAGCCGATCCGGATCGCCGGCCCGAAGATCAGCACGAACAGCGCGAGCGCGAAGAGGCCGGCCACGATCGACGGGATGCCGGTCATCACGTCGATGAGGAACGTCGTGGTCCGCGCCAGCCGGCTGCCCTTGCCGTACTCCACCAGGTAGATCGCGGCGAAGAGGCCGATCGGGACCGAGATGATCGCGGCGGCGAGCGTGATCAGCAGGGTGCCGATCAGCGCGTGGTAGATGCCGCCGCCCGGCCCGACGATGTTGCGCATGTCGTAGGTCAGGAACTCGACGCTGATCACCGAGAAGCCGGTCTTCACGACCAGCCAGATCAGCCAGATCAGCGGGACCAGGACGATGGCGAACGACGTCCACACCAGGGCGGTGGCGAACCGGTCGGCGGCCGCGCGCCGGCCCTCGAGGAGGAGCGACCAGACCGGCAGGCCGACCACGAAGAGGAACCCCGCGACGACGACACCGCCGACCAGGCTCCAGCCGAGGAGCATCGTGAGCAGCCCGGCGACCGCGACGGAGAGTACGGCGACGAGCAGGGCCGCCCACCGGGGCAGCCGCGGCTCGGCCAGGCCGACGCTGAGCGCGAAGGTGTCGGGCTCGAGAGGAGTCGTCGTGCTCATCGGGTCAGGTTCCTCTCGCCTCGGCTGATCACCAGTCGGGCCAGGAAGTTGACCGCGAAGGTGACCGCGAAGAGCACCAGGCCGGTCGCGATCAGGACCGCCTGCTTGTCCGGCGACGCCTCCTTGTAGTTGGAGGCGATGTTGGAGGCGATCGTGGCCGGGTTGGTGTTGGAGATCAGGTTGAGCGTCACGACCGGGGTCGCGGAGAGGACCATCGCGACGGCCATCGTCTCGCCGAGCGCACGGCCGAGACCCAGCATCACGGCGGAGATGACACCGGAGCGGGCGTAGGGGAAGACGGCCAGGCGGATCGTCTCCCACCGGGTCGCACCGAGGGCCATCGCGGCCTCCTCGTGGAGCAGCGGCGTCTGCGCGAACACCTCGCGCGCGATGGCGGTGGTGATCGGGACGACCATGATCGCGAGCACGATGCCGGCGGTCAGCATGGTCCGGCCGGTCACCGAGGGCGGACCGGCGAAGAACGGGATGAAGCTCAGGTGCTCGTAGGTCCAGTCGATCGTCGGCTTGAGCGCCTGGGCGAGCGCGAGGCCGCCCCAGAGGCCGTAGACGACGCTGGGCACGGCGGCGAGCAGGTCGATCACGTAGGCGACCGGCACGGCGATCCGCCGCGGCGCGTAGTGCGAGATGAAGAGCGCGACCCCGATCGAGAACGGGACCGCGATGATCAGCGCGACGACGGCCGCGAGGATGGTGCCGAAGACCAGCGGGCCGACGTACGACCAGAAGTCGCTCGCCGGCTGGTAGATGCCCTCAGGAGCCGAGAGCCCGGGCACCCCCTCGATCGCGAGGAACACGAAGACACCGGCCAGCGCCAGCATGATCGTGAGGGCGGCGGCGCGTGCGGTGCCGGCGAACAGCCGGTCGCCCATCCTGACGACGGGCTTGCCGGGTGGGGCGGTGACGGACACGGGGCTCCTGTCGGTTTTCACGGACGTGCGGCGGCCCGGGACCCGGACCGCCGCACTTCCACGAGGGACTACTTCGCGGCGATGGCGCCGACGATGTCGCCGGCCTTCGCTGCGGTCGCCGAGTCGAGCGGGGCCGAACCGGCCTGCTCGGCGGCAGCCTGCTGGCCGGCGTCGGAGACGATGTAGGACAGGAAGCCCTTGACCAGCGCCGCCTCGTTGGCGTCGTCGTAGTGCTGGCAGGCCAGCAGGTAGGACACCAGGACGATCGGGTAGGCACCCGACTCGGTGGTGGTGCGGTCGACGTCGATCGCCATCATCGTGTCGGTCGCCGTGTCGGACGGCTTGGAGACCGAGACGACCTTGGCGGCACCCTCGGCGGACGGAGCGTTGAACTCCGCGCCGACCTGGATCGACGCGATGCCGAGGCCACCGGCCTGGCTCTCGTCGGCGTAGCCGATGGTGCCGTCGCCGCCCTTGACCGCCGCGATCACGCCGGAGGTGCCCTCAGCGGCCTCGCCGCCCTGGATCGGCCAGGTGTCGTCGGCCGGGTAGGACCAGGCGCCACCGCCGGCCTTGCTCAGGTAGTCGGTGAAGTTCGCCGTGGTGCCCGAGTCGTCGGAGCGGTGCACCGGCGCGATGGCGGTGTCCGGCAGGTCGATGCCGTCGTTCAGCGCGGCGATCGCCGGGTCGTTCCACTTGGTGATCTTGCCGTCGAAGATCGTCGCGATGGTCTTCGCGTCGAGGTTCAGCGAGTCGACACCGGAGAGGTTGAAGACGACCGCGATCGGGCTGACGTACGCCGGGACCTCGACCGGGTCCTCGCCACCGCAACGCTCCTTGGCCGAGCTGAGCTCGCCCTCGTCGTCGGTGATGTAGGAGTCGGAGCCCGCGAAGGAGTAGGCCTTGTTGATGAAGTTCTCGCGACCGGTGCCCGACCCGACCGGGTCGTAGGTGATGGTCACGCCGGAGTTCTCGGTCTGGAAGGCTGCGCGCCAGGCCTGCTGGGCAGAGTCCTGCGAGCTGGCGCCGCCGCCGGCAAGGGTGCCGCTGAGGCTGCTGCCACTGCCACTGCCGCCGTCGCTGGCGCTGCCGTCGCTGTCGTTGGCGGCCCCGCAGCCGGTGAGCGCGAGGGCGAGGACGGCGATACCGGGCACGACTGCCCGTCGGATGGAAGTGCGAGTCACTTCGATGCTCCTGATGTCTGGCTTGTCTTCTCTGACATCAGCGAAGTTAGGGAGCACAGGTGGACGGATCCGGGGCCGTCGGTGAACGAGGGGTGAACTCGATCTGCCCAGTCGGAAACAGAAAGCCGCTGCCGAGACGGACATCACGTGAACAAGCCAGCGAAGGCTTGACTCAGGACACGTCGTGCCGTTCGGTAGCGATCACCCTGCCCTGACGCAGGTGGGCCACGAGCATCGATCCGGGCTCGAGCTTCGGATCGGGTACGCCGAGGCCGTCGAAGACCGCCGGGAGCACCGGCCGGTGGGTGCACACGACCGCCGAGTCGTTGCCCGCGACCAGCTCGTCGACCGTGTCGACCACCGAGGTCGACGTGGCTCCCTCCTCGCTCAGCCCGTCCTCGAGCTCGAGCTCCCAGCCGGTGGTGTCCGCGTACGGCCCGACCGTCTCGACGCAGCGCGCGCTGCTCGAGCTGATCACCCGGGTGACGTCGTACGCCGCCAGGACCGGGATCAGCCGCTGCGCCTGGTGCCGGCCCACCTGGATGAGCGGTCGGAGCCGGTCGTCCTGCCGCCAGCCCTTGCGGGAGCGGGCTGCTGCGTGCCGCAGCACCACCAGGGCGCGGGTCTTGCGGCGGACCGACCGCGCCTCGACCAGGGTGTCGCGGTCGTGCTCGTGGGTCAGCCGGTCGAGCGCCTCGTCGTACGCCACCCACTCGACCTGGTCGATCTCGTCGTTCGCCTGGTAGCGAGCTGACGTCGTCGTCGCCGACGACGCGACCCGCCCAGTAGGAGACGCTCTTCATCCTCCCGCCGGCGATCGGGTAGCGCTGGCCGGTCAGCGGCGGGCCGAGCCGCACGTGCAGCCCGGTCTCCTCCGCGACCTCGCGCACAGCGGCGGCCGTGACGTGCTCACCACGGTCGAGCTTGCCCTTGGGGAACGACCAGTCGTCGTAGCGCGGGCGGTGGATCAGGAGGACCCGCTTGCCGGGGCGGAACACCACCGCACCCGCAGCGAGCACGTCCTTCGTGGGCATGCGGCTAGTCTCACACCACGCCCGACCGGAACAGGAGCCCCCGTGCCGAAACGCCTCACCGTCGCCCTCGTGGCGGTGCTCGCGGTGGCGCTCCTGGCGGCGGCCGCGGTGGTCGGCGTCCGGTGGTGGCGCGACGCCCACCGGACCACGTTCGAGCAGGCGGCGTCGTACGCCCCGGCCGACGCGGAGCGGCTCTCCTGGACCGACTGGGCCGCGGTCCGCGAGCGGGTCGGCGCCGACCTCGACGCCGACCTCGTCCGACGCCGACCTGCGGAAGTTCCTCGACCAGGGTTACGACGCCGACCTCACGTCGGCCTCCGCGCTGGTGGAGTCGGCGCCGGTGCTGCAGACCCACTTCGGCTTCTCGCCCGCCAGCGCCGACGTGGGAGCTGTTCAGCCAGGGCACCGCCGGCGCGGTGGTCATCATCAAGATGCCCGACGACACCGACTACGACGCGATCGCCGACCACCTGCGAGAGCAACGGCTTCACGGACGCCTCCGTCGGACGACGGCGTGTGGGACGGCGTCGCCGCGCTGCCGAGCATCGGCTCGGACCTGACCCCGGAGCTGCAGTTCGTCGCGCTCGACCGCGACGACGGCCTGGTCCTCACCAGCGACACCGGCCCCTACCTCGAGAAGGTCGTGGCCGGGCTCGGCGACGGCGACCTCCCCGACCCGGTGCAGAGCGTGATCTCGGCGTCGGGCGAGCCGCTCTCGGCGTCGGTGTACGACGCCGACTACACCTGCACCGCGCTCGCGATGAGCCAGGCCGACTCCGACGACCAGGCGACCGCCGACCGGCTGATCGCCGAGGCCGGCAAGGTCAACCCGGTCGCCGGCTTCGCGATGTCGGTGCAGCCCGGCGGCCACGTGCGGGTCGTCCTCGCGTTCGAGAACGCCGACCAGGCCCGCACCAACGCCGACTCCCGCGCGCAGCTCGCCAGCGGCCCGGCCCCCGGCCAGGGTGGCGACTTCTCCGACCGGTTCTCGGTCGGCGTCCGCCACCGCCGACGGCGACCTGGTCACCCTCGACCTCGAGCCCGACGACGGGCAGCTACGTCTTCTCCGACCTGAGCACCGGGCCGGTCCTGTTCGCGACCTGCTGAGCGGGCGCCGCGTCGGGGTAGTCACGGACGTTGTGGTGCAAATGTGGCCTCCCGACCACCAGAACGTCCGTGACTACCCCGCCAGCCGCCTACCGGAAGCGCCGGATCCGCAGGCTGTTGGCGACCACGAAGACCGAGGACCGGCCATCGCGGCACCGGCGACCATCGGGTTGAGCAGGCCGGCGGCGGCGAGCGGGCAGGGCGGCGACGTTGTAGGCGAACGCCCAGAACAGGTTGCCCTTGATCGTGGAGAGCGTCCGTCGCGACAGGCGTACGGCGTCCGCCGCGAGCCGCAGGTCGCCGCGCACCAGCGTCAGGTCGCTCGCCTCGATCGCGACGTCGGCGCCGGTGCCCATGGCCAGCCCGAGGTCGGCCTGCGCGAGGGCGGCGGCGTCGTTGACCCCGTCGCCGACCATCGCGACGACCCGGCCCTCGCCCTGGAGCCCGGAGATGACCGCGAGCTTCTGCTCGGGCAGCACCTCGGCGACGACCCGGTCGATGCCGACCTCGGCGGCGACCGCCCGGGCCGCGCGCTCGTTGTCGCCGGTCAGCAGGACCGGCTCGAGGCCCGAGCGCCCGCAGCTCGCGCGACCGCCTCCGCCGACGTCGGCTTGACCGTGTCGGAGACGACGAGGACGCCACGGGCGAGCGCCGTCCCAGCCGACCACGACCGCCGTGCGACCGGCGGCCTCGGCTCGGTCCACGGCCTCGGCCAGCTCGATCGGGCAGCGACCATGCCCGACTCCGCGAGGAACCCGGGCCGCCCGACCACGACGCCACGCCCTCGACGACGCCGCGCGCACCGAGCCCACCGACGGACGACGAAGCCGTCGACCGGCGGCGGCGCCGGAGACCCCGCGGCGATCGCCCGCGCGATCGGGTGCTCGGACGCGGCCTCGACAGCCGCCGCACGACGCCGTACGACGTCCTCGGCCTCGCCGTCACCGGCGACGACCTCGACCAGCGACATCCGCCCGGTGGTGACGGTCCCGGTCTTGTCGAGGACCACGGTGTCGATGCTCTGGGCCTGCTCGAGCACCTCGGGCCCGCGGATCAGGATGCCGAGCTGGGCTCCGCGACCGGTGCCGACCAGCAGCGCCGTCGGCGTCGCCAGGCCGAGCGCGCACGGGCAGGCGATGATCAGCACCGACACGGCCGCCGTGAACGCCGCGGCCGCGCCCTGGCCCGCGAGCAGCCAGCCGACCAGCGTGCCGAGCGCGAGCACGATCACGACCGGCACGAAGACGCCGGAGACCCGGTCGGCGAGCCGCTGGGCACGGGCCTTGCCGTTCTGCGCCTCCTCGACGAGGTGGGTCATCCGGGCCAGCTGGGTGTCGGCGCCGACCCGGGTGGCGCGCACGACGACCCGGCCGCCGACGTTGACGGTCGCGCCGGTGACGTCCGAGCCCGGCCCGACCTCGACCGGGACCGCCTCACCGGTCAGCAGCGACGCGTCGATGCTCGACGAGCCGGCGACCACGACGCCGTCGGTGGCGACCTTCTCCCCCGGGCGTACGACGAACAGGTCGTCGACCTCGAGCCACTCGGCCGGCACCCGCTCCTCGACGCCGTCGAGCGACCGCCCGGACAACCGCGCGACGTCCTTGGCGCCGAGCTCCAGCAGGGCGCGCAGCGCGCCGCCCGCGGAACGCCTGGCCCGGCGCTCCAGCCAGCGGCCGAGCAGCAGGAAGGTCGTGACGACGCCCGAGACCTCGAGGTAGGTCGAGTCCTCGCCGCCCACGAGCGCGACCAAGGACCACAGGTAGGCCGCGCCCACACCGAGCGAGACCAGGGTGTCCATCGTGGTCGCGCCGTGGCGCAGGTTCGCGATGGTGGCGCGGTGGAAGGGCCACGCACACCAGGTGACGACCGGCGTCGCGAGCAGCAGGCAGAGCCAGTCCGAGCCGGCGAACGACGTGCCCGGCACCATCGTGAGGAGTACGACGGGCACGGTGAGGACGGCAGCCACGACCAGGCGGTTGCGCAGCACGGTCGTCTCGCCGTCGTCACTCCGGTCGGGCGTCGGAAGCGCGGCTGCGTAGCCCGCAGCCGCGACCGCGGCCACCAGGTCGTCGGTGCTGACGGTGGGGACGTGGGTGACCCGGGCGCGCTCGGTGGCGAAGTTGACCGTCGCCGATGACACCGTCGAGCTTGTTCAGCTTGCGCTCGATCCGGTTCGCGCACGAGGCGCAGGTCATCCCGTCGATGGCGAGCTCGACGTTCTCGGTCAGCTCGGCGCTCATCTCAGACCAAGCCGTAGCCGGCCTCCTCGACCGCGGCGGCCATCGCCTCGCGGTCGAGGGGCTCCGTGCTGACGACGGTGACGGCACCGGTCTCGAGGACCACCTCGACGGCGGTGACCCCGGGGATCGCCTCCACCTCCTCGGTGACCGAGGCGACGCAGTGACCGCAGGTCATGCCCTCGACCTGCCACGTGCTCGCGCTCATGACCGCACCAGCCGCGTGATCGCGTCCATCGCCTCGGTGATCTTCTCGCGGGCCTCGTCGTCGCTCGAGCGGGCGGCGTCGACGACGCAGTGGTTGAGGTGCTCCTCGACCAGTCCGATGGAGACGGCCTGGAGCGCCTTCGTCATCGCCGCGACCTGGGTGAGGATGTCGATGCAGTACTGCTCGTCCTCGACCATGCGCTGCAGACCGCGGGCCTGGCCCTCGATCCGGCGCAAGCCGACGCAGGTAGTCGTCCTTGCGGTGGATGTAGCCGTGCTGGTGCTCGTCCATACAGACGAGAGTACCCCTAGGGGGTATACGACCCAGGGGGTCGAGGGGTCGCCAGACTAGGTCTCGCGGCGTGGACCGGGCACCACACCGAGGATCTCGTCGATCTCGGTGTCGGACAGATGGTCGTCGGACTCGCTCGCGGCGATGATCAGGTTGGTCGTGAGCTCAACCTCGCCGAGGAGATCGGAGTCCTCGAGGGTGACATCGAACTGGTCGTGCACCTCATCACTCCCTGTGCGCATCGGGTACCGGTCCTCCTCCAACGCCAAGGGTGCCCGACGGTCACGCGGACAAAACCCTCCGGCCGAAATCTGACCCATACGGGCCATGCGACATGCCCCGAAATGGGGAGGAGCCCCACCCGGGTGGGGTGGGGCTCCGAAGACTGCGGGCCGAGGGCCCGGACTCTTCTTCCGGGATCAGACCGGGCGGACGTTCTCAGCCTGCGGGCCCTTGGGACCCTGCGTGACCTCGAACTCGACCTTCTGGTTCTCGTCCAGGGACTTGTAGCCCTGGGTCTGGATCGCCGAGTAGTGCACGAAGACGTCGTCGCCGCCGTCCTCCTGCGCGATGAAGCCGAAGCCCTTCTCAGCGTTGAACCACTTAACAGTGCCCTGAGCCATGTGCTCGTTACTCCTTAGTCGGGGCGAGAGGCCGTCACTTCGACGGCCCCACACCAGATGCGGTGACACCGTCGCTCCGACTTGCGTGAGTGGCAGGCCCACGAAGAAGAAACGCCGTTGGATCACAAACTCCGCGGGCGTCAGACCTGCTGGAACTTGCACCTGTTGCGGGGGACACGTTACCAACCATCCGCGCCGAGGAAACCGGCTGTGCGAGGTTTTCTCACGCCGCGGATGAAGGTTCTGCTACACGCACGTGACAGGAGAGGAACAAGGCACGCTCAGATGGTGGTCGGGATGTGCATGACGGTCCCGCCGTCCACGACGAACTCCGAGCCCGTCGAGAACGACGACTCGTCGCTGGCGAGGAACACCACGAACGCTGCCACCTCGTCCGGCTGGCCGGGACGGCCGAGCGGGATCGGGATGAGCCCCTCGGGCATCTGGTCGGTCGCCGGGGTGCTGATCCGCCCGGGGTGCAGGGAGTTGACCCGGATCCCGTGCGGGGCGAGCTCCATCGCGAGGGACTTGGTGAGCCCGGTCAGGCCCCACTTGGACGCGACGTACCCGTGCGCCCAGGGGGTCCCGCGCAGGCCCTCGATCGACGACGTGTTGATGATCGACCCACCGCCGGCGGCGATCAGGGCGTCGGCAGCGGCCTTCGCGCCGAAGAAGGCACCGGTCAGGTTCACGTCGAGCATCTGCTGCCACTGCGCGGCCTTGTAGCGCTGCAGCTGGCCACCGTTGAAGATGCCGGCGTTGTTGAAGAGGACGTCGAGCCTGCCGAACTCGGCAACGGTGAGCGCCACCGCGGCCGCCCAGTCCTCCTCGCTGGTGACGTCGAGGTGGACGTAACGCGCGG
>CAVOJM010000006.1:0-487082 GCA_963696245.1 uncultured Actinomycetota bacterium
ACGGCGACCACACCGGCGAGCTCCGCCACGACGCCTACGCCAACAAGACCGGTCATCTGCAGTTCGCCTCGTCCTTCGTGCCCGATGGCCACCGCTACGTCTTCACGGTGAAGATCGAGGCCGGCAGGGGCGCCTCCGGCAAGCTCACCTACCGCGTGCCCGCCTAAAAGGACGTGCTCGGCGGTACTCGGGGGCCGGTGAAGTACTCGACCACCCACCAATGCTGATGCGCGGGACGAGGAGGGCAGGGTCACACCCCCCAGACGGCATCAATCGGCAGGCGTCGGGCACTGCCAAGTCATGAGCGACGACAGCGGAGACAAGGCGGCCCAGGCCCGCGAAGGCATGTTCGACAGCATCGCCGGCAAGGCGAAGGAGGTCGCCGGCGCGGTGACCGGCAAGGACGACCTCGTCGAGGAGGGACAGCTCCAGCAGGCCGAGGCCCGCACCGCAAGGAGGCCCTGGCCGACGACGCCGTCGCCGACGCCAAGCGCGCCGAGGCCGCCGCAGGAGATCCGCGAGACGAACCAGGAGGCCGCCGAGCGCGAGGGCGCCGCCCGGGCCCGAGGCCGCCCGCGAGGAGGCCGTCGTCGAGCAGCAGCGCGCCACCGAGCACGCCGCCGCCGCGAGCGCCGCCGCGCGCCAGGAGGACGCCGGCCGCGAGGCCGCCGAGCGGCAGGCCGACGCGCTGGCCGAGCGGCGCCTCCGCGAGGCCGAGGCGCTCGAGGCGCGACGCCGACTCCACCGAGCAGCAGACCACCGAGGAGGCGGCCCGCCTCCAGCGCGAGGCCGCCGCCGCCGACCAGCAGGCCGCGCAGCTGCGCGCCCAGACCCAGAACTGAGGACCACCATGATCCGCACCCTGATCGCCCTGCCCTACGAGCTCGCCCGACTGCCGCTGGTGGTCGTCGACAACAGCCTGTCCGCGCCGGCTCCCGGACGACGCACCGGTCCGGGTCGCCCTCGACCGGGCCATCGGCACCGCCGACAAGCTCGCCGGCTCCGCTGCTCCGCGACCGCGGCATCGCCGACCCGCGGCGTCGACCGCCTCGAGCGCTCCGACAAGCTCGCGACCGCCGCGCGCCTGGAGGAGGAGGCCGCCGTACGCCGCGAGCAGGCGCGCGAGACCGCCGCCGCCGGCCGCCGCGAGGCCGACCGCAAGCGCACGGCCGCCCAGAAGCGCGCCGCCTCCGGACTCGAGGAGGCCGACGTCGCCGAGGCCCGGGGCAAGCAGCAGGCGAAGGCCACGGCGACGAAGACCGCCGCGGCCAAGAAGGCGACCGCCGACAAGAAGGCCGCCACCCGCATCGCGGCGGCCGAGCGGCGCAAGAAGGCCGCGACCTCCGCCGCAGCCGCGAAGAAGAAGGCCGCCCAGGCCGCGCCGAAGTCCGAGCTCGACCAGGCCCGCGAGACCAAGCAGGCCGCCGCCGCGGCGCGCGCCGACGCCGAGCGCCTCAGCGACCTCGCCGAGACCAAGAAGCAGGAGCGCAAGGACAGCTGAGCCGCTCGGCGCCCAGGAAGGTGATTGGATTCCTCACATGCACGTGGGCGTCGACAGCTTCGTCTCCACCGTCACCGACCCGACCACCGGGCACGTGGTCGGGCCGGCGGAGCGGATGGAGCACCTGCTCGAGGAGATCGAGCTCGCGGACCGCAGCGGGCTCTACTCGTTCGGGATCGGCGAGCACCACCGCAGCGAGTACTACGACTCCGCACCGCCGGTCATCCTGGCCGCGGCCGCCGCCCGGACCGAGCGGATCCGGCTCGGCAGCGCCGTGGCGGTGCTGAGCGCGGTCGACCCGGTGCGCCTCTTCCAGCAGTTCGCGACCCTGGACCTGATCTCGAAGGGCCGGATCGACCTCGTCGTCGGCCGCGGCTCGTTCACCGAGGCCTTCCCGCTGTTCGGGCTCGACCTCGCCGACTACGACTCGCTCTTCACCGAGAAGCTCGAGCTGCTCCTGCAGATCCGCGACCACGTCGAGGTCACCTGGTCCGGCCGGCACCGGCCGCCGCTGGTCCGCCAGCGCGTCTACCCGCGCCCGGTCCAGGACCCGCTGCCGATCTGGGTCGGCGTGGGCGGCACGCCGGAGTCGTTCGCGCGCGCCGGGCTGCTCGGCCTGCCGCTGATGGTCGCGATCATCGGCGGCGAGCCGCGCCAGTTCGCGCCGCTCGTCGATCTCTACCGCCGCGCCGGCGCCGAGGCCGGACACCCGCCGGAGCAGCTGCAGGTGGGCCTGCACGTCTTCGGCTTCGTCGCCGAGAGCACCGCGGCGGCCGCGGACACGATCTACCCCGGCTGGCACGAGATGTTCACGAAGGTCTCCCGCGAGCGCGGCTTCGCGGCCGCCGACCCGGCAGCAGTTCGACGCCACCTCCGGGCCGAACGGCGCCTTCTTCCTGGGCGACCCGCAGACGGTCGCCGACAAGATCCGCCGGGTCTCCGAGCAGCTCGGCGGCGTCGACCGGCTGTCGCTGCAGATGACCAACCCCCGCCTCGCCCACGACGACCTGCTCCGCGGGATCGAGCTGCTCGGCACCGAGGTCGCACCGCTCGTCGCCGACGTCTGATCCCCGACGCCGCGGACAGCCTCCTCCGGGGCATCGCGCACGGCCGTGCACGCCTACCTGGTGAAGAGGAGCGCTGGTGGCAGGGTGACGGCATGGACGACGCACCTCTCGACCTCGACGCCAAGGTCCGGCTGCTGACCGGAGCCACGATGTTCACGCTCCGGGACGACGAGCGGATCGGGCTCGAAGCCGATGGCGTTCTCCGACGGACCGACCGGCGTGCGCGGGCTCGACTTCACCGGCGGCCCGCTCACCTGCCTCTTCCCGAACGCGACGCTGCTCGCGTCGTCGTGGAGCATGGAGACGGCCGCCGAGGTCGGGCGGCTGCTCGCCGAGGAGGCCGAGCGGCAGCACATCCACGTCGTGCTCGGACCGACGGTCAACCTGCACCGCAGCCCGCTGGGCGGGCGGCTCTTCGAGGCCTACTCCGAGGACCCGCTGCTGACCGGCCACCTGGCGGCGGCGTACGTCTCCGGCCTGCAGTCGCAGGGCATCGGCGCCTGCGTGAAGCACCTGGTCGCCAACGAGTCCGAGACCGAGCGGCACGGCGTCGACAGCGTCGTGGACGAGCGGACCCTGCGCGAGCTCTACCTGCTGCCGTTCGAGATCGCGGTCGAGGACGCCGACCCGTGGTCGGTGATGGCGGCCTACAACGACGTCAACGGGATCGCCGCGACCGAGCACGGGCCGGTCAACAACGGGATCCTCAAGGGCGAGTGGGGCTGGCGTGGGCTGCTGATGTCGGACTGGTTCGCGACGCAAGTCGGCAGGCCCGGCCGCGAACGGCGGGCTCGATCTGGTGATGCCCGGCCCGACCGGGCCGTGGGGACCCGCGCTGGTCGCGGCCGTGCGGTCCGGCGAGGTCGACGAGTCGGTCGTCGACGACCACCTCGAGCGACTGCTGCGGCTGGCCGATCGCGGGTCGGCGCCACCGGCGCGGGTCGGACCTGGCGGACGGACCTGCCGACGCCCGGGGGCGACGTACGACGTGAGCAGCTGACGCGTCTCGCCGCCGAGCGGGATGACGGTGCTCACCAACAACGGCGTCTCCCACTGGCGCCGGTGGCGAACGTGGTCGCCTGATCGGGCGGCCCGCGATCGAGACCACCTGCATGGGCGGCGGTTCGGCGTCGGTGCGAGCGCCGCACCAGGTGAGCATCGCCGACGGGCTGACCGAGGTCATCGACGGCGTGATGCTGATGGACGGCGTCGCTGTCCGCGCTCGGCCCCGGGCTGCCTTCCCCGACCTGGTCACCGACCCGGTCACCGGAGGCCGGGATGCGGGTCCGGATGTACGGCGCGTCCGGCGCGCTGCTCGCCGACACCGTGTCGGCCGAGGCGAAGACGGTCGGGTTCATGCCCGACCAGGAGCTGGCCGAGCCGGTCACCCGGGTCGTGATGTCGGCCGTCGTGCCCGGCGGGCCGATGCGGATCGGCGTGCTCGGCGTCGGGACCGGTCGGGTGACGGTCGGCGAGCACACGTTCGACGTCACGCTGGAGTCGGAGTCCGACGACATCGGCGGCGACTTCCTGCGCCCGCCCGGGTGGCAGACCGACGTCGTGCTCGCCGGACCGACCGAGCTCGTCGCCGACGTGACCCTCGGCGGCGTGGGCCGGGCTCGGGCTGGTCGCCGAGCCGACCCCGCCGACCGACGACGAAGCGATCGCCGCAGCCGTCGAGCGCCGCAGCCGGGTCCGAGGTCGCGGTCGTGGTCGTCGGACTGACCGAGGAGCAGGAGACCGAGGCCTTCGACAAGTCCACGCTCGCGCTGCCCGGGCGGCAGGACGAGCTGGTGTCCGCGGTCGCCGCGGCCGCGACCCGGACCGTCGTGGTCGTCAACGCGGCCACACCGGTGCTGATGCCGTGGCGCGACGAGGTCGACGCGATCCTGTGGGCCGGCCTGCCCGGGCAGGAGGGCGGCCACGCCGTCGCCGCCGCGCTGCTCGGCGACATCGAGCCGGCCGGTCGGCTGGTCACCACCTTCCCGGCCGCCGACGGCGGCTCCCCCGCCTGGGATGTCGTACCCACCGACGGGCGGCTCGTCTACGACGAAGGGGTCTACGTCGGCTACCGCGGTCACGCCGCTCGACGCGCGCCGGCTCCGGCGTACTGGTTCGGGCACGGGCTCGGCTACGGCGAGTGGGAGTACGGCGAGGTCTCGCTGGTCGCGCCGTCGCCCGCGCCGATCGTGCAGGTGTCGCTGACGAACGTCTCGGCGCGCGACTCCCGCGAGGTCGTGCAGGTCTACCTGCAGCCGAGCGACGCGGACCAGCCGATCCGCCTGATCGGCTGGACATCGGTGACGGTCCCGGCCGGTGAGGGCGCGACCGTGAGGATCCACAGCGACCCGCGCGCCTGTCGCACCTGGACCGACGCCGGCTGGCGACCGCTCTCGACGGGGCGGCTCTACATCGCCCGCGGGCTGGGTGATCTGCGCGGGGAGCTGGCGCTGCCGTCTCCAGCAGGGCCCCCAGCTGAGGACGGGTGGACCACGCCCGTGACGGGTACGGCGTCGTCATGCGCATCTTCTTCACCGGTGGCAGCGGCAAGGCCGGCAAGCACGTCGCTCCCTACCTGGCCTCGCTGGGCCACCAGGTCACCAACGCCGACCTCGTCCCGCTCAAGCACCCCGACGTCGCCGACCTCCGCGTCAACCTCGCCGACGCCGGCGAGACCTACTCGGCGCTGGCCGGGCTGGCCACCTCCGCCGAGCTCGACCTGCCCGAGAAGCCGTCGTACGACGCGGTGGTGCACTTCGCCGCCGTGCCGGCGATCCTGCTCAGATCGGACGCCTCGACGTACGCGACCAACGTGCTCAGCACCTACAACGTGCTCGAGGCCGCGACCCGCCTCGGCGTCCGCAAGATCGTCTTCGCGTCCTCGGAGACGACGTACGGCATCTGCTTCGCCCAGGGTGAGCGCCGCCCGCTCTACGTGCCGGTCGACGAGGAGCACCCGACCGTGCCCGAGGACTCCTACGCGATGTCGAAGGTCGCCAACGAGGTGACGGCGCGGTCCTTCCAGACCCGCACCGGCGCGGACATCTACGGCCTACGGATCAACAACGTCATCGAGCCGCACGAGTACGCCGAGCTCTTCCCGCCGTTCCTGGAGGACCCGTCCTTGCGGCGGCGCAACGTCTTCGCCTACATCGACACCCGCGACCTCGGCCAGATGGTGCAGCGCTGTCTCGATACGGATGGCCTGGGCTACGAGGTCTTCAACGTCGCCAACGCCGACATGTCCGTCGCCGCGACGACGCAGGAGGTCCGGGACCGTTTCTACGACGGCGTGGAGGTGCGCAAGGAGATGGGCCGTGATGAGACCTTCTACGCCATCGACAAGGCTCGCAAGCTGCTGGGCTACGACCCCCAGCACTCGTGGCGCGACGTGCTGGCACCGTGAGCGACCCCAGGCGCGCATGACGCGGTGGCAGAGTGACGGCATGACCCTGATCGGCGGACCGGACGCCGAGCTCAGTGACGCCCAGGTCGCCGAGTTCGTACGGCGCGGCCTCGACGGTCTCGATCTCGACGGCAGGAGCGTCTGCCTGGTCGTCCCGGACGCGACGCGCAGCTGCCCGCTCCCCCAGCTGATGCGCGAGATCCACGCCGCGCTGACCGGCCGGGTCGGCTCGATGACCGCGCTGGTCGCGCTCGGCACCCACGCGGCGATGACCGACGAGCAGCTCGCGGCGCACCTCGGGCGCGTCGTACCCGGACCTGCACCGTGGTCAACCACGAGTGGTGGGACCCGGACACCTTCGTCTCGCTCGGCACCATCTCTGCCGGCCGCGTGAAGGAGCTCTCCGAAGGACGGCTGGCCGAGCCCGTCGACGTGCGGCATCAACCGCCACGTCGTCGACAGCGACGTGGTGATCGTCGTCGGGCCGGTCTTCCCGCACGAGGTGGTCGGCTTCTCCGGGGGCAACAAGTACTTCTTCCCGGGCGTCGCCGGGCCCGAGGTCATCGACCTCTCCCACTGGCTGGGCGCGCTGATCTCCAGCGTCGAGATCATCGGCACCCCGGGCATCACCCCGGTGCGCGCGCTCATCGACGAGGCGGCGGCGATGATCCCGAGCGAGCGGCATGCGCTCTGCCTGGTCGTCACGTCCGGCAGCGGCGCGCTCCAGGCGATGTCCTTCGGCGACCCGGAGGTGGCCTGGGCCGAGTGCGCGGCCGATCTCCGCACAGACGCACATCCGCTACCTGGACCGGCCGGTGCGGCGCGTGGTGTCGCTCATCCCGGAGAAGTACGACGACATGTGGACCGCCGCGAAGGGCTTCTACAAGGTCGAGCCGGTCGTGGCCGACGGCGGCGAGGTGATCATCTACGCGCCGCACATCACCCAGATCTCGGCGATGCACCCGGAGATCAACGAGATCGGCTACCACTGCCGCGACTACTTCACCGCGCAGTGGGACCGCTTCTCCCACCTGCACTGGGGAGTGCTCGCCCACTCGACGCACCTGCGCGGGCGCCGGGACGTACGACGAGGTGCACGGCGAGCGGTTGCGGGTGACCGTCACCCTGGCGACCGGCATCCCGGAGGACGTCGTACGCGCGGCGAACCTGAACTACCTGGACCCGGCGCAGGTCGACGTGGCCGCACTGGACGACGACCCCGACACCCTCGTCGTCCCTCAGGCCGGTGAGGTGCTCTTCCGGCTCCACCGGGCAGAGTGAGGGCGTGCCTGCTCTCGAACCTCACCCCGACCGGCTGCTGCCGGCCGACCCGACCACCCGCGGCATCGCCCGTGAGCTGTACGACGGGGTGCGCGCAGCGCCGATCCTCTCGCCGCACGGTCACGTCGAGGCCTCGCTGCTGCTCGATGACCAACCCTTCCGCGATCCGGCCAGCCTGCTGATCACCCCGGACCACTACGTGAAGCGGCTCCTGCACGCCAACGGTGTGGGGCTCGAGCAGCTCGGAGTCGGTCTCGACGAGCCGACCGAGGACCAGTCCCGCGAGATCTGGCGCACGTTGTGCACGCACTGGCCGCTCTTCCGCGGGACGCCGGTGGCGTGGTGGTTCGAGTCCGAGCTCGCGGAGATCTTCGGGGTGACGTCGCGGCCGAGCGAGGAGACCGCCGACGCCCTCTACGACCAGATCGCGGGGTGCCTGGAGCAGCCGGAGTTCCGTCCGCGGGCGCTCTTCGAGCGGTTCGGCATCGAGGTGCTGGCCACCACCGACGACCCGGCCGACGACCTGGCGGCGCACGCCTCCCTGGCCGCGGACCCGTCCTTCGCCGGGCGGGTGCTGCCGACCTTCCGGCCGGACCGCTACCTCGAGCCGGGGCGGCCCGGCTGGCGCGCCGCCGTCGACAGCATCGCGACGGACCCCACCAGCCAACCGAGCTTCATCTCCGCCCTCGAGCAGCGCCGGGCGTTCTTCGTCGCCCACGGCGGCACCTCTGCCGACCACAGCCACGTCGACCTCGGCTCCGAGCCGCTGAGCGACGCCGAGGCCGCGCGCATCCACCGAGCGGCGTACGACGGGAAGGCGACCGAGGTCGAGGCGACGGCGTATCGCCGGCACCTGCTCTTCGAGATGGCGCGGATGTCGACCGAGGACGGTCTGGTGATGACGCTGCATCCGGGCATCCGTCGCAACCACCACGGCCCGATGGCCGAGCGGTTCGGGCCGGACCAGGGCCACGACCTCCCGCTGGCGATGGAGTACACCGACGCGTTGCGCCCGATCCTCGAGCGCTTCGGCCTGCACCCCGACCTGCACCTGGTGCTCTTCACCGTCGACGAGACCGTCTTCTCCCGCGAGATCGCGCCGCTGGCTGGCTTCTACCCGAGCGTGTACGTCGGCGCGCCGTGGTGGTTCCTCGACGCCCCCGACGCGATCCGGCGCTGGCGGTCGGCGGTGACGGAGACGGTCGGCTTCAGCAAGCTCTCGGGCTTCGTCGACGACACTCGCGCCTTCTGCTCGATCCCCGCGCGGCACGACATGGCGCGGCGGCTCGACGCGGGCTATCTCGCGCAGCTGGTCGTCGAGCACCGGTTGCAGGAGGACGAGGCGCACGAGACGATCCGCGACCTGGTCGAGAGCCCGCGGCGAGCCTTCAAGCTGTGAGGCCCGAAGCTGTGAGGCCCGTCCGGATCGTGCACCTCGGGCTCGGCAACTTCTTCCGCGCCCATCAGGCCTGGTACACCGACCGGGCGCCCGACGCCGCCGACTGGGGCATCGCCGCCTTCACCGGCCGGAGCGCCGCGCTGGCAGAGACGCTGCGGGCGCAGGGCTGCGCCTACACGCTGGTGACCCAGGGTCCGTCCGGTCCGACCTTCGAGCGGATCGCCAGCCTGTCCGACGTACGGGCGGCAGCGGAGCACGACGCCTGGCTCGACCACCTCTCCCGCCCGGAGGTCGCCGTCGTCACGATCACCGTCACCGAAGCCGGCTACGGACCCGGCCCCGACGGCGCACCGGCTCGACTGGTGGCCGGTCTCGCCGCACGGCGCGCGGCCGGCGCCGGCCCCATCTCGTTGGTCCCCTGCGACAACCTGCCGCACAACGGAGACGTGCTCCGCGCCGCGGTGCGTGAGCTCGCGACGGAGCCGGGTCTGGCGTCCTGGATCGACGATCACGTCGACTTCGTGACCACGATGGTCGACCGGATCACGCCGGCGACGACAGACGCGGATCGCGCACTGGTGCTGGCCGAGACCGGCTTCGACGACCAGGCGCCGGTGGTCACGGAGCCCTTCACCGACTGGGTCCTGAGCGGATCCTTCCCGGCGGGCCGGCCGCAGTGGGACGCGACGTTCGTCGAGGACGTCGCGCCGTACGAACGACGCAAGCTGTGGCTGCTCAACGGCGCCCACTCGCTGCTGGCGTACGCCGGGATCGCGCGCGGCCACGAGACCGTCTCGCAGGCGGTCGCCGACCCGACGCTCCGCGGCTGGGTCGAGGAGTGGTGGGACGAGGCGAGCTCGCGGCTGCCCCAGGACCGGCAGGAGACGCTCGACTACCGGGCCGCGCTGCTGACCCGCTTCGCCAACCCGAGCATCCGGCACCTGCTCGCCCAGATCGCGATGGACGGGCCGCAGAAGATCCCGGTCCGGATCATCCCGAGCCTGCGGGCGGAACGGACCGAGGGACGGATGCCGACCGGCTCGACCCGGGTGCTCGCCGCCTGGATCCGCTACTCCGCCGGCCCCGACCCGAGCGAGGCCGCGATAGGGCAGGCGCTCACCACGGTCGCCCCGGACCTGCTGTCCGACCGCGAGCTGGTGAACCGGGTGGCTGACCTGGCGCGCTCCGTTGGTTGAGTACTAGGGCTCACGCGGAGACCCGGCTCGCGCTGACAGCCTCGGGCACGTGATCAGCCAGGCCGAGCTCCCGACGTACCGGAACCCCATCGTGGTCGGGGGTGCGCTCTTCGCGGCGGGGTCGTTGCTCGCCTATCTGATCGGCTACTACCTGCACCAGGGACCGCCGCCGAGCTGCGACCAGTACGTCTACTGCACGTCCGAGCGAGATCGGTGGTCCATCGAGACCCGGCAATGGTTCGTCGACGCGTTCCTGGTGGGCCTGCTGGTCGCCTGGTCCGCGCTCGTGTGGAGGCCGATCAGCAGGAACCACGGTCTACGTCGGGTCGGGTCCGTCCTCGCCCTGGTCGGGTGCGTGCCGCTGGCCTGTCTCCTGTGGATCGCGGTCATCCTGGTCTCCGGCAACACCTGCGAGCCCGATGCGCTCCTCTGCTTCGACGGCACCAGCGGCGCCGCATTCTTCGCGGCGCCAGCGACCGTGGTCACGGTCCTGTCCATACTTCTGGCGGTCGCCCTCGCCTCCCGCGACGACCGGCGAATCGGACGGGTGTGCGGCACGCTCGCGCTGACCTTCATCTCCGCGACACTCGTGCTGGTGTCCGCAGGCCTCGCGCTCGCCGCGCTTCCGGTCTGATGGCTCGCAGGGTGGTTCGTCGCACCGTCGGGGACGCCGGTTCGCAGCGTCTCGGTGATCAGGTCGAGCGCGTCGTCGTTGTCGAGGATCCGCCCGTGGAAGGACGCGAAGGTGTCGAGCGCGGCGCCGTCCATGAAGACCGACTCGGTCGGCACCTGGTCGTCGAAGCCGTGGTCGCCGTGGCGGTACCACCGGAAGAGCCACGGGTCGCCACCGATCGCGGTGTAGACCTCGCCGGCGGGGCTCGGCCGTCCCCAGCTCGGTGAGCAGGTCGGAGCCGGGTCGCATGTCCGCACCGAGCGCACGCAGCGGTCCGCGCCGGGTCTCCCAGTAGACGACGTCACTGCCGTGGTTGGGTACGGCGACCATCACCAGGTCGTCGACGCGCGCCGCCCAGCTCGCGCCCGGGGTCGGCACCGGGTGCTCGATCAGGTAGCGCACCAGCAGACCGCCGGTCGAGTGGGCGACCACGTCGACCTGCTGGTCGGGGTCCAGCCCGGCCCGGGCCAGGGCGGCGTCGATCGCCGGGGCGACCACCCGCACCGCCAGGTCGGCGACGTCCTCGTCGTCGTCGGGGCGGTAGACGAGTGGTTGCGTGCCGTCCTCGTCCGGGTCGAGGTCGAGCACCGTGACACCCTCGGCCTGCAGGCGCTCGGTCAGGGCGTCGAAGCCGCTGCCGTCACTGCCGAGCCCGGCGACCTCGACCACGGGGAAGGACCCGCGACCCACGCCGGCCGCGCCGACCGGCGTACGCACGTGGGAGTCCATGAGCACCAGCATCAGGACGGAGACGGCGACGGCTGCGGCGCCCGCGACGAGCCGCCGGAACCATCTCCGTTGCGCCCACGGCTTCGTCCTCACTGCTGCATGATGCCGCGGTGGACCAAGACCCCGCGAAGAAGCACCGCTCGTCCTGCGGGGAGCAGGGCCACGCCGAACCTCCGCTGTGAGGGGCCGACGCACTCAGGTGCGGCCGCCTTGGGAGACGATGTCGGACGTCCAGATCCTGGGTCAGCGCTGGCAGATCGCAGACCGGCTTCCAGGTCGAGGGCTTCCTGACCGAGTGCGTTCAGCTCGCCCGCAGGCGCGGCATCTCGCAGCAGGCCGCACAGGTGCGGTTCGCGACCCAGGCATGATGGCGCCATGAGCGACCCCCGCGCAGGACAGCTTGCCCAGCCCTCCGACCTCGTCGACGTCGCCCACCTGGTGACGGCCTACTACACGGGCGTCCCGGATCCCGACGACATCGACCAGCAGGTCGCCTTCGGCACCAGCGGCCACCGCGGGTCGTCGCTCAAGACCGCCTTCAACGAGACGCACATCCTCGCGACCACGCAGGCGATCTGCGACTACCGGCGCGCGCAGGGGTACGACGGACCGCTCTTCATCGGCCGCGACACCCACGGCCTGTCCGAGCCCGCCTGGGCCACCGCGCTCGAGGTGCTGGTCGCCAACGACGTGACGGTCCTGGTCGACTCGGCCGACGGCTACACGCCGACGCCGGCGGTCTCGCACGCGATCATCCGGGCCAACCTGGGCGGCGGCACGGCGGACGGCATCGTGGTGACGCCCTCGCACAACCCGCCGTACGACGGCGGCTTCAAGTACAACCCGCCGCACGGCGGACCGGCCGACTCCGACGCGACGTCGGTCATCGCGGCCCGGGCCAACGAGCTGATCCAGGGCGGGCTGGCCGAGGTGAAGCGGATCCCGTTCGCGCGCGCGCGGGCCGCGGCCTCGTCGTACGACTTCCTCGGCACGTACGTCGACGACCTGCCGAACGTCGTCGACCTCGCGGCGATCAAGGAGGCCGGCGTACGGATCGGCGCGGACCCGCTCGGCGGCGCTTCGGTGGCCTACTGGGGCGAGATCGCCGACCGGCACGGGCTCGACCTCACGGTGGTGAACCCGCTGGTCGACGCGACCTGGCGCTTCATGACGCTCGACTGGGACGGCAAGATCCGGATGGACTGCTCGTCGCCCAACGCGATGGCGTCGCTGATCGCGCAGAAGGACAAGTACGACATCGCGACCGGCAACGACGCCGACTCCGACCGGCACGGCATCGTCACGCCGGACGCCGGGCTGATGAACCCCAACCACTACCTGGCCGTCGCGATCGGCTACCTCTTCGGCGGCGCACGACCCGGCTGGCCGCAGGGTGCACGGATCGGCAAGACGCTGGTGTCGTCGTCGATGATCGACAAGGTCGCAGCCTCGATCGGCCGCGAGCTCGTGGAGGTGCCGGTCGGCTTCAAGTGGTTCGTGCCCGGCCTGATCGACGGGTCCTTCGGCTTCGGCGGGGAGGAGTCCGCGGGCGCGTCGTTCCTGCGGGTGGACGGCTCGGCCTGGACCACCGACAAGGACGGAATCATCCTGGCGCTGCTGGCCTCCGAGATCCTCGCGAAGACCGGTCGCTCACCCAGCGCGCACTACGCCGACCTGGTCGCTGAGCACGGCGAACCGGCGTACGCCCGCATCGACGCCGCCGCCACCCGCGAGCAGAAGGCGGCCCTTGCCGCGCTCTCCCCCGACGACGTGTCAGCCACGACGCTGGCCGGCGAGGAGATCACCGCCAAGCTCACCGAGGCGCCCGGCAACGGCGCGAAGATCGGCGGTCTCGAAGGTGACGACCGAGTCGGCGTGGTTCGCCGCGCGGCCGTCCGGCACCGAGGACGTCTACAAGATCTACGCCGAGTCGTTCCGCGGACCGGACCACCTCGCTCAGGTGCAGGCGGAGGCCCGCGACGTGGTGGGTGCCGCGCTGGGCGACTAGCCACCGGACTGGCACCATCTGCACATGACTCGCTCCGGGACGATCATGGCGATGGGTGGTGGCGGCTTCTCGATGGGGCCGGACCACACCCTGCTCGACGACCACCTGCTCTCGCTCGCGACCCGTCGTCGCGGCGTGGGTGGCCTGCCGAAGGTGCTCTTCGTGCCGACGGCGAGCGGCGATCCGGAGACGTACGTCGACCGCTTCGTCGAGTCGTTCGCGAGCCGGGCGGAGACCAGCTCGCTGCGGCTCTTCTACCTCGGCGAGCTCGAGGGCGCCGACCTGCGCACCTTCGTGCTCGAGCACGACGTCATCTACGTCGGCGGCGGCAGCACGGCCAACCTGCTCGCGCTGTGGCGGCTGCACGGGCTCGACGAGATCCTCGCCGAGGCGCTCGAGGACGGCATCGTCCTGGGCGGCGTCAGCGCCGGGATGAACTGCTGGTTCGAGGGCTCGGTCACCGACTCCTACGGCCCGCTCGCCGCCCTGCCCGACGGCCTGGGCTTCGTGGCCGGCAGCGCCTGCCCGCACTACGACGGCGAGGTCGACCGGCGCCCGACGTACCTCGAGCTGGTCGGCTCGGAGGCCCTCGACGCGGGCTACGCCATCCAGGACGACTGCGCGCTGGTCTTCCGTGACGGCGAGCTGATCGAGGGCGTCTCCGAGCGGCCGGAGGCGCAGGCGTTCCACGTGCACCTCGACGGTGCCACCGTCGCCGAGGACGAGATCGACGTGCGCTACCTGGGTTGACCGGACGCACGAGTCCCCGGGATCCGTGCGGATCCCGGGGACTCGGCTGGTGGGCTGCAGGTCAGACCAGCTGAGGCACCGCTGCGCCGGTCGTCGACCTCGGCCGAGGAGATCGACCCGCCTGGCGTGCCAGATGCCGAGTGCGAAGAGGAGCAGCAGCGCACCTGCACCGACGAACGCGGCGATGGCGGCGATCCCCGCGATGGTGCCGATGGTCGCGAAGGCGTAGCCGTAGAGGAGCAGGCCGCGCAGCGTGTTGCCCATGAAGAGCGTCTGGCGCAGACCGCCCAGGGCCTGGCCCTCGTCGGACGCCTGCTGCTCGGGGGTCATCGAGACGTACTCGCCGCTGACCTCGGCGTAGGTCTTCCCTTGGCTGGCCTCGTTCATGTGGACGAGGATGTAGTGGTCGGCGTAGGCCTTCGCCTCGGGACCGGTGTCGAGCGTGCTGCCGGCGTACGGCTCGAGCGCCTTGGCGTCTGCGGTCGGCAGGGCCGGTGAGAGCGTCACCCTCGGGCATCGTGATGCCCTGCATGGTGAGCTGGTCGTGCACCTGGTCGGCGATGAAGGTGTTGCGCCCAGGTGAGCAGGCCTCCGGCGACGATGAGGACGGCGGCCACTGCCAGACCCGTCCACGAGATCAACTTGTCGAATGCTGAGCGCATCGGTGACTCCTTGGTGGGGGCGGGGATCCCGCCGTCTCTTGGTCTTCTTGGTGTCTCCGACGCTAGGAGCGGGCCGATCCCGGCGGCAGGGCCGGACTCCCCCGGCCCGGGAGTCTTCGGTCACCGGTCCACGGGACCTTCGGCCCGACCTCGACCGACGCGCCCCTGCCGGCTCGGCTGGCGCTGGTAGAACGGGAGTCATGACCGACGCCGCCGCGCACGATCCGGGTCTATCTCCTCGACGACCACGAGGTCGTCCGCCAGGGTCTGCGCGCGCTCCTGGAGAGCGCGGGCGACATCGAGGTCGTCGGCGAGTCCGGTTCGGCCGTCGACGCCACCCACCGGATCCCCGCGCTGCGCCCCGACGTGGCTGTCCTCGACGCACGGCTGCCCGACGGCTCCGGCATCGAGGTGTGCCGCGAGGTGCGCGCGGTCGACCCCTCGATCGGTGCTCTGATCCTCACGTCGTACGACGACGACGAGGCGCTCTTCGCCGCGATCATGGCCGGCGCCGCTGGCTACGTGCTCAAGGAGATCAAGGGTTCGGACCTGGTCAACGCCGTCCGTCAGGTGGCCGCCGGCAACTCGCTGATCGACCCGAGCCTGACCGCCCGGGTCCTCGAGCGGGTCCGGCACCCACCGACGCTGGCACCCGAGCTGGCCCAGCTGACCGAGCAGGAGCTCAAGCTGCTCGGCTTCATCGCGGAGGGCATGACCAACCGGCAGATCGGCGAGCAGATGTTCCTGGCCGAGAAGACGGTCAAGAACTACGTCTCGAGCATCTTGGCGAAGCTCGGCCTCGAGCGCCGGACCCAGGCCGCCGTCCTGGCGAGCAAGCTCCTGCAGCACTGACGTCGGTCCATCAGCGGATCGGGACCCGCCACACGAACGACGTGCCGCGCGGCTCACGTCGGCTCAGCTCCAGCGAGCCGCCGAGCGCCGACGCACGGCGCCGGGCGTTGCGCAGCCCGCTCTCCGCGACGAGCTCGTCGATGCCGACACCGTCGTCGAGCACGCTCAGCCGGACCTCGCGGTCGTCGAGGACCAGCGAGACCTCGGCGTGCTCGGCGTCGGCGTGCCGCGCGAGGTTGGAGAGCGCCTCGCGCAGCACCGGCAGGAGCTGTTCGCGGATCTCCGGGGACACGACGGCGTCGACCGGACCCTCGGTGTGCACCGTGGGTCTCGACCGTAGGAGCGGCCCGTACTCGCGGACGAGCTGGCGGACGTCGGCGCGCAGCGACGGGCTGCCGTCTCGGCGCTGCAGCTCGAAGATCGTGCCTCGGATGTCCTTGATGGTCAGGTCGAGGGCATCGACCGCGTCGTTCAGCCGGTCGGCCAGCTCCGGGTCGGTCACGAGCGCGCCCGCTCCCTGCAGCTGCAGGCCGGTCGCGAAGAGCCGCTGGATCACCTGGTCGTGGAGGTCGCGGGCGATCCGCTCGCGATCGGAGGTGACGGCGAGCTCGGCGCGGTCCTCGACCGCCTGGGCGCGGTCGACGGCGAGACCGGCCTGGTCGGCGAAGGCTGCGAGCAGCACCCGCTCGTCGTAGGCCAGCGGCGGCGCCGTCCGGTCGAACAGCACGCACCAGGAGACCGCTGCCGATCAGGTGGGTCCGTAGCGGCACCAACGTCGCGCCGAAGCCGCCGAGCGGGAGGTCGACCGGAGCGGAGTCGGGCTGCGGCCACGGCTCGTCGTCGAGCGCGACCAGGGCCGACTCGACCTCGGCGAGGAGCCGCCGGCTCACCGTCCGACGGTGTGCACCCGTAGCCGTTCTCGAGCCGGAGCACGGCGGTCGCGACCGCACCCGAGATCACCCGGGCTGCGCGGGCGACCTCGGACAGCGCCCGGTCGAGCTCGATCGGCGGCTGCAGCGCGTCGGAGAGCTCGGCGTACGCCTCGAGCCACTGCCGGCGGCGTTCGCTGAGTCCGTAGGCGCGGGCGTTGTCGATGACGAACCCGGCCGCGCTCGCGAGCGACTCGACCAGGAGCTGGTCCTCGCGGCTGAACGACTGACCGTCGATCTTCTCGGTCAGGTAGAGGTTGCCGTAGACCGTGCCGCGGATCCGGACGGGTACGCCGAGGAAGGACCCCATCGGCGGGTGGTGGGGCGGGAACCCCGACGACTGCGGGTGCTGGGTCAGGTCGTCGAGCCGGATCGGCTCGGGCTCGTGGATGAGCAGGCCGAGGATGCCGCGGCCGTGCGGGAGCTCGCCGATCGCCGCCCGCTCCGCGTCGTCGAGCCCGGTCGTGACGAACTCGACGAGGAAGGAGTCGCTGCCGATCACGCCCAGTGCGCCGTACCGCGCCTGCGTGAGCTGGGTGGCCGCCTCGACGATGCGGGCCAGCACCGAGCGCAGGTCGAGGTCGGAGGAGATCGCGGTGACCGCCTCGAGCAGCGCCCGCGCCGCGGCGGGCAGGCCCTCGGGCTGGTCGGGTGGACGGCGGCATCCAGCCAGTGTGCACGGCTCAGACCGTGCGGCGGACCGGAAGGGAGGCGCCGAGGTCCCAGCCCGCGCCGATCCGGCGACCGGTCAGCTCGGTCCAGCGCAACCGCAGGTGCAGTCCTCGCGCGCCGGCGGCTGCCCACGGCCGCGGCTCCCAGGTCGCGCGGATGTGCTCGAGCTCCTCGCGGTCGACGACGACCTCGCCGCGGCCACGGGCGACCACGCTCCAGCCGCGTTGGCGTTGGTAGTCGAACTGGTCGACCTCGAACGCCAAGATGTTGTCGCGCCCGTAGGTGCCCGAGCACGCTGTACGGCGAGGTCCGTACGACGATCGCGTCGTCGACCACGGCATAGTTGACCGGCACGATGTGCGGGCCGTTGGGCGAGGAGAGCGCGATGCGTCCGCCGACGCCCGCGGCGACCAGGCGGCGACACTCTTCCTGCGAGAGGTCGATCGACTCGTGCACGGTGTCCTCCTCGGTTCGGTTCACCTGCCTCAATCCTGCGCAGCATCCGGCTCCTGGCGCAGGGCCGTTGGTCCCGACCTGCGGGGCCTTCGGCGCTACCGGCGGCCCCGGGCCCGCGACGAGAGTCGAGACATGGAGACCACAGTGATTCCGTCGGGGACCGTCGTCGTGGGAGTGGACGGTTCGCCGTCCGCCGCGCTGGCCCTCGAGTGGGCGATCGACCACGCCGGGCTCGAGCACCGGCCGCTGACCCTGGCACACGCCGTCGACCTGGATGCCAGGCACGACGACTCGCCTGCGATGCTCGCCGCAGGCCCGGGCAGCGGGTCCACGAGCGGGCACCGCTCCTCGCGGTGCACGAGGTGACCTGGACGACCGACCCGCGGACGATGCTGCTCGACCTCGCCGAGCGGGCCGCCCTGCTGGTCGTCGGATCGCGCGGGACGCGGCCCGGTGACCAGCCTGCTGCTCGGGTCGGTCGGGGTCGCCGTCACCCGTCACGCATCGTGCCCGACGGTCGTCGTCCGGCCCGGCCATCGAGGCATCGTGCGCCACGGCGTGCTCGCCGGGATCGACGGCACCGAGCGCTCCCTGGTGCCGCTGGAGTTCGCCTACCTGCAGGCCTCCCTGCGCGGACTGCCGCTGACCGTCCTGCACTGCCCGCAAGACCTCCCTCCCCGTGACGACGACGAGTCGCGCCTGGTCGTCTCCGAGACGATGAGCGGTCTCGGCGAGAAGTACCCCGACGTACGCGCCCGGGTCGAGCTCGCGCGCGGACCGGCGGACAGCAGCCTCGTGCGGGCCGCCCAGCGGATGGACCTGGTCGTGCTCGGCGTCGACCACGGCGCGGGTCACGCGACGCTCGGCACGATGCTGAGCGGCTCGGTGTCCATGTCGGTCCTCGAGCACGCGACCTGCCCGGTCGCCCTGGTGCCGGTCCACGCCGGGTCGGAGGGGTGAGCGTCATGGTCACCGAAGAGCTCGCGTGGTCGCACGGCAGCCTGCTCGACCTCCCGGCCGGGGAGTGCTGGCGGCTCCTGGCCGGCCGCTCGGTCGGACGCGTCGCCTGGACAGGTCCCGACGGGCCGACCGTGCTCCCGGTGAACTTCGCCGTCGCGGACGGCGAGGTCTGGTTCCGGACCACGGCCCACTCGTCGTTCTCCCGCGAGATCGACGACCTCCCGGTCGCCTTCCAGGTCGACGACGTCGACGACTTCACCCGGTCCGGTTGGAGCGTGCTGATCCGCGGCACCGCGCGGGTCGTCTACGACGCCACGCGGCTGCCGCGCACCTGGCCCGGCACGGAGACCTGGCCGGCGGGCGCGCACGCACTGCACGTCGTCATCGAGGCGGACCAGCGTGACCGGCCGACGGCTGCTGGGCAGCTGAGGCCGGCGTCAGTCAGAGGTGGTCGGGCACGGACAGCGCGTCGGGATCGCTGCGCGGCGGCACGTGGGAGAGCGCGAGCTGGACCATCGCCGTGCGCGCCTTGACCAGCACGGCCCGGCGTACGCGCCCGACGTCGCCGACCTGCTCCTCGACGGCCGCGGTCACCTGCTCGTCGGTGAAGGTCGGTCGAGTCCCGGTCGCGACCTCGACGTCCGGCAGCGCGACGAGGGTCGCCAGCAGCTGGTCGCCGAGAGCGTCCAGGCGCTGGAACCGTTGGTACGCCGTGAGCTCGGCCCACGCCTCGTCGGGCGTACGGCGTCCCTTGCGGACCGACTTGTCCTGCACCGCGAGCAGGCTCTTGGCCGCGCCGGTCAGCGCTGCGGTCAGCTCGTGCTCGGTGAAACGCATGGGTCCATCCTCTCCGCTCCACCGATGAGTACGCCGACCCGGGGCGGTCGAAGTGTCATGACGACCGGATCGATCGACGTCCGCTTCGGCGACCCCGCGGCCACCGCGCCGACCTGGGCCGAGGTGGAGCGGCTGCTGTACGACGCCGAGCTCTACTGGCTGACCACGGTCCGCGCCGACGGCCGACCGCACACCACGCCGCTGGTCGGCGTCTGGCACGAGGGCGCCTTCGCGTTCTGCACCGGCACCGGCGAGCAGAAGCACGTGAACCTCGAGCACTCACCGCTGGTCACGGTCACGACCGGCACCAACGGTTGGCGCTCCGGCACCGACGTCGTGATCGAGGGCTGCGGCGGCGCGGGTCACCGGCCGCGAGCGACTCTGGCCGCTGGCCGACGCCTGGCTGTTGAAGTACGGCCAGGACTGGGCCTGGGAGGCCGACGACGAGGGCTTCACCGGAGGTGACGACACCTCGCCGTGGGTGTACGTCGTACGCCCAGGCAAGGTGATCGCCTTCGGCAAGGACCCGCACAGCCAGACGACCTACCGGCCCGGCGGGCTGAGCCGTCAGGCAGCCGTCGTCATCCGGCGGGCCTGCTGCTGGAGACGAGCCGCGGCGGCTCGACGGATCTTCGGGCCCTTGGTGGTCATCGCCCAGAGCAGCTTGGTCTGCTCGGGGAGGTTCTTGGCGTTGGTGGTCGCGAGCCAGCCGTTGGGCAGCGAGAGCCGGACGACGCGGTGCCAGGCCGAGTAGACCTGCTGCGGCATCGGCGCGGTGTGGTAGTTGAGGTCGTACTTGTCGAACAGCGCCTGCACCTTCGGTGCGACCTCGGCGTAGCGGTTCGACGGGAGGTCGGGGAAGAGGTGGTGCTCGATCTGGTGCGACAGGTTGCCGCTCATCAGGTGCAGGGCCTTGGAGCCGGAGATGTTGGCCGAGCCGAGCATCTGGCGGAGGTACCACTCGCCGCGGGTCTCGTTGTCGGGGATCGACTTCCGCTCGAAGGTCTCGACGCCCTCGGGGAAGTGACCGCACATGATCACGGAGTGCGACCAGACGTTGCGCACCAGGTTGGCGGTGAAGTTGGCGGCCAGCGTCGGCAGGAAGCCACCGAACGGGATGGCGAGGGCCGGGTTGACGACGTAGTCCTTGGTCGCCTGCTTGCGGATCTTCGCCAGGGTCTTGCGAGCGTTGGCCTTGAAGGTCTCGCTGCGCTTCTCCTTCGGGATCGACAGGTTCTTGCCGAGCTCGAGGTCGTAGGCCGCGATGCCGTACTCGAAGAAGCAGGCGTTGATGAAGTTCCACAGCGGCTGGGCGAGGTACATCGGGTGCCAGCGCTGGTCCTCGTCGACGCGCATGATGCCGTAGCCGAGGTCGTTGTCCTTGCCGACGATGTTCGTGTAGGTGTGGTGGATCTCGTTGTGCGAGTGCTTCCAGCCCTCGGCGGTCGAGGCGTTGTCCCACTCCCAGGTGGTCGAGTGGATCTTCGGGTCACGCATCCAGTCCCACTGGCCGTGCATGACGTTGTGGCCGATCTCCATGTTCTCGAGGATCTTGGCGACCGACAGGCCGACGGTGCCGAGCACCCACAGCGGCGGCAGCGCCGAGCCGAGCAGGACGGCGCGCGACGCGAGCTCGAGGCGACGCTGCACGGTGACGATGTTGCGGATGTACGCCGCGTCCTTCTCGCCCCGGGAGTCGAGGACGTCCTGGCGGATCGCGTCGAGCTCGATGCCGAGCTGCTCGATGTCCTCGGGGGTCAGGTGTGCGGTCGGGTTGACGGGCTTCTTCGTGATGACAGTCATCTCGGTGCCTTTCGTGCTCAGTGGTCGATGTGGCACGGGCCGGCGGCCGCGTTGATGCAGGTCTGGATGGGTACGCCGCCGGGGCCGGTCTCGCCGGGCACCGCGACGGTCAGCGCGCCGTTGCGCAGGTCGCGGACGGCGCCTGACCTCATCGGCAGCACGCAGCCCATGCAGATGCCCATCCGGCAGCCGCTGGGCATCAGGACGCCGGCGTTCTCGGCGGCGTCGAGGATCGGGGTGGCGCCGTCGGCCTCGAGGGTGGTGCCGTTCTCGAACGAGACGGTGCCGCCCTCGCCGGCCTCGACGGTGACCGGGCGGAACCGCTCGGTGTTGAGCGTCAGGCCGCGGCTGTCGTAGTGGGCCTCGAGGGCGTCGAGCAGGCCGGCCGGCCCGCAGGCGTACGACGTCCGCTCGGCCAGGTCGGGGACGATCTCGTCGAGGTCGTCCATCTCGAGCAGGCCGTGGACGTCGGTGTGCATCTCGACGAGGCGGATCCGGCCCTCGTCGGCGTACCTCCGCAGCTCGGCGCCGAAGATCACCTCGGAGCGCGACAGCGCGGAGTGGAGCAGCACGATGTCGGTCGTGACCGGGGTGGCGCGTGAGAAGAGGTTGCGCAGCATGCCGATCACCGGCGTGATGCCGGAGCCGGCGGTGACGAGCAGGAGCTTGGCGGGGATCGGCATCGGGAGCACGAACTCGCCCTGGGCCTGCGCGAGCTGGATCATCTGACCGGCGCGGGCGCGGTGCACGAGGTAGTTGGAGACGACGCCGCCGGGGATCGCCTTCACGGTCAGGCTGATGTGGCCGTCGGGCCGCGGGCCGTGGGTCAGGGAGTAGGTGCGCCACAGGCGGACGCCGTCGACGTCGACGCCGATCCGGACGTACTGCCCGGGCACGTGGCCGGCCCAGTCGCGACCGGGCTTGATCACGATCGTGGTCGCCTCGAGCGTCTCGGGGCGGACCTCGACGATCTTGCCGCGCAGCTCGGCGCCGGAGCGCAGCGGGTGGAAGACGTCGAGCACGTCGTCGAGGTCGAGCGGCGTGACCGCGGCGTCGGCGAGGCTGCGCAGCCGCTCGCGCAGCGTGCGGCCCTGCGACCGGGCGCCCCGAGAGGGGATGGCGATGCTCATGCACTTCAGTGTGCTGCGCCCTCGGCGTAATATCATGACCGCCAGACGTGAAGATCTGCGTCACATTTGTTCGCAGGAGACAAAATGGAGTCAGCGCGGCGCACCACCGGGCTCGACCACGAGCTGCCCCCCGGCGCGGTCGAGGCGATGCACGGCCAGCTCTCCACGCTCGCCGACGACGTGGTCGCCGCGATCGTCGACGAGGTGCCCAGCTATCGCGACGCGTTCTCCGGCCCGATGGGCGAGACCATCAGCAACGCGGTGGAGCTCGCGCTCGGCGGGTTCCTGACCCTTGCCGGCCCCGGTCGCGCGATCGACCTGAGCGCCGCGCCGGCGGTCGAGGGCTCCTACCAGCTCGGTCGCGGAGAGGCCCGCAGCGGTCGGACCACCGACGCGCTGCTCTCGGCGTACCGCATCGGCGCCCGGGTCGCCTGGCGCGAGCTCTCGACCACCGCGGTCCGCCACGGGCTGAGCGCCGAGGTGCTCGCCGACTTCGCGGAGCTGGTCTTCGCCTACATCGACGAGCAGTCCGCGGCGGCGGTCGCCGGCCACACCGACGAGCTCGCCACGACGGGCCGGGTCCGCGCGCGGATGCTCGAGCGGGTCGCCCACCACCTGCTCCGGGGGTCGCCGGTCGACCAGATCGTGGCCGCCGCCGAGCGGGCCGACTGGGAGCCGCCGCGCACGCTGACCGCGGTGCTGGTGCCCGAGTCCCAGGTCCGCCAGGTGCTGAGCGCCGTCGGCCCCGGCACCCTGCAGGCGGCCGACGCACCCGACCTCGACGAAGGCGTCCTGCTCCTGGTCCCCGACGCGCACGCCCGTCGCCGAGCCGCGCTGATCCGCGTCCTGGCCGACCACGGGTCGCTCGCGGGACCCGCGCGCCCGTGGCTCGACGTGCGCTCGTCGTACGACCGCGCGCTGCGCGCCCGGGCCGCCGGCATCGAGCTCGACACCGAGGCCCACCTGGTCGCCCTCGTCCTGAGCGCCGACGAGGACGCGCGCTCTGATCTGCGGACTCAGCTCCTCGCGCCGCTCGCCGACCTGCGCCCCGGCACCGCCGAGAAGCTCACCGACACGCTCCGCTCCTGGCTCCTCCACCAGGGTCGGCGCGACGACGTCGCCGAGTCGCTCTTCGTCCACCCGCAGACCGTGCGCTACCGGATGGGCCAGCTGCGCGAGCTGTACGGCGACCGGCTCGACGACCCCGAGACGGTGCTGGCGCTGACTGTTGCGCTCGGCTAGTCGCTCGGGTCCTCGCCGACCAGCCCGTCGACCGACTCGCGGATCAGGTCGGCGTGACCGACGTGGCGGCCGTACTCCTCGATCATGTCGAGGACCAGCCGACGCACGTTGGCGTGCACGCCCGCGTCGTTCGCGACGTTGGCGTCACCGTCGAGTCCACCGGCGGCGATCGCCTCATCGACGATCGCCTGACCCTGACGGACCGACTCCTTGAAGAGCGCCTCGAGCGACTCCGGGGTGTCGTCTGCCTCGACCCGCCAGTGCGAGCCCTCGTCGTCCCAGTCCCACTCGTCGAAGGGCGGGAACGGTCGCTGGCCGGCCAGCTTCCACCCGAAGGTGGTCGCCTCGACGGCGGACAGGTGCTTGAGCAGGCCGCCGAGGGTCATCGTCGACGGACCGAGCGTGGCGCGGATGCCGTCGGCGTCGAGGCCGCCGCACTTCCAGAGCAGGTAGCCGCGCAGCCGGTTGAGCGACCCGATCAGCGCCTCGGCCTCGGTGCCGGCGAGCGGGGGTTCGTTGTGGATGGTGAGCTCGTCCATGACGAAACCCTAGGCGCGATCGGCGACCTCTGACAGAGCCACGTCAAGGGCGGCGTCCACGTGCAGCTGGGTGGTCGGGAAGACCGGCACAGCGCTGTCGTCGGCGCCGACGAGCAGCTCGATCTCGGTGCAGCCGAGCACGATGCCCTCGGCGCCGCTGGCGACCAACCGCTCGATGACGCTGCGGTACGCCGTACGTGACTCGTCGCGGACGATGCCGAGCACCAGCTCGTCGTAGATGATCCGGTGCACGGTGTCGCGGTCGTCGAGCGGCGGGACGAGCATGTCGACGCCGTGGCTCGCCACGCGCTCGACGTAGAAGTCCTGCTCCATCGTGAAGCGGGTGCCGAGCAGACCGACGCGGGTCAGTCCGGCCGCTCGTACGGCGCGGGCGGTGACGTCGCCGAGGTGCAGGAACGGCACCGTGGTCGCGGCCTCGATCGCCGGCGCCACCTTGTGCATCGTGTTGGTGCAGAGCACGAGCAGCTCCGCGCCGGCGGACTCGAGGCGTCGGGCCTCGTCGGCGAGCACCTCGCCGGCGGTGTCCCAGTCACCGCTGCGCTGCAGCTCCTCGATCTCTGCGAAGTCGACCGAGCTCATCAGCACCCGCGCCGAGTGCAGGCCACCGAGCCGCGCGACGACGCCCTTGTTGAGCAGGTCGTACATCAGCGCCGTGCTCTCCCAGCTCATCCCGCCGATCAGGCCGATGCGTCGCATGGGCCATGCCTACCAGAGTCAGAGACCCTGCCAGTCCGGCTTCGCGGCGTAGACCTCGCGTTCGTGGGCGGCCCGGGCCAGACCGGACGCAGCGGCTTCGTCGAGGAGCACCGAGGCGTGCGGGTGCAGCTGGAGCACGGACGCCGGGCAGGACGCGGAGAGCGGCCCCTCGACGGCCGCGGCGATCGCCTCGGCCTTGGCGGCCCCGGTCGCGACGAGCACCAGGTGCCGGGCGCGCAGGATGGTGCCGAGTCCCTGGGTCAGCACGTGGTGGGGCACCTCGTCGACCGAGCCGAAGAACCGCGCGTTGTCCCGCCGGGTCTGAGCGGTGAGGGTCTTGATCCGGGTCGACGACGCGAGCGACGAGCCGGGCTCGTTGAAGGCGAGATGGCCGTCGGCGCCGATGCCGAGCACCTGCAGGTCGACACCGCCGGCGGCCAGGATCCCTTCCTCGTAACGGGATCCGGCGTGCTCGGGGTCGGACGCGTCCGGGCTGGCGACCCGGTCGCGCGGGATGCCGAGAGCATCGGTGAGCTCCCGGAAGATCGTCTCGCGGTAGCTCTCCGGATGACCGGCGCGGCAGTCCGACGTACTCGTCGAGCGTGAAGCAGCGGACCTCGTCGTACGACGGGCCGGTGCCGTCGCGGTGCCGCCGGATCAGCTCCTGGTAGGTCGGCAGCGGGCTCGACCCGGTCGCGAGACCCAGGACGGTCCGCGGGTCGGCGCGGACCAGGGCCTCGATCGTGTCGGCGGCGAGCACCGCGATGTCGGCTGCGGTGGCGAGCGGGACGACCTCCATCAGACCAGCCTCAGGTCGTCGGTGAGCTCGATCCGCTCCTCGCGGGGCGGCAGGCCGAGCAGGGCCAGAGGTGTCGTGGTCGCGGTGGCGACCGCGTCCTCGATCGAGCAGCCGGTCTGGGCGACCAGGATCCGCAGGCAGTCGAGCAGCGAGGCCGCGGAGCCGGCGAGGGTGCCGTCGGCGAGCCGGACGGTGCCGTCGGCGACGACGACGTCCTGGTCGCCGAGCCGCGCCGGACCGTCGGGCAGCCCGAGCCCCGCGGTGGTGTCGGAGACCGAGAGGAAGCGCTCGGGGCCGAGCGCCCGCCAGGCGGTCCGCACGAAGTAGCGGGTCGAGGTGATGGCCGTCGACGATCACCCCGGCGACGAGGTCGTCGCCACCGAGCGCCACGCCGATCGGGCCCGGGCTCGCGCGACAGCATCGGCGCCATCGCGTTGCCGAGGTGGGTGACGCAGCGGGCACCGGCCTCGACGGCGGCGACGACATCGGCAGTGGTCGCAGCCGTGTGGCCGACCGACACGACGACGCCGCGCGCGACCAGTCGCTCGATCACGTCGAGCGCACCGGGCAGCTCGGGCGCGATCGTCGCCATCACGACGCCGGCCTCGCGGGACCAGCCGTCGACGAGGTCGAGCGATGGCGGGCGCAGCCAGTGCTCGGGGTGGGCGCCCTTGCGGGTCGGCGCGATCATCGGTCCCTCGAAGTGCAGGCCGAGGGGCTCGGCGCCGGTCCAGCCGGCGGGCGGACCGGCGGCGAGCGTGGCCAGGGCCTGGTCGCGCGCCGCCGGGTCGGAGGTGATCACGGTCGGCACGAACGCGACCACGCCGTACGCCGGGAGCGCGGCCGCGACCTCCCAGAGCCGGTGCGGCTCGGCGGTGAGGTCGATGCCGGCCGCGCCGTTGACCTGGGCGTCGACCAGCCCCGAGACGATCATCGGCTCCCCCTCATCGACCGAGCAGGGCCGCGCCCACGGCGGCCACCGGGTAGTCGGACGGGACGACACGGAGCCGGCCGGCGAGGTCGAGCGAGGCGAGGAACGGCGAGGTGCGGGCCTGGTCGTCGAGGGCCGCACCGACCGCCACCCGGAGCTGCTCGCCGAGCTGGGCGACGCCGCCGCCGAGCACGACGGTGCGCGGGTCGACGGCCAGGCAGAGCACCCGGATCGCGCCGGCCACCCCGGCGGCGAACCGGCTGCGCGCGTCGATCGCCTTCGGGTCACCGGACTGCGCGGCGGCGAAGATCGCCTGCGCGGGAGGTACGTCGCCCGACGGCCACGCCGCCGCGAGCGCCGAGCCCGAGGCGATGGTCTCGAGGCAGCCGCGCTGGCCGCACTGGCACAGGGCACCCGACGGGTCGACGGGCACGTGCCCGATCTCCCCGGCCGCACCGTGCACGCCGCGACGGAGCCGGCCGTCGAGGACCAGCCCGGCGGCGAGGCCGGTGCCGATGCTGAGGTAGACGAGGTCGTCCTGGCCGCTGAGCGCGACGGCACCGAGGCTGGCGGCGTTGACGTCGTTCTCGATCACGACAGGGGCACCGAGCCGGTCGCCGAGGAGGTCGCCGAGCAGGACCCAGTCGCCGTCGAGGCCGAGGTTGACCGCGTGCTTGACCGCGCCGCGCTCGACGTCGACCAGGCCCGGGATGCCGATCCCGACCGGTCCGTCGAGCGGGCTGTCGGTGGCAACGCGCAGCGCCTCGACGACGCGGGCGGCCGTGCGGACCACCCCTTCAGCGCCGGGCTCGGTCGGCTCGCGGACCTCGGCGCAGATCGCGCCGGAGTCGTCGAGGACCAGCCCGAGGGTCTTGGTCGCACCGATGTCCAGACCGAGCTTCACCGGTCCCACCCTGCCTCTCGCAGCAGCTCGGTCACGGCGGCCGCCCCGGGGCGAGAGTAGCCGCGCGTGCAGATCCGCGGGAGCACCTGCCGTCCGATCCAGGGTCGTACGGTCCGGGCCAGCCCCACTCGATGACGACCGCGGCACCGGTGGTGACGATCTCGGGCCGGCGGTGCGCGTCGCGCACCTGCAGGACGATCGGACGGTCGCCGACGAGCGCTTCGCCCGGAGCGACGAAGCGATCGGGAGTCAGCCCCCACGGAACCTCGCCGACGGCGATGTTGGCCGCGGTCGCGACGCTGACGATCTCGGCGCCGCGCAGGTCGGGCAGCTCGCCCTCGACGATCAGCGCGTCACGCGCGCCGACGAGCTGGGTCGCCGCGTCCACGTCGTACGACGCCGCGCCGCCCAGCCGGTCGAGCATCGCGTCGATCCGGGCGACGGCCTCCTCGAGGCGCTCGCGGGTCAGCCGGCCGGCGTCGACCGCGGCCACGATCGCGGCCTGGGTCTCGCGGACCAGCGACTCGGGCTTCTCGGGGCCGATGCAGAGCAGGTCGGCACCGGCCGCGAGGGAGAGCACGGCGGCCTCGGGGATGCCGCGGCCGGCGCACGCACCGGCCATGTCGAGGGCGTCGCTGACCAGGACGCCGTCGTAGCCGAGCCGCTCGCGGAGCAGGTCGAGGACCGGCTTGCTCAGCGTCGCGGGCAGCTCAGGGTCGATCGCGGACACGACGATGTGGGAGGTCATCACCGACGCGATGCCGGCATCGACGGCGGCCGCGAACGGCACCAGCTCACGGGCGGCGAGCGTGTCGAGGTCGACGTCGATGGTGGGCAGCGCCAGGTGGCTGTCCTCGGCGGTGTCGCCGTGGCCGGGGAAGTGCTTGGCGCAGGCGGCGACGCCGGCCTCCTCCAGCCCGGTCACCCAGGCGGCGACGTGCTCGGCCACGTGCTCGGGGTCGGTGCCGAAGCTGCGGGTGCCGATCACCGGGTTGTCCGGGTTGGTGTTGACGTCGGCGACCGGGCCGAGGTCGAGGTTGATCCCGGCGGCGGCCATCTCGGAGCCGATGGCGCGGCCGGTGGCGCGGGTGAGGGCGAGGTCGTCGGCGGCACCGAGCGCGGCCGGTCCGAGGACCGGGCTGCCGTCCAGCGCGTGCAGCCGGGTGACGTCGCCGCCCTCCTCGTCGACCGCGATCACGGCGCGCGGGTTGGCGGCCAGGATCGCGGCACTCAGCTCGGCGACGGCCGCCGGGACCGTCGGCGGTGTTGCTGCCGAAGTAGCAGACTCCGCCGAGGCCCTCGGCCAGCAGCGCGGCGTAGTCGTCGGGCAGGGACGTGCCGGCGAACGCGGGCAGCTGGACCCGGAGCGCGAGCTCCTCGAGAGAGATCATCAGCCCTTCACCCCGCCCGCGGTGAGGCCCGACGACCATCCGGCCCTGGACGATGAGGAAGAAGACGACGACCGGGATCGCGATCAGCGTGGAGCCGGCCATGATCCCGCCCCAGTCGGTGCCGCGGTTGACGTCGGTGAACGTCGAGAGCCACAGCGGCAGGGTGCGGTGGTCCTCCTTGGTCATCACGACCAGCGCGAGCGTGAACTCGTTCCAGGCCTGGATGAACCCGAAGACACCGGTGGCGACCAGGCCCGGCGCGAGCAGCGGGAAGGTGATCTTGAAGAACGCCTGCGTGCGCGAGCAGCCGTCGATCATCGCGGCCTCCTCGAGCTCGTAGGGCACGCCGGAGACGAAGCCGCGCAACGTCCAGATCGTGAAGGGCAGCACGCCCGCGACGTACACGAGGGACAGGCCGATGACGGTGTTGAGCAGGTTCATCGCCTCGAGCATCTTGTACTGGGAGATGAAGAGTCCCTCGACGGGGATCATCTGGATGATCAGCAGCACCACGATGAACGACACCCGGCCGCGGAAGCGGAACCGCGAGACCGCGACGGCGGCCACGAAGGCGAAGAGCAGCGACACGACGATCGTCAGCACGGTCACCATCAGGCTGATCTTGAGCGCGTTGACGAACTGGTCGGTCTCGAAGACGGTCCGGTAGTTGTCGAGGCTGCCGCCGAACGGCACCCAGGTCGGCACCGGGTTGCGGATCTCGTTGCGGTCGAGGAAGGAGCTGTTGACCATCCAGTAGACCGGGAAGGCCGCGACCAGGAAGGCCAGGACGCCGATGACGTTGGCGGTGATCCGCAGTGGGCGGGCCGTGGGGCGGGCCATCAGAGCTTCTCTTCCTGCTTGAGCATCGCGCGGACGTACGGCGCGGTGAGGACGACGGTCAGCACGAGCATGAAGATGGCGACGGCCGCGGCCATGCCGAACTTCCCGCCACCGATGCCGAGCCGGTAGATGTAGGTGCCGAGCAGGTTGGTGTCGTGGGTGCTGCCGCCGGCCTGCTGGAGGATGTAGATCTGCGTGAAGACCCGCAGGTCCCAGATCACCTGGAGCAGCCCGACGACCAGCAGCACCTGACGGATGCTCGGGAGCACGATGTGGCGCAGCCGCTGCGCGGGTCCGGCTCCGTCGATCTCGGCGGCCTCGACCAGCTCCTCGGGCACCTGGGTGAGCGCGGCGTAGACCGTGAAGGCCACGAACGGCACGCTCATCCAGACCACGATCACCGTGGCGACGAAGAAGAAGGAGAGCGGCTCGAGCAGCCAGGAGTGGCCCTCGTAGTCAGCGCCGAGCTTGGTCAGCACGTAGTTGACGACGCCGTACTGCGTGTCGAAGAGCCACTCCCACACGGTGAGCGACGGCGACCACGGGCATCGCCCACGCGAGCAGCAGGCCGCTCTGCAGCAGGATCCGCACGGGCTTGGCCATGTGGCGCATCAACAGCGCCAGACCGACGCCGATCGTCATCGTGACGGTCGCGTTGACGGCGCAGAAGACCAGCGAGCGGAAGGTGACCCGCCACAGGTAGGGGTCGGTCAGCAGGTCGCGGTAGTTGTCGACGCCGATCCACTCCGGCGGGCGGCCGAACTGCTGGGCGAGGCCGAAGTCCTGGAAGGACAAGATGACCTGCCGCACCAGCGGGTAGCCGAGGGCGACGACCAGGGCGGCGACGGCCGGGACCAGGAGCAGGTACGGCAACGGCGTACGGCGTGGGCGCGGTGCACGTCCGGCGAGCGGTCGGTCATCGGTCCTCCTTCCGGTCAATCATCGTGGTCAGTCCTGTGAGACCGGGCATGGCACGGCCGGGGTGGCGGTTCGCACCACCCCGGCCGTGTCGTGCTGGTCCTGCGGATGAAACCTCAGCCGTTGAGCTGGGAGTTCATCTGGTCGTCGGCCTTCTTGGCCAGCTCGGTGACGTCGCCGCCCTGGGCGATGGCACTGAACAGGTCCTCGAGGACACGGGAGCCCTCGACGTTGGCCCAGCCCGGCGCGGCCGGGGTGAGCTTGGCGTTGGACGCGGCGGCGATGGTCGCCTGGGCGAACTCGTCGTCACCCAGGAGCGGGGCCAGCGAGTTCTTGGCCGGGGTGAGGCCGTTCTTCGCCAGGATCGTCTGGTAGTCGTCGCTGAGCATCAGGGCGACGGCCTTCGACGCGAGCTCCTGGTTGGCCGACTTCGCAGCGATCGCGATGTCGGAGCCACCGAGCAGGACCGGAGCGGGCTGGCCGTCGGTGCCGGGCAGGGCGAAGACACCGATCTGCTTGCCGTAGGTGTCGGGGCAACCGGTCTTCGGGTCGTTGATCAGGCCGTTGATCCAGCCGGGAGCCGAGACCATGCCGATCTCGCCGGCGCAGAACGGCGTCCACGAGTCGGCCTCGTTGCCGTCCTTGGCCGCACCCGAGGCCTCGGTGAAGAGCTTCTGCGCGGTCTCGAGACCCGCGATCGACTCAGGGGACTCGAGCGAGCCGCTCCACTCGCCGCCGTCGTCGGTCGCCAGGTCGCCGCCGGCGTCCCAGATGAAGGCGGCACCGTTGCGCCAGTCCTGGCCCGGGAACCAGAAGCCGGAGAAGTTGGCCGGCTTGGGGTTGGCCTGCTTCAGCTTGATGGCGTCGTCGATGAACTCGTCCATCGTGGTCGGCACGGCGGTGATGCCGGCCGCCTTGAAGAGGTCCTTGCGGTAGAAGATGTACTTCGAGCCGGCGTAGTAGGGCACGGCGTACGTCTTGCCGTCGACCGTGGCGCCGTCGACGAAGCCCGGGAGCAGGTCGTCGCCGCCGAGGTCGGCGAGCTGGTCGGTCATGTCGGAGAACGCGCCGGCCGAGGTGAACGTCGGGGCCTGCGTGTTGCCGATCTCGACCACGTCGGGGGTCTCGGACTCGCTGGAGAGCGAGGTGGTGAGCTTCTCGACGAGGCCGTCCCACTCCTGCTGCTCGATGGTCAGCGTGGAGCCGGGGTTCTGGTCCTCGAAGGTCTTCTTCAGCCAGTCCCGTGCTTCCTGGGGAGTGTCCGTGCCGTTGAGCCAGACGCGGATGTCGGCCGTCTTCGGACCGCTGTCGCTCGACGGGCTGTCGCCGTCGCTGTCACTGCCGCAGGCGGCTAGGGTCGCCACGGCCATCGCGCTGACGGCCAGGACCGCCAAAGTCTTCTTGATGCGCACCGCTGTTTCCTCTCGTCGAGCTTTCACTTGCTGGGGTTGGTGGGTGGTGCTGGTTCCGAGACGTTCTTCAGGAGACGCCGAGCTGACCGGAGAGGACGAGGACGGCTGCTCCGACGAGCACGACGTCCTCTCCGAGGGTGGAGGTGCGCACCACGAGCCCTTCCGAGCTGACCGCCATGGTCCGGGCCCGGATGCTGCGGTCGGCGGCCTCGCGCAGGGGGCCGTCGAGCAGCTCCTGCGGTCCGCTGAGCACCAGCTCGTGGAGGTTGAGCGTCCCGACGACCGGGGCGAGCGCAGCCCCGAGCTGCTCGCCGACCCGGGTCAGGATCTCGGTGTGGTCGGCGCCCGGCTCGTCGAGGCGACGGCGCAGGTGGGGTACGGCGAGGATCGTCTCGAGGCAGCCCCGGCGCGAGCACGCGCACAGCTCGCCGTCGGGGTCGATGACGACGTGGCCGATCTCGCCGGCCGCACCGCGGTGGCCGTGGAGCAGCGAGCCCTCCAGCACCAGACCGGCACCCACACCGGTCCCGACCCGGAGCACCATCAGGCCGCCGTCGCCGGTCTGGCCGAAGGTGTGCTCGCCGAGGACGGCGGTGTTGGCGTCGTTCGCGACGAAGACGGGGAGCCCGAGGTCCTCCGCGAGGCTCTGGGCGAGCGGCGTGTCGGTCCAGGCCAGGTTGGGCGCGTCGATGACGGTGCCGCCTGCGTCGACGACGCCGGGGCTGCCGACGCCGACACCGAGCACGGGGCGGTCGGTCATCGCGATCAGCTCGGAGGCGAGGCGGTGCACGAGGGCTTCCGCGTCCGAGCCCTTGGCGTCGGCGAGCTCGAGCTCGTGGCGGGCCACGACCTTGCCGGCGAGGTTGATGACAGCGCCGGTCATCCGGTCGGTGGCCGAGAGGTCGATGCCGATGATGTGGGCCGAGTCGACCGCGAGGCCGACCAGCATCGGCGGCTTGCCGACCCGGCTCTCGGCAGGCGCGCCGAGCTCCTCCACGAGGCCCTCGGCGACCATCTCGTTGACCAGGTCGGAGACCGTGACGCGGGTCAAGCCCGGTGGTGCGGGCCAGGTCGGCGCGGCTGGCCGAGCCCTCCCGGAACAGCTGCTGGAGCAGCAGCGACCGGTGGTGGCGGCGGGTGTCCTCCTGGAGGAGCTTGCCGCGGGGCCGCAAGGGCTTGCCCACCGGGGAGATCGTCGTCACGTTTGTTAGTTCAGCGCACTTACATATTAGTCGTCAAGCGTTTCCGCGAAATTCGACGACAAGAAATCTGGCTACGGCGTGAGCGACGGCTTGTCCGGCAGCGAGAGCGTGAGCACGGCGTCCTCGATCAGTGGGTGCTTCTCGATGTCGATCTCCACCGCCCGCAGGCGTACGGCGAGGTGCGACTCGGCGTCGTCGCCGACCAGGTCGACCGCGGCCACGACGAAGAGCCGCTGCGGGCCGACGTACTCGATGTGCAGGTAGGTCAGCCGATCGACCTGGGGGTGCTCGAGGATGCCCGCGATCACCCGCGAGCGGGTCTCCGGGGTCGGCCCCTCCCCCAGCAGGTAGTCCATGTTGCGGCGCATCAGGAAGACCGCGACGAAGGCCAGCAGCACGCCGACGGCGATCGAGCCGAGGGCGTCGAAGACCGCGTTGCCGGTCAGCTGGTGCAGCGCGATCCCGGCGCCGGCGAGCAGGATGCCGAGCAGCGCCGAGAAGTCCTCGAAGAAGACCGCGCGCAGCGTCGGGTTCGAGGTCTGGGCGACGAAGCGCAGCGGGTGCAGGCCGAAGCGCTGCGCCGCGCCGTGCACCTGCCGCGAGGCCTGGAGGAACGACGTGCCCTCGAGCACGAAGGCGATGCCCAGGACGACGTAGTTGATCAGGAAGCTGGTGTCCTCCTCGCCTGACGTGAGCGAGGTCAGGCCGTGCCAGACCGACACCACGGCGCCTGCGGAGAAGAGCCCGAACGCCGCCACCAGCGACCAGATGTACGTCGAGCGCCCGTAGCCGCGCGGGTGCTCCTCGTCGCGCGGCCGGTTCCCGCGGCGCTCCGCGATCAGCAGGAAGACCTCGTTGCCGGTGTCGGCCCAGGAGTGCGCGGCCTCGGCGACCATCGAGGCCGAGCCGCTGATCACCGCGGCCGCGGTCTTGGCGACGGCGAGCAGCCCGTTGGCCACGAGCGCGACCACCACCGTGAGCAGCGAGTCGGAGCCCTGGGGCTCCTCCGGGACCGCGACGTTCGTCATACCCCCTTCGTACAGCACCCACGTACGGTCGAGGGATGTCTCGGATCCTCGCTGCCTCCTGCCTGGCCGCCCTGACGTTGCTCGGCGGCTGCGCGAGCGACGGCGGGAGCGACCAGCCGGCGCCCGCACCGGCGCGGGAGACGGGCTCGCCGATCGCAGCGGCGACGAAGTACGACGCGTACGTCGCGCTCGGCGACTCCTACACGGCGGCGCCGCTCGTGCCGCCGACCGACACCAGCACCGTCTGCCTGCGGTCCGGCGTCAACTACCCCGCCCTGCTGGCCGACGCGATGCCCGGCACCGCGCTGACCGACGTCAGCTGCAGCGGGGCGAGCACCAACGACATGACAGCGGCGCAGGTCGGGCGGCTCGGGACCGTGCCGCCCCAGTTCGATGCGCTCAAGCCCACGACCGACCTCGTCACCATCGGGCTCGGCGGCAACGACGAGGGCCTCTTCGCGACCACCCTCGGCACCTGCACGCAGCTCGCACCGAACGACCCGACCGGGTCCCCGTGCGGAGACGCGGCCGAGCAACACCCCGGCAGCGTCGAGGCGACGCTCCAGCACATCCGAGCCAACCTCGCGGGCGTCGTGGAGGGCGTCCGCCGGCGCTCGCCGGAGGCGCGGATCATCGTCGTCGGCTACCCGCAGATCATCCCGGCCTCGGGCACGTGCGACCTGCTGCCTCTGGCGACCGGCGACTACCCGGTCGTCCGCGCGGTCACCCAGGGACTGGACGAGGCGGTCCGGCTCGCCGCCCAGGACGCCGGCGCGGAGTTCGTCGACCTCTGGGACCCGAGCGAGGGCCACGACATCTGCTCGACCGATCCCTGGATCAACGGGCGGGTGACCTCGGCCGACAAGGCGCTCGCCTACCACCCGCTCGCGGTCGAGCAGCAGGCCGTCGCCGACCTGCTGCTGACGCAGGTCCAGTAGGCCTCACAGGGCTGTGTGGACCGGGATCCCGGCCACCAGCGTGAACGCCACCGGCATCTCGCGCAGCGTCTTGCCGAGCAGCGGGGTGTCTGCCGGGTCCAGGTCACGCAGCAGCGGGTCCCGGTCGAGAAGCACCAGGTCGCCGCGCGATCCGGTGCTCACCATCGGCTGCCCGTCGACCGACGAGGCCAGCGCCTCGCGCACGGTGATGCCCTGCTCGCCGTGCCATGGCCCTCGCTCGTCGGCGCTGCGGTGCACGGCCGCGGACATCGCCAACCACGGGTCGAGCGGCGACACCGGGGCGTCCGAGCCCAGGACCAGCTCCACGCCGTCATCGAGCATCCAGCGGAACGCGAAGCACCGCTCGGCCCGCTCGCCCCAGATCTTGTCGGTCAGGTCGCGGTCGTCGAGCAGGTGCGCCGGCTGCACGCTGGCCCGGATGCCGAGCTCGGCCATCCGCCGTACGTCCTCGCGCTGGGCCATCTGCGCGTGCTCGATCGACCCGCGCGCCCCGGTCGCGGCGTACGACGTCAACGCCTCGGCCACCGCAGCGTCGCCGATCGCGTGCGTGGCGATCTCCAGCCCGCCCTCGTGGGCGATCCGGAGCAGCTCGCGCAGCTCGTCGCCCGAGAGGTTGGGCTGACCGGACGGGTGCTCCAGCCGGTGCGCGTCGCCGTACGGCTCGCAGCACCAGGCGGTGCGGGTGTTCAGGGACCCGTCGCTGATGATCTTCAGCGGGCCGATGGTCGCCCGCTCGTCGCAGCCGGGCAGCGTGTCGCCGGTCCGGAGGCCGAGCGCGATGACGTCGGCGAGGTGCATCTCGTACGTCGCGGCGCGCACCCGGAGCACGTCGGCGCCCTCGCCCCAGCGCTCGACCCAGTCGAGCGGGCCGCTGCCGAACTCGAAGTCGGTCAGCCCGACGATGCCCAGGGAGGCAGCGGCGTCGAGCGTGCGCCGGTAGGCCTCGGGCGAGGTGCCGTCGGTGCCGACCAGGCTGGACAGGCGCGGGTACGCCGCGAACCACTCCGCCTCACGCACCACCGAGTCACGCACCGGCATCGCGAGGTGCATCAGGGCGAGCGTGTTCAGCCAGGCGTGGTGCCCGTCCCCGCTGATCAGCACGACGGGGGTGCCGCCGCTGACGGCGTCGAGCTCGGAGACGGTGACGTCGCGGTCCCATCCCGCGGAGCGGTGGCCCCAGCCGATCACCGGGAGGTCGGGGTACTCCGCGACCCGCTCGGCGACCATCACCAACGCCTGCTCGGGCGAGTGCGCCGGGCCGAGGTCGAGCCGTCCGGAGCTGAGCGTCCACTGCGCCATGTGCACGTGCTGGTCCCAGAGGCCCGGGATCGCCCAGCGTCCCGCTGCGTCGGACTCGTCGACGCCGTTGGGCCGGTCGAGGGCCGGCCCGACCGCGGTCACGGTGCCGCGTTCGACCAGGACGTCGACCGGGCGGTCGGGTGCCTCGTCCCCCTCGTGGAGCGGGACGAGTCGGACGTTGCGGATCAGGTGGCTCGTCACCCGGCAGACGCTAGGGCACGTCGACTCGGCGCAACATGCCCGCCCCGACGTCGAGTCGGCGCGTCTTGCCCGCGAGCCTGTGGACAAAGTGGGCAAGATGCGCCGACTCGACATTTCAGCGGCGTCGGGCAGGGCTCCTCGACAACGCCCTCGGGTGCGGCCATCGTCATCGGCTTGGGGCGCAGGAAGACCCCGCCCACGACCGCGGCCGTGAGCGCGGCGACCGCACCGGCGGCGAAGGCGAGCTGGAAGCCGCCGTTGAGCGCCTCGAGCGGCGCGGAGCCGGACTCAGTCAGCGTGTCGGTGCGCCAGGTCGAGAGGCTGACCAGCACGGCCAGGCCGAGCGCGCCGCCCATCATGAACGACGTGTTGACGACACCGGACGCGAGACCGGACTCGTGCGGCTCGACGTCGCCCATCGCGGCGAGGAGCACCGGGTTGAAGGCGATGCCCGCGCCGGCGCCGAGCAGCAGCATCGAGGGCAGTACGTCGGTCAGGAAGCTGCCGTCGACCGGAGCCCGGGAGAAGAGCCCGAGGCTGAGCGCGGCCAGCGACGAGCCCGACGACCAGCGGCGGCCGGATGCCGAAGCGCATCACCAGCCGGTCCGAGACGCGCAGCGAGCAGAAGGCCATCACCACGCTGGTCGGGATGAACGCGAGGCCGACCTCGAGAGCGTCGTACCCCAGCACCTGCTGGAGGTAGAGCGCCGCGAGGAAGAACCACGCGAACATCGCGGCCGCCCACAGCACGCCGACGATCTGCGACACCACGACGTTGCGGAGCTTGAAGAGGCGCAGCGGCACGAGCGGCTCGGCGACCCGCGACTCCCAGAGCACGAAGGCCGCGAGCAGCACCAGGCTGCCGGCGACGAGCCAGGCGTCGGTCTGGACGATGCCGTAGACCGACAGCATCAGCGCGGCGGTCACGAGCACGGCACCGAGCACGTCGACCCGGCCCGCGCTCCCGACCACGTCGTCGGACGGCAGGATCCGGCGGGCGGCGAGCAGGACGCCGATGCCGACCGGCACGTTGACCAGGAAGATCCAGTGCCACGAGAAGAGCCCGGTCAGGACACCGCCGAGCAGTACGCCGACGGCGCCACCGCCGGACATCACGAACCCGAAGAAGCCCATCGCCTTCGCGCGCTCGCCCGGCTCGGTGAAGAGCCCCATGATCAGCGACAGCGCGACCGCCGAGACCGCGGCGCCGCCGAGACCCTGCACGGCGCGGCCGACGACCAGCAGCCCGGACGTCGGCGCCAGTCCGCACGCGACGGACGCGGTCGTGAAGGCCACGACCCCGCCGAGGAAGACCCGCTTGTTGCCGAGCAGGTCGCCGAGTCGCCCGGACAGCAGCAGGAAGCCACCGAAGGTCAGCAGGTAGGCGTTGACCACCCACGCCAGCGCCGACTGGGAGAACCCCAGGTCGGCCTGGATGGAGGGCAGCGCGACGTTCACGATGCTGGAGTCGAGCACGATCATCAGGTCGCCCAGGCACAGCACGTAGAGCGCCAGCCAGCGGTTGCGGTCAGTCATCTCGTTCTCCTCGGTGGAAGGTGCGTTCACCTGTTCCACGAATCAGGGGCTACGAAATCGACAGACCCGGCGAAACTCCTCGAATCATCGCTCAACCAACGTGACGGCGTGACTGGATCACCCGGAACCGCGAGGCCACGTAGGCGCCGTCGGTGTACGTCGCGTTGGCGGCCGGGTTGGCGCCGGTGCCGTGGAAGTCCGAGAACGCCGCCGACTGGTTGACGAAGACCCCGCCGGTCAGGTTCTCCGACAGCGCGACGCCGGCCTCGAGCGCGGCCCACCGCATCTCCTCGATCACGTCGTCGGAGGTCGAGTAGACCGAGGCGGTCATCGCACCGTGGCGCACCACGGTGATCGCGAAGAGCGCGATCGCCTCCTCGATGTCGGCGGTCCGGATCAGGTAGGAGACCGGGCCGAAGCACTCCGCGGCGTAGGTGTCGGCGTCGACCGCGTCGAGGCCGACCAGGAGCGGGGTGCGCACGGTCGCCTCGGGGTACGCCGGGTGCTCGACGTCCCGGCTCGGGATCAGCACCTCGCCGACCGTCGCCGCCTTCTCGAGACGGGTGCGTACGTCGGGGGTGACGACCGCCCCGAGGATCTCGACCGCGCGCGCGTCGTCGCCGAGCAGTCGGTCGAGAGCGGCCGCGATCCCGGCTGCGATGTCGGCCGGCGACTTGTGGCCCTCGTCGGTCTCGATGCCGGACGCCGGCACGAAGATGTCCTGGGGCGAGGTGCACATCTGGCCGGTGTAGAGCGCGAGCGAGAACGCGACGTTCTGGCACATGCCGGCGAAGTCGGACGTCGACTCGATCACGATGCAGTTGACGCCGGCCTTCTCGGTGAAGACCACTGCCTGGTGGGCCTGCTGCTCCAGCCACTCGCCGAACGACGTGCCACCGGTGAAGTCGATGAGCCGCACCTCGGGCCGGACCGCGAGCGTCGCCGCGAGCCTGTCGCCGGGCGCCTCGGCCGCCAGCGTCACCAGGTTGGGGTCGAAGCCCTGCTCGGCCAGCACCTCCTGGCAGACCTGGACCGTGATCGCGAGCGGCAGCACGGCGTTCGGGTGCGGCTTGACCACCACGGGGTTGCCGGTGACGAGCGAGGCGAACAGGCCGGGCCAGGAGTTCCAGGTCGGGAACGTGTTGCAGCCGATCACCAGCGCGACTCCTCGCGGCATCACGGTGAACGTCTTCTCCATCCGCAGCGGCTCGCCACGAGCCGGCTTCTCCCAGATCGCGGTCTCGGGCGTGCGCGTCATCTCGACCCAGGCGTAGGCGATCGCCTCGAGCGCCCGGTCGAGCGCGTTGGCACCGCCGGCCTGGAAGGCCATCACGAAGGCCTGCCCGCTGGTGTGCTGGACGGCGTTGGCGAGCTCGAAGACCCGGGCGTGCAGACGGTCGAGGATCTCCAGGCAGACACCGGTGCGCCCGTCCGGCCCGGCGACCCGCCAGGGCCGCATGCCCGCCTCGGCAGCAGCCATCAGGCCACTGACGTTGCGGACGTGGGGATAGTCGACGTCGAGGTCGAAGCCGTACGGCGACCGCTCGGTGGCGACCGTCCCCTCGGCACCCGGCGTGGTCAGCGGGAACGTGCAGCCCAGCCACGCGTCGTACGCCGCTCTGCCCTCGTCGGCGGCCTGCTCGCCGTAGACCCGCGGCGACGGCGACTCGTCGAAGGCGGAGTACCAGGTCCGCGACGCGCTGGCGGCGACCGCGGCGTCCAGCCGCGGCCGGTGGGTCTCGAACAGACCTGTGCTCATGGAACCTCCCGAGGTGACGCAAGCAGCCACACTCTGGCACACGCGAGCGCCAGATATCGTGCACGTCATGAGGGTGCGCTGGACCGGGCTGGTGCTCGCCCTGGCACTGGTCGCAGCCGCAGTGGGGTACGCCGTCGGCATGCACCGACACGCCGAGCCGGCGAGCTTCTCGGCCGAGCCGGTCACCGCCGAGTCGCCCAGCTACCCGGCCGCACCGGTGCTCGTGCTGCCCGACCCGCCGTTCCCGGTCCTCGAGCCCGGGCTGCCGTTGCACCAGACGACCATCGGGACCGCGCCCTTCGACCTGACGCTGCCGGTGCCCCAGGGCTGGGTCCGCTCGAACCCGACGGCCGGCGAGTGGCGCTGGTACCCACCGCCCGGGCTGACCCCCAACACCTACTTCCTGCGGGTCCGGCTGGTCGGCAACAGCTACGTGTCGGTGCCGACCGCCGTCGACCAGCGGATCACCGCCCTCGAGAACGCCGACGACGTGGCCGACCTGCACATCGAGTCGCGCGACGCCGACGAGTTCGCGTCGAACTACGTGGCCGCACAGCATCGGCGCGTCGACCTCGAGCAGTTCATCGGGTCCGCCGACTCGGACTTCGTCTACGCGTCGATCGCGACGATCGGCCGCGAGCGCGACCGGGCCGGTCTCGAGGACCTGCTGCCGCGGATCGCCGACGGGAGCCACTCCCTAGGCCTTGTCGGCCTAGCGAAACCCGTGGGTCTCCACGGCGTCGAGCACCCGGTTGGCCGTCGCGGAGTCGGCGCTGCGGACCTGCACCCAGAGCAGCCGGTTCTCGGCGACCTGGACGACGCGCTCGACCACCATGCCGCCGGGGCACCCGGTGTAGGCGACCGTGACCGAGTCGACGCTGTCGGACGTGCTGGTCACCGGATCCTGGGCATCCGTGCACTCGGGGTGCTGCGGGACCTGGCTCGGCAGGTCGGTCCCGGCCAGCAGCCCGACGAAGACGCCCTGGCCCCGGTCCGAGCCGGCCCACCCGGTGGAGGTGCCGGCCGACAGCGCCGGGAAGTCCTCGCGCTGGTGGGGCGGACGCCACCCGTCCTCGGCCACCGCCGCGTGCCACGCGGTCGGGACCGTCACGCTGAGCGCTCCGGTCGAGTCGGTGACGTCGACGTCGTCGGGACCGCGGTTCGCCACGGCGTAGCCCGCCCCGAGACCGACGACGATCGCGACCAGCGCGGCCAGGGTCAGCAGCACCCGGCGACGCGTCCGCCTCGGCGGCACCGGGTCGGGCAGCGGGTCGTAGGACGACAGCGGCGTCGGCCGGGCGCCCGGCTGGGTCAGCTGCGGGTCGACCGGCAGCCACGGCTCGGTGCTCGGTCCGACCAGCGGTCCGAGCGCGGCCGTGAGGGCGGCGACGTACGACGCGGCGTCGGGCCACCGCTCGTCGCGGTCGACCGCGAGCCCGCGCGCGACCACCGCCTCGACCTCCGGCGGGAACTCCCGGGCCGGCGAGGACAGCGGCGGCGGCGGCCCCGGGGACGCGGCGGCGGTCAGCGAGGCGTGGGAGTACGGCGCGGTGCCGGTCAGCAGCAGGTGGGTGATCGCCGCCAGCGAGTAGAGGTCCGCACGCGGGTCGAGCGGCTCGCCCTGGGCCTGCTCGGGCGCGACGAAGGACGGCGTGCCGCCGATCATCGTCAGCCGCGAGGACATGTCGAGCGACTTGCCGAGACCGAGGTCGGCGACCATCGCACGGACCTGCCCGTCGACGGTCCGGAAGAGCACGTTGGCCGGTTTCATGTCACGGTGCAGGACGCCACGCTCGTGCAGCGTCTGGAGGCCGGTGCCGATCTGGCGCACCACCTCGAGCGCCTGCGACGGAGTCAGTCCTTCGACCTCGAGCCGGTCCGCGAGAGTGCCCTGGTCGGCGTACGACATCACCAGGTAGGGGCGCCCGTCCTCGAGCTCGCCCGCGTCGTAGACGGTGACGACGTACGGCGACTCGACCTTGCGGAGGAAGCGCCCCTCCTCGAGGAACCGCTGCCGCACCGGCTGGTCCTCGGTCCAGTTGTCCGCGAGCACCTTGACCGCCACGGGCGAGTCCAGCTGCTCGTCGTACGCGAGCCAGACCGTCGCGAACCCACCGGAACCGATCCGGCGGCGCACGGCGTAGCGGCCGAGTCGAGAGGGCATGGACACCGGGCCATTATCAGGGTGCCAGGGTCCGACCCCGAGAAACGTCAGGGTCACGTCAGGGAAGGGACGACGCACTTCCCCGATGTGCCGACCCCGGTCGGAGCGGCGAGGCTCGTCGACATGATCAAGGTCGAGTCCCTCTCCAAGAAGTACGGCCGGTTCACCGCCGTCGACAACGTCTCCTTCACGGCACGGCCCGGCCGCGTCACCGGCTTCCTCGGCCCGAACGGCGCCGGGAAGTCCACCACCATGCGGATCATGGTCGGCCTCACGCCGGCCTCGTCGGGGTACGCCGAGGTCAGCGGCCGCCGGTTCGCCGACCTGCCCAACCCGGGCCTGGAGGTCGGCGTCCTGCTGGACGCCTCAGCCCAGCACGCGGGCCGCACCGGCCGCGAGATCCTCACCATCGCCCAGCGCACCATGGGCCTGCCCGCGAGCCGGGTCGACGAGATGCTCGAGCGAGTCAGCCTGACCCCGAGCGAGTCGAGCCGGCGGGTGCGCAACTACTCCCTCGGCATGCGCCAGCGGCTCGGCATCGCGACCGCGCTGCTCGGCGACCCCGAGGTCCTGATCCTCGACGAGCCCGCCAACGGGCTCGACCCGGCCGGCATCCGGTGGATGCGCGACCTGCTGCGCGGCTACGCCGACCAGGGCGGCACCGTGCTGCTCTCCTCGCACCTGCTGCACGAGATCGAGGTCATCGCCGACGACCTGGTCGTGATCGGCAACGGCCGGATCGTCGCCCAGGGCACCAAGGCCGAGCTGCTCGCCTCCGCGGGCACGTTGGTCCGCACCCGCGACGTACCCACGCTCAGCCAGGCCCTCGTCGACGCCGACCTGGAGTTCTCCCCCATGACCGACGCCCTCCGCGTCGATGCCGACCCCGACGTCGTCGGCCAGGTCGCGCTCGGCGCCGGCGTGGCCCTCACCGAGCTGCGCGCCGCCGAGGGCGCCGGCCTCGAGGAGATGTTCCTCGAGCTCACCGCAGACACCCAGCGAGAAGGAGTAGCGGCATGACTGCCGTCGCAGTAGAAACCCCGGTCGTGCGTACGGCGCGGCCGACCCCCGCGCGCATCCCCATGTCCCGGATCGTGTCCGTCGAGCTGCGCAAGTCGTTCGACACCCGGTCCGGCTTCTGGCTGCTGGCCAGCATCGGCATCACCGCCGTGATCGCCACCGGCGCCGTGCTGCTCTTCGCACCCGACAGCGCGCTCACCTACGACACGTTCGCCGGCGCGATCGGCTTCCCGATGGCGGTGATCCTGCCGATGGTCGCGGTCCTCTCCGTCACCAGCGAGTGGAGCCAGCGCAGTGGCCTCACGACGTTCACCCTGGTCCCGCACCGCGGGCGCACCATCCTCGCCAAGGCGTATGTGGCGGTCGGCATCGGCATCGCCTCGATGCTGCTGGCGTTCTCCCTCGGTGCGGTCGGCAACCTCATCGGCCCGATGATCGCCGGCACCGACCGGGTCTGGGACGACGGCCCCGCCGTGCTGGCCAACATCGTGCTGGCCAACGTCCTCGGCCTGATGGTCGGCTTCATGCTCGGCGTCGTCATCCGCAACTCCGCGGGCGCCATCGTGGCGTACTTCGTCTACTCCTTCGTGCTGCCGACCCTGTCGATGGTGCTTGCCGCCAGCCAGGACTGGTTCAAGGACCTGCAGCCATGGATCGACTTCAACTATGCGCAGGGCAACCTCTTCAATGGCGCCCTCTCCGGGGAGCAGTGGGCACAGCTCGCCGTCACGTCGATCGTGTGGCTGGTCATCCCGATGGCGATCGGCATCCGGATGGTGCTGCGCTCCGAGGTCAAGTAACCGTTCGGTCACCCTTTCCCGTCGCCTGACTAGGGTTCAGGCGACGGGGAAGGGTGCTGCCATGACGACCGAGGCACTGACGCCGGACGAGATCGACGATCTCGCCCGGCGCGCGCAGGACGGCGACCGCGACGCACTCGAGTCGCTGCTGACCGCGGTCCGGCCGCGCGCGCTCAACGTCTGCCGCGGCGTGCTGCCGCACCTCCCCGACGCCGAGGACGCCTGCCAGGAGGCGTTGATCAACATCGCCAACAAGATCGGCAGCTGGGGCGGTCGCGGTCGCTTCACCACCTGGATGCACGTCGTGGCGGTCAACTCCGCGCGCTCGACCTACCGCCGGATGAAGAACCAGGCGGTCGCCGCCGACCCCCAGGACCACGGGCCGATCGTCGACAAGCCGGACCCGCGCACCACCAGCGTCATCGCCGGCACCCGCCTCGACCTGCTCGAGGCGATGGAGACCATCGAGAAGGACCACCCGCAGTTCGTCGAGCCGCTGCTGCTGCGCGATGTCTACGGCCTGTCCTACGAGGAGATCGCCCAGCAGATCGGCATCCCCCTCGGCACCGTCAAGGCGCAGATCCACCACGGGCGCAAGCTGGCCCGGCCGCTGCTCCGGGGCTCGGAGTGAGCCGGTCCGCGGCCGCTCTGCTCGCGGTCGCCGCGCTGGTCCTCGCTGGTTGCTCGTCGGGGTCGGACGAGCCCGACAGCGACCCGTCGGCGGGGCCGCGCGTCTCGCCGACCGCGGCTCCCGTCACCCGGGTCGACGACCCGGTCGAGGACCGGGTCTACCCCGACATCGGCGATCCGGGAGTCGACGCGCTGCGCTACCACCTCGACCTCACCTGGGCTCCCGACCGACGAGACGCTCACCGGCGTCGAGACGGTGCGGATCCGGTCGACGACGAAGGCGTCGCAGTTCCAGCTCGACCTCGGCCCCGTCACTCGAGGTGACCGACGTCGACGTCGCGGGTGTCCGGGTCGCCTACGAGCACGACGGCAAGAACCTCATCGTGCGCAAGCGAGTGCGCGAGGGGCGACGCTACGTCGTCCACATCCGCTACGCCGGCACTCCGCAACCGGTCCCGGCCCCGACCCGACGCAGCGACATCAGCACCCTCGGCTGGACGGTCGCGAAGTCCGGCGAGGTGTGGACGATGCAGGAGCCCTACGGCGCCTACACGTGGTACGCCGTCAACGACCAGCCCTCCGACAAGGCTCTCTACTCCTTCCGGATCACCGCCCCCGCCCCCGCCGTCGGCGTCGCCAACGGTGAGCTCGTCTCTCGACGGGAGCGCGACGGCGCGACGACGACCCGCTGGAAGCTCAGCGTCACCGGCGTCGTCGTACCTCGTCACCGTCGCGATCGGCGACTTCACGATGACGAAGGACCAGTCCTCCTCCGGCTTACCCATGACGTACTGGACGCCGACCGGTCGCCCGACCTGGTCGCCCGGATGCGCAAGGCCCCTGCGGCGGTCGACTGGCTCGAGGACAAGCTCGGGCCGTTCCCCTTCGACAGCCTGGGCTATCTCGTCGTCGACTCCGAGAGCGGCATGGAGACGCAGACGATGATCACCCTCGGCGACACCCACTACGCCACGTCACCCGCGGTGGTCCTGCACGAGGCCGCGCACCAGTGGTACGGCGACGAGGTCACCCCCACCGACTGGCGCGACGTGTGGATGAACGAGGGCATGGCGACCTATCTCCAGGGCGTCTGGACGACCGAGCAGCAGGGCCAGCCCCTCGAGTCCCTGATCGACGAGTGGGCGGGCTACGACGGCCAGCTGCGTGCCGACTACGGCCCACCCGCCGACTACCACCCGGACTCGTTCGGCGGCGGCAACGTCTACTACATCCCGGCCGTGATGTGGGACGAGCTCCGCAAGCGCGTGGGCGACGACGAGTTCTGGCGGCTGGTCCGGGAGTGGCCGCAGAGCCACGCCTACGGCAACGCGGGCTACGACGACATCACGGCCTGGTGGTCGGAGCAGACCGGTCAGGACCTGTCCGGGTTCTTCCATGAGTGGCTGACGTCGGACACGACGCCGGACCGCGGCTAGCTGGCTTCCTTCCACGGGTCGTGGTCGGCCAGGATCCGGTCGACGCGGGCCTGGTCGAGCCGAGAGACGACGTACTGGCTCTCCTGCGCGTCGCGGATGCACTTGGCCAACGCGAACGACGAGGTCGTGAGGAAGAGGGTCCCGAGGGCGAGGAACGCCTTGGGCCATGGGTCGGCCGGCAAGTAGAAGATCGCGACCAGCATGGTCATCAGCGCGATGCCGAAGGCGAGAGCCGACTGGGCGAAGAAGGCGGTGGTGTTCGTGGACGAGGGTGTGTGGGATTCCATGGCGAGAAGTCTGTTGACGAGCCCGGAACCCGCCATCGGTACGGATACTCAGATCGGCGCCCTGATCGAACGGAGTGCGACACTGCGACCGTGAGCTCGTGGACGTCGCCGGCGTCGATCGCCATCAAGGACCGGATGTTTCGCGCGCTCGCGGTCCTGCGCGTCGTGCTCGTCATCAACACCGTCGCGCTGAGCATCTACCGGGCGGACACCTTCCAGCGGCCGGTGGCCGGCGCGGCCTGCGTCGTCGTGATGGTGCTGTGGACCGGCTTCGTGATCTGGGCGTACGCCGACAAGCGTCGCCGTACCTTCCGCCTCCTTGCTGTCGACCTGGCCATCGCCATCGCCATGCTGCTGGTCACGCCGCTGGTGAAGGGCGACGGATTCAGCGCCAGCGTGCCGGGGTTCTGGGTGATGGGCGCGCTGTTCGCCTGGGCGATCCACTATCGGCTGGTGGGCGGTCTGGTCGCCGGCACCCTGCTCGCCGCGGCCGACCTGTCCCAGCGCCAGCACATCGGCCAGTCCGACTACGGCAACGCCTTCCTGCTGATCGTCGGCGGCGCGATCGTCGGCTTCATGTGCGACTCGCTGCAGCAGATGGCCACCGAACGCGATGTCGCGGAGCGCGAGACCGCGATGGCGGCCGAGCGAGCCCGCCTCGCGCGGGTCGTCCACGACGGCGTGCTGCAGGTCCTGGCACTGGTGCAGCGGCGCGGACCCGAGCTGGGCGGCGAGGCGGCCGAGCTCGGCCGGCTGGCGGGCGAGCAGGAGCGGGTGCTGCGCGAGCTGATCCGCGCCCAGGACGCAGTCACCACGGTCCACGAGGGCGAGACCCTCGACCTGGCGTCCGAGCTGGCCCGCCTGGAGCGGCGCGCGTCGGTCACCGTGGCGACGCCGGCCACCCCCGTCGAGCTGCCGGCCGCGACCACCTTGGAGCTCGCCGCGGTCACCCGCGCCTGCCTCGACAACGTTCGCGCTCACGTCGGCGAGGACGCACCCACCTGGGTGCTGCTGCAGGACTTCCCGGATCGCGTCGAGCTCTCCGTGCGCGACGACGGGCCGGGCATCCCGGCCGGTCGGCTCGAGGAGGCGGCCGCGCAGGGACGGCTCGGCGTCAGCGAGTCGATCCGGGGCCGGATCGCCGATCTCGGCGGCACCGCCGAGCTCGTGACCGGCTCGTTCGGCACCGAGTGGGAGTTCGTCGTACCCCGTGATCCGAGGGGCCTAGGGTCGGGGTCATGACGATCCGGGTGATGGTGGTCGACGACCATCCGCTGTGGCGCGACGCCGTCGAGCGCGACCTGATCGAGGCCGGGCTCGACGTGGTCGCGGTGGCGTCCGACGGTCGCGAGGCGCTGGCCCGCTTCCCGGCGGTGCGCCCGCGCGTCGTGGTGCTCGACCTGCAGATCCCGGAGCCCGACGGCGTCGAGGTCACCGCCGAGATGGTCCGCCAGGACCCGTCGGTGCGGGTGCTGATCCTGTCCGCGTCCGGCGAGCACGCCGACGTCCTGGCCGCGGTGAAGGCGGGCGCGACCGGCTACCTGGTGAAGTCGGCGTCGCGCGACGAGCTGCTGCGCGCCGTACGCCGCGTCGCCGACGGCGACCCCGTCTTCACGCCCGGGCTGGCCGGTCTGGTCCTCGGCGAGTTCCAGCGGATCTCCGAGGCGCCGACCCCGGCCGGCGAGTCGGCGCTCACCGAGCGCGAGACGGAGATCCTCAAGCTGGTCGCCAAGGGGTTGTCCTACCGCCAGATCGCCGAGCGGCTCGTGCTCTCCCACCGGACCGTGCAGAACCACGTGCAGAACACGCTGCGCAAGCTGCAGATGCACAACCGGGTCGAGCTGACGCGCTACGCGATCGAGCACGGGCTCGACGACGAGTGATGGGATGACCGTGTGAAGGTCCTGGTGCTCGGCGGTTCGGTGTTCCTGTCCAAGGCCGTCGCGGAGGAGGCACTGCGACGCGGCCATGACGTCACGTGCGCGAACCGCGGCACGTCCGGATCGGTGCCCGACGGCGCCGAGCTGGTGGCGTGGGACCGGTCGCAGCCGGTGCCGGACGAGCTGGCGCAGACGTCGTACGACGTGGTGGTCGATGTCGGTCGCTATCCCGTCGTGGGTGCGGTCGGCGGTGGCGGCTTTCCCCAGCGCCCACTGGGTCTTCGTCTCCACGATCAGTGTCTACGCCGACCTGGAGACGCCCGGAGGTCGGGCCGGGACGCTGCCGGTGCTCGAGCCGATCCACGAGGACGTCGACCTCTCGGTCGACATGGCGGCCTACGGTCCGATGAAGGTCGCGTGCGAGCAGATCGTCCGCGACGGCGTCGACTCGTGGGTCGTGGTCCGTCCCGGCCTGATCGTCGGGCCGGGCGACCCGAGCGGACGGTTCACCTACTGGCCGGCGCGGGTGGCCGACGGCGGCGAGGTGCTGGCGCCTGGGCTCCCGAGCGACAGCACCCAGGTCATCGACGTGCGCGACCTCGCGGCCTGGATCGTCGCGCTCGGGGAGGCGCGCACCACCGGCGACTTCGACGCGACCGGCCACGAGACCACGATGAGTGACCTGCTGACCGAGGTCGTCACGGGTTGCGCCGCCGAGGTCGAGCTGACCTGGGTGCCGCAGGAGTTCCTCGCCGAGCAGGAGGTCCAGCCCTGGGCAGGTCCCGACTCGATCCCGCTGTGGCTCCCCCGGCCCGAGCACGACGGGATGACGGCGCTGGACGTGACGGCGTCCTTCGACGCCGGGCTGACGACCCGCCCGATCGCCGACACCGCCCGCGACACCCTCGCCTGGCTGCGTCGCGACGCCGGACGCGACGGTCACCGGGATCGGTCGCGATCGTGAGGCAGCTGTCCTGGTCGCCTGGAACTCGGCTGTCCGGACGCGCTAGCCGAAGAGTGCTTCGGCGGCGCGCGAGTCGGCGTACTCCTCGAAGCGCGCGATCTTGCCGTCGCGCAGGGTGACCACCAGGCAGATCGGCACGCGCACGGACGTGCCGCCGGCGTTCGTGCCGACCGTCGTCGCCTGGAAGACCCAGCCGCCGTCGAAGACCTTCAGCCGCACGTCCTCGACGCGCACGTCGGCACCGGCCTGGTTGGTGCGCGTGCGCGACGGCGTCCGCTGGATCTCGGCCTCGCGCTCGCCGATGTTGTGCCAGGTGGTGACGCCGTCGGCGTAGACGTCGTCGTCGGCGCGACGGCCGGCCAGGAAGGCGGGGAGCCAGCGTTCGGCGAGGGCGTGGGCCTGCTCGATGCCGGCGGTGGAAGACTTCTCGATCACACCGCCATCTTCTCGGGAATCCCTGGGCGCGCCGTACGTTGACCAGACATGAAGAAGATCGGGTTCCTGTCCTTCGGTCACTGGTCGGCCTCGCGCGGGTCCGAGGTGCGTACGGCGTCCGACGCGCTGCTCCAGTCGATCGACCTCGCGGTCGCGGCCGAGGAGGTCGGCGCGGACGGCGCGTTCTTCCGGGTGCACCACTTCGCGGCCCAGCTCGCGTCGCCGTTCCCGCTGCTGGCCGCCGTCGGAGCGAAGACGAGCACGATCGAGATCGGGACCGGCGTGATCGACATGCGCTACGAGAACCCGCTCTACATGGCCGAGGACGCGGGCGCCGCCGACCTGATCTCCGGCGGGCGACTGCAGCTCGGCATCAGCCGGGGGTCACCGGAGCAGGTGATCGAGGGCTACCGCTACTTCGGCTACGAGCCCGGCGAGGGCTCCGACCACGCCGACATGGCGCGCGACCACACGCGGGTCTTCCTCGACGTCATCCAGGGCAAGGGCTTCGCGCAGCCCAACCCGCGGCCGATGTTCCCCAACCCGCCCGGCCTGCTCCGGCTCGAGCCGCAGTCGCCGGGCCTGCGCGACCGGATCTGGTGGGGTGCGGGCTCGCGGTCGACGGCCGAGTGGACCGCCGAGCAGGGCATGAACCTGATGAGCTCGACGCTGCTCACCGAGGACACCGGCGTGCCCTTCCACCAGCTCCAGGCCGAGCAGATCCAGATGTTCCGCGACGCGTGGAAGGCCGCCGGCCACGAGCGCGAGCCGCGGGTGTCGGTCAGCCGCAGCATCTTCCCGATCACGACCGACCTCGACCGCGCCTACTTCGGCCGCGACGGCACCGGGCAGGACCAGGTCGGCCACATCGACGGCGGCATCGCGCGCTTCGGCAAGTCGTACGCCGGGGAGCCGGACCAGCTCGTCAAGGAGCTCGCCGAGGACGAGGCGATCGCGGCTGCGGACTCGCTGCTGCTCACCGTGCCCAACCAGCTCGGTGTCGACTACAACGCCCACGTCCTCGAGAGCATCCTGAAGGACGTCGCACCGGCGCTCGGCTGGCGGTGGACACTCGCTCCGGTTAGGGTGCGCGGATGAGCGCCCCGACGCCCGCCCGACTCTCGGCCGCCGAGCTGATCGACCTGGTCCTCGACGAGGGCTCGTGGAGCTCCTGGGACGTGCCGCCGTCGTACGGCGACATCTCCGAGGCGTACGTCGCGGAGCTCGCGGCCGCCCGGGAGAAGAGCGGTGTCGACGAGTCGGTGCTGTCCGGCGAGGGCCTGATGCAGGGGCACCGGGTCGCGGTGGTGATGGGCGAGTTCAAGTTCCTGGCCGGCTCGATCGGGCGCGCGTCCGCCGACCGTCTGGTCGCGGCCATCGAGCGCGCCACCCGGGAGGGTCTGCCGCTGCTGGCCGGTCCGATCAGCGGCGGCACCCGGATGCAGGAGGGCACGCCGGCGTTCGTGCAGATGGTCCGGATCACCCAGGCGGTCGCGGCGCACAAGGCCGCCGGCCTGCCCTACCTCGTCTACCTGCGCCACCCCACGACCGGCGGGGTGATGGCCTCGTGGGGGTCGCTCGGGCACCTGACCGTCGGCGAGCCCGGCGCCCTGATCGGCTTCCTCGGCCCGCGGGTCTACGAGGCGCTCTACGGCAAGCCCTTCCCCGAGGGCGTGCAGACGGCGGAGAACCTCTACGCCCACGGCATCATCGACGCCGTCCTGCCGCCCGACGAGATCGCCGGCATCCTCTCCCGGGCGCTGGCGATCCTGCTCGCGCCGCGGCACGGCATCCAGCCGGTGCCCGACCCGGTGCCGCTGACGCCGCTGCCCGACGTCGAGACGTGGGACGCGGTGGTGCGCTCCCGGCGCCCCGACCGGCCCGGCGTACGACGCCTCCTGAAGTACGCCGCCAGCGACGTGATCCCGCTCAACGGCACGGGTCAGGGCGAGTCCGACCCCGGCCTGCTGCTCGCGCTGGTGAGCTTCGGCCAGGCGCCGTGCGTCTTCCTCGGGCAGGACCGGCGCGGCCAGACCGCCGAGCACCCGATGGGTCCCGAGGCGCTGCGCGAGGCCCAGCGCGGGATGAAGCTCGCCGCCGACCTCGGGCTGCCGCTGGTGACCGTGATCGACACCCGCGGCGCCGCGCTGTCGGCCGAGGCCGAGAACGGCGGCATGGCCGGCGAGATCGCGCGCTGCCTCAACGAGCTGGTCACCCTCACCGCCCCGACGCTCTGCCTGATGCTCGGCGAGGGCAACGGCGGCGGCGCGCTGGCGTTCCTGCCGGCCGACCGGGTGATCGCCGCCCAGCACGCCTGGCTCTCGCCGCTGCCGCCCGAGGGCGCGAGCGCGATCGTCCACCGCGACCTCGACCACGCTCCCGAGATGGCCCGGTCGCAGAAGGTGCGCGCCCTCGACCTGCGCGACCGCGGCATCGTCGACCGGATCGTCGCCGAGCTCCCCGACGCCGCCGACGAGCCCGAGGCCTTCTGCCAGCGGGTCGGTGCCGTCCTCGAGCACGAGCTCGCCCGGCTGCTCGACGTCGGCGCCGGTTCGCCGTCCGACCGGGCGCGCCGCTACGCCTGAGCCCGCGCCGCCCATGTAACGCCGGGTTACCTGCTGTTCCCACCGGTTGCAACGCGGGAAGAGCCTACCCGGCGTTACAAGCGCGGGCGGAAGTAGAACGCGTTACAGTCCCGGCCATGAAGACGTACGTCGTGAGCGGGGCCGCCTCGGGGATCGGAGCGGCCACGGCCGCGATGCTGCGCGAGCAGGGGCACCGGGTGATCGGGATCGACCGCACCGACGGGGTCGACGTGGTCGCCGACCTCGCGACCCCCGAGGGGCGGGCGCAGGCCGTCGCCGACGTGCGGGCGCTGACCGACACGATCCACGGCCTGGTGCCGGCGGCCGGGATCGCCGGGCGCACCGGCACGGACTCGGCACTGCTGGTGTCGATCAACTTCTTCGGCGCCGTTGCGCTCGTGACCGGCCTGCATGCCGAGCTCACCAGAGGGGCGCAGGACGGTGGCGCCGGAGTGGTGCTCCTCGCCTCCAACTCGATCACCGGCATGCCGGGTTGGAACGCACCCACGGCTCAGGCCTGCCTGCGCGACGACGAGGAGCTCGCCCGAGCGGAGGCCGCGAAGGTCGACGGCGTCATGGTCTACCCGTCCAGCAAGGCAGCGCTCGCCTGGTGGGCGCGCCGCGAGGGCGTGAAGCCCGAGTGGGCCGGAGCCGGGATCCGGATCAACTCCGTCGCACCCGGCGCGACCGAGACCCCGATGGTCGAGGAGATGCGCGCCGACCCGGTCTTCGGCCCGCACATCGACGCCTACCCGAACGCGATCGGGCGGACCAACCTCCCCGACGAGGTCGCCGCGGCGATCGTCTTCCTGCTGACCACGCCGGGCATCGTCGGCGTCTGCCTGTTCGTCGACGGCGGCACCGACGCGATGCTGCACCCGATCGCCCCGCAGGGCTGGGAGGTCCACGGCATCGAGCCGTGATCCGGAGTTCGCCAGCGCCGCGGTGGCGCGATCCCTAGCCTGACGGGGTGTCCCACCGCGACCTCTCCGACCTCGAGCTGCGCGCGCTCGCGTTCGTCGACGAGCGCGAGCTCGTGCGCGACCTCGTCGACCTGATCGCCGTCCCGTCCGTGAGCGGGTCCGACGCCGAGTCCGACATCCAGCACCTGATCGCGAAGCAGCTGCGCGAGCTCGACCTCGACATCGACCTGTGGCAGCTCGACCTGCCGCGACTCACCAGCGATCCGGCGTTCCCCGGCTGGGAGGCGACCCGCAGCGAGTCCTGGGGGCTGGTCGCGAGCAGCGGGCCCGGCGAGCCGGAGCTGGTGCTCCAGGGTCACGTCGACGTCGTGCCCAGCGGCGACCTCGGCGCCTGGCGCGGTGACCCGTTCATCGCGACGCGTCGAGGGCCGCCAGGTGCACGGCCGGGGCACCTGCGACATGAAGGCCGGCGTGGTCGCCAACCTGGCCGCGGTCCGAGCGGTCCGCGCTGCCGGGATCGCGCTCACCCGGCCCTACGCCCTGCAGCTCGTCGTCGGCGAGGAGGACGGCGGGCTCGGAGCGTTCGCCACCCTCGACCGAGGTCATCGCGGCAAGGCCTGCATCATCACCGAGCCGACCAGCGGGACCATCACGACCGCGAACGCCGGCGCACTCACCTTCGAGCTGCGTGTGCCGGGTGTCGCGACGCACGCCAGCACGTCGTACGCCGGGGTGAGCGCCCTGGAGAAGTTCCTCCCGCTGCACGCGGCCCTGGCCCGCCTGCAGGAGCGACGCAACCGCGACGTGCACCCGTTGATGGCGGAGTATCCGATCGCCTACCCGCTCTCCATCGGCAAGGTCTCCTGCGGGGACTGGGCGAGCACGGTGCCCGACCTGCTCGTCGCCGAGGGACGCCTCGGCGTGGCGCTCGGCGAGGACCCGGAGTCGGCCCGGGCCGAGCTGGAGGAGGCGGTCGCCGACGCCGCGGGCGCCGACCCGTGGCTGCGCGACCACCCGCCGACCGTGGCGTGGACCGGCGGCCAGTTCGCCAGCGGCGAGTACGCCGAGGCCGACCGCGCGCTCCACGACCTGGTCGCGACCGCGCACGCCGACGTCACGACGCGGACCCCGCCCGCGCGAGCGCGGAGCGCCGTACGGCAGCGACCTGCGGCTCTACGCCGGCGCCGGCGTGCCGACGCTCCACTACGGTCCCGGCGACGTGCGGCTCGCGCACGGACCCGAGGAGTCGGTGCCGATCGACGAGCTCGTCGCGGTCACCGAGAGCCTGGTGCTCGCGCTGGTCCGCGCCTGCTCCTGACTAGGCTCGGGACATGCGCGTCGCCCTGGTCCTCGGCTCCGGCGGTGCGCGTGGCTACGCCCACATCGGGGCCATCGCCGAGATCGAGGCGCGTGGGCACGAGGTCGTCGCCATCGCCGGCTCGTCGATGGGCGCCCTCGTCGGTGGCCTGTACGCCGCCGGCGTGCTCGACGAGTACACCGCGTGGGCCCGCTCCCTGACCTCCAGCGGCGTCGTCCGCCTGCTCGATCCGAAGTGGTCGTCGGGCGGCGCGATCGGGGCCGGGCGGATCTTCGCCGAGGTCGAGCGGATCGCCGGCGACCGGCTCATCGAGGACCTGCCGATCCCCTTCACCGCCGTCGCGACCGACCTCCACGCTCGGCGCGAGGTCTGGTTCCAGCGCGGCCCGCTGGTGTCCGCGGTCCGCGCCTCGATCGCGATCCCGGGCGTCATCACGCCGGTCGTCATGAACGGTCGCCTGCTCGCCGACGGTGGCCTGATGAACCCGGTGCCGATCGAGCCGACCGCCGCCAGCGCCGCCGACCTGACGGTCGCCATCTCCCTGTCGGGCGAGCGCAGCGCCCGCGAGCCCGGCACGCCGGCTCGTGAACCGGCCGAGCCCACCTGGCGCGAGGAGCTCGTCGGGCGCGTACGCCGGTACCGTCGGCCGGGAGAAGGAGCCGCCCGACCCGCTCGAGGACCTGCGCATCTCCGACGTCGTCGGGCTGTCGATGGACGCGATGCAGGGGCTGGTCACCCGCTACCGGATGGCCGGGCTCCCGCCGGACGTGCTCGTCACCGTCCCGGTCTCGGCGGCGCGAGCGCTCGAGTTCCACCGGGCCGCCGAGATGATCGACCTCGGGCAGCGACTGACCGCCGAGGCACTCGACGCCTCCGGCCACTGACTCACCAGCGGTTGCGCGCCTCCTCGGCCCACCCGACCAGCCCGTCGAGCGGCACCCGCTCGCCGTCGTCGGTCGCCGCCCAGCCCGACCAGTCCCCGAAGCACTGGTGCGTCTCCCCGGCCAGGACCACCAGGTTGGTGCGCGAGACCTTCTCGTGCCAGGGCGTGAACGTCGCGTCCACCCGCGGTCGCCGTGGATCCGCCACGGGCGCAGCCAGTCGTCGCGGTCGTAGTCCCAGATCAGGTCGTCGTCGATCTTGTGCAGCCGGCCGTCGACGAAGAGCCCGTTCTCGGTGATGCCGGTGCCGTCGGTCCACTTCCCGCCGAGGGTGAGGCCGCGGCCGGCGCCGGAGCCGGCCGCCCAGTTCCAGGTGATCGCGTAGGGCCACTTGCCGCGACCGTGGTCGAGGACCGCCCAGCCCTCGGCGACGTCGTACGTCACGTCGTCCAGCACCAGGGTGCCGGTGACCGGACGAGAGACGTCCTTCACGGTGTACTGGAACCGCCGGGCACTCCACGGCACCACGACGCCCAGGCACTCACCGCCGGGCGCGAGCGTGAGGTCGACCTCGACCCCGGGCGCGCTGGCCCGCAGCCGGGTGTCGGAGACCTCGATGGTCAGGCCCTTCGCGGCGACGCTCGCGACCCCGCCGTACGACGTGGGCATGGTGACGCCCGCGCCCGAGCGGCGGCACCGCCTCGGCCTCCCAGACGTCGCCGGTCTGCCGGTCGAGCACCCACAGCGAGCAGACGCCGGCGTAGTCGAGCGACGACACGACCAGCCCGATGCAGAACCGCGGCGTCACCACGCCCCAGTACTCCCACCGCTTCGCCCGACCCCACCCGCGCAGGTTCGCGCGGTGCAGCGGTCGCCTGCTCCAGCCGACCGCGTCCGGGTTCAGCCGGCCGTTCGGCAGGCACAGGTCGGTCGGCTCGGTGATCTCGCGTTCCACGGCGCGCTAGAACAGCAGCGCGATCGCCGGGTCCTCGAGGATGCCGGCCACGTCGGACAGGAAGCGCGAGCCCTTCTCGCCGTCGATGTGGCGGTGGTCGAAGGACAGCGACAGCGTGCAGACCTGGCGTACGACGATCTCGTCGCGCCACGACCCACGGCTGCTTCTTGACCGCACCGAAGCACAGGATCGCGGACTCGCCCGGGTTGATGATCGGCGTACCGCCGTCGACGCCGAACGGCCCGACGTTGGTGATCGTGAACGTGCCGCCGCTCATCTCGGCCGGCTGCGTCTTGCCCTCGCGGGCGATCGCGGTCAGCTCGGCGAGAGCGCCGGCCAGCTCGACCAGCGAGAGGTCCTGGGCGTCCTTGACGTTGGGCACGACCAGCCCGCGCGGGGTGGCCGCGGCGATGCCGAGGTTGACGTAGCTCTTGAAGACGACCTCCTGCGCGGCCTCGTCCCACCACGAGTTGATCTCGGGCGTACGACGCATCGCGAGGATGACCGCGCGGGAGAGCACCAGCAGCGGCGAGACCTTGACGTCGCGGAACTCGCGGCGAGCCTTCAGCCGGTCGACGAGCTCCATCGTGCGGGTCATGTCGATGGTGACCCACTCGGTGACGTGCGGCAGCGTGAAGGCCGACTGCACCATCGCCTGGCCCATCATCTTGCGCACGCCCTTGATCGGCTCGCGGGTCTCGCGCTCCCCGCGTCGTGAGGTCGAGGACGGCGCGCCCGCGGCGCGCTCTCGAGACCTCCGGTGCGCCGGAGGCTGCCGCCTCCACGTCCTCGCGGCGAGACCGTGCCGTTGGGACCGGTCGGCGTGAGCGTGCTGATGTCGACGCCGAGGTCCTTGGCCAGCTTGCGCACCGGCGGCTTCGCCAGCGTCCGCAGGGCTGCGGGCGTCTCGACAGGCTCGACCACCGGGGCCGCCACCGACGGCACGGGCTCCTCGTCGGCCTCGACCATCGGCGCGGCGCCGGCCTCGAACGCCGCCTGCGCCTGCATGTGCGCGGCGACCGCACCGGACGCGACCTTGCGCGCCCGGCGGATCGGGCCGCGGTCGGCCTTGTTGCGACCGACCAGGCTCTCGCCCTCGCCACCTCCGGAGGCGGCCGGGTTGGACAGGTCGATCTCCGCCTCCGTCGCCGATCGCGATGATCGGCGTGCCGACGGCGACGGTCTCGCCCTCGGCGACGAGCAGCGCGGTGACCGGTGCCGGCGTACGGCGAGGGCAGCTCGACGACCGACTTCGCGGTCTCGATGTCGACGACCACGTCGTTGATCGCGATGACGTCGCCGACCTTGACCTTCCAGGCCACGATCTCGGCCTCGGTCAGGCCCTCGCCCACGTCGGGCAGCTTGTACTCAGGCATCCCGGTCTCCTCAGAAGTCCAGCGAGCGGTCGACGGCGTCCAGCACCCGGTCCAGGTCGGGGAGGTAGTCCTCCTCGATCCGCGACGGCGGGTAGGGCGTGTCGAAGGCACCGACGCGCAGCACCGGCGCCTCCAGCGAGTAGAAGCACTCCTCGGTGATCCGCGCCGAGAGCTCGGCGCCCATGCCGAGGTTGACGTGCGCCTCGTGGGTGACGACCGCGCGGCCGGTACGGCGTACGGACTCGTAGACCGGCCCCATGTCGAGCGGCGAGAGCGTGCGCAGGTCGATCACCTCGAGCGACTTGCCCTCACCGGCGGCGGCCTCGGCGGCCTTGAGCGCGGTCTTCACGGTCGGGCCGTAGGCCAGCACGGTGACGTCGCCACCACGGCGTACGACGCGCGAGGTGAAGAGCGGGTCGGGGGTGGCCGACTCGTCGAGGTCGGCCTTGTCGGCGTGGTACTGCCGCTTCGGCTCGAGGAAGATCACCGGGTCGTCGCAGGCGATGGCCTGCTGGATCATCCAGTAGCCGTCGACCGGGTTGGAGCAGGCGACCACCTTGAGGCCGGGGGTGTGCGCGAACTGCGCCTCCGGCGACTCGCTGTGGTGCTCGACCGCGCCGATGCCGCCGCCGAAGGGGATCCGGATGACCATCGGCATCTTGGACTTGCCCTGGCTGCGGAAGGTCATCTTCGCGACCTGGCAGACGATCTGGTCGTACGCCGGGTAGACGAACCCGTCGAACTGGATCTCCACGACCGGCCGGTAGCCGCGCAGCGCGAGGCCGACCGCCGTGCCGACGATGCCGGACTCGGCGAGCGGGCGAGTCGATGACCCGGTCCTCGCCGAAGTCCTTCTGCAGGCCGTCGGTGATCCGGAAGACGCCACCGAGCTTGCCGACGTCCTCGCCCATGAGCAGGACCTTGGGGTCGTCCTCCATCGCCTTGCGCAGGCCCATGTTGAGGCCCTTGGCGAGCGTGATCTTCTGCGTGTGCTCATGCGCGCGCCCCTTCGAAGCGTCTCGAGGTAGGCCTCGAAGCCGGCCCGCTGCTGCTCCAGCTCCTCGGTCAGCTCGGTGTAGACGTGGTCGAAGATCGACATCGGCGACGGGTCGGGCAGCGCCTTGCAGCCGTCGCGGAGCCGGGCGCCGAGGTCGTCGGCCTCCTGCTGCAGCGGCGGTGAAGAACTCGTCGTCGGCCAGCCCGTTGCGCCGCAGGTAGACCTCCACCCGCGCGATCGGGTCCTTGAGCTTCCAGCGCTCGAGGTCGTCGGAGAGCCGGTAGCGGGTCGGGTCGTCGGTCGTGGTGTGCGCGCCCATGCGGTAGGTGTAGGCCTCGACGAACGTCGGGCCCTGGCCGTCGCGGGCACGCTGGAGCGCCGCCTGCGTCACGGCGTACGTCGCGAGGACGTCGTTGCCGTCGACGCGGACGCCGGGGAAGCCGAAGCCCAGAGCCCTCTGGTAGAGCGGGATCCGCGTCTGGCGCTCGATCGGCTCGGAGATCGCCCACTGGTTGTTCTGGCAGAAGAAGACGACCGGGGCGTTGTAGGACGCCGCGAAGATGAAGGCCTCGTTGACGTCGCCCTGCGAGGACGCGCCGTCACCGAAGTGGGCGATCGACGGCCGCGTCGCGGTCGGGGTCGCCGGTGCCGACGACGCCGTCGCGCTGCATGCCCATCGCGTAGCCGGTCGCGTGCAGGGTCTGCGCGCCGATGACGATCGTGTAGAGGCCGAAGTTGTTCTCGGCCGGGTCCCACGAGCCCTGGTCGACGCCGCGGAAGAGCCCGAGCAGGTCGAGCGGGTCGACGCCCTTGCACCAGGCGACGCCGTGCTCGCGGTAGGTCGGGAAGACGAAGTCCTGCGGGCGCAGCGCGCGGCCGGCGCCGATCTGCGCGGCCTCCTGGCCGAGCAGCTGGGCCCAGATGCCGAGCTCGCCGTGGCGCTGGAGGGCCGTGGCCTCGACGTCGATGCGCCGGGTCAGCACCATGTCGCGGTAGAAGCCGCGGATCTGCTCGGCGGAGAAGTCGAGGTCGAACTCCGGGTGGTGGACCCGCTCACCCTCGGGGGTCAGGAGCTGGATGAGGTCCGGCCCGCCGTCTTGCTGCGACGGTCCGAAGACCTCCGCGAGGTCCGGGCCGAAGCCTGGCTGCTGCGTCACGTGCGCTCCTTCGAGTTCACCGGCCGTGCGGGGTCGCCGCTGGCCGAGTCTTGTCAGTCCGGGTCGGGACGCGGGGGTGGTGCGCCCTGTGACCCGGAACACAATCGTGCCTGGTCAACTTACCTGCGGCATCGTTCGCGTCGCCAATCGCACCTGCCCAAGTTCGTCCGGAGCCTTAGTGTCGGAGCATGAGCGCTCACGATGTCTCTGCCAGTACGACGATCGCCGCGTCGCCCGAGGTGGTGTTCGCGATCCTCGCCGATGCCCGCCAGCACGCCCGGATCGACGGGTCCGGCACCGTCCGCGGCGCGGTGTCGGCGCCCGACCGGCTCGAGCTCGGCTCGGAGTTCGGGATGGACATGAAGATGGGCGCGCCGTACAAGATCAAGAACCGGGTCGTGGAGTTCGAGGAGGGCCGGCTGATCGCGTGGCGGCACGTGGGCGCGCACCGGTGGCGCTACGACCTCGAGCCGGTCGAGGGCGGCACGAAGGTGACCGAGACCTGGGACCTGAGCCACTGCAACGCGGTCAACCGCTGGGTCCTCGGCGTCATGGGCTACCCGAAGCGCCACCAGCGCGGCATCGAGCAGACGCTGGTCAACCTCAAGGCGGCAGCCGAGAAGGACTCGGTGGCGAGCGAGACTGCATGAGCTCCGGGTCGGCCACGACCTTCCTGTCGGCGTCGGCCTGGGGCCAGCGCAGCCCGGACGTCTCGGCAGTTCGATCCAGCGCGTCCTCGATGCCGCTGCGGTTCTCCAGGTGCGCCGCAGCGAGGCGCCGCCTGGCAGACCGCGACGAGCCTGACCGAGGCCAGATCGTGGCCGTCGGACTCTGGCCGCGACGCAGCGACGTGGTTGCGAAACGAGGACCGACAGCTGGCGCGAGCACCTGTCGGTACGACCCACCGCCATCGGTCACCCAGCTCCGAGCCAGCCTGCCGATCAACCGCGCCAGGGTCGTCGAGCAGGGGCTGCGGATGGTCAGCGTCTTCGACTACACCGGGCTCGACTCCGTCGCGCGGCTCCTGCTCGCCAACGAACCGACCGGGGACTACCTCTTCGGCAGGGCCCCGGTCCAGATGAAGATCATCGACCGCCGGTTCGTCATCCTCGAGGGCCCGATCATCGACGGCGGCATGAGCCTGATGGCGATCCACCAGGGCCCGTGCCTCGACGCCGCGTGGCGCTACTGGGACGCGGTGATCGCCACGTGCGTGCCACCGGAGGAGGTCGCCGGGCCGTACGGCCGCTGACGGCCCGGCAGCAGCAGGTCGTCGCGCCTGCTGATGTCCGACCTGGCCGACGACGCGCATCGCAGCCAGCGCTCGGCGTCAGCGTCCGCACGGTGCGCTCCGACGTCGCGGCGATCATGACGGCGCTGGGCGTGAAGTCCCGGTTCGCCGCCGGCGCCCGGCTCCAGCTCTGGGCGAGCCAGGGAGCGTGACGGCTGCAGGTTCCTGCAGCGTGCGCGACACGGCCGACCCGATGGTGTGGGATTCCTCCTCGGGGTGGAGCCGGTCGACCACGGGGGAGCTGGCCGGCTCCCCCTGTCACGGCCATCAGCTGCGCAGCGGCCCCGTCGACCGGCGTACGACCAGCTGGGTCGGCAGCACCCGGGTCGGCGGTTCGCTGGCTCGGGTGTGCGCCTGCGCCACGATCGCCTCGACCGCCCGTGCGCCGGCGTCCTCGGTGCGCTCGGCCAGCGTGGTCAGCGCCGGGCTGCAGAAGTCCGAGCCGACGATGTTGTCGAAGCCGACCACGCTGACGTCGTCGGGTACGCCGACCCCGCGCTCGGCCAGCCGGAGCATCACCCCGATCGCCAGCATGTCGTTGTGCGCGACGACCGCGCTCGCGCCGGCGGCGAGCACGGCGTCGGCTGCGGCCGGTCCGCTCGCGAGGGTCGGCACGTAGGGGCCGAACCTGGTCGCGGTCAGGCCCGCGGCGTCGGCCGCGGCGCGGAGCCCGGCCCACCGGCGGGCACCCGACCAGGACTCCGGCGGGCCACCGAGGAACACGAAGGACCGGTGTCCGAGCGAAGCGAGGTGCTCGACGATCTGCCGAGTGCCGTCGTCGAAGTCCGCGACCACGCACGCGACGCCGGGCGTGGCCCGGTTGACCAGCGCGATCGGGTTGAGCTCGGCGGCTCGGCGCAGGACGTCGTCGGGCAGTCGTGACGCGCTGAGGACGAAGCCGTCGACGGCCGGCCCGAGGCGACGGACCAGCTGCTCCTCGGTCGCGGCGTTCTCCGAGGTGTCGCCGAGCACCAGCGTCAGCCCGGCAGCGGCGGCGGCTCGCTCGGCCCCCTTGATGACCCCGGAGAAGTAGGGGTTCGTGATGTCGGGGACCAGCAGCGCGAGGGTGTTGGTGCGCCCCGACTCGAGCGCTCGCGCCGCCGGGTTGGGGGCGTAGCCGAGCTCCTCCGCGACGGCCAGGACGTGCTCGCGGGTGTGCTGGTTGACCCGGTTCGGGTTGGTGAAGGAGCGCGAGACCGTCGACGCCGCGACGCCGGCCGCAGTCGCCACGTCGGTGATCGTGGCGCGGCGACGGATCCGGCGGGGAGCAGGCACCCCCGCATTGTGGCAACAAATGGCAAACGCTTGCCATGTGACCGGGACCACTTCAACACTCGACCGCATGAGCACCCAGGAAGCACCCACCCGGACCCCGGGCAAGGCCGCCCTCGCCGCCTGGTTCGGCAGCGCCCTCGAGTACTACGACTTCGCGATCTACGGCACCGCCGCCGCGCTGGTCTTCCCGGACATCTTCTTCCCCGAGGGCAACGACACCGCGGCGACCGTCGCCGCGTTCGCGACCTTCGGCGTCGCGTACGTCGCCCGGCCGATCGGCTCGTTCTTCATGGGCCACATCGGCGACCGGCTCGGCCGCAAGAAGGTGATGATCGGGACCATCTTGATGATGGGCGTCTCGACCTTCCTGGTCGGCTGCCTGCCGACCTACCAGTCTGGTCGGCATCCTGGCGCCGATCCTGCTCGTGGTGCTGCGCATCATGCAGGGCCTCTCGGCCGCCGGCGAGCAGGCCGGCGCCAACTCGATGTCCTTCGAGCACGCCCCCGACGACCGCCGCGGCTTCTTCACCAGCTTCACGCTGAGCGGCACCCAGGGCGGCCAGATCCTGGCGCCGGCCATCTTCCTGCCGCTCGCCGCGGTGCTGTCCGACGACGCAGCTGCAGTCGTGGGGCTGGCGGATCCCGTTCTGGATCAGCGCGATCGTCGTCGTCGCCGGACTGATCATCCGGCGCCGGCTCGAGGAGACCCCGGAGTTCCAGGCCGAGACCGGGCAGCGAGGGACCGCCGTCGACCCCGCTCGGCGATGCTCTTCCGCGACCACTGGCGCGGGCGTGCTGCGGGTCTTCTTCGCGGCCTTCATCGCCACCGTCAACACGATGTTCGCCGTCTTCGCGCTCAACTTCGCGACGTCCGACGACTACGACATCGGCATCAGCGACGACACCATGCTGTGGCTCGCGATCGTCGCCAACGTCGTGCGCGATCGCGGTCATCCCGTTCTGGGCGATGCTGTCGGACCGGATCGGGCGCAAGCCGGTCTTCGTCACCGGGCTGCTCGGCAGCGCGGTCCTCGTGGTCGCCTTCCTCGGCGCGATCGCGCACGGCCAGGTCGTGCTGATGTTCGTGCTCGGCGTCGCGCTCGCCGGCATCGTCTACTCGATGCCGAACGCCGTGTGGCCGGCGACGTACGCCGAGTACTTCCCGACCAGCGTCCGCCTGTCCGGCATGGCGATCGGCACCCAGTTCGGCTTCGCGCTGGCCGGCTTCACGCCCACCATCGCCGGCGCGCTGATGGGCGGCGACGCCGACAACTGGTGCAAGGTCGGCGCCTTCGCCGCCGGCGCCTGCGTCGTCTCCGCGATCGCCGTCCTCACCGGACCGAGCGGCACCCACCAGGTCCCGACCCGCGAGATCGGCGTCCGCCGCGCCGCGACCGACGGACGCCCACCGGCCGGTGCGCGGTGCACGCATGAGCGCCAGCAGACGTCGTACGTCCTGGGCCTGGTGGGCGAGGGCATCTCGGCCTCGCTCACCCCGGCCATGCAGGAGCGCGAGGGTCGTGAGTGCGGCCTGCAGGTGAGCTACCGGATCATCGACACCGAACGGCTCGGCTTCGGCGCCGACGACCTGCCGGACCTGCTCGACTGGGCCGAGCGCCTCGGCTTCGACGGGCTCAACGTGACCCACCCCTTCAAGCAGGTCGTTCCAGCGCTGCTCGACGAGGTGTCCGACGACGCCTCCGATCTGGGTGCGGTCAACACGGTGGTGTTCCGCGACGGGAAGCGCTGCGGCCACAACACCGACTGGTCCGGCTACGGCGCCGCCTTCCGCGCCGCACTGCCCGCCGCGGTCCACGACCGGGTGGTGGTGGTCGGCGCTGGTGGCGCTGGTGCGGCCGTCGGCTACGGGCTGCTCGACCACGGCGCCGAGCACGTCGCCGTCCTCGACGCCGACGAGGACCGGGCCGACGCGTGCGTCGTACGTCTCGCGAAGAGGTACGGCGACGACCGCGTCAGCGCGGTCTCCGACCTCGAGCGCGCGCTGGCCGACGCGCAAGGAGTCGTCAACGCAACGCCGGTCGGGATGCTCGGCCACCCCGGGTCCGCCGTGCCGGACGCACTGGTGCGCCCGGACCTCTGGGTCTCCGACGTCGTCTACTTCCCGCTCGAGACCGAGCTGGTCCAGCTCGCACGCGAGCGCGGCTGCCGAGTCGTCCCGGGCGGCGGGATGGCCGTGCACCAGGCCGTCGGCGCCTTCGAGCTCTTCACCGGCCGGGTGCCCGACGCCGAGCGGATGGCGCGGCACTTCGCGGAGCTGACCGCATGAGGCTCTGCTCATGAAGAGGGCAATCGCGACCGTCTCGCTGAGCGGGGTGCTCGCCGACAAGCTCGAGGCGATCGCGGCCGCCGGCTTCGACGGCGATCGAGCTCTTCGACAACGACCTGATCTCGTCGTCCCTGTCCCCGCGCGAGGTCGCCTCGCGATGCGCCGACCTCGGCCTCACGATCGACCTCTTCCAGCCGGTGCGCGACGTCGAGGGCGTTGCGCCCGAGCGGTTCGACGCGGTGCTGCACCGGTTCCGCGCGAAGCTCGCCGTGATGCGCGAGCTCGGCGCGCCCGTCGTGCTCGCCTGCTCCAACGTCGGCCTCGACGCGATCGACGACCTCGACCTGTCGGCGTCCCAGCTGCACGGGCTCGGCGACCTGGCCGCCGAGGAGGGCGTGACCATCGCCTACGAGGCGCTCGCCTGGGGACGGCACGTCAACCGGGTCGGCCAGGCGTGGGAGGTCGTCCGGCGCGCGGACCATCCCGCTGTCACGCTCGCCGTCGACACCTTCCACATCCTGTCCCGCGGCGACGACGGGTCGGCCCTCGCGGGCGTGCCCGGCGACCGGATCGGCTTCCTGCAGGTCGCCGACGCGCCGCTGCTGGACATGGACGTGCTCGAGTGGAGCCGGCACTTCCGCTGCTTCCCCGGCGAGGGCACCCTCGACGTGGCCGGCGTGGTCGCCGCGACCCTCGCGACGGGGTACGCCGGGCCGCTGTCGCTCGAGGTCTTCAGCGACGTGGTCCGCGAGGCCGACCCGGCCGTCACGGCGCGGGACGCGATGCGGTCGCTGGTGTTCCTCGAGGACCAGGTCGGCATCGCGCACGCAGCCGCCGGCACCGACGGCGGTCGACCCGGCGTTCCTGGAGGTCCCGGGCACTCCCGCCGTACCCCCACTGCTGGAGTCGCTCGGCTTCGCGCTCGCCGGCCGGCACCGGACCAAGCCGGTCAGCTGGTGGCGCCAGGGCGACGCGCACGTCGTCGTCAACGACGGCGACTCCCCCGACCCCGCGCTCGGTGTGGTCGCGGCCCCGGTCTCCGCGGTGGCCGAGCGCGCGAAGGCGCTGCTCTGGCCGGCGGTCGACCGGACCCGCGGCGCCGGCGAGGCGCACCTGCCCGGCATCACGTCGCCGTCGGGCCTGCACGTCTTCGTCAGCGCCCCGGCCGGTGACGAGGACGACTGGCAGCGCGACTTCGTCCCGCTCGCGGCGCCGGCGCGCACGGGCTGGCTCGGCCTCGACCACGTCGCGATCGCCGTACCTCCCGACCGTCTCAACGAGGAGGTGTCCTTCCTGCGCACGCTCTTCGCGCTGTCGCCCGGCACCGCCGAGGAGTTCATGGAGCCGCACGGCCGGCTGCGCAGCCGGGCCTTCCGCCCGGAGTCGGGGGCGCTGCGGGTCGTGCTCAACGTCGAGGAGTCGGAGCGGCCTGCGGCCGGGATCACCCAGGTGGCGTTCGGCTGCACCGACGTCCGTGCCGAGGTGCGAGCGCTGCGCTCGCGCGGGGTGTCGCTGATGCCGGTGCCGGACAACTACTACGTCGACCTCGACGCGCGGTTCGACCTCGGGACCGAGCTGGTCGCCGACCTGCGCGAGCACTCCCTGCTCTACGACCGGATCGGCGACGGCGAGCTGCTGCACGCGTTCACCGCTCCCGCTGCCCACCGGCTTCCACGTCGAGATCCTCGAGCGCCGGGGTGGCTACGACGGCTACGGCTCGGCCGGCACCCACGTCCGGCTGGCGATGCAGCGGTCGGGGTAGTCACGGACGTCGTGGTCCTCGACCGCAGCGTACGACCACAACGTCCGTGACTAGCCTCGACGCGCTCAGTGGACCTCGCCGAGGTCCTCGTGCTCCTGGTGGGTGACCGGCTCGACCTGGAAGGTGGAGTGGCGCAGGTCGAAGTGCTCGGCGGTGCACTCGCAGAGCCGGTCCAGGATCCCGCCGACGCCGTGCTCGTCGAGTGCCTCCTGGGTGACGGTGACGTGCGCCGAGAGGCTCGGCATGCCGCTGGTGATCGTCCAGGCGTGGAGGTCGTGCACGTCGACCACGCCGGGCATCTCGAGCAGGTGGCGGCGTACGTCGTCGAGGTCGAGGCCCGGCGGCGCGATCTCGAGGAGGATCGAGGCCGACTCCTTCAGCAGGCTGATCGACCGGGGCAGGATCAGCACCGCGATCGCCAGGGACGCGAGCGGGTCGGCGCGCAGGAATCCGGTGGTCAGGATCAGGATCGCGGCGACGATCGCGAGCAGCGAGCCGAGCAGGTCGGCGAGCACCTCGGTGGCGGCACCGCGCAGGTTGAGCGAGCCCGTCTCGGAGCGGCGTAGCACCAGCAGGGATCCGGCGTTGGCGACCAGGCCGACCGCGGCGAAGGCCAGCATCGGCCCCGCGTCGACGTCCTGCGGGTCGGCGAGCCGGGAGATCCCGGCGTACGCGAGGTAGGCGCAGACCAGCAGCAGGACCACGGCGTTGGCCATCGCGGCCAGGATCTCGGCGCGGTGCAGGCCGAAGGTCGAGCGCGGGCCGCCGGGCCGGGCCGCGACGTACGACGCACCGAGCGCGAGCACGATCGCGGCCGTGTCGGTGGCCATGTGGCCGGCATCGGCCAGCAGCGCGAGCGAGCCGGTGACCCAGGCGCCGACCAGCTCGACGACCAGCACCGCCCACGGTGATCGCGAGCACCAGGCGCAGCCGACCGCGGTCCTCCGCCCGTCCGGCGGCGTGCCGGGGGTGACTGTGGTCGTGGCCCATGACCACATTGTGACAACCGGCGTGTTCTCCTGCGTTCGGCCGGTCCACCGGGTGATCCTGTCGCCTCACATCGGGTGCGGACATCGGGCGGGGCAGCATGCAGCGGGGGAAGTGGGGCGTCCTCGCCCTGATCATGGTGGTCGCGTGCGGCCTGATGGCGGAGCCGGCCCAGGCAGAGGCATCCGTGACGTTGCGGATCACGCCGGTCTTCCACACCCGCGGGTTCGCGGACCCGACGGTGGTGCCCTACGCGCACGGCTACCTCGCGGTCGCGACCGGGTGGAAGGCTCCGCGCGCGGTCGCCAGGACCCCGCGCGGGCCGTGGCACCAGGTGCGGCCGGCCCTCACCGACCTGCCGCGCTGGGTGCGGTCGCCGCAGATCTGGGCCGCCGACCTCAACCACGTCGGTCACCGGTGGGTCCTCTACTACGCGGCGGTCGCGCACGGCGCCCACCGGCGCTGCATCGGGGTCGCGACCGCCAAGCGGCCCATCGACCAGTTCCGGCCGGTCGGACGGCACCCGCTGGTCTGCCCGAGGCGCGGCGGCGTGATCGATCCGTCGGCCTTCGCCGGCCGGCACCACCGCCGCTACCTGGTCTACAAGACCCAGGGCAACCCGGCCACGATCAGGCTGGTCCGGCTCGCGCGCGACGGCCGGCACAAGCTCCACCGGCACCACCACAAGCACCGGCACCACCACCGGCACCACCACAAGCACCGGCACCACGAGCACCGGCACCACCACCGGGTCGTGCGGAGCCACCTCCTGCTGCGCAGCCGGACCACGATCGAGAACCCGCAGCTGGTCCGGCACGGCAAGCACCTCGTGCTCTTCGCGTCCGAGGGCTACTACGGCGACTGCGGCTACCACACGACCTGGCGCCGGTCGCGACACCTCTTCAACTGGCGTCACTCGCGGCCGCACGGGATGCTCCACCGCCAGGGCACCCGGATCTGCGGACCCGGCGGAGCGGACGTCGTACGCGGCCCCCGGCACCACCAGGTCATCTACTTCCACGGCTGGAGCTGCGGCGGGCGCCCCTGCCCGGCGTACTTCCTCATGGACCGCGGGCGCCGACCCACGGCACACCGGGTGCTCTACGCGGCGCACCTGCGCTGGCACCACGGCAAGCCGCGGGTGCGGGCGTTCAGGCGCTGAGCGACTCGCGCCCGTGCGGGGTCGTCCACCCCGCGAGGTCCGGACCCTTCGGCACGATCTGCGTCGGGTTGATGCCCGTGTGCACGACGTAGTAGTGGGTCTTGATCTGCTCGAAGTCGGTGTTGTCGCCGAAGCCGGGCGTCTGGAAGAGGTCGCGGGCGTAGGCCCACAGCACCGGCATCTCGGTCAGCTTGTTGCGGTTGCACTTGAAGTGGCCGTGATAGACGGCGTCGAAGCGGGCCAGCGTCGTGAAGAGGCGTACGTCGGCCTCGGTGAGTCGGTCACCCATCAGGTAGCGCCGGTCGGCGAGCCGCTCCTCGAGCCAGTCCATCGTCGCCCAGAGCCGGTCGTAGGCCCGCGTCGTACGACGCCTGCGAGCTGGCGAACCCGCAGCGGTAGACGCCGTTGTTGAGCTCGGTGAAGATCCGCTCCATGACCTCGTCCATCTCCTCGCGGAGGTCGTCGGGCCACAGGTCGGGCGCGTCGGGGCGGTGGAAGTCGCGCCACTCGAAGAAGAGGTCGTGGGTGATCCACGGGAAGTCGTTGGTGACCACCGCACCGCTCGGCACGTCGACGACGGCCGGCACCGTGATGCCACGCGGGTAGTCGGCGTAGCGCGCGAAGTAGGCCTGCTGCAGCCGCTCGATGCCGAGCACCGGGTCGACGCCGCCGGGGTCGAGGTCGAAGGTCCAGCTGCGCTCGTCGTGGGTGGGGCCGCAGAGTCCGAGCGAGATGACGTCCTCGAGGCCGAGCAGCGAGCGCACGATGATCGCCCGGTTGGCCCACGGGCACGCAGCCGCGGCGACCAGCCGGTAGCGGCCCGGCTCGACCGGCCAGAGGTCGCCCGCGACCGGTCCGTGCTCGGGTCGGCGCGCTTCCCGGGTGATCCGGTCGGGGATGTAGTTCATGTCGCGGTCGAAGTCACCCGAGCTGGCCATGTCGGCAAGCGTAGGTGACGGTTCAACCAGCCGCACCGACCAGCAGGGTCAACGAGACGGCTGGGCCAGGCTCGCGACGAAGTCGAGCTTGTCGATGACCGGCGCCGGGATCACGAACGGGTAGAGGTCCTCGTTGCCCATGCTCCGGTTGATCATGTTCAGCGCGACCGCCAGCGGGATCCACACCCCCACCACGACGTCGCGGAAGCTCGAGAACGCCGAGATCGGCGCGAGCGTCGCCAGCCCGAACTCGCTGGCGGTCTCGATGGTGTCGCAGATGTGCAGGTAGTGCGCCCAGGTCTCGGCGAAGTCCTCGAAGGGGTGCATGGTCGCGTAGGTCGAGATGTACGACGCCTGCCCAGCCCGGTCGGCGGTCCCTCGGCGTAGTGCCGGTCGATCTCGGCCTGGTAGTCCTTCGACTCGTCGCCGAACAGCTCGCGACAACGCGCCATCCGCTCGTCGCCGCGCACCAGCTGCCACTCGTAGTAGTGGCCGACCTCGTGGCGGAAGTGGCCGAGCATGGTCCGGTAGGGCTCGGCCAGCTGGGCCCGCACCTTCTCGCGGTAGGCGTCGTCGCTCTCGGCGAGGTCGATGGTGATCAGCCCGTCCTCGTGGCCGATCACGACCTTCTCCCCACCCTCCATGGTGGGAGCGCTGGAGAGCAGGTCGAAGGCGAGGCCGTTCTCGGGATCGACGTCCTTGCCGACCACCGGGAAGCCGAGCACCTCGAGCTGGCGGACCAGGTGTCGCTTGGCCTGCTCGGCCTCGCGGTACTGGACCATCACCGTGACGTCGTCGACGGCCGGGCGGGTCCGGGTCAGGTCGCACACCGAGCACTGCTCGCCCTCGACCCGGGCCAGCCAGGTGCAGCCCGAGAGGTTGAGGTTGGCGCACACCCACCACACCAGCCCGTTGGCGTCGACGTACCTCCCGCTCCTGGTGACCGGGACGATCGCGTGCTCGTCGCGGGAGAAGCCGAGCGCGGTCCCGCAGGACACGCAGACGGAGTTCTCGAAGTAGAGCTGGTTGTCGCAGACCCGGCAGCGGTATGACCTCACGCCAGTGAGCCTGTCACGGGCGCCACGTCGACCGAGACCCGGAGGGTCGACGTCTTCGCCTCGGTGAAGATCACGCCCTTCACCGGGGGTACGTCGGCGTAGTCGCGTCCCCAGGCGACGGTGATGCTCCGGTCGCCGACCCAGCGGTCGTTGGTCGGGTCGATCGCCAGCCACTCCTCGGAGCCGGGCACCCACACGGCCGCCCAGGCGTGGCTGGCGTCGGCGCCGATCACACGGTCGCGACCGGGCGGCGGCTCGGTCGCGAGGTAGCCGCTCACGTAGCGCGCGGCGAGACCGTGCGAGCGCAGGCAGGCGAGCGTCAGGTGGGCGAAGTCCTGGCAGACGCCCGGCGCGCTCGCGGAAGGTCTCCTCGACCGTCGAGGTGACCGTGGTGGCGGTCGAGTCGTAGCGGAAGTCCGCGTGGATGCGGTGCATCAGGTCGGTGACCGCCTCGCCGAGCGGTCGCCCCGGCCGCAGCGACTCCGCCGCGTAGTCGTGGGCCTCCGCGGTCTGCTCGACCTGCGACGAGGGCAGCGCGAAGTCGGCGACCCGCCAGGCGCCCGGCAGGTCCGGGTCGAGCAGCGGTCGGGCCCGCTCCCACGAGACGGCCAGCGCCCGCTCGTCGTACGACGGGACGTCGACCTCGACCTCGCAGCGGCCGACGATCTCGAGCTCGCGGTGCGGGGTGGTGACCTGGAAGTAGGTGGTCGTGTTGCCGTGGAAGTCGGTGTCGTTGGCGAGGTCGGTGGGCTCGGGCGACACGACGACCTCGGTGGAGAGCACCGACTGCGCGGCCATCGGCCGGGGGACGAGGTGGGCGACGCCGAGGCTGTCGGTGACCGTCGTCGTCGTAGGAGTAGGTCGTGCTGTGGCTGATCCGGTATCTCATGTCGCAGCTCTCATGCGTCGAGCCTCGAGGCCCCATCGAGCCGAAGGTCCGCGGCGCGGGTCCGCTCGCGAAGTGCACCTCGCCGACGGCCTCGGCCAGCCGGTCCAGCTGGGCGACGAACGCGCCGAGGAAGCGGACCAGGTTGGGCCGGTCGACTCCACCGATGGTGACCAGGCTCGCGACCTCGACCGCGGCGAGGTCCGCGGCGAGGTCCTCGAGCAGGCGCTCGGGGCGCGACGACCCGGTCGAACCGGGCAGCGCGGCGAGGTGGACGCGGGCCTCGGCGATCGAGAAGGCGACCGAGCGCGGGTTGTCGGCGTCCATCAGCAGCAGGTCGAGCACCCCGGCAGGACGGACGTAGCCGCGGTAGCGACGACGGTGGGTGACGGCGCTCTCGGCGGCCGCGAGCACGGCGTTGAGGACCTCGCGATCCACGTCGATGCCGCGCCTCTCGGTGGTGGTCGCGGCCAGCAGGTGGCAGACCTGCAGGGCCCGCTCGAGCGCGCGGCCGGCGCCGATCGCGTGCCAGCCGGCGTCGCGGATCATGCTCGCGGTGACGCCCTGGAGCGAGAGGATCCCGGTCAGCATCCGGCCGGCGCTCTCCGCCACCTGGTGGCTGTGCGGGTTGGCGAGCAGCACCTGGACCGCACGGTCCGTGGTGCCGAAGGCCCGCCAGATGTCCGGCGAGAGCTGGTCGCGCACACCGCGAAGAGCGTCGCGCAGCCCGTCGAGGCCGTTCGCGACGGCGGCGGGTCTGGCCGGGTCGAGCAGCAGGGAGCGGAAGTCCGCGTCCAGGTCGGTGGCGTCGCCGGGGGGCGGGCCGGCCAGCCGGTGCAGCGCGCCCATCATCACGGCGAGGCTCGCGCCACCCGTCGAGCGCGGCCGGTCGCCGAAGTCCTCGGCGAGCGCGTGCGCTGCCAGCACCAGCCGGAGCAGGTCCTCGACCCGCTCGGCGTAGCGACCGAACCAGAACATGTCCTCGAGCACCCGCGGCACGGTCGCCGGCGTGGACCGGGCGGCGGTCATCGGCAGCACGCCGGACAGGCCCTGATCGGCGTCGCCGGGGCTCGCCTTGAGCACCCACACGTCCTTGCTCGCCGTCGACGGGGAGCGGCCGGTCGCATCGACGACGCTGGCCAGGCCGCCGACGAGCGGCCGGTAGGCCGAGCCGTAGCGGAGGGTGAACGTGCGCAGCGTCATCGGGACCGGACGCGTGCCGGTCACGGACCAGGTCGGCGACTGCGAGAGCGGGAGACGCTCCTGGCCGACGAAGCGGTGGGGGGTCTCGAGCACGCGCGCTCGGACCTCGTCGATGCTCAGCCCGGCGAGCGCGTCGGTGGGTCCGTCGATCGGCCGGACGGTGATCGCGCCGAGCCGGTCGAGCACGTGGTCGAGCCCCTCGGGCTCGCCGCACCACCAGGTCGGCACCGAAGCGAGCCGGAGCGGCTCGCCCAGCAGGGCCTCGCAGGCGGCGGGCAGGAAGGGCATCAGACCCGGGTTCTCGAGGACGCCCGCGCCGAGGCCGTTGACGACGCGCACCCGGCCGCGACGCACCGCCTCGACCAGGCCGGCGACGCCGAGCTGGGAGTCGCCGCGGAGCTCGAGCGGGTCGCTCCACGCGGCGTCGACGCGACGCAGGATCACGTCGACCCGCTCCAACCGGTTGCCACCGCCGGAGAACGACGGGGACTTCAGGTAGACCCAGCCGTCGCGGACCACCAGATCACTGCCGACGACGAGCGGGAAGCCGAGGGCCGAGGCGACGAAGGCCTGGTCGTACGCCGTCTCCGACTGGGTGCCGGGCGAGAGGACGACCACGCGCGGGTCGGCCAGGTCTCCCTGGGCGGACTGGATCAGCGCCGAGCGCAGCGCCCAGAAGTAGGGCTCCATCCGGTGCAGGCCGGCCTCGCGGTAGAGCTCGGGCATCACCCGCGAGATGACCCGCCGGTTCTCCATCGCGTAGCCCAGCCCGGACGGCGCCTGGGCGCGGTCGGCCAGCACCCGCCACTCGCCGTCGGCGTCTCGGCCGAGGTCGGTGGCGGCCAGCACCAGCGGGCGCGGGTCGATCGCGGACGGCCGGGCCACCACGCGGGTGAAGCCGCTGTGGCCCAGCACGACGGCGGGCGGCACGATGCCCTCGGCGAGCAGCCGCTGCTCGCCGTACAGGTCGACGAGGAGGGCGTTGAGCAGCTCGGCGCGCTGGGCGAGACCGACTTCGAGCGGTGTCCAGGCCGCGGCGTCGATGACGAGCGGGACCGGGTCCAGCCGCCAGGAGTCCTGGCGGCCGCCCGGTCGGGCGTAGGTGACGCCGTCGTCGGCGAGGAAGCGCGCGATCTCCGCGTCGACCCGGCGCAGCTCGGTGTCGGTGATGCCGACCGCTACCTCCGCGAGACCCTTCCAGCCGACGCGGAGCGACCCGTCGGGGCCGACCATCTCGTCGTAGCGAGATGGCTCAGATCCCAGTGTGGGTTGGGATATCGCGGCGGCGTACTCGCGGAGCACGGTCATCCGGGCGGCACCCGACGGAGGTCGAGGATGTGGGGGTACTCCGCGCTCGCGGCCCGCCGGCCGGCCTCGCGAAGGGCACCGGCGTCGATCGCGCCGGCGGTGTGGCCGCGCGGCTCGAACCGGCTCGCGCGGCGCGCCTCGGCCTCCTGCGCGTTGACCGGCGGGTGGTCGTAGGAGCGGCCACCGGGGTGGACGACGTGGTAGGTCGCCCCGCCGAGCGAGACCTCCGCGGCGGTGTCGACGACGTCGAAGTGCAGAGGGGCGTGCACCGGGATCGACGGGTGCAGCGCCGACCACGGCTGCCAGGCGCGGTAGCGCACCCCGGCGTACAGGCCGTCGCCGTCGGCGGTCGCGGTCAGGGGCACGGGAACACCCTGACACGTGACGATGTGCCGCGACGGGTCGATTCCGCGGACCAGCACCTGGAGGCGTTCGACCGAGGAGTCGACGTAACGCGCGGTGCCACCGGCCGTCGCCTCCTCCCCCAGGACGTGCCACGGCTCGATGGCCGAGCGCAGCTCCAGGGTCGCGTCGCCGACCTCGGCCACGCCGATGCGCGGGAAGCGGAACTCGGTGAAGGGGTCGAGCCACGAGTCCTCGAAGGGGATCCCGTGCGCGCGGAGGTCGGCGATCACCTCGCCGATGTCGCGGGTCGCGCCCTCGGGCAGCAGGAAGTCCTCGTGCAGGAGGGTGCCCCAGCGGACCAGCGGAGCCGTGAGCGGGCGCTCCCAGAACATCGCGACCAGGCTGCGCACCAGCAGCGCCTGGACCAGCGCCATCTGCGGGTGCGGCGGCATCTCGAAGCCGCGCAGCTCGAGCAGGCCGAGCCGGCCGCGCGACGAGTCGGGGCTGTAGAGCTTGTCGACGCAGAACTCGGCGCGGTGGGTGTTGCCGGTCAGGTCGGTGAGGAGGTGGCGCAGGGCGCGGTCGACCAGCCACGGGCGGGGCTCGTCCGTCTCGGCCACCAGCCGGGCGATCTCGGCCGCGGCGATCTCCATCTCGTAGACGGCTTCCGGCCGGCCCTCGTCGAAGCGCGGCGCCTGGCTGGTGGGGCCGATGAAGCGACCGGAGAAGAGGTAGGACAGTGCCGGGTGCCGCTGCCAGTAGGTGATCAGGCTGACGAGCAGGTCGGGCCGGCGCAGCAGGGGCGAGTCGACCGGCTGCGAACCGCCGAGGGTGATGTGGTTGCCGCCGCCGGTGCCGGTGTGCAGTCCGTCGAGGTCGAACTTCTCGGTCGTCAGGCCGCAGTGCCGCGCGGCGTCGTACAACGTCGTGGTGAGGTCACGCTGATCGGCCCAGCTGCCGGTCGGCTGCACGTTGACCTCGATGACCCCGGGGTCCGGGGTGACGATCAGCTGGGTCAGCCGCGGGTCCGGCGGCGGTCCGTAGCCCTCGAGCACGACCGGGCAGCCGATGCGGCGGGCGGCGACCTCGACCAGCTTGAGCAGGTCGGCGTAGTCCTCGAGCCGCTCGGTCGGCGGGAGGAAGACGTGCACGTGCCCGTCGCGCGCCTCGAAGGCGAGCGCCGTCGTCGGCTCGCCCTCGGGGTCGACGACCTGGACCGTCGGGACGCCCGGGTCGAGCGGCGGTCCGGCCTCGAGGTAGGACGGCTCGCCGGCGAAGTCCGGGGCCGTCCAGGAGATCGCGTCGAGCGGCAGGCGGAGGCCGACCGGCGACGAGCCGGGCGTCAGCACCAGCCGGCCGCGGCGGAACTGCCAGGCGGGGCTGGTCCACTCCTCGCCGGTGACGATGGGGAGCACCCAGCCGCGGACGTCGCTGACACCGCGGTCGAGGGCGTCGACGTCCACGTCTTCCTCGGTGTCGCGGGCGCTCGCCGGCCGGCTTGCGGATCTCGGTGACGAGCTCGGCGAGCGGGTCGTCGTACGCCGCGAGGAGCTGGCCCTCCGGCAGCCCGAGCGTCTCGACGACCCGGCGGGCCAGGGCCTCGGCGTACTTCTCGGCGTCGACCCCCCGTCGATCGAGCCTGTCGAGATCCCCGGACCACGGGTCGGCGAAGAGGCTCGGGTCCTGCCAGAGCGGGACGCCGTCGGTGCGCCACTGGAGGGCGATGTTCCAGCGGGGCAGCGGCTCGCCGGGGTACCACTTGCCCTGCCCGCGGTGCACGACGCCGCCGAGGGCGTACGTCTCGCGGAGCTTCTCCGCGAGGCCGCCCGCGAGCGCGCGCTTCTCGGGACCGTCGGCGTCGGTGTTCCACTGCGCGGTCGTGGCGTCGTCGCGGGAGACGAAGGTCGGCTCGCCGCCCATCGTCAGCCGGACGTCGCCCGCGCGCAGCCGCTCGTCGACGGCCTCGCCGACCGCGTCGATGCGCGCCCACTGACCGTCGGTGTAGGGCTTGGTGACCCGGGGGTCCTCGTGGATCCGGCGTACCTCGTTGTGGAAGGCGAAGCTGCACCCCGACCGGCTCGGTGACGCCCTCGATCGGCGCGGCCGAGCTCGGGTGCGGTGTCGCCGACAGCGGGATGTGCCCCTCGCCCGCGAAGAGCGACGACGTCGGGTCCAGGCCGACCCAGCCGGCTCCGGGGATGAAGACCTCGGCCCAGGCGTGCAGGTCGGTGAAGTCGGCCGCCGCGCCGGTCGGCCCGTCGAGGCCGATCATGCTGTCGGGGTCAGGTGCGAGCTGCACGAGGTAGCCCGACACGAAGCGCGCCGCGAGGCCGTACTGCCGCAGCAGGCTGACCAGCAGCCACGCACTGTCGCGGCACGAACCGATCCCGAGGCGCAGGGTGTCGTCGGGGGTCTGGACGCCCGCCTCCATCCGCACCGAGTAGGCGACGTCGCGGTTGACCGCGGCGTTCAGGGCCGCGAGGAAGTCGACGGTGACCGTGCCGCCCTCGGGCTGCGGCGGCAGCTTGTCCTTCCAGGCCGCCGCGTCCTCGCTGTCGTCGACCGGTCGCAGGTACGGCGCCAGGTCGGCCGCCAGCGACGGCTCGTAGGTGAACGGGAACCGCTCGGCGTACTCCTCGACGAAGAAGTCGAACGGGTTGATCACCATCAGGTCGGCAACCAGGCCGACGGTGATGTCGAGGACCTCGACCTTCTCCGGGAAGACGATCCGGGCCAGCCAGTTGCCGAACGGGTCCTGCTGCCAGTTGAGGAAGTGGTTCTTCGGGCTGATGTCGAGTGAGTAGGCCTCGATCGGCGTCCGCGCGTGCGGCGCCGGCCGCAACCGCACCACGTGCGGGCCGACCGTCACCGGGTGGTCGAAGGTGTACGTGGTCCTGTGCTCGAGCGCGACCTTGACCGACATGGGCCCACCATGCCCGCCATTCGTTGCGGGAAGGTAACTGCGTCCACCCACCCGGTGGTCCGACCGACACGCTAGAGCAGGTGCTGGCGGTGCTTCGCGGTGAGGACCCGCAGCGCAGCGGCGTCGACCTTGGCGCGGAAGGCCTTGCTGTCCCGGGCGCGGTCGAGGACCGCGTCGTACATCGCGGGCAGCACGTCGGGGTGGACGGTGAGGACGACGTCGCCGCCGGCGCCGATGAACCGCAGGGCGCGACCGGCCGGGGTGAACGTCGCGACCTGCTGCGCCCCACCCAGGTCGTCGGAGATCACGACACCGTCGAAGCCGAGGTCGCCGCGCAGCACGGTGCCGATGATGAACGGCGAGAAGGAGGCGGGCAGCTTCGGGTCGAGCCGCTCGTAGTAGGCCGTCGACATCATCATGAACGGCACGTCGGCATCGACGGCGGCCTGGAACGGCGCGAGGTAGGGGTCGTGCCGCCGGGTGACGTGGTCGGTCACGTGGGCGGTCGTGTCGGTGTTGCCGCGGACCCGGCCCAGACCCGGGAAGTGCTTGGCCGAGGTGGCCACCCCGCCGTCGGCCATCCCGTTGAGGAACGCGACGCCGTGCGCGGCCACGACGGACGTGGTGTAGCCGAACTCGCGCTGGTACTTGCCGATCGGCGGGTTGTGCTTGGCCGCCTTCTTGCTCGGCACGGTGTCCATGACCGGCGCGAGGTCGAGGTTCACCCCGGCCGAGCGCAGCTGCCTCGCCCAGACCTGCGCGGCGCTGCGCAGCTTGCGCGGCGCCCACGTCCCCTGCTCGAGCGCGGTCGGGATGTTCGAGAAGCCGGGGCCCTGCAGGACCCGCACGTTGCCGCCCTCCTGGTCGGTCGCGACGAAGAGGCGTACGCCGGCGGTCGACGCGTCCGACACCTGGCTCTGCATCACCTTCGAGACCTTCGCGGGCCGCTTGACCCCGTCGTAGCTACGGCCGGTGAGCATCACGTTGCCGACGTGGAAGTCCGCGATCTGCGCCTTCGTCGTCCGGTCGACCTGGTCCGCCGCGGTGCCGACCATGAAGAGCTGACCGACCCGTTGCGCCAGCGTCATCTGGTCGAGCGCGGCCTCGGCCGGCGGCGTGTGGGGCGCGACCGCGCCGGTGAGCAGTGCGACGAACAGGGCGAGGGAGGGGAAGAACACGAGCGGGACGGTACCGGTCCCGATCAACCGCAAAGAACTGTTTGCAAATAAGTCTTTGCAGTTCTACGGTGGCCAGGTGGACGTCACCTCGATCACCCCCTCGCCCCAGGCGCTCAAGGCCCTCACCCACCCGACCCGGCTGCGGATGCTCGGGCTGCTCCGGATCGAGGGACCGGCAACGGCGACCATGCTGGCGACCCGTCTGGGCCTCAACACCGGTGCGACGTCGTACCACCTGCGTCAGCTCGCCCAGGCCGGCTTCGTCACCGACGACAGCGAGCGCGGCAACGCCCGCGACCGGTGGTGGAAGGCCGCGCACCAGTCCACGACCACCGACACCGCCAACCCGGCCGGCACCCCCGAGGAGCGCGAGACGCTCGAGGCCTACCTGCAGTCGGTCGTGGTCGTGATGACCCAGCAGCTGCAGCGCTCGGTCGAGGAGCTCGCACTGCTGCCGGCGGCGTGGGGCGACGCGGTGACCTACAGCGACTGGGTCGTGCGTCTGTCGCCGACCAGCGCGAAGGCGCTCGTCGGTCGGGTGATGGAGCTCGTCCAGTCGGCCCAGGAGGAGGACGGCGACGACACCGAGCAGTACGTCGTGCAGCTCAACGGCTTCCCCTACCCCGGCCGGGTCGGGGCCATCGAGGGAGCGCCCGAATGAGCACCCGTACGCCGCTCTACGGCTGGCTGACGGCCGAGGCGATCTCGCTGACCGGCACCCGGGTGTCGATGGTGGCGCTGCCGTGGTTCGTGCTCACCACGACCGGGAGCGCGACGAAGACCGGCCTCGTGGCGCTGGCCGAGATGCTGCCGCTCGTCGTGCTCAAGGTGCTGGGCGGCCCGGTGATCGACCGGGTCGGCGCCCGCCGCGTCGCGATCACCTGCGACGCGCTCTCCGTGCTCGCCGTCGGCGCGATCCCGCTGCTGCACGAGGCGGGCGGGCTGTCGTTCCCGGTCCTCCTGCTGCTGGTCGCCCTGGCCGGCGCACTGCGCGGGCCGGGCGATGCCGCCAAGTCCGCTCTGACGCCGGCGGTGGTCGCCGCAGCCGGCGTGCCCATGGAACGCGCGACCGGGTTGCACTCGACGGTCGAGCGGACCGCCGGTCTGCTCGGCGCGGCCGGCGCCGCCGGCCTGGTCGCGGTGGTCGGGGCCGCCGACGCGCTGACGGTCGACGCGCTCTCGTTCGGCGTCTCGGCCGCGGTCCTCGCCGCCACCACGCTCTCCCTGCGCAAGGTCAGGAGCGAGGACGCCGACGACACCACGCCGTACGGCGTGCGGCTGCGGCAGGGCTGGGACTTCCTGCGGCGCGACCGGGTGCTGCTCGGCATCACGGTCATGGTCGCGCTCACCAACCTGCTCGACGCGGCCTACATCACGGTCCTGGTGCCGGTGTGGTCGAGAGATGCGGTCGGCAGCGCCGGCGGCGTCGGACTGGTGTTCGCCGTCTTCGGTGGCAGCGCGGCGCTCGGCGCGATCTGCGCCGCCGCGTGGGCGGCCCGGATCCCGCGGCGTACGACGTACCTCGTCGCGTTCCTGTTCGCCGGGGCACCGCGCTTCATCGTGATGGCGCTCGACTCGCCGCTGTGGCTCGTGGTCGGCACCTGCGTGGTGGCCGGCTTCGCGGCCGGCTTCATCAACCCGATCCTCGGCGCCGTGATCTTCGAGCGGATCCCCACCGAGCTCACCGGCCGGGTGTCGGCCCTGACCACGGCGATGTGCTTCGCGCTGATCCCGTTCGGCGGCCTCCTCGGCGGCCTGCTCATCGCCGGGGTCGGACTCGCGCCGGCGATGTGGGTGGTCGGCGCGGCCTACCTCCTGGTGACGATGCTGCCGGCCGTCGACCCGCGCTGGCGCGAGATCGACCGCCGACCTGGCAGTTCTGGTCGCCCATCCGGCGTCGACCCGTCACTTCTGGTTGCTGGCGCCGACCAGAACTGACGGGTCCGCGGAAGGCAGCTGCCACCGGGATGAGCCGGTCGTTGGCCTCGGTCTCGCCGATGGAGACCCGGCAGCCCTCGCCGGCGAAGGGGCGTACGATGATGCCGGCCTCGTCGGCCGCGGCCGCGAACTCGGCGGTCCGCTCACCGAGCCCGAACCACACGAAGTTGCCCTGCGCCTCGGGCACGTCCCAGCCGACCTCCTTCAGACCCGCGACCACCCGGGCACGCTCGGCGACCAGTGCCTCGACCCGCTCGAGCAGCTCGTCCTGGCCGTTCAAGCGAGGCGATCGCGGCGGCCTGGGCGATGGTCGAGACACCGAAGGGCAGCGACACCGCGCGCAGCGCGGCGGCGATCGGGGCCGGCGCGACGGCGTACCCGACCCGGAAGCCGGCCAGGCCGTAGGCCTTGGAGAAGGTGCGGGTGACGACGACGTTCTGGTGGCGGCGGTAGGTCGCGATCCCGTCGACCGCGTCGTCCATCCGGACGAACTCGACGTAGGCCTCGTCGACGACCACGAGCACGTGGGACGGGACCTTCGCGAGGAAGGCATCGAGCTCGGTCTGGGTGACCGACGGCCCGGTCGGGTTGTTGGGCGTGCAGACCAGCACGATCTTGGTGCGGTCGGTGACCGCTGCCGCCATCGCGTCGAGGTCGTGGCGGCCGTCGGCGAGCACCGGCACCTGGACCGACGTCGCAGCAGCGGCCGTGATCGCGATCGGGTAGGCCTCGAAGGAGCGCCACGCGAAGACGACCTCGTCGCCGGGATCGCAGAAGGCCTGCACCAGCTGGTAGATCAGCCCGACCGACCCGGTCGCGACCGAGAGGTCGTCGACCGGCACGCCGAACTTCTCACCGAGCGCGGCGTAGAGCGCGCTGCTGCCCATGTCCGGGTAGCGGTTCATCGCGCCGACCCCGGCCTGGACCGCCTCGATGACACCGGGCAGCGGCGGGTAGGGGTTCTCGTTCGAGGACAGCTTGTACGACGTCATCCCGGGCCGGACCGTCGGCGGCCGACCCGCGACGTACGGCGGGATGTCGGCGATGTTCGCGCGCGGCTGGGGAGTCGTCATGCCGCCACCCTAATCACGCCCTCATCAGGCAGAGGGCGTGGTCCGCCACGGCCGGAGCACCAGCGCCAGGACGACACCGATGGCCACACCGAGGACCGCTCCGGTGACGTTGTCGATGACGTCGGTGACGTCGCAGGCGCGGTCGATCCGGGCCAGGGCGAGCTGGGTCGCCTCGATCCCGATCGAGTAGCCCGCGAGCAGGACGAGCCCGAGCGGCACCAGCACCCACGCGGCCTTCCAGCGAGCGCACGCCAGCACGAGCAGGATCCCGGACGGGATGAAGACGACCGTGTTCAGCAGCCGTTGTCCGCCCGAGAAGATCCAGAAGCCGTCGGGCGCCGGCCCGCCGATGTCCCACGAGCAGGTGGTCAGCCGACCCTCGGCCGAGACGATGCCGGGCGCGCCGTTCGCGGGGATCAGCGTGATCGTGCCGATCACCGCGACCGACCAGACGAAGGCCGCGATCGAGAGCGCCGTGAACCAGCCGAGCCGTCGCCGGAGGCCGAGCGCGAGCGCTCCGCACACCAACCCGGACAGCGCGACGAGGACCAGCATCACCCCCACGCCACCGACCGGAAACACATCTCCGAGGTTATCAGGCGGTCTGGAGCACTTCGCGTTCCGGCGTACGACGGCGCCGTCCGGCCCTACGCTCGCGTCATGTCGTCCTTCCGCGTGCGCTCCGCCGCGCTCCTCGTCATCACGCTGCTCGGGGCCGCACTGCTGGCCCTCCCGTCCTCGACCGCGTCCGCGAACCCGGGCACGAAGACCGTCTACTTCACGATGTCGGGCACGCCGCAGGTGCATCCGAAGGAGATCTTCCTGACCGCCGACGCCGGGCCCTACCTGAAGCACCTGTCCTGGTCGCACTGGGGATCCCACATGGCGATGGCCGAGGGCGTCTACGTCAGCGACTGCGCGTCCTGCCTGCCGCCGAAGCACCGGTCCGGCGACGGTCATGTTCTCCCAGCCGATCAGCTGTGGCCACCACGTCCAGGCCTACTCGAAGGGCGTGGTCACGGTCAGCGCGCCGACCACGGTCACCACAACCGGGTCTTCCACCTCCACATGGGCTGCGCACCGGAGTAGCGTGCGAGACACACCATCGGGTGCTCGAGGAGCCGGACATGAACCGCTACCTGCAGGACAGCTTCGCTCCCGTGCACGAGGAGCTGACGGCGTTCGACCTCGAGGTGACGGGCCGGATCCCGGACCACCTCGACGGGCGCTACCTGCGGATCGGACCCAACCCCGCGACCGACCCGGGCGAGGGCTACCACTGGTTCCTCGGTGAGGGGATGGTGCACGGCGTACGCCTCGGCGACGGCCGCGCGCAGTGGTACCGCAACCGCTACGTCCGCGCGCAGGGCGACGACTTCCCGCCGAACACCAACGTCTTCGAGCACGCCGGGCGCACGCTCGCCGTCGTCGAGGCCGGGGGGACGCCGTACGAGCTGACTCACGACCTCGACACCGTCGGGCCGTGCAACCTCGGGACCGTCACCGGCGGCTACACCGCCCACCCGCACGAGGACCCGGCTACCGGCGAGCTGCACGCGGTCTCCTACAACTGGGCCCGCGGCAACCTGGTCGACTACTCGGTCGTCGGCACCGATGGGCGGGTGCGGCACCAGGTCGAGATCGAGGTGACCGGCAGCCCGATGATCCACGACTGCGCGCTCACCGAGCACTACCTCGTCGTCTACGACCTCCCGGTCACCTTCGACCTCGGCATGGTCGCCGGCGAGGCCCCGAGGCCGTTGCAGGCGACCGACCGGCTCATCGACCAGACGCTGCGAGGCGGGGCGGCTCGCACCCTTCCCTACTCGTGGGACGCCGACTACCCGGCGCGGATCGGGCTGCTCCCCCGCGACGGCACCGGCGCCGACGTGCGCTGGTTCGAGATCGACCCCTGCTACATCTTCCACACCCTCAACGCCTACGAGGAGGGGTCGGACGTCGTGATCGACGTGGTGCGCCACGACCGGATGTTCGCGACCGACTTCAGCGGGCCGAACGAGGGTCCGGCGTACCTCACCCGCTTCACCGTCGACACCGCTGCCTCCAAGGTCCGCGAGCACCGCTTCGACGAGCACAGCCAGGAGTTCCCGCGGTACGACGAGCGGCTCACCGGCCGCCGGCACCGGTTCGGCTACGCCGCCGGCGTGGTCGCCGCTGGCATCCGCACCGGCGACTCGGTGCTCAAGCACGACGTCGTCGCGGGCACCACGACCGAGCGCCGACTGGGCGCGGGCCGCGAGGTCAGCGAGTTCTGCTTCGTGCCCTCGGCGCCGGACTCCGCTGAGGACGACGGCGTGCTGATGGGCTACGTCTACGACGCGGCCGTCGACCGGAGCTCACTGGTCCTGCTCGACGCGGAGACGCTCGAGGACGTCGCCGCCGTACACCTGCCCGGCCGGGTGCCGGCCGGGTTCCACGGCAACTGGGCGCCTGTCGGAGGTTGAGGAAGGCGCGCTAGCGCCTGTCCGGGCCCTAGGCTGCGGGCGTGGGATTCCTCAAATTCATCGGCTGGCTCGCCACCAACATCGTTGCTCTCGGCGCGGCGTGCGTGATCTTCGACGGCATCGGCTTCACCGGCTCCTCCGGGTGGGACGAGGTCACCGACAACTTCTGGGGCCTGGTGTTCGTGGCCCTGATCCTCGGCATCGTGAACTCGTTCGTGAGCCCGGTCATCAAGTTCTTGTCGATCCCCTTCATCATCATCACGCTCGGTCTGATGCTGCTGGTGATCAATGCCCTGATGCTGCTCTTCACCGAGTGGCTGGCCGGCCTGTTCGACATCGACTTCTACGTCGACGGGTTCTGGAACGCCGTCGGCGGCGCGATCGTGATCACCATCGTCACCTGGGTCGTCGGCCTGATCTTCGGCGACGCCAACGACACGGCAACGGTCTGACCCCGTGCTCCCACCGGCTCGGACGCCGGGCGACTACCGCATCGAGCTCGTCTGCCTCGGCAACATCTGCCGATCACCGACGGCCCATGTGGTGCTCGAGGCGCGGCTGGCCGACGCCGGACTCGACCACGTGACCGTCACGAGCTCGGGCACCGGTGACTGGCACGTCGGCAACCCGATGGACCGCCGCGCCGCGGCGACGCTGACCGCGGCGGGGTACGACGCGAGCCGGCACCGCGCGCGCCAGCACGACGCCGACTCGGGCGCTGACCTGGTGCTCGCCATGGACGCGCAGAACCTCGCCGACCTGGGCGGCCCCAGCGACCGGGTCAGGCTGTTCCGCGACTTCGATCCGGTCGAACGCGGGGGCGACGTACCGGACCCGTACTACGGTGGGCACTCCGGATTCGAGGAGGTGCTCGCGATGGTCGATCGCACGGCAGCTGCACTCGTCGACGAGCTGCGGGCTCAAGGGGAACAGGACTCGTGACCCGGCAGCCGTTGGTCGCGCAGCGTGCCGAGGACCTCCTCGGCACGGCGGTCGTCGCCACGGCTCCGGTCGCCGGTGGTGACATCGCGACCGCCACGCGACTGCGGCTCAGCGACGGCACCACCGCGCTGATGAAGACGCTGCCGCACGCACCCGAGGACTTCTTCCTCGCCGAGGCGGCCGGTTTGCGCTGGCTGGCCGAGGCGGGTGGCGCGCAGGTCCCCGAGGTGCTCGGCGTCGACCAGGAGTGCGTGATCATCCGCTGGGTCGAGCCCGGCAAGAACTCCGTCGACGCGGCCACCTCCTTCGGCCACGAGCTCGCCGCGACCCACGCCGCCGGAGCCCCCGGCTTCGGTCTCGACCACGACGGCTACATCGGCCGGCTCCCGCTGCCGAACAAGCCGACCGACACCTGGGCGGAGTTCTACGCCGTACGCCGGGTGCTGCCCTACCTCAAGGTCGCGTTCGACCGTGGCGCTGCGGAGCCGAGCCACGTCGCGGCGATCGAGGCACTGGTGCCGAAGCTGCCCGACCTGCTCCCCGAGGAGGCGCCGTCGCGACTGCACGGCGACCTCTGGAACGGCAACGTCCTCTGGGGTCTCGACGGCCACGTCTCCCTGATCGACCCGGCGGCGTACGGCGGCCATCGCGAGGTCGACCTCGCGATGCTCGCGCTCTTCGGGCTGCCGCACCTGCCCCGCTTCTTCGACGCCTACCTGGAGGCCAGCTCCACCCGGCCGCTCACCGACGGGTGGGAGGACCGGGTCGCCCTGCACCAGCTCTTCCCGCTGCTCGTCCACGCGTGCCACTTCGGGGGTGGGTACGCCGCGCGCGCCGCCGACATCGCTGCGAGGTACTGACGATGGTTCTCAGTCCCGGTTCAGGCTCGACTGTCACAGTGGCGGCGTGACGACCATGCCTGCTGCGCCCAGACCCCGAGTCCTCGTCGTCGACGACGACAAGGCCGTGCGCGAGTCGCTGCGCCGCTCGCTGGAGTTCAACGGGTACGACGTCGCGCTGGCCGCCGACGGCGCCGAGGCGCTCGCCGGGATCGCGTCCAAGGCCCCCGACGTGGTCGTGATGGACGTGATGATGCCGCGGCTCGACGGCCTCGAGACGACCCGCGCGCTGCGCAGCGCCGGCAACGACCTGCCGATCCTGGTCCTCACCGCGCGCGACGCCGTGGGTGACCGGGTCGAGGGCCTCGACGCCGGCGCCGACGACTACCTCACCAAGCCGTTCGCCCTCCAGGAGCTGCTCGCGCGGCTGCGGGCGCTGCTGCGTCGCGTCGTACCCCGCGAGGACGCCGAGGACGAGGTGCTCAGCTTCGCCGACCTCTCCATGGACATCGCCACCCGCGAGGTCCGCCGCGGCGACCGGCTGATCGAGCTGACCCGCACCGAGTTCACCCTGCTGGAGATGTTCCTGCGCCGGCCACGGCGCGTGCTCGAGCGCTCCTTCATCCTCGAGGAGGTGTGGGGCTACGACTTCCCCACCACCGCCAACTCCCTCGAGGTCTACGTGGGTTACCTGCGACGCAAGACCGAGGCCGAGGACGAGGCCCGTCTGATCCACACCGTGCGCGGCGTCGGCTACGTGCTGAAGGAATCGTGACCACACCGCTCCTCCCGGTCGGGCCCGATGTCCGGTGGCACTACCGCCGTTCGCTGGCGAGCCGGGTGACCGTGCTGACCACGCTCGCCGTCGGCATCACCGTGGCGTTCGTGTCGATCGGCGCCTACTTCACCGTGCGCATGCAGCTGCAGTCGACGCTCGACGACTCGCTGACCGACCGCGCCACGCAGGCCGCCGGGTCCGAGGCGTTGGCCGCGATCACGAACAACTGCGAGATCCCCTCCTGGGCGGTCGGTGCCGCCGATGTCCGGATCGCGTTCATCCAGGTCGGAGTCCGACAGCCCATCACCTGCGACACCTCGGGACCGCAGCTGCGGCTCGGGGCAGCCGGAGGTCGACGTCGCCGACGGCGACTCCCACAAGAGCATCCGCACGATCTCCGCCGGCGGAGATCGGTATCGCGTGGTCACCGTGCCGACCACCAATGCCGGGCAGGCACTCGTGGTCGCCCAGTCGCTCGACTCGCAGGAGTCGATCCTCCGCAAGCTCGGCATCGTGATGTTCTGCTTCGGCCTCGCCGGCGTCATCGTTGCCGGCATGGCCGGCTGGGCGGTGGCCCGCAACGGACTGAGGCCGGTCCGGAGGCTCACACTCTCCGCCGAGGAGATCGCCCGCACCGAGGACCTCGCGCCGTTGCCCGTCGAGGGCGTGGACGAGGTCGCCAGGTTGGCGACCGCCTTCAACCAGATGCTCACCGCGCTCGCCGCTTCCCGCGACCGGCAGCGCCAGCTGGTCGCCGACGCCGGCCACGAGCTGCGTACGCCCCTGACCTCGCTGCGCACCAACCTCGACCTGCTGAGCCAGGCCGACAGCGAGGGCGGCGGCGGGCTCCCGCCCGAGGCGAGAGCTGAGCTGCTCGACGACGTGCACGCGCAGATCGAGGAGCTGACCACGCTGATCGGCGACCTGGTCGAGCTGGCCCGCGACGAGCCGCTCACCCACGTGGTCGAGCCGGTCGACCTGATCGAGCTGGTCGACCGCGTGGTGGCCCGGGTGCGCCGGCGCGCGCCGGGACTGACGTTCGACGTCGAGACGGAGTCCTGGTACGTCGTCGGGGAGAGCCCCGGGCTCGAACGTGCCGTGACCAACCTGCTCGACAACGCCGCCAAGTGGAGTCCACCGGGCGGCACCGTCACGGTCCGGCTGATCGACGGCACGCTCACGGTCGACGACGAAGGTCCCGGCATCGCCGAAGCCGACCGACCGCACGTCTTCGACCGGTTCTACCGCTCCCAGGAGTCGCGCGGGATGTCCGGCTCGGGCCTCGGTCTCTCGATCGTGCACCAGGTCGCCGGACGTCACTCCGGCGGCGTCTCGGTCGGCGCCTCCGCGACCGGCGGCGCCCGCCTGCGGATGTGGCTGCCGGGCTCCTCGTCCCCGGTCCCCGACTGGACCCCGGTCTCGTGAGGGCACGTATCCAGGCCGTCGTCCTCGTGACGGCGGCGCTGTTGGCCGGCTGCTCGAGCGGCTCCGACGGCGACCCGGCGCCGGCCGGCGCGAGCGACCCGGCGGCGGTCCAGTGGAGTCCCTGCGACGACCTGACTGCGGCGCGGGTGTCCACGCTCGTCGGCGAGGACGTCGTCGAGCAGAACGGCACGACGGACCAGCCGCGATGCACGTTCACCCCGAAGCAGAAGGGCGGCGCGGCGTACGACGTCAGCTACCTCTACTTCGACGGCGGCCTCGACGCGGCACTGGACGCGATGGGTGCCGTCGGCAGCCAGCTCGAGACGGTCCAGGTGCCCGGCGCGAAAGCGGCACGGGTCGCGGTGCGGGCGAAGAAGGACGGCGTCGCCGTCACCGGCTTCGTCGAGACCGAGGGGCTCGTGCAGAGCGTCAACGCCGCCCAGCTCGCGCCGTACGACGAGCAGACGATCACCGACGCGACGACGAACCTGCTGGCCGAGCTCGCCCGGAAGGCGCCGTCGACCGACAGAATGTCCGGGTGACCGACGACATCGCCTTCTTCACCCACCAGGGCGACACCCTGGTCCCCACCCCGCTCGCCTGCAGCATGTGGAGCGACGACCAGATGCACGGTGTCGCGCTCAGCGGCGCACTCGCGCGGGCGGCCGAGGCCTGCCTGGCGACAGCAGGACGAGACGACCTGCGGCCGGCCCGGTGGACGGTGGACCTGTTCAAGGCGGCACGGATGCTGCCGTGCTCGTTCGCGACCGAGGTCGTGCGCGAGGGATCGCGGATCTGCCTGGTCGACGTGACCATGACCCAGGAGGGACGCCGGGTCGCACGCGCGTCGGCGACCTTCCTCAAGCCGACCGAGGCCGCGCCCGGCGAGGTCTGGGGCCCGGACGAGCACCCGGAGCCGCCGCCGGTCGAGATCGCGCCACCGACCACGGAGCCGCGGGTGCCGTTCTTCTACTCCTCGGCCGGGTGGTCGCAGAACTTCACCGAGCACCAGAACGCCGACCGCAAGGCCTCGTGGAACAGCGGCATCCCGGTGGTGGCGAACGAGCCGTTCACGCCCTTCCAGGCCGCCGCCGCGGCCGCCGACGGCGCCAGCATGGTCACCAACTGGGGCACCAACGGCGTGGAGTACATCAACACCGACATCGCACTGACCCTGGCCCGCGAGCCGGTCGGGATCGAGATCGGGCTCCTCACCACCGACCGGGTCGAGCAGGACGGCATCGCGGTCGGGACGGCCACCATGTTCGACCGCGAAGGTCCGCTGGGCACCGTGATCGTGGCGGCGCTGGCCAACGCCCGTCGTACGGTCAACTTCGCGCACGTGGAGTACACCGACGACGGCGAGCGCCGCCGTACGGACGGGCTGAGCTACTCCCCGGTGGAGTTGGGGTCGCGCCAGGACCGCTCGAACGGCAGCCGCCAGGCGTGCGGCGCGATCAGCTGGTGGATCGCGTTCGGGCCCCAGCTGCCCGGCGAGTAGGCGCGCACCGGCGCCGGGTTCTCGATCAGTGGCGCGGACTTCTCCCAGAGCGTCTCGATGCCGTCGGCCGTGGTGAAGAGCGTGTGGTCGCCGCGGATCGCGTCGTGGATGAGGCGCTCGTAGGCCTCCAGCACCGCGCCGGACGAGCTGGTGTCGTGGGTCGCGAACTGCATCGAGAGCTTCTCGAGCTTCATGCCCGGACCGGGACGCTTGCCGTAGAACGACAGCGACATCTTCGACTGGTCGGCCAGGTCGAAGGTGAGGTGGTCCGGACCCTGGGTGCCCGCGTTGGACCCGGCCGGGAACATCGTCAGCGGCGGCTCCTTGAACGCGATCGAGATGATCCGTGCACCCTCGGCGAGCTTCTTGCCGGTGCGCAGGAAGAACGGCACGCCGGCCCAGCGCCAGTTGTCGATCTCGACCTTGAGCGCGATGAACGTCTCGGTGTCGGAGTCGTCGGCGGTGTCGTGGTGCTGGCGGTAGCCGCTGTACTGGCCCCGCACCACGTTGTGGGGCTCGAGCGGTCGCATCGAGCGGAAGACCTTGTTCTTCTCGTCGCTGATCGGTCCCGGCGCCAGCGAGGTCGGCGGCTCCATCGCCATGAACGCGAGCACCTGCATCAGGTGGGTGACGACCATGTCGCGGTAGGCGCCCGTCGACTCGTAGAACTTGGTGCGGTCCTCGAGGCCCAGGGTCTCGGGCACGTCGATCTGGATGTGGTCGATGAAGTTGCGGTTCCAGATCGGCTCGAAGAGCCCGTTGGCGAAGCGGAAGGCCAGGATGTTCTGGGCCGCCTCCTTGCCGAGGAAGTGGTCGATCCGGAAGATCTGGCTCTCGTCGAAGACCTCGTGCAGGCGCGCGTTCAGCTTCTTCGCGGTCTTGAGGTCGGTGCCGAACGGCTTCTCCATGATGATCCGCGACCGCTCGACCAGGCGTGCCTCGTCGAGCTGGCGGACCACGTCGAGCGCCGCCTTGGGAGGCACGCTGAGGTAGTGCAGGAAGTGCACGTCGCGCCGCTCCGCGCCGAGGTCGGCCTCGGCCTCGCGGACCGCCAGGGCCAGGGCGTCCGGGCCGGACGACTGCGGGACGTAGCAGAGCATCTTGGCGAACGGCGCCCACCGCTCGTCGGTGACGGGCTTGTGCCCGAACTCGTCGCACGACGTCCGGGCGACCTTGATGAAGGTCTCGTCGTCGAGGTCCTCGAGGGAGGTGCCGACGATGCGGGTGTCCTCGAGTAGTCCGGCCTCCCACAGGCGCAGCAGCCCGGGCAGCAGCTTGCGGCGTGCGAGGTCTCCCGTCGCACCGAACAACACGATGACGTGCGGTTGCTCCATGACATCGAGGGTAGACCCGCGGTGTGACCGCGGCATTACGTCGTGGCGACGTCTCTGCGGGACGTGCGCCGGTCCGCGACGAGCACTGCGAGCACGCCCGCGGCCAGCAGCCAGACAGCGCGCTGGTCGTGCAGACCGGGAAGCAGCACGACGAGGGCGCCCGCGACGATCATCGGCACACCGACGCACGCCGCGACGACGTAGGACCTGCGTGCGACGTGGATGCCGACCGAGAGCAGCGCGTAGCCGACGTACGCCGTGACGACGAGCAGACGGACGTGGTCGCTCATCTGCTCCTCCGGGGCTGCGACCACGCCGCCGAGCACAGCGGCGACCGTGGCGAGCGTGAGGGTCGCGACCAGGTGGGCGGCCCACGACAGCCGCGGCGACAGGCTCTGCTCCGGGAGCAGCGCCACCCCGGCGTACCCCCACCGCACGGCCACCGCCCACAGCCCGAACATCAGCGCGAAGGCGCCGGCGCCGGTCACCGCGAGCTGCCGGTTCCACTCGGCCCCGCTGGCGCCGTCGATGATCTGGACCAGGCCCTCACCGATCACGATGAGCACGAAGAGGCCGAGGCGCTCGGTGAGGTGGGGTACGTCGGCGTCGGCCGCCTCGATCGTCGTCGGGATCTCGCGGTCGCCGTGATCGCGGTCCTGGCGCGGGTTGTGCGGCCGGCTGCTGCGGGCGCGGAGCATCCGGTCCAGGCGTCGCCTGGGTGTCCGCGAGCAGGCGGTCGCGGGTGGTGGTGAGCAGCATCAGCAGGTCCATGCCGAGACCGACTGCCCACAGGACGTACTGCGTCGTGCCGTCGAACCACCACGAGACGATCCACGGGATCACCCCGAACGACGCCTGGATGATCGGCAGGTCGACCACCACGGTGGCGCGCCGCCAGGGCCGGGCGACGACGAACCGGGCCACGACGTACGCCACCGCGAAGGCCGTCGCGTGCTCGCCGCGGATCTCGGGGACGGCCGCGATCATCACGCCCGAGCGCGGACATCCCGACCAGGATCACCGCCACGAAGGCCGTGTCGGCGTTGAGGTTGCTGTAGGTCGTGAAGCAGGCCCAGATCATCCAGATCGCGGTGAACGCGATGACGTAGACAGCGAGGCCGCCGCGGCTGTCGTCCTCCTCGAGCAGGTGGGCGAGCATGCCGATGCCGGCGACCGCGACGAGGTCGAAGAAGAGCTCCAACCAGGACGCGTGGCGCTCCTCGCGGGTCACCCCGCCGATCGGATCAGGCATCGTCGTCACGGGGCCATGATGCCCAAGGCGGCGCGCAGGCGCTCGGCCTTCCACCCCGACTCGGCCCACTCGCTCGCCGCGTCGGAGTGCACGGTGATGCCGCCGCCGGTGCCGAGCCGGTAGCGTCCCGTCACCGCTCGTGGTCAGGCTGCGGATGACGACTCCGAGGTCGGCCCGGCCGTCCGCTGCGATCCAGCCGAAGGCGCCGGCGTACGCACCTCGAGGGCTGGCCTCGACCTCCTCGATGATCTGCATGGTGCGCAGCTTCGGGGCGCCGGTCATCGAGCCGGCCGGGAAGAGCGCCCGCAGGGTCTCGATCGTCGTGACGTCGTCGCGCAGGCGGCCGCGGACGGTGCTCACCAGCTGGTGCACGGTCTCGTAGGACTCGACCTCCATCAGCACCGGCACCTCGACGGTCCCGGGATCGCAGACCATCGACAGGTCGTTGCGCAGGAGGTCGACGATCATCAGGTTCTCCGCGCGGAACCGCGGGTCGCTGCGGAGCTGCTCCCTGGCCGCCTCGTCCTGTGCCGCCGTCTCGCCGCGCGGGGTGGTGCCCTTGATCGGCTTGGTCTCCAGGGTCCGGTCGGCGGTGACCAGCGCGTAGCGCTCCGGGCTGCTGCTGAGCAGCCAGGCCCGGGCGTCGGCCACGTCGTGCTGCAGGAACCCGGCGTACGGCGCGGGGTTGAGCTCGCGCAGCCGCAGGTAGGTCGTCACCGGGTCCTGCTCGCTCGCCTGCTCCACCCGGTAGGTCAGGTTGACCTCGTAGGAGTTGCCCGCGTGCAGGTGCTCCTGGACGCGGTCGAAGGCGTGGCTGTAGGTCGGCGGTTGAGGAGGTTGCGCAGCAACCGTCGTCGGAACCCCGTCGCCGCGACGCCGCGGGGGTTTCGAGACAGGCGCTAGCGCGCCTTCGTCAACCCCCGATGGATGGTCGAAGAGCCGGACATGCCGCGGTCGCATCCAGACGGCGTCCGGTACGTCGCCCCCGACGGCGGCCGGCAGGTCCGGGCGGCACGCGTAGCCGAAGTAGCCGAACCACTGGTCGTCAGACGACCCGGCGGCCAGCTCCGACTCGAGCACCGCGAAGACGTCGTCGCCGACCACCTCGGAGCGGCCGCCGACGTGCCGGGTCACCAGGCGGGCGGAAGCGTCGTACGACAGCGAGACGTCGTCGTCCCCGAGCCAGCCGACCAGCGAGCGCCGGCCGGACCACTCGCGGGCGCCACCTCCGTCGAGCCAGAAGCAGCGCGGGTGCTCGGCCGCGACCGCGCGGAAGAACTCGACCGGGTCGTTCATGAGGACCCCAGGAAGTTCGCGACCAGGGCAGCGCCGTGGGTGGACAGGATCGACTCCGGGTGGAACTGCACGCCCTCGAGCGGCAGCGTCCGGTGTCGCACCCCCATCACCACGCCGTCCGCCGAGGTCGCCGTCACCTCGAGGGCCGACGGCACGGTCACCGCCGCGAGCGAGTGGTAGCGGACGGCGGTCAGCGGGGACGGCAGGCCGACGAAGACACCGCGTCCGTCGTGCTCGACGATGGCGACCTCACCGTGCGCTGGCCGGACCCGCTCGACGCGTCCGCCGTACGCCGTCACCAGTCCCTGCATGCCGAGACAGACACCGAGCACCGGCCGCGTCGCGCGGCGCAGCACCTCGCGGCCGACCGAGAAATCGGCGGCCGACTCCGGGTGGCCAGGCCCGGGGGAGAGCACGACGTACTCGTGCGCGAGGACCTCCTCCGCACCGACCTCGTCGTGCTGGACGACAGCGGGCAGCACCCCGGTGACCTCGGCGACCAGATGGACGAGGTTCCACGTGTAGGAGTCGTGGTGGTCGACGACGACGACGTCCGGTGCGGCCACCGGCTCAACCTACTGAACCTCGACCTGCTGAAAAGCGTCCGGACATGCGGAGGGCCCGATGAAGCTGGGGGGCAGTCTTCACCGGGCCCATGAAGCGGGCTTCCGCTGGTGTAACGACCCAGAGACTACTCGGCGAGAAGTCGGGTTGCCCGGAGGCTAGGTCAGAAGGTCGGCGACGATCTCGTGAAGAAGGTCATATCCATGTTCGGTGAGGATGGATTCAGCGTGAAACTGGATCCCTCGATAGTGCGGACCGCGGACCAGGTGGATGTCACCGGTCTGGATATCTGCCTCGATCTCGACCCCTGCCGGGGCCTCGGATCCGGCGTCGAGACGGCCCACGAAGGTGTTGTAGAAACCGACTCGTTCGGTACGTCCGGAGATGCCGACCGGCGACTGCGTGCCCTGGAAGACGATGTCCTTGTAGGTCAGCGGGATGCCGAGGTGATGACACAGCGCCTGGTGCCCGAGGCACACCGCGAGGAACGGCCGCTTCGCCGCCATCAGCTCGGCGACGGCGGCGCGCAGCTGGGCCATCTTCGGGTCGTCGCCGTCGCGCGGGTCGCCGGGACCGGGGCCGACGATGACCAGGTCGAAGCCGTCGAGCACGCCGGGTGCGTAGTCCTCGTGCCGGACCACCTCGCTGGTCATGCCGAGCACGCCGAGCACGTGGCGCAGCATGTTCACGAAGTCGTCCTCGCCGTCGAGGATCACCACGGACTTGCCGGCCAGCCGCGGGTCGGGCGCGGAGCCCCCCTGGTCGGTCAGCCAGAAGCGCGACAGCCGCTTGTTGCGGGCGTTCAGCGCGAGCAGGACGTCCTCGTCGCTGACGAGCTCGGCGACATTGACCGACGGCACCGGCGCCGGAGGCACCAGGCCGAAGGCGCTGAGGATGCCGCCCGCCTTGGCGTGCGTCTCCGCCACCTCGTACGCCGGGTCCGAGTCGCGGACCAGCGTCGCGCCCGCCGTGACCGTGAGCTTGCCGTCCAGACCCACGTCGGCGGAGCGGATCACGATCGGGCTGTCGACGACCGGACCGCCGGTTGCGTCGCGGCCCAGGATCGCCAGCGCGGCCCCGTAGTAGCCGCGCCCGACGGACTCGTACTGCTTGATCAGCCGGCAGGCGTTCTCGACGGGCGATCCCGTGACGGTGGCGGCGTACATCGTGTCGCGCAGCACCTCGCGCGGGTCGCGGCTGGTGCGCCCGGCGAGGAGGTACTCGGTGTGCACGAGACGGCTCATCGGCTTGAGGAACGGACCGAGCACCTGGCCGCCCTCGTTGCAGATGTCGCACATCATCTTCAGCTCTTCGTCGACGACCATGAAGAGCTCGTAGATCTCCTTCTCGTCGTGGAGGAAGTCGAGGAGCTGGGCCTTGGTGTCGCCCTCGCCAGGGATCCGGAAGGTGCCGCTGATCGGGTTCATCCGGACGTCGCCGTCGTGGATCGTCACGTGCCGCTCGGGGCTCGCGCCGACCAGGTAGCGGTCACCGGTGAAGAAGACGTAGGTCCAGTAGGCGCCGCGCTCGCGCTCGAGCAGCCGCTTGAAGACGGTCAGCGCCTTGTCGGGTCCCCAGTCGGCGACCTGCGCGCGGTAGTGGCGGCCGATGACCAGGTTGGCGCCCTCGCCCTGCCCGATCTCGTCGGTGATGATCGCCGCGACCAGCTTGGCGTACTCGTCGTCGTCGCTCTCGAAGCCGCCGCGGTCGGTGAACTCGATGCCGGTGTCGTCGATCGCGTCGATCACCTCGGCGACCGAGAACTCCAGCTCGGTCTCGATGTCGACGACGACCAGCGGGGTGCCGTCGTCGTGGGCCTCGAAGCCGCGCTCGCGCACCTGGCGGAAGGGGATCGCGACCAGCCGGTCGGCGATGTGCCCCTCCTCGGGCGGGCCGTCCTCGAGGGGTACGTCGAGGATCGACTCGACCTCGTGGCGCCGGCCGCCGATCAGGCCGACCGTGTCACGGTCCCCGGCCCGGGTCGAGCGCCGGATGATCGCCCACGCCTCGTGCCCCTGGAGCGCGTCGATCGCGGCCCGGACATCGGTCGTGGAAGTCATGCGCAGACTCTAGTCTGCCCGCGCCGGACCGGCCGCCGAGACGGCGCCTCAGGTCCGTCTCGGCGGTCGACCGCCATCAACATCACCAGCAGCTGCTGGTTCGCCGGGGCCAGTGCCCAGCCCGCAGCGACGACGAGCGGAGTCACCGCGAGGGTCACGATCAGCCGGTTGACCAGGCTGTCGGCATACAGAGTGGTTCGCCGATCCGCTGGAGCATCGGCCCATCGCGTCGGGCCGGAGAGGTTCCAGCCGAAGGTGGCCGCGATGGCGGCCACGCCGCCAATGGACTGACCGAGCCCGATCGCCGCCCAGGCGCCGGTCGTGGAGGTGTAGGAGATCACCGACAAGCACACGATCTGGCTGAGGACTGCCATCGCCGTGCCACCCGCAACGCCGAAGAGACGGCTCACCGGACCGCTCCTGCGCCGGGTTTTCAGAGTGCTCACTCAGAGCACACTCTGGCGCCAGCCATAACTTTCCCGTCCGTGAATCCGTAGCCTCGGGTGGCACTCTACTGCTCGCCCAGTCCGTGATCGGGGGGCTACCCGTTGAGCAGGTCAATCTCTCCGGATCGACGCAGGCGCACCCACAGAAGTGCCTCGAGAAGCGCGCCGACACCACCTCGAACCCGCATTCGGCGCTGCCTGACAGCGCGGACGATGCTGGCGACGGTCTGACGCAGCCCGCCGGGGAGGGTGCCACCAGGGACCGCTACGAGAGCCATTCCTCGATCAGCCAAGGATTCCGCCATGGCACATCTCCAGCCACCTCCGAGCGCTGCGCGAGAGGTCAAGTAGGTCCGCGAACCACCCGCGGTTCGTACTTTCGAGACCCACTGGTGCACTGCAGTCGTCGCACTTTCCCCGACGACGTTGGAGGCGTGCTGGACGTAGTCCTGGACGGGATCGCTCAACACCTTGATCTCACCGAGAGCTGCGGCACAGACCCCCAGCCAATGGTCGTGGAAGGCCGCGGTCGTATCGCAGATCGGAAAGGGGAGCGCACTCTCGACCACATCGCGTCGGAACACTGTCAAGGCGCCGGTGACCTCGTTCTGGAGGAAGAGGTCGGCCAGGCCGACCGCATGCCGAGAGGTGTTCTCACGCAATATCCGACCATCGTCGGTCACCACCCTGGCTTGACCGACGACCGCGCTCACCGAAGGCTCAGCGAAGGGAGCCACGAGCTGATGGAGCCGGGTCTGGTACCAGAAGTCGTCCTGATCGCTCAGCGCGACCCAAGGAGCCGAACTCGGCACGGCGTTCAGCAATCGCTCGAAGTGGCGGTAGAAGCCGAGATTCTCGTCGTACTCCCGAATCTCGAAACGCGCATCATCCGAGAGAAGTCTGTTTGTGAGAGCGAGCGTGTCAGGGTCGCGGCCATCGATGCCGACCAAACACGTGAAGTCCGCCAACGTCTGCCCGACGATGGAGGCGAGCTGCCGCTCGAACAACACGGGATCGGGATGGAACGCCGCCAGGACGATCCAGCCCGGTGCCTCTGGAGTCGCCACATCGGACAGTATGAACGTGAGCGTCGTGGGTCGTGGGTCGTGGGTCGGCCACCGGGGGATCGCTGATCTAGCATCGGCGCCGTGAGAGTGAAACGTGCGCTTCTTCCATCGTGGACGCCGGATCGAGTCCGAGCTCCGCTGGCCACGTCGCGCCGGATGGTGGCCGGTGCGCGCCTCCGTCGTTCCCACCCCGGCGCGGAATCCCTCCGCTTCACCTGCAACATCTGCGGAAAGCGTTCCACCTGGCTACGTCAGGAGATGGTGCGGGAGGCGTCGACGTGCGTCCACTGCAGCTCGAGTGTGCGCATGCGTGAGGTCGTGGCGGCTGTCTCGCGCGAGGTCCTCGGCACGATGGCGCCCGCACGGGAATGGCGCGGTCGCGACGACCTGGTCGGTATCGGATTCAGCGACCATGAGATCTATGCACGGGATCTGGCCCGCGCCACGAGCTACTCGAACACCTGGTTTCACCGGGAGCCGCGAGCTGACGTGACGGACCTGGAGTCCTTCGCTGGGCGGCGGTACGACTTCGCTGTCTGTAGCGATGTCCTGGAACATGTGCCCGCTCCGGTCGCCTCGCCGAGTCGACGCCGTCAGCCGATCCGCAGGCTGAACTTCTTCTCGACGCAGCCGCGCAGGATCACGTTGCCGTGGTCGACGCGGGTGTGGAGGTGCTTGATGCCGGTCGAACGCACCTTCTGCTCGGACCAGACGCCGGGCACGAAGACCCGCAGTGAGCACCGCTCGGCGAGCTTCTCGCGCTGTCCGACCAGGACCAGGGTGCCGGTCCGGCCGTCGGAGTCGAGCCGGGTCGTCGTGCCCGGAACGGCCCACGGAAGCGGACGGGACAGGACCTCGCCGTACGCCGGGTCCGGCGCGGGCGCCTCGGTCTCGTCCGGGCAGGTGTAGCGGATCAGGCTCTGCGAGATCGGTCCGGGCTGGCCGCCGGGCGCACCGATGACGTGCGGGTTGCCGCAGGCCTGCTTCCAGGTCCACCAGGCCCCGCCGTAGCCGTAGTCGTCCTGGGCGGCGCCGAAGCGGTCCATCCGGTCGGCGTCGTCGGCCGGGTTCCCGGAGAAGTAGCCCCACTCGCCGACCCAGACAGGGACACCCTGCGCCTTGGCCGCCTTCGCCGCGACCGCGAAGCCGTCCGCGATCGACATCGGGGAGAAGGTCTCGGCGTAGATGTGCGGCGCGAAGGCGATCTGCTTGTCGGCCGTGAAGCCGTGGGGCGGGGTTCCGCCACTACCGAAGGCAGACCAGGCGACGCTCGGCTCGTAGAAGGCGATGTGGTTGAACCCTCCGGCCCGGGCCTCGCCCTGCCGGATCGCCTTGATCGACCGGTCGTAGAACTTCCCGAGCGAGTCGGCCGCACCGAAGCCCGGCTCGTTGAGCAGGTCGTAGCCGGCCACTGCCGTGTTGCCGGCGAAGTCGTAGGCGAGCTTGCCCCACACCTTCACCAGCTCGGTCTGCACGCCCTGGGTGTTGGCGTAGAAGTTCTTCCACGCCTGCTGCACCGCCGGGGCGAGCTCGCGCTCCATGCCGGGCTTGCGGCAGGTCGTCGCTCCGTCGGCGATCGTGGCCCAGTCGGGCGCACCGTCCCACCCGTTCGCGGGCGAGGAGCCCTCCGGGCAGGCAACGCCGTCCGGCGTGTTCACGGCCACGCCCCAGGCGTCCTGGTGCATGTCGATGATCGTGTAGACGCCCTGGGCCGCAGCGTCGGCGACGGCGGCGCGGATCTCGTCGACGTACGCCGTGTCGTAGGCGCCCCGGGTCGGCTCGAGCTTCGACCAGCTGACGACCAGCCGGACCGAGTTGAAGCCGAGCGCGGCGATCTGCTCGAAGTCGTCGCTCCCGATCGGGATGTTCGACACGAAGTCGGGGTTGGGCTGGTAGTACTCGCCGAGACCCATCACGTTGACACCGTTGAGCAGCACCCGGGCGCCGCGCTCGTTGCGGATCGCGGCCGCCTTGCCGGTCGTGACGTGCAGCCGCGACAGCGGTGCTGCGCGTGAGCCGGTCGGCTCCGACGGCGGGGGTGACCGCCGGAGCCGGCGGCGCGACGAGAAGCGTCGCGAGGAGGAGTCCGAGGGCAAGCAGAGCACGCATGAACGGACGATAACGGTCCGCTATAGGTGTCCGCCGGGGAATGCGGCCGAACGCGGGTTAAATCACGACAGCGTCGTGAGGAGCTGCGTCGCGCGGGTGAGCACGACGTAGAGCGTCGCCCTACCGGTCGCCGACTCGTCCTCGATCTCCTGCGGCCGCACGACCACGATGCCGTCGAACTCGAGGCCCTTGGTGTCGAGGCCGGTGAGCACGACGATCCGGTCCTCACCCGACGGCGTGACCGACGAGTCGACCGCGGCCCGCGCTCCGGACGCGTCCTCAGCGAACTCCGGCCAGGACGCCAGCCAGGCGTTGACCTCGGAGCGGCGGGCGACCGGCACCACGATGCCGACGGTGCCCTGCACATCGCCCGCGATCTCGGCGACTGCCTCGCGCGTCGCCGCCTCGAGGTCGACGACGCCGGTGCGCTCGACCGGGTGGATCCCGGTCGAGCGGACGGCGACCGGGAGGTCGGCGTCGAGGCCGACCCGGTCGGCGTACGCCCGGGCGTGGTCGTAGATCTCGGAGGAGTTGCGGTAGTTGGTGGAGAGGTGGAACTCGTGGACGTCCTTGCCCTCGAGCGCGTCGGCCCGGGCGGCTGCTGACTCGGCTGGTACCGGCCAGGACGACTGCGCCGGGTCACCCACGATCGTCCAGGAGGCGGTCCGGCCCCGACGGCCGACCATCCGCCACTGCATCGGCGTCAGGTCCTGGGCCTCGTCGATGAGGATGTGGGCGTAGTGGTCGTCCTCGATCCGGTGCGTCGGCGGCGCCCACGCCCGACCGGTCGGGGCGTACTCGCGATCGGCGGCGGTGAAGAGCTCCTGCATGTCGACGCCGCCCTCGAGCAGCCCCGAGTCGTCGAGCGCACGCTCGTCGTCGGTGCGGGCCGGGACGTCGCCGAGCGAGTAGCGCAGCTCGTCGAGCAGCGGGATGTCCTGCACCGACAGGTCGTTGGGACCGACAGAACCAGCAGACGCCCACGACTTCGTGAGCAGCCGCTGCTCCTCGGCGGTGACGACGCCGTCACCGACGCGGGCCAGGAACTCCGGATCACGCAGCCAGCCGAACACCTCGGTGGCATCGAGCGGGGGCCACCAGGCGACCGCGAAGTCGAGGAACGACTGGGTCGACAGCATCTCGTCGTTGAAGGCCTCGCGCCCGCGGTCGCGCCCGCGCTCGCCACGGACCTGTCGCCACATCGCGTCGAGCAGCGTGTTGGCAACCCGGGGCAGCTGACGGTTGCGGCGGCCCTGCGACATCAGGTTGCGGCGGATCGCGCCGAGCTGGCCGCGGTCGAGCACGATCGTGTCGTCGCGCCAGAAGATCCGGAACGACGACGGGCTGCCGGGCGCCTGCTGGCGAGCCGTACGGCGCATCAGCTCAGCGACCCGGGCCGAGCCCTTCACGTCGGCGACGGCCGGCTCGTCGTGGCGGGTGGCCCGTTGTCCGTCGACGACCTCACCGAGCGATCGCAGCGCGATCGCGGTCTCACCGAGGCTCGGCAGGACCCGCTCGATGTAGCGCATGAAGACGCCGCTCGGGCCGACGATCAGGACGCCGCCGCCCTCGTAGCGGCGTCGGTCGGTGTAGAGGAGGAAGGCGGCACGGTGCAGGGCGACCACGGTCTTGCCGGTGCCAGGTCCGCCAGAGATCGCGACCACGCCCTTGCCGGGTGCGCGGATCGCCTTGTCCTGCTCGGCCTGGATGGTCGCGACGATGGAGTGCATGGAGCGGTCGCGCGCGCGGGACAGCTGCGCGATGAGCGCGCCCTCGCCGACGATCGGGAGGTCGGTCTCGGCGTCGGCGTCGAGCAGCTCGTCCTCCACGCCCACCACCGTCGGACCGACGCTGCGCAGCACCCGGCGCCGTACGACGCGGTGCGGCTCGGCGGCTGTCGCCTGGTAGAAGACGGCGGCGGCCGGAGCCCGCCAGTCGATGAGCAGGGAGTCGCGCTCGGCGTTGCGCAGACCGATCCGGCCGACGTAGCGCGGGGCCGGGTCGAGCTCGGGCTGCATGTCGAGGCGACCGAAGACGAGCCCCTCGTGAGCAGCGTCGAGCTGGGCGATCCGCCGGGCGGCCTGGAACACCATCGCGTCGCGCTCGACCAGTCCGCCCTCGTGCCCCAGCCGGCCGCGGCTGTGACCCTCCCGGGCCAGCTCCTGGGCGGCCTTCGCGGACTCGCCGAGCTGGAGGTACACCCGGTCCACGAATGCCTGTTCGGCGGCGATCTCGTGCTCGACCAGCTCTTCGGACAACGCCCGTCTTCCCCTCGCGTGTGCTTCCCCCGGCCTGAATCCGCCGAGTCGACAAGCCTACCCGCTGACTCGGGCGTCCCGGACCGGGTTTACGGGAGCGTTACGTCGGGTGTGACGGCCGCTACTTCTTACGGGAGAGGAACGCCGTCATCGCCTCGCGAGCGGCGTCGGAGGCGAACATCTGGGCGCTGAAGGCCGCGAGCTCCTCGCCGTCGGAGTCGAGCTGGGCGAGCAGCTGCCGGTTGAGGATCCGCTTGGACTCGCGCAGGCCCTGAGGAGCGCCCGTGGCGAGCGCCGCGCAGACCCGCTCGACCTCCGTCTCGATCTCGTCGGCAGGGAGCACCGTGGTGACCAGCCCGTACGACGCTGCCTCGGCGCCACCGAACACCTCGCCGGTCAAGGTGACCAGTGAAGCCGCTCGCGGACCCATCCGGTGGAAGACCGGGACCGAGATGATCGCGGCAGCCAGCCCGAGCTTCACCTCGGTGAGGGCGAAGTTGGCATCCTCGGAGGCGATCACGATGTCCGACGACGCCACGATGCCGATGCCACCGGCCCGGACCGGACCGGTCAGCCGGACCACGACCGGCTTGCCCAGCGCGATGATCGCCCGCTGGACGGCGACCATCCGGCGACCGCCTTCCTCCATCCCGACCGTGGTGGCCTCGGAGAGGTCGGCGCCCGAGCAGAAGACCCGGTCGGCGGACTGGAGCCGGACTGCCAGCACCGAGTCGTCGGCATCGGCCCGCTCGAGCCGATCCATCAGCTCGGAGACGAGCTGCTGCGACAGCGCGTTGCGGTTGTGCGGCGAGTCCAGGGTGATCGTCGCGACCGGACCGGCCACGTCGTAGTGCACGAGTTCGGGCATACGGCTCATAGTGCCGCACGCCCGAGCTCGGTCACCTCGGTGCCGGTTGGCTCAGAGCGTGGAGGTCGCGGCCCGTCGGCGCGAGCTTGAGGAAGACCTGGGCTCGACACCCATCCGAGGGACGCGGTGGCTCCGAACCACGCTCACGAAGGTCGGAATTCCACTGGTCCAGACACCTCACGGTCGACACCAATCCGGAAGGGCGCACCGCCCCGAATGACCTGTGACGATCTCCCACGGAAGGGCAGGAGCCATGACGCACGACATTGGTTTGACCGTTCCGTCCGAGCGAAACGATTGAATCGTGGATGACAACAGGCTCCAGGCGGTGCCTTCCTCTCCGGAGGAGGCGGCACCGGACTCCGGGCCGGACCTGCCCGACCTGCTGCGCCGCTCCGGCCGCGGCGACGAGGCCGCGTTCGCGCAGCTCTACGACGCCACCTCGGCGCGGGCCTACGGGATGGCGCTGCGCGTCGTCCGTGACCCCGCGCAAGCCGAGGAGGTCGCCCAGGAGGCGTTCCTGGAGATCTGGCGGACCGCATCACGCTACGACGCCGACCGGGGCAGCGCGCTCTCGTGGCTGCTGACGATCACGCACCGCAAAGCGGTCGACCGGGTGCGCTCGGCCGAGGCGTCGAGTCGCCGCGACACGTCGTACCACCAGAACGACCACCCGATCGAGCACGACACGACTGCGGAGGCCGTCCAGTCCTCCCTCGAAGCGCACCGGGTCCGCGGAGCACTCGCGACCCTGACCGACGTACAACGCGAGGCCGTCGGCCTCGCCTACTTCGGCGGATACACGCACACGGAGGTGGCGACCATGCTCGACCTGCCGCTCGGTACCGCCAAGACCCGCATCCGGGACGGACTCATCCGGTTGCGCGACACCTTGGGAGTGGGGTCATGAACGACGTTCACGCACTGGTCGGCGCCTATGCCGTCGACGCGCTCGACGACCTCGAGCGCGCTGCCTTCGATCGGCACCTCGCCGGGTGCGAAGACTGCCGAGCCGAGGTCGCCAGCCTCCAGGAGGCGGCGAGCCTGCTCGCCGAGACCACCTCTGTCGAGCCGCCCCCTGCGCTCCGCGACCGGGTGCTCGCCGGCATCACCACCGTCCGTCCGCTCCCGCCGATCACTCCCGAACCGACCGTCGAGACCGGGACGAGGACGCGCAGCCGTCGGTTTCGCGTGGCGACGCTCGTCGCCGCAGCCGCCGTCATCGCCGCCGTGGGCGCCGATGCCGCGATCTGGCACCCGTGGTCGGACGACTCGTCGCAGACCGTGAGTGACGCCTCGGCGGTGCTCGGTGCCTCCGACGCGCAGAGCACCTCGCTGGACTTCGACGGCGGCGCGAGCGCCACGGTCACCCACTCCGACTCGGTCGGCAAGGCGGTCATCGAGACCCACAAGATGCCGCCGCCGCCGGATGGCATGGTCTACCAGCTCTGGCTCCAGCAGCCGGTCAGCGGCATGGTGTCGGCCGGCGTGATGCCGATCAAGGCCGACCAGACGGTCGTGCTCACCGGGGACGCCGCGACCGCCAAGGCCGCGGGCATCACCATCGAGCCCGAGGGCGGTTCGGACCACCCGACCAGCGAGCCGATCGCGCTCTTCGACTTCGGGCAGAGCGCATGACCGGTCCCCGCCGGGTCGCCGTGGTCGGCTCCGGCGTTGCCGGGCTGACCGCTGCGTACGTCGCGTCGCGGTCGGCCCACGTCACGCTCTTCGAGGCCGACGACCGGCTCGGTGGCCATGCCGACACGCATCTGGTCGACGGGCTCTCGATCGACACCGGCTTCATCGTCCACAACGAGAAGACCTACCCGACGCTCCTGCGGCTCTTCCGTGAGCTCGGCGTCGCGACGCAGGAGTCCGAGATGTCGATGTCGGTGCGCGACGACGCCACCGGACTCGAGTGGGCCGGCGCACTCGGCCTGCGCGGACTCTTCCCGGGCGGACGCAACCTGACGCGGACGGCGTACCTCCGGATGCTGGTGGACATCCCGCGCTTCCACCGCGCCGCGCGCCGGCTCGACGACGACGACCTCACGCTGCGGCGACTTCCTGGACCAGCACGGGTTCTCGGTGTACTTCCGCCGGCACTTCATGGAGGCGCTGGTCGCCGCCGTGTGGTCGTGCGACCCCGCGGTGGCGTTGGACTACCCCGCCCGCTACCTCTTCGCCTTCCTCGAGCACCACGGGATGCTCGGCGTGAAGGGCTCACCGACCTGGCGGACGGTGACCGGCGGGTCGACGTCGTACGTCGCCCGCGTCGGCGCCGCACTGGCCGAGGTCCGCACCGGCACCAAGGTCACCTCCGTGCTCGAGACAGCCACCGGCGTCGAGATCACCGACGGCAACGGCCGCACCACGTCGTACGACGCCGTCGTCATCGCCACGCACCCCGCGCAGGCGCTGGCGATGCTGGCCGAGCCGACGACCGCGCAGCGCGACGTGCTCTCCGCGATCCCCTACTCCCCCAACGTCGCCCTGCTCCACACCGACACCTCGCTGCTCCCGGAAGCGAGCGGCGCCCGGGCGTCGTGGAACTTCCGTCGGCCGACCGAGGACCTCGGCCACGTCACGGTCACCTACGACCTGACCCGGCTGCAGCGACTGCCCACCGACACGCACTACCTGGTCACGCTCGGCGGCGAGCACCTCGTCGACCCGGCGACGGTCATCGACCGGATGGAGTACGAGCACCCGCTCTACACCCCGGCGTCGGTCGCCGCCCAGCGGCGGCTGCCCGAGCTGGACACGGACCGGCTCGCGTTCGCGGGCGCCTACCACGGCTGGGGATTCCACGAGGACGGCGCGCGTTCGGGGCTGGCTGCTGCCGAGCGACTCGGTCTCTCGTGGCCTCCCGCCAGTGGTTTCGAGGCTCGCTCCGCTCGCACCTCAACCACCGATGTCCCCGCGATCTACGAGACGACGATCCGGCACACCCGCCGTACGCCGTTCCGACGGACCTTCACGCACCGCTCGCACACCTGGCTGGTCGACCTCGACGACCTGCCCGACCACGGGATCCTCGGGCGCTTCGAGTCGCGTGACCACCTCGGCGAGGCGGACGCCTCGATCCGGGGCAACCTGGACCGTTTCCTGAGCTCGCAGGGTGTCGAGCTCGGCGGCGGCCGGGTGCTGCTGGCCGCTCACCCGCGGGCCTTCGGCTTCTGCTTCAACCCGATCAGCGTCTTCTGGGTCTGGCCCGAGGGCGGCGACCTGCCACAAGACAGGCACTGCGCCGTCGTCGAGGTGCACAACACCTACGGCGATCGGCACGCCTACCTCGTGCATCCCGACGAGCAGGGCCGCGCGACGACCCCCAAGCAGATGTACGTCTCGCCGTTCCACGGCACCGACGGGACCTACGACCTCGCCGTGCCGGTCCCGACCGACAGGCTTCACATCGCCGTCACGCTTCGGACCCACGACGGTGCCGACTTCAGTGCAACGCTCTCGGGGCGACGCAGCAACCACGGGCCCTGGCGCGCCGCCCCCGCGGCGCTCGCCGGTGCCTTGCTCATCCGAGCCCACGGCATCGTGCTGTGGGCCCGCCGTCTGCCGATCCGGCCACGCCCGGCCCATCACCAGGAGGGGGTCCGATGACTCTCACACCGTCCCGACCCGCTCACGCCTGGCCCGGCCTCGACACCGTTCCGAGCGGTCTCCGCACGACCGTCTCGGCGCGCGTCGCCCGCCGCCTGCTCCTCTCGGCCGTCCGCCGGCTGCCCGTGACCGTCCACCTGAACGGGGAGGCACACGGTCGCGGGGGGCCCGCCATGACGATCGAGCGCCCCGACGAGTTCTTCGCCCGGCTCGGCCGCGACGGCCTCATCGGCTTCGGCGAGGCCTACCTCACCGGCGCCTGGGACTCCGACGAGCTGACGCCGTTCCTCACGGTGCTGGCCGCCGACGTCGGCGACCTGATCCCGACGTCGCTGCAGAAGCTGCGCGGCTGATCGTCCACCGGCCGCCCCGCCTGCACCGCAACACCACGCAGCGGACCCGCGACAACATCGCGCACCACTACGACCTGTCCAACGACCTGTTCCGGCTCTTCCTCGACCCGTCGCTGAGCTACTCGTCCGCGATGTTCGACGGTGACCCGGCGGGCGACTTCCACGAGGCCCAGCTGCGGAAGATCGACCGGTTGCTCGACCAGACCCGGGTCGGTCCCGGCACTCGCGTGCTCGAGATCGGCACCGGCTGGGGTGAGCTGGCGATCCGTGCCGCCGCCCGCGGAGCGACCGTCCACTCGGTCACGCTGTCCTCGGAGCAGCAGGACCTCGCTCGGGAGCGGATCGCCGCGGCCGGGTTCGCGGATCGTGTGCACGTCGAGCTCAGTGACTACCGTGACGTGCGGGGTGAGTACGACGCCGTGCTGTCCGTCGAGATGATCGAGGCGGTCGGCCACGAGTACTGGCCGACGTACTTCCGCACCATCGACCGGCTGCTCGCGCCCGGCGGGCGGGTCGGGATCCAGGCGATCCTGATGCCGCACGACCGGATGCTCGCCACCCGGCGCACCTACACGTGGATCAACAAGTACATCTTCCCCGGCGGCTTCCTGCCGTCCGCGCAGGCGATCGACGAGGTCAACGCCGCCCACACCACGCTGCGGGTGACCGACCGGCTGGAGTTCGGGCAGGACTACGCCGAGACCCTGCGCCGGTGGGACGAGACGTTCCTCGCCGCCGCGCCCGAGGTCCGGGCGCTCGGCTTCGACGAGACCTTCCTGCGGATGTGGCACTTCTACCTCTGCTACTCGCGCGCCGGCTTCGCCTCGGGCTACCTCGACGTCCAGCAGCTCACCTTCGAGCGGACCGTCTGATGGCCGTAGCCCCCGCCCTGGCCGAGGCGGTCGCGCCCTTCGTCGGCGGCGAGATCCCGGTCCGGCTGCGCGCCTGGGACGGCTCGGAGGCCGGTCCCGCGGACGCACCGCTGGTCGAGCTGCGGTCGCCCGACGCCGTACGCCGCCTGCTCTGGCGCCCGGGCGAGCTCGGTGCCGCGCAGGCCTACGTCACCGGCGAGCTCGACGTCCCGGGAGACCTGGACGCTGCCCTCACGCACGCCTTCGACGTCGCCCGCTCGCGGGGGCTGTCCGGGACGCGACCGACGCCGGCCGCTGTGCTCGGTGCGATCCGGGCAGTGCTCGGCGTGGGTGCGCTCGGGACGCCGCCGACCGCGCCGGCATCCCAGGCGCGGGTGCGCGGCCGGCTGCACAGCCCGCTGCGCGACCGGCAGTCGATCAGCCACCACTACGACCTCTCCAACGAGTTCTACTCGCTGATCCTCGACCCGGCGATGGCCTACTCCTGCGCCTACTACTCGTCGCCCGACCTGTCGCTCGAGGACGCCCAGCGCGCCAAGCTCGACCTCGTCTGCACCAAGCTCGCGCTGGAGCCCGGCACGCGGATGCTCGACGTCGGCTGCGGGTGGGGATCCCTGTCGCTGCACGCGGCTGAGCACTTCGGTGCTCAGGTGGTCGGAGTGACGATCTCCGCTCAACAGAAGGCCTTCATCGACGCACGGGTCGCCGAGCGCGGCCTCGGCGACCGGGTCGAGATCCGGCTCCAGGACTACCGCGAGGTGCCCGACTCAGTTGATTCGGGGGGAGGCTTCGACGCGGTCGGCTCGCTCGAGATGGGCGAGCACGTCGGGGAGAAGAACTACCCGACCTACGTGTCGGTGCTGCACCGCGCCGTACGACCCGGCGGTCGGGTGCTGGTGCAACAGATGTCCCGGCGGGGCAGGCACCCGGGGGGCGGCCCGTTCATCGAGTCGTTCATCGCGCCCGACATGCACATGAGGCCACTGGGCGAGACCGTCGCGTACCTCGAGGCCGGGGGGCTCGAGGTACGCGACGTCCAGGCACTGCGTGAGCACTACGTGCAGACCGTCGCCGGGTGGCTGCAGAACTTCGAGGCGCACGTCGACCGGCTGACCGAGCTCGTCGGCGAGGAGGTCGTCCGCGTCTGGCGGCTCTACCTGGTCGGTGGTTCGATGGCGTTCCGCGACGGCAGGATGGGCGTCGACCAGATCCTGAGCGAAAGACCTCGATGACCGACTTCCTGCTCGTCGCCGGCCTGTCCCTCGCGGCAGCCGGCGCGGTGATGGTGGCGACGGCGTACGCCGCCAGCCGCACCGGCAGGGTCTCCGTGGTCGACGTCGCCTGGGGTCTCGCGCTGGTGGCCGTCGCCTTGGTGTGCGCGGTCCTGGCCGAGACCTGGCAGTCGTGGCTGCTCGTCGCACTGGTCGCGGTCTGGGGCGGCCGGCTGTCGTCGCACATCTTCACCCGCGCTCGCGGACACACCTCCGAGGACCCGCGCTACGTCGAGCTGCTCGGCGGCCACCTCTCGGAGGTCGGCATGGGCGTCGCCGTGCGCAAGGTCTTCCTGGTGCAGGGCGCGGCCGTCTGGCTGGTGTCGCTCCCGCTGCAGGCCGCCGCGCTCTCGGACACCCTCGACTGGCCGTGGCTGGTCTGGGTCGGCGTCGCCGTCTGGCTGGTCGGCGTCTTCTTCGAGACCGTCGGCGACCGCCAGCTCGCGGCGTACAAGGCCGACCCCGACCGCGGACCGGTCATGGACCGCGGCCTGTGGGGATGGACCCGGCACCCGAACTACTTCGGCGACGCCTGCGTGTGGTGGGGCATCTGGATCGCCGGCGGCCTCGCCTCCGGCTGGGTGGCCGGCCTGGCGTCCGTGATCGCGCCGATCACGATGACCGTCTGGCTGGTCTGGGTGACCGGTGCCCGACTCCTGGAGAGGTCGATGATGAAGCGTCCGGGCTATCGCGAGTACGCCGCCCGCACGTCGATGTTCTTCCCGCTGCCGCCCAAGAAGCACTGACGGGGTTTCGAGACGGTCGCTGCCCTACCTCCTCAACCACCGAGCGGGCGTGGCGCGGTTCGCCGGAGTGACGGCCGGGCCATGACGACGTACAGGATCGAGCCGAGCAGGCCGAGGACGGCGATCAGGATGACCCACAGGATCTTGCTCTGACCCGCCGCCTCCCAGCGCCGGTCGTCGAAGCGAAGTGCGTCGACCAGGCTCCAGATCCAGACCCCGGTGAACGCAAGGGCAAACACCCCGAAGACGAGGAACGTCCCGGCCGGGAAGAGAAAGCTCGACTCCAGGTCGCTCAAGCCTCGGTGCCTCCGTCGCTCTTGCGCTGCTCGTCGTACGCCTTGCGCTGCGCCTCGGCGCGCTCGCGGACCTGACGCAAGAACTCCGCGTCCTTCTCGGGGTCGACGGCGGCGGCGCGGCCGCGCCGGTCGTACTCCGGGAAGTCGGGAGCCTCGCGCTCGTACGCCGAGCGTCGCTCCGGCCCCTCGGGCCTACCGGCGACCAGCCAGGCGATGGAGCCGACGAACGGGAAGAACAAGATGATGACGATCCACGCGACCTTGGGCAGGTTTCGGACGCGGTCGCTCGGGGCACCGATCGCGTCCACCAGGCAGAAGACCCACAGGGCGAACGACGCGATCCCGAGAAGCATTTCGAGCTTGATCACGGGCGAAGTGTCACCCGGGAGGTAGGCACGCGTCTAGGTCGAAGCGATCAGGACTGCGGCGGACAGGACCGTGCGGATCATCGGCGCTTCCGAGCCGGATGGGGACGGGTCAGGCGGAGGAGCGAGCTCCACCACCTGACCCGCGCTGTCAGAGCATCAGGGCGCGTAGGCCCGCGCCTCCCAGCCGGTCCAGCTCGAGCCGTTCGGGAAGGGGCGCCACTGTCCGACGACCCGGTAGTCGTCTTCCCAACGACCCTTGATGCAGAGGGTCGCGTAGCAGTGGTCGAACGTCCCGTTGGTCACCCGCACGTTGCCGCTGAAGGCGTGGTGGTCCAAGGCGAACCCGGTGATGTAGCCACCGTTGTAGGTCAGGTGCACGCTCAGGTGGTGGTGGTCGCGACCCATGTAGGAGCCCCTGTAGATCGAGGCGACCGGGTAGTACGTTGCCGACCACCCGACCCAGCTCTGGCTGCGTCCGTGGCGCCAGAAGCCGGACACGTGGTTGTCGGTCGTCCAGCTGCCCTTGAAGCAGTAGTCGGCGCCACAGGTCTCGTGCCACATGCCGTTCGTGACGTGGGCAGTACCGAGCACGAACGCGCCGTAGCCGCTACCCACGGTGAAGTGGGTGATCTGGGTCCCGTCGAACGAGAAGGTCACGGCACGGGATGCGTAGTCGACACCCGAGTAGCCGCCGTGGCGGGGAACGACGTTCGCCTGGGCCGGCGCCGACGTGGCCACAGCCAGTCCGACGACGCAGAGCGCCGCCGTGACGATTGCGCAGAGCTTGCGGATCATGGGCTTCTCCTCAGAAAGGTCGAGCACGGGTCAGGCGGAGGAGACGAGCCCCTCCACCTGACCCGCGCTGTCTGAGCATCAGGCCGCGTAGGCCTGCGCCTCCCAGCCGGTCCAGGTGCGTGCTGTTCGGTGTACGCCACTGGCCGACGACCCGGTAGTTGTCTTCCCAGCGACCCTTGATGCAGAAGGTCGCGTAGCAGTGGTCGAACGTCCCGTTGGTCACGCGCACGTTGCCACTGAAGTGGTTGCTGTCCCAGGTGAACCCGGTGATGTAGCCACCGTGGTAGGTCAGGTGCACGCTCAGGTGGTGGTGGTCGCGACCCATGTAGGAGCCGCTGTACGGCGTGATCAAGGCGACCGGGTAGTACGTTGCCGACCACGGGACCCAGCTCTGGCTGCCGCCGTGGCGCCAGAACCCGGACACGTGGTGGTCGCTCGTCCAGCCGCCCTTGAAGCAGTAGCCGCCGCCACAGGTCTCGTGCCACATGCCGTTCGTGACGTGGGCGGTCCCGATCACCAGCGCGCTGTGGCCGCTGCCCACGGTGAAGTGGGTGATCTGGGTCCCGTCGAACGTGAAGGTCACGGCACGGGAAGCGTGGTCGACGCCCGAGTAGCCGCCGTGGCTGGGGACGACGTTCGCCTGGGCCGGGGCCGACGTGGCCACGGCCAGGCCGACGACGCAGAGCGCCGCCGTGACGATGGTGCAGAGCTTGCGAATCATGGAAGTTCCTTGCCTTTCGATCAGAAGTCGTACGCGTTGGCCGTGAACCCGACCCAGGTGTGCGTGCCGTGCAGCCTGTACTGGCCGTGCACGGAGGACGACGTGTTCCAGAAGCCCCTGAAGGTGGTGCCGCCGTGGGAGACGTCGAAGATCCCGTGGCTGACGTGGGCGTCGCCGTAGACCTGACCGTTGATCTTGAAGCCCTTGACCATCAGGTTGCCGTGCTCGTGCTTCAGCACGAAAGCGACAGAGCTCGGGTGGCTCGATCCTCCACCCGAGTACATCCCGGCGTCCGGGGTCGTCCGCGGATGGCCTTCGAACTCGACCCAGTGGGAGGTGCCGCTCGGCTTGAACCACCCATGGACGTATCCCGCGTTGTACCACTGGCCCTTGTAGCAGTAGCTGCTGTTGCACACGTCGAACTTGTAGTCGTGGCCCACGGACGCGTTGCCGTAACCCTGGTGGCCGACCCTGAAGCCATGGATGTAGAGACTTCCGTGGCTGTTGTGCTTGAGCTCGAAGATGATCATGTTCGAGCCGTGAGAGCCCGGGTGGAGCTCCGCGGCGACGTAGTGACCGGCCACCGGCGCGACCGAGCTCGCCTCGCTGGCGACGCCGGAGGTGGCGACCAGCCCGGCGGCGACCGCGAGCGCAGCGAAGACGGAACAGAGCTTGCGAAGCATTGATTCTCCTCAGATCGGGTGCAGGTGGCCGTAGGGCGCAGCTGGACCGCGAGCGCGCAGCAACGTGCGCGTGCGCCGTGGATCGCCGTGTGCAAGAACTCCCCGTCGGGCGATGTCCCCCAGCCCCGATGCCGCTCGCCTCGGCCACGCTAGGTCCGATCGCGACCGGTGACCAACGAACGCGCCGACCCCACCCATCCGGTATGGACCATCACCGACCCCCCGGCCGTTCACCGTTGCTTCGCGACGTCCCTCTATCCTGCGGACGTGACCGACCACCCCCTCACCGATCGTGTCCTCCCCGACGAGCTGGTTCGGCTCGCGTCCGCGGACAACTTCCGCGATGTCGCCGGACCGGGAGCCGGCTACCGGACTCGCAACGGCGGCCGGGTACGCCGCGGCGTCTACTTCCGCTCCAACGAGCTGCAGCTGACGCCGGAGGACGCGACGTCGCTGTCCGACCTCGGGATCACCACGATCCACGACCTGCGCGGCAGCATGGAGATCGAGGCGCACCCCGACGCCGAGGTCCCGGGAGCGCGCTGGCACCACGTCGAGGTCTCCGGCATCCCGATGGAGATGGTGTCCGGCCTCGAGGACGCCGACGCCGCGGTCCGGGTGATGCACGGCGTGTACGACGCGTTCGTGCGGGTCCCGCAGGCGCGGGCGTCGTACGCCGAGCTGCTGACCGAGCTCGCCACCGGTCCGCTGCCGCAGCTCTTCCACTGCACGGCCGGCAAGGACCGCACCGGCTGGGCCGCCGCGCTGCTCCTCGAGATCGCCGGCGTCGACCGCGCGACGATCCTCGACGACTACCTGCTCACCAACCAGTTCTCCTCCGGCACCCGCACGAAGTACCTCGGGCTGATCGCGCAGCACCTCGGCGACGACAAGGTCGCGGTCTACGAGCCGACGATGGTGGTCGAGGAGAGCTACCTCGCCACGGCGTACGCCACGGTCGACGAGCTCTACGGCTCGGTCGACGGCTACCTCGCCGACGGTCTCGGCCTGGCGCCCGAGCTCCTCGAGCGGCTGCTCGCCCGGCTGGTGGGCTGAGCTACGACGCGTGATCCGCGTCGTCGTCGGGCTCGATCGCCTCGACGACGCGGAGCTTCATCGTGTCGGTGAAGGTGACCTCGACCTGCTCGAACCCCTTGTGGCGCTGGGCTCTGGCATATCCGGCGTACGCGCGCCGGTCTGCGTCGGTGAGGGTGACGTTGTCGGTGAACGGCGTCAGCAGGGCTCGCGGCCACAGCCGGCGCTCGAGCACGACGTTGACCTCGATCCCGAGCACGCCGAGCGCGGCCGTCAACCAGATGAGGCCGATCAGGCCGAGGACCAGCGCGAAGGTCTGGTTCATGCCGACCGTCTCGCCGATGACCCTGGTGACGTAGACGGTGCCGATCCGCTGCAGCCCGATCCAGAGCAGCGAGGCCGTGAGCGCACCCGGGATCGACCCGCGCCAGATGTTGTGGCTGCGCGCTGCGCCGACCCGGAAGAGCGCCGTCAGCACGAGCGTGTTGACCACGATGGTGAGCAGGGTGATCGGCCACTTGTACGACGAGACCGTCTCGCCCAGCACCTCGGTGTTGGCGGCCAGCGTCGAGAGCACCGAGATGCTGAGCACCGCGATACCGGCCGTGAGTAGCAGGAAGAGGCTCTTCAACCGGAGCGAGATCGGGTTCGGTCGGCTGTTGCGCGGCACCGACCAGGCGATGTTGAGCGCGTTCTGCAGCGCCTGCCCGAGCCCCATCGCACCGTAGAGGGCGACCAGGCCGCCGATGATCACGACGGTGACGGAACCGGTCAGGCCCTCGGGTCGGCCGAGCTGGTCGCCGATGATCGGGAACTGCGCGAGCGCGGAGTCGAGCAGGTCCTGCTGGAGGTCCGGGTTGCCCTCGAGGAAGAAGCCGAGGATCGAGGAGCCGAGCAGCAGTAGCGGGAAGATGGCGATGAAGGCGTAGTAGGTGATGATCGCGGCGAGGTAGTTGCCCTGGTCGTCGAAGTACTTGTAGACCACCGCGATGGGGTAGCCGAGCGCCGTCCAGCGCTGCTGTGCGCGATCGGCGCCGTCGATGACCTTCCCCACCGGCTCACCGTACCGGTGGCGGATCCGGGAGGGTGGGCATCTCCATCCCCACCCGACGCCCGACGAGAGTGCCACGCGTGACGGCACTGGACCCGAACCGGTCGCGCACCCGGTCGAGGGCGCCGTCGAGGACCTCGCCTCGCTCCTGCTCGGCGAAGAGCGGGAGCTCGAGCTGCTCGGGAGCGTTGGCGCCGACGAGGCCCGAGATCGTGATGCCGAGCAACGTGCATCCGCGCTCGTCGATCAGCGGCCAGTTGGCCATCAGCAGCCGTCTGCCGGTCTCGAGCCAGGTGGCTGTCGCGGCCGTCGAACGGGGCAGGGTCGCCGAGCGGGTTGCCCGGGTGAAGTCGTCGAACCGGAGCCGGAGCGTGAACGTCCGACCGGTGCGCTCGCCGCCCCGCAGGCGCCGCGCGACCCGGTCGACCAGACCGGCGAGGATCACGTCGAGCTCGGCGTGGCTGCGCCGTCGACGCGAACCGAGCGCCGACTGCGACCCGATCGAGCTCCGCCGCCGGCCGACGACGACCGGCCGCGGGTCACGCAGGTTGGCCAGTGCGTGGACGTGTCGTCCGGCCGCCTGCCCGATCGCCCCGGTCAGCTCGGCCTCCTCGCGGCGGGCGAGGTCGCCGATGGTGCGAATGCCCTCCGCGTGCAGCTTGGCTGCCGTGATGGCTCCGACGCCCCAGAGCCGCTCGACCGGGAGCGGGTGGAGGAACTCGCGCTCCCCGTCCGCGGGCACGCTCAGCAGGCCGTCGGGCTTGCTGACCGCACTGGCCACCTTGGCGAGGTACTTGGTGCGGGCGATGCCGACCGAGATCGGCAGGCCGACGTCCGTCTTGACCCGCTCGCGCAGCAGGGCGCCGATCAGCTCCGGCGAACCGACCAACCGGCGTAGGCCGCCGACGTCGAGGAACGCCTCGTCGATGGAGATGCCCTCCACGAGGGGGGTCGTGTCGTGGAAGATCTCGAAGACCGCCCGGCTGGCCTCGACGTACGCCGAGAAGCGGGGTGGGACGACGAGCGCATCCGGGCACAGCCGCATCGCCTGCCGGCCGCCCATCGCAGAGCTGGACCCCGTGGGCCTTCGCCTCGTAGCTCGCGGCGAGGACGACTCCGCCGCCGACGATCACCGGGCGGCCGCGCAGCCGCGGGTCGTCACGCTGCTCGACGGAGGCGAAGAAGGAGTCGAGGTCGGCGTGGAGGATCACCCTTGCCATGATCGAACATGTGTTCGATCATGGCAAGGTCGGACGACGGAGAGGTTTCCGTCCGTGTCGGTGGTGAACAGCTCGACACCGTCGGTCACCGTGGCGGCGTCCGCGCCCAGCGCGACCGCGATCTTGTTGGCGGCGTTGCGGGTCACGTCGAGGACCACCTCGACGACCTGCTCGTCGGTCAGGTGCGTGCGAGCCGCGGCCAGCACCCCGGGCGGCACGGCGTACGGCGTCCAGATGATCGCGTCGGTCAACGCCAGCGCCGCCTTCGTGGCGTCGGGCAGGTCGCTGGTCTCGTAGCGGTCCACGGCGTCGAACGTCGCCTCGTCCGCGCCGCCGTCGATCGCTGCCACCGAGCGGCGGGACTTGCAGACGCGACAGTCGTGCTGCCGAGCCCCCCGCAGCCGGACGAGCTCCGTCGTCACCGGGTCGAGCGAGTCCAGCCGGGCGACCTCGCGCATGAACTCCTCGAGCGCCGGCCACAGCTCGCCGCCCTCGACATCGCGACCGGCCTCGGCGCCCAGGACCGCCGGCACGCGCGGCCAGAAGTCGTCGACGAAGATCGCCTGCACGGCGGTGAACGCCGCCGACCCGGTCGCCTCGAGGAACGCCGAGCGCATCTCGTCGTCGATCACCGACACGTCCACGGCGAATTGCTCGGCGAACGCCGACCACACGCGGATCCGACAGGTCCACGTCGAGCGCTCGGCGCGCGCCCGCGACCGCGGCGTACGACGACGCCGCGGTCGGGGCGAGCTGCTGCAGGTCCATCAGTACGACTTCGGGAGACCCAGCGAGTGCATCGCGACGAAGTTGAGGATCATCTCCCGGCTGACCGGCGCGATCCGACCGGCGCGGGTCGCGACGAGCAGGCCGGCCACGCCGTACTCCTGCGTGATGCCGTTGCCACCATGGGTCTGCACCGCGGCGTCGGCGGCGTTGCAGGCGGCCTCGGCAGCGGCGTACTTCGCCATGTTGGCCGCCTCGCCCGCACCGAACTCGTCGCCGGAGTCGAAGAGGGCGGCCGCCTTCTGCGTCATCAGTCGAGCCATCTCGGTCTCGATGTGCACCTGCGCGAGCGGGTGCGCGACCGCCTGGTGCGACCCGATGGCGTCCTTGAAGACCACCCGCTCCTTGGCGTACGACGTGGCCTTGCCGAGCGCGTAGCGGGCCAGGCCGGTCGAGAACGACGCGGCCATGATCCGCTCGGGGTTCAGCCCCGAGAAGAGCTGCGCCAGACCGCCGTCCTCGTCGCCGACGATGGCGTCGGCCGGCAGGCGGACGTCGTCGATGAAGACCTGGAACTGCAGCTCGGGGCTGACGATCTCCATCGGGATGTGCTTGAACTCGAAGCCCTCGGAGTCGGTCGGCACGACGAAGAGCACCGGCTTCACCTTGCCCGTCTTCTGCCCATCTGATGTCAGAGCCTCCGCCCGCGCGACGACGAGCACGTTGTCGGCCTCGTCGACGCCGGAGATGTAGATCTTGCGACCGTTGAGCACCCACTCGTCACCGTCGCGGCGCGCGGTGGTCGTGATGTTGTGGGTGTTGGTGCCGGCATCGGGCTCGGTGATCGCGAAGGCCATCGTCGAGGTGCCGTCGCAGATGCCGGGCAGCCAGCGCTGCTTCTGCTCCTCGGTGCCGTACTTGGTGATGATCGTGCCGCAGATCGCGGGGCTGACGACCATCAGGAGCAGCGGGCAGCCCTGCGCGGCGAGCTCCTCGCAGACTGCCGCGATGTCGCCGATGCCGCCGCCACCTCCGCCGTACTCCTCGGGGATGTTGATTCCGAGGTAGCCGTTCTTGCCGATCTCGAGCCAGAGCTCGGTCGTCTTCTCACCGGCGCGGGCCTTCTCGGTGAACCACTCGCGGCCGTACTTCCCGGCCAGCCGGGCCACCGCCTTGCGCAGCTCCTGGCGCTCCTCGGTCTCGGTGAACCCGTGGGTGTCCGTCATGCTTCTTCTCCTTCGACGACTGCGAGAACTTCTCCGGAGGCGACCTGCGCACCGGTCTTCACGTTGATCTCCGTGACGACGCCGGCGTACGGCGCGCTCACGGTGTGCTGCATCTTCATGGCCTCGAGGACGAGGACCGGGTCACCGGCACTCACCGTCTGTCCCTGCTCGACGGCGACGCGGACGACCGTGCCCGGCATCGGCGCCAGCAGGCTTCCGCTGGCCACGGCGTCGGCCGGGTCGACGAACCGGGGCACCCGCGTGAGTCGCACGTGTCCCTGCGCGCTGTCGACGTCGACCGCGTCACCGACCACGGCCACGTCGTACGTCGTGCGCACCCCGTCGGTCTCGAGGGTGACGCTGTCCGGACTCGCGGTGACCACGGTGTGGCCGTCGACGGAGTAGGCGCCGTACCACTCGACGACGAGGTCGCCCTCGAACTCGGTGCGCTGCGGCTGGGAGGTGACGTTGCGCCACGCGACCGGGATCCCGCGCTGGACGGTCCGGTCCTCCTTGGCTCGCTCGGCGAGCGCGATCGCCGCAGCCACCGCCGAGCCCGGAGGTCGAGGAGGGACGAAGCCCCGTCTCGAAACCACCGAGGAACGCGGTGCTCACCTCGCCCGCCAGGAATGCGGGATCCCGGAGGATCGACACCAGGAGGTCCCGGTTGGTGACGAGCCCGTGGATCTTCGCGCGGGACAGCACCCCGGCGAGCTTGCGGGCCGCGGCTCGGCGGGTCGGCGCGTGCGCGATCACCTTGGCGAGCATCGCGTCGTAGTGGGTCGACACCTCGCTGCCGGACTCGAAGCCGGCGTCGACCCGGATGCCGTCCTCGAGAGGGATCTCGAACGTGGTCAGCACCCCGCTCTGCGGCTGGTAGTCGGCCGCCGGGTCCTCGGCGTAGAGCCGCACCTCGATCGCGTGGCTGCGGGGCGGATCCGACCAGCCCATGAACCAGTCCGATCTCGGCCGAGGCGATCTGCAGCTCCGACCAGGTCGACTCCGTGCACGAGCTCGGTGACCGGGTGCTCGACCTGGAGACGGGTGTTCATCTCCAGGAAGAAGAACCGCTCGGTGGCCGGGTCGTAGAGGAACTCGACGGTGCCGGCACCCCGGTAGTCGACCGCCTCGGCGGCCTTGCGGGCGGCGTCGTGGAGCGCAGCTCGCACCTCGTCGCTCAGGCCGGGCGCAGGCGCCTCCTCCACCACCTTCTGGTGCCGTCGCTGCAGCGAGCAGTCGCGTTCGCCGTAGACGCTGGTGCCGACGACCTGGACCTCGACGTGACGACCCTGCTCGACGTACGGCTCGACGAAGACGGTGCCGTCGCCGAACGCCGACAGCGCCTCGGCCTCGGCCGCCGCGATCTCGCCGGCCAGGTCCTCGAGGCGTCGTACGACGCGCATCCCGCGACCACCACCACCGGCCGATGCCTTCACCAGCAGCGGAGTCTCGATACGCTCGCTGGCGCTCGCTACTCGACCACCGACCACGGTCCAGGTCGGCAGCACAGGTACGCCGGCCGCGCGCATGATCCGCTTGGCCTCGATCTTCGAGCCCATCGCGTCGATCGACTCGGGCGACGGACCGACCCAGGTCAGCCCGGCATCGATCACCGCCCGCGCGAAGTCTGCGTTCTCGGAGAGGAAGCCGTAGCCCGGGTGGATCGCGTCGGCACCGGATCGGCGGGCGGCGTCGAGCACCAGGTCGACGCGCAGGTAGGTCTCCGACGGGGCGTTGCCGGGCAGGTGCACGGCGGTGTCGGCCTCGCGCACGTAGGGAAGGGCGGCGTCGGCGTCCGAGTGGATCGCGACCGTCTCGATGCCGAGCTCGCGGCAGGTGCGGAACACCCGTGAGGCGATCTCGGCCCGGTTGGCCACCAAGAGGCGAGTGATCATGGGCGAAAGACTCCAAAACGGTCCGTGCCGACGATCGGCTTGGTCTCGATCACGGACAGGCAGATGCCCAGGATCGTCCGGGTGTCGCGTGGGTCGATCACCCCGTCGTCGTAGAGCATCCCGGACAGGAAGTAGGGCATCGACTGCTCCTCGATCTGAGCCTCGACGATCTCCTTGACCGCCTTGAACCCCTCGGCGTCGAAGGTCTGGCCCTTGGACTCGGCCGACTGCTGGGCGACGATCTCGAGCACGCCGGCGAGCTGGGCCGGACCCATCACCGCGGACTTCGCGGAGGGCCAGGTGAAGAGAAAACGCGGGTCGAAGGCGCGGCCGTTCATGCCGTAGTTGCCGGCGCCGTACGACGCCCCCATGATCACGCTGAGGTGCGGGACCGTGGAGTTGCTGATCGCGTTGATCATCATCGCGCCGTGCTTGATGATGCCGCCCTGCTCGTAGTCCTTGCCGACCATGTAGCCGGTGGTGTTGTGCAGGAAGAGCAGCGGGGTGTCGGTCTGGTTGGCGAGCTGCACGAACTGCGTCGCCTTCTGCGCCTCCTGGGAGAAGAGCACGCCCTGCGCGTTGGCCAGGATGCCGATCGGTCGGCCGTGCAGCCTGGCCCAGCCGGTGACCAGCGACGGCCCGTAGAGCGGCTTGAACTCGTCGAAGACGGCGCCGTTCGTGTCGGACACACCGTCACAGATCCGGCGGATCACCTCACGCGGGTCGAACGGCTCCTTGAGGTCGGTCGGGATCAGGTCGAGCAGCCCGTCCGGGTCCTCGTCGGGTTCGGCGTACGCCGGGACGTCATACGGACGGTGTGTCCCCTTGCTCTGTCCGTATGACGTCCCGCGCTTTCGCCAGTTCAACCGGGCCACGATCCGCCGCCCGATCCGGATCGCGTCGTGCTCGTCCTCGGCGAGGTAGTCAGCGAGGCCGGACGTACGCGCGTGCATCTCGGCACCGCCGAGCGACTCGTCGTCGGACTCCTCACCGGTCGCCATCTTCACCAGCGGCGGACCGCCGAGGAAGACCTTCGCGTGCTCGCGGACCATCACGGTGTAGTCGGACATGCCGGGCACGTAGGCGCCGCCGGCAGTGGAGTTGCCGAAGACCAGCGCGATCGTCGGCTCCTTGCGCGCGCTGGCGCGGGTGATGTCGCGGAAGAGCTTGCCGCCCGGGATGAAGATCTCCTTCTGGGTCGGCAGGTCCGCGCCACCGGACTCGACCAGGGAGATGGTCGGCAGGCCGTTCTCCTCGGCGATCTGCGAGGCCCGGAAGATCTTCTTGACCGTCCACGGGTTGCTCGCACCACCCTTCACGGTCGGGTCGTTGGCGGTGATCATGCACTCGACCCCCTCGACCACGCCGATGCCGGTGACCACGCTGGCGCCGACGGTGAAGTCGGATCCCCACCCTGCAAGGGGTGAGAGCTCCAGGAAGGCCGAGCCCTCGTCGACGAGCAGCTCGATCCGCTCGCGGGGCAGCAGCTTGCCGCGCCCGTGGTGGCGCGCGACCGACTTCTCGCCGCCGCCGGCGACGGCCTTCGCCTGCTCGGTCGCGAGGTCGGCGAGCTTCTCCAGCATCGCCGCAGCATTCGGTGATCGAGTAGGGCGCGCAGCGCCCGTAGCGAGATCGTCGCTCACGAGGCGTACCCCAAGAGCTTGGCGGCCAGGTCGGTCAGCACCTCGGTCGCTCCTCCTCCGATCGGCAGGATCCGGGCGTCGCGGTAGTGCCGCTCGACCTCGGTCCCGTGCATGTATCCCGTCCCACCGTGCAGCTGGACGGCCTGGTCGCAGACGTACGTCGCGGTGTCGCACGCGGTCTGCTTCGCGAGGCAGGCCTCGGCGATCACGCTCTCCCCGGCGACGTGACGCTCGGCCACGTGTCGGGTGTAGGTCCGCGCGACCTCGACCTGGCGCCGCATCTCGACGAGCTTGTGGCGCACCACCTGGTTGGCGATCAGCGGCTTGCCGAAGGTCTCGCGGTCGCGGCAGTAGGCCGCAGTCAGCTCGAGCGAGCGGGCCGCGATCCCGTAGGCGTGCACGGCGAGCGCGATCCGCTCGACCACGAACTGCTCGGCGATCAGGTAGAAGCCGGACCCCTCCTCGCCGACCAGGTTGGCGACCGGCACGCGCACGTCGACGTACGACAGCTCGGCGGTGTCGGAGCAGTGCCAGCCCATCTTGGTGAGCGCGCGGTCGGCGGTGAAGCCCGGCGTGCCCTTCTCGACGACCAGCAGAGAGATCCCGGAATGACCCGGCCCACCCGTGCGAACGGCCGTGGTCACGAAGTCGGCGCGGATGCCGCTGGTGATGAAGGTCTTGGCGCCGTTGACGACGTAGTGATCGCCCTCCCGGCGGGCGGTGGTGCGGATGCCCGGCGACGTCGGAGCCGCCACCCGGCTCGGTGATGCCGAGCGAGCCGATCCTCTCCCCGGCCAGGGTCGGCCGGACGAACCGGTCCACCAGGTCGGACGATCCGTGCGCGGCGATGTGCGGCAGCGCGATGCCGCCGGTGAAGAGGCCCGCCATCAGCCCGCTCGACGCACCAGCCTCGAACATCCCCTCCTGGAGATCGGTCGAGTCGAGCAGGTCACCGCCCTCGCCGCCGACCGACTCGGGGAAGGAGACGCCGAGCAAGCCCTGCTTCGCGGCCGCGAGGTGCAGCTCGCGCGGGATCGACCCCGCGTCCTCCCACTCCTGGAGGTGGGGAGCCACCTCGCGCCGGGTGAACTCGGCGGCGACCTCTCGCACGTTCACAGGAGGCCCTCCTGGATGTGGACAACGCGCGAGCGCACCCACTCGCCGAGGCCCTTGGCCTGCGGGTCGAAGCGAGTGGACGCGGCCACGCCCTCGCCGAGCAGCCCGCGGATCAGCACGTTGACCGCACCGAGGTTGGGGAGCACGTAGACCTCGATCTCGAGGTCGGCCGCCTCCGGGACCAGCTCTCGCACCTTGCGCGGCGTGACCAGCTTGGCCAGCCAGGTGACGCGTGCGTCGTACTTGCCGGACCCGTCGTTCATCACCCAGAGCCCGATGTTGGCGTCGCCGCCCTTGTCGCCGGACCGCGCGTGGACGAAGGAACCGAGCGGCGCCCGCCGGGTGAGCGAGTCGATGGGAGCGGGGTACGGCGAGGGGCGCAGCCCATCGGTGTGCTCGACCTCCGAGAAGTCCGTCGGGTCGGCGATCACCTCGCGCGTCCCGTCGGCGTGCACGACGGTGTGCGTGACGTCCGCGCGGCCGACGTACTCCGCGCGGTAGACGCCGAACGGTGTCGGCTGGGCGGGCGGGGCCGTCATCGTGAAGCCGGGGTACGACGCGAGCGCGAGCTCGACCGCGGCGCTGGTGAACCCCCGTCCGACCTGGTCGCGGTCGGCGTCCTTGACCGTGCACCGCAGCAGCGACGACGCGCCCTCCTCGGTGTCGGCGTCGGTCGGGGGCAGCGCGGTGCGGGTCCAGCTGACCTCGCTCGCGGTGAGCGCCGGGGTGAGCTGCTCGCGGACCCAGTCGGCCTTCGCGTCGATGTCGAGGCCGGTCAGCACGAACTCCACGGTGTTGCGGAAGCCGCCCAGCTCGTTGACGCAGACCTTGAGCAGCTCAGGAGGCGCCTCGCCGCGGACTCCTGTGATCTCGACCCGGTCCGGGCCGGCCTCGCGCAGCTGGACCGAGTCGAGGTGGGTGGTGACGTCCGGGTTGAGGTAGCGCGTCGACTGGATCTCGTAGACCAGCTGCGCAGTGACCGTGTCGACGGTGACCGCGCCACCGGTCCCGGCGTGCTTGGTGATCACCGAGGAGCCGTCGGCCGCGATCTCGGCAACGGGGAAGCCGAGCGGTTTCCCGCTGTGCGGAAGGGTCTTGAAGCCCGAGAAGTTGCCGCCGGTGGCTTGCGTCCCGCACTCGAGCACGTGCCCGGCGACGACCGCACCGGCCAGCTCGTCGTACGACGTCGGCGTCCAGCCGTGGTGCGCGACCGCCGGCCCGACGACCAGTGACGCGTCGGTGACGCGGCCGGTGACCACGATGTCGGCTCCGGCGTTGAGCGCCGCCGCGATGCCGAAGCCGCCGAGGTAGGCGTTGGCGGTCAACGCACCCTCGCGCAGACCTATTTCCTGGCCGAGCGACCGCACGTCGTCACCCTCGACGTGGGCGATCGCAGGATCGAGACCGAGCCCCTTCGCGACCTCGCGGAGACGGTCGGCAAGCCCGGCGGGGTTGAGGCCGCCGGCGTTGCTGACGATCTTGACGCCACTCTCCAGCGCCAGGCCCATGCAGTCCTCGACCTGTCGGAGATGAGTCTTCGCGTAACCCAGCGACGGGTCCTTCATCGTGTCCTTGCCGAGGATCAGCATGGTCAGCTCGGCGAGGTAGTCGCCGGTCAGGTAGTCGAGCCGGCCACCCTCGAGCATCTCGCGCATCGCGGAGAGCCGGTCGCCGTAGAAGCCGGAGCAGTTGCCGATGATCACTGGCGCGACCGTCCCTCGCCCGCGGGCCCGGCGAACGCCTGGGCGATCGTCAGCCACTGCTCGGCGTCGGGACCGACCGCAACCAGGTCGGTGTCGTCGCGGTGCACACGCTGGGTGACCAGCAGGCAGAAGTCGTAGGCCGACCCCGTGACCGTCTGCGCGGCGTCCTCGGGACCCCACGTCCACACGTCCTCCGACGGGGCGACCAGGTCGATGCGGAACTCCTCCGCCGGCGGTGGCAGCTCGTGGACCGAGAAGGCGAAGTTGCGGGTGCGGACCCCGAGGTGGGCGACGTGGCGGATCCGGTCGGTCGGCTCGACGTCGATCCCGAGGGCGTCGTACACGTCGTGAGAGTGAGCCCAGGTCTCCATGAACCGCGCGGTCGCCATCGACGTCGGCGACATCGGCGGGCCGAACCACGGCATCTTCTGACCAGCGGGTACGCCGCGCAGCGCGGCAGGCAGCGCCTCACGAGCCTTGCCCCAGCGGGCCAGCAGCGCCTGTGGCGAGAGCTGGGAGACCTCGATCGCCTGCTCGTCGACAAAGCCCGTCGGGTCACCCATCGCGACGAGGACGAGCGCGTCCCACGCGTCCTTGTCGGTGGCGGCGATCACCGCGACCTCGTCGGTCCAGAGCAGGTGGGCGACCTGGGTCGCCACGGTCCACCCGGTCGCCGGCGTCGGCGTGGCCCAGCCGTCGGCGTCGAGCCCCGACACGGTCGCCCAGAGCTGGTCGCTCTCGGCCTTGAGGTCGTTCAGGATCACGTCGAGCACGGTCATGCTCCTTCGTTGGTCGAGCCTGTCGAGACCAGGACGATGTCGAGGGTGTCGGCCCACTGGTCGAGGATCCGGCCGCGCCGGCGGGTGTCGTCGGAGATCGTGTTCGCCAGGCCCAGCCCGCGCACGAGGTCGAGGGTCGCCTGCACCATCTCGCGGACGCCGGGCACGGACTCGTCGGCGCCGAGCAGCTCGACGGTGAGCCGGTGCGTCTCACGACCGACGCGCTGCTCGAGCGGGCCGACCGCGGCCAGCAGCTGCTCGTCGGTCCGCGCCGCCACCCACAGCTCGAGGGCGGCGTTGAAGACGGGCGAGGCGAAGTGGTCGCCGAGCATCTGCATGACGGCTCGGGTGTGCCGCGGTCCCTCCGGCAGCGACTCTGCCGCGGCCGCCAGCTCGGCGCCGCGCCGCTCGGTGAGGTGCTCGACCGCTGCGACGACCAGGTCGTTCTTGGTCGGGAAGTGGTGCAGCTGCGCCCCGCGGCTGACCCCGGCACGCTCCGAGACCAGCGTGGTCGACGTACCCGCGAAGCCGCGCTCGACCAGGCAGTCCACCGTCGCGTCGAGCAACCGGGCACGCATCACCCGGGTGCGCTCCTCCTGGGAACTGCCCATTTCGGGGCGTCGGCCCGGCCACTGTCGTCACCCGGTCAGCCTGCCTGCGTCACCAACAAACAGTCAAGACTGACTTTTTCTTGGCGGACATGAGAACGGCGCCCGGGATCCGTGGTCCCGGGCGCCGCGCTCAGCTCGTTGGGATCAGGAGCTGGTGTCCACCTCGAGCACCGTCAGGCTGGTGGTGTCGGGGTAGGACAGGTAACCCAGGTAGTGCCGGTCCGGGTCGAGCCCGACCAGCTGAGGTCCACCGAGGTCGCCTCGTTCTGGACGACCGGCACGGGGTTGGGCGTGACCGTGAGGTTGCCGGCCGATGCCGATGCGTCGACGTCCCAGAAGTCGAACGCGTACGGCATCGGGTGAGTGCCGTCGGCGCCCGCCGCGAACCCGTCGATCTCGACGATGTACGTGCCCGCATCCGGCTCGGTCAAGGTCACCGACTCGTCCGCCGACGCGGTGGCCGACGTACCGACCTCCGCTTGGATGTCGTTCGGGTCGCACGTGTCGGACGTGTAGACGTGCATGTCGAGGTCGGCCGAGTCATCGACGGCGTCCACCGAGAACCTGGCGAGCGAGGTGTTGTCGGTGACCGTCACGCACTCGAGGTTGTAGTCGGCCGCGTCCACGCCGTCCTCGACGGTGTCGGACACGGCCATGCCGTGCGTCGTGATGGCGAGGTCACCGGTGAAGCCGGCCGTGAGCGGCACCTCCACCGAGCCGGAGACGCCGGTGCCGGACACGTCCGGCGGAGCGTCGACCGACAGCGGCTGCAGCGCCACCGGGAGCCGCACCGTCGTCGGTCCGGTCAGGGTCACCGCACCCAGGCGTACTGCCCAAGCGGAGCGCGTGGTCCGGGTGAACGTGAACGTGATGTCCGTCAGGTCGTTGACCCGGACGGACTTCACCGTGGAGCGGTTGAGGTCAGCTTGAACCCGGGCACGGACGACTTGATCTTCCAGGTGCCCGTCTGCCGGCACGGAAGGTGCGGTGGAAGACCGTGCCGCCGGTGACCGTGGCGTCCGCCATCGACGGGAGGTTGATGTCCTTCGGGTCGAGCGCCGGGACGCCGGTGTCGAAGCCCTCCTCGGTCAGGAAGCCGCGCCACTGGGTGGGCCCGGACTCGACGAACAGGCCCGGGGTGAAGAACTTCTTCGGGCGTGACCTGGCCGGCGCCCTGCGCGAACGCGTCGTTCGACGGCCTTGCCGTCCTCGGTCTTCGTGGGCGTGGCGGTCGTCATCATCGCCGACTTGATCTGCATCGGCGTCCACCGCGGGTGCACGCTCTGGATGAACGCGGCCAGACCGGTGATGTGCGGAGCGGCCATCGACGTACCGGAGATCAGGTCGTAGTCCCGACCGGAGTCCGCCGACGGTGCGACCGCCGCCAGGACGTCGACACCCGGAGCCGCGATGTCCGGCTTGCAGCGAGGTCACCGCCGGCGACCAGGACCGGACCGCGCGACGAGAACCCGGCGACCTGGGGAGCGGCGTCGTCTGCTTGGTGAGGTTGCCGATCTTGAACGACGCCGTGGCGTTGTCGCCCGCGGAGGCGAGGTAGGCGACGATCGTGGGGCAGGGCGGTGTCGGCGAGGTGGATCGTCGGCACCGAGTGGAAGTCGGCGTCCAGGCTGTTCGGGCTGGGGTTGACCAGGACCATCGCCTTGCCGCCGGCACGCTTGACCTCGGCGCTCTTCGCGACGCGGTCGTAGACGCCACGGATGCAGACCACGATCGTGCCGCTGACGGCAGCCGGGTCGAGGGTGTCCGGACCGCACAGCGACGCGTCGTCCGGGTCCGCACCCTCGACAGCACTGGCCGCCGGCGTCGACCAGCGGGCTCGACGTGACGGCCGTCTCGGTGATCGAGGCGCCGGCGATCTTCTTGCCGTTGCCAGGACGACCGTGTTCTCGAGTTGTACGCCGTGGAGGCGGCGACCGTGGTCAGCCAGGGCGCCGGGTGGTCGAGCGTGATCGGGTCGGGACCGGAGTTGCCGGCCGAGGCCGACACGAAGATCACCGGCCTCGGCAGCGCCTTCGTAGGCGAGCTCGATCGCGTCGAGCGTCGGGTCGGCCCGCCACCGACGGAGAAGTTCAGCACGTCGACACCGTCGATGACGGCCTGGTCGATGGCGGCCACGGAGTCGGCGTTGTTGCATCCGCTGTTGTCGGGTCGGCTGCTTCCCAGCAGACCTTGTAGACGGCGAGCCGGGCCGCGGGCGCCATGCCCGACACGGGTCCGAACTTGCGTCCCTCGGTGGCGGCGTTGGCGACCTGGTTGCCGGCGGCGGTGCTGGCGGTGTGGGTGCCGTGGCTGTCGCCGTCGCGTGCCGGATGTGCTCGAACTCGGACAGCTCCGGGTCGCCCGCCAGGAAGCTGTCGCCGTAGTAGCGGGCACTGATGATCTTGGTGTTGCAGTCGCCGGCGTCCCAGCCCTCGGCGATGACGCACCGGCCGCGGAACACGGTGCCGTCGGACTTCTCCATCCGGGTGTCCTCGCCGGTGCGGGAGATGTCCCACTTGGTCTTCGGCGGGTCGAGGTGAGCGCGGCACCCAGCGAACGACTTCGACTCGGGCCAGATGCCGGTGTCGAGGTCGGCGACCACGATGCCGGAGCCGGCGTTCGCCTCGCCGCCGTGCGGGTCCAGGCGCCGTTCTTGCCGGTCAGGCCGAGGAAGGTCGGGGTGTGCCAGGTGTCGAGCTTGAGGCTCGTCGACTTCTCCAGCAGGAGCACCCGACGGTCGCTGTTGAGCTCGCGGGCCTGCACGGAGGTCAGGTCGGCGACGAAGCCGTTGCTCGCCACCGTGAAGTCGCTGACCGCGGTCGCGCCGACCGAGCGTGCGACGGTGGCGTGCGTCTGGCGCAGGTGGCTGGTGTAGGCGCGGACCTGAGCCGTGTGGGCGTCGAACCGATCCGGTCGTCGAGCGGGTCGCGGCGTAGCGGCTCTTGCCGCCGGAGTACGTCGCCGCAGCGGGCTCGCGCAGCATCACGATGTAGCGACCGCTGGTGAGGCTCGACGGGGCCGCAGCGAGCGCCGCGGCTCCAGGTGCGTTGGCGCCGGCCGTGGGTGCGCCGGCGAGCAGGGCGGCCACCACTGCCCCCACCGAGAACAGGACGACCGCGCTGCGTTGCAGCGACGACCTCGAGGACAGAATCGACACGGATGTCTCCTACCGGGATGAACGCGGGTGGCAGATCTGCGGGAACACCTGCTGAAACGCGAAGATGCGCGACAGGGCTCAGCCAAGGTCAACAAGGCGACCGCGTCAAGGTGACGGCCGGAGATCGTGCCGGCGAGGGGCGTCCGGGACGCGTGAGCCACACTGCAGCGCATGACGCAGACGATCCTGATCACCGGCGCCTCCTCGGGACTCGGCGAGGAGATGGCCCGCCAGTTCGCCGCCAAGGGCTACGACCTGGCCTGTGCGCGCGCCGCCTCGACCGGCTGGAAGCGCTGCGCGACGAGATCGCGGCGGCGTACCCCGACCGCCGGGTGGAGGTCCGCACCCTCGACGTGTGCGACGACGACCAGGTCTTCTCGGTGTTCCAGGCGTTCCGCGCCGACTTCGGCTCGCTCGACCGGATCGTCGTCAACGCCGGCATCGGCAAGGGCGCCTCGCTCGGCACCGGGCGCTACGACGCCAACCGCGAGACGGCGATGACCAACTTCGTGGCGTCCTCGCGCAGGCCGAGGCCGCGACCGAGATCCTCCGCGACCAGGGCCGCGGACATCTGGTGCTCGTGTCGTCGATGGCGGCGATGCGCGGACTGCCGAAGGCGCAGACGACGTACGCCGCGACCAAGGCCGCAGTGACCAGCCTCGGCCAGGGTCTGCAGGCCGACCTCTACGGCACGCCGATCAAGGTCACCGTGCTGCACCCGGGCTACATCGTGTCGGGCATGAACGTGGTCGGTGACGACAAGCCGCGACTGATGGCGACCACCGAGGACGGCGTGCGCGCGATGGTCGACGCGATCGAGAAGGAGAAGCGCGAGGCGTTCGTGCCGCCGTGGCCGTGGGCGCCGCTCTCGCTGGTGCTCAAGCACGCGCCGCTGTCGATGGTGCGGAAGATGGTCTAGCGGTAGGTCAGGGTCTCGCCCTCGACGTGGGCGTGCTCGTTGAAGGTCAGCAGCCGCATCCCGGTCGATCCGACGAGCACCCGGCGAGACGGCGGAGTTGACCGTGACCGCGTTGAAGCGCGACCACATCCGGGCCAGGCCGGCGGGGTCGGCCTCCGGGTCGCTCAGCCGCGCGCACACGGCGCCGATCGGGCCGCCCGAGGTGACCGCGACGACGGTGCGCCCGGACCCGGCCTCGCGCCGCGGCACGGGTCGCCCGGGACGACCCGGTCGAGGAAGGCGGCGTACGTCTCGGGGTAGTCGGCGCTCTCGCCGCTGGTCCAGCGCGCCGTCGCCCGCTCGAAGAGCAGCTGGAACTCGCGCCGGTCGAGCCCCTCGACGCTCTCGCCGTGGGCGGAGACCACACCGAGGTGGTCGAACTCGTCCCAATCCGGGCGTCGACGCGCGGCTCGGTCGACCACCCCGCGCCCTCGATCATCGCCTCGGCGGTCTCGCGGTGCCGGCGCATGCTGCCGCGCACGACGAGGTCGGGCTGCAGGCCGCGGTCGCCGAGCCAGCGACCGAGCAGCCGGGCCTGCTGCCAGCCCGTCTCGGACAGGACGTCGTAGTCGTCAGCGCCGAACGACGCCTGTCCGTGACGGACCAGCAGCAGCACACCCATGCGGGAGACCCTAGGCCGGGAACGAACCGCCCTGCGCAGCCAGGTCACGCAGGTACGGCGTGGCGTTGAACCGCTCGCCGTACTTCTCGGCCAGCTCGTCGGCCCGGGCGACGAACGCACCGAGGCCGATCTGGCCCGCAGCGTTCTCGTAGCCGTGCATGAACTGAGCGGCGCCACCGGTCATCGCCGGGAAGCCGATGCCCATGATCGAGCCGATGTTGGCCGCGGCCGACGACTCGATCACGCCCTCCTCGAAGCACTTCGCGGTCTCGAGCGCCTCGACGAACAGCAGGCGGTCCTTGATGTCCGCGAACGGCAGCGGCTCGGCGGCCACGGGGAACTCGGTCGCCAGCCCCGACCAGATGCCGGTGCGCTTGCCGTCCTCGTAGTCGTAGAAGCCCGCGCCCTTGAGCCGCGACGGGCGGCCGAGCTCGATCATCTTCGCGACGACCGCCTCGCCCGGGTGCGGCGTGTAGGTGCCGCCGTCGCGCTCGACGGCGTCCTTGCTCGCCTTGCCGATCTTGGCCATCAGCTCCATGTTCAGCTCGTCGCTGAGCTGGAGCGGACCGACCGGGTAGCCGTCCTGGGTCGCGGCCCGCTCGATGCTGACCGGGTGCACGCCCTCGGCGAGCATCGCGAGGCCCTCGTTGACCATCGTGCCGATGACGCGCGAGGTGTAGAAGCCGCGGCTGTCGTTGACCACGATCGGCGTCTTGCGGATCTGCTGGACGACGTCGTAGGCCTTGGCCAGGGCGACGTCGGACGTCTCCTTGCCCTTGATGATCTCGACCAGCGGCATCTTGTCGACGGGCGAGAAGAAGTGCAGGCCGATGAAGTCGGCGGGCCGGTCGATGCCGGTCGCCAGCTCGGTGATCGGCAGCGTCGAGGTGTTGGAGCAGAGCAGCGCGTCGTCGTTGACGTACGGCGCGATCTCGGCGAAGACCTGCTGCTTGAGCGACGGGTCCTCGAAGACGGCCTCGATCACGAGGTCGCAGCCGGCCAGGTCGGCCGGGTCGGCCGTGGCCGTGATGCGACCGAGCAGCTCGGCCTTCTTCTCCTCGGTGCTCTTGCCGCGGGCGATCGCCTTGTCGAGCAGGCCCTCGGAGTAGGCCTTGCCCTTGGCCGCACCCTCGGCGCTGACGTCCTTGAGCACGACCTCCATGCCCGCGCGGGCACAGGAGTAGGCGATGCCGGCGCCCATCATGCCGGCGCCGAGGACGCCGACCTTGGTGGCCTTGTAGGGCTCGATGCCCTGCGGGCGCAGCTTGCCGGCGTTGATCGCCTGCAGGTCGAAGAAGAACGCCTGGATCATGTTCTTCGAGGCCTGGTTGACGATCAGGTTGGTCAGGTAGCGCGACTCGATCCGCGACGCGGTGTCGAAGTCGACCGACGCGCCCTCGACCGCGGCGGACAGGATCGCCCGCGGCGCCTGGTAGACCGCACCCTTGGTCTGCTTGCGCAGCATCGCCGGGAACGCAGGCAGGAAGGCCGCCAGCGCCGGGGTCTTCGGGGTGCCGCCGGGCATCTTGTAGCCGGGCTTGTCCCAGGGGTTCTGGCTCTCCTCCGGGTTGGCCTTGATCCACGCCTTCGCGGCCGGGACCAGCTCCTCGCGGGTGGCGACCAGCTCGTCGACCAGGCCCTTCTCGAGCGCCTGGTCGGGCGAGAACTGCGTGCCCGTCAGCAGCACGTCCATCAGGCCGGACTGCAGGCCCAGCAGGCGTACGACGCGGGTGACGCCGCCACCGCCGGGGAGCAGGCCCAGGGTCGACTCGGGCAGGCCGATCTTGACCGAGCGGTCGTCGACCGCGATCCGGTGGTTGGTCGCCAGGCAGATCTCGAAGCCGCCGCCGAGGGCTGCGCCGTTGATCGCGGCGACGACCGGCTTCGGGAACTTCTCGAGCCGGCGGAGCCCGGCCTTGACGGCCTCGCCCATCGCGAAGACGTCAGCGGCGTCGTCCTTGGTCGCCTGGACCATGTTCTTCAGGTTGCCGCCGGCGAAGAAGGTCTTCTTCGCGCTGGCGACCACGACGCCCGTGACGCTCTGCCCATCAGTGGCCTCCTCGTCGTACAGCCGCTGCACGGCGGCGGCCATCGACTCGAGGTAGAGCTCGTTCATCGTGTTGGCGCTGGCGGTCGGGTCGTCGAGGGTCAGGGTGACGATGCCGTCGGCGTCGCGGTCGTAGCGGACCGCGCTGTGCTTGTCGACGGGGGGCTGCTCGGTGCTGGTGCTGGTGCTCATGTGTGTGGGAGTTCCTGTCCTGGTCAGACGAGCTCGACGATGGTGGCGATGCCCATGCCGCCGCCGACGCAGAGCGTGGCGAGGCCGCGGCGCTGGTCGCGCCGCTGGAGCTCGTCGATGAGGGTGCCGAGGATCATCGCGCCGGTGGCGCCGAGCGGGTGGCCCATGGCGATCGCGCCGCCGTTGACGTTGGTGATCTCGTGGCTGATGTCCATGTCGCGCATGAAGCGCATCGCGACCGCGGCGAACGCCTCGTTGATCTCGAAGAGGTCGATGTCGCCGACCTCGAGGCCGGCCTTGGCGAGCGCCTTGCGGGCCGCCGGCGCGGGACCGGTGAGCATGATCGTCGGGTCGGCGCCGGAGACCGCGGTGGCGATGATCCGGGCGCGCGGCGTCAGGCCGAGGTCGGTGCCGACCTGCTCGCTGCCGATCGCCATCAGGGCGGCGCCGTCGACGATGCCCGAGGAGTTGCCGGCGTGGTGGACGTGGTTGATCTTCTCGACCCAGTGGTACTTCTCGAGCGCCACGTCGTCGAAGCCGGCGTCGCGGCCGATCTGGGCGAAGCTCGGCTTGAGGCCGGCCAGGCCCTCGGGGCTGGTGTCGGGACGGATCGTCTCGTCGTGGTCGAGGACGGTCAGGCCGTTGAGGTCGGTGACCGGGACGACGGCGTTGGCGAAGTAGCCGTTGGCCCACGCCTTGGCGGCGCGGTGGTGCGACTCGGCGGCGTAGGCGTCGACGTCGTCGCGGCTCCAGCCCTCGATGGTGGCGATCAGGTCGGCGCCGATGCCCTGCGGCACGAAGCCGGTGGTCAGCGCGGTGGCCGGGTCCTGCGCCCAGGCGCCACCGTCGGAGCCCATCGCCACCCGGCTCATCGACTCGACGCCACCGGCGAGGATCAGGTCCTCGAAGCCACCGCGGACGCGGGACGCAGCCTGGTTGACGGCCTCGAGACCGGAGGCGCAGAAGCGGTTGAGCTGGACGCCGGCCACGGTGTCGGGGTAGCCGGCCTTGAGCGCGGCGGTCTTGGCGATGTCGCCGCCCTGCTCGCCGACCGGCGACACGACGCCGAGCACGACGTCGTCGACGCGGCCCGGGTCGAGGCTGGGGTTGCGCTCCTTGATCTCGTCGAGCAGGCCGACGACGAGGTCGACCGGCTTGACCTCGTGCAGCGAGCCGGCCGCCTTGCCCCTGCCGCGCGGCGTGCGAATGTGGTCGTACACGAATGCTTCTGCCATGACCGTCCTACTCCGTGATGGGAAACCTGTTCTCGATTGTGACACTATTACTGTCAAGGTCAAGGACGGGTCGGGTGTGAGGAGGGTCATGGACGAGAGCGTCGAGTCGCTACGCGGGCTGCTGACCCTCGACGAGCTGACCAACCGGGTCGGGATGAGCGTGCGCAACGTCCGCTTCTACACGACCAAGGGCCTGGTGCCGCCGCCGATCCGGCGTGGCCGGTCCGGCTACTACAGCGCCGACCACGTCGCCCGGCTCGAGCTGGTCCAGGAGCTGCAGGGCCACGGCTTCACGCTCTCCGCGATCGAGAAGTACGTCGCCGGCATCCCCGGCGACGCCACCCCCGAGGACATCGCGCTGCACCGCACGATGCTGGCGCCCTGGCAGGCGGACCTCCCCGTCGAGATGTCGCGGGCCGAGCTCGTCAAGCGCACCGGCCGCGACCTGACCGACGACGACCTGACCACGCTGGCCGCGCTCGGCATCGTCTTCCGCACCAAGCGCGGGCGCTACGAGGTCGCCGTCTCGCAGCTCTCGGTCGGCCTCGGCCTGCTCGACCTCGGCTTCCCGATCGAGGCCGCGATCGCCGCGGCCGACGTGTACGCCGAGCACGGTCGCCAGATCGCCAAGGAGCTCAACGACGCTCTTCCGCACCATGGTGTGGCCGGTCTACAAGGAGTCCGGCGCCTCGCCCGACAAGCTGCGCGAGGTCGTGGAGCGGCTCAAGCCGCTGTCGATCGCCAGCCTGGTGTCGGCCTACGAGGCCGCGATGGACGAGACCCGGCGCGAGGGCATCGAGCGCCGTACCCGCTGATCTGCTTCGGCACCTCTCCCGACGGGTACGACACCGCTGTGAACCGAACCCACCGTCCTCGTCACCGGCGCCACCGGATTCATCGGCAGCCGGCTCGTGCCCGCCCTCATCGAACGCGGGTGCGCCGTGAAGGCGATGACCCGGCATCCCGAGACCTACGACGGTCCGGGCGAAGCGGTCGGCGGTGACGTCTCCGACCCCGGCACGCTCGCCGGCCCGCTGGAGGGCGTCGACGTGGCGGTCTACCTCGTGCACTCGCTCGACGACAACGACTTCGAGTCGCAAGGACGCCGACGCCGCCCGGGCGTTCGGCCTCGCTGCGGCCGCGAGCGGCACGCGGCAGATCGTCTACCTCGGCGGGCTCGGCAAGGACGACGACGACCTGTCCCCGCACCTACGCTCCCGGCGCGAGGTCGAGCGGCTGCTCGGCGAGTCCGGGGTGCCGGTGACGGTGCTGCGTGCGGCGATCGTCGTCGGCGCCGGCGGCATCTCGTGGGAGATGACCCGACAGCTGATCAAGAACCTGCCGGCGATGGTCGTGCCGAAGTGGGCGGCCACCCGGACCCAGCCGATCGCGCTGGACGACGTCGTTCGCTACCTCGCCGGCGTGGTCGGACTGGAGGAGGCGTTCGACCGGATCTTCGAGATCGGCGGCCCGGACCAGCTCAGCTACGTCGACATGCTCCAGGAGGCGGCCGAGGTGCATCAACGGTCGCCGGGTCCCGGTCGTGACCGTGCCGGTGCTGACCCCGGGGCTCTCGTCGCGGTGGATCTCGTTCGTCACCGACGTCGACACCACGACCGGCCGCAACCTCATCGAGTCGATGAGCACCGAGGTGATCGTGACCGACCACGCGATCCGCGACCTGGTGCCGGGTGAGCCGCTGACCTACGCCGAGGCGGTCCGGCGTGCCGTCGCTGAAGACGTCTAGAAGAGCAGCGGCAGCGCGAACAGCATGATCACCGACCAGGTGCAGTGCGTCAGCGCCGGGCCGAGGATGCCCGCCGGACGCTCGTCGCTCGAGACCGACCACCACCCCGAGGATCAGGGCCGCGAACGCGAGCATCACGTTGCCCGTGGCGAGGGTCGCGATCGCGTAGGCGACCGTCGTGACCAGGACCGGGTGCCGCGGGATGGCGGCGTACGCCGCGCCGCGGAAGAAGAGCTCCTCGGCGACCCCGTTGACCACGGTCACCAGCAGGAGCAACGGACCGGATCCCTGGTCGGCGTGGTCGAGGACCGAGCGGACCTGGTCGTCGAGGAAGGGGATCTGGCGCACGACCAGGGCCCCCGACCACGAAGACAGCGGCCAGGCCGAGGCCGAGGAGGACGGGCGTCACCACTGGGCGACGCGTGTCCTCGGCGACCTCGATCCGGCCCAGGTGCAGCGGTCCGGAAGCGAACGCGCCCACCGTCCAGACCACCGCGAGGAGCAGGGTGGCCGGGTAGAACCAGGGGCTCCCGGGATCGATCCGCAGGGACAGCCCGAGGACGGTGCCGCCGACGACCACCACGAGGGCGGTCACCAGCTGTCGACGGCGCAGCTCGTCCGTGCTCGCGCGATGGTCGCGCGGCACGACGTCCCACAGCGCCCGCCGGAGCCAGGTCAGCATCCGTCACCCCCTGGATGCGGTCTCCCCCGTTCGGAGGAGACCCACACCCGTCAGGGAAGAATCAGCGTCGGCCGGAGCTGAACGACGCGGCGCTGTGCCGCGAGCCGCCCGACGACGACGGTCGAGCCGGAGCCCGAACCCGAGCCGCGACGCGACCGGTTGCCACCGGACTTCGGAGCGCCACCAGACTTCGGCGCGCCGCCGGACTTGGCAGCGCCGCCGGACTTGGAGCCCGACCCGCTGCGACTGCCACGCGATCGGTTGCGGCCACCGCCACCGCCGGAACCCGCGGGGCGGGCCTGGCGGATGGGGGTCTCCGGCTCGATGCCCATCCCGCCCGGGACCAGCACCCGCTCGCCGGGGGCGAGCTGGGCGAGGACCGGGTGGGCGGCACCGCTGAGCTTGGTGAGCGTCGGCTTGATGCCGGCGGCCCGGGTCAGGTCGCGCACGTCGCGGACCTGCTCGTCGGTCATCAGGGTGACGACGGTGCCGGCGGCACCGGCGCGCGCCGTACGGCCCGAGCGGTGCAGGTAGGCCTTGTGCTCCATCGGCGGGTCGGCGTGGACGACCAGCGCGACGTCGTCGACGTGGATGCCCCGCGCCGCGATGTCGGTGGCGACCAGGGTGCTGGCCTTGCCCGAGTGGAAGGCGTCCATGTTGCGGGTGCGGGCGTTCTGGCTGAGGTTGCCGTGCAGCTCGACGGTGGGGACACCGCTCTTGTTGAGCTGGCGGGTCAGCGCCTTGGCGCCGTGCTTGGTGCGCGTGAAGACGACGGTGCGACCGGGCGCGCTGGTCAGGTCGACCAGCACCGACACGCGGTGCTCACGGCCCACGTGCAGCACGTGGTGGTCCATCTTCGCGACCGGCGACTGGGCCGAGTCGGCCTCGTGGGTCTTCGGGTCGGTCAGGAAGCGCTTGACCAGGACGTCGATCGCCTTGTCGAGCGTGGCCGAGAAGAGCAGCCGCTGGCCGTTGCTCGGGGTCTGGTCCATGATCCGGCGGACGCCGGGCAGGAAGCCCAGGTCGGCCATGTGGTCGGCCTCGTCGAGGATGGTGACCTCGACCTGGCTCAGGTCGACGTGACCCTGGCCCATCAGGTCCTCGAGCCGGCCGGGGCAGGCGAGGACGATGTCGATGCCCTTGCGCAGGCCCTGGACCTGCGGGTTCTGGCCGACGCCACCGAAGATGGTCAGGGTGCTCAGGCCGGCGGTCTTGGCCAGCGGCTTGAGGGCCTCGTTGATCTGGTTGACGAGCTCGCGCGTCGGGGCCATGATCAGCGCGCGGGGCTTGCGCGACTGCGGCGACTTGCCGGAGGCGGTGAGGCGGGCGACCAGCGGCAGCAAGAACGCGTAGGTCTTGCCGGAGCCGGTGCGGCCACGGCCGAGCACGTCGCGACCCGCGAGGGAGTCGGGCAGCGTGGCGGCCTGGATCGGGGTCGGGGTGGAGATGCCGAGGTCCGTGAGGACGGCGACAAGGGAGGCGGGGACGCCGAGATCGGCGAAGCCCGCAGCAGACACTGCGTTAGACAAGAGAAAATCACTCACTGTTGGCGTGTCTCGCCAAGCTGAACCCGCCTTCGGCGGGAGCGGAGAAGCATTGCCTCCGATGTGAGGGGCTCGATCCTGGAAGGGACCGGCCGAAGCCCGAGGCAAGACTGAACGGGCTGCTTCGACAACTGTAGACGAAGCAGCCCGTCAGACCCGCATCGGCCGGGTGTGACGCTGCGTACTAGTTGGTCAGGCCGTCCTTCAGGTCCTTGGCGGCGTCCTTGACGTTCTCGCCCGCGTCCTTGACCTTCGACGACGCCTGGTCGCCCTTGCCCTCGGCCTCGAGCGACTCGTTGCCGGTGGCCTTGCCCGCCGACTCCTTGCCCTGGCCCTTGAGGTTCTCGACCTTGTTCTCTGCCTTGTCCTTCAGACCCATGTCTGCCTCCTTGGTAGTCCTGGAGGGGCGGTGACCGATCCGGACGTCAGGCAAACGTCAGGACGCCGTCGTCGATGGGGTCGCGGCGGATCTTGCGGACGTCGGTGAGGTAGTTCTGCTTGAGCTGCCACGGCGCGCGGTCGCCCTGCTTGGGCAGCTCGTCGAGGGCACGCAGGACGTAGCCCGCCGAGAAGTCCATCAGTGGCCGCTCGCCCACGGTCGGGTCCAGCCGCGGAGTCGCGGCCCGCAGGCCGTGCTCGTCGAGGTGGTCGAGCAGCCGGCAGACGTAGTCGGAGACCAGGTCGGCCTTGAGCGTCCAGGACGCGTTGGTGTAGCCGATGGTGAAGGCGAAGTTGGGGATCCCGCTGAGCATCATGGCCTTGTAGGCCATGGTCTCCGGCAGCTCCACCGGCCTGCCGTCGACCTCCAGCGGCGCGTTGAGCGCGAGCAGCTGCAGCCCGGTCGCGGTCACGACGATGTCCGCCTCGAGCTCCTGCGCCCGACGTCAGCCGGATGCCCTTCTCGGTGAAGGTCTCGATCGTGTCGGTGACGATGGAGGCGCTCCCCTTGCGGAAGGCGCGGAACAGGTCACCGTCGGGCACCAGGCAGAGGCGCTGGTCCCACGGGTCGTACGTCGGCTTGAAGTGCACGTCGACGTCGATCTCGGGCGGCAGCTGCTTGATGGTGTTCTTGCGGATGAAGCCGCGCAGGGCGTCAGGCTTCTTGCGGCTGAGCTGGTAGATGCCGACCGACACCAAGATGTTCTTCCACCGCAGGATCGGGAAGCGCACCTTCTCGGGCAGGCGCGCCAGCCTGGCGGCCAGCGGGTCGCGGCCGGGGATCGACACGATGTACGTCGGCGAGCGCTGGAGCATCGTCACGTGCCCGGCCCCGCCCGCGACCATCGCCGGCACCAGCGTCACCGCGGTCGCGCCGGAACCGATCACGACGACCTACTTGTCGGCGTAGTCGAGGTCCTCGGGCCACTGCTGGGGGTGGATGACCTGGCCCTGGTAGTCGTCGGCGCCCGGGAAGTCGGGGGTGTAGCCGGCGTCGTAGTCGTAGTAGCCGCCGCAGTTCCAGAGGAAGCTCGCGGTCAGGGTGATCTCGCCGTCGGGCGTCTCGGCGCGGACGGTCCAGAGAGCGGTGTCGGTGTCCCAGCTCGCGCCCACGACCCGGTGCCGGTAGCGGATCAGCTTGTCGACGCCGTACTCGGTGGCGACCTCGCGGAGGTAGTCGAGGATCGCGTCGCCGTCGGCGAGCGCGCGCTCGTTGCGCCACGGGCGCCAGTGGTAGCCGAACGTGTACATGTCGGAGTCGGAGCGGATGCCGGGGTAGCGGAACAGGTCCCAGGTGCCGCCGCTGACCTCGCGGCTCTCCAGCACGGCGACGGTCCGGCCCGGGTGGCGCTCGCGCAGCTGGCAGGCGGCGCCGATCCCGGACAGGCCGGCACCGACGATCAGGACGTCGACATGCTCGTTGCTCATGCCAGGAACCTTACTGAATATCTGTCAACAAGCATAGAGCTCGACGAACCGCGCCAGGAGACGGGCCGGGTGCTCGACGTGGCTCGCGCGGGCCGTGGCGAGCAGGCCGTCGGCCTCGTGCGCCTCGAAGTAGCCGTAGCCGCGGTAGGTCTCGATGCGCAGGCACAGGCCGTCGACGTCGAGCTCGGGGTGGAACTGGGTGGCGTAGACGTTGCTCCCGATCCGGAAGGCGTGGACCGGGCAGGTCGGCGCTCGAGGCCAGCAGCACCGCACCCTCCGGCAGCCGGGTGACCGCCTCCTTGTGCCCGAGGAACGCGTTGAACGTGCGGGGCATCTCGCCGAGAAGAGGGTCGAGCCGCCCCGGCGTCGGTGAGCGTGATCTCGCGCGAGGAGATGGGCTCGGCGAACGTCTGGTCGACGACGCCGCCGCGCAGGGTGCCGAGCACACCGATGCCGTAGCAGGCACCGAGGAACGGGAAGTCGGCCGCGACCGCGCGCTCGGCGAGGTCGCGCAGCTCGCCTCGGCGCGCCTCTGCGCCGCGCTCTTCGAGTCCTCGGGGTCGCTGACGTTGAACGGACCTCCGCCGAGGATCACCCCCGACCAGTCGTCGAGGTCGATGTGCCCCAGCGGATCGCGCTCGAGGCGGATCCGGCGTACGTCGTCCTCGGCCAGGCCCGAGCCGCGCAGGACGGCGGCGTACTCGCTGTCGGCGGCGGCATCCTCGGCGCGGGTGCCGAGGAAGAGGAACGGCTTCACGCCTGGACCGCGACCCCGCGCTCGATCAGGCCGTCGACGTCGGCGATCCCCCACGCGGCGAGCGCGTCGCGGGTGTGCTCGCCGGCGACCTTGCTCGGGGGCAGGGTCAGCGTCGGCTCGGTGCGCGAGAAGCGCGGCGCGGGCACGGGCTGGGTCATGCCGTCCTTCTCGACGAAGGTCCCGCGGGCCTGGAGGTGCGGGTGCTCGAAGGCCTCGGTGATCGGGATGATCCCGGCGACGCAGGCGTCGGTGCCCTCGAAGATCTCGATCCACTCGGCCTGCGTCTTGGACTTGAAGGTGTCCGTGAAGATCGCGCGCATCTCGTCGTACCGCTGCGGCTCGCCCTGCCCGGGACAGGTCTCCTTGACGCCGAGCGTGGTCACGAGCGCGTCGAAGAACTGCGGCTCGAGCGCGCCGACGCTCAGGTGCTTGCCGTCGGAGGTCTCGTAGATGTCGTAGAACGGCACGCCACCGTCGAGCAGGTTGGCGCCGCGCTCCTCGGTGTAGCCGCCGGAGGCGAGGAAGGCCGCGGTCATCGCGTTGAGGTGCGCCGTACCGTCCACGATCGCCGCGTCGATCACCTGGCCCTGGCCGCTGATCTTCGCCTCGAGGAGCGCGGCGAGGATGCCGATGACGAGGTACGTCGAGCCGCCGCCGAAGTCGCCGACCAGGTTGCTCGGGAAGTGCGGGCGGCTCTTGTCCTGGCCCATCATCTGCAGCGCACCGGTGATCGCGATGTAGTTCATGTCGTGCCCGGCCGCCTGCGCGAGCGGGCCGGTCTGGCCCCAGCCGGTCATCCGGCCGTAGACGATCCGCGGGTTGACCGCCTGGCAGTCCTCCGGCCCCAGGCCGAGGCGCTCGGTCACCCCGGGGCGCATCCCCTCGATGACCACGTCGGCCGTCCTCACGAGCTCGAGCACCGTCGCCACGGCTTCGGGGTCCTTGAGGTTCATCGCGACGCTCGGGCGGCCGCGGTTGAGCAGCATCGTCGCTCCGCCGGCCAGCATCTGGCCGCCCGGTCGCTCGACCCGGATCACGTCCGCGCCGAGGTCGGCCAGGATCATGCAGGCGTGCGGACCCGGCCCGATCCCCGCGATCTCGACGACCTTGACACCCTTCAGCGGACCGGTGCCCTGACCCAGCTCGATGCTCATGCGCCCGATCATGACAGAACCGCTGTCATCGTCGGGGTGGGACCTGGCTGCTCAGAGCACCCGGCGCAAGAACTCCCGGGTCCGCTCCTCACGAGGCGCGGTGAAGATCTCGTCGGGCGGGCCCTGCTCGAGGATCCGGCCCTTGTCGAGGAAGCAGACCGAGGAGGCGACCTCGCGGGCGAAGCCCATCTCGTGGGTGGCGATCACCATGGTCATCCCCGCCTCGGCCTCCGAGCGCACGATCGACAGCACCTCGCCGACCAGCTCGGGGTCGAGGGCGGCGGTGATCTCGTCGAGCAGCAGGAGCGTCGGGTTGGTGCAGAGCGCGCGGACCAGCGCGGCACGCTGCTGCTGGCCACCGGACAGCTTGTCGGGGTGCTTGGTCGCCTGGTCGGCCAGCCCGAACCGCTCGAGGAGCTCGAGCGCGCGGGCCTCCGCGGCGGCGCGTCGTACGCCGTGCACGCGGCGCGGCGCGAGCGTGCAGTTGTCGAGCACGGTCAGGTGCGGGAAGAGGTTGTAGGCCTGGAAGACCATGCCGATCCGCTTGCGGACGTCGCGCGCGTCGATGCGCGGGTCGGAGATCTCCGCGCCGTCGAAGGAGATGACGCCGTCGTCGATGTCCTCGAGCAGGTTGAGGCATCGGAGCAGCGTCGACTTGCCCGACCCGGACGCGCCGATCAGGCAGATCACGTCGTGCTGCTGCACGGTCAGCGAGACGTCGTCGAGCACCAGCCGTCGCCGTAGGACTTGCGCAGGCTCGAGACCTCGAGCAGCGCGCTCATCGGGCACCCGCCGCTCTCGCTCGGCGCATCCGCCGACCAGCCAGTCCGTGAAGCCGGGCCAGCGGGACGTGAGCACGACGAAGAAGCAGGCGGTCGACGACCAGCGGCGTGTAGTTGAAGTTGTAGTTGCCGTAGTCGCGCGCGACGAACAAGGCCTCGAAGACACCGACGGCACCGACCGAGCGCGGTGTCCTTCTGGAGCGAGACGAAGTCGTTCAGCAGCGGCGGTACGACGCGGCGTACCGCCTGGGGCAGCACGACGTGGCGCATGGTCTGAGCCCGGACTGAGGCCGAGCGCCTCGGCGCTGGCCACCTGCGACGGGTGCACCGACTCGATGCCGGCCCGGAAGACCTCGGCGACGTAGGCGCTGTAGGAGACGACCAGTGCAACGGTGCCCAGAAGAACGCACCGGTTGGGGAGTCCCTGGAGCTGCAGCGCCGGGATGCCGAACGCGAAGCAGGAAGACGAGCAGGATCGTCGGGACGCCGCGGACGACGTCTGTGTAGACGCACCGCGACCACGCGCATCGGGGTCAGCCAGCGGCGAGACCGTGCTGCGCACGATGGCCACGGCACCCCGCACCAGCAGGATCAGGGGCTCGGCGACCAGGAACATCTTGACGTTCAGCCAGAAGCGTCCCCGATGTCCGGGAAGGCAGCCTTCGCGTCCGGCCAGGAAGGAAGGTCTCACGGAACCGGTCCCAGCCCGGCGAGGTCACGACCCCGACGACGAGGAGGCCGATCACGACCACCGTCGTGATGCTCGCGATCGCCACGCTGCGCAGCCGGATGGATCGGCGTACGGCGGAGCGCTCTACCTCACGTTCGCTCGGCTGCCAGCGGCTGACGTCACTCACGAGAACAGGAGATCACTGGAGCACGGGCACGTTGACCGTGTCCGAGAGCCACTGCTGCTCGATCTGGTCGAGCGTGCCGTCGCTCTTGAGAGTCGCGAGGGCCTGGTTGACGCAGCTGACCAGCGGGTTGCCCTTCTCGAAGAGCATGCCGAACTGCTCCTGCTCGCCCTCCGCCTGGAACTGGCCCACGAGCGTGCTGCCCGGGATCTCGACCGCCGTGATGTAGAACGCGGTCGGCAGGTCCGCGACGATCGCGTCGACCTGGCCGTTGAGCAGGGCCTGCTTGGCGGCGTTGGTGTTCTCGAAGACGAGCGGGTCGCTGTCCGGCTGGATCACGTCGCGGATCGCGGTCAGCGAGGTGGTGCCGGTCTGGGCACCGAGCTTGAGGCTCTTGAGGTCGTCCAGCGACGTGGGCGTCGGGCCGTCCTTCTTGAGGGCGATCACGGCCTGCGCGGCCGAGTAGTAGCCGTCCGAGAAGTCGACCTTCGCCGCGCGCGCCGGGGTGATCGAGATCTGGTTGATGTCGAAGTCGAACTTCTTCGGGCCGGGGGCGTAGGACGTGTTGAACGGGACCTTGACCCAGGTGACCTGGTCGGTGGAGAAGCCGAGCTGGTCGGCGACCGCGTAGGCGACCGCGGACTCGAAGCCCTTGCCGTTGGTCGGGTCGTTGTCGACGAACCACGGCTCGTACGCCGGGGAGTCGGTGCCGATGGTCAGCTTGCCGTCGTTGAGCAGGTTGAGGTTGCCCGTGTCGCACTGTCCCGCGGTCGGGGTCGCCGCCGGGTCGGCCGATGTGGAGTCGTCCGACTGCGGCGCGCAGGCCGCAACAGCGAGAAGAAGGGGGAAGGCGGCAACCGCCAGGGATCCACGCAGACGCATGTGCGAATCGTAGGTCCCCGCTCAGTGGTGGTGGTGACCTTCAGGCATTTGGGGGACCTCGGCGTGACCCAGGCCACGTACGGTCGAACCATGCGCACGGCGCTCGCGGTCCTCGCCACCAGCCTGGCCCTGACCTCGTCCGCCTGCTCCGGCGACGGGTTCGACGCCCCGCGCGGCCCGATCGCCACGACGCTCCCGCCGGCCCCGACGTCGGACACACCAACGGCACCGCCCACCGCCGAGCCCACCACCGGTCCCGCGCTTCAGCCAGGCCCGCGCGATGCGGACCGTCCGGCACCTGGCCGGCACGATCGGCCCGCGGCTCGCGACCGGGCCGGCCTTCCGCGAGGCGGCCGACTACGTCACGGACCGGTTCACCGCGCAGGGCTACACCGTGACGCGCTCGACTTTCCCGGTGCCGGCCGGCGACTCGTGGGGCGTCGCCGTGCGCGCCGGCCGTTCCTCCAACGTCGCCGCCACCCCGCCCGGGTTCGACCCGGACTCGCCGTACGTGCTGGTCGGCGCGCACCTCGACACCGTCTCCGTCGCGCCCGGCGCGGAGGACAACGCGTCGGGGATCGCGGTGCTGCTCGAGCTCGCGCGGGTGGTCGACACCCCTCAGGTGGTCTTCGTGGCGTTCGGCGGCGAGGAGCCGCGCGGCACCGGCGACCTGCACCACTTCGGCTCGAAGGACTACGTGGCCGCGCTGACCGAGGACGAGGGACACAACCTGCACGGCATGGTCGCGCTCGACCGGGTCGGGGTCGGTCGGACTGTCCCGCTCTCGTCCGCCGACGGGACTCCGGCCGCCTTGCGCGACCAGCTCGCCGGCGTCGCCGACGACCTCCACGTGCGCCATCGTCACCGGGACCGACTCAGCGAGCGACCACGAGTCCTTCGCCGACGCGGGCTTCGACGCGGCACGCGTCGGCAGCACGCCGTACGCCGGCTACCACTCGGCCGGCGACGTGCCGGCCGTCGTACGCCCCGATCAGCTCGGCCGGGTGGGGCGGATCCTCACGAGCTGGCTCCGAGGTCGCTGAACGCCCAGAACGGATCGAGGATGCTCGACGCCCGCGACCACGGCACCAGCCGTGGCGCCCGGTCGATGCCGATCCGGTAGGGCACGAAGTCGGTCGCCACGAGCCGGTCGCCCCAGAAGGTCGCCTCGAGCATCACGCCGTCGTTGGTCTCCGGCGTGTCCATGTCGAAGACGAAGTTGCCCAGCGAGTTGACCAGCAGCGCGTCGCCGATCATCGACGCGCCCTGCACCCAGTGGGGATGACCGCCGACGACCAGGTCGGCGCCCGCGCCCACCAGCGCCCGGGCGACCCGTCCCTGGATCGGCTCGGGCCGGTGGGTGTACTGCGTGCCCCAGTGCGGCACGACGGTCACGACGTCGACGCGGTGGGCGAGGCGCCGTACGTCGTCGAGCACCCGGTCCAGCTCGGCGTTGTCGAGCGGACCGGTGCGCGGCGGCATGCTGATCGACAGCGCACCCGGTTGTGCCGGGCCTGCCTCGGGCGTCTCCCCGATCGCGTTGAACCCGAGGAACCCGAAGCGGATGCCGTGGCGGGTCACGACCACCGGCTCGCTCGCCTGGGCCAGGTCGCGACCGGCGCCGTACGTCGCGAGCCCGTGGTCGCGCAGACGGTGCACCGTCTGCACCAGAGCACGGTCGCCGTAGTCACCGAGGTGGTTGTTGGCGAGCCCCACCGCGTCGAAGCCGGCGTCGCGCAGGCCGGTCCACACCAGCGCATCGGCGTGGAAGGAGTCGCCGCCCTGGGTCGGCGCTCCCTCGTCCGACAGCGTGCTCTCGAGGTTGCCGACGGTGATGTCGGCGCTCGCCAGTCGCTTGGCCATCGGCCGGAGCGCGTACGACGGGTCGCCGACGTCTGCTCCCCGGTCACCCACCTCACGGCCGAGCATGATGTCGCCGACGACGGTGAGCGTCGTGATCGCCGGGTGCGCCGGCCCCTGGACCTGGATCGGGTAGTCGTCCGGGTCGCGCAACGGATTGACGTCGTCGACCTCGATGACCCGGACGGCCGGCACCATCGCGTCGGCCACCCCGACGGCGATCGAGTTCATCGGCAGCCGGTCGAGGCGATCCGAGCGGTCGACGACGGTCAACGGCGCGGACGGCTGGCCGAGCTGGTCCCAGTTGTCCACGAGCCCCTGGATCACCCACTCGGCGACGGCCTTCGGCAGCGACATGGGTGGCCGCCGGACGTTGGTCGCGAGCACCATCGGACGGGTCGTCGGCTCGGCCGGGAGCGTCTCGGTGACCCACGGCGGCGGCTGGGTCGGCATCGGGAGCGACTCGTCAGGCTTCGGGACCGGGGCGGCGTCCGGCGTACACCCCCCGAGGGCGACCAGGGACGCCAGCGCCCCGACGACCGCCACCCGTTTCATGGACTCACGCTATGCCGTTAGATGACATGGTGATCCGCGATCTGACCGACGAGGAGGCGCGTGCCGCCCTCCCGCTCAAGTGGGAGACCCCCGGCGTGATCCCGGCCTGGGTGGCCGAGATGGACTACCGGCACGCACCGCCGATCACCGCGGCGCTCGTGGCGGCCGTCGAGGACGGCCGGCTGGGCTACCCGCCCCACGGTGACGCGGTCGGCTCGGCGTTCACGGGGTTCGCCCAGCGGCACTGGGACTGGGACGTCCCGGTGGACGCGTCGGTGCCGACCGGTGGGGTGATCGGCGGCATCCGGATGGTGCTCGAGCTGCTCTGCCCGCCGGGCCCGGTCGTCGTCCCGATCCCGTCCTACCCGCCGTTCCGCGACGTCGTCGAGCTCACCGGGCGCGAGATCGTGCCGATCACCCTCGACCCCGACGCCGAGGACGCGGCACTCGACCTGGACGCCGTGGAGCAGGCCTTCGCCGCGGGCGCCCGGACCCTCCTGCTCTGCAACCCGCACAACCCGCTCGGCCGGGTCTCCTCACGCGCCGAGCTGACCGACCTGGCCGAGCTCGCCCGGACGTACGGCGCCCGCGTGGTCGCCGACGAGGTGCACGGCCCGCTCACGCTCGAGGGCGCGCAGTTCACGCCGTACCTCTCGGTCGACGAGCGCGGGATCCTGGTCACCAGCGCGACCAAGTCCTTCAACATGCCGGCCATCCACGGCGCCGGCATCCTGACGCTCGACCCCGACGAGCAGGCCCGACTGCGGGCGGCGCCGATCCCGGCGCAGAACACCTGGTCGAGCCTCGGCGTGGTCGCCCGGGCCGTGGCCTGGCGCGACTGCGACGAGTGGCACGCCGCCCTGGTCGAGCGCCTGTCCGCGCAGCGCGACCTGCTCGTGGAGCTGGTCGCCGACCGGCTTCCGCGTGCCCGGATGCGGCCGCTCGAGGCGACGTACCTCGGCTGGCTCGACCTGCGGGCGTACGGCGTCGAGGACCCGGCCGCGGCCGGGCTGGCGCACGGGGTGCGCGTCGCACCCGGCCAGGACTACCACCCCGGACTGCCCGGCCACGTGCGGGTCAACATCGCGACCAGTGCCGAGCGGCTGGAGCGGATCGTGGATCGCCTCGCGAGTGCGCTAACCGAGTGACTTCGTCTGCGCGGCGATCATGTCCGCGAACCACTGGAAGGAGCGCTTCGGCGTCCGCACCTGCGTCTCGTAGTCGACGTGCACCAGGCCGAAGCGCTGCGTGAAGCCCTCCGCCCACTCGAAGTTGTCCATCAGCGACCACGTGTAGTAGCCGCGTACGTCGACCCCGCGCTGGACCGCGGTCGCGATCGCCCGGAGGTGTGCGTCGAGGTAGTCGATGCGGGGCTGGTCGTCGACGACGCCGTTCTCGTCGGGACCCATGTTGTAGGCGCAGCCCGACTCGGTGATGTAGATCGGCGGCAGCGCTGCCCGGAAGCGGGCGCGCAGCAGGATCAGCCACTCGCGCAGCCCGTCGGGCACGACTGGCCAGCCGAAGTCGGTGACCGGGTAGCCGAGGAGCTCGCGGAACTCGAACGGCATCTCGGACTCCTCGCCGGCCGCCGCGATCTTGAAGGGGTTGTAGTAGTTGACGCCGTAGAAGTCGAGCGGCTGCCGGATGGTCGCCATGTCACCGTTCTGGACGATGTCCTCGAAGAGCGGGGCCAGGTCGGCCGGGTAGCGGCCCAGCAGCATCGGCTCGATGAACATGCCGTTCCAGAGGGCGTCGAAGAGCTTGGTCGCGCCGACGTCGGCCTCGTCCTCGCTCGCCGGCCACATCGGCGCGTGGTTGTTGGCGCACCCGACGCTGGTCGCACCGGCGGCGCGCAGCGCGATCGCGGCGCGGCCGTGCCCGAGCAGCAGGTGGTGGGCGACCGGCATCGAGTCGAACATCAGCGTGCGGCCGGGAGCGTGCACCCCGGTCGCGTAGCCCATCATCATCGCGACGTTGGGCTCGTTGACCGGGATCCAGTGCTCGACCCGGTCGCCCAGGCGCTCGCCCATGATCGCCGCGTAGTCGGCGAACCGGTCGACGGTGCTGCGGTTGAGCCAGCCGCCGTCGTCCTCCAGCGCCTGCGGGAGGTCCCAGTGGTAGAGCGTCGCCATCGGCTGGACGTCGTGGGCGAGGAGCTCGTCGACCAGCCGGTCGTAGAAGTCGAGGCCCTTCTCGTTGGGCTTGCCCGACCCCGGTCGGCTGGATCCGCGGCCAGGCGATCGAGAACCGGTAGCCGCCCACGCCGAGCTGCTTCATCAGGGCCGCGTCCTCGGCGTACCGGTGGTAGTGGTCGCACGCCACCGCGCCGCTCGACGCGTCGAGGATGTGGCCCTCGACGTCGGAGAACGTGTCCCAGATGCTGCGGCCCCTGCCGTCCTCGGAGGCAGCGCCCTCGATCTGGTACGCCGCCGTGCTCGTGCCGAACCGGAACCCAGGGGGGAGCTGGGGCGGAGGCGCTGCTGGATGGGGATCTGGCACGGGCACAATGATGCCTGTGAGCGTGGAGATTCGACGTGGAACCGATCGGTTCCTCACCCGGAGTGACGGACATTTCACCCGACACTCGTTCTCGTTCGGCGCGCACTACGACCCGGAGAACATCGCCTTCGGTCCACTGGTGTGCCATGACGACCACCGGCTCAAGGCGGGCACCGGCTTCACCGACCACCCGCACCGCGACGTCGAGATCGTGACGTGGGTGCTGTCGGGGTCGTTGCTGCACAGCGACAGCGAGGGTCACACCGGCGTCGTCCGTCCGGGCGAGGTGCAGGTGCTGTCGGCCGGCTCGGGCGTGACCCACGCGGAGATCGCCGGGCCCGAGGGACAGGTCCGGTTCGTCCAGGCCTGGCTGACGCCGTCCGAGACCGGCACGGCGCCGACGTACGCCGTCACGCCGGTCGACCTGGTGCCCGGAGAGCTCGTCGAGGCCGCCAGGATCGGCACCGCCCGCTTCCTGGTCGCCCGTCTCGGCGCCGGTGACACCGTGACCCTCCCGGAGGCATCTCGCGTGCACACCTTCGTCGCGGGCGGCGCGCTCCAGCGCTTCTCGCTGGCCGAGCCGCTCTCCGACGGCGACGCCTTCCGCTTCACCGACGAACCTGCGCACACCGTCACCGCCGCCGTGCCCACCGAGCTGCTCGTCTGGGCGTTCGACTCCTAGGCGATCCGTCGGCGACGTCGCGAGTTACGTCGGGCGAGCGAGTCAGCACAGGACGGCCAGCGCGCCGGGGACGACCTCCACGACCGCGGGCGACGCGTCGATGGTGGGCAGCGTGCCGAGGGGCTCGCCGTCCCCGCCGACCGAGATGCCGGAGCGCGAGGTGCCGCGCACCTCGACCCGCTTGCCGGACAGCACGGTGACCTCGTCGAGGTGGACGTGCGCGCCGTCGTAGATCTTGGGCAGCGACCGCATCAGCGCGAGCCGGCCCGCGGCCTCGATGACGATCACGTCGAGGATGCCGTCCTCGACCGAGGCGGCGGGCGCCACCTGCATGCCGCTGCCGTAGTAGGCGGAGTTGGCGACCACGACCGTCGCGGCGGCGTACGACCGCTCCTCGCCGTCGACGGAGACCCGGTAGTCGCCGGGCTGGTACGTCGCGAGCGAGCGCAGCGCGGCGTAGGGGTACTGCAACCGGCGCGGCAGCCAGGTCGCGCGGTCGACGATCTCGGCGGCCCGGGCGTCGACGCCGGCGTAGACGGAGCCGGCGACCAACCGACGTGGGGAGCCGAGGCCGGACACGGCGAGCAGGTCGACGTGGCGCACCTCGGCCTCGAGCAGGACGCGCGCCTGACCGGCGGGGTCGTCGGGCAGGCCGAGCATCCGGGCGAAGTCGTTGCCGCGACCGGCAGGGCACGACGCCGAAGGTGCCGCCGCGCTCGGAGACCAGCCCGGCGAGCGACGAGAGCATCCCGTCGCCACCGACCGAGACGACGACGTCGCCCCGGGCGATCGCTGCGTCCACCAGCTCGACCATCGCGTGCGGGCCGGGTGAGTAGGTGACGTCGACGGCCGACGCCGGCGTCGCGCAGGATCCGCGCGACGGGTACGACCGCGCCGGGGGCGGCACCGCCACCCGAGGTCGGGTTGACCAGGAAGGAGAAGGCTCTGCCGTTCTTCGGGGAGGTCACGGGATCAGGACTCCGGGGTTGAGGACGCCGGTCGGGTCGAGGTCGGCCTTGACCGCGCGCAGGACCGAGACGCCGAGCGGGCCGATCTCCTGGGCGAGCCACGGCTTGTGGTCGGTGCCGACGGCGTGGTGGTGGGTGATCGTCGCGCCGGCGGCGATCATCGCGTCGCTCGCGGCGGTCTTGGCGACCTGCCACTGGGCGAGCGGGTCGTCGGTCTCCTTCGCGGCGACGGTGAAGTAGAGCGAGCAGCCGGTCTCGTAGACGTGCGAGATGTGGCAGAGCACGATCGACGGCTGTCCGAGCGACGCTTCCAGCGCGGCCTTCACGTCGGTGTAGAGCCGGTCGCGGTTGGACCAGAACGTCGCGGTCTCGAGCGTCTCGACCAGGACTCCGACGTCGAGCATCGAGTCGCGGAGGTACGGCGCGTCGAAGCGACCGTGCGACCACTTCTCACCGGCTGCCTCACCGGTGCTGGTGCCGCCGAGTCCCTCGAGCACGGCCGCGACCGCGGCCCGCTTGGCGTCGACCGCGTCGGGCTCGCCCTCGAAGCCGGTGATCATCAGGCAGCCCGCCCCCTCATCGGCAGTGCCCTCCCCGCCGATCGCTCCCGGGTCCGCCAGGTTGATCGAGGTCTCGGCCTCGTCGGAGAGCCGGAGCACGGTCGGCAGCAGGCCGGACTGGGCCAGGGTGCGCATCGCGTCGGCACCGTCGGCGAACGACGCCCAGCGCCAGCCCTCGTAGCGCTTCACCGCAGGCAGCTTGCGCACCCGCACGGTGACCGAGGTGATCACGCCGAAGGCGCCCTCGGAGCCGAGGAACACCTGGCGCAGGTCGGGACCCGCGGCGTTGGACGGCGCGGAACCCAGGTCGATCCGACCGCGCGGCGTCGCCACGGTCATCGCCACGACCAAGGCGTCGAAACGACCGAAGCCGGCGCTGGACTGACCGCTGGAGCGGGTCGCCGCGAAGCCACCGATCGAGGCGTACTCGAACGACTGGGGGTAGTGGCCGAGGGTCACCCCCTCGGCCGCGAGCAGCGCCTCGGCCTCCGGGCCGCGCAGACCGGGCTCGAGGGTGGCGGTCATCGAGACGTGGTCGACCGCGACCAGCCGCTTCATCCGGACCAGGTCGAGGCTGAGCACGCCGGCGAAGCCCTCGCGCCGGGCGACCAGGCCGCCGGTGACCGACGTACCGCCACCGAAGGGGACCACGGCCAGGTGGTGCTCCACCGCGAGGGCGATCAGGGCGGCGACCTCGTCGTGGGTGGCCGGTCGGACCACCGCGTCGGGGGCGTCCTCGAGGTCGCCCGAGCGGGCCCGGAGCAGGTCGGGCGTCGACTTGCCGCGGGTCCGCAGTCGTCGGGTGTCGTCGTCGGTGTGCACGTGGTCGGCACCGACGGCCGCGGCCAGTGCCTCGAGCACGGCAGCGTCGAGGGACGGTGGACGCAGCGCGGGCGGCTCGACCGCGGGCCGGTCGTCGACGCCGAAGACCATCTCCACCAGGCCGCGGGCCTCGGCGGGAAGGGACTGGGCGCGGGCCGGGTCGCCCCAACGGGAGGGATGCATCTCTGAGCGTCATGCGTTACACTGTGACACATGACGTCACTTCGTCACAACACCGAACCCCGGGACGCGTATCTCGACGCCGCCCGCGACTGCATCCTCGACGTCGGTTGGCGGCGTACGACCCTGACCGAGGTGGCGCGCCGGCGCGGGCGTCTCCCGGATGACGATCTACCGGACCTGGTCGGACATGCCGCAGCTGCTCTCCGACCTGATGACCCGGGAGTGGTCCGGCGTCGTCGCCGACGCCCTCGCCGACGAGGACCCGGACACCCCGACCGTCGAGCGCCTGGTCGGCGACATCGTGGGCACCGTGCAGCGGCTGCGTGAGAACGAGCTGTTCATCCGGATCGTCGACCTCGACCCGGAGCTGATCCTCCCCTACCTCTTCTCCCGTCGCGGCCGGTCGCAGGACGCGATCATGGAGCTGACCGTCGCCGCGCTCCGCGAGGCCCAGGCGGCCGGCGAGGTCCGCACCGGCAGCCCGGTGCTGATGGCCCGCTCGATGCTGCTCGCCGCCCACGGGTTCGTCCTGTCGGCCCACACGATGGTCGACGACGACGTCTCCCTCGACGAGCTCGACGGCGAGCTGCGGCTCGCCCTGACGAGGGGTCTCCAGCCATGACCTCACCCCGGATCACCCCTGGCCTGGCCGACGCGCCGGCAGACGTCGACGTGGTCGTCATCGGCCTCGGCATCACCGGCGCCGGTGTCGCCCTCGACGCGGTCAGCCGCGGCCTGTCGGTGCTCGCCGTCGACGCCCACGACCTCGCCTTCGGCACCTCCCGCTGGTCGTCCAAGCTGGTGCACGGCGGGCTGCGCTACCTCGCGAAGTTCCAGTTCGGCGTGGCGCACGAGAGCGCCGTCGAGCGCGGCATCCTCATGGAACGCACCGCACCTCACCTCACCCACGCTCTGCCGATGCTGATCCCGCTGGGCTCCATCACCACGCGCCGCCTCGCGGTGCTCACCGGAGCAGGCCTGCTGGGCGGCGACGTGCTGCGCAGGGCGGCCCGCACCCCCTCGGAGGTCCTGCCGCGCCCGCGACGCGTCTCCGCGGTCGAAGCGCTGCAGCTGGCCCCGCTCCGGGTGGCCGGCCTCCGCGGCGCACTGATCACGTGGGACGGGCAGCTCGAGGACGACGCCCGCCTGGTCACGAATGTCGCGCGGACGGCGGCGGCGTACGGCGCTCACATCCGCACCCGCGCCCGGGTCCTGACCGCCACCGGCACCCGAGTCGAGCTGCGCGACGAGCTCACCGGGGAGACGCAGCACCGTCACCGCTCGCACGGTGATCAACGCGACCGGCGTGTGGGCGGGCGACCTCGTCCCCGAGGTGACGCTCCGCCCCAGCCGCGGGACCCACCTCGTGCTGCGCGGCTCGAGCATCCCGGGTCTCCGCACGTCCGTCTTCGCACCCATCCCCGGCACCACCGGCCGCTTCATCAACGTGCTGCCCCAACCGGACGGCACCATCTACATCGGGCTCACCGACGAGCCGGTCGACGGCGACATCCCGGACGTGCCCGAGCCGTCCGAGCCGGAGATCGGCTTCCTGCTCGACGTCGCCTCGGCGGCGTTCGCGATGCCGCTGCATCGCAGCGACGTGATCGGGGCGTACGCCGGGCTCCGTCCGCTCCTCGCGTCGCCCGACGGCGACGCGAGCGCGACGTCCGACCTGTCGCGCCGGCACGCCGTGCTGACCAGCACGACCGGTGTGGTCACCATCGTCGGCGGCAAGCTCACGACCTACCGCCGGATGGCGCAGGACGCCGTCGACGCCGCGGTCGCCGGAGCAGGACTGACTGCGACCCCGTGCGTCACCGAGGACCTGCCGCTCCTCGGCGCCGCTCCACGTCTGGTGCTCGCCGAGCTCGAGGAGCCGGCCCGGCTGGTGCGCCGCTTCGGGACCGACGCCGCGCTCGTGCTCGACAACGCCCGAGCGGTCAGCGGGTTGAGCGATGACGAGCTGCTCGCCCCGATCGCGGACACCGTCCCGGTGACCCTCGCCGAGCTGATCTTCGGCGTGACCCACGAAGGTGCGGCCGACGTCGACGACCTGCTCGACCGGCGCACCCGGGTCGGGCTGGTCCCTGCCGATCGGGCACTCGCCGTACCCGCCGCCGAGCGCGCGATGAGTTTGGCGGTCGACTCCGGTCAGTAGTCCCATGCAGACTGGAGCGGCCATGGCCACCACCACTGAGCTCGACGACTTCCCGGCACTCACGCAGCGCTACCGGCGTGAGCTGTTGGCGCACTGCTACCGGATGTCCGGATCCGTGCACGAGGCGGAGGACCTCGTGCAGGAGACGTTCCTGCGGGCGTGGAAGGCATCGGCGGCGTTCGAGGGGCGGTCCTCGGTCCGCACCTGGCTCTACCGGATCGCCACCAACGTCTGCCTGACCAACCTCGAGAACCGGCCGCGCCGGCCGCTGCCCGCTGGCCTCGGCACGGCCGACGCGATGGCCGGCGACGCCCTCGAGCTCGACCACGAGATCGCCTGGCTCGAGCCGGTGCCCGACGCCGCCGTGGTCGTCGCCGAGCGCGAGACCATCCGGCTCGCCTTCGTCGCCGCGCTCCAGCACCTGCCGGCCCGCCAGCGCGCGGTGCTGATCCTGCGCGACGTCCTGCGGTGGTCGGCGGCCGAGGTGGCCGAGGCGCTCGACACGTCCTCGGCCGCGGTCAACTCCGCCCTCCAGCGCGCCCACGCCCAGCTCGCCGAGCGCGGCCTCACCCCCGACACCGTCGAGCCCGACCTCACCGCCGCCCAGCAGCAGATGCTCGAGCGCTACGTCGACGCCTTCTGGCGCAAGGACGTCGACTCGATCGTGGGAATGCTGACCGCCGAGGCGACGTGGGACATGCCGCCCTTCACCAGCTGGTACCGCGGTCAGGAGGCGATCGGCTGGCTGATCGGCACCGAGTGCCCCGGCGGCTCCCACGACATGCCGATGGTCGCGACCTGGGCCAACGGCCAGCCGGCGTACGGCCTCTACCTCCGCACTCCCGAGGGCGACTTCAAGCCGTTCCAGCTGCAGGTCCTCGAGCTCGACGGCGACCGGGTCCGCCATGTCACGGCGTTCTTCGACACGACGCTCTTCGAGAAGTTCGGCCTGCCCGCCGGACTGCCCGACGACCGCACGTGACCGCGACGCTGAGTGGCACGCTCGAGGGCTCGGTCGAGCTCCTCGGCCGTGCGCTCGACTACACGCGCGGACGGTTGGGCACGGTCCGGGGCGACCTGCTCGACCGGCCGACGCCCTGCGCCGACTGGCGCCTCGCGCTGCTGCTCGCGCACATGGAGGACTCGCTCGATGCGTTCACCGAGGCCGCCGGAGGAGCGGTCGCCGTACACCTCACGACCACGGTCGAGGGCCGGGTCGCGGCCCTGCAGGACAAGGCCTGCGCGCTCCTCGGCGTGTGGAGCCGGACCGGCCCGGGCGACGTCCTGGTCGGAGGCCTCGACCTCGGCAGCACGCTCCTGGTCGCGACCGCGGCGCTCGAGATCACCGTGCACGGCTGGGACGTCGGGCAGGCCACCGGTGACCGCACGCCCATCCCTGCCGCGCTCGCTCGTGACCTGCTGCCGGTTGCCCACGCGATGGTGAGCGGGGCGGACCGGGGCGTCCGCTTCGCACCACCCCTCGACGTCGCACCGATGGCGTCGTACGACGTCGAGCTGCTGGCCTTCCTCGGCCGCACCTGACTGGTCCACCGACGGCAATCGGTCGCATTCGCCTCGGCCGGGGTGCGGCCGTTCCTAGTCTCCACGGATGCTCCCCTCCTCAGTGCTGCTCGTCGACCCCACCCGAGAGCTCCTCGCGGGTGCCTTCGTCGCCGCTCGCGGCGGACGCATCCGCGTGGCCCTGGCCGACCTCGACCGGGTCCGGGCCGGGTCGACGGCCGACCTGACCGAGCTCGACCGGGCCGCCCTGCTGACCACCAGCATCGACTGCCGGCTCGCGCGCGGCGAGCTCGCCGAGGCGCTCTCGCTGGGCGAGCAGCTCGGCCGCTGCCTCGATGCCCCCGGCCTGGTCGGGGCGACAGCTCACTACGGACGCGGCGAGCTGTCCGCGGCGAGCGGCGAGGACGACCTGGCCGCCGCGCACTACTCACGGATCTCCCGGCTCATGCACGGACCGGAGGACAACCCGGGGCTGCTGCCCTGGCGAGCGGCTGCTGCGCTCTCCGCCGTACGGCTCGGCCACCGCGCCGAGGGCACAGCCCTGGCCCGCGAGCACCTCGCGCTCGCGCGGTCGGCAGGTTCGGCGTACGCGATCGCGATCGGGCTGCGCGCGCTGGCCACCGTGGACGCACATGCCGACCGGAGCGCGCTGCTCCGCGAGGCGCACGAGGCCCTCGACGGTGTCCCCGCCGCCCGCCTGGCCGCACAGATCGAGACCGACCTCGCCGGCCTCCTGCTCCTGGGTGCGGATCCCGCTGCCGCCGACGAGGCGCTCGCCCTGCTGCGACACGCGGAGCAGTACGCGTCCAGCGAGGACCTCTGGCCGCTGCAGGGCCGGATCCGCCGACTCCTGGCCCGGATGGGCCAGCCGGCGCGGCCGGGGCAGGGTGAGGCGCTCGCGGTGCTGACCGCGGCCGAGCAGAAGGTCGCCCGGCTCGCAGCGGGCGGCCTGACCAACCGTCAGGTCGCCGGCGAGCTGGCGGTGAGCGTGAAGGCGATCGAGTGGCACCTCTCGCACGTCTACCGCAAGCTCGGCATCGCGTCGCGAGCCGGGCTCGCCGCGACGCTCGGCCTCACCTGACTCCTACACTCAGCCCATGCCGGAGCGGACCACGCACGCGGTCATCAGGATGTCTGGCCGCGACCCGCACGAGGACAGCCGCGCGTCGACGCCGCTGGAGCTGCTCTTCGACCTGACCTTCGTCATCGCGTTCGGTGCGGCCGCCACCGAGCTCGCGCACTTCCTCGCCGCCGACCACGTGGCCGACGGCGTCCTCGGGTTCGCGTTCGCGACGTTCGCGGTGACCTGGGCGTGGATCAACTTCACCTGGTTCGCGTCGGCGTACGACACCGACGACTGGATCTACCGGCTCACCACGATGGTGCAGATGATCGGCGTGATCATCTTGGCGCTCGGGCTGCCCGACATGTTCGAGTCGCTGCTCCACGACGACCACATCGACAACCGGGTGATGGTGCTCGGCTACGTCGTGATGCGGGTACCGATGATCTTCCAGTGGCTGCGCGCCGGACGCCAGGACCCGGACCGGGCGGCGATCAGCCGCTTCTTCGTCGGCGGCCTGATCGTCTCGCAGACCGCCTGGGTCGTGCTCGCCCTGGTGGAGACCACGATCCCGGTGTTCGTCGCGTGCGCGGTGCCGCTGATCCTGCTCGAGTCCGCCACCCCCTGGCTGGCCGAGCGCCGCGGCGAGGGCGGCACCCCGTGGCACCCGCACCACATCGCCGAGCGCTACGGCCTGATGGTGATCATCGCCCTCGGCGAGGGGCTGATCGGCACCGTCGCGACGCTGTCGGCGATCCTGAGCGAGGAGGGCTGGACGCTCGACGTCGCGGTGCTCGGCATCGCCGGCGTCGGGGTGACGTTCGGGATGTGGTGGACCTACTTCGTGATGCCGAGCGGCGACCTGCTGCACGCCCACCGCGAGCGCAGCTTCGCATGGAGCTACGGCCACATCCCGTTCTTCGGCGCGCTGGTCGCCGTCGGCGCCGGGCTGCACGCCGCGGCGTACCGGCTCGAGGGGCACTCCCTGCTCAGCGACACCGCGACCGTGGTGGCGGTCGCGGTGCCCCTCGCGATCTACGTCCTGCTCACGTTCCTGGTCTACGGGATCCTCACGCGCACCTTCGACCCGTTCCACCTGCTGCTCATCGTGCTGTCCGCCGTCGTCCTCGGCGCGGGCATCGTGATGGTGGCGGCCGGGGCATCGCTGGTCTGGTCGCTGCTCGTGGTGGCGCTGACCCCGTGGGTCACCGTGGTCGGCTACGAGAGGGTCGGCCACCGCCACAACGAGAAGATCCTCGCGAGCCTCTAGGTCTCGATACGCAAGCTCAGGCTCGGGCACCTCATAGGGGATGGGCGATCTCGTCCTGGGGCAGCCGGCCGACGACGATCGCGATCACGGCGACCACGAGTGGCACGACGCCGGCGACGACGAACGTCGCCGTGATGCCGATCGCCTCCGACACCGGGCCGGCGACCGCCATCGAGACCGGCATCAGGCTGATCGAGACGAAGAAGTCGAGCGACGAGACCCGGCCGAGCAGGTGCGGGGGCACGCGGCGCTGGAGCAGCATCCCCCAGAGCACCATCGGTGCGGCGAACATCGCACCGACGACGACCGCGGCGACGACGATCACCCACAGCGACTGAGCGACACCGATCACCGCCATCGGCAGGCACCCGAATCCCCACATCAGGGTCATGTAGGTGAGGTATCGCCGTGGCACCGGCCGGGACGCCTGGAGCAACGACCCGACGGCTGCGCCGATGCCGTACGCCGCCAGCACGATCGCGTGGTCGGTCGCGTCGCCGCCGAGCCGGTCCTTGACGACGAACGGCACCGAGCACCTCGAACGGCCCCATCGTCGCGAGCACCATCAGCGAGCCGAAGAGCAGCGTCGCCAGCAGCCACGGGGTCTGCACCAGGTAGCGGAAGCCCTCGGCGACGTCGTGGAGCAGCGCCGCGACCGGGTGCTGCTGGTGGTCGTCGTCGAGCACTCGGCGTACCGGCGTCAACGGCACCGTGGCCAGCGCGAGCACGCCGATGAGGCTGACCACTGCCGCGACCACCAGCGCCACCCCGGGCGAGGTCGCTCCGATGATCGCGCCGGCGACGGCGGGCCCGAGCGCCTGGCCGATCGTCGGCCGGACGACGCCCTCGAAGCCGTTGACCGCGAGCAGGTCCTCGTCGTCGACCAGCGACGGGATCCACGCGGAGTAGGCCGGCCAGTAGAAGGCGAGGCCGAGCCCGATGACGAACGACAGCGTGGCCAGCTGCCACAGCTGCATCGCGTCGGTGAGGGACAGCGTCGCGGCCACGACCATGCAGGACAGCTCGACGATGGCACAGACGAGCAGGATCAGCTTCTGGGGCACCCGGTCGGCGACCACGCCACCGAGCAGCGCGGGCACGACGAGTCCGACCGCCCCGGCCGTGGAGACGACCGACAGCTCGGCCGGCCCGCCGCCGATGCGGATGACCTCCCAGACCAGGCCGATCAGCCAGACGCCGCCCGCGAACGTCTGCAGCACGAGCGCGACTGCGAGCCGGCGGTAGGCCGGGTGGCGGAACGGCGTGAGCGCGCGAGGCAACCCACGAACAGCCGGGGTCTTCTGATCGGTCACGGGTGCCAACGCAACCAGCGACCATGGCCGTGCGTCCACGCGCGTGCGCGGCCGTCGATCCCGAGCACGAAACCACGCAGGTCCGCCGGCATCTCCGGCCCGGTGGCGGTGACCCGCGGCAGCACCCGCGCGCCCTCGTTGCTGACCCAGTGGCACGCCCCGTCGGCGACCAGCGACGACATCAGGTCGTGGAAGCGCACCCGGTCCTCCTCGACCAGGTAGGCGATCACCGCGCTGTGGAACACCACGACCGTGCCGTACGGCGACGCCTGCTCGACCAGGGCCGGCAGCTCCTCGAGCAGGTCGCCGCGCACGATGGCCGGCGGGTCCGTGCGCGCCACCTCGATGGCCCGGAGGAGCTGGTCGCGACGGTCGTCCTGCTCGGGCCACACCAGGTTGGCGAGCCAGGCCATCTGGTCGCCGTCGGTCACGTCGAGCGGGTTGAGGTCGACGCCGCCGCGCCACGCCACGGCGGGCACGTCTGCCGGGAGCGGCGCCGGACCGGTCACCGTGGTGCTGAGCACCGGACCGGTCCCGACGACCACCCCGTCCCAGGAGTAGGAGTAGCGGTCGGGGAAGAGGTTCAGTCCCGCACTGGCGCCGACCTCGATCAGCGCGAGCGGACCCGGCGACACCTCGGCGAAGGCCGGGACCAGGGTCGCGAGCCGGCCGACCTCGTTGGTCTGGGTCGCCCGTTCGAGGATGGTGCGCCGGATGCTCCCGTCGTCGCCGAGCAGGCCGCGCCGAAGTCCGTCGTACGGACCGGGGGCGGGAACGCCGTGCCAACGCGCGGCCGCGAAGACCAGGTTGGGCTGCCGCTTGTTGCCGGGCAGGTCGGCCAGCCAGGCGAGCACCTCGGGATCTCCGGCGACCCCGAGCGCCCACTCGACGAAGCAGGGTGAGTCACCTCCGGCGTCGGCGGCGAACTCGGCATACTGACGCGCGGAGTCGGCGTAGGGATTCACGGTGCCTCCCACCAGTGCGGGGATTCGGGGCCGGCCGGGATGCCGGATAAGGGACCATTCTCCGCATGAGGACCTCTGGGGGGAGAGGGGCGGGTTCCGTCCTGGCGTTCTGCCTGCCTGCCCTCCTGGTGTTCTCGCTGGCCGGCTGCACCGAGGAGGCCGACCGGGCGCACGTCCTGCAGACCCACCTGGGCCGGATCGACCACGTCGAGAGCGTCGACGTCACGACGGCCAGCCTCGATCGCGGGACGGTCATCGGCATCCGCTTCGACGCCGGGGAGGTCGACGAGGCCTCCGAGCTGACGAAGCTGATCGCCGACATCGACGCGGCCGCGGACGAGGACGGCTACTCGACCTACCGCCTCGACCTGACGCCGGACGGCGGTGCCGCGAAGCTGGTGGTCGACGACTCGTTCACCGGCCGCGACGACGAGGACGCAGTGCTGAGCAACTGGTACGCGGTCCGCGACACGTTGCTCGGCGACCTGCAGTACGTCGTGGTGCCCGACGTCGAGACCATCACCGTGGACTCCGGCGGCGCGATCGCCCACGACGTCGGCGAGGCGGGCCACCTCCACTACGGCAGTGCCAACACCACCTGGACCTTCGTCAACGCCGACACGTCGTTCACCGTTGCCGGCGCGGTCGGATTCGACGACAGCTCGCTCTTCCAGGACGTCCAGCGCAGCGTGTCCTCGGAGAGCCTGCAGGTGTCGGCACCGGGCTGGCAGCTGGACCGGCGCGACGGCCACGTGCGGCTCGACCTCGACGTCGAGTTCGACGGCCAGTCGGTGCCGCCCGCCCAGCTCACGATCGCGCAGTACGGCGCCGACGTGTCCGAGCTGGCCCGGGCCGCGCTCGGCGCCGCGAACGTGGCCGGGCTCCCGGTGTGGCTGGACCTGCACAACGACGACGGCAGCGACGACTTCGGCGACGACTTCGCGTCCTGGGTGTCCGGGCAGGACCCGGCCAGGGCCGGGACCAGCTCGACCGCGGCTGGGACGTCTGGCTGGCCGACCTCGCCGACGCTGCGTCGACCTCAGCCGGCGGGTAGCGCGACGTACGTCGTCTCGAGGTACTCCTCGATGCCCTCGAAGCCGCCCTCGCGACCGAAGCCGCTCTGCTTCACGCCGCCGAACGGCGCCGCCGGGTTGGAGATCAGACCGGTGTTGATGCCGATCATCCCGAACTCCAGCGACTCCGCGAGCCGGATGGTCCGGTTCAGGTCGCGCGTGTAGGCGTAGGACGCCAAGCCGTACTCCGTGTCGTTGGCCTGGCGGATGGCGTCCTCCTCGGTCTCGAACGTCGTGATCGGCGCGACCGGGCCGAAGATCTCCTCGGTGTTGATCGCGGAGTCGCTCGGCACGTCGAGCAGCACGGTGGGTCGGTAGAAGTAGCCCGGGCCGTCGACGGCAGCACCACCGACGACCACCGTCGCACCGTCGTGGACGGCGTCGGTGACGAGCTGGCTGACCGACTCGATCGCCTTCTCGTCGATGAGCGGGCCGACATCGACGCCGTCGTCCTGGCCGCGGCCCAGGGACAACGCGCCCATCCGCTTGCCGAGCTTCTCGCCGAACTCCTGGGCGACCGAGCTGTGCACGAGGAAGCGGTTGGCGGCAGTGCACGCCTCACCCATGTTGCGCATCTTGGCGATCATCGCGCCGTCGACCGCGGCGTCGACATCGGCGTCCTCGAAGACCAGGAACGGCGCGTTGCCACCGAGCTCCATGCTCAGCCGCTGGAGCTGGTCGGCGGACTGACGGACCAGCACCTTGCCGACCCCGGTCGAGCCGGTGAAGCTGAGCTTGCGGAGCCGGTCGTCGCCCTGCAGCGTCTGGCTGAACTCGCTGGTGTGGCTGGTGGTCACGATGTTGAGCACGCCGTCGGGCAGACCCGCCTCGGCGAGCAGCGCCGCGAGGGCGAGCATCGTCAGCGGGGTCTGGCTGGCGGGCTTGACGACCATCGTGCAGCCGGCCGCGATCGCGGGCCCGATCTTGCGGGTCCCCATCGCGAGCGGGAAGTTCCACGGAGTGATGAAGAGGCAGGGGCCGACCGGCTTCTTGATGGTCAGCAGCCGGCTACCGCCCGCGGGTGCCTGCATCCAGCGGCCGTGGATGCGGACCGCCTCCTCGGAGTACCAGCGGAAGAACTCCGCGCCGTACCCGACCTCGCCTCGCGCCTCGGCGATGGTCTTGCCCATCTCCAGGCTCATCAGGTGGGCGAACTGGTCGGCACGATCGGTGATCAGGCCGAACGCCGTACGCAGGATCTCCCCACGCTCGCGCGGCGGCGTCTTCGCCCACGCGGCCTGCGCGGCGACGGCCGCGTCGAGCGCATCGACGGCATCCGCGACCGAGCCGTCGGCGACGTCGGTCAGCACCGACCCGTCCGCCGGGTCGATCACGTCGAGCCGCTTGTCACCCTCCGCCTCGCGCCAGGTGCCACCGATGAAGAGGCCCCGCTGGTCGGGGCCGAGAAGGTCGAGTCCATTCATGTCGACAGCCTTGCACTCGATCACCTTCCCGCAAATCGCAGACAGGGCCTTGGCCTTCGTGACACCCTGGACGCGTCGACATGGAGGGAGCACCTCGAGTCGACGCGAACCCCTTGCTGACCCCATGCAGCGAGGGGTTCACCCTTGGTCGGCCGACCCGGATCACCCCCTCGTGTCCGGGGTGCGGCCGCCGGACGTGGGTGGGGGTCGCGGCATCGCCGCGGCCCCCATCTGTGTTTGTCGGGGTCTTGCGCGCAGGCGCGAGGAGGAGTTGTGTCGGTTCCGCGGGACAGCGCGGTCCCGGCTGGAGGTACGACGATGGCGGACAAGGGCGGCTCGCGGAGAGCGTCGGGACACGATCTGGGGGCGAGCAGCCCGGACCGGATCAGGAACGTCGTGCTCGTCGGCCCCGCTGGCTCCGGCAAGACCACCCTGATCGAGACCCTGCTCGCCGCCTCGGGCGCGATCAGCCGCGCCGGATCGGTGCGCGACGGCACCACCGTCTGCGACCACGAGGGATCCGAGCACACCCACGGTCGCACCATCTCGCTGGCCGTCGCTCCCTTGGTGCACGCCGGCACCAAGATCAACCTGGTCGACACCCCGGGGTACGCCGACTTCGTGGGCGAGCTGCGCGCCGGGCTGCGCGCCGCCGACTGTGCGCTGTTCGTGATCGCCGCCAACGAGGGCATCGACGACGCGACCCGGTCGCTGTGGCGCGAGTGCGCAGCCATCGACATGCCCCGGGCGGTCGTCATCACCAAGCTCGACCAGGCCCGCGCCGACTACGAGGGCCTGCTCCGCCTGGCCCAGACGTCCTTCGGCGATCGGGTGCTGCCGCTCTACGTGCCCGTCCGCCAGGGGACGGAGGTGGTCGGGCTGACCGGGTTGCTCCGTCCGGGGCCGGAGGCGGAGGCGGCGGGCCCGCTCGCAGACCTGCGCGGCGACCTGATCGAGGCGGTCATCGAGGAGTCCGAGGACGAGACCCTCATGGACCGCTACGTGGGTGGGGAGGAGATCGACGAGGACGTGCTCGTCGCCGACCTCGAGCGGGCGGTGGCGCGAGCATCGTTCCACCCCGTCGTACCCGTCTGCTCGGTGACCGGCATCGGGTGCGCCGAGCTCCTCGACCTCGCGGTGCGCGGCTTCCCGTCTCCCGCCGAGCACCCCTCCCCCGACGTCTTCCTGCCCTCGGGAGCCTCGGCTGCGCCGATCGGCGCCGACCCCGGCGGCCCGCTGGTCGCCGAGGTCGTGAAGACCACCAGCGACCCGTACGTCGGCCGGCTCAGCCTGGTCCGGGTCTTCTCGGGGACGCTGGTGCCCGACCAGACGGTGCACGTCTCGGGTCACTTCACGGCGTTCTTCGGCGCGGGCGGCGGCCACCCCGACCACGACGAGGACGAGCGGGTGGGTGCCCTCGCGCACGCCTTCGGTCGCGCCCAGTCGCCCGCCGACCGGGTGGTTGCCGGTGATCTGTGCGCGATCGGCCGGCTGACCCGCGCCGAGACCGGCGACACGCTGTCGTCGGTCGACGCCCCCCGGGTGCTGCGGCCGTGGTCGATGCCGGAGCCGCTGCTGCCGGTAGCCATCGTCGCCCACAGCAAGGCCGACGAGGACAAGCTGTCGCAGGCGCTCGGTCGGCTGGCCGCCGAGGACCCGTCGCTGCGGATCGACAACAACGCCGAGACCCACCAGCTGGTGCTGTGGTGCATGGGCGAGTCGCACGCGGAGGTCACCCTCGAGCGGCTCACCGACCGCTACTCCGTGCACGTCGACACGGTGCCGTTCGTCGTGTCCCTGCGGGAGACCTTCGCCGGTCGGGCGACGGGGCTGGGTCGCCACGTGAAGCAGTCGGGCGGTCACGGGCAGTACGCCGTGTGCCATCTCGAGATCGAGCCGCTGCCGGAAGGTGCGGGCTTCGAGTTCGTCGACAAGGTGGTCGGCGGCTCCGTGCCCCGTCAGTTCGTCCTGAGCGTGGAGAAGGGCGTCCGCGCCCAGATGGAGCGCGGCGTACGCCACGGCCACCCGCTCGTCGACCTGCGCGTCACGCTGGTCGACGGCAAGGCGCACAGTGTCGACTCCTCGGACATGGCCTTCCAGGCCGCCGGCGCACTCGCGCTGCGGGAGGCCGCGGCAGCCGCGGCGATCACCATGCTCGAGCCGTACGACGCGGTGACCGTGGTGATCCCTGACGAGCTGATCGGCAACGTGATGAGCGACCTCTCCTCACGCCGGGCTCGGGTGCTCGGCACCGACAAGCTCGGCGAGGACCGCACTCAGGTGCTCGCGGAGGTCCCCCAGACCGAGCTGGTCCGCTACGCGATCGACCTGCGCTCCTCGACCCACGGCGCCGGCGTCTTCACCCGGTCCTTCGCGCACTACGAGGCGATGCCCGAGGACGTCGCCCGGTCGGTTCTCGTGAACGCCTAGCGTCGCCCGGGCCGCCCGCAGGAACTGCTCCAGGACGGGCCCGGCGGTGCCGGAACCCGAGGCTCCCTCGTCGACGAAGACCGCGACGGCCAGGTCGCCCTGGGCCGCGACCATCCACGCGTGGGTCAGGGTCTTGCCGCCCTTCTCGAACTCCGCGGTGCCGGTCTTGGCGATCGCCGGTGGCCCCGGCAGGTCGAGCAGCCCGCGGCCGCTGCCGGAGGTGACGACGCCACGCAGCATCGACGTGAGTGCGGCGTCCTCCGCTGCCGTCAGGGGCTTCGCCTCGTCGGGGACGGAGACGTCGACCGACTGGATGAGCCTCGGGACCACCGTGTGGCCCGCCTGGATCGAGGACATCACCGTGGCCATCGCCATCGGCGAGGCGAGCACGGTGCCCTGACCGATCATGTCGGCCGCCGCACCCGTCTGGGACTCCGGCGGCGGGACGCTGCCGAAGTAGGCCGGGAAGCCGAGGTCGTGGTCGATGCCGAGCCCGAGCGTGGCGGCGGCACTCGCCAGGTCATCGTCGCTGAGCTTGTCGGTCTGCGAGATGAAGGCGGTGTTGCAGGAGTTGGCGACGGCAGTACGCAGTGCGATGTTGCCGAGGGCGCTGCTCGGGTAGTCGTCGTAGTTCTCGAAGGCCCGGCCGTCGACAGTCACCGTCGGCGTGCACGGCACCACGGTGTCCGGCGTGAGCCCGGCGCGCAGCAGGGCCAGGCTGCTGACGGTCTTGAACGTCGACCCCGGGGCGAACTGACCGTAGGTCGCGTCGTTGTAGCCGTGGGTGCCCGGCCCGTTGGCCGCGACCAGGATCGCCCCGGTCGAGGGCCTGATCGCCACCAGCGCGCTGCCCGGCCCGACGTTCGCGAGCGCGTTCTCGGCGACGGTCTGCAGATGTTCGTCCATGGTCAGCTTCAGCGCGGTCCCCGGCTTGGTGTCCACCCGGAACAGCTCACGCTCCTGACCATCGCTGGCGACCGCGTTGACCACCGCGCCGTCGACGCCCTGCAGCTGGTCGTCGTAGCGCGCCTGCAGCCCGGAGAGCCCGGCCTCGTCGCCGACCTGGTACTTGTCCGGGTCCTTCTCGACCATCTCTGCCGTGACCGGTCCGACCGAGCCGAGGATCGGTGCAGCGAACCCGCGGGTCGGCGCGAGCGGCAGGTTGTCGGGGACCGCGAGTGCACCCGGGATGTCGTCGTACCCCTGCGCGACGGCGACCGGCAGGTCGTCCTTGCGGAAGACGATCGCCTCGACGAACGCCTTGTCTCCGGCGGCCTCGACCTGCTTCTCGTACGGCCCCGCCTCGACGTCGACCAGCTCGGCCAGCCGGCGAGCGGACTCCCCCGCCTTGTCCGCCGCGACCTGCGAGCGGTCGATCCCGAAGCGGACGACGGGTCGCAGGGTCACCAGGGCCAGCCCGTCCGCGCCCATGATCGGCCCCCGGGCGCCGGCGACCGGAGTGACGTCGAGGACGGTCCCCGGGCCGAGGGTCGGCTCCACGAGCTTGCGCGACCACGCGACCTGCCACTCGTCGTCGGCCTTGGTCAGCTCTGCGTCGGTCGTGTAGGTCCACTCGCGACTCCCGACCGGCCAGGTCCAGGTGAGCGTGGTGGTCGCGGCGTCGCCGTCCGCCTCCACGTCGCCCGCCTCCACGGTCGGGTGGACGTCCGCGCCCATGCCCTCGACGACCTTCCCGTACTCCAGTGTCACCGTCTCCGGGGTGTCGTCGGTGAAGGCGACGTCGCTGAAGTCGCCGGTGCCGAACGCCGTCGCGAGGCCCTCCGCGGCCTCGTCGGGGTCGGGTCCGGTGACCTGCTCCGCCGAGTCGCATGCGCTGAGCACCGCGGACCCGAGGACGAGAGCGGCGGCGAGGCAGGCGAGTCGGCGCATGCCCCTGGTTCTATCAGGAGCCACCGACCGGTCAGTGCTTGGTGCGGGGCTTCTTCCGCTCGCCCGAGTCGTGACCACCGCGGGGGGCGCCGGAGTCGGGGGCGAGCTCGATGAGCTTGCCCGAGATCCGGGTGCCGCGGAGCTTGTCCCAGGCACCGCCCGGCAGGTCGGCAGGCAGCTCGACCAGCGAGTGGTCGGCGCGGATGTCGATGTGGCCGAAGTCCTGGCGAGACAGCCCGCCCTCGTTGGCGATGGCACCGACGATCTGGCGGGGCTCGACCTTGTGCCGCTTGCCCACCGCGATCCGGTACGTCGCCATCGGTACGTCGGTGCGACCGCGCGGACGGCGCTCGGCCCGGTCGGGCCGGCCGGCCCGGTCGGGGCGGTCGTTGCGCGCGGGGCGGTCGTCGCGCTGCTGCTGCCGCGCATCGGCGGCGGGGTCGATCAGCAGGGGGGTGTCACCCTGCGCGACGACCGCGAGCGCCGCGGCCACGTCGGCCTCGGGCACGTCGTGCTCACGGACGTAGTGGGCGACGATGTCGCGGAACGCCTCGATCCGCGACGTCTGGTCCAACGCGGCAGTGATCTGGTCGTCGAAGCGGGACAGCCGGGTCGCGTTGACGTCGTCGGCGGTCGGCAGCTGCATCTGCGTCAGCGGCTGACGGGTCGCCTTCTCGATGTGCTTGAGCAGGTAGCGCTCGCGGGGCGTCACGAAGGAGATCGCGTCGCCGCTGCGCCCGGCGCGACCGGTGCGGCCGATCCGGTGCACGTAGGACTCGGTGTCGGTGGGGATGTCGTAGTTGACGACGTGGCTGATCCGCTCGACGTCGAGGCCGCGGGCGGCGACATCGGTGGCGACCAGGATGTCGAGCTTGCCGGACTTGAGCTGGTTGACCGTGCGCTCGCGCTGGGCCTGGGCGACGTCGCCGTTGATGGCCATCGCGGAGAAGCCGCGGGCCCGCAGCTTCTCGGCCAGGGTCTCGGTCTCGTTCTTGGTGCGGACGAAGACGATCATCCCCTCGAAGTTCTCGACCTCGAGGATGCGCGTGAGGGCGTCGACCTTCTGCGGGTAGGACACGAGCAGGTAGCGCTGCGTGATGTTCGGCGCGGTCGAGGTCTTGCCCTTGACCGTGATCTCTTCGGGATTGTTGAGGTACTGCTTCGAGATCCGGCGGATCTGGGCCGGCATCGTCGCGGAGAACAGCGCGACGTTCTTGTCGTCCGGGGTGTCGGCCAGGATCGTCTCGACGTCCTCGGCGAAGCCCATGTTGAGCATCTCGTCGGCCTCGTCGAGGACGAGGAAGCGCAGCTCGGTGAGGTCGAGCGTGCCCTTCGCGAGGTGGTCCATGATCCGGCCGGGCGTGCCGACGACGACGTGCACGCCGCGACGCAGCGCGCTGAGCTGGACGCCGTACGCCTGACCGCCGTAGACGGGCAGCACGTGCACGCCCTTCATGTGGGCGGCGTAGCGCTCGAAGGCCTCGCAGACCTGGAGCGCGAGCTCACGGGTCGGCGCGAGGACCAGCGCCTGCGGGGTCTTCTGCGACAGGTCGAGGCGCGACAGGATCGGCAGCGCGAACGCCGCGGTCTTGCCGGTGCCGGTCTGCGCGAGGCCGACCACGTCGCGGCCGGCGAGCAGCGGCGGGATGGTCGCGGCCTGGATGGCGGAGGGCGTCTCGTAGCCGACATCGGCCAGCGCCTTCAGCACCTTGTCGTCGAGGCCGAGGTCGGCGAACGTCACCTCGGGGGCAGAAGTGTCGTCATTCTCGTCGTTGCTCACCCGTCAACGGTAGTGGTTCCGTCCAGAGGCGCCACCTTCGTCGTCGCGGTGGGCTGGCTCACTCGACCGTGACGGACTTGGCCAGGTTGCGCGGCTTGTCGATGTCGTGACCCAGCTGGAGCGCTGCGTGGTAGGCCAGGAGCTGCAGGGGGATGGTCAGCAGGATCGGGTCGAGCTCGCGCTCGTTGAGAGGTACGTCGATGCGCACGCACTCGATCTCGCCGAGGTCGACACCCTCGTGGGAGATCACCACGAGCGGCCCCTTGCGGGCCGCGATCTCGTGCAGCGCACCGACGTTGCGGTCGGTCAGCTCGTCGGCCGGCACGATCGCGACCGTCGGCACCGTGTCCGCGATGAGGGCAAGCGGTCCGTGCTTGAGCTCCGAGGTCTGGTAGGCCTCGGCGTGGCGGTAGGAGATCTCCTTGAACTTCTGCGCGCCCTCGCGCGCGACCGGGAAGCCGCGCACCCGACCCACGAAGAAGAGGCTCTCGGCGCCGGCGAGCCCGGCCGCGAGCTGGGCGATCTCGTCCTCGCGGTCGAGGATCTCCTGGATCTGGTCCGGCAGCCGGCTGAGCCCGGCGATCAGCCGGCGGCCGTCGGCGATGGAGAGGTCGCGGACCCGGCCGAGCTGGAGGGCGAGCAGGGCGAACCCGAGGAACATGTTGGTCAGCGCCTTGGTCGACGCGACCGCGACCTCCGGGCCGGCGTGCAGGTAGATGCCGCCGTCGACCTCGCGCGCGATGGCGCTGCCGACCACGTTGACCAGGCCGATCACCCGGCCGCCCTTGCGCCGGATCTCCTGCACGGCCAGCAGGGTGTCGATGGTCTCGCCCGACTGGCTGACCGCGACGTAGAGCGTGTCCGGCTCGATGATCGGGTTGCGGTAGCGGAACTCGCTGGCCGGCTCGGCGTCCGACGGGATCCGGGCCAGCTCCTCGATCAGGGACGCACCCATCTGCCCGACGTAGTAGGCCGAACCGCAGCCGAGGATCTTGACCCGCCGGATCGCCCGGGTCTCGCGGGCATCCATGTTGAGCCCGCCGAGGTGAGCGGTCCCGAACCGCTCGTCGAGCCGGCCCTGCAGCATCCGTGCGGTGGTCGCGGGCTGCTCGACCATCTCCTTGTGCATGAACGAGTCGTGCTCGCCCGCGTCGTACGACGCCGGGTCGACGTCGACGGTGACAGCCGAACGAGTGACCCGCGCCAGCCCCTCGCCGTACGTCGTGAAGCCGCCGGCCGTGATCGTCGCCATCTCGCCGTCGTCGAGGTGGGCGATCGTCGTGGTGTGCCGGACGATCGCGGCCAGGTCGGAGGCGACGTACATCTCCTTCTCGCCGACGCCGATCAGCAGCGGACTGCCGTTGCGGGCGACGACCAGCCGGTCGGGGAAGTCGGCGTGCAGCACCGCCAGGCCGTAGGTGCCCTCGATCGCGGCCAGCGCGTCGCTCACCTTGCCCTCGAGCGTCTCGGCGTCGGAACCCGCGACCAGGTGGGCGAGCACCTCGCTGTCGGTGTCGCTGGCCAGGTCGATGCCCTCGTCGGTCAGCCGCTTCCGCAGCGCCGCGGCGTTGTCGATGATCCCGTTGTGGACGATCGCGACCCGGCCCTTGCCGTCGGTGTGCGGGTGGGCGTTGACGTCGTTCGCCGGGCCGTGGGTCGCCCACCGGGTGTGGCCGATCCCGACCTTGCCGGTGAAGCGCTTGGGCAGGCCGTCCGCGAGGTCGCGCACTCGGCCGGCGCGCTTGGCGACCTTGATGCCGGTGCTGCCGAGCAGGGCCAGGCCGGCCGAGTCGTAGCCGCGGTGCTCGAGACGGGTCAGGCCTTCGAGCAGGATCGGGGCGGCCTGCTGGGTGCCGACGTAGCCGACGATTCCGCACATGTCATACCTCTCGTGGATCGAGTAGCGGCCGAGGAACGAGGCCGCGTATCGAGATCATCCGTAGACCAGGCGCCGGAGCTGGCGCTCGGTGAGCTCGGGAGCGGCGACCACGCGGCCGGCCAGCTCCTCGGCGATCAGGGCGAAGATCTCGGCGTTCTTGGCACCGTAGGTCTTCAGGTGGGCGTGCCGACGCCGGACGTAGTCCTCCACCGGTTCGGCGTGGAAGGCGACGACGTCCTCGACGACGCGGGCGGCCTCGGCGGTCGAGAGCCCGGTGCTGGCGGCGATCCGCTCGACCAGCTCCGGATCCGGTGACGTGGGCACGACGAAGATCGTGCGCTGTGGCGGCCCGTTGCGCAACTTCCTGCCCGAGATCGGGCAGAAATCGCCGCTTCGCCTCTCATCAGGCATCGCAGGCCGACGGACTCGGCCGTCACCGATCGTGCACTCCCACCCCAAATGGAGGGCAGGACGGCGTTCTGGGCGCCGCCCGTGGGTCCAGGTGGAGGAAACACACGCAGTTTCGCGGAAATGTGGGCGGCTCGGTGGGGATGCGCTACTCTAAGTGAACAGAACATGAACGAAAGGCATCCCATGAGCGACATGAACATGACCAGCGGTCTCGTGCAGACCTGGGTGCCGGTCACCGACAGTCAGGGCCGGACGCACCTCGAGGCGCAGTGGACCAGTGCCACGACGACGCCCGCGCACATCACGCACGCCGCCTGACGCGTCCCCTCACTGCACAGACACCGCAGCACGAGCTGCCGCCGAGCCGCGATCCCGATCTGGGATCGCGGCTCGAGCACATTTCCTGACGGGACGCTCCACCCCGGGAATGAATCGGACCGCGGTCCGGTTTAGATGGTCAAAGGTTCAACAACCCCCACATTCCAGGAGTCAACATGTCGTTCTTCAACCGCCAGGCCGCCGAGCAGTTCGACGCCCCCACCGCCGCCGTCGAGGACATCTCCGGCGACTACACGATCGACCCGACCCACAGCCGCCTGGGCTTCAGCACCCGCCACGCGATGGTGACCACGGTCCGCGGTCACTTCACCGAGTTCTCCGGCACCGCCCACATCGACGCCGCCACCCCGGCCAACTCCCTCGTCTCGCTGACCATCCAGACCGGCAGCATCGACACCGGTGTCGCGGACCGCGACGGTCACCTGCGCTCCGCCGACTTCTTCGACGCCGACAACAACAAGGAGATCACCTTCTCCTCGACCAAGGTCGAGCGCGACGGCGACGACTGGGTCATCACCGGCGACCTCGCGATCAAGGGTGAGAGCAAGTCGGTCACCATCACCTTCGAGCCCACCGGCTCGGCCCGCGACCCGTTCGGCAACCTGCGCATCGGGTTCGAGGGCGGCACCAGCATCAACCGCAAGGACTGGGGCCTGACCTGGAACGCCGCGCTCGAGACCGGCGGCGTCCTCGTCTCCGAGAAGATCAAGCTCGAGTTCGACATCTCCGCGATCCAGAACACCGTCGAGGCCTGACGCACCGCACCACCACGCACGACGGCCCGCCCCCGTTTCCGGGGCGGGCCGTCGTCATATTTCGGGAGCGTCGGGACGGCCAGGTCCAGCACACTGGCGTCATGTCCGACATCTCCCTGCCCGCCGGCCTCACCGGCCGTCCCCTCACGCTGGACGACGCCGTCGCTGTTCACGCGGCGATCGCGGCCGAGGAGGTCGTCGACCTCGGTCAGGCCGAGCTCGCGCTGGAGGACGTGATCAGCGAGTGGCAGCGGCCGTCGTACGACATCGCCACCAGCAGCATCGGCGTCTTCGACGGCGACCTGCTCGTGGCCTACGCCGACCACAGCGACTCGGAGTCCGGCTACACCGCCGTCCACCCGGACTACCAGGGACGCGGCATCGGCACCGCGCTGGCGGGCTGGCTGCAGTCCACGGCGCGGGCCGCCGGCGCGACCCGGCTGGGCGCCCAGGTGGTCGGGGGCAGCGCGGCGGACCGACTGCTGGCCGCGCTGGGGTACGACGTCCTCTTCACGGCCTGGGACCTCGAGCTGCCCGAGGGTGCGGAGATCGTGGCCCGCCAGCTGCCCGACGGCTACCTGCTCCGCGACGCGTCCGAGGCCGACCACGAAGCTGCGTGGACACTGATCGAGGACGCCTTCCTCGAGTGGGCCGACCGCGACCGCCGCACCTTCGACGACTTCGGGGCCCTGGTCTGGGGCCGCCCCGGCGCCGGCGCCTGGAACCTACGACTGCTCGAGAACCCCGACGGCGTCCTGGTCGGTGCGGTGCACGTCTTCCTGTCCGGCGATGCCGGGTACGTCGCCCGGATCGCGGTCCGCGCCGACCACCGCGGGCTCGGACTCGCCCCGCCGATGCTGGTCGACGCCTTCTCCCTGGCCCGCGAGCACGGCGCGGTCCGCTGCTTCCTCTCGACCGACACCCGCGCCGGCGCGCGCGGGCTCTACGAGAAGGTCGGCATGGTCGTCTCCTCGACCTGGGTGAACCGCACCATCCCCCTCTGAAAGCGCCCCGGTGGTCGAGCAGCGAGCGCCAGCGAGCGTGTCGAGACCGTAGAACACGTTCCAGTTCTTCTGGTTGGCTAGGCGCATGCCGCGCACCCAGTTCGCCGTCCGCTACGACTTCCGCGCACCAGGGCGCCGACGCCGCCACCCGCCAGGAGATCTTCGCCCGAGCGATCGAGCAGGCGGCGTACGTCGACCAGCACGGCCAGGACGCGCTGATGGTCTCCGAGCACCACGCCGCCGACGACGGCTACCTGCCGAGCCCGATGCTGGTCGCGTCCGCGTTCGCGGCGGTGACGTCGCGGATCCCGATCACGGTGTCGGCGCTGCTGGTCAACCTCTACGAGCCGGTCCGGCTGGCCGAGGACATCGCGGTGCTCGACCACCTGAGCAAGGGCCGGGTCAGCTACACGTTCGGGCTCGGCTACCGCCCGGTGGAGTACGACCTCTACGGCCGGTCCTGGCAGACCCGTGGCGCCGACATCGAGGCGCGGATCGGCCAGGTGCTCGACGCCTGGACCAACGAGAGGGTCACGCCCTCGCCGTACTCCCAGCCGCACCCGTTCCTCTTCTACGGCGGCGGCTCGCCGGCAGCGGCGAAGCGGGCCGGCCGGCTCGGGCTCAACTTCCAGCCCCAGCACGCCTCGCCCGAGCTCAAGGAGATCTACGAGGAGGCCTGCCGCGCGGCGGGTCGCGAGCCCGGCTTCGTGATGCAGGCGCCGGGCGGCGGGCCGGCCAACGTCTTCTGCGCCGAGCGGCCCGACGAGTTCTGGGAGCGCTACGGCCAGCACCTGCTCGCGGACGCGATCGCCTACCAGGAGTGGCACGGCGAGGCCGGGTCGTACGTCGTCGACCACTCGAGGACGGTCGAGGAGATGCGGGCAGCCGGGGTCTACGTCGTCCACACCGCCGACGACCTCGTCGACCTGTGCCGCTCGGGCGAGGTCCGGCTGGTCACCAGCCACCCGGCCTGCGGCGGGCTGCCCGCCGACCCGTCGTGGGAGTCGCTCCGCCTGATCTGCGAGACCGTGCTGCCGGCGGTCCGCGGCTAGTTCGTCACGGCGCTGACCGGCCGCCGGCCGTTAGGTTGGGGCGCATGACGAAGACAATCGTGTGCGGGGTCGACAACAGCCCGACTGCGGCGGCCGCGGCGCGCAGGGCGGCGGAGCTGGCGGTTGCCCTCGGTGGAGTGCTCCACCTGGTCTCCGCGTACGGCAAGGTCGAGTCCGAGACCGTCGAGATCGGTTCCGAGCGGATCCTGGTCAGCAACGAGATGGAGGCCGAGCGGATCGCCGGCGCCGTCGCGGTCGAGCTGCGCCAGGAGTTCCCGGGGCTCGAGGTCACCCCGTGGTCGGGCGAGGGCAAGCCCGGCGACGCGTTGGTGCGGGCCGCCGACAAGCTCCGGGCGGACGTGATCGTCGTGGGCAACAAGCGGGTGCAGGGGATCGCGCGGGTGCTCGGCAGCATCGCCCGAGACGTCGCGGCGCACGCGCCGTGCGACGTCTACGTCGCGCACACGCACAGCGCCTGACCGTCAGTCGCTCACGGTGGTGACGACCGTCGTCACCGACGGCGTGCGCGGGGTCGAGGAGAAGCCGAAGCGGGGCGCCGGATCCACCGCAGCCAGGTCGCCCAGCGGGGAGTCGTCGAACGTCCCCACCAGGCCCGCCAGAGACGGTGCTGGTCGGTCGCGCCGTACCACTCCCGGCGACCGTTGCCGGCCGAGCCGCGGGTGCGGACGCCGCGCAGGACGAGCCGCGCGACGGGGTCCGTCACCGAGCACCAGGCAGGGCTCTCCCCCACCCTGGCAGGCACCAGCCGGAGCACCCGGCCGAGCGCCGTGCGGCCGCCGACCTCGAGGTCGAGTGAGAGCGACGGAGACCTCAGAACCCAGTCGTTGACAGTGATCGGCTCGATCCGCACCTCGTCGAAGGTGTACGTCGAGGCCACGAAGTCAGCCACCTGCTGCGTGGGCGCGAGCAGCACCCGATGACCGGCTGCCGTCTCGACCATCGCGTCCGCGAAGGCGCCGTACGGCGACACGTCCCATCGCCCGACGACAACCCGGACGCCGCTGGTGGTGCCCGCGCCGGCGATCGCGCCGCGGAAGCGCGAGCTCACCGGATAGGGGCTCCCGAGATCGACCGGGCGATGACGAGCCGCTGGATCTCCGAGGTGCCCTCGAAGATCGTGTAGATCTTGGCGTCGCGGGCGAACCGCTCGACGGGGTACTCCCGGGTGAAGCCGTTGCCGCCCAGGATCTGCATGGCCTCGCCGGTCACCTTGACCGCGGTCTCACCGGCGAAGAGCTTGGACATCGAGCCCTCGGCCTTCTCGAAGGTCTTGCCCTGCCGCGCCATCCACGCGGCTCGCCACACCAGCAGCCGCGACGCCTCGATCGAGGTCGCCATGTCGGCGAGCTTGAAGGCGATGCCCTGGTTCTCGATGATCGCCTTGCCGAACTGCTCGCGGGTCTTCGCGTAGTCGAGGGCGACCTCGTACGCCGCGCGCGCGATGCCGATCGCCTGCGCACCGACCGCCGGACGGGTGCGCTCGAAGGTCGCCATCGACGCGTTGCCACGGGCACCGCCGCCCTCGCGGGCGCGGGCGAGGCGGGCGTCGAGCTTCTCCTTGCCGCCGAGCAGGCAGCGGCCGGGCACGCGCACCTGGTCGAGCACGACCTCGGCGGTGTGGGAGGCGCGGATCCCGTGCTTGTGGAACTTCTGGCCCTGGCTGAGCCCCTTGGTGCCCGGCGGCACCACGAAGCTGGCCTGACCGCGGGTGCGGAGCTCCGGGTCGACCACGGCCGTCACGACGTGGACGTCGGCGATCCCGCCGTTGGTCGCCCAGGTCTTGGTGCCGTTGAGGACCCACTCGTCGGTCGCCTCGTCGTAGATCGCGCGGGTGCGCATCGCGCCGACGTCGGAGCCGGCGTCGGGCTCGGAGGAGCAGAACGCCCCGAGCTTGAGGTCACCCGGGCTGCCGAACATGGCCGGCACCCACTCCGCGACCTGCTCGTCGGTGCCGTTGGCGCGGACACCGGCTGCGGCCAGCGAGGTGCCGACGATCGAGAGCCCGATGCCGGCGTCGCCCCAGAAGAGCTCCTCCATGGTGATCGGGAAGCCGAGGCCGGTCTCGTCGATCGCTTGGGCGACGATGAAGTCGACGGAGTAGAGGCCGATCTTCGCCGCCTCCTCGACGACCGGCCAGGGGAACTCCTCCTTCTCGTCCCACTCCGCGGCGGCGGGGCGGACGACGTCGGCGGCGAAGTCGTGGACCCAGGCCTTGAGGTCGAGGTGGTCCTGGCCGAGATCGAAGGAGGGTGTCGTCGGTCCTCACGCGCCGAGGTTACCGGTGGGCTTCGGTCTGGACCGGCCTTGGGCGTCGTCGGCCGTACGTGCCACGATCCGAGAACTCTCACTTCTCCGAGGTCGCGATGATCCGACGTCATGCTCTGCTCGCGCTGATGCTCCTCGTCACCGCACTCCTCGCTGTCGCGCCCGGTCCTGCAGAGTCCGTCGGCCAGGACCCGACGTACGGCGCACCCGACGCGGGCGCCTGCTACGACGTCCCGCTCTCGGCGGCCGACAAGAACGCGCTGCGCGACGAGACGGTGGCGTGCTCGTCGCGACACACCCTCTGGATCGTCGGCGTCCCCGTGGCCCCGAAGTCGGTGAAGTTCGACGGCTCGATGAGGTTCTGGAGGTTCGTGGTCAAGGCCTGTTCGAGCGCCCAGGACGACGCGATCGGCCACCAGGTGGATCGCTACCTGACCACCGTCTACCAGAACTTCTTCTTCCTGCCGACCAAGGCGCAGCAGCGTAACGGTGCGCACTGGATCAGCTGTGAGCTCGGCTGGCTGGTGGGCAACGAGAAGCTGCGTGCCCACCCGGGTCGCCGCTCCGCCGCGACTTCGTGCCGACATGTCCGACGACCTGGACCTCTGCCTGAACCGCTACCGGGTGCAGTGCTCGCGGGCGCACGACTGGCGCGCGGTCTACGGGACCGCGGTGCAGGGCAGGTACACGCCGGCCGCCATCACGAGTGCAGCCCACCGTGTGTGCCCGCGGCCACACGAGCCACCCGCCGGTGGGCCTACTCCGGCGGTGAGTCGATGGGACTCGATGCCTACTCGCTGACCTGCTACGACCGATCCACGCACTGACAGGCAGCGCCGTACGCCGACACCCCACGCCGACATCGAGCAGCTTCGTGACGAGGTTGCTAGACCGGCGATCTCGCCCGTGCGCGGGCATGCCCACGTCGAGCTCGTCCTCGACGCCCGGGTCGCCCGACGTCGGCGTGGTAGTCCTGCGGCCGGGTCTGGTCGACACCTTCGTCGCGCTTCAGCGCGCGGAGCACGACGGTCAGCACGATCGTCGACGAGCAGGTTGGCCAGGAACGCGATGATCGCGATGTAGACCTTCGTGTCTCGGTGCCCGGGGAACGTCACCAGCGGCCCGCCGAAGTGGGCCTGGGTCGGCGAGGCGACGCCGTACGCCAGCCAGGTGCCCGTAGGCCATGCCGACGGCCCAGCCGACCAGCAGCGCCCATGCGGTGCAACCAGCGCGTGTAGAGGCCGACCACGATCGCCGGGCAGCGTCTGCAGGATCCAGACGCCGCCGAGCAGCTGGAGGTTGATCGCGAAGTCCTTCGACAGCGCGAGCACGAAGACCAGCGCGCCGAACTTCACGAGCAGCGAGACCAGCTTGGTCTGCTGTCGCCTCCTGCTTCGGGGTGGCGTCGCGGTTGATGAAGGCGTTGTAGATGTTGCGGGTCCACAGGTTCGCCGCGGCGATCGACATGATCGCGGCCGGCACCAGCGCGCCGATCACGATCGCGGCGAAGGCGACGCCGGCGAACCACGGGCGGAACTCGTTCTCGAACAGCTGCGGCACCGACTGCTGCGGGTTGGCGACCTTGACGCCGGCGGCGATGGCGACGAAGCCCGAGCAGGGCGAGCAGCCCGAGCAGGAAGGAGTACGCCGGCAGCAGCGCCGCGTTGCGGCGGATCACCGAGCGGCTCCGGGTGGAGAGGACGCCGGTGATCGAGTGGGGATACATGAACAGCGCCAGCGCGGAGCCCGAGCGCGAGCGAGGCGTAGGCCCACTGCGCCGGTCGGGCGGCATGATGCCCTCGCCCTGGGCGGTCCCGGCCGCGATCGCGTCGGCGTTCTCGGTGTTGAAGGCGTCGAAGCTGGCGTTGACGGTGTCGAAGATGTGGCCCCAGCCGCCGAGCTGGCTGCGGGATGTAGAGGACCGCCACGATGATCACGATGTAGATCAGCGTGTCCTTGACGAACGCGATCAGCGCCGGCGCGCGCAGGCCGCTGGAGTAGGTGTAGGCCGCCAGCACCGCGAACGCGATGAACAGCGGCAGGTCCTTGACGAACCAGTTGTCGCTGTCGGTCGCCGATCCCCATCACCTCGAGCACCACCTGCATGCCGACCAGCTGCAGCGCGATGTAGGGCATCGTCGCGAGGATGCCGGTGACCGCGACCGCGGTCGCGAGCGGCCGGCTGTCGTAGCGGCCCTGGACGAAGTCGGCCGGCGTGACGTAGCCGTGGCGGTGGCTCACCGACCACAGCCGCGGCAGGAACAGGAAGATCAGCGGGTAGACCACGATCGTGTACGGCACCGCGAAGAAGCCGACCACGCTGCCGGCGTACAGCGTCGCGGGGACCGCGATGAAGGTGTACGCCGTGTAGATGTCGCCGCCGATCAGGAACCAGGCGATGAAGGTGCCGAAGCCGCGACCGCCGAGCCCCCACTCGTCGAGGCTGTCGAGGTCCTCGGCGCGGCGCCAGCGCGCGGCGGCGAAGCCGAGCACGGTGACGAGCAGGAACAGGAAGACGAAGACGCCGAACGCGACGCCGTCCACGTGATCGTCATCGCGCGGTCGCCCCTCAGCCGTCGTCGGCTCGGGCGGCAGCCCGTGACGAGCGCGATCGGTGCGGTCCGCACCCTGGGCCAGCAGGTAGGCGAGGATCGTCAGCACGACCGCGACGAGGATCAGCGCGAACTGGAACCAGTAGAAGAACGGGAAGCCCCCCAGCTTCGGGTCCTTCCGGTCGTAGAGCGGGACCCACAGCGGCAGGATCACCGCGGGTGCGAGCAGCAGGTCGATCAGGATCCAGCGTCCTCGTGACGACATGACGAACCTCCCGAGAGAAGGGCAACCGTCAGTTCCTACCCACTTCGACCGGGACTACACGCGTCTCGACGCCGGCTCGCCCTCATCGGCGTGGAAGCCTGCGGTGGATCTGGTCGACTCCCTCCGAGACCTTCAGGTGCCTCGGACAGACCTGAGCCCGCCCCGGTAATCACCGGGACGGGCTCAGGTACGGTCGACAGGACGGCGTCAGAACGACACCGGCATGGTCTGCTTGCCGGTCCGCGACTTCACGCACGATGATGCGCAGATCGACGCGGTTGCTGCCGCTGCCGTCGCAGTCAGAGCTAGTACGCGCGGGTCTTCGGCCGCGGGTCCATGCCGAGGAACCACTTGTGCTGCGGGTCGAAGATGTCCAGACCGGCCGACCATCGCCTTGTAGTCCTGGTACTTGGCGCCGTCAAAGTCGTCGTCGCACGAGTAGCGCGGCTCCTGGAATCCGTGGTCCAGGTAGTACGTCCAGGTACGGTGGTAGTGCGAGGGCCCGTTGCTCGGCCTGAAGGTGATCGGCAGCTGGTGCGAGTGCGTTGCTGCCGCCGGCGGTTGGTGTCGGCGACGTAGTCACGCTCAGGCACCGGTAGCCGACATCGAGGTGGACGTTCGATCTGGCGTCGCGACGCAGGAAGGCCCAGTTCCAGCTCTTGCCGTCGATCGGAGGTCGGCCAGCTCGCGGAACAACCAGTTCTTCGTACCCGACGAGTGCGAGTCGTAGAAGTCGAAGCTCGGCGCCACGGCGTAGTAGTGGTCCTCGCACTGCACGCAGTGGCTGGATCTCCGGTCTGGGAGGCGACCACGACTCGTCGTAGTCGGCGTTGCCGTCCGACGCCGGAACCGGACCGCCGAAGGTCGAGGCGCCGTAACCAGTCGTACGACTTGTGGTAGAGATCGGTCAGCACGATGCCGTGCGAGTGACCGGCCGTCTGCTCGGTGTCGTGGCCGGATGCAGGTGAGGAAGAGCTTCACCTGGGCGTTGCCGTCCGCGAAGTTGTCGAACCGGTAGAGCCACTGCGCTCTTCGACGCCGACGCACGACGTGTAGAAGATCGACGTCGCGCTCGTCGTTGTAGATCGCGGTCGAGTCGGGGACGTGGTCCTGCGGGCTGGACTGGTCGACGTGGTCGACGCGCCACATGCCGTCGAGCGCGTAGTCGCCGTGGTTGCAGCGACAGGTAGACGTCGCGCCGAGTAGTTGTCGGGGAACTCACCACTGAGGTCGACGCGCTTCTCGACCTTGTACATGTAGACCTCGTGCTGGCCGGGGGCCGACGGCGGCCGACTGCCAGGGTCCGCGACACGGCGACCACCGCGAGCGATCGGCGCGACGAGGGCGACAACGGCGGCACCGCGAGAAGTCTCGCGTACCGGGAATGAACCGTCATGACGACGATCTCCTTGCATTAGACAGCGAAATAGGGTCGTGAGCACGTCTTCCCGAGAGCGTTCCTCCGGCCCCCCCAGCCCGGTAGGCAAAAGGTTAAGGCCCGGCGCCGGACAGGCGAGTAACTGGTCTATCGCAGTCATCTGGACCAGTGCTGGGCGCGCGCACCACCTCTGCGGCGGCCGAAAACGAAGAAGGCGACGACCAGTCCGATGAGGATCAGCGGCAGGTGGGTGACCACGGTCAGCACCACCAGCACGGCCAGCACGACGAACAGCGGGGTCGGCAGACCGCGGCGCCAGGGTGACATGCCGCCCGACCAGTAGGTCGGGCGACGCGCCGACGACTCCCGAGCCGGCGCCGGTGGTCCGTACCGGCCCGGGAGGTCGCGGAAGAGCGGCGCGAGCTCGCCGTGGGTGCGCGCCGCCCAGACCCGGTCCAGGCGCTCGGCGTACTCGTCGGCGGTGAGCCGGCCCTGGGCGAAGTGCTCCCCGAGCTCGGTCGCCGCTTCCTCGCGCTCGGCGTCGCTCATCCGGAGCTGGTCGTCGGTCACGACTCGTCCTCGGCGTCTGCTGCCTGGTCGCCCTCGGCCAGCAGGCCGTAGAGACGACGGCGGGTGTCGACCAGGACGTCGGCCGCGTCGCGACGCTGCTGGTCGCTGCCCGTGGTGACGATCTGCCAGACGGCGCCCATCACCTGGCCGATCTCCGGCTTGAGGTCGACGGCGTCGTCGTCCTGGCGCTCGCGCTCCTCGAACGGCGTCCACACGGCGGCCAGCTCGTCGCCGTGCTCCTCGACGTACGTCTGTCCCTCGTCGGTGAGCTTGAGGCTCCGGCGCCCGCGGCTGTCATCGGCCTCGAGCAGGCCCTCGTCCTCGAGCTGCTGGATGGTCGGGTAGACCGAGCCGGGGCTCGGGCGCCACGCGCCGTTGCTGCGCTCGGCGATCTGCTGGATGACCTGGTAGCCGTTGATCGGCTCGCCGCTCGCACTGCGCGGTGCGCACGACGTCCAGGATCGCGGAGCGGACGTCGCCGCGGCGGACGCGGGGTCCGCGCTGACGCTCGCCCTGGGCGAGGCCGAAGAGGCCGGCGACCCACGGCGGCGGTCCGGGGTGTCCCGGTCGGCCGAAGCCGCCCGGTCCGAAGCCGCCCCACGGCCCGCCGCCGCGGCGGCCGCCTCCGTGCTGGTTCCACTGCTGCTCGGCTGGCCTGTGCCCACTGTCTGTTGAATCCACGGTGTCCCATGACAGGACTCCTTCTGCTCTCTGTCGTGGGATACCGCGGCGGCGACGTCCTGACAGTCGCCGATCCTTCGCGATATATCGTGAGCGTACGCCGAGAGAAGTACCGACACAAGGCTGGGTTTCCCGTCAGCGAGCGAGCCAGGCGGCGTACGTGTCGAAGGAGTAGGGCCGGCCGAGGAAGTCGGCGACGAGGTCGGCGGCGTCCTTCGAGCCACCGGCGGCGAGGACCCGGTCGCGGTAGCGGCCGGCGACCTCGGGGTCGAAGAGGTCGTCGGGGTCGAAGGCGCTGAAGAGGTCCTTCGCGATGACCAGCGACCACATGTAGGTGTAGTACGCCGAGGAGTAGCCGCTGAGGTGGCCGAAGCTGGCGAACATGTGGGTGCCGTCGATGTAGGGGAACGGCGAGTAGCGGGCCTGCAGCTCACGCATCGCGGCGGTGAGGTCGGCCGGCCGGTCGGTGTGGAACCAGTAGGACATCGCGGCGTAGAACATCTGGGTGCGGGCGTGGTAGCCCTTGCCGAAGTCGTCGGCCGCGCGCATCCGGTCGACCAGGTCGGCCGGGATCGGCTCGCCGTCGGCGTTGGTCGCGAAGCTGCGCAGGATGTCGGCGTCCCACGCCCACTCCTCGAGCATCTGGCTCGGCGCCTCGACGAAGTCCCACTCGGTGGCGACGCCGGCGAACCGGGTCCACTCGCCCCGGCCGGCGAGCACGTGGTGGACCAGGTGGCCGAACTCGTGGAAGAGCGTGACCACGTGGTCGTGCTCCATCAGGCCGCGGGAGAAGTTGCAGACCAGCACCCCCTCGGCGAGCTGCCGCCCGGCGAGGCCCTTGGCGAGGGTGAACTGCGCGGCGTGCTTGAACTTCCCCTCGCGCGGGTGCAGGTCGAGGTAGATCCGGCCGAGCTGCTCGTCGCCCGAGTAGACGTCGTACGCCGTCACCTCGTCGTGCCAGACGGGCGCGTCGGCGACCGGCTCGTAGCGCAGCCCGAAGAGCCGGCCGGTGACGTCGAGCAGCCCCTGGCGCACCTTGGCGAAGTCGAAGTAGGTGCGCACCCGCTGGGCGTCGACGTCGTGCCGCTCCTGGCGCACCAGCTCCTCGTAGTAGACGGAGTCGGCGGTGTCGATCGTCTCGGCGTCGGGCACGTCGCGGCGGTAGCGCTCCAGCAGCAGCTCGAGGTCGCGGCGCATCGGCCCGGCGGACGCCTCGGCGATCCGGTCGATGAACTCGGGGATCGCCGGACCCTTCTGGATCATCTTCACGTCGGCGTCGTACGACGCCCAGTCGGGGTAGCCGACCAGGTTCGCCAGCTCGTGGCGCAGCGCGAACATCTCCCGGAGCAGCGGGTCGTTCTGCGGCCAGCCGCGCTCGAGGAAGGCGACCGTGATCTCGCGGCGCGCGGCCGCGTCGTGCGCGAACATCCGGGCCGGTACGGCGTCGGGGTAGTCGGTCGTCACCGTGGACCAGTCCGTCGTCGTCGACCGGGTGCGCGTCGAGCCAGTCCTGGGGCAGGCCGGCCAACCGCTCCGGGAGGGAGCAGGACGGTGCGGACGTCGTCGCGGATGTTGCGGCTGAACTCCTGGCCGATCGTCGTCAGCCGCTCGTTGATCTCGCTGAGCCGCGCGCGGGTCTCGTCGTCGAGGTCGACGCCGGCGCGGCGGAAGTCGTCGAGCGTCTTCTCGAGGAGCCGGGCCGCGACCGGGTCCAGCGCCGACGAGTCGAGCGCGGCGAAGACGTCGTAGAGCCGTCGGTCCTGGCGCAGGTCGGTGACGTAGCGGTCGACCTCGACCTCGGCCGCCTCGCAGGTCTCGCGCACGACCTCGCGCGGGTGCACGTTGGCGAAGAGCGAGACGGCGGCCGAGACCCCGCCGAGCTCGCGCGACACCTCGTCCCAGGTCTGCAGCACCGCGAGCGGCTCGGCCGGCGGCTGCTCGCGCAACGACGCGACGAGCTCGCGGGCCGCGGCGAGACCGGCGGCGCTCCGGTGCTCCACCCACTCCTGCGCGTCGTCGGGCGCGGGCAACGAGAGGGGCATCGTCGTCATGGGGCCAGACTGCCACGCCTCCGGGAGAGGTAGGCGCGCTCCGCCTCGTTCTCGGTCGCGCCGATCGCGGCGTCGTACGCCGCCCGCGCCTCGGCGCTGCGACCGAGCCGGCGGAGCAGGTCGGCCCGGGTCGCGTGCCAGGCGTGGTAGGTCGTGAGCGGCAACCGGTCCACCTCGGCGAGCGCCACCTCGGGGCCGTCGAGCTCGGCGATCGCGACGGCCCGGTTGAGGGCGACGATCGGGCTCGGCGAGATCGCCTGCAGCTGCGTGTAGAGCGCGACGATCTGGCCCCAGTCGGTGTCGGCGGCGGCGGGCGCGTCGGTGTGGACGGCGTTGATGGCGGCGAGCAGCTGGTAGTGCCCGGGCCGCGTTCTGGGGCGAGGCACTCGCGGACGAGGGCGTGGCCCTCGGCGATCAACGCGCGGTCCCAGCCGCCGCGGTCCTGCTCGTGCAGCGTGATCAGCTCGCCGCCGGCGACCCGCGTCGTACGCCGCGACTCGGTGAGCAGCATCAGCGCGAGCAGGCCGGCGACCTCGGGCTCGTCGGGCAGCAGCGATCGCAGGATCCGGCCCAGCCGGATCGCCTCGGCGGTGAGGTCCTCGCGGATCGGGGCGTCACCGGAGGTCGCGAGGTAGCCCTCGTTGAAGACCAGGTAGACCACGGCGAGCACCCCGTCGAGGCGAGACGTCAGGTCGGCCGCCGCGGGCACCCGGAAGGGGATGTGGGTGTCCTTGATCTTCTTCTTCGCGCGGGTGATCCGCTGCGCCATCGTGGTCTCGGGGACCAGGAACGCCTGGGCGATCTCGAGGACGGTCAGCCCGCCGAGGAGACGCAGGGTCAGCGCCACCCGGGCCTCGGGTGCGAGCGCGGGGTGGCAGCAGGTGAAGATCAACCGCAGCCGGTCGTCCTCGACGATGCCGGTCGGCTCGTGGGGTGTGTCGTCGTCCAACATCAGTGCCGCCTGGTGCTTGGCGTCGCGGCGCGACTCGCGCCGGATCCGGTCGATGGCCCCGTTGCGGGCCGTCGTGGTCAGCCAGCCGCCCGGGTTGGGAGGTACGCCGTCGACCGGCCACCGCTCCAGGGCGACCAGCAGGGCGTCGGCGGCCGCCTCCTCGGCGAGGTCGATGTCGCCGAGGCGGCGGACCAGCGAGGCGACCACGCGGCCGTACTCCTCGCGGTAGATCCGCTCGACCGCCTCCTGGGCAGTCCGCTGCGCCTGCTCGGGGCTCCGCTCACGCGGGCTCGTCCTGGAAGGGACGCACCTCGACCCGGCCGGCGCAGGCCTTGGAACCCTCGGCGGCCCAGGCGAGCGCTGCGTCGAGATCGGCCGCCTCGATGATCCAGAAGCCGCCGATCCACTCCTTCGACTCGGCGAAGGGACCGTCGGTGATGATCGCCTGGTCCGCGCGGCCGTCGACGACCGTCGACGACTCGATCGGGGCGAGGCCGCCTGCGAAGACCCAGGAGCCGGATGCCTGGAGCTTCTGGTTGAAGCGGTTCACCGCGTCGAACATGTGCTGCATGTCCTCCGGGGTCATCTCCGGGTCGACCTCGGCTCCGCTGACGGAGAGCATGTACTGCGTCATGGGGTGTTCCTCCTGTGGATGGGCCGCTGGCCGGCCCGTCACCATCTCCACGAACGGCCCGGCCCTGCTACGACACCCTTCCCGAAAATGTCTTGCTCTGCCTACGGTGACTGCCATGTCGGCTCCGGAGTTCCGCCTGCGCTCGACCGTCCTCGGCTCGCCGGACCCCGCCGGCCTGGCGGACTTCTACCGCCAGCTGCTCGGCTGGAAGCTGCGCGACGACGAGCCGGACTGGATCGAGCTCTGGGCACCCGACGGCGGCGCCGCGCTGGCGTTCCAGCTCGAGGAGGTCACGTCCCGCCGACCTGGCCGGGCCGACCCGGCGACCAGCAGATGCAGATGCACCTCGACATCGAGGTCGACGACCTGGCGGCCGCCACCGCCCACGCCACCGCGCTCGGCGCGAGCCTGGCCGACGAGCAGCCCCAGGACGACGTCCGGGTGCTGCTCGACCCGGCCGGCCACCCGTTCTGCCTCGCGCCCGGCGACTGACGTCGTACCGTCGGACCATGACGGACTCCACCACCGACTGGGGCGACCTCTACCGCGAGCACGTGGGCGCCGTGACGGCGCTGGCCGGCGGCCTCGACGACGACCAGCTGACGACTCCCGTGCCGGGCTCACCGGCGTGGACGGTGCACGAGGTCCTCGCCCACCTCGCCGGCGGCCCGGCCGACTCGATCAACGACCGGACGGACGGCGCACCGGGCCCGGCGTGGACCGCGCGCCACGTCGCGGAGCGCAGCGGTCGCTCGGTCCCCGAGCTCGTGGCCGAGATGCAGGCCAACCAGGACGCGGTTGCCGAGTCGACCGTCGACAACCCACGACCGGCGATCGTCTGGGACATCGCGGTGCACCACGCCGACCTGCACGAGGCGCTCGGTCTCGGCGTCCCGCCGGACCGGATGTGGCAGCCGGTGCTCGGCGCCGTCGCTCCGATGATGTTCGGTACGACGGGCGTCCCGGACGAGGTCGAGCCCTACGAGCTCTTCCGGGCCCTGTTCTCCCGCAGGTCCCGGTCGCAGATGCAGGCCTGGGGTCTGGCGCTGTCGCCGGAGCAGCTCGACCAGCTCTGCATCTTCGGGCCCCGAGAGGACGACCAACCCGTACCCTGAGTAGGTGCTCCCTCGGTCCATTGTCGCGCGCGCTGGCGCGTTCCTCGCGGTCGCTCGCCCTGGGCTCGGCCGTGCTGGTCGCACCCAGCAGCGCGGACCAGGCCAGCGCGGGCTCCGTCGGGCACGCCGCCACCAAGCAGGCGAAGGACCCCCGCAAGAACCTCGGCCTGTTCGTCGACCCGAAGATGCCGGCGTACCAGCAGGGCGGCGTCTACCGGAACGCGATCGGCGAGCGCGCCGCAGGCGTTCTGGCTGATCCCCGAGGCCTACGACATCGACCACGTGCGCGACAAGGTCGGGGAGTACACCGGCGACGCCGCCGCGGCCAACAAGACGCCGGTCCTCACGGTCTACGGCATCCCCGGGCGTGACTGCGGGCAGTACTCCTCGGGCAACCCGTTGAAGACCGCGCGCCGGAGTACCGCGCCTGGGTGCGTCAGATCGCCCAGGGCCTGGTCAAGCGGCACGCGATGGTGATCCTCGAGCCCGACGCGCTCCCGCTCTTCAGCAGCTCGGTCGAGACCTGTCCCACCGTGCCGGACGGCTGGAAGTCGATGCTGAGCTATGCCAGCAAGACGCTCACGAAGAGCGGTGCCTGGGTCTACCTCGACGCGGGTCACTCGAACTGGACGCCGTACGACACCCGTCCGCAGGTCCTGAAGGACGCCGGCATCAAGTACGCCCGCGGCTTCAGCACCAACGTCTCGAACTTCCGCCCGACCTCGGCCGAGAAGACCTACGCGACCTTCCTGATCCGGGGGCTGCGCAAGCTCGGGGTCACGGGCAAGCACTACGTCATCGACACCTCGCGCAACGGCGCCGTCCCGAGCAGCGACGGCCACGACGTCATCAACCCGACCTGGGCGCGGATCGGCAAGCGGCCGAAGCTGGTCTTCGACGGCGCCTTCGACGGCACGCTCTGGGTCAAGCACCCCGGCGAGTCCGACGGTCAGTGGAACGGCGGCAACTCGTCGGGCAAGTGGTGCACGATGCTCGCCGACCGCCTCCTCGGTCGCACGTCCGACCAGAGCTACTGCCCGGAGTGACCTGGTGGCGACGTACGCGGTCAACCCCGACGCCGTCGCCCACGCGCGTGCGCTGATCGAGAAGAAGCAGTACGTCCTCGACAGCGACTGGGGCGACGTGCAGCCCGACGCCGAGGCGCAGAACGCCTATCTCGAGCGGCACTCCTGGGACGAGTACGCCGCCTGGCACCTCGGCCTCACCGAGGGCGCGAACGACGAGACCAAGGCCCGCTACGCGTTCGGGTACGGCGACCTGCGCCGGGTGCACCGCAGCGGCCTGATCGCCTGCGTCTACCGGGCGGCCGAGTGGCGGCACAAGAAGGTCGAGCTCGCCGCCCACGACCTGCTGCAGCTCCTGGATCGGACCGCCGGCATCGGCTGACGAGTACGTCCCGCGCGCGCGTCGGACCTGACGCGGTCGTGACTCAGCCGGAACAGCGCTCCTGGGCCGGTCGACGCACAGCCGCGTCACTTGATCCTCTCGTCGAGGTGCACGGTCACCGTGTCACCTGCGCCCTTGCCGGACTCGACGCGGAGCGCGGACTTCACCGGCAGCTTGTGGTTGCCGTCGCCGAGCGCCATGAAGGAGCTCTCGAACGCGACGCCGTCGACGGTGCCGCGCACCTTCACGAGACCGTGCGTGCCGAAGTACGCCGCGGACTCGGGCCACACCACGTAGGTCCAGCCGCCCTTCGCGTCGCTCTTCTGCAGCACTGCCTCGAACGTCACGTCGATCTCGGTCATCGCCAATCCTCAGCAGCTCGACTCCAGGTCGATCGATTTCATCGCTCACCAGCCAGACGTGCCCGGCCGCCCTTGAACGGTCCGACGACCCGACTCGTGATCCAGCCGCCGTAGAAGCTGCCGGGCTGGGGCACGACCACCTCGCCGTCGACGGTGCACCGCTCGACCAGCCCGGGCATCACCGCGATCGCGCCCGCGATCACCTCGAAGCCGGGCGACGGCAGCTCGTAGAACCAGCCCGCACGCGAGGCGACGGCATCGCCGGCGACGAGGTCGACGTACGACGCCTGGCCCTTCCACTCGCACCAGCTGCGACCGACGGCCGGGCGCAGCGCGCCGGCCGCGAACGCGGCGCGGGGCAGGTAGTAGGTCGGCGGGTGGCTGGTCTCGAGGACCCGCCACGACGTCGTGGTGCTGGCGACGACCTGCGCCACCGAGCTCGACCTCGACCAGCTCGCTGCTGGGCTCGACCCGAGGCGGTCGCGGGTAGTCCCACACCGACTCGACCGTGGGCTTCGTCATGTCTCGACGCTACCGGTGCGGGGAACATCCGTGACCCGGGTTAGGTTCGGGGATCGTGCGCAGTCTCCGGGGCCTGGTGGCCGACACCCGACCTCTCAGCAACGAGCACTTCCGCCGTCTCTGGACGGCCAACATCATCACCGTCGTCGGCGCCCAGCTCACCGTCGTGGCGGTCCCGGCCCAGATCTACTCCGACACCGGCTCCTCGGCGTACGTCGGCCTCACCGGCCTCTTCGGCCTGGTGCCGCTGGTCGTCTTCGGCCTGTGGGGCGGGGCGCTCGCGGACGTCTTCGACCGCCGCACGATGCTCATCATCACCACCACCGGGCTGATCGGGACGAGCGCGCTCTTCTGGCTGCAGGCGGTCGCCGGCAACACGAACGTGTGGCTGCTGCTCTGCCTCTTCTCGGTGCAACAGGCGTTCTTCGCGGTCAACCAACCGACCCGCAGCGCGATCCTGCCCAAGCTGCTGACGCCGGAGCTGCTGCCGGCGGCCAACTCGCTCAACATGACGATCTTCCAGGCCGGCGCCATCGGCGGCCCGCTGGTCGCGGGCATCCTGATCCCGGTCTTCGGCTTCGAGTGGCTCTACCTGATCGACACCATCACGCTCTTCGCGACGCTGAGCGCCGTGGTGCGGCTGCCCGAAGCTGCCGGTCGAGGACGCCGCCAAGGGCACGCCCGGACTGCGCTCGGTGATCGAGGGCTTCACCTACCTGCGCGGCCACCCGGTGCTGATGATGTCCTTCGTCGTCGACCTGATCGCGATGGTCTTCGGCATGCCGCGCGCGCTCTTCCCCGAGATCGCGCACCTGTCCTTCGGCGGGCCGGACTCGGGCGGGCTGGTCTTCGCGCTGCTCTTCGCCGCGATCCCGGCCGGCGCCGTGATCGGCGGCGTCTTCTCCGGCTGGGTGTCCCGCGTGGACGCCCAGGGCCGGGCGGTCATCGTCTGCATCCTGGTCTGGGGCTTCGCGATGGTCGGCTTCGGTCTCGCGGTCGGGCTGGCGGAGCACTGGCAGAAGGCGATGCTCGTCGTCGCGCTGCTGATGCTGGTCATCGGCGGAGCGGCCGACATGGCGTCCGCGGCGTTCCGCACCTCCATGCTGCAGAGCGCCGCCGACGACTCCGTCCGCGGCCGGCTCCAGGGCATCTTCATCGTGGTGGTCGCCGGCGGTCCGCGCATCGCCGACGTCGTGCACGGCGCGAGCGCGGCGATGGTCGGTACGGCGGCAGCCGCTGCCGGCGGTGGTGTGCTGGTCGTGGTCGGGACGGTGATCGCGTCGATCGCGGTGCCGTCGTTCATTCGTTACCGGATCACTCGGACACCTACCATCGCTGAGTGATCGACCCCGACGACCTGGCCACCACCGTGCGCGTGCTCGGCCAGCTGCACGACCTCGATGAGGACGACCCGGACCTGGTGACGGTCAAGCGCGCGGCCTCCCACATGTACAAGGCGCTCAAGTCCGAGCGCCGGATGCGCAAGCGGGCCGCGGAGCTGGCGCACGACCGCGCGATCACCGAGGCGACCGCGACCGGTTCGCCGATGCGCATCGACGACGAGACGCTCGGGATCCCGCTCGTGTCCAACGCGCCGGGCGCCTTCGCCGGCGAGCTGATCAACCCGCGCGGCTGCTACATCTGCAAGCAGGACTACACGCTCGTCGACGCGTTCTACCACTACCTCTGCCCGAGCTGCGCCGCCCTGTCGCACGCGAAGCGCGACCAGGGCACCGACCTCACCGGCAAGCGCGCGCTGCTCACCGGCGGCCGCGCCAAGATCGGCATGTACATCGCGCTGCGGCTGCTCCGCGACGGTGCGCACACGACGATCACGACGCGCTTCCCGCACGACGCCGTACGCCGCTTCTCGGCGCTCGAGGACAGCGCCGACTGGATCGACCGGCTCAAGATCGTCGGCATCGACCTGCGCGACCCGACCCAGGTGATCTCGCTCGCCGACGAGGTCGCCGCGGCCGGCCCGCTCGACATCCTGATCAACAACGCCTGCCAGACCGTACGCCGCAGCCCCGGCTCCTACGCGCCGCTGGTCGACGCCGAGCTGGCGCCGCTCCCGACCGGCGTCACGCTCCCCGAGATCGTCACCTTCGACCACATCAGCGACGCGCACCCGGCCGCGATCGCGGGCACCCTGCGCGAGCACGCGGTCGCCCACCACGAGACCCCGGCCCACACGCCCGCCTCGATCACGTCCCTCGCGCTGAAGGCCGGCAGCGCCAGCCTCGAGGCGCACCTCGCCGGCACCGCCGTCGACGCCGGCGGCCTGCTGCCCGACCTGCAGACCACGAACTCGTGGACCCAGACCGTCGACGAGGTCGACCCGCTGGAGCTGCTCGAGGTGCAGCTCTGCAACGCGACCGCGCCGTTCCTGCTGATCTCGCGCCTGCGGGCGTCGATGCGCGCATCGACCGCGCGACGTACGTACGTCGTCAACGTGTCGGCGATGGAGGGCCAGTTCGGCGGCCGGCGCTACAAGGGCCCCGGCCACCCGCACACCAACATGGCCAAGGCCTCGCTCAACATGCTGACCCGCACCAGCGCGGGCGAGATGTTCGAGACCGACCCCATCTTGATGAACGCCGTCGACACCGGCTGGATCACCGACGAGCGCCCGCACCAGGAGAAGCTGCGGATCGCCGGCGAGGGCTGGCACGCCCCGCTCGACCTGGTCGACGGCGCCGCGCGGGTCTACGACCCGATCGTGCGCGGCGAGGCCGGCGAGGACCTCTACGGCCACTTCCTCAAGGACTTCGTGCCTGTCGCCTGGTGACGCTCCGACGGAACAGTCGCGCACCTCGGACGGTTGAGCCAGTCATGACCACCATCGGCTTGATCGGCAGCGGCAACATCGGCGGCACCCTCGCGAAGCTCTTCGCGGCGCAGGGGTACGACGTCGTCATCAGCAACTCGCGCGGGCCGGAGACGCTCGCCGACCTGGTGGCGGAGATCGGCGGCACCGCCCGCGCGGCCACCGCCGCGGAGGCGGCCGAGGCCGGCGAGATCGTCGTCGTGTCGGTGCCGTTCCTCGCCGTCGACCAGGTGCCGGTCGCGCCGCTGGCCGGCAAGGTCGTCATCGACACCAACAACTACTACTGGGAGCGCGACGGCCACGTCGCCGACATCGACGAGGGCCGCTCGACGCCGAGCGAGGCGCTGCAGGCGCACCTGCCCGACTCCCACGTCGTGAAGCTCTTCAACGCCATCCGCTCCGACCACCTCGCCACCCAGGGCGTCCCGGCCGGCACCGCCGGTCGGCGCGCGCTCCCGATGGCGGGCGACGACGAGTCCGCCAAGGCGACCGTCACGGCGCTCACCGACGAGATCGGCTACGACGTGGTCGACATCGGCTCGCTCGCCGACAGCTGGCGCTTCGACCGCGACCAGCCGGCGTACGGCCCCGAGGTCGACGCCGCGGAGCTCACCGACCTGCTCGCGAAGGCGACGCGCGCCTCCGCCACTGCGTAGTCCCGCGGTGCCAAGATCCCGTCATGGACGGGATGGAGTGCGACAACTGCGGGACGACGATGCGCTGGGAGACCTCCCACTCGCGCTGTGACCGGTGCGGCTACATCAGGCCGTGCTGCGAGGGCGCTCCGGTGTCCGCGAGCTGCGTCGTGCCGGCGAGCTCGTAGTGCCAGCTAGGCGCCGAGCAGTCCCCGCACGTAGGCCGCCTGGCCGACGTGCTGCATGTCGTCGTTGATCACGCTGACCAGGCGCGCGCCGAGGGTGACCGGCGGGTCCCAGCTCGTGTCGACCACGCGGTCGAGGTCGTCGCCCTCGAGCGCCTCGACGTACGCGACGGTCTGCGCGTGCACGGCGGTGAGGTAGTCGGACAGCAGGTCGCTGGTCGCCCGGACGTGGCCGACGTCCTCGGACGACTGGCCGTAGCCGATGGCGCTCTCGTCGAAGGGCAGGCCGAAGGCGTCGGCGTAGCCCTGCGACGTCCACACCTGCTCGAGCCCCGCGACGTCGGCGACGTGGTCGTCCTGCACGCGCGCGAGGTGCCAGAGCAGCCAGGCGATCGAGTTCGCGTCGGGCGTGGGTCGGTGGGTGAGCTGGTCCTCGGTGAGGTCCCTGACCGCGGCCAGCCCGGTCTGGTGGATGCGGTCGAAGGCGTCGACGAGCAGCTGCGCGGGAGTCATGCGTCCGACCGTAGCGCGGCGGTTCAGCCCGTGAGCTTCTCCAGCCGGGTGCGCAGCAGCGCGATCCGGTGGGCGTTGCCGGGCAGCGCGACGTAGTCCTCACCGCGCGCGGCCAGCAGGGCGTCGTCGAGACGGCGTACGGCGCCCGGCGGGTAGCGGTAGTCCATCCGCGCGGTGATCCGGTCGGCGTCGACGCCCCCGAGCAGGTCGCCGAGCTCGGCGAGCGAGGTGATGCCCAGCTCGGCGAGGAGCCCGGCGATCCAGGCGTAGTGGTCCGAGCGGGACCACTCGGCGTCGGGGTACTGACCGGCGAGGTACGCCGCGAGCTCGCGCGGGGTGATCTCGTCCGCATCGGTGGCGACGTCGTCCTCGATCGCCGAACCACCGCGGAGCCGGTCGCGGATCGTGGTGAACTCCTGGTCGGCGAGCTCGAGCAGGCCGGCCGCGAGCGTGAAGCGCCGGTCGAAGTCGCGGGCGTGCTCCTCGGGGACGGTGCCCTTGTAGCGGATGTCGTGCTCGAACTCCGCCCACGCGTGCTGGAGCACGGTGCGGACCTGGACCTGCGCCGTCGGGTCCGCCGTTGCGCGCCACCTGCAGGTGCCGGCTGGCGTAGCCGAACCGGCCCTCGCTGGCGGTCTCCTGGCCGAGGTCGCGGTCGTCGAGGACGGTCAGGTAGGAGCCGAGCACCTCGGCCACCGCGGACACGTCGCTGCGCACGTAGGTGATGACCCGGACGCCGATCTGGTCGGTGATGTCGACGAGCGGGTCGGCGTAGACCGGGAGCCCGTCGACGGTGCGGGCCGCCTTGGTCGCGAAGGACTCGATGCTCTTGGCCCGGCCGGTGACGGTCAGGTAGTTGATGCCGGCCTCGTCGAGGATCGAGGTCACCAGCGCGACGTACTCCTGCGCGTCCTCGACCAGGGCCGGGTGCTGGCGGGCGTACTTGTCGACGGCCGCGCGGATGCGCGCGTGGGTGTCCGGGATCGCCGGCGTGACGATGTAGCCGTGCTCGAAGTCGCCGTAGACGCGGGTGCGCTCGGGCCAGCGCTCCGCGAAGAGCGCCACGTAGGCACAGACGACGGCGTCGACCTGGTCCTCGACCCGGCGCAGGTCGACCTTGCGGGTGGCGCCCTCGACGGCCGCGCGCAGCGTCCAGCCACGGTGCGGTCGGGGGGACGATCCGCTCGACGTGGGTCATCAGCGTCAGCAGCTCGGAGCGCAGGAGGTCGAGGTCGCGACCGGGCTTCTGCTTGTACTTCAGCGTCTTGCCCAGCCCGAAGAGCACGACGGTCGCGGGGTGCGGGTAGACCTCGATCGCGCGGCGCTCGCGACCCGAGCGCGGGTCCATGTCGAGCCCGAGCCGCTTGCAGATCCGGGCGCCCCGGCTGCCGTTCTTGAACTCCGGCTTGCTCGTGTTCGACGGGTGCGTGCCGGCCTCGAACCGGCGGAAGTCCTTGCTGAGCTGCTTCTCGGCGGTCCGGGACCCGGTGGCGTTGGTGACGATCAGCGGGGCGTCGACACCGACCAGGCACGGGCCGTCGACGTACGGCGCCAGCCGCTCGGCGATCTCGTCGTCGGTGCGCACCGCCGAGACGTGCACCAGCTGGCCGTCGGCGTCCAGGACGGCCAGGCCCGTGGGCTCGCGCTCGCCCCAGGCGAGGTCGATCCCGACGAAGTGCATGGGCACAGACTGCCTTAGAGCGCCGAGAGGGCGGGCACGACGTACCGCTCCACCATCGCGCGCTCGTCGGCGTCGTCGCGGCCGGGCACGATCAGCAGCGAGACGATCACGCGCACCAGCCAGCGGGCGGTGTCCTCGTCACCCAGCCCACCGACGACGGCGTCGGACTGGGCGAGCTCGGCCGTCGTCCCGGCGTCGGCGGCGCCGAACCACGCGATCAGCTCGGGGCGGGCGCGGACCTCCCGCACCGCGGCGAGGATCGCCTCGACCGGGTCGTCGGTGGGCAGCAGCGCCCCGATCCGCCGCGCCTCGCGGTGGACGAACGCGACGTGCAGCTCGTGCCGGTCGGCGAAGTAGCGGTAGAGGGTCGCGCGCGAGCAGCCCGCCGCCCGGGCGATCTCGCCCATGCCGACCGCGTTGACGCCGTGCTCGGCGAAGAGTCCGGCGGCCGCGTCGAGGATCTGCTCGGCGTTCATCCTGCGACCCGGAACGGGACGGTCGTGGGCCGGCGTACGTAGGGCCCGGGCGCCCACTCGACGCGCGTCGAGGTCGACGGTGAAGTCGGGGCAGCGGGCGAGCAGCTCCTCGAGGGCGACCCGTGCCTGCATCCGCGCGGCGGACGCGCCGAGGCAGTGGTGGCTGCCCTGGCTGAAGGTCAGGATCTGCGACGGCTTGCGGCGTACGTCGAGCTCGTCGGCGTCCGCGCCGTAGCGGCGCGGGTCGCGGTTGGCGGCGCCGTAGAGCAGCAGCACCCGCCGTCCGGCCGGGATCGTCGTGCCGTGCAGCTCCACGTCTCGGGTGGTGGTGCGCGCCAGTCCCTGCACGGGAGACGTGAGCCGCAGGAGCTCGTCGACCGCGTCGCCGACCAGGTCCGGGTCGTCGAGCAGCAGCCGGCGCTGGTCGCGGTCGTGCTTCGAGCAGCTGGACGGTGCCACCGAGCATGCCGGTCGTCGTGTCGTTGCCGCCGGTGACCACCGCGAAGACGTAGCTCGAGGATCGACAGGATCCCGGCTGCGTCGTCGGGGTCGTCGCCCACCCCGGCGGCCACCAGGTGCGAGATCGTGTCGTCGCCCGGCGTCGTACGCCGCCACGCGATCAGCTCGGAGAAGTAGCCCATCATCTCGCCGATCGCCTGGGTCGCCCCGGCGATGTCGCCCGACGAGCTGGCCGCGACGATCGCGTGCGGTCCAGTCGTCGAAGCGCTCGCGCCCGTCGTCGGGCACGCCGAGGTAGTGGGCGACGACCATGCTCGGCAGCGGCTTGAAGAGCGCCTCGACCAGTGTCGCCACCGCCCTCGTCGCGCAGCCGCTCGAGCCGCTCGACGACGAAGGCCCGGACCGCCGGCTCGACCGTGCTCACCTGGCGCGGGGTGAACCCGCGCGAGACCAGCTTGCGGAAGGCCGTGTGGTCGGGCGGGTCCATCATCACCAGCGGCAGGTTGTCGGCCAGGCCGATGGTCTCGAGCTCGTCGTACTCGACGGTGAGGCCCTGCGCGGAGGAGTACGTCGCGGTGTCGACCGCGGCCGCCATCACGTCGGCGTGCCGGGAGAGCACGTAGTAGTCGCGGCCGCCCGAGCGCTCGACGTGGTGGACCGGGTCGTGGTCACGCAGGTCGGCGTACATCGGCCACGGGTCGGCCCAGGTCTCGGCGGTGCCGGGTCGGTACATGCGGCCCAGCGTGAGACAGATCAGCAGATTTGTCTAGCCGCCCGCACGCTCCAGAGCGGCCCGCGCTCGCCGGGCCGCGCTGACGGCGCGGTCCCGGCGGGCGTGCCGGGCTGCGTCCTCGCGGGCGACCTGGCGGGCGTGCTGGAGCACGATGGCGGGGTTGACGGTGAGCGGGTTCATGACTGCCTCCGATGGGTGATCTGGCAGTCACGCTTCCTGCTGAGGTACTGCCCGGACATCGGGAGGAGTCCCTAGTGGCCCCTCAGATACCACCGAGCCGGCTCGGTGCGTGGTGGCCGAACGGCACCGAGTCGGCGTAGCCGAGCGCGGCCAGGACGCTGGGCAGCATCGCCTTCGCCGTACGCCGGTAGCCCGCACCCGACGGGTGGAACCGGTCCAGCGCGAACATCTCGTCGGGCTGGGTGATGAAGAACGGGCCGACCACGTCGGCGAGCGAGACCGCGCGACCGCCGCGCTCGGTCGTCACCTGCCGCTGGACGGCCGCGAGCTGCCGCGACGCGCGAGCACCGAGGGTGCGCAGCGGCTGGGGCAGGGGCTGCAGCGCACCGAGGTCGGGGCAGGTCCCGACGACGACCTCGGTCCCCTGCTCGCGCAGCGCGCTGACCGCTGCGCCGAGGTCGCGGCCCGAGTCCGACGATCCGCACCCGGTGGGTGATGTCGTTGCCGCCGACCACGATCACCGCGACGTCGGCGCGGTAGCCCGGCGGCAGGTCCGCGAGCTGGCCGGCGAGCGCGGACGTCTCGGCACCGACGACGGCGCCGGTGTGCAGCCGGACCGCCCGGTGGGTGGACTTGGCGAGCCGCTTGGCGAGCTGGCCGCCGAGGGTGTCCCTCGGGTCGTCGGCGCCGAGCCCGGCGGCGATCGAGTCGCCGAGGAGCAGCAGGTCGACGGGGTCGCCGTACTTCTTCTTGTAGACGCGGTCGGCACGAGAACGCCTCCTCCCCCAGCGGCTTGCCGATCACCCGGCGCGCCGAGCTGGCCTGCAGCTTGAGGGCGTACGTCGACGCCGCCACCGTGGTCACCGCGCCAGCCATCCCCGACAGCCGCCGCGAAGGTCACCCGTCGCCAGCTCACGAGACGCAGGATCACCAGACCCTCACTGACCTGCGGGCGGACGGCGGGTGACGGCCGGGTGTACGGCGTGCACCGCGACCGTCGCCGACTCTTGGCGCGACGTTCAACGCACGGTCAGCCGACCGGACCGCGGCCTCCCTACCGTGCGCTTCGTGATCACCCGTGGCGCCGTCGGCTCGGTCCTGGTCCTGCTCGGCGGGCTGGTGACCCAGGTGCTGCCCTGGTCGAGCCCGATCGCGCACGCGCCGCTGCTCGGCACCGCTGCGCGAGTCGACCACCGGCCGGATGATCGGGCTCGTCGTCGTGGTCGCCGGGCTCGCGCTGCTCGGGTCGGCCTGGCTGCAGCTGCTGCGCGCGACCCATCCCAGCACCGGCCTGCCGACCGGCCAGCGGCTCAAGACCGTGCACGTCGCGGCGCTGTCGTGGAGCGCACCGCTGCTGCTCGCGCCACCGCTCTTCAGCCGCGACGGCTGGAGCTACGCCGCGCAGGGCGCGCTCACCCACCTCGGGCTCTCTCCCTACATCTGGACGCCGAGCATCTTCGACGGGCAGATCCGCGAGGGCGTCGACCCGCTCTGGCTCAACACCCTGACGCCGTACGGCCCGCTGCCGCTGGCGTGGGGGTCGTTCGTCGCCGGCATCACCGACAACCCGTGGCTGATGGTCGTGGGCTACCGGGTCCTCGCGCTGATCGGGCTCGCGGTCCTGGCCTGGGCGGTGCCGCGGCTCGCGCGGGCCACCGGGCAGGACGTCGCTCGCGCCTCGGCGCTGGTGATCGCCTGCCCGCTGACGATCGCGCAGGGCGTCGGCGGCGTGCACAACGACCTGATCATGGCCGCGCTGATGGCGGCGGCCCTCGCCGTCGCGATCGACCACAGCTGGATCCTCGGCGCGGTCCTCGCCGGCGCAGCCGCTGCCGTGAAGGTGCCCGGTGGCGTCGTCGCGATCGGCATCGCGCTGGTCTCGCTGCCCCTGCTGGCCGGCCTGCTCCCGCGGCTGCGCCGGCTGACGGTCGTCGGCGCGATCGCCGTGGCGGTGCTGGTCGGGTCAGGATGCGCTGATCGGGGTCGGGGTCGGCTGGGTCCACGCCCTCGGCACGCCCGGCATCGTGCGTACGCCGCTCTCGGTCACGACCCAGGTCGGGCGTCGCTCGGCCGGGTCGATCGACCACGCGCTGACCGTCGTCCGCGGCCTCGGACTGCTGGCCATGGCCGGCACGGTCGCCTGGTTCGCGCTCCGCGGGCGCACCGGTGACCGCGCCAGCGCCGTACGCACCACCGCGATCCTCACCACCGCGGTCGTGCTCCTCAGCCCGGCCGTGCACGGGTGGTACCTGCTCTGGGCGCTGCCGTTCCTCGCCGCCTGCGCGTGGGGGCCGCCGATCGACGCGCTGGTCCGCGACGCCGCGCTGCTGCTCGGCATCGTCGCGCCGCTCGACTCGTCGCTGCGCGGTGCGCCGACCGAGATCATCGTGGTCGCCGCCCTGGTGATCGTCACCGCGGTCCGGCTGCGGCTGTCGCACCGCGAACCTCAGGCCGGGCGCGCCCAGCGCCTCTCGGGCTCGTCGGTGGCTCCGTGAACGGCGAGCATCGCCTCGACCGTCCGGTCCCAGGGATAGCGCTCGGCCCGGGCGCGGGCGCCGGCACGGGTGACCTCGCCGCGGCCGCGCCGTGAGGCGCAGGACCGCGTCGGCGAGGGCGCCGGGCTCGGGTGCACGCCCAGTCGCCGCTCGCCTCGTCGACGAGCTCACGGGCGCCGCCCGACGTCGGCGGTCACGACCGGCGTCCCTGACGCGAGCGCCTCGAGGACCGCGAGCCCGAAGGTCTCGGCCGGGCAGACCGACAGCGCGGCGTCGGCGCGGGCGATCCGGGCGCTCAGGTGGCGACGTCCTGCGACGTGGCCGTGGAAGACGACGGGCGCGCCGGCGCCATCCGCTCCAGCTCGGCACGGTGCGGGCCCTCGCCGTACACGTCGAGGCGGACGGGTACGCCGCGACGGTGCAGCTCGAGCGCGGTGGCGACGGCGAGGTGCGGGCTCTTCTCGCGCGACAGGCGGCCGACGTGCACCAGCCGGAGCGGGCCGCCGTGGTCGGCTCCGCGGACCGGGCGGAAGGTCTCGAGATCGACCCCGAGCGGGATCTGGTGGGTCGGCGTGCCGACCTTCGCGGCGTGCAGCGAGAACTCGCCGCGGGCGTACGACGACGTCACCACGACGGCGTCGAAGCGCCGGACCAGGATCCGGTTCAGCGCCGCGGTCGAGGCGGTCGCGCCGGTCTCCCAGCCGGTGCGCAGGGTGAGCATCGCGTCGAGTCGCTCGTGGGAGAACAGCACCGAACGCACGCCGTTGCGTCGCGCCCAGCCGGCGACCGGCAGCAGCGTCCACTTGTCGGAGACCTCGACCGACGTCGGTCGGAACGCGTCCAGGATCTCGGTCACCCGCCAGGGCTCGAGGATCAGCCGGTAGCCGCCACCGACCCGCGGCGCCCGCACCTGCACGACGTCGCCGTGCTCGGTCGAGCTCCGCGCGTCGCGCGAGCCGGGCACGATCAGCAGGCGTGCGTACGCCGGCGGCGGCGTAGCCCGGCGCCGAGGGCGTCGACCGCGTGCTTCATGCCGCCCGACGTGGGGCCGACGAAGTTCGCGAGCTGGGCGATCCGCACGTCAGGCGGCCGCGGCAGCGCCGGCGAGCACGCCGGTGTAGTGCCGGTCGACCAGCTCGCCGACCACGCCGGCCCAGCTGCGACCGGCCACCGACCGCGCGGAGCGGGCGGCCATCTCGTGGCGCAGCCCGGGCGAGCGCAGCAGCGTGCGCGACGCAGTCGCGGAGCGAGCCGAGGTCGGTCGGGTCGAAGAGCAGGCCGGTGCGGCCCGGGTCGACCAGGTCGAGCGGGCCCCCGGCAGCGGGCGCGACGACCGGCACGCCGCTGGCCTGCGCCTCCTGGATGGTCTGGCAGAAGGTCTCGGCGTCGCCGGTGTGCACGAAGACGTCGAGCGAGGCGAAGGCGGCGGCCAGCTCCGGGCCGCGCAGCATGCCGGTGAACACGGCGCCGGGGAGCCGGCGCTCGAGGTCGGCCCGGGCCGGGCCGTCGCCGATCACGACCAGCTGGACGCCCGGCAGGCCGGCCAGCACCGCGAGCCGGTGCACCTGCTTCTCGTGACCGAGGCGGCCGACGTACCCGACCGCGATGCGATCGCCGTCGGTCCAGCGCCGGTGCAGCTCGTTGCTGCGGCGCTCGGGTCCGAAGAGGTCGAGGGCGATGCCGCGTCCCCAGCGGTGGAGGTGGGGTACGCCGAGGGCCGCGAGCTGGGCCATCGAGGCGCTGCGACGGGACGAGGTTGCGGTCCGCCCGACGGTGCAGGCGGCCGACCCAGCGGTCGACGACCGCGTCGGCGCGCAGGCCGTACTGCCGCGCGAAGCCGGAGATGTCGGTCTGGTAGACCGCGACGGTCGGGACGCCGAGCTGCTTGGCGGCCCGCATCCCGACCACGCCGAGCGCGATCGGCGAGGCGAGGTGCACCAGGTCGGGCCCGAAGCGGTCGAGCCCGCGGCCGAGCGCGGCGTCCGGCAGCCCGATCGGGAAGGACCGGTAGCCGGGCAGGCCGACCGAGCGGACCCGGACGACCGGCACCCCCTCGAAGTGGCCCGGCCCGGGTCCGGGAGCGACGACGAGGGCCTCGTGCCCGGCCTCGACGAGCTCGGTGACGACGTGGCGCACGGTGTTCGACACCCCGTTGACCTGCGGCAGGAAGGACTCGGTCACGATCGCGACGCGCATGCCTTCACGCTGGGCGGGCCGGGTGAACTGACGGTGACCCTCGCGGGAGAGTCGTGCGAAGTCCGGGTGGTTTCGAGACGGTTGCCAGCGCGACCTGCTCAACCTCCGATGGCGTACTCCCGCGCGATCGCGGCGCCCAGCCGGGCGTTGTGGCGCACCAGCGCGATGTTGGCGGTGAGCGAGGCGCCGCCGGTGATCTCGACGATCCGGCCGAGGAGGTACGGCGTCGCGTCCTTGCCGTGGATGCCGAGCGAGTCCATGTCGGCGAGCGCCTGGTCGATGATCACGCCGATCTCGTCGGCCGGGATCTCGTCCTCGACCGGGATCGGGTTGGCGACGACGAGGCCGCCCGGCGATGCCGAGGTCCCACTTCGCCCGCATCACCGCGGCGACCTCGGCCGCGGAGTCGACGCGCATCGGGGCGGCGTGGCCGCTGGAGCGCGAGTAGAACGACGGGAACTCGTCGCTGCCGTAGGCGAGCACCGGCACGCCGAGGGTCTCCAGCGTCTCCAGGGTGAGGCCGATGTCGAGGATGCTCTTCACGCCGGCGGAGACGACGGCGACGTCGGTCGCGCCGAGCTCGGTGAGGTCGGCCGAGACGTCGAAGGTCTGCTGGGCGCCGCGGTGCACGCCGCCGAGGCCGCCGGTGACGAAGACCCGGATGCCGGCCAGGGCCGCGAGCCGCATCGTCGCGGCCACGGTGGTCGCGCCGTGCGTGCCGCGGGCCACGACGAACGGCAGGTCGCGGACGCTGACCTTGGTGACGTCGCCGTGGCTGGCGAGCAGCTCGAGGTCGTCGGGCGACAGGCCGATCTTCGGGCGGCCGTCGAGGATCGCGATCGTCGCCGGGACCGCGCCGTGCTCGCGGATGATGCCCTCGACCTCGACCGCCATCGCGACGTTCTGCGGGTAGGGCATGCCGTGGCTGATGATCGTGCTCTCCAGCGCCACGACGGGCGTGCCGTCGGCGAGCGCCGCGGCGCACCTCGTCGGTGATGGTGAGCAAGGGGTGGGTCACAGCAGGCTCCTGACGAGTCGGTCGGTGAGGTCGGGTCGGACGGTGTGGTGGCTGGCGATCGTGAGCGCCGCGGCGGCGTGCCCGTAGCGACCGGCGTCGGTGGCGGTCGCGCCGCCGAGCAGCGCGTGGCAGAAGGCGGCGAGCATCGCGTCGCCGGCGCCGGTGACGTCGGCGACGACCTCGGCGGGTACGGCGTCGAGCGCGACGGTCTCGGACCTCGGTGCACGAGCAGCGACCCGCCCGAGCCGAGCCGCACCCACACCAGCTCGACCCCGCGACGGTGCAGCGCGGCGGCGGCCTTCTCGACCTGGCGGGTGGTCCGGGTCGGCAGGTCGGTGAGGGCGGCGAGCTCGTCGCGGTTGGGCGTGACGGCGAAGAGCGGACGGCCGGGCTCGATGAGGTGAGCCAGGGCCGCGGCCTTGGGGACGCTGACCGGCTCGAGCAGGACCCGGGTCCCGGCCGCGGTCGCGACGTCGAGCGCGAAGGCGAGCGTCTCGGTGGACAGGTTGCCGTCGAGGACGACGAGCTCGGCGGTCGTGAGCAGGTCGCGCGCGGCGTTGACCTGGTCGGGCGCGAGCTCGTCGGTCGCGGCCATGTCGGCCACGGCGACGACCAGCTCGCCGTCGGCGTCGAGGACGGCCGTGTAGGTCCCGGTCGCTCGCGCACTGCGGCGTACGTGCTCGACGCGTACGCCGGCACCCGACGTCGCGGCCAGCACCTGGTCGCCGAGGCCGTCGCTGCCGATCGCGGCGACGAGGTGGGTGCGGGTGCCGAGGCGGGCGAGGTTCTCGGCGATGTTGCGGCCGACGCCGCCGGCCGCCATCGAACCGGTGCCGGGGTTGCTGGTCGCCGCGACTGCGGCGCGGGTGCTGCGCGCCTTCACGTCCATGTTGGCGCCGCCGACCACCACGACCGAGGGCTCCTCGCTGAGCACGTAGCCGCGGCCGAGGATCACGCCCTTCTTGCCGAGGTTCGACAGGTGGACGTTGACCGCGGTCCGCGTGGTGCCGAGCGCCTCAGCGAGGGCCGTCGACCCGATCAGCGGGTCGCGCCGGAGCAGTGCGACGATCTCGCGCTCACGGTCGGTCAGGGTCATGCTTGTCAGCATAAAGCATGCTTACTCCGACAAAGCCCTGTTCGCGCAGGACAGCGGGATCAACCTCGCCGATCGGACCAGCCGGACGCACGAGCGCCGCGACTCGACCGACGTCCGCCGTCGGGTCAACACCCGAAACGATGTGCGGCTAGGTCACCCCGACCCGCACAATGATCGGGTGCCGACAACCAGCCAGTGGCTCGCCTTCGTGGTGGCGAGTGCGCTCTTCATCCAGGTCCCGGGGCCGAGCCTGCTCTTCACCATCGGCCGCGCCCTGACCGTCGGCCGCCGCGACGCGCTCCTCTCCGTGGTCGGCAACGCACTCGGCATCACCACCCAGGTCCTCGCGATCGCCGTCGGGCTCGGCGCGGTCGTCGCCGCGAGCGCCCAGGCCTACCTGGTCCTCAAGGCCGTCGGAGCGGCGTACGTCGTGTGGCTCGGCATCCAGGCGATCCGGCACCGCGCCGACGCGCGGACCGCGCTCGACGCGGTCGACCACGAGCGACGTCGCGGTCCCCCGCGCCAAGGTCGGCCGGTCGCTGCGGGTCGGCTTCACCGTCGGCATCACCAACCCGAAGACGCTGGTCTTCTTCGTCGCCTTCCTGCCGCAGTTCGTCAACGAGCCGGCCGGCCACACCGGCCTCCAGCTCGCCGCGCTCGGCCTGGTCTTCGGAGCGATGGCGGTGATGTCCGACAGCGCCTGGGCGCTCGCCGCCGCCCGCGCCCGCGACTGGTTCGCCCGCCGGCCCTCGCGGCTCGACAAGCTCAGCGTCGCCGGCGGCGTGATGATGATCGGCCTCGGCGCCGCGCTCGCTGCGTCGGAGTAGGGCCGTCAGGCGCGCGTCTCGGCCAGCCGCCGCGACCGCCCGCTCGACCAGGTCGTAGTCGATCTCGGCGTACGGCATCTTGAGCGTGCCCTTCGCGCCGGCGTACGGCGCCAGGTCGCGGTCGAGGTCGGCATCGCCGACTGGAGGGACGGGGTAGAGCGACACGTGCTGCTTCCAGGCGGCGACATGGACGACGGAGTGGCCGTCGACCTGCCAGGTCGGCATGTCGTAGCGGATCACCTCGTTCGCGTCGGGCACCACCCGGAGCACGCGGCGCCGGATCTCCTCGACCACGGTGCGCTGTTCGGCGGGCAGGGACGCGAGGTAGTCATCGATCGACTCGAACTTCGCCATGACTCAGGCTAGAGCTCGCGCGCCTGATCGTGCGCCAGCAGCGCGACGCCGAGCGACAGCCGCGACGCCGGGTCGTCGAGCGGGTGACCCACCAGGTCCTCGAGCCGCTTGAGGGCCGGGTAGAGCGACGTGCGGTTGCGGTGGGCGACCCGGGCCAGCTCGGCCTTGTTGCCGCCGACCGCGAGGAACTGCCGCAGCAGCTCGACCAGCCCCGACCCGTGCCGGGCCTCGTGCTCGAGCAGGGCGCCGAGCTCGGCCTCGGCGAACTCCTGCAGGCGGGCGTCCTCACGCAGCGACATCAGCAGTCCCGGCAGCCGGATGTCGGACTGCCGCACGCAGCCGTCGACGGACGGCATCGATGCGGCAACGTCGGCGACGACCCGCGCGGAGCGCAGCGAGCCCGCGGCCGCGAGCACACCGACCACCGGATGGCCCGCTGCCAGCACCGCGTCGGGCTCGACCCTCGTCAGAGCGCGCGCTACGGCGTCCAGGTCCTGACCGACCGGGACGAGCAGCCCGACGTGCACGGCGTCGAGCACACCGACCAGCCCCGGCACGTCGCCGAGCGCCGCCACCAGCCGGTCCACCGGCGCCTCGGACCGCAGCCGCGCCACGGCGCCGACGTACGAACCGGACTCCGGCACCCCGAGCGCGTGCAGCCGAGCCCCCGCTGCGGCCTCGCTCCCGAGCCGGCCGTCGAGCAGGTCGAGCAGGAACCCACCGTGCACGCGCAGCTGGATCGAGGTCTCGTCGCGCTCGATCATCCGGCCGAGCTCGAGCGCCTGCGCAGCACGCTCGGCGACCAGCCGGGCGCGACTCCGCTCACGCGGGGTGGTCATCACCAGCCGCCCCCAGGCCCCGCCCTGGATGCCGACCGGCGTGGTCAGCCAGCCCTCCGGGCCGGCCACCTCGGTCCCGTGCGGGTACGGCGTGAGCCGCGAGCGCCGTTCCCAGTCGGTGAGCAGCCGGTCGACCGGCTCGTCGCGGGGCGCGGCCACCAGCACCCGGCGCGACAGGTCCTCGAGCACGACCGACCCTCCGGCCAGGTCAGCGGCGGCCTCGACCAGCCGGGCCATCGAGGCCCGCGCCAGCCCGAGCTCGGTGAAGGTCTGGTGCACCTCACCGGCGAACCGGACCTCCTCGAACTGCTCGGACACGATCGCCCGGTGCACGCTCTCGGTCACCTCGACGAAGCGCACCTTGCGGTTCAGCACCATCAGCGGCAGCCCGGCCGCGCGCGCCCGGCGCAACGCCGGCTCCGGGACCGACGGGTAGTCCGAGCTGAGCTCGACCACCAGGCCGGCCGCTCCTGCGTCGACCAGCTGGGCCACGAAGTCGGCGGCCGCGTCGGGCGAAGCGGCCATCCCGAGCCCGGTGGTGAGGACCAGCTCGTCGCCGACGAGCACGGCGCCGACGTCGCGCAGCTCGGACACGTGCACCCAGCGGATCGCTCGGTCCAGACCCGCCTCGCCGCCGAGCACCACCGGGTCGCCCGCGGCCAGCACGGGGAGGGCGAGCGCCTCGCGGACGGTGACCGGCATACGACGTACTGTCGCATGTTGGCACGAACTGGCGACAGATCGTCCCTCGCGAGGACGAGGGGGCGCGCGCAGGATGGGGCCATGACGACCATCCCGCACTGGATCAACGGCACCTCCCACCTCGGGACGCAGGCGCGTCTCGGCGACGTCACCAACCCGGCGACCGGACAGGTCACCGGCCAGGTCGTCTTCGCCGACGGCGCCGACATCGAGGCCGCGGTCGCGTCCGCGAAGGCCGCGAGCACCGGGTGGGCGAACACCTCGGTCAGCGCCCGCACCCAGGTGGTCTTCAAGTTCCGCGAGCTGCTCAACGAGCGCAAGGACGAGCTGGCGACGATCATCACCGCCGAGCACGGCAAGGTGCACTCCGATGCGCTCGGCGAGGTGAGCCGCGGACAGGAGGTCGTCGAGTTCGCCTGCGGCATCCCGCACCTGCTCAAGGGCTCCAACTCGCCGCAGGTCTCGACCGGCGTCGACGTCCACAGCCTGCGCCAGCCGCTCGGCGTGGTGGGCATCATCAGCCCCTTCAACTTCCCGGCGATGGTCCCGATGTGGTTCTTCCCCATCGCGATCGCGGCCGGCAACGCCGTCGTGCTCAAGCCCAGCGAGAAGGACCCGTCCGCCGCGATCTGGATGGCCGAGCTGTGGCAGGAGGCCGGGCTGCCCGACGGCGTCTTCACCGTGCTGCAGGGCGACAAGGTCGCCGTCGACGGCCTGCTCGACCACCCGGACGTCGCGTCGATCAGCTTCGTCGGCTCCACCCCGATCGCGGAGTACGTCTACGAGCGCGCCAGCCGCGCCGGCAAGCGGGTCCAGGCCCTCGGCGGCGCCAAGAACCACATGGTCGTCCTCCCCGACGCCGACCTCGACCTGGCCGCCGACGCCGCGGTCAGCGCGGGCTACGGCTCGGCCGGCGAGCGCTGCATGGCGATCAGCGTCGTGGTCGCGGTCGGCGACACCGGCGACGCCCTCGTCGAGAAGATCGTCGAGCGCACCGCCACTCTCAAGATCGGCGACGGCACCCGTGACTCGGACATGGGACCGCTGGTCACGGCGGTCCACCGCGACAAGGTGGCGTCGTACGTCGACGCCGGCGAGAGCGAGGGCGCGACCCTGGTCGTCGACGGCCGCAAGGTCGACGCCGACGGCGAGCAGGACGGGTTCTGGCTCGGACCTTCGCTGTTCGACCACGTGACCCCTTCGATGAGCATCTACACCGACGAGATCTTCGGGCCGGTGCTCAGCGTCGTCCGCGCGGAGACCTACCAGGAGGCGCTCGACCTGGTGAACGCCAACCGCTACGGCAACGGCACCGCGATCTTCACCAGCAACGGCGGCGCGGCCCGCGCCTTCGAGACCGACGTCCAGGTCGGCATGATCGGCGTCAACGTGCCCGATCCCGGTGCCGATGGCCTACTACTCCTTCGGCGGCTGGAAGTCGTCGCTCTTCGGCGACACCCACGCGCACGGCGTCGAAGGCGTGCACTTCTTCACGCGGGGCAAGGTGGTCACGACGCGGTGGCCCGACCCGGGCTCCACCGGTGGCCTCGAGCTGGCCTTCCCGAAGAACCACTGAGAAGAACCACTGAGAGGACGCGATCATGACCACCACCCGAGAGCTGGACCGCAAGCACGTCTTCCACTCCTGGTCCGCCCAGGCCGAGATCACCCCGATGGTGATCACCGCGGCCCGCGGCTCCTACGTGTGGGACGACGAGGACCGCCGCTACCTCGACTTCTCCTCGCAGCTGGTCTTCACCAACATCGGCCACCAGCACCCGCGCGTGGTCGCCGCGATCAAGGAGCAGGCCGACCGGCTGTGCACGATCGCGCCTGCCATGGCCAACGAGCAGCGGGCCCAGGCCGCGGAGCTGATCAGCGAGATCGCGCCCGACGGCTTCACGAAGGTGTTCTTCACCAACGGCGGCGCCGACGCCAACGAGCACGCCGTACGCATGGCGCGGCTGCAGACCGGGCGCTTCAAGGTGCTGACGGCCTACCGCAGCTATCACGGCGGCACCCAGACCGCGATCAACCTGACCGGCGACCCGCGCCGCTTCGCCAACGACACCGCGACCGCCGGTGCCGTGCACTTCTTCGGGCCGTTCCTCTACCGCTCGGAGTTCCACGCGACGACCGAGGAGGAGGAGTGCGAGCGCGCGCTCGCCCACCTGCGCCGCACCATCGAGGCCGAGGGCCCGCAGACGATCGCGGCGATCCTCCTCGAGACGATCCCGGGCACCGCGGGCATCTTCGCGCCGCCGCCGGGCTACCTCGCCGGGCGTCCGCGCGCTCTGCGACGAGCACGGCATCTTGCTGATCCTCGACGAGGTGATGGCCGGCTTCGGCCGCGCCGGCACCTGGCTGGCGCTCGACCGGTACGACGTCCGTCCCGACCTGATCACCTTCGCCAAGGGCGTCAACTCGGGCTACGTGCCGCTCGGCGGCGTGATCATCAGCGACGAGATCGCGGCGACCTTCGACCACCTGCCCTACCCGGGCGGCCTGACCTACTCCGGTCACCCGCTCGCGTGCGCTGCGGCGGTCGCGACCATCCACACGATGCGCGACGAGGGCATCGTCGAGAACGCCGACCGGCTCGGCCGCGAGATCTTCGGTCCCGGCCTGGCCGAGATCGCGTCGCGGCACGCCTGCGTCGGCGAGGTCCGCGGCGTCGGTGCCTTCTGGGCGCTCGACCTGGTCACCGACCCGGGCAGCAAGGCGATGCTCTCGCCGGGCGGCGTCAACGACGTGGTCGCGGCCTGCAAGTCCGCCGGGCTGCTGCCCTTCTCCAACACCAACCGGATCCACGTGGTGCCGCCGTGCACGATGAGCGACGAGGAGGCGCGCGAGGGTCTCGCGATCCTCGACGACGCGCTCAAGGCCGGCGACGCGCATGTCGGGGGCTAGTCGCACCGCCTACGAACGCAACGCGCCGTCGACCGCCGTGGTCGACGGCGCGCTCGCGGCGTCCCGGCACGCTGTCTTCTGGCTCGAGGACGCCCCCGGTACGACGTACGCACCACTGAGCGGCAGCACCACCGCCGACCTCACCGTGGTCGGCGGTGGCTACTGCGGGCTGTGGACCGCCGTGCTCGCGAAGCGCCGCAACCCGGGCGCGCGGGTCGTGCTCCTCGAGGCGAACTCCGTCGGGTGGGCGGCGTCCGGCCGCAACGGCGGCTTCTGCGAGGCGAGCCTGACCCACGGTGAGGAGAACGGGCGCAGCCGCTGGCCGGAGGAGTACGACGTCCTCGAGCGGCTCGGCTCGGAGAACCTCGACGCGTTCGAGACCGACGTGCGCGAGCTCGGCCTGGACTGCCAGTTCGAGCGCACCGGCGACCTCAGCGTCGCGGTCGAGGAGCACCAGGTCGAGTGGATCCGCGATCACCCGGGCTTCCTCGACACCGACGCGGTGCGGGCCGAGATCGACAGCCCGCTCTTCCTGGCCGGTGCGTGGGGTCGCGACGAGTGCGCGCTGGTGCACCCCGCGCGGCTCGCGCGCGAGCTGGCCCGGGCGGCGAGCGACCTCGGGGTCGAGATCCACGAGGGCACCCTGGTCACCGGCCTGGACGCCCCGTCCCGCGGCCCGGTCGTGGTCACGACCCCGGGCGGCTCGGTGAGCAGCGACCGGGTGGCGCTGGCGACCAACGTCTTCCCCTCGCTGCTGCGTCGCACCCGGATGCTGACGGTCCCGGTCTACGACTACGTGCTGATGACCGAGCCGCTGACCGATGCGCAGCTGGCGTCGGTCGGCTGGGCCAACCGGCAGGGGCTGGGCGACATGGCGAACCAGTTCCACTACTCGCGGCTGACCGCGGACCACCGGATCCTGTGGGGCGGCTACGACGCCGTCTACCACTCGGGCGGCCGCGTGCGCGCGTCGTACGAGGAGAGGCCGGAGACCTTCCGCAGCCTGGCCTCGCACTTCTTCGCGGCGTTCCCGCAGCTCGAGGACGTGACCTTCAGCCACCGGTGGGCGGGGGCGATCGACACCTGCACGCAGTTCGTCGCGTTCCACGGCCTCGCGTCGCACGGCCGGATCGCCTACGCCGCCGGCTTCACCGGGCTCGGCGTCGGCGCGACCCGGTTCGCGGCCGAGGTGATGCTCGACCGGCTCTCCGGGCTCACCACGGAGCGGACCCGGCTGGAGATGGTGCGTCGCAAGCCGCTGCCCTTCCCGCCCGAGCCGTTGGCCAGCATCGGCATCAACGCCACCCGGTGGTCGCTCGACCGCGCCGACCACCAGCAAGGTCGGCGCAACGCCTTCCTGAAGACCCTCGACGCGGTGGGACTGGGGTTCGACTCATGAGCACTCCGTCATCTCCGGGCAGGGTGCTGACGACCGACGTCCTCACCGCCGATCTGGAGCCTCTGGCGACCCTCGGCGAGGCCGAGGTCGGGCTCTGGGGCATGGACCCGGGCACCGACCACGACACCGAGGTCGACGAGGTGTTCGTGGTGCTCGCCGGGCGCGGGACGGTGGAGTTCGCGGACGGTGAGGTCGTGACGCTGGCCCCCGGGGTCGCCGTACGACTGAGCGCCGGTGAGCGCACCACCTGGACCGTCACGGAGGCCCTGCGGAAGGTGTACGTCGCGCTCGGATGAGGCCGCGAGGGTTTGGCGCTCGGCGTCGCCTTCCGTACTTTGGTCGTCCATGAGCACGTCCAGCACCCCCCGCCGTACCCTCGCCGCCGTTGCGTCCGCGGCTCTTGCCCTGACCCTGGGCCTGCTCGCTCGCGGGCTCGCCCGCCGACGCGCAGCCGGCTCCTGGACCGGTCCACGCGGGCAGCGTCTACGGCTGGGGCGCGGCCCCGATCGACTACCGCTTCGTCGGTCCGCTCAAGCACAGCCAGTGGCGGGTCAAGGGTCCGGGCGCGGTGCGCAACCAGCACGGCATGCTCACCCTCAACACCCGGAGCCACGGCACGGTCAGCGCGACGCAGCGCACCGCCGGTCACTCGGTCGGCCGCTGGGAGATCCGCCTCCGGTCGCGCCAGTACGGTCGCGGCCACCAGGACTACCGCGTGATGACCGAGCTGGTCCCGGCCGGCAAGCGCAAGCAGCACTGCGGCGCTCAGGACATCGGGCTCGAGGCCTACTACCCCGGCCAGACGATGGTCAGCCACTACATCCGCAGCCAGCCCGACCACCGCTACTTCGCCCGCAAGGGCCTGGGCCTGCACAACGACCAGTGGCACACGTTCGCGGTCGAGGTCACCAAGAAGCACATCTCGTGGTTCGTCGACGCCCACGTCGTCAGCACCGAGACCCGTGACGACGCCCTGACCGGCGTGCCGTTCGCGGTGCGCTTCACGATGGAGGGCGTCGCGGGCAAGAAGATGAACAAGAGCCGGATGCAGATGGACTGGCTGCGCTACTGGAGCCTGCGCAAGCCCAACCAGCACTCCACCCACGCGCCGCACACCGACCTCGGCACCTACAAGCCGACCTGCTCCGCCGGACAGTGACGCAGGACCTCGGCGCCGTCGCCTGGCCGGTGCACACCGCCCGGCTGACCTTGCGTCCGATGACGCTCGACGACATCGAGACCCTGTGGGCCTATCGACGGCTGCCGGCGAGCTACGAGTGGACGAGCCACGACTTCTCGAACCTCGACAACTTCATCGAGAAGATGTCGACGCCCGAGTCGGTGTCGCGCACGCTGGTCGTCGAGCTCGACGGTCGGATCGTCGGCGACCTCTACCTCAACGTCGGCGACGCCTGGGCGCAGAGCGACGTCGCCGAGCAGGCCGCCGGGTCCCAGGCCGAGCTCGGCTGGAGCATCGACCCGACGTACGCCGGGCCAGGGACTGGCCACCGAGGCCGCCGCCGAGCTGGTGCGGATCTGCTTCGAGGACCTCGGCCTGCGCCGGGTCACGGCGCTCTGCTTCGCCGACAACGAACCGTCGTGGCGGCTGATGGAGCGGCTCGGCATGCGCCGCGAGGAGTACGCCGTGAAGGACTCGCTGCACCGCACCAAGGGCTGGCTCGACGGGATGACCTACGCGCTGCTCGCCGACGAGTGGCGCGCGCGCCGCTGAGTCACGCGCTCCAGACCATCGTCTGCTGGTGCATCCGGCGACCCTGGTGGCGCAGACCCGGCAGGACCGGGTTGGCGCCGTGCTTGGTCATGCCCATCCGCTCGAAGAACCGCACCGCCTTCTCGTTCTCCGCCGAGGTGTGCAGGTAGCAGCCGGGTGACCCGACCTCCCGCAGCCGGTCGAACCAGGCGTTCATCAGCCCCTCGCCGGCACCGACGCCGCGAGCGGCCGGCAGCAGGTCGATGTGCAGGTGGCTCGGCCAGCGTGGACCACCGAGCTCCTGCGCGGTCGGCTCGCCGCGCAACCGGCAGACCACCACGTCGTACCGCGTGCGGAGGAAGAACCACGCCGGTCCCGGTCGCCATCGCAGGTGGTGCTTGCGGATCGCCGCCCGCGCACGGTCCGCCTCGCTCGGGAAGCCTGCATCGTCGACGCACCCGGCCAGGTAGCCCGCCAGCCGGCCATCGACCACCGCCACGAACGTCGAGGCGGGCTCGAGGTCGAGGTACGGCGTCAGGTAGACCTCCGCCAGCGACTGCTCGTGCCCCCATCCCTCTGCCGCCGGCGCCCCCGCACCTGCCGCCCCGAACAGCGCGACCAGCTCGGTCCGGTCGCGGGCGTCGTACGGACGGATCTCGACGGACATGGACCCATCCTCGCGGGTAAGGCCCTTGCCGTGGAACGGCCAGGAGACCGGCCGATGAGTCGGTTGCGGTGGGACACATTGCGCACCGAGTTCGAAAGCTGCGGCGTCCTCAGAACCCGTGGGCGCCGTAGGTCGCAATTCAGAGGGTGTAGGTGAACGTGATGTGAGTGACCTTGTCGCCGGTGGTGTGGATCGTTCCCTTGATGCCCTTGTACTGCCCGGTTCCTCCGGTGATGACGCCATCGAGGGTGTTGGAACTGCCGCCTCCGACGAGGTGGGCGGTGATGAGTCCCCCCTTGAGGGCGATTGCTGCATCGATCTTGACCTTCTTGGTGGCGCGGTTGAAGCTGCCGGTGATCGTGTCGTAGCCGACGACCTTGCCGGTCGCCGGGCTTCGGTCGGTGTCGGCACCGAGGAAGTGGCTACGACCTACGTTGTGGCTGGCGGTCGGGTGGGCGTCGAGCTTCAGCGTGTGCGTCTTGGCTGGCGAGGGGGCAGCGGATCCCCACTGCGGAGCGACTGCGATACCCGTGACGGCGAGGCCCGCTGCGGCGAGCGCGAGGGCGGGACGAGGAACGCGGATCATGGAAGGCTCCTTTGTTCGACGGATGTCGGTCGGCATCCAATCGAACACCCAGCGGTGCCGCTGTTCATCCCCAAAATGGGGACCTTCGGGGGTCGCTGGCTTCCCTTCTGTGGAGCTCCGTTCAAGCCATGAGCGGACGTCTCGACCTGGCACCGCCCCGCCGATCGAACGGCGTGCAGATTCGCCCATCGTCGGCAGCGGCGCCGGTCAGTGGGCCATGTCGACGAAGCGCGAGTAGTGGCCCTGGAAGGCCACGGTGATGTCGCGGGTCGGGCCGTTGCGGTGCTTGGCCACGATCAGGTCGGCCTCGCCGGGGCGGGTCGACTCCTTCTCGTAGACGTCGTCGCGGTGCAGCAGGATCACCATGTCGGCGTCCTGCTCGAGCGAGCCGGACTCACGCAGGTCGCTCATCATCGGGCGCTTGTCGCCGCGCTGCTCGGGACCACGGTTGAGCTGGGAGAGCGCGATGATCGGGACCTCGAGCTCCTTGGCCAGCAGCTTGATCTGGCGGGAGAACTCCGAGACCTCGAGCTGGCGGGACTCGACCTTCTTGCCCGACGTCATCAGCTGCATGTAGTCGATCACGATCAGCTTGAGGTCGTGGCGCTGCTTGAGCCGCCGCGCCTTGGCCCGGATCTCCATCATCGTCATGTTGGGCGAGTCGTCGATGAACATCGGCGCCGACGACACCTCGCCCATCTTGCGGGCCAGCTTGGCCCAGTCGTCGTCGGTCATGTTGCCGTTGCGGATGTGGTTGAGCGGCACCTTCGCCTCGGCCGACAGCAGCCGCATGGTGATCTCGGAGCGCGTCATCTCGAGGCTGAAGAAGACGCTGGTCAGGTTGTTGTGGATCGACGCGGCCCGGCACAGGTCCAGAGCGAGCGTCGACTTCCCCATGGCGGGACGAGCCGCGACGATGATCATCTGGCCGGCGTGGAGACCGTTGGTGAGGTCGTCGAGGTCGGCGAAGCCGGTGGGCACGCCGTAGAGGCCGGCCTCGCGGTTGCCGATCGCCTCGATCTCGTCGAGGACGCCGTCCATGATGTCGGAGAGCGGGGAGTAGTCCTCGGCGGCGCGGCGGTCGGTGATCTTGTAGACCTCGGCCTGGGCGGTGTCGACGATGTCGTCGACCTGGCCCTCGCCGGCGTAGCCGATCTGGACGATCTTGGTGCCGGCGTCGACCAGGCGGCGCAGGATCGCCTTCTCGCGGACGATCTCGGCGTAGTAGCCGGCGTTGGCCGCGATCGGGACGTTGGCCGAGAGCGTGTGGAGGTAGGGAGCGCCGCCGATCCGCTGGGAGCTCGCCGCGGCGCTGCAGCTCGGCGGCGACGGTGACCATGTCGACCGGCTCGCCGCGGCCGTAGAGGTCGATGATCGCGTCGTGGATCGTCTCGTGGGACGGCCGGTAGAAGTCGACCCCGCGGATCGACTCCGTGACGTCGGCGATGGCGTCCTTGGAGATCAGCATCGCGCCGAGCACGGACTGCTCCGCGGCCATGTCCTGCGGCGGGGTGCGGTCACCCGGTGAGTTCGGGCGCTCACCCGGGGCGTACGACGCCGGGCCGTCGCCCCAGTCGTCGAGCGGGAGGTCGGACGGACCCCGCGAGTCGTGGTCGGTGACGCTCACCCTGTCTCCTTCACCGTTGCGGATCGACCCCGATGACCCTGCCCCTGACGCTGCGCGCACGACGCTAGATCCGACCACCGACAGTGCCGGCAGATGCCGCTCGGCGGACCGATCAGGTCACTGACGGCCACCGACGACTGGTGGACCGTATGCGCCGGAGCGGGGTCGGCGATAGTGCCCTATCCACACCCTCGGAGGCTGCCTGGGGATAACTCCGGGATCGTGCGTGGACGACACGCGGGTGGTTGTGCACGGAATGGGGAGGAGGCTGTGGAGAGGCAACCAAGTTTGGCCTCCGCTACCCTTCTGACCTGCACAAACAGTTCCTCACAGGTGTGGATGGGAAATAGTTTGGCCAGGAATCCAGTTCACCTGCCGTCCATCAGGGCGTCACCGCACGGTTTGTCGACATAGCGCCGCGAGGCGGGTTTTCCCGAGTTCATCCACAGGCCCCGATGACTAGTCACGTAGGAGGCAATCGTGCATGGATGACCCTTACAGTGACTAGGCTGGTCCAGTGACCCGCGCAACCGACCGCGAGATCCTCCGGCTCGCGGTCCCGGCCTTCCTCGCCCTCATCGCCGAGCCCCTGTTCCTGCTCGCGGACGCGGCCATCATCGGCCACCTCGGCACCGCACCCCTCGCCGGCCTCGGCATCGCGGGTGCGGTCCTCCAGACCGTCATCGGGTTGTGCATCTTCCTGGCCTACGGCACCACCGGGAGCGTCGCGCGCCGACTCGGCGCCGGCGACCTGCGCGGCGCCATGGCGCAGGGTGTCGACGGCCTCTGGCTCGCGGTCGGGATCGGCTCGATCGTGACGATCGCCGGGGTGCTCCTCGCCGAGCCGCTGGTGCGGGCCTTCGGCGCCTCGGACCAGGTCAGCGACCCGGCCGCGACGTACCTCCGGATCGCCTTCCTCGGCACCGTGCCGCTCCTGCTCATGCTCGCGGCGACCGGTGTCCTGCGCGGTCTCCAGGACACGCGCACGCCCCTGGTGGTCGCGGTCGTCGGCAACGCCCTCAACGTGGTGCTGAACCTGCTGCTCGTCTACCCCGCCGGGCTCGGCATCGCGGGCTCGGCCCTCGGCTCGGTGCTCGCCCAGGTCGCCAGCGCCGCCGTCTTCGTGGCCGTCGTGGTCCGCGCGGCCCGCCGGCACGGCGCCTCCTTGCGCCCGGACCTGCCGGGCATCCGCTCCGCCGGTCGCGCCGGCGTCCCGCTCGTGGTCCGGACCCTGACGCTGCGCGCGGCCATCGTGGTCACGACGTACGCCGTCACCCTCGCCGCCGTCAGCGCCCGCGACCAGGAGGTCGACCTGGCGACCCACCAGCTCGCCATGACGCTCTGGGGCTTCCTCGCCTTCGCGCTGGACGCCATCGCGATCGCTGCCCAGGCACTCACCGGGCGCTCGCTCGGTGCGGGGGACGTCAGCGGCACCCGGGTCACCACGACCCGGATGGTGCGCTGGGGCCTCGGGTGCGGCGTGGTCACGGGCCTGCTCCTCGCCGCCGCCAGCCCGCTGATCGGTCGGCTGTTCACCAGCGACCCCGCCGTCATCGACCTGCTCGTGCCGGTCCTGCTCGTGGCCGCGCTCGGCCAGCCGATCGCGGGCGTGGTCTTCGTGCTCGACGGAGTGCTCATCGGCGCGGGCGACGGTCGCTACCTGGCTCGCGCCGGGCTGGTCACGCTGGTCGTCTACGCACCGGTCGTCCTGGTCCTGGCGGCCAGCTCTGCCGGGCTGGTCGCCATCTGGGTGGCCTTCAGCGCGGTGTTCATGGGCGCCCGACTGGTCGTGCTCGTCCGGCGAGCCCGCGGCGATGCGTGGCTGGTCACCGGGGTAGACATGTCCCCGTGAAACCGCTGCAGGCCATCGCGATGGGTTGGTGATCATCGCGCTGGGCGCCAAGGTCAACGGCTACGACCTGCTCGCCGACCCGCTCGGCTGGTTGCTCGTCCTCCGCGGCGTACGACTCCTCCCCGCCGACGTGCCCCGTCGCGACACGATCCACGCGATCGGCATCGTCGCGGCGCTCGTGTCGGTGGCACTGTGGTTCCCCGCCGTCAACGACGCGCTCTCCGACACCGACGACTCGCTCGTCTGGGCCGCGACGCTGCCGCAGATCGCGTTCGTGGCGCTGCTCTGCGCCGAGCTCGCCGTGCACGCGGACGCGGGCGGCGACGCCAAGGCAGCGCGCTGGCTCCGGACGGCCCGCACCCTGACCATCGCGGTCGGCGTGCTCCCGATCGTCGTCTACCCGATCGAGCCCGACCTGCTGGTCCCGCTGCTCCTCGTCGCGGTGATCACCATCGTCTTGGTGATCGTGCTCCTCTTCGCCTACTCCTCGCGCCCCTGGGCGCTGCCTGAGGACGGGGCTGGCAGTGCGGCTGGCAAGGCGGCTGGGAACGGCGACAGGGGCCGCTCCTCCTGAAGGAGGAACGACCCCTGTCGAATGCTGCCGGCAGGCCGGCGGCCGCTGCGCTCTGTCGAGCTGGTCAGGCCGGGATGACGTTGAGGGCCACCGTGGCGGACACCTCGTCGTGCAGCTTGACCGACACCTCGTGGGCGCCGAGCGACTTGATCGGGTTGGTCACCACGATCGTGCGCTTGTCGACCTGCTCGCCCGAGGCGTCGGCGAGGGCGCCGGCGATCTCGGTGACCGTGACGGCGCCGAACAGGCGACCGCCGGCACCGGCGCGCACCTTGACGGCGACCGGCTGGGCCTCGAGCTTGGTCTTGATCTCCTCGGCGTGGTCGTGGTCGCGAACCGCACGCGAGGAGCGCGCGGTCTTGATCGACTCGACGGTCTTCTCCGCACCACGCGTCCACCGCAGCGCGAGGCCGCGGGGGACGAGGTAGTTGCGGCCGTAACCGTCCTTGACCTCGACGACGTCGCCGGGGGCACCGAGACCGGTCACTTCCTGGGTCAGGATGAGCTTCATGTCGTCAGCTCCCTTCAGCGACCGGTGGACGTGTAGGGCAGCAGCGCGACCTCGCGGGCGTTCTTGACCGCGATCGCGACGTCCCGCTGGTGCTGGACGCAGTTGCCGGTGACCCGACGCGCGCGGATCTTGCCGCGGTCGGAGATGAACTTGCGGAGGAGCGCGGTGTCCTTGTAGTCGACACCGGTCGCCTTCTCCTTGCAGAACTGGCAAACCTTCTTCTTGGGCTTGCGAATCACTGCCTTGGCCATTGTGGTGCTTCCTTTCTAGAAGCCCGGCCCCACGAGTGGGTTCAGCCGGAATGGTTGAGGGATTCGGATTGGGTAGTGCGTGGATCAGAACGGAGGCTCGTCGGAGCCCACGCCCGGGGCGCCCCACGGGTCGTTGCCGGCCGGAGCCGGCTGACCGCCGCCACCCTGCTGGGGAGCAGGAGTGGCCCACGGGTCGTTGCCACCGGAGGCTCCGCCGGCCGGCGGCCGGGACTGTCCGCCCTGGCCCCCTCCGGAGTAGCCGCCGCCACCACCCGAGCGCGAGGCGCGGGTGACCTTGGCCGTGGCGAACGCGAGCGAGGGGCCGACTTCGTCGACCTCGAGCTCGACGACCGTGCGCTTCTCGCCCTCACGGGTCTCGTAGGAGCGCTGCTTCAGGCGACCCTGCACGACGACACGCATGCCGCGCTGCAGGGACTCGGCGACGTTCTCCGCGGCCTGACGCCACACCGAGCAGGAGAGGAACAGCGCGTCGCCGTCCTTCCACTCGTTGGTCTGACGGTCGAAGGTCCGCGGCGTCGACGCGATCCGGAAGTTCGCCACAGCCGCACCCGAGGGGGTGAAGCGCAGCTCCGGGTCGTCGACGAGGTTGCCGACCACCGTGATGACGGTCTCGCCTGCCATGAAAGCTCCCTAAGCGTTGGTTCTGATCAGAGTCGTCCGACCACGTCCGCACATCGTTGCCGTTGGCACCGACGGTGGGAAGTGGTCGTCCACAGGACGTGGGTCCCGATGCTCAGTGAGCGTCGGGGCGCATGACCTTCGTGCGGAGGATCGACTCGTTGAGGGTGAGCTGACGGTCGAACTCCTTGACCGTCGCGGGCTCGGCGTTCAGCGTGATGACGGCGTAGATGCCTTCGGCGTTCTTCTTGACCTCGTAGGCCAGCCGACGACGTCCCCACACCTCGACGGACTCGACAGAGCCGCCGTCCTTGCGGATCACGTTGAGGTACTTGTCGAGCGAACCTTCGACGGTCCGCTCCTCGATGCTCGGGTCAAGAATGACCATCACTTCGTATGCACGCATATCGTTTGTCCACCTCCTGTGGGCTAGGCGGCCACGGACTTTCCGTGGCAGGAGGGCAATGCGTAGTCGTCCCCACGCGACCCGGATGGTCGACGCAGAGAACGCCCAAGGCTAACAGCGCCCGAGCCCCGGCCATAAATGCCGTACGCCGGGGGTAGGAACCGGTCGATGCCCACCCGTACGACGCCTCCGCTCGCCGGCCGCTACGTCCTCATCGACCAGGTCGGCTCCGGCGGCATGGGCGCGGTCTGGCGGGCTCGGGACATGCGCACGGGGGAGCTGGTCGCCGCCAAGGTGCTGGGGGTCCACGACGGCACCATGCTGCTCCGGTTCGTGCGCGAGCAGTCGGTCCGGATCCGGCATCCCCACGTGGTCGCACCGAGCGGCTGGGCGGCCGAGGACCACCGGGTCGTCCTCGCGATGGACCTGGTCCGCGGCGGCTCGGTCGAGGACCTGCTCCGCGAGCACGGCACGTTGCCCCCGTCGTACGTCGCGCTGCTCCTCGACCAGCTGCTCCAGGCACTGGCCGCGGTCCACGCGGCCGGCGTCGTGCACCGGGACGTGAAGCCCGGCAACCTGCTGCTCGAGCCGACCGGCTCCGGGCCGCCGTTCCTGCGGCTCGGCGACTTCGGGGTGGCCGTGCCCGTCGAGGACGTGCGGCTGACCCGGGTGCCCGGCGCGGTCGGCACCGACGGCTACATGGCGCCCGAGCAGGCGGCCGGCACTCCGCCCGAGCCCCGCCAGGACCTGTACGCCGCGGGCGTGGTCACGGCCCAGCTGCTGACCGGGCTCGCGCCGCGGACCGGCCGGGCGCCGGTCGTGCCGGATGGTCCGCTGCGCCCGCTCGTCGAGGCGCTGAGCACTGCCGATCCGGACCTGCGGCCCCCGACGGCCGTTGCGGCACTGGAGCGGTTGCGGCGGCTCGACGTACCTCGTGATCCGGCGTGGCCGGTGGTGCCCGACCGGATCGGCGACCTGCCCCGCGCCGTCCGGCCGCGGTGGCCGAACGTGGTCATCGCCGCGTCGGCCCTGGTGATCGCGCTCTGCGCCGTCGCCTGCTTCGTGATGCTCAGCTGACGGCCGGCGGCGGTCGGCGGTGAGTAGGCAACCGTTCGACCGACGGATTCCGACGGATTCGGTTGCTGACGCACCGCTGCCCGGGCACCACCAGGCTGCAGAGCGCACTGTCCGCGGCGCGACCTACAGTGAGCCGCATGGACATCGGTGCCCACGTCGACCAGACCGACCCGATCGCGGAGGCGCAGGCGCGCACGGCGCCGCACGTGCAGTTCTTCCTCGGTGATCCCCAGGGATACAAGGGCCCGGAGTTCCGCTACGCCGGCGGCGCCGAGGGCCTCAAGGCCGACGCCGCGGCCGCCGGGATCGGCCTCTACGTGCACGCGCCGTACATCGTCAACGTCGCGACCACCAACAACCGGATCCGGATCCCGAGCCGCAAGCTCCTGCAGCAGCACGTCGACGCCGCGGCCGCGATCGGCGCGAAGGGCCTGATCGTCCACGGTGGTCATGTCAACAAGGACGACGACCCGGCGGTCGGGTTCGACAACTGGCGCAAGGCGATCGAGGCCACCGATCTCAAGCTGCCGCTGCTCATCGAGAACACGGCGGGCGGCGACAACGCGATGACCCGCTACTTGGAACGGATCGCGGGCGTCTGGGACGCCATCTCCGGCACCGAGCAGGCTGATCAGGTCGGCTTCTGTCTCGACACCTGCCACGCCCACGCGGGCGGCAATGCGCTCGAGACCGTGGTCGACGACGTCCTCAAGATCACCGGCCGGATCGACCTCGTGCACTGCAACGACAGCCGCGACGCGTTCGACTCCGGCGCCGACCGGCACGCCAACCTCGGCGCCGGCAAGGTCGACCCCGACCTGCTGGCCGCCGTGGTCCGCGACGCCGGCGCGCCCGTCGTGCTCGAGACCCCCGGCGGCGCGGACGAGCACGTCGCCGACGCGGAGTGGCTCCGCGCGCACATCTAGGGTGGTCGGCATGGAGCCGATCACCGGGACCCCGACCGAGACCATCGAGACCGAGATGGACGCCGTCCTGAACGAGGGCCTCCGGGTCGCTGCCGACTACCTCACCCGGTTCGACACCTTCATCCCGTTCGCGATCCGCCACCGCGCCGACGGTCAGCTGGAGCGATCGAGGTCGCGCCCACGGACGCGTCGGTGGAGGTGCGTTCCCAGGACGCCTACGACGCCCTCGTCGCGAACCTCGCCGAGCAGGCCGGCGACGGGCACGCAGTCGGGGTCGTGACCGACGTACTGGTGAGCAGGGACGACGAGGCGCAGGGCGCCGCCGTCCGTGTCGAGCTGGAGCACCAGGACTCGGCGGCCCGCAGTCGTGGAGGCCCTCGCCAAGTACGAGCGTGACGAGTCGGGTCGACCGACCTTCGCCGACGAGCTCGTCACCAGCGACCGCAGCCGTCGCATCTGGGTCTAGGGCTTCCGAAGCACGGGCCCTCACAGGGACTGCACAGACGACGCTCAAGGTCCCGCCAACCAGGCGCCCCCAGCGTGGTCGGCGATGCGCTTCGTCGCGATGCGGACCTGGGTGTTCGTCAGCCGACGAGGACGGTGAGGTCGCGGACCTCACTGGATCCCGGGCGGTCGATGCGCCGGCGTACGAGACGCAGCGGCTGCTCGCCGGTGTCCTCGTTGCCGAAGACGAGGAAGAGGAAGCCGTGGTCACTCTCCTCCAGCGGCAGCAGGTGACCGGGCCGGTCGACGACCTGCCAGCGGCTGAGCCCGAGACCTCGGCGGCGGAACTTCACCGCCAGCCGGGTGCCGGCCGGCACCGTCAGCACCTGACCGGGCTGGGGGTCCTGGAGGACATGGAGTGCGGCGTGCTTGGGGGCGTGGTGCTGGACGACCGACATGGCGAGCTCCTCGGGAACGTGTTGCCTCCCAGGAGCGGGACGGAGCCTGCCTGATACACCTCAGCCGAAGCAGACCAACGGCACCGGAGCCGCGTCGGCCGAGACGGCCGGCACCGCCGCGGCCAGCGCGGCAGCCGGGTCGCCCCCGGCGGCCAGCTGCTGGTGGACGGCCACCAGGACGTCGTACGCCGCGGCGTCGTTGACTGCGGCCGCCGACGCGATGACGCAGCGGGCGCCGGCGTGCAGCCACGCCGTCGCCATGCCGATCAGCTCCTCGCCCCAGCGCACGTTGGAACGGCCGACCTCGCAGGCCGAGAGCAGCACGACGTCGGGGACGTGGCGGAGCCGGTCGATGTCGTAGCCGAACCACGGACCGTCGGCGAGCTGGAGGCCCGAGAACATCGGGTTCTCCGACGAGTGCCGGCCGTGCGCGGCGACGTGGAGCACGTCGACCGACTCGGCCAGCTCGGAGACCGCGGCCGCGGTGGCAGCGCCGCCGACCAGGACAGGCGAACCTGGCCATTCCTTGGCTGCAGCCGTCACCTCGTCCTCGGCACGGGCAACGCGCGGTCCGGCGACGAACCCCGCGGTCGCCGAGCGCAGCGGCGTCGTACGTCGCGCCAGCCACGAGGTCGCCGACTGGGCGACCGTCACCGGGCGACCGGTGAACCCGGGCAGCAGCGTCCAGGGCACGCCGGCGAGTACGCCGGACGGAGTCAGGATCACGCGCCGGTCGCCGACAGCATCGAGCACCGGCGCAACGAGCACCCCCGCGATGTCGGCCAGTCGACCCGCGAGCTCCACGCGCACGAACCCGCCCATCGCGTCCGGCAGGTCGGACGCGGCGACGTCCAGGTCAGGCAGCAGGCCGCCGAGCTGACGGTCCAGGGTCGCGCGGTCGTCGAGGTGCACCCAGGTCGTCTCGTTCGCGGTGACGACCAGCGCGACGATCTCGGCGGCGGTCACGACGTACGCGACCAGCGCTGTCTCGACGTCGAGTGCTCCCTGCAGCTCGGCGAGGGTCACCGGGTCCGCGACCTCACCGGAGCCCCGGTGCTGCCATGCCCGCTCGCGCACGCGCTGCCGGAGCTCGGACTCGCGTTCGGGCTCTCGGTGTCCACCTTCAGCCGCCATCTCGCGGAGCTCGGTCAGGTCGGCGACCAGCTCCTCGTCCTCGGGCGCGCGCACCGGCTGCACCCGGCTCGCGAGCATCCGGGCGCGCTCCGACCACTCGAACAGCACGTCCGGCTTCCGCGACTCCACCGCCAGCGAGTCCGCGCACGCCCAGGCGAGTGCCGCGAGCCGCGACCGAGGTGTCCGGCCACCCCGGTCTGCAGGTCGAGCGACCCGAAGGAGCTCTGCCAGGCGTGAAGATCGGCGAGACCGGCACGCAGGTGCCGCAGCGCGTTCGCACGCCGTCCCTGCGGCCGCGGACAGCTCGGCGCGTACGTCGCGATCGAGGAGGCGGACGTCGAGCGGGCCTTGGTCGTGCCCGCGCCTCCGCGGATCGAACCGCCGGCGTTCTCGCAGGTCACCGCGCCGTACCTGCAGACGAGCCTCCAACATCAGCGCCGTACGAGCGGACCAGTGAGGCCCTGCCGCTCGAGATCCGTCGACGAGACCGCTCGAGCGCGGCTGGGACGACCGAGCTCCACGCTTGCGGCACACACCACCAGCGTCGGCGCGGGCTCGCCAGGCGTCGGCTCCCAAGCGGCGGAACCGGCGTAGATGCCCGGCGCGCCGACCGCCGTGCGCCGACGGGGTCGCACGAGCTGCGTCCGCCGGCGAGCGCCAGCTCTGCCTCACCCTGCCGTTGTCGCAGTCCGTCGGGCCCCGTAGGCCCGCGCGGCCCGGGCGAGCAGCGTCGGCGCCCTCTTCGAGCAGCCCGGAAGCCAGCAGTACCTCGGCACGGTCCTGCTCACCGATCGCCCCGGACACGACGCTGATCGGAGCGATCAGCGGGAAGGCGCGGCGTCCATGGCGTCCATCGCTGCCGACGAGATCGCCGGCACAGCAGCCGCGCGTAGCCGAGGTTGTGCTCGGCCTTGGCTGCGTCGAGGTCATCGCCCGCGAGTCGGAACGCTCGCGCAGCGACGGCGAAGTCCGCGGTCGCGGCCGAGGTGTTCGACGACCTGTAGATGGACGTTGCCCCGGTTGAGGTAGACCTTGCCGAGCTCGTCCGGGTGGCCCGCCAGCTCGTCGACGGCGGCGCGAGACACGACGACAGCGCCGTCGTCAGCTCGCCTCCCCTGCAGGAAGAGCAGCGCCCGTTGGCCCTCGACGACGCCTCGGGTGTGTCGATCGATGCCGGACCGGCGCAGAGCGGACTCGCACAGCACGAGCGGCGTCGGCGGGCTCACCGATGTCCGCCACGACGTAGGCGAGGCTGGCCTCGATCCGCGCCAGGAGGGCGTCGTCCGCGGTGCGGCGCCGGGCCTGCCTCGAGCAAGCCGGCGCGCGCGGCGCACGCGACCGACGTTGATCGCGGCAACTCCCCGCTGGTGCAGCTCCTCGGCTGTCAGCACGCCCGCCATCATGGCGTGATCGTGGTCAGCGCCTCCACCGACTCGCCAAGCCGCGGCGCGACCGCCGTGTCTCGTCATCTCCACTCGGGAGCCGGGCAAGCAGCGCTGCGGCGAGCACGACCGGCGAGCAACGGTGCCGCGAACGACGTCCCGCTCCAGACACCGAAGCCGCCGCGGAAGTCGTCGGGATCGATCGACTCGCGCTCACGCCCGAACGCCGTCGCTGCGCGCCACCGGCTGCAGCCCGCCCTGGAAGGCCGGGCATCGTGCTCATCACGGCGGCACCAGGCACGTAGGCGCGGACCCACGGTCCGGCGTTGCTGAACAGTGCATCGGAGGCAGCCGTTCGGGTTGAGCGCACCGACCGACACGATCGGGAGGCACGCACCGGGTCGGCGTCGATCGGGCCCGTCGCCGTCGGTCCACGGCGCGAACGCGGCCGGGAACGCTGGCCGGCTGGTCGCGTCGTTGCCCGCTGAGCACACGACGACCGTGCCGCTGCGCGACAGGTCCTCGAGGATCGCGTAGAGCGTCGGGTCGAAGAGCAGGTCCTCGGGCGTCTCGTGGTAGTAGCCCATCGAGAGGCTCAGGACGTCGATCGGCGCGGCCACCGGCGTCACCGCGCGGTGCCGTCGCGCCAGCTCGGCGATCTGGGCCAGCGCCGCGATCCAGTCGGACTCGACGATCGGACCCGTCGGACGGCACGACACGCCACGAGACAGATGTCGGCGTCCGGGCACGCCTGATGCACCAGCCCGGCGATGAAGGTGCCGTGACCGGAGAGCGGGTCGATCATTCCGTCGAGCTGACCCACGAGGTCGCCGTGCAGCTCCGGGATCGGTCGACCGGGTCGGTCGTATCCGATCGGCACTGCCGTCGAGCGACACGCCGCGCTCGACGACGGGGTCGAGCCACGGATGCGCGTCCGCACCCGGTGTCGAGGATCGCCACGACCGGACGCCGGCCTGGGATGCCGCTCGTCGCACGGCGTCGAGGCGCCGGGCCGACGTACGCGACCGGCTGCCGACCCCCACTGCCCGGGATGGCGTAGGTGCTGACCGGTCCTGAGGCTCCGCCGGCCGGGTGGCTCACGTCGAACGGGTGACTCTCGTCGAACGGGTGGCTCACGTCGAACGGGTGACTCACGTCGATACGGGTGGCTGACGTCGAAGGGGTGACTCACGTCGAACGGGTCGCGTGAAGACCACGTGGTCGAGGCCGACACCCGCCACCGACGTCGACCCCGAACTGAGCGCGAGTCTGCTGGAGGAGCGTCCAGCCGTCGGGCGCGATCGTCGCGCGGTTGGAGCGCGACGACCAGTGCGCACACCCCGCACCCCGAACTTCAGGTTCGCCGTACGCGGGTCCTCGGCGTCGGGGACGACGCTCCCAGCCGAGCGGCTCCGCCACCGCACGCAGCACCTCGACCGCGCCATCGAAGTCGACGGACTTCGAGACCACGCAGCCGCGGACCGACGTACACGGTCGGTCGCGGGGTCACACCCGTTGACCGCGATCGCGGTGGCCGGGTCGAGGAGTCGCCCCTCGACTGCCGACGATCGACGACGACCGCGGAGGATGCGGGTCGCGGTCCAGCGGTTTGCGGGCTGGACGGGGACGCGGCGACTGGTCGGGGTTGTCCACGGGTCCTCAGATCTCGAAGGTGGGGGTGGCGAAGGCGGGCCGCGAGGTGTCGTGCGGCTCGAGGCGGAGCCGCAGCAGGCCGACGGGGAGGTCGGTCAGCTCGAAACGGCCGGACTCGGTGGTGACGGCGTCGTGCGCGGACGGCGAGTCACCGGGTAGGGCACGGATCGTCATCGGCTCGGCGGGCACGATCCAGCCGTCGACCCGCGAGCGGTCGCCGTCGACGGCGATCCGGAGCAGGAGGTCGGTGTCGCCGTGCACGAAGCGGAGGGTGTACGCCGTGGTGCCGCGCGCCCCGACCAGCTCGGTCGTCTGCTCGACCAGCTCCATCAGCTCGACGTCGAGGTCGGAGGCGGCGATCGCGGCGGTCGCCTGCATCGAGGTGATCAGACCTGCGGGGACCGGGTCGTGCCGGTCCCACACGTCACGCACGATCGAGAGCAGCGCGTCTCGGCTCAGCTCGCTCATCAGAAACCTCCCGCCTGCATCAGGGCCACTCGCAGCTTGGCGAGGCACCGGCCTCTCGTCGGTCCGATGCTGCCGACCGGCATGCCCAGGTCGACCGCGAGCTCGCGGTAGTCGGGCCGGTTCTCGAAGGCCACGATCCGCAGCAGCCGCCGGCAGCGCTCTGGCAGCGTGTCGACCGCGACCCACAGCCGGTCTCCCTCGTCGTGCTGCACGACAGTCTCCTCGGCGGAGCGCTGGCGCGGAAGCAGCGGAGCGAGCTCCTCGTCCTCGACCGGTGTCGCAGCTCGAGCCGGCGCTCGCGACCCGCCAGGCCTCACGGCGGGCGGTCGTCGTCAGCCAGCCGCCGACCGCGACCGAGTCGAGGATCGTCGTACGGCGTCGCACCAGGGCCAGCCAGGTCGTCTGGATGACGTCCTCGGCCGCCGACTCGGAGAGCCGGTAGGCCCGGACGACGTGCCACAGCACCGGCGTCATCACGGCGACCAGGTCGTCGAGGCCGGCCGGCTCGCCGGCGGTCCACCGGTCGAACCCGTCGGTCGCCAGCACCCAGACCGCACCGGGGCGCACCGCGTCACCGGGCCGGTCACCCGGCTGGTCGTCACCCGGCTGTCGCGCACCGATCCTGGTCATGGGACGTCCTGCTCCCCGCTGTCTCTCGATCAAGATCACGACTCCGAGGAGCCCCGAGGCCGTGTCCTGATACATCCTGAGGCGCACTTCCCGTACGTTCCCTCGCCCGGACCGGGTGAGAGACGGGTGGTTCGGTAGCCTCGGACGGTGCTGAGCGTTCGAGGGATCACGGAGAACGACCACCTGGAGTTCATCCGCAGCCGGCGTTCGGCGAGCTTCCTGCAGACGCCCGCCTGGGGCCAGGTGAAGTCCGAGTGGCGCCGCGAGAGCCTCGGTTGGTACGCCGGGGAGACACTCGTCGGCGTCGGGTCTGGTGCTCTACCGCCAGCTCCCGCGGGTCAAGCGCTACCTCGCCTACCTCCCCGAGGGCCCCGTCATCGACTGGGACGACGAGGACCTCGCGTCCTGGCTCACCCCGATGACCGCGCACCTCAAGGCCAACGGCGCGTTCGGCGTCCGGATGGGGCCGCCGGTCGTCACCCGCCGCTGGGCCGCGGCCGCGGTCAAGGAGGGCATCGCCGACGACGCCGTACGACGCCTCGGCGACCTGTCCCCGACCGAGCGCACCCACACCGGAGCCCGGGTCACCTCCCAGCTGATCGAGCTCGGCTGGCGCGCGCAGGCCGTCGAGGGCGGGTTCGCGGCCGGCCAGCCGCAGTACGTCTTCCAGATCCCGCTCGCCGGTCGCTCCGAAGAGGACGTCCTCGCCGGGATGAACCAGCTCTGGCGCCGCAACATCAAGAAGGCCGCGAAGGAAGGGGTCGACGTGGTCTCGACGACGGGCGCCGACATCGAGGCCGACCTCAAGGCCTTCCACGACCTCTACGTCCACACGGCCGAGCGCGACCACTTCACCCCGCGCCCGCTCGGCTACTTCCACACCATGGTCACCGCGCTCGGCGCCGAGGAGCCCGACCGGATCCGGCTCTACACCGCCCGCCACGAGGGCACCCTCGTCGCGGCCACGATCGCCATCCGGGTCGGCGCCCACGCGTGGTACTCCTACGGCGCCTCCTCCACCGAGAAGCGCGAGGTCCGCGGCTCCAACGCCGTGCAGTGGCAGATGATCCGCGACGCGATCGCCGCGGGCGCCGACGTCTACGACCTGCGCGGCATCACCGACACGCTCCAGTCGGACGACCCGCACCTCGGCCTGATCCAGTTCAAGGTCGGCACCGGCGGCGAGGCCGTCGAGTACGTCGGTGAGTGGGACCTCCCGCTCAACAAGGCGCTCTACAGGGCCTTCGACCTCTACATGAGCCGCAGATGAGCCTGACTCTCACCGTCGACGGCGACCGCTGGCGCTCCCACCTGCGAGCACTGGCCGAGTCCGAGCCGGGCCTGGTCCCGGTCGCGAAGGGCAACGGCTACGGCTTCACCCTCGGCCGGCTCGCGCGCAAGGCCCAGTGGCTCAAGGACAACGGGCTCGGCGTCGACACGCTCGCCGTCGGCACGTACGACGAGCTGCCCGAGGTCGCCACGAGGTACGACGGCCGGCTGCTGGTCCTCACCCCCTGGCGCCCCTTCGGCCCGGCGCTCGAGCTCGACCCGGACCTCGCCGACCGGGTGATCCACACGGTCAGCCGCACCGAGGACGTGGCCGACCTGCTGTCGCGCCAGCCCGACGCCCGGTTCGTGCTCGAGCGCTCGACCAGCATGCTGCGCCACGGGATGACCGCCCGCGAGCTCTGGGCCGCGGCCCGGGCCGTCGGGGAGTTCCCCCGGGCCCGCGTGGCGGGCGTCGCCCTGCACCTGCCGCTGGCCCACGGAGCCCACCTCACCGAGGTGCACCGGCTGATGAACGACGTCATCGCCGCCGAGCTCGTCCTCGACACGGTCTGGGTCAGCCACCTCAGTGCCGCCGAGCTGGCCAGCCTGCGCTCGGCGTACCCGGACTTCGCGTTCCGACCCCGGGTCGGCACCGACCTGTGGCTCGGTGACCGCGGTGCGCTCCGGGTCACCGCGACCGTGCTCGACGTGCACGAGGTCGAGCGCGGCGACGCCTTCGGCTACCGGCACCGCACCGCCCCGAAGTCCGGGCACATCCTGGTCGTCAGCGGCGGCACCGCCCACGGCATCGGGCTCGAGGCACCCACCGGCGACGCCGGGCTGAAGGCGCGCGCCGCGACGTTGGCCCGCGGCGGTCTCGACGCGGCCGGCTTCGTGCGCTCGCCGTTCTCCATCGACGGCAAGCAGCGGCTCTTCGCCGAGCCGCCCCACATGCAGGCGTCGATGCTGTTCCTCCCGCACGGCACGCACGTGCCGGCGGTCGGGGATCAGGTCGACGTGAGGGTGCGGTTCACCGCGACCGCGTTCGACCGCATCGTCATCGACTGAGCCGACTGGCGCACCGGGTCGTGGCGCGGCCACCAGAGGTCACGCACCACCATCGCGACCAGGTAGAGCTCGGCCGCGATCCGCAGCACCACCGCGACCCAGTAGAAGCCGGCATCTCCGCCGGAGGCAGGCGCCAGGTAGCCGCCGAGGTACCACCACACCGCCATGAAGTAGGCGAGCTCGCCGGCCTGCCAGATCAGCAGGTCGCGCCAGCGCGGCCGTGCCAGGACGGCGAGCGGCAGCAGCCACAGGACGTACTGCGGCGAGTAGACCTTGTTGACCAGCAGGAAGCCGGCGACGATCAGGAACCCGAGCTGCGCGAGCCGCGGCGTCGAGGGTGACCCGAGGCCCAGCAGGAGCACGGCGACGCACCACACCCCGAAGAAGATCCACGACCCGATGTTGATCGTGTGGGGGTCGAAGGAGAAGGGGCTACCGGGCCGGTCCAACGCCTGCTGCACGACCAGCCAGGCCGAGCCGAGGTCGGCACCGCGGTCGGCGTTGAAGGACCAGAAGACCTTCCACTCCGACGGTCCGGAGAGGTACGCCGGGAGGTTGGCCAGCAGCCACGCCCCGGCGGTCCCGGCGATCGCGAGGGTGAGCTCGCGGTGAGCGACGCTGGCGCACGCAGATGATGAGGACTCCGCCCAGCAGGAACAGGGGATAGAGCTTGGTGGCCGCACCGAGCCCGATCATCACGCCGGTGAGCACCGGGCGCCCGCGAGCCCAGGCCCACAGGGCTCCGGCGACGAAGACGACGGCGACCAGGTCCCAGTTGACCAAGCCGGTCAGGAGCAGCAGCGGGGACAGCGCGAACCCGAGCGCGTCCCACGGACGCCGGGGATTGACTCCGGCCAGCAGCCAGGCCGTGAGCAGCGCGAGGACCGCGAACCCGAGCGCGTTGACGATCACGAAGATCCGCATCTCGCGCTGCACCTGCGGCCAGCCGGCGGTCGTGTCGACCGGGGTCCCGTAGCGCGGTCCGAGGTCGGGAGAGCCGTTGAGCCAGTGGGTCACCCGGGCCGCGCCGTACGCCCAGTAGGAGATGCCGACGGGGTACTCCATGACCTCGAAGCGGTCACGCACCTGCTGGTCGTCGCTGTAGGGCCAGTTGAGCTCCGAGAAACCGCGCCCGGTGTAGAGGTAGGGCAGGTCGGAGTAGCACATCTGGGTGTAACGGGACTGCCCGTTCTGCCAGGTCTCCTGGTAGCAGCCGGTCTTCTGGAGCATGCCGAGCGCCATGATCACCGCGGTCAGCGCCAGGATCACGCGGACCGGTGTCCACCACGGGTGGCGCCCTGCGCGGGTGCCGACCGGTCCGCCGACGCTCTCACTGAGCGCGGTCACGACGGGATCGTCGACGGTGGGATCGACCCACCCGCGGCGACCCACCGGCGCGACCATCAGCCGCGCCGATCCGGCGCGGCGCCTCGCGGCTCGCGGCGCCGCCGGCTGGCGGACGGCGGCGCCGAGGTGGTCGGGCGTCTCGGACGGCGTCTCGCAGCCGAGCAGGCCGCAGCTCTCGCTCGGGGTCTCACTCGGGGTGACGCTCGGAGTGTCGCTCGGAGTGTCCGAGGGCGTGTCGGACGGGGTCTCGCTCGGCGACTCGGTGTTCTTCGTCTTGGTCGGCTTCGGCGGCGGCGGCGGCGGCGTGTAGGGATCGTGTCCCTCTACCTCCGTGGTCGCCTGGAGGTCAGCCTTGTCCGGGAAGGGCACGACGTCGAGACCCACCATGTCCTTCTGCATGACCGCGGTCCACGTGCGCGTCGGGTAGTTGGCGCCGAAGTAGCCGGCCTGGCCGTTGTAGTCCGGGAGCCAGCCGTCGAGCTGCTCGTTGCCCTGGCCGCGGACGTACATCACCGCGGTCGCGAGCTGTGGCGTGTAGCCGACGAACCATGACGACGACACCTGGTCGTTGCCGTTGGTGGCGGTGCCGGTCTTGCCGGCAGCCGGCCGACCCAGCGCCTGGGCGGCGGTACCGGTACCGCTCGCGACGACCTGCTGCAGGGCGTACGACGTGTCCGCCGCGACGTCCTCGGAGATGGCCTGGTCGGTGTGCTGCTTGAACTGGTAGAGCACCTCGCCGTCCTTGCTCTCCACCTTGTCGACGACGTGCACCTTGGCGGCCTGGCCGCCGTTGGCGATCGACGCGTAGGCGTTGGCCATGTTGACCGGCGCGATCGTGGCCGAGCCGAGCGCGATGCCCGAGATCGGCTCGAGGCCCGGGCTGTTGTCGATGTTGTTGTAGCCCTTCTGGGCCTTGTTCCAGCTGGGGATGCCGAGCGCCTCGGCGGTGTCGAGGATCTTCTGCGGACCGTTCTCCATCGTCATGGTGAGGTCGGCGAAGGCAGTGTTGATGGAGTCCTCGGTCGCGCGCAGCAGGCTGACCTGGTCGCCGTAGTCGGTGCCGAGTCCGTCGTAGCCGCTGCCCTCGTTGCGCACGCGGGCGCCGGTGCCCTCGCCGTTGTAGTAGTAGGGCGAGTTGCCGTCGAAGGTGCTGTCGAGCGAGAAGCCGTCCTTCAGCGCGGCCGCGACCGCGTAGGCCTTGAACGTCGAGCCCGGGGCGCCACCGGTCACCGCCCAGTTGATCTGCGACTGGAGGTAGTCCTGGCCGCCGTAGATGCCGCGCACCGCGCCGGTGCCCGGCTCGACGCTGGCCACCCCGACGTGGAGGTTCTTGTTGCCCGCGCCCATGTCCGGCCGGATCTCGCGCACGCCGGCCTCGGCCGCGGCCATCGCCTTGCGGGTGAAGGTGGTGGTGATCCGCAGGCCGCCGCCGTCGATCTGCTCGTCGTCGAAGCCGAGGCTGTGCAGCTCGTTGCGGACCATGGTGAGCATGTGGCCCTTCTGGCCGGCCAGCTTGCTCTCCACCGCGATCTCCGGGAAGTCCGGCAGGTGCTTCGCGGCCTTCTCGGCCTTGGCTGCCGAGATGTTGCCCACGTCGGCCATCCCGTTGAGCACGTAGGCGTAGCGCTCCTTGAGGTCCTTGCGGTCGCCGTCGTCGGGGTCGAAGTGCGTCGGGTTGTTGAGCACGCTGGCGAGGAACGCCGACTCGCGCAGGCTGAGGTCCTTCGCGTCCTTGTCGAAGTAGGCCTGCGCCGCCGCCTGGATGCCGTAGGCACCGCGGCCGAAGTAGATGGTGTTGAGGTAGCCCTCGAGGATCTCGGTCTTCGACTGCGTGCGCTGCAGCTTCAGCGACAGGATCGCTTCCTTGACCTTGCGCTTGTAGGAGCGCTCCTGGTTCAGGTAGAGGATCTTGACGTACTGCTGCGTGATCGTGGACGCGCCCTGGGTCGAGTTGCCCGACGCGTTGCTGAAGGCCGCGCGCAGGATGCCCTTGGGGTCGATGCCCTTGTCGGTCCAGAAGGACCGGTTCTCGGCGGCGACCACCGCGTCCTTCACGTTCTGCGGCATGTCGTCGTAGGAGATCGACTCGCGGTTCTGGGTGGCGTAGTCGCCGAGCTCGTCCGTGCCGTCGGCGTAGTAGACGAACGTCGTCTGGGTCTCGAAGGCCTGGTTCGGCTTCGGGATGTCCGTGCTCCGGTAGAGGTAGACGAACCCCCCGGTGATCACGAGCAGGCCGGCGAGCCCGGCGATGAGCAGCCACTTCGCGACCCGCCAGACCTTCTGCTTCCGGGTCCGGGGTCGCTTCGACGACGAGGTCGCCGTCTTGTTGACAGCGGGGCCTGCGGCCTTGCGCTTACCACTCACAGTCGTCGGCTCCGCTGGTCGGGGGTCACGATCCTCGTCAGCGTACGGGGGTCGTCCGCAGCGGCCCAAGACGACGCACGCGTGCCTTCGGACACGTCTCGTCGTACGGCACTTTGTAGGATCAGACAGGTCTCGTGTTCGCAACGCGCGGATATATCGCTACGATAGGTCGCATGGCACGTCGTGCAGAGACTATCGAGCTCGCAGTCCTCGGACTGCTGCACGAGGCACCCATGCACGGCTACGAGCTCCGCAAGCGCCTGAACCTCATGCTCGGATGGGGTCGGGTGCTGTCCTACGGGTCGCTCTACCCGACCCTGAAGAAGATGCTGCGGGCCTCCCTCATCGAGGAGACCCTGACCACCAAGACCCCGGGCACCCCGGTGTCGAAGCGGCCGCGCATCACCTATCAGGTCACCGAGGCAGGCACTCGCGAGTTCGAGCGGCTGATGTCGGAGGTGGGTCCGACCGCGTGGGAGGACGACAACTTCGACATCCGTTTCGCCTTCTTCTCGTCCACCGACATGGAGATCAGGCTGCGCGTGCTCGAGGGCCGTCGCACCCGCCTCCAGGAGCGTCTCGACCGGGTCCAGACCCAGCTGTCGATGACGCAGAAGGAGGTCGACCGCTACGCGGCCGAGCTCCAGCGCCACGGTGTCGAGTCGGTCGAACGCGAGGTCAAGTGGCTCTCTGAGCTGATCAACGCCGAGCGCAATGGTGTGCCACACCAGCAGACAGATCCCCCAGGCGCCCACAGCGCCGACCACCAGCAGGCCGCCCGCGACCCCCGCGGCCGACCAGAAGTTGTGACCAGGAAAGGAATCCCGATGGGTTCGGTTCGAGTAGCAATCGTGGGAGTCGGCAACTGCGCGACCTCCCTGATCCAAGGTGTCGAGTACTACAAGGACGCCGACCCCTCCGGCACCGTGCCCGGTCTGATGCACGTCGCGTTCGGTGACTACCACGTCAGCGACGTCGAGTTCGTCGCGGCGTTCGACGTCGACGACATGAAGGTCGGCAAGGACCTCTCCGAGGCCATCAACGCCTCGCAGAACAACACCATCAAGATCTGCGACGTCCCCACCCTGGGCGTCGAGGTGCAGCGCGGCCCGACGCTCGACGGTCTCGGCAAGTACTACCGGATGACCATCGAGGAGTCCGGCGCCGACCCGGTCGACGTCGTCCAGGTCCTCAAGGAGACCGGCGCCGACGTGCTCGTCTCCTACCTGCCGGTGGGCTCCGAGCAGGCCGACAAGTTCTACGCCCAGTGCGCCATCGACGCCGGCGTGGCCTTCGTCAACGCCCTGCCCTGTCTTCATCGCCTCCGACCCGGAGTGGGCCAAGAAGTTCGAGGACGCCGGCGTCCCGATCATCGGCGACGACATCAAGTCCCAGGTCGGCGCCACCATCACCCACCGCGTGATGGCGAAGCTGTTCGAGGACCGCGGCGTCCGGCTGGACCGCACCTACCAGCTCAACGTCGGCGGCAACATGGACTTCAAGAACATGCTCGAGCGCGAGCGCCTGGAGTCCAAGAAGGTCTCCAAGACCCAGGCCGTGACGTCCAACCTGACCGGCCCGCTCGCCGGCCTCAAGGACGACCGCAACGTCCACATCGGCCCGTCGGACTACGTCGCGTGGCTCGACGACCGCAAGTGGGCCTACGTCCGCCTCGAGGGCACCACCTTCGGTGACGTCCCGCTCAACCTCGAGTACAAGCTCGAGGTCTGGGACTCCCCGAACTCGGCCGGCATCATCATCGACGCCATCCGCGCCGCGAAGATCGCCAAGGACCGCGGCATCGGTGGCCCGATCATCTCGGCCTCGTCGTACCTCATGAAGTCCCCGCCGGTGCAGCTCCCCGACGACGAGGGTCGCCGCCGCGTCGAGGCCTTCATCGCCGGCGAGGAGTGACTTCCGCCTGAGACACCGAACGGCCCCCGAGACCTCCTGGTCCCGGGGGCCGTTTCGCGTGCTGTCCGTCGACCCGGGTTCCGCTCCTGATCCGGTAGACAGTCCGGCATGGACCAGCGGACCTGGAAGGAGCGGTACGACGCCGCGCTCTCCCGGCACCTGCTGGACCGTGCCGGACTGGGTCTGGACCAGGCCGGCCCGCTGACCCGTGGCCAGCGGGCCTGGCTGGCCAACGGCCGGGCCCGGTCGATGCGCCGCGACCTCGAGCACGCGTCGTACCCGGGTCCGGTCATCCCGGGCACCCTCGCGACCGGCGACGGTCACGGCTGGACCCCGCAGGGGCTGACGTACGACGCACGCCTCGGACCGGCTGCTGCAGACCAGCTACCACCACGACGGCCGGGCGCGGCTCTGGATCGTCGATGCGACGCACCGGGCGGCTGCACGGGCACGATCGAGCTCGGCGCCGACGTGCGTGGCGCACCGCCTCGACATCTCGGCGGGATCGCGGTCCGCGACGAGACCGTCCTCGTGACCTCGGCCGAGAAGCCTCCGCGGCTGTTCGCCTACGACCGCTCCGCGATGCTGTCCGCCGGACCGCGTGACGTCGTGCCCGCGCTCGGCGAGGCCCAGCCGGTCGCGGGCGGCGCCTACTGCACGGTCGTCGACCAGACGCTCTACGCCGGCACCTTCGGCAAGGACGGGCCCGGCCGGCTCGTCACCTACCGGTGGGACGGACGCTGGGTCGACGAGCAGGGACCGTACGAGACGCCGACGACGGACCCAGGGCATCGCGGTCCGCGGTGACCACGTCGTCTTCAGCACGTCGTGGGGCCGGACCAACCCGGGCAGCGCTGCTCAGCTACCGCCTCGCCGACGTGCTCACCGACGAGCCCCTGGGCAAGCCGCTCGCCCGGATCGGCCTCCCCACCATGGCCGAGGGGATCGCCGCCCTGCCCAGCGGCGTGATGACCACCTACGAGTCCGGCGCGTCCGGCTTCGTCGACCCCGGCCGGCACCGACGCAAGGAGCTCTGGCCGTCGACGCACATGACGCTCACGCCGTACGCCGATCTCGGGCTACCGGACTGATCACTCGCTGTAGTGCGCCCAGATCAGCTCGAAGTGGGCGTCGTACGCGGCGAGCGCTGACGCGAACGGGACCTTCACGGTGACCTCGTCGTTGTGCCGCGACACGTCGGACCAGTTCTCCGACCCGGTCCACACGCCCTTGAACGGCTGACCGGCCCAGGTCCCGTTCAGCGACATCCACTTCTCGTGGGAGAAGACCTCCCAGCCCGTCTCCTCGAAGCCGGTGAGCGGATCGTCGTCGAGGTCGAGGGCGGAACTCCGGATGGCGACGCCGGCCCGGTGCAGCACGGCGTGCACCCGGCGCCCGGCCCCGCTGACCAGCACCCGCACGTGACATCCGGCCCGGGACAGCTGCGCGACCTTGCGCGCCAGCATCAGGCCGCGCACACCCACCCAGCCGTACATCATGATCCGGATCGCGGTGTGGCCTGCCTCGCCGTACCCGGCCGGGGCCCGACAGGCGACCTGGTCGAGGCGCTGGTAGATGTGGTCCTTGCGTCCGCTGACATGCGGATCCGACCCGAACTCGACGGTGTAGGGACCGTCCTGGGCGACCCAGTAGGGGTTCTTGCGGTAGCGGTCCTCCGCCATCTGGGCGAAGTCCGTGCTGAAGTCGTCGAACATCTGCTGGTTGCCGACCACCGTGTAGAGGTCGTTCCAGTGCACGTTGGCGGCGAAGCTCATCAGGTTGTTGGAGCCGAACATGACGACCGGCTGCCCGTTGCCGGTCGCGGAGAAGAGATAGAACTTGGCGTGCTGGTTCGAGATGTCGCTCCCCAGCCGACAGGCGCCGGCGCACACCTTGAAGAAGCTCGGCACCGGGTACGGCTTGCGGTGCGGGTGGTGCTTCGTGGGCCGGGGCTTGGGGTTGCAGTGGTCCTCGAACCTCGGCTGCGTCTTGCTGCCGAGGTACCTGATCATCCGGTTGGCCTCGACGCCGATCGCGTTGTCGTTCAGCACCAGCTGGACCGACACGTGCCGCTGGCAGGCACGGATGAGCGCGTCACCGATGTCGCGACGGTTGTAGGAGTAGAGCGCGATCCTGATCACGCCCTTGCGGGGCACGCTGTCGATCGTGTTGCGGACCTTCGCCATGTTGACGTTGCGCGCGACGATGTCGCCCCGCGGGTTGTTCCACGTCGGTCCCGGCTGTGGCGTGAACGACCTCACTGCGGCCACCGGACCCGTCGACAGGCATCCGACAACCACCGCCAGAACGACGACGAAGGCAAACCTCTTGAGCACCCGATCCCCCTGCGTCCACCGTGGCCACCACCGTGCGACTCGTGGAGCCTAAGCGGGTGACGGCGGCGCCCGGGGCCAAAACGCCGCGCTACGGGGGCGCGGGCCGTGGGTGTTCAGCCAGAGCACCGGTCCGGCCAGCTCCCCGCGTGCGGCGAGATCCCGGAGCGCCGCCAGCGACTTGCCCGTGTAGACCGGCTCCAGCTCGAGGCCGGCCACCGCGCCCCGCTCGACCTCGGCGACCGAAGCGGGCGTCGGGTCGCCGTACCCCGCGCCGAGCCAGTCGCGGCGCAGGTCGAGCTCGGCCTCCGTCAGCGTCGGCACGTCGCCCAGGCCGCGCGAGCGCAGCAGGTCACCGGTCTTGCCGGCCAGCCGGGCCATCGTCACCGCGTCGAGGCGCAGCATGTCGTTGACCACCACGCCGATCACCCGGGTGGCGAGGCCAGCGAGCCGGAACCCGAGGGCGAGCCCCGCGACGGTGCCGCCGCTGCCGACGGGCACCACGACCGTGCCGGGTTCGGGCAGCAGCCCGGCGGCCACCTGGTCGGCGACCTCCAGGGCGACATCGACGTAGGCCAGCGTCCCGAAGGCGTTCGACCCACCGGCCGGGAGGTACCAGGGCCGGTGCCGGGCGAGGATCATCGGCGCCGCCAGCTTCAGGCGGAGGGTCGACGGGTAGCGGTAGAGCCGAGCACCCGAGGCCTCCAGCCTGGCCAGCTGCTGACGGACGTGGTCGTCGACCGGCTGGTCGACGAGACCGAGCACCGTCTCGATGCCGACCTCGCGCGCGTAGATCGCGCAGGCCAGTCCCCAGTGGGTGCCGATGCCGCCGACGGTGAAGATGGTCGAGACCCCGCGCCGCTGCGCCTCGGGCAGGATCCAGCAGAGCTTGCGGACCTTGTTGCCGCCCCACGCTCCGTCGCCGTACGTCGCCTCGTCCTTGAGCCAGACCTCGGCGTCGAAGCCCAGGTCGAGCCGGCGCACCGGTGTCGGTGCGGACCCGAGCGCGACGTACCCGAGGTCCGGGACAGCGCTCGGCAAGGGTCACCGCGCGGCCCACCAGGCCAGCAGCGCGGCCTTGGCGTCGTCCTCGCCCATCGGGCCCTCGTCCATCCGCAGCTCGAGCAGGTGGGCGTAGGCCTGACCGACCTCGCGACCCGGGCCGATGCCCAGGATCTCCATGATCTGGTTGCCGTCGAGGTCGGGACGGATCGAGGCCAGCTCCTCCTGCTCGGACAGCAGGGCGATGCGCTCCTCGAGCTCGTCGTACGTGCGCCGGAGCCGGTCCGCCTTGCGCTGGTTGCGGGTCGTGCAGTCGGCGCGGGTCAGCACGTGCAGCCGGTCGAGCTGGTCGCCGGCGTCGCGCACGTAGCGGCGTACGGCGGAGTCGGTCCACTCGCCCGACCCGTAGCCGTGGAAGCGCAGGTGCTGCTCGACCAGCTGGCGTGACCGCGTCGATCTCGTCGTTGGAGAAGCGCAGCGCCTTCATCCGCTTGCGCGTCATCTTGGCGCCGACCACGTCGTGGTGGTGGAAGGTCACGGTGCCGTCCTCGACGAAGCGGCGGGTGCGCGGCTTGCCGACGTCGTGCATCAGCGCGGCGAAGCGGGAGACGAAGTCGGGACCGTCGCCGGGCAGTCGGGACTCGAGGTCGATCGCCTGCTCGAGCACCGTCAAGGTGTGCTGGTAGACGTCCTTGTGGCGGTGGTGCTCGTCGCGCTCCAGCGCCAGCGCCGGGCAGCTCGGGCAGCACCAGCTCGGCGATGCCCGGTGTCGACCAGGAGGGTCAGACCCAGGCGGGGGTACGGCGCGCAGATCAGCTTCACCAGCTCGTCGCGGACCCGCTCGGCCGAGATGATCTCGATCCGCGACGCCATCGCGGTCATCGCCGCGACGACCTCCGGGGCGACCGTGAAGCCGAGCTGGGCCGCGAAGCGCGCGGCCCGCATCATCCGCAGCGGGTCGTCGGAGAACGAGTCCTCCGGCCGGCCCGGCGTGCGCAGCACCCGGTGCGCGAGGTCGACCACCCCGCCGTACGGGTCCTCGAACTCGCGGCTCGGCACCCGCACCGCCATCGCGTTGACCGTGAAGTCGCGACGGCCCAGGTCGCCGGCGAGCGAGTCGCCGAAGTCGACGTCCGGCTTGCGGGAGGTGGGGTCGTAGGCCTCGGAGCGGTACGTCGTGATCTCGACCTGCCACTCACCCTTGCGGCAGCCGATGGTGCCGAACGCGCGGCCCATGTCCCAGATCGCGTCGGCCCAGCCCTTGAGCAGCGCCTCGGTCTGCTCGGGCCGCGCCGAGGTGGTGAAGTCGAGGTCGTTGTGCTGCCGGCCGAGCATCGCGTCGCGGACCGGTCCACCCACCAGCGCCAGCTCGTGTCCCGCGTCGGTGAAGCGGCGACCGAGGTCGTCGATCAGCGGGCCGATCCGGTCCAGCTCCACCGCGACGGCGTGCTGGACCTCGGCCATCTGGAGAGGTGAGGACGGGGCGTCGGGCACGGGAGACAACTCTAGTGGTGACGGCCGGGGCAGCCTGATCGTCACAGGTCACCCGGATAGAGTCGCCGCCATGCTCCGCCCCGTGTCGCTGCTGCCTGCCCTCGTGGCGGTGGCGTCGATGGCGGCCTGGCTCGGCGTACCCCTGGCCGGCCCACTCGCGGAACCGGCGGCGGCGACCGCGGTCGCGGGCAAGGCCGCCGGCACGGTCGACACGGAGCCGCTCTCGGTGACCATCGAGAGCCTCTCTCCGTCCACGATCCCCCGCAAGGGCGCCGTGCACGTGAGCGGGTCGGTCACCAACGACGACGACCAGACCTGGACCTCGATCAACCTCTACGCCTTCGTCTCCGACACCCCGATGACGACGACGGCCGAGCTCGACGCCGCCTCGGACGTCCCGGTGAGCCAGTTCGTCGGGGCCGCGCATCCTCGACGACCGGGACCTACGACACCGTCGACGAGCTCGCGCCCGGCGAGACCGCGCAGTACTCCCTGCGGATCCCGCGCTCGCTGCTGCCGGACGCCGACGGCGTCTACTGGTTCGGGGTGCACGCCCTCGGCTTCAACGACGACGGCGGCGACAACCTCGCTGACGGCCGCGCCCGGACCTTCCTCCCGCTGGTGTCGAAGACGAAGAAGACCGTCGACACCGCACTGGTGGTGCCGATCCGGCACGCCGTACGCCATGAGCCGGACGGCCGGCTCGCCGACACCCCCAGCTGGGAGCAGGCCCTCTCGAAGGGTCGGCTCCACTCGCTGGTCGAGTTCGGGGTGGCGGCCGGGTCGCGACCGCTCACCTGGCTCGTGGACCCGGCGGTGCCCGACGCCGCTCGCGCCCTGGCCGCCGGCAACCCGCCGCGCTCGCTCGACGCGACGATCGACCCGGACTCCGACCCGTCCGGCGATGCGTCCGACAGCCCGTCACCCTCGGACTCGGCGTCCCCGGGCTCCGACGACTCCGCTCAGGACGACGCGGACCCGACCGCGGAGCAGGAGGCCGCCTCCAGCTGGCTCGATCGGCTGCACACCGGTCTCGAGGACAGCCAGATCCTGAGCCTGCCGTACGGCGACGTCGACGTCTCGGGCGCGGCCGTCCACGACCCCGCCGCCTATCGCTCGGCCCGCAAGCGCTCGGGCGACTCCCTCGAGCCCTGGGGGTTGTCCACCTCTCCGGCGGTCTCGTCCCCGAGCGGCTACCTCTCCCTGGCGGGCCTCGGCATCACCGACTCGAGCTCGACGGTCATCGTCACCGACCGGATGCTGGGTGACCACGCCCCGACCGTGGCCGACACCGACGGGCCACACGCTGGTCGTCGCCTCGTCCGACGTGGCCACCGGTGGTCCCGGCCCGGACGACCCGCTGTCATCGGTCGCGATGCGGCAGCGGATCCTCGGTGAGGCCGCGCTCCGACTGCTCTCCGAGCACAGCAAGCCACTGGTCGTGGTCTTCCCCTCGACCTGGGCGCCGGACATGCCGACCGACTTCTTCGAGGGTCTCGACGTCGACTGGCTCCACCTGACCGACGTCCGCGGCATCGCAGCGGCCGGTGGTAGCGCCGTTTCGGCCGACAAGCTCGACTACCCCGAGCTGCAGCAGCACCTCGAGCTCGACGCCGCCGACTTCTCCTCGGCCGACGAGCTCGCCCGCTCCGGCGAGTCGTTGCAGAACCTGCTCACGCTCAACGACCAGGTGGGCGACACGGTCCAGGACGAGGCCTTCTCCAACCTGTCCTACGCCAACCGGCTCCAGCCCGGCGTGTCCGCCTCCTCCTCGGACCAGTCCCGCGACTGGATCGACCGACACCTGCAGTCGGTCCACATCGACGCACCCAAGGCCGTCATCCTCTCGAGCGGCAGCGGTCGCTTCTCGGCGACGGTCACCAACGACCTCGACCAACCGGTGACGGTCAAGGTGGAGGCCGTCACCGACCCGCCGCTGCGGGTCTCGGTGCCGGCCGACGGCATCGACCTCGCCGCCGGCCAGCGCACCACCGTGCTGCTCAACGCGTCGTCCTCGGCGGTCGGCATCCGCAACGTCACGCTGCTGCTCACCGACACGGCGGGCGTCCCGCTCGGCACCTCGGACGACGTGCCGATCCGGTCCAACCGGGTGAGCAACGTGATCTGGCTGATCCTCGGGACCGGGGTCGCGCTGCTGTTCGGCGCCATCTTCGTGCGTCTGTTCCGCCGGATCCGTGCGGCGGCCCGCTCATGACCGAGCCGACCCAGCCCACCGAGTCGCCGCAGAGCGAGCGAGCAGGCGGTCCTCGCGAACAGCGGCGGTGATGGCGGCCGGCACCGTCGTGTCGCGGCATGAGCGGGTTCGTCCGCTCGGCGCTGCTCGCGGCCGCGCTCGGCGCCTCGCTGCACGCCGACGTGTTCAACATCGCGAACACGATCCCGAACATGCTCTACATCCTGCTGGCCGGCGGGATCTTCAACGCGGTCCTCGTCCCGCAGCTGGTCCGAGCGATGCGCAACGACGCCGACGGCGGCGACGCCTACGCCAACCGGGTCATCACCCTGGCCGCGCTCTTCCTGGCCGTCGTGACCGTGCTCCTGGTCGCTCGCCGCGCCCTGGGTGATGCGGCTCTTCCTCGACCGCACGACTACAACGACCCCGACCTCGCGGCCCAGCGCGAGTCCGTGATCACCTTCGCCCGCTACTGCCTGCCCCAGGTCTTCTTCTACGGGATGTACGTCCTGGTCGGGCAGATCCTCAACGCCCGCCGGCCGGTTCGGCCCGATGATGTGGGCGCCGATCGCCAACAACGTCATCTCGGTCGCCGTGCTGGTCGTCTACCTGTTCGTCTTCGGGCCGGCCGACGGACCGGAGACGTTCGGCGCGTTCACCGCCGGGCCAGGAGCTGCTGCTCGGCCTCGGCTCGACCGCTCGGCATCGTCGCCCAGTTCGTGATCCTGCTGCCCTACCTGCGCGCGTCCGGCTTCACCTACCGCCCGCGCTTCGACTTCCGCGGCACCGGCCTGGGCCACACCCTGCGGCTGGGCATCTGGACCGTGCTGTTCGTGATCGTCAACCAGGTCGCCTACACGGTCGTGGTCCGGCTGGCCTCGGGAGGTACGGCGGGGTCGCTCGGCGGCGACGGCACCGGCTACACCATCTACTCCTCGACGTTCCTGATCATGATGGTGCCGCACTCCGTGATCACGGTGTCGCTGGCGACCGCGATCCTGCCGCGCCTCTCGGCGCGGGCCGCCGAGCACGACCTCGCCGGCCTGGCCCGGTCGCTGACCGAGACGCTGCGCACCGCGCTGGTCGTGATCGTCCCGTTCGCGATGCTGCTGCCGGTCATCGCGCTCGACCTCTCCAACGTGATCTGGGGGTACGGCGCGGCCGCGGACACGTTCGACCGCTTCGCGCCGTCGCTCGCCCTCTTCGGCATCGGGCTGGTGTTCTTCACCGTCCACTACCTGATGCTGCGCGGCTTCTACGCCCTCGAACGGACCCGCACGGTCTTCTGGATCCAGTGCGCGGTCGGCGGCCACCAACATCGTGGCCGCGGTGCTGCTGGTCCGGCGCCACGGACGCCGAGCACACCTCGCCCGCCCTGGTCGGCGCCTACACCGCGTCGTACCTCGTCGGCGCGGTCATCTCGTACGCCGTGCTGCGGCGGCTCCTCGGCGGCCTCCGGACCCCGCGCCTGGTCCGGTTCCTGGTCCGGCTGCTCATCGTCGCGGCCATCTCGACCGCGGCGGCCGTCGGTACGGCGTACCTCCTGCACCACATCGTCGACGAGCCGAACCTGGTCGTCGCGGCGATCTGGGTCGTCCTCATCACCGGCGTCGACGTGGTCCGTCTTCGTCGCGCTGGCCCGACTGCTCCGGCTCACCGAGGTGACCTCGGTCATCGACACGTTCACCCGCCGAGCACGCGTCCCCCGCCGCGCCTGACCGGGTCCTACGATGGCCACTGGTCCATCCAGTCCTGAACCGGGAAGCGACGAGGGGAGCTGAGTGCCGAGCTCGATCCGGCCCGGCGACGTGCTCGCCGACCGCTACCGCCTGGTCGACCTCCTCACCGAGAGTGGGGGCGGCCGGTTCTGGCGAGCCCACGACCGGGTGCTCGAGCGGCATGTCGCGCTCCACGTCATCGCGGCCGACGACGAGCGGGCGCCTGCGCTGCTCGACGCCGCCCGGCGCTCGGCGCTCGTGCACGACCCGCGGCTGCTGCGCGTCCTCGACGCCGACCAGGTCGGCGGCCTCTGCTTCGTGGTCAACGAGTGGGGCACCGGCGACTCGCTCGACATCATGCTGGCCAACGACGGACCCCTCGGTCCGCGGCGCGCGGCCTGGCTGGTGTCCGAGGTCGCCGCGTCGATCGCCGCCTGTCACGAGGCGGGCGTCGCCCACGGCCGGCTGATCCCCGAGAACGTCCTCGTCGACCACACCGGTGCGGTGCGGCTGATCGGCTTCTCCGTCGACGCCGCGATGCACGGACTCCCTCCGGGACGGGTCTCCGCCGACGTCGCCGACCTGGGCGGGCTGCTCTACAGCGCGCTCACCGGGAAGTGGCCGGGCGTCTCCACGTCCGCCGTGCCCCGGGCACCTCTCGAGCAGGGCCGGGTGCTGCGTCCGCGCCAGGTGCGCGCCGGCATCCCGCGCCCCCTCGACGCCCTCTGCGACGAGGTGGTCAACCCCTACACCGGTGGGTTCGCCGAGCGGATGCGCGAGGTGCACGACGTGGCGACCGCCCACGGGATCGCCGACTACCTGTGCGCCTTCGTCGGTGACCCCACCGGTCTGGCGGAGGCCGAGGCCCTCGCCGGGCACCGCGACACCGAGACGACGTCGTCGCTGCCGGCGATCGCCGACCCGCCGGCCCGCTCGCTCGACCCGGCGCCGGAACCCGAGCCGGAGCCCGAGCCGGAGCCCGCACCAGAAGCCCACCCCGGACCCGAGCCCGTCGTCGACGAGCTGCCGACCGAGGCCGGACTGCCGATCTTCGACGACGAGACCGACGACGTCTCCTGGCTGACCGCGCCGTCGGAGCCGGCACCACCTCCACCGCCGTTCGAGGAGCCACCGGAGCGACCGCTCTTCGCACCCTCGCCCGCCGGTGGCGCACCAGCGCGCACCCCCCGATCCCCCCGGCCGGCCGGTGCCTCGGGCGCGGAGTACTGGCCCTGGGACACGGGCACCGGCAGCGTCTCCGCCACCCCGGACGACCCGGAGCCCGAGGAGGTGCCGGGCCGCAACTGGCTCCGGCTCGCGGCCGTGATCGGCGCGTGCCTGCTGCTGCTCGTCGCCTGCGTGGTCGCCTACAACCTCGGCCGCGGCCGCACCCCCCTCGGTGCGATCCCCGACGACGAGCCGGCCAGGTCCCCGTCGAGCCAGACGTCGGCGTCGGCGAGCGCCGCGGCGCCGATCGAGGGGATCACGGCATCCGACTTCGACCCCCAGGGCGACCCGCCCGAGGAGTACCCCGAGCTCGCCGCGCTGGCCGTCGACGGCGACCCCGACACCGCCTGGCACACCCAGACCTACGACCAGAACTTCGGCCCCGGCGGCCTCAAGACCGGCGTCGGGCTCATCCTCGACCTCGGGGCGACCCACGACGTCGCGGACATCGACCTCACCCTGATCGGTTCACCCACCGACGTGTCCGTCTACGTCACCGACACCCGGCCGACCGGCGTCCGTGACCTCACGCCGGCCGCCACCGAGACCGGCGTCGGCACCCGTCAGCGGATGGCGCTCGACCCGGCCGTCTCCGGCCGCTACGTCACGGTCTGGCTGACCTCGCTCCCCCAGGTCCAGGGCGGGTTCCGCGGCGAGGTCGCCGAGGTGACGGTCCGCGGATGAGCGACGGGCCCAGCGAGCAGCGACCACGACCTCCTGGCCGCGCACGTCGCCGGCGACCGCGAGGCCTTCGGGATCCTCTTCGCCCGGCATCGCGACCGGCTCTGGGCCGTGGCGCTGCGCACCATGGGCAACCGCGAGGACGCCGCCGACGGGCTCCAGGACGGCATGGTCGCCGCCTACCGTCGCGCCGGCACGTTCCGCGGGGACGCTGCCGTGACGACCTGGCTGCACCGGGTCGTGGTCAACGCCTGTCTCGACCGGCTCCGGGCGGCGAAGGTACGCCGTACCGAAGCGCTGCCCGACGACCTCGACGAGCGCCGCGATCGGGGCTCGATGATCGCGTCCACGCCGGGGACCGAGGACCCGGCCACCCTCGCGGTCGCCGACGAACGACGACGCCTGGTCCTCGATGCACTGCGCGCCCTGCCCGACGAGCAGCGTGCCGCGCTGGTGCTGGTCGACATGGAGGGCTATCCGGTCGCCGAGGCGGCCGAGATCCTCGGCTGCGCGGTCGGGACCGTGAAGTCCCGCTGCTCGCGCGGTCGGGCTCGGCTCGCCGAACGGCTCGCACCCCTGCTCGACGGCGACCAGGGTGACCGCGGACACCCCGGTGCGCGGAACCCGGTGCCGTCGCCGACCGTCGAACCCACGGACGCACCCCGAGGACCCCCCGACGAGTCCTGATCCCACCCACGCCATCCGAGGAGGTGAACACCCATGTCCGACCCCGAGCTGACTCCCACCGAGGAGCAGGTACGCCGCCTGCTCGCCGACGCCCGGCACACCGAGCCGATGCCCGACGACGTCGCCGCCCGGCTCGACGGAGTGCTCGCCGACCTCCGCCGACGAGCCGGCGCGGCGCCGTACTCCCACGGTCTCCGACCTCGCCACAGCACGGCGCCGGCGCAACGCACGCACCTGGTTGGTCGCCGCGGCCGCCGCGGTCGCCATCGGGATCGGCATCAACCAGCTCGACCTGTCGGTCTCGAGCAACGACGACTCCGGGTCGGCCAGCAGCGCCGACCAGTCCGAGATCGAGGCCGGAGGCGCGGCGTCCGCGAGCAAGCCGTCGGCGGACGTGCCGGACAACGCCCCCGCCGACGGCCTGTTCGCAGGCCCGCTGCTCCGTCTGAGCTCCGACCGGTTCGGCGCTCAGGTGCGCCGAGTCGCCGGCGCGCCCGCCGCCCTGGCCGGGGACGCCGGAGCCTCGATGTCGACCAACTCGGACAGCTCCGCCGCGCGCGAGCTGCTCAAGGCCTGCGCCGTCCCCGACGTACCGGGCCGCACGGTGGCAGTGCGGTACGACGGCCAGCGCGGCGTCCTGGTCTACCGACCCGCCAAGGGCGACACCCAGGTCGTCGACCTGTACCTCTGCGGGAGCGACGAGCCGACCCGCTCGATCACCCTGCCCGAGCGCTAGCCCACTCCTGGGCCCACCCCCGGACAGGGAAGATTCCTCACCTACGATCGGTTGTACTGGTCGCAGACCGCACTCGTCCCGAGGAGACCCACACTCCATGTCCGACACCGTTCGCGACGTCATCGTCATCGGCTCCGGCCCCTCCGGCTACACCGCCGGCCTCTACACCGCCCGCGCCAACCTGAAGCCCCTCGTCCTCGAGGGCTCGGTGACCGCCGGTGGCGCGCTGATGAACACCACCGAGGTCGAGAACTTCCCCGGCTTCCGCGACGGCATCATGGGCCCGGCCCTGATGGACGAGATGCGCGCCCAGGCCGAGCGCTTCGGCGCCGAGCTGGTCGCCGACGACGCCGTCGAGGTCGATCTCACCGGTGACGTCAAGGTCGTGAAGACCGCCACCGACACCTTCCACGCGCGCGCCGTGATCCTGGCCATGGGCTCGGGCTACCGCAAGCTCGAGCTGCCCCGCGAGGACGAGCTGTCCGGCCGGGGCGTCTCCTGGTGTGCGACGTGCGACGGCTTCTTCTTCCGCGACCAGCACATCGCGGTCGTCGGCGGTGGCGACTCCGCCATCGAGGAGGCCACCTTCTTGACCCGCTTCGGCAGCAAGGTCTCGCTGATCGTGCGCCGCGACGAGCTGCGCGCCTCCAAGATCATGCAGGAGCGTGCCTTCGCCGACCCCAAGCTCGAGATCATCTGGAACTCCAAGGTCGCCGAGATCAACGGTGCCGACCGGCTCGAGTCGCTGACCCTCGAGGACACCGTCACCGGTGAGACCAGCAACCTGCCGGCGACCGGCCTGTTCATCGCGATCGGCCACGACCCGCGCTCCGAGCTGCTGCCCGGCCAGGTCGATCTCGACGAGAACGGCTACGTCGTCGTCAGCCACCCCTCGACCGGCACCAACCTGCCCGGCGTCTTCGCCGCCGGCGACCTGGTCGACCACCACTACCGCCAGGCGATCACGGCCGCGGGCACGGGCTGCGCCGCGGCCCTCGACGCCGAGCGCTACCTGACCGAGCTCGACCACGTCGCCTCGTCGCCGCAGGACGCCCAGGACCGCGCCGATGCGGAGCTCCTGACCGAGGTCGCGCAGACCGCTGGCGCTTGATCTCGGTCGGTCGGCGGTGCCGCGTGGTGGGGAACAACTGTCCGCGCGCTGCTGTTGACTACTGACAGACCTCCGAGTTCACCAATGAAGGGAAACCTAGCTGTGGGCAACATTGCTGCCGTGACCGACGCCGAGTTCGACGCGCAGGTCCTCAAGTCCGACAAGCCGGTCCTCGTGGACTTCTGGGCCGAGTGGTGCGGCCCGTGCCGCCAGGTCGCCCCGATCCTCGACGAGATCGCCACCGCTCACGGTGACAAGATCACGTTCTTCAAGATGAACGTCGACGAGAACCCCGTGACCCCGTCGTCCTACCGGGTCACCGGCATCCCGACGATCAACGTCTACCAGGGTGGCGAGGTCGTGAAGTCGATCGTCGGTGCCCGCCCGAAGGCGACGCTGCTCAACGAGCTCGCCGACTACATCGCGTAGCCGAGACGCGTGAGCTCAGCTCGTTCGCGAGGCCCGTGCCGACTTCGGCGCCGGGCCTCGCGCCGATTTCGGGCGCATCGCGCCGACCAGGCGACCGAAGGCGGACTCGACCTCGCTGCGCCAGGTGATCGCGGCACGCAGGTCCATCCGCATCCGCGGGGTCGTCAGGTGCGGGCGGTGGGTCTTGAACCCGACGCTGCCGAGGAACTCCACCGGCAGCACGCACCGGCCGCCGCGCCCGGCCGTGTCGCCGAAGGCCTCGATCGCGCCGACCCCGCCGCGCTTGATCAGGTCGGCCGCCATCCCCTGCACGAGCATCCGCGCCAAGCCGCCGCCGCGGTGCTCGGGATCGACGTACACCGTCGTGAGCAGGACCGCGTCGGTCGACACCGGCGCGGTCGGGATGCTCGCCGCGCCCGGCAGGAACGCCTCGGGCGCATAGATCGCGAACCCGACGGGCGCGTCGTCGACGAGGACCACCCGCCCGCAGGAACCCCACTCCCGCAGCACCTCCGAGACCCAGGCGTCCTTCTCGGCGCACGGATCGTCGACCCGGTCTCGGCGTACGGGGTCGAGCTCCCAGAAGAGGCAGGAGCGGCAGGGCGCCGTGAAGGTGTCGAGATGGTCCAGGGTGAGCCGGACGACCTTCCGCGACATGGAAACCCTCCTCGCTTGCCATCGTAGGCCTGCGAGGATGGAGCCCATGCGAGAGATCCGGCAGAGCAGGAAGCTCAAAGGTGTCCGCTACGACGTGCGCGGTCCGATCCTGGTCGAGGCCCAGCGCCTCGAGAGCGAGGGACACCGCATCCTCAAGCTCAACATCGGCAACACGGCGCCGTTCGGCTTCGAGGCGCCCGAGGCGATCGTCGCAGACATGATCCACCACCTCCCGGAGTCGCAGGGGTACGCCGACTCACGCGGCATCTACGAGGCCCGCACCGCGGTGATGAACTACTACCAGTCCCATGGGCTGCGCGACGTCAGCGTCGAGGACGTCTTCATCGGCAACGGCGTCTCCGAGCTCATCTCCATGGTGCTGCAGGCCTTCGTCGACGACGGCAACGAGATCCTGATCCCGGCCCCCGACTACCCGCTGTGGACCGGCGCGGTGACCCTCGCCGGCGGCACTCCCGTCCACTATCGGTGCGACGAGGCCAACGACTGGAACCCCGACCTCGCCGACATCGAGTCGAAGATCACCGAGAACACCCACGCCCTGGTGGTGATCAACCCCAACAACCCGACCGGAGCCGTCTACAGCGAGGAGACGGTCAAGGGCCTGGTCGACATCGCCCGGCGCCACGACCTGGTCGTGATGGCCGACGAGATCTACGAGAAGATCCTCTTCGAGGACGCCGTCCACCACCACGTGGCGACGTACGGCGCCAACGACGTGCTGTGCCTGACCTTCAGCGGGCTCTCGAAGGCCTACCGCGTCTGCGGCTACCGCGCGGGCTGGGTGATGATCTCGGGCCCCAAGGAGCTGGCGACCGACTTCGTCGAGGGCCTGACCCTGATCGCCAACATGCGGATGTGCTCCAACGTGCCGGCGCAGCACGCCATCCAGACCGCTCTCGGCGGCTACCAGTCCGTCGAGGAGCTGATCGGGCCCGGCGGTCGCTACTACGAGCAGAGCATGCTGGCGCACCGGCTGCTCAACGAGATCCCGGGCGTCAGCAGTGTGAAGCCGATGGGCGCGCTCTACTGCTTCCCGCGGCTCGATCCCGAGGTCTACCCGATCGAGGACGACGAGGCCTTCGTGATCGAGCTCCTGCGGGCCAAGAAGCTGCTCGTCACCCACGGCACCGGGTTCAACTGGCCCGACCCCGACCACTTCCGGCTGGTGACGCTGCCCGACGTCACCGTGCTGGAGGAGGCCATCGGACGGATCGCCGACTTCCTCGCCGTACGCCGCCACTGAGGGCCTGCCCGAGTGGGCCTAGGCTCGGCCGCATGCGCGACCTCACCTACCCGCCCATCATCGTCACGGCCAAGACCGGGTTCCGGGTCCTGGGGCAGCGCTTCGCGATGACTGGCACCGAGCACGTCCCCCGGCAGGGCGGCGTGCTGCTGGCCTACAACCACATCGGCTACGTCGACTTCGTCTACGGCGGGCTCGCGGCCAACCCGTCCAAGCGGCTGGTGCGTTTCATGTCCAAGCGCGAGCTCTTCGACCACGTGGCGCTCGGGCCGCTGATGCGCTCGCTCCACCACATCGAGGTCGACCGCGGCGCTGGTGAGGCGTCGTTCACGACCGCGGTGGACTACTTGAAGCAGGGTGAGGCCGTCGGCATCTTCCCCGAGGCGACGATCTCGCGGGCGATGGAGCTCAAGGAGTTCAAGACCGGCGCGGTGCGGATCGCGGCCGAGGCCGGCGTCCCGCTCGTCCCGGTGATCCTGTGGGGCACCCAGCGGATGATGACCAAGGACCACCCCAAGGACTTCTCGCGAGGCAAGACGATCGCGATCCGGGTCGGCCCACCGCTGCATCCGACCGGTGCAGACCCCGTGGCCGAGACGGCCGAGCTGCACGCCGTGATGTCGACGATGCTCGACCAGACGATCAACGACTACCCCGCGGACGAGCAGCCGCCCGGCTCCTGGTGGCTGCCCGCCTCCCACGGCGGGAGCGCACCGACCCTGGAGGAGGCGGCCGTCCTGGACGCCGAGGAGAAGCGTCTCCGCGCAGAGCGTCGTGCCAACAAGTCTGTATAGCGCTTTATCGACTTATCGATACAGGGCTATATCGATGAACAGTTAGATCGGCCTGTCGGTACGGTTCCGCGGATCCATGATCTCGATGATCCGCTGCAAGTCGTCCAGCGAGGCGAACTCGACGGTGATCTTGCCCTTGGCCCTCCCGAGGTCGACCTTGACCCGGGTCTCGAAGCGGTCGGAGAGCCGCTCGGCCAGGTCGGCGAGGCCGGGGGCGTAGGGCTTGTTCCGGGTCACCCGGGGCGTCGGCGCGTCGAGGTCACGCACCGCGACGATCTCCTCGAGGCCGCGCACGCTGATGCCCTCGGCGATCACCCGCTGGGCCAGCCGGTCCTGCAGGTCGGGGTCGTCGATCGCCAGCAGCGCGCGGGCGTGGCCGGCGGAGAGCACTCCCGCCGCGACCCGGCGTTGGACGGCCGGGGTGAGCTTGAGCAGCCGGAGCGTGTTGCTGATCTGGGGACGTGAGCGTCCGATCCGGCCGGCCAGCTCATCGTGGGTGCAGCCGAAGTCCTCGAGCATCTGGGAGTAGGCCGCGGCCTCTTCCAAGGGGTTCAGCTGCGACCGGTGCAGGTTCTCCAGGAGCGCGTCGCGGAGCATGTCCACGTCGTCGGTCTCGCGGACGATGGCGGGCACGTTCTCGAGCCCCGCCTGCTGGGAGGCGCGCCACCGGCGCTCGCCCATGACCAGCTCGTAGTCCTCCGGGCCGTGCTTGCGCACCACCACCGGCTGGAGAACGCCGATCTCGCGGATCGAGTGCACGAGCTCGGCCATCGCGTCCTCGTCGAAGACCTGGCGCGGCTGGACCCGGTTGGGGTGGATCTGGCCGACCGGGATCTCGGCGAAGTAGGCACCGGCGACGGGCGCGAGTCCGGGTGCGCTGCGATCGGCCACCACCGTGGTGCCGCCGGAGCCGTCAGCGCCCTCGCCGTCCGCCTCGGGCGACGGCCCGGTCGGGATCAGCGACCCCAACCCCCGACCGAGTCCACGACGCTGCGGCGGGCGGTTGGCGGCATTCATGCGTGCTGTCCCCTGTCGACGGGCTTGGTGGCGATCTCGCGGGCGGCCTCGAGGTAGGAGAGCGCGCCCGGCGATCCCGGATCGTAGGTCATCACGGTCTGGCCGTACGACGGCGCCTCGGACACCCGCACCGAGCGCGGGATCGAGGTCTTGAGCACCTGGTCGCCGAAGTGCTCGCGGACCTCGTTGGCGACGCCCGCGGCGAGCCGGGTGCGGGCGTCGTACATCGTCACCAGGATGGTCGAGACGACCAGGTCGGGGTTGAGGTGCTTCTTGACCATCTCGACGGTCTCGATCAGCTGGCCCAGGCCCTCGAGGGCGTAGTACTCCGCCTGGATCGGGATCAGCATCTCGTTGCCGGCGACCAGGGCGTTGAGGGTCAGCAGCCCCAGCGAGGGCGGGCAGTCGATGAGGACGTAGTCGAACCGGTCCTCGCCGCTGCCGCCCACCTGCGGGTGGCCGTGGATCGCGCGGTGCAGCCGGCTCTCGCGGGCGACGACGGAGACCAGCTCGATCTCGGCACCGGCCAGGTCGATGGTCGCCGGAACCACCCAGAGGTTGTCCACCTCGGGGCTGGCGGTGGCGACGTCGACCATCGGCACGCCGTCCACCAGCGCGTCGTACGTCGACGGCACGCCGCGACGGTGCTCGACGCCCAGGGCGGTCGAGGCGTTGCCCTGCGGGTCGAGGTCGACCACGAGGACCCGCTGCCCGAGCTGCGCGAGGGCGGCCGCGATGTTCACCGTGGAGGTCGTCTTGCCGACCCCACCCTTCTGGTTGGCCACCACGAAGATCCGGGTCTGCTCAGGGCGCGGCAGCGCCGGTCGCATCCGGGCGCCCTGGCGGACCAGGACCGAGTGCTCGGCGGCTCGGGCCAGGGGCGTCGCGTGGTCGTCATCGAGGGTGGGCGCAGCGACCGCGATCTCCTCGGCGGTCCGCACCCGGAAGCCGGCGACAGGTGCCGGAGACTCCGTTTCACGTGAAACATCGCGTGAAGCATCGCCGGCCGTGAGAGCGGGTGCCTCCTGTGGAGGAAGGGCACCAACCTGTGGATAACTACGCTCAGCAGGGGTGTCTGGACCGGTGGAAAACTTGCTCATGGACCCGGAGTCCTCCGTCACGTCCGTCGCCTCCGCTTCCCTGACGGCCGGGCTCGACCCGGAGACTTCCGAGTCGGCGCTTCAACCGCAAGCGGCCAAGATACCCGTGCCGGATCGGCCCAGGCCACCCGGACCGCCACCGTGGTGGACTCCGCCAACCCGACGCCGAGAACATGCACCTCCGGCTCGGCACAACCCCAGCGATCGAGATCGGTCCGAGCGGCCTCGATCTCCTCGGTGATCGAGGAACCCTTCATCGCCACCAGCGCTCCGGACGCAGCGACCAGGGGCATCGACCAACCCAGCAACCGGTCGAGCGGCGCCACCGCGCGCGAGGTCACCACGTCGAAGGTCCGGGTCCCGTGCAGCGCGTCGGCACGGCCGCGCACCACCTCGACGTGAGCGAGCTCCAGCTCCGCGGCGACCTCGGTCAGGAAGGTGGTGCGGCGCAGCAGCGGCTCGATCAGGGTGATCTGCACGTCCGGGCGCGCGATCGCGAGCACCAGGCCCGGCAGGCCGGCCCCGGAGCCGATGTCGGCGACCGTGGCGTCCTGCGGGATCAGCTCCGCGAGCAGGGCACAGTTGACCAGGTGCCGGTCCCAGAGCCGCGGCGCCTCGCGTGGACCGATGAGTCCGCGCACCACGCCCTCGGTGGCGAGCAGCTCGGCGTACCGCTCAGCGAGCGGCAGACGGGCAGACGGAAACGCCCTCCGCGCCGCCTCGGGCGTGGAGGGCGTTTCACGTGAAACATCGTCGGCGTCCATGCTCAGCCGGGGAGGATCACCACGTACCGGCGGGGCTCGACGCCCTCGGACTCCGAGGTCAGGCCGCCGGCAGCGACGGCGTCGTGGACGACCTTGCGCTCGAACGGCGACATCGCGTCCAGTGACACGCTCTCGCCGGTCTCCTTGACCCGCGCGACCGACGTCTCGGCCAGCGCGACGAGCTCGGCTCGCTTCTCCGCCCGGTAGCCCGAGATGTCGAGCATCAGGCGGGAGCGCTCGCCGGTCTCGCGGTAGACCGCCAGCCGGGTCAGCTCCTGGAGCGCCTCGAGGACCTCGCCCCGGCCACCGACGAGCTGGGACAGGTCAGCGCCCACGATGGACACCGCTGCCCGGTCGCCGTCGACATCCATGTCCAGGTCTCCGTCGAGGTCGGCGATGTCGAGCAGCTCCTCGAGGTAGTCGGCGGCGATGTCGCCCTCCTGCTCGAGCTGCTGCACACGCGGGGTCTCGTCCGCGGTGCCATCCCCCACAGAACTGGCGTCCGTGCTCTGCTCTACGGCCTCGTCATCGACCTGGTCCTCGGTCACCGGCTGCTCACTCACTGCTGTTCTCCCTCGGGGTTCGGCTTCGCGGCGGGACGCGGCCCACCGGACTGCTTGCGCTGCTTCTTGGACTGCTTCTTCGGCTGCTGGCGAGCCTGGGGCTTCGGCTTCTCCTCCAGCTCGGGCTCGGGCTCGACGACGGGAGCGTGGCCGTGGCGCTTCGCCTTGGCCTCGTCTCGGGCGACCTTGGCCTTCGCGGCCTCGGTCCCCGGCGCCGGGTTGTTGCGGATCACGTAGAACTGCTGGCCCATCGTCCACAGGTTCGAGGTGGTCCAGTAGAAGAGGACACCGATCGGGAACGCGATACCACCGACGGCGAAGACGACCGGGAGCACGTAGAGCAGCAGCTTCTGCTGCTGGGCGTAGGGGCCACTGAGCGCGTCGGCCGGCATGTTCTTGCTCATCAGCTGGCGCTGCGTCGTGAACGTTGTCGCCGTCATCGCGATCACCAGCACCGCGGCCATGATCTGGACGGCCAGGACGCCGTCGGAGCGAAGGAAGGTCGCCGTGATCGGGATGGTGTCGAAGAGCTTGGCGGCACCGAAGCTCTTCGCGTCATCGGCACTCAGGAACCCGATGCTGTCGCCCTTCGCGGCGTGCTTGTCGAGCAGCCGGAAGAGCGCCAGGAAGATCGGCATCTGGATCAGGATCGGCAGGCACGAGGCGAACGGGTTGGTGCCGCTGTCCTTGTAGAGCTTCATCGTCTCCTGGGCGAGACGCTCCCGGTCGTGGCCGTACTTCTTCTGCAGCTCCTTCACCTTGGGCTGGATCAGCTGCATGTTGCGACTGGAGTTGATCTGCTTGACGAACAGCGGGATCAGCAGCGCCCGGACCGTCAGGGTCAGACCGATGATGGACAGCACCCACGTGGCACCCCCGTCCGGGTCCATGAAGGTCGACAACAGGTCGTGCCAGACCACCAGGACACCTGAGATCGCGTAGTACAACGGCGTCATGATGAAGTGGCCGATGGTGCCGAGGGGTCCCACGGATCAGGCTCCTTGCTGGGGTGAGGGAGATGCGCCCGCAGTGACGCGGGAAGACTCTGTAGATCTACGCGAACGCGGGACCGGGTCGTAGCCGCCGGCTGCCCACGGGTGGCACCGCGCGAGCCGCCGCACCGTGAGCCAGCTACCGATGATGCTGCCGCGTTGGGTCACCGCGTCGAGTGCGTACGCCGAGCACGTCGGGTGATAGCGGCAGACCTGGCCGTAGAGCGGGCTGATCACCAGCCGATAGGCGCGAAGCAGCCCGATCAAGAGCCACCGGATCGGGTCGTACTTCACGAGCTCACCTCCGTGCGCACCCGCACGAGGCAACGCGCGAGGTCGGCACCGAGTTCCCTCGACGACGCCTCTGCAGCCGCAGGCAACGCACGGACCACGAGCACAGCAGAGCCCGGGAGCGTCGAGACGGACTCCCGGGCCAGGTGTCGCAGTCGGCGTTTCACGCGATTGCGGACGACGGCGTTGCCCACCGCTTTGCTCACCACGAAGCCGACCAGAGGTGCGTCCTCGTCGCGGTCTGCGACCGCGAGGTGGACGACGAGGGTACGACTGCCAGCGCGGCGACCCTTCCGGACCGCGGTCTGGAACGAGGCGCCGTCGCTGAGGCGGTGGGCCGAGGACAGCACGGGGCTGACCTGTGTGGGCTACGGCCGTCAGACAGCGAGGCTCTTGCGCCCCTTGCGGCGGCGCGAGGAAAGGATCGAACGGCCGGCGCGGGTGCGCATCCGCAGGCGGAATCCGTGCACCTTGTGACGACGACGGTTGTTCGGCTGATAAGTACGCTTGCTCACGAGCTTCTCTCCATGCTGGTCGGGCCCCTGGTTGTCGGGGGCGGCCACATCCGGGCCGGGACGGCGGTGTGCCTTTCGGCTGGCACCGCCCACCCACGAGTCGGCCCGAGGGCCATGCTCTTCGCCGAGCTCATCGTGGACATGCGGCACCGGTCGACACCGGGTGACCGAGCAACGGTACGCGCTGGTCTTCCACAGGGTCAAACCCGCGCGAACCAGGTGCGGCTCTCCCTGTGGATGACGGCTTGCCGCGGCCCTCTCCGGCTTGTTACGTTCCCAGGGACCGAGGTTCCCCGACGCCCTCGTTCTCGATCAAATTCCTAGGCCGTGTGACGCCCGCCACATTCGTGGTAAAAGGCCTCTGACCTGCGAAAACTTCCCATCGATCGAGTTCTGGACGTGTCTCGGACCGTCTCTCTCCACAAGGAAGGAGTCGGGTTCACAACCTGTGGACAAAGTTGTGGATGCAAGTCCGCACCCCCGAGTGTCCGGTTCTCCTGCGAGACCGGCACGACGTCCTTGACGATGGGGCCCGATCGAAGACTCGACGCCAGACGCGGCAGCACCTGCAACGCGGCAGCACATGAAGGCCAATCATCTCAGGCCGAATTATCTAAGGGGAGCGCGGTGGACCAGAACACGTCCGACCTCGACGTGGCATGGCGCGGCGTCGTCGACGACCTCCAGCCCAACCAGCGAGCCTGGTTGCGAGCAAGTGAGCCGGTCACCCTCCACGAGAGCACCGCCATCGTCGCGGTGCCCAACGACTTCACCCGCAACCAGCTCGAGGGCCGGCTGCGTGCCCAGCTCGAGGACGCGCTGACGATCCGGTTCGGTCGCGAGATCCGGATCGCCGTCACGGTCAACCCCCAGCTCGAGGACAGCGCGCCGGCGATGTCCACAAAACTCGATGAACCGATAAGTCTAGAAACCGACTTGTCGACAAATACGCCTGCTGCTCCGTTGCCGGCAGCAGCTCCTCCCGTCGCCGAGCCGATCGACAGCAGCGTTCGCCCGACCGCGCTGGAGACCCGGCTCAACCCGAAGTACACCTTCGAGACCTTCGTCATCGGCTCGTCCAACCGGTTCCCCCACGCCGCCGCCGTGGCCGTGGCGGAAGCGCCGGGCAAGGCCTACAACCCGCTCCTCATCTACGGAGACTCGGGCCTGGGCAAGACCCACCTGCTGCACGCGATCGGTCACTACGTGCGTTCCCTCTACACCGGCGCCAAGGTGCGCTACGTGTCGAGCGAGGAGTTCACCAACGAGTTCATCAACGCGATCCGTGACGACCGGCAGGACCGGTTCAAGCGCCGCTACCGCGACGTCGACGTGCTGCTCATCGACGACATCCAGTTCTTGGAGGGGAAGACCCAGACGCAGGAGGAGTTCTTCCACACCTTCAACACGCTCCACAATGCGAACAAGCAGATCGTGCTCACCTCCGACCGAGCGCCCAAGCGGCTCGAGGCGCTCGAGGACCGGCTGCGCAACCGGTTCGAGTGGGGCCTGATCACCGACGTGCAGCCACCCGACCTCGAGACCCGGATCGCGATCCTCCGCAAGAAGGCCGCGATGGACAGGCTCACCGCGCCGCCTGACGTGCTCGAGTTCATCGCATCGAAGATCCAGACCAACATCCGCGAGCTCGAGGGAGCGCTGATCCGGGTCACCGCGTTCGCCAACCTCAACCGCCAGGAGGTCGACATGACCCTGGCCGAGATCGTGCTGAAGGACCTGATCCCCGAGGGTGGCGAGCCCGAGATCACCGCAGCCCTGATCATCGCCCAGACCGCGGCCTACTTCGGGCTCTCGATCGAGGACCTCACCGGACCCAGCCGCGGCCGGCACCTCGTGATGGCACGCCAGATCGCGATGTACCTCACGCGCGAGCTCACCGACCTCTCGCTGCCCAAGATCGGCGCCCAGTTCGGCAACCGTGACCACACGACGGTCATGTACGCCGACCGCAAGATCAACCAGCTGCTCGCCGAGCGTCGCGCGGTCTTCAACCAGGTGTCCGAGCTCACCAACCGCGTCAAGCTGCAGGCCCGGCACTCCTGATTTCCTGTCGTTCTTCCCTGTGGACGACATGTGGGCCCAGCGGCCCGCGCCGGTGACTGCCTGTGGACGGCCCGCCCTCGACGCCATCGGTGCGGTCCTGGGTCCACACGCGACGCGAGTCGTTCATTTGTCGTTCCACAGCCCCTGTGCACACGAAATTTGCGGGCCTGACCTGCGCAAACGCGAGTTCTCCACAGATTCCACCGATGCTATGACTACGACGTACCTCCAGACTGATCGATCATCCGTCAACATCCATTCGGCGCACTTCTTGTGGACAACCGATCCCGAGCCCCGTCTCCGGTGGAGTCCCAAACCACACCGAACCTCCCGCGCGTCGGCGCTGCGTGGCAGGATTCGCATCCCACCTCACCTGTTCGACCGACCCGAAGGACCCACATCGTGAAGTTCCGCGTCGAGCGCGACGTGCTCGCCGATGCTGTCGCCTGGGCTGCTCGCAGCCTCCCGGTGCGTCCGAGCGTCCCGGTCCTGGCCGGCCTGCTGATCGAGGCGAGTGACGACGGATTGGTGCTGTCCACCTTCGACTACGAGACGTCCGCTCGAGCGACGCTCAGCGCCCAGGTCAGCGACGAGGGCCGTGCCCTGGTCAGCGGTCGCCTGCTCGCCGACATCTGCCGGAGCCTGCCGGCCAAGCCGGTCGACATGGTGCTCGACGGTTCCCGGGTCTCGCTGACCTGTGGCTCCGCCCGCTTCAGCCTGCAGACGATGCCGGTCGAGGACTACCCGACCCTGCCCGACATGCCAGCCGCGACCGGGATCGGTCGCGAGCGAGGCGTTCGCCCACGCCGTCGCCCAGGCCGTGACGGCCGCGGGTCGCGACGACATGCTGCCCGTGCTCACCGGCGTCCGGATCGAGATCGACGGCTCGACCATCTCGCTGCTGGCGACCGACCGGTTCCGGCTCGCGCACCGCGAGCTGTCGTGGAACCCGCACACCCCCGACGAGTCAGCGGCCGCGCTGGTGCCGGCCCGGGTGCTCGGCGACACCGCCAAGTCGCTGACCGCCGGCGGCGAGGTCACGATCGCGCTCGCAACCACCGGCAGCGGCGAGGGCATCATCGGCTTCGAGGGTGAAGCGCCAGGTGGACGTCGCCGTACGACGACGCGCCTGCTCGACGGCGAGTTCCCCAAGGTCCGCAGCCTCTTCCCCAGCGAGCACCTCACGACCGCACTGGTCGACAAGGCCGCGCTCGTCGAGTCGGTCAAGCGCGTGGCCCTGGTGGCCGAGCGCAACACCGCCGTCCAGCTGGCGTTCAGCGACGGGGTGCTGACCCTCGACGCCGGATCGGGTGACGAGGCGCAGGCCTCAGAGTCGATCGAGGCGACGATCAACGGCGACGAGATCACCACCGGCTTCAACCCGCAGTTCCTGCTCGACGGACTCGGCGCCATCGACCAGCCCGTCGTGGAGCTCGCGTTCACCCAGGCGTCCAAGCCGGTGGTCATCAGCGGCTCGGTGGCCGAGGGTGAGCGCGACACCGCGTTCCGCTACCTGCTGATGCCGCGCCGCCTGCTCTCCTGACCTCACTCGACACGGCCTAGGCTGGAGCCGACCCTGCACCGCAGCGCACACGGAGGAACAGCCATGCACCTCGGACTCGTCGGCCTCGGCAAGATGGGCGGGAACATGCGGACCCGTCTGCGCGACGCCGGCCACACCGTCGTCGGTTACGACCGCAACCCCGACCTGGCCGACGCGGACAGCCTGGCCGCCATGGTCGAGCAGCTCCCGTCGCCCAAGGTCGTCTGGGTGATGGTGCCCGCGGGCGACCCCACCCGGGAGACGGTCAAGGAGCTCGGCGACCTGTTGAACGAGGGCGACCTCGTGGTCGACGGCGGCAACTCGAAGTGGACCGACGACCAGGCCAACGCCGCGATGCTGTCGACCAAGGGCATCGGGTTCGTCGACTGCGGTGTCTCCGGCGGGGTCTGGGGTCTGCAGAACGGCTACGCCCTGATGTGCGGCGGCACCGACGAGGACGTCGCGAAGATCCAGCCCGCCTTCGACGCGCTCAAGCCCGCCGAGGGCGGCTTCGTCCACGCGGGCAAGAAGCCCGGCGCGGGGCACTTCGCCAAGATGGTTCACAACGGCATCGAGTACGCCATGATGCAGAGCTACGCCGAGGGCTGGGAGCTGCTCGAGAAGGTCGACCTGGTCGACAACGTCACCGAGGTCTTCGACTCCTGGCGCTCTGGAACCGTCATCAGGTCCTGGCTGCTCGACCTGCTGGTCGCGGCCGTCGAGGAGGACCCGCACCTCGACAAGGTCGCCGGCTACGCCGAGGACAGCGGCGAGGGCCGATGGACCGTCGAGGCAGCGATCGAGCACGCCGTACCCATGAACGTCATCGCCGCCTCGCTCTTCGCGCGCTTCACCTCCCGCCAGGACGACAGCCCGGCGATGAAGGCGATCGCGGCGATGCGCAACCAGTTCGGCGGGCACGCGATCCGCACGGAGCCGCCGGTCGGCGGCGACGCCCATCCTGCTCCGTGACTCTGTCGTGACTCCGTGAGGCCACGGCCGTGTACGTCTCCCACCTGACCCTGCACGACTTCCGCTCCTACGCGACCGCGGACGTCGCGCTCGAGCCAGGGGTCACGGCGTTCATCGGCCGTAACGGCCAGGGCAAGACCAACCTGGTCGAGGCGATCGACTACCTCTCGCGCCTCGCCTCCCACCGGGTCTCGGCCGACGCGCCGCTCGTCCGCGCGGGCACCGACCAGGCGATCATCCGAGCCGCGGTCGTGCGCGACGGCCGGACCGCCGTGCTCGAGGTCGAGATCAACCCTGGCCGCTCCAACCGGGCCCGGGTCAACCGCTCTCCGCTCCCCCGCGCCCGCGAGCTGGTCGGCCTGGTGCGTACCGTCGTCTTCTCCCCCGAGGACCTGACGTTGGTGAAGGGCGACCCGTCGGACCGCCGCAAGTTCCTCGACGACCTGCTCGTGCTGCGCACGCCGCGACTGGCCGGCGTCCGCTCCGACTACGACCGGATCCTGCGCCAGCGCAACTCCCTGTTGAAGACCGCCGGCGCCGCACGCCGCGGGAGCTCGTCCCAGGAGGGTGCGCTCTCGACGCTCGGTGTCTGGGACGCGCACCTCTCGCGCACCGGCGCCGAGCTGCTCGCCGAGCGGGTCGCCCTGGTCGACGCGTTGCGGCCCTACGTCGGCAAGGCCTACGAGACCGTCGCCCGCGGCGCGACCCGCGACGACGCCGACGTCGAGTACCGGCCGTCGTTCGACCTGGAGGGGCGCACCGACCAGGGCGACCTGACCGAGGCACTGCTCGCCGAGGTCGAACGACGACGCAACGACGAGCTCGACCGCGGCGTCTCGCTGGTGGGGCCGCACCGCGACGAGCTGGCGCTGACCCTCGGGCACGGACCGGTCGACAACCGGCTCCCGGTGAAGGGCTACGCGTCGCACGGTGAGTCGTGGTCCTTCGCGCTCGCGCTCAAGCTCGCGTCCTACGACCTGCTCCGCGCCGACGGCGACGACCCGATCCTCATCCTCGACGACGTCTTCGCCGAGCTCGACACCGAGCGGCGCGCCCAGCTCGCCGACCTCGTCGCCGGGGCCGAGCAGGTGCTCGTCACCGCGGCGGTCGGCGCCGACGTGCCGGCGGCACTGGCCGGGACGCGCTACGCCGTCGGAAACGGCGAGGTCACCCGTGAGCCCTGACGAGCCCGAGGTACCGCCGATCGAGCAGACAGCCGAGCACGAGCCGGACGGGCTCGAGCTCGCCCGCGCGCTGGCGCGGGCGACGGCGAAGTCGACCGTGACCGGGCGGGCCAAGCTCCGCAAGAAGGACCTCCCCGCGCGCGGACGGGTCAGCGGCTCGCACCCCGACGACCGTGATCCACAGCTGCTCGGACACCACCTTGAGCCGGCTCGTCGACGACCACGGCTGGGATCTCGACCTCCGGGTACAGGGCGTCTTCGGCCGTTGGTCGGAGCTGGTCGGCGCCGAGGTCGGCCAGCACTGCACCCCCGAGTCGCTGACCGACGGCCGGCTCGTGGTCCGCACCGACTCGACCGCCTGGGCGACCCAGCTCAAGCTGCTCGCGCCCACCGTCGTACGCCGCCTCAACGAGGAGCTCGGCCACGGCACCGTCACCGTCATCGACATCGTCGGACCGCACCTGCCGAGCTGGAAGAAGGGACCCCGCTCGGTCCGCGACGGCCGCGGGCCGCGAGACACCTACGGCTGAACCTGGCTCGGCGCCACAGCCGATCTGGGAGCCCAGCCGACGTACAGGGACCTGTCGCCACCCCTGATAGACGCTCTCCGAGGCCTTCACGAGCCGCTCAGGGGACGATTTTCTCCACAGATCCCCCCACCGGGAGGGCGCAGGCGTGGAATGCGGCCTCCCAGCCGGTAATATGGACATCGGGTCGCACCCGGTCATCCGGATTCAGCGACCTGTTTCATGTGGTGCTCGCTCCCGAGCCCGTCAGAAGAGGTGGACGTGTCCGAAGCAACTACGCCCCAGCCGCCCAACGGAGTCGAGTACGACGCCTCCGCGATCCAGGTGCTCGAGGGGCTCGAGGCCGTCCGCAAGCGGCCCGGCATGTACATCGGCTCGACCGGTGAGCGCGGCCTCCACCACCTGATCTGGGAGATCGTGGACAACGCGGTCGACGAGGCGCTCGCCGGCTACTGCGACCGGATCGTGATCACCCTGCAGGCCGACGGCTCGATCAAGGTCGAGGACAACGGCCGCGGCATCCCGACCGACACCGCCCCCGGCCAGGAGCTTCCGGCGCTGACGCTGGCGCTGACCGTGCTCCACGCCGGCGGCAAGTTCGGCGGCGGCGGCTACAAGGTGTCCGGCGGTCTGCACGGCGTCGGCGTCTCGGTCGTCAACGCGCTGTCGAGCCACGTGATCGCCGAGGTCCGCAACCGCGGCCACGAGTGGCGCCAGACCTTCACCATCGGCGTGCCCGACGGCCCGCTCGAGGAGGTCCGCGCGATGGAGCCCGGCGAGCGCACCGGCACGACGATCACCTACTGGGCCTCGCCCGACATCTTCGAGACCACGACCTACTCCCTCGAGACGATCACGTCGCGGATCCGCGAGTACGCCTTCCTCAACAAGGGTCTCGAGATCGTGGTCCGCGACGAGCGGCCCGCGGCCGACGACCTGGTCGAGGCCGTCCAGGACGGCACCGTCGACAACTCGATCGACAGCTCCGGTGCCTCCGCGATCCACAAGGGCGCGGCCGGCGGGCTCGAGCAGGTCTTCAAGTACGAGCGCGGTCTGGTCGACTACGTCGAGTACCTCAACCGCTCGCAAGCAGGCCGCCAACCCCACGGTGATCTCCTTCGAGGCCGAGGCGCCGGACAACAGCGGGCAACCACATGAGCCTCGAGGTCGCGATGCAGTGGAACACGACGTTCAGCGAGTCGGTCCACACCTTCGCCAACACCATCAACACCCACGAGGGCGGCACCCACGAGGAGGGCTTCCGCGCGTCGCTCACCTCGCTGGTCAACAACTGGGGCTTCGAGTGGGGCCTGATGAAGAAGCCCGAGGACCGGGTCTCGGGTGACGACATCCGCGAGGGCCTGACCGCGATCATCTCGGTCAAGCTCGGCGAGCCGCAGTTCGAGGGCCAGACCAAGACCAAGCTCGGCAACACCGAGGTCAAGGGCTTCACCCAGAAGATCGTCAACGACCAGCTCGGCGCGTGGATGGAGCAGAACCCCGCCGAGGGCAAGGAGATCGTCCGCAAGAGCCAGGCCGCGCAGCAGGCGCGGCTCGCGGCTCGCAAGGCGCGTGACCTGGCCCGCGGGCGCAAGGGTCTGCTCGGCGGCGGCGGCCTGCCCGGCAAGCTGTCCGACTGCCAGTCGACCAACCCCGAGGAGTGCGAGGTCTTCATCGTCGAGGGCGACTCGGCCGGTGGCTCCGCCCGCCAGGGCCGCGATCCTCGGATCCAGGCGATCCTCCCGATCCGCGGCAAGATCCTCAACGTCGAGAAGGCTCGCATCGACAAGGTGCTCGCCAACACCGAGGTCCAGGCGATCATCTCGGCGCTCGGCACCGGCATCCACGAGGAGTTCGACGACGACAAGCTGCGCTACCACAAGGTCGTGCTGATGGCCGACGCCGACGTCGACGGCCACCACATCAACACCCTGCTGCTGACGCTGCTCTTCCGGTTCATGAAGCCGCTGATCGAGCACGGCTACGTCTACATGGCGCAGCCGCCGCTCTACCGGATCCGCTGGACGGGCCCGCCGACCGACCACCAGTTCGTCTACTCCGACTCCGAGCGCGACGCGATGATGGCGCACGGCCTGGCGAACGGCCGCAAGCTCCCCAAGGAGAACCCGGTCCAGCGCTACAAGGGCCTCGGTGAGATGAACGCCGAGGAGCTGTGGGACACGACGATGAACCCCGACGCAGCGGCTGATGCTGCAGGTCACCCTCGACGACGCGGCCCACGCGGACGAGATCTTCTCGATCCTGATGGGCGAGGACGTCGAGCAGCGCCGCTCCTTCATCCAGCGCAACGCCAAGGACGTCCGATTCCTGGATATCTAGATCTCTAGCGAGATCCCTAGATTCCAGTAGAACCGACGAGAGAGACCAGATCTGTGACTGAGACCCCCACCGACGGCGGCACCACTCCCCCGAGCGAGCCCGGCGGCCGGATCGAGCCGATCGAGCTGCAGACCTCGATGCAGCGCGCCTACATCGACTACGCGATGGCCGTCATCGTCGGCCGCGCGCTGCCCGACGTACGCGACGGGCTCAAGCCCGTGCACCGGCGCGTGCTCTACGCGATGTACGACGGCGGCTACCGGCCCGACCGCGGCTACTCCAAGTGCTCGCGCGTCGTCGGTGACGTCATGGGTCAGTACCACCCGCACGGCGACACCGCGATCTACGACACCCTGGTCCGCCTCGCCCAGCCGTGGGTGATGCGCGCGCCGCTGATCCACGGCCAGGGCAACTTCGGCTCGCCGGGCAACGACTCCGCCGCCGCCATGCGTTACACCGAGTGCCGGATGGCGCCGCTCGCGCTCGAGATGGTGCGCGACATCGGCGAGGACACCGTCGACTTCCAGCCCAACTACGACGGCCGCTCGCAGGAGCCGACCGTCCTGCCGGCGCGCTACCCCAACCTGCTGGTCAACGGCTCGGCCGGCATCGCGGTCGGCATGGCCACCAACATCCCGCCGCACAACCTGCGCGAGGTCGCCGACGGCGCGCAGTGGGCGCTCGAGCACCCCGACGCCACCCGCGAGGAGCTGCAGGACGCGCTGATCGAGCGGGTCAAGGGCCCCGACTTCCCCAACGGCGCGCTGATCGTCGGCCGCCAGGGCATCGAGCAGGCCTACCGCACCGGCCGCGGCTCGGTCACCCAGCGCGCGGTGATCGAGATCGACGAGGACGCCAAGGGCCGCACCTGCCTGTCGATCACCGAGCTGCCCTACATGGTCAACCCGGACAACCTGGCGCTGAAGATCGCCGAGCTCGCCGACTCGCGGCAAGGTGCAGGGCATCTCGGACGTCCGCGACGACTCGTCGGGTCGCACCGGCCAGCGCCTGGTCGTCGTGCTCAAGCGCGACGCCGTCGCCCGCGTCGTGCTCAACAACCTGCTCAAGCACACCGAGCTGCAGACCAACTTCAGCGCCAACATGCTCGCGCTGGTCGACGGGGTGCCGCGCACGCTGTCGATCGACCAGTTCATCAGCAACTGGGTGACCCACCAGATCGAGGTCATCCAGCGGCGTACCCGCTTCCGGCTCGCCGAGGCCGAGCGTCGCGCCCACGTGCTGCGCGGCCTGGTCAAGGCGCTCGACGCGCTCGACGAGGTCATCGCCCTGATCCGGCGTTCGCCCGAGGTCGACGACGCTCGCCAGGGCCTGATCGAGCTGCTCGAGATCGACGAGGTCCAGGCCAACGCGATCCTCGACATGCAGCTGCGTCGCCTGGCCGCTCTCGAGCGCCAGAAGATCATCGACGACCTGGCGAAGATCGAGCTCGAGATCGCCGACCTCGAGGACATCCTCGCCAACGAGTCGCGCCAGCGCTCGATCGTCTCCGAGGAGCTCGGCGAGATCGTCGAGAAGTACGGCAACGAGCGGCGCACCCAGATCATCGCGGCCGACGGCGACCTCTCGATGGAGGACCTGATCCCCGACGAGGACCTCGTCGTGTCGATCACCCGCGGCGGCTACGCCAAGCGCACCCGCGCCGACCAGTACCGCACCCAGAAGCGCGGCGGCAAGGGCGTGCGCGGCGCGACCCTGCGCGGCGACGACGTGGTCGAGCACTTCATCGCGACCACCAACCACCACTGGCTGCTGTTCTTCACCACCGCCGGTCGGGTCTACCGCACCAAGGCCTACAACCTGCCGGAGGCGCAGCGCGACGCCAAGGGCGGTCACGTCGCCGGACTGCTGAGCTTCCAGCCGGACGAGAACATCGCGCAGGTGCTGGCGATCCGTGACTACGAGCAGGCGCCGTACCTCGTGCTCGCGACCCGCAACGGCCTGGTCAAGAAGACCCGTCTCGGCGACTACAACAGCCCGCGCCAGGCCGGCGTCATCGCGATCAACTTCCGCGAGGACGACGACGAGCTGATCGGCGCCGAGCTGGTCAACGCCGAGGACGACATCCTGCTGGTCTCCCGCAAGGGCCAGGCGATCCGCTTCCGTGCCGACGACTCGCAGCTGCGGCCGATGGGCCGCGCGACGTCCGGGGTCTCGGGCATGAAGTTCCGCGACGGCGACTCGCTGCTGTCGATGTCGGTCATCCGGGCCGCGCAGGTCGCGGCCGAGGTGGCCGCCGGACGTCCGAGCAGAACGAGGACACCGCCGACGTCGAGGCCTCGCCCGAGCAGGTGGAGGAGGTCAAGCCGCAGTTCGTCTTCACGATGACCGACGGTGGCTTCGCCAAGCGCACCCGGATCAACGACTACCGGCTGCAGTCCCGCGGTGGCCTCGGCGTCAAGGCGATGTCGCTGGCCAACGAGGACCGCGGTGTCCTGGTCGGCGCGTTCATCGTCGACGACGGCGACGAGATCATGTCCATCACCCAGAACGGCCAGGTCGTGCGCAGCCCGATCAACGAGGAGTTCCGGCCCACCGGCCGCTCGACGATGGGCGTGAAGTTCGTGACGCCGAAGTCCGGCGACGCGGTCGCCGTGGTCGCTCGCTCGGTCGAGGCGCGGGACGAGGAGGAGGACGTCGCGACGACAACCTCTGACGTTCCGGAATCGTCTGATGAGGGTACGAGTGCAACAATCGAGGCGCCGGAGACCGACGCTGACACAGAGAGCGAGGGCTGATGACTGACCAGTCAGGACACAGCCGTGCGGGCCCCTCTGGGCGAACGCATCTCCGCCAAGGTCGGCAAGGCCGCCGACGAGCACCGGGCCAACGCGAACCCGACGTCGACGACGGCTGCCAAGAAGGCCGCCGCCGGCAAGCGGCCGCCACGCAGGGCCCGGCTCCGCCTGACCCGCATCGACCCCTGGTCGGTGATGAAGACCTCGTTCCTGCTCGCGATCGCCTTCGGCGTGGTGACGGTCGTGTCGGTCTTCATCATCTGGTCGGTGCTCGCCGCCGCCGGTGTGTGGGACTCGATCAACAACACCGTCCAGGACGTCGTGGGTGGTCAGGACGCCGGCAACTGGGATGTCGAGAAGTACGTCGGCATGTCCCGTGTCATGGGCTTCACGATGCTGGTGGCCGTCGTCGACGTCATCTTGATCACCGCGATCGCGACCCTCGGCGCCTTCCTCTACAACATGTCGGCGGCACTGCTCGGCGGTGTCGAGCTGACCCTCGCCGAGGACGATCACTGACGTTTTGTCGGGCCGTTCCGGGGTGGGGTAGTGTTCCCCCTCGGTCGCTCCGGCGGTCATCTGGCGCCGGTCTTCGGACCGTGCCCAACTCGGGCCTATAGCTCAGACGGTTAGAGCGCTTCCCTGATAAGGAAGAGGTCACAGGTTCAAGTCCTGTTAGGCCCACCACCGGATCCCCGGTACCCCTCCTTCGACCGTGGGAGTCACGATGAAGAAGCTGATCCTCCTCGTGCTGCTCGTCGTCGCAGCCGTGGTCTTCAAGAAGCGGATCGACGCGGGCAAGCATGAGCAGGCGCTCTGGGCCGAGGCGACCGACAGCGTCGCGAGAGCCTGAGACAGCCAGAACCAGCACCACCGGGGGCCTTGGCGCAATTGGTAGCGCACCTGCTTTGCAAGCAGGGGGTTAGGGGTTCGAGTCCCCTAGGCTCCACCACCTCGTAGTCCGCAAACACAACGGCCGCGCACGACATGTCGTCGTACGCGGCCGTCGCTCCCCCCAGGTGGCTGATCAGCCGGTGGGCTGATCAGCCTGGCACTCGGTGAGGCGCACCTGGGCCTTCTCGACGCGCTGCTGCTGGGCCTTCTTGTCCTTCTTCGCCATGTCGCGGTCCTTCTTGGCCGCGGCCAGCGCCTTGCGCGCCTCGTTCCGCTCGTGCGCGGTCATGGCGGCCTCGGACTGGTCCTTGGCCTTGGCGACCTTGTCCTGCTGCTTGTCGAACACTGCGGTGACCCGCGTCAGGGCCTCGTTGGCCTTGTCGAGCTGCTTCTGCTCCTGGGCGCAGGCGGCGGGCTTGGCCGAGTCGGAGCCAGCAGCGTTCGCGGACGTCGCGGTGATCGTGCCGAGGGTGCCGAGGGTGAGGGCCATGGCGGCGAGAGCACCGGCGGTGCGGGTGGAGGTGCGCATGAGAACTCCTTGACATGGATGACCCCGAGTCGGGGCGGTCACCAGACACATCCCGCCGCACCCGCGGTTCGTTACACCGAGGTGAATGATCGATCGCCGATGTAACAGACTGGGGTGCTTGCGGGAGGTCATGATCAGACCAGCGCAGCGACGCGAACAGATCTACCGACGAGGTGCCGCACCGATGAGCCCGAGCCAACGAGACCTCCACCTCGACATACCTGAGGTCGAGATCCCCGACGACCTCGTGCACCGGTTGGCGGACCTGGCCCGGAGCAGTACGCCGACCCGCGCGCCCCGATCGTCCTGGTTCCTCGCCGTCGTCGCGGCTGCCGTCGTCGCCGCCTTCCTGTCCGTCGGTGGGGCGTGGGCGAGCGGGGTTCTGACCGTGCCTGGGCTGCCCTCGCCCCACTCCGGGCCGACGGCGCCCCCGGCGCCGGCGCGAACGAGCGCACCGGGGACGGACCCCAGCCCGCGTGGCGGCGCGACCATCACCGACGGTGCCTCGCCCGACGCGAAGCCCGGCTCGGCCGCGAGCAGCTCCGCCCCAGGCCGTCCCGGGGCAGGGAGGAAGTCCGACCACCCGGTCCGACCGGTTCACCCCGCGCACCCGGTTCACCCCGCGCACCCCGCGCACCCCGCGCACCCGGTCCACCCGAGCAGTTCGAGCCACGCCACACATCCGGCGCACCCCGCGCATCCAGTCCGCCCGAGCCACGCACCGCACCCGGCGCACCCAGCGCATCCGGTCCACCCGACCACGTCGCAGGAGCGCAAGCGGTCGCAGGGGAAGGGGTCGCAGGGGAACACGCACGCTACCGATGCCAGCCAGGACCCACATGGGTGAGCCCGGCGTCGACGACGACTCGATCGGAGCCGCCAAGGCGGGTGACCCCGACGCCTGGCGCGCGCTCTACGCAGCGCACGCCGGGCGCCTTCTCGCGTGGTTGCGGATCCGGCCGACCGGCGACAGCGCCACGACCGCCGAGGACATCGCCGCCGAGGCATGGTTGGTCGCGGCCTCCAAGATCGCCGACTTCCACGGCAGCTCGTCGGACTTCGCGGGCTGGCTGTTCGGGATCGCCCGCAACCTCGGCGTACGTGCCAAGGAGAAGTCCGACCGCAGGCAGACCCATCCCGTCGACGTCGCCCACTTCGAGCACCACGTCGACGCGGTCCCCGACCCCACCCTCGTGATCGACGACCGGGCCTGGCTCCGGCACGCACTCGCGACCCTGCCGCCGCGGGAACGTGACGTCGTCGGTCTCGTCGACGGGCTCGGCATGGACACGCGGAGCGCGGCGGAGGCGCTCGGGATCAGCGCCGTCGCCCTGCGCGTCGCGCGGCACCGCGGACTACGGCGCCTGCGTCGCCTCACCGGCGCACGCCAGACCCTGCCCGCGCCCGCCTGACTCGCGCTCGGTCACCGACCCTCACGGCCACCAGGAAACCGCCGATCGGCGCTCGCTCGGCGTCGCCGGGGTGGGCTCGGCGTCGACGAGCTCGGAGGACCTGGTCGACGTGGTCAAGTGGTCTGCCCAGATGGCTGGACCGTACGCTGACCGGGTGCCCAGGATGCTCGCCCCGCGGTACTGGGGTGCTCACCTGCTGGCCCTGGTCCTCGTCGCCACCGCCGTCGGGCTCGGCTACTGGCAGCTCACCGCCTGGCAGGCGCACCGGGACGCCGAGGCGGCCGACCTGACCCACGCCGAGCCGATGCCGCTCGAGGACGTGATGGGACCGGACGACCCCTTCCCGGGCAACCGGGTCGGGCAGCCGGTGACGGTGTCCGGCACCTGGGTCCCCGACGGCACGGTCTACGTCTCCGGACGCGAGCACGAGGGTCACGACGGCTACTGGGTCGTCACGCCGCTCGCCGTCGGCAGTCCGGACGGCGCGGCGATCCCCATCGTGCGCGGGTGGGTGGCCGATCCCGACGACCGCTCCCGAGCCGCCGACCGGCGAGGCCGAGGTGACGGCCTGGCTGCAGCCGCCCGAGGGCACCGGCGACGTCGACACCGACCCGACCGACGACGTGCTCCCGCAGCTGCGCATCGCCGACGTCATCCAGCACGTCGACCAGGACCTGTACGGCGCGTACGGCGTGTCCGAGCAGCCCGCGCAGGGGCTGGCCGCGGCGTCGCTCGTCGCAGCTGCCCGACGTCGGCGCCTTCACCGGCGTACGCAACCTGCTCTACGCCATCGAGTGGTGGTTCTTCGGCGGGTTCGCCGCCTTCATCTGGTGGCGGTGGGTGACGGAGACCGCAGCGCGCGAGCGCGAGGAGGAACGGGCCGACGAGCCCTCAGAGGCCACTCCGTAGGCTGGGCGCCGTGAAGCTGTTCAACACCTACCGGGTGCTCGCGTTCATCGTCGGCATCCTGCTCGCCTTCTGCTCCTTCGTGGCGCTGCCGCTGCGCTACATCCCCGCCGAGGGCAGCGACCTGCAGCAGCTCGGCGAGAAGCTGAGCATCCTCTGGGTCGCCCACGGCTGGGCGTTCATGATCTACGTCGTGGTCGCGTTCCTGCTCTCGCGGCGGGCACGCTGGTCGATCGGCTTCACGCTGGTCGCGCTGATCGCGGGCCTGGTCCCGCTGCTGATCTTCTGGGTCGAGCACAAGGTCACCCAGAAGGTACGCGCCGAGAACCCGGAGCTCGTGGCACCCTCGACGGTGTGACCCGACCATGACGACCACGTTCGTGCTCGGGGGCGGTGGCGTCCTCGGCGCGGTCGAGGTCGGGATGCTGCGGGCGCTCTTCGAGCGCGGCATCGTCCCCGACGTCGTGCTCGGCACCAGCATCGGCGCGCTGAACGGCGCCATGGTCGCCCGCGAGCCGAACCTGTCGGTGATCGAGAAGCTCACCGAGCTCTGGAAGGGCGTCGGCGCGAGCGGCAACGAGGTCTACGGCGACAGCCCGCTGCGCACGGTCCGGCGGGCGGTCACCACCGGCACCCACCTCTGGTCGGCCGAGCCGCTGCAGCAGGCCCTGCACGACGAGTTCGGCGACCTCACCTTCGAGGAGCTGCCGGTGCGCTTCCAGGTCTGCGCCGCCAGCATCGAGCGCGCCGCCGAGCACTGGTTCGACTCCGGTCCGGTGGTCGACGCAGTGATGGCGAGCGCCGCCGTACCGGGCCTGCTGCCGCCCGCGAAGGTCGGCGACGAGCACTACCTCGACGGCGGGATCGTGAACTCCATCCCGTTCGGGCGAGCCGTGCAGCTCGGCGCCTCCCGGGTCTTCGTGCTGCAGGTCGGCCGGATCGACCGGCAGCTGAAGCCGCCCAAGCGACCGTGGGAGGTCGCACGCGTCTCGTTCGAGATCGCCCGTCGGCACCGCTTCAACCGCGAGCTCGCCGAGCTGCCGGCCAGCGTCGAGGCGCACGTGCTGCCCGCTCGCGGCACGTCGGGCAAGGACGACTCGCTGCTCGGCAGCCGTGACTTCAGCGGCGTGCAGCAACGCATCGACGAGACGTACGCCGCGTCGGTGGCCTACCTCGACCAACATCTCGGACCGGAGACAGCAGGCGACCCGTGACCTGGGCGCTGCGACGCCTGGTGATCGCGCCGCTCGTCGTCCTGCTCGCCGTGCTGATCTGGGTGACGCTGCCCCTGTGGCTGATCGGGCTGGCCGCGATCTCGCCGATCGTGTCCGGGCGACTGCGCCCGCTGCGCATCATGTGGGTGGCGACCGTCTACCTCACCTGCGAGGCGCTGCTGCTGCTGGTGATGTTCGGGCTGTGGGTCGCGTCCGGCTTCGGCTGGCGACTGCGGACGCCGTACTTCGAGGGCATCCACTACGACCTGGTGCAGGGCGCCATGTGGATCTTCTTCCGCGAGGCACGACGGGTGCTGCGGCTGAGCATCGAGACGGAGGGACCGACCCCGGCGGCGCACCCGGGGCGGCCGATCCTGGTCTGCTGCCGGCACGCCGGGGTGGGCGACTCGTTCGTGCTGATCCACACCCTGATGGCGTGGTACGACCGAGAGCCGCGGGTGGTCCTGAAGGACACGCTGGCGTGGGACCCGATGATCGATGTCGTCCTCCGCCGGATCCCGGCACGCTTCATCAGCCCGAACCCGGCTGCCGGCGAGGACCTCGAGGCGCAGATCGCCGAGCTCGCCACCGGCCTCGACGGCGAACGACGCGTTCGTGATCTTCCCGGAGGGCGGCAACTTCACCCCGAAGCGCCGGCAGAAGGCGATCGACCGGCTCCGGCGGCTGGGCATGGAGCGGATGGCGCAGCGCGCCGAGCGGATGATCCACGTGCTGGCCCCGAGACCTGGCGGCTTCCTGGCCGCGCTCGACGCGGCCCCGGACGCCGACGTCGTGCTCGTCGCCCACACCGGGCTCGACCACCTGGTCTCGGTCGCCGACATCTGGCGCGAGCTGCCGATGGACAAGCGGATCATCATGCGCTGGTGGCAGGTGCCGCGCAGCGAGATCCCCGGAGGGCCGCGACGAACGGATCGACTGGCTCTTCGGGTGGTGGGAGCGGATCGACGAGTGGATCCAGGAGAACCGGCCGGAGGATCGTCGCCGCCGGCCGGTTCTGAGCGGAGACGCTCTACTTCGTGTCGTCCAGGTCGACGACCTCGGCCGGGTCGTCGGGGGTGGTGACCGGGTGCGCGGACTCGGCCTGGTCGGAGATCGCCTCGGACGGCGATGCGCCGGCCTCGTCGTCCGTGGGCCGCGCTGCGTGCGCGGGCGCGGCGCAGGCGTCGGGGTGTACGACGACTGCCAGTTGTCGCTCTGCTTGCCACCCTGGAGCTTCTTCGCCACGAACGCGGCGCCGGCGGCGAGACCGGTCAGCACGAGCAGCTTCTTGAGCTTGCTGCCCTTCTTCTTCTTGGGCTGGGCCACGTCGCTGACCTTGTCGGCCGCGGCTTCCGCGGCCCCGGCAGCCTTCTCCGCGGCGACGGCGGCACCGCTCGCGACCTTCTCGGCAGCGATCGCGGCACCGGCAGCGATCGCCGGGCCGGCCTTGGCCTTGGCGTCGGCGAGTGCCGGGCCGGCCTTGGCCTTGGCGTCGGCGAGCGCGGGCCGGCCTTGGCCTTCGCGTCCGCGAGGACCGGGCCGCCCTTCTCCTTGGCGGTCGCGACCGCCGCGTCGACGTGCGGCTTGACCTGGTCGACGTACTGGTCGACCGCCTGGTCCAGGATCGACTTGTTCTTGCGCAGACCCATCTGGCACTTCCTCTCGTCGTGTCCTGATTGATTCGATCATGTCACCGGGTGTCGAGCCAGGGGTCCGGTCGCTTGGGGCTCATGCGAGGATCGGACGGCAGAATCTGCACCGCGGTGTGTCCGAGGTGTACCCATCCGACGCGAGAGGCAGTCATGGCTGACCAACAGGCCATCTTGAAGACCAACCGGGGCGACATCACGCTCAACCTGTTCCCCGACCACGCCCCCCAGACGGTCGCCAACTTCGTCGGCCTCGCGCAGGGCACCAAGGACTACGACGCCGGCAACGGCCGGTCGGGCCCGTTCTACGACGGCCTCGGCTTCCACCGCGTGATCGAGGGCTTCATGCTCCAGGGCGGTTGCCCCCTCGGCACCGGCACCGGCGGCCCGGGCTACACGTTCAAGGACGAGCCGCACCCCGAGCTGGTCTTCGACAAGCCCTACCTGCTCGCGATGGCCAACGCCGGCCCCGGCACCAACGGCTCGCAGTTCTTCATCACCGTGGCGCCGACGACGTGGCTGAACTTCAAGCACACGATCTTCGGCGAGGCCGCGGACCAGGCCTCGCGCGACGTCATCGACGCCATCGGCGCCACCGCCACCGGCCCGGGCGACAAGCCGCTCGACCCGGTGATCATCGAGTCCGTCGAGATCATCGGCGCCTGAGCTACCCCGTCAGCTCAGACCACAGCATGACCGATCAACCCGCGCCCATGGCCGGGGTGCCGACCTGTTATCGACACCCCGGCCGTGAGTCGCACATCCGGTGCCAGCGGTGCGACCGCCCGATCTGCCCGGACTGCATGCGCGACGCCGCCGTGGGCTTCCAGTGCCCCGAGTGCGTGGCCGAGGGTCGCAAGACGACCCGGAGCGGGCGTACGGCGTTCGGCGGGCTCCGGCCCGGCAACGCCGGCCTCACGTCGTACGTCCTGATCGCGATCAACGCCGCCGTCTGGCTGGCCATCCTCGTGACCGGCGGCGCCTCCAGCCGCCTGGTCGACCTGCTCGCACTGCGGCCCAACGGCCTGTGCGACCTGGGCCAGGGCCGGGGCGTCGACGTCTCGCAGGCGCTCTGCACCGCCAACGGCGGCACCTGGCTGCCCGGCGTCGCCGACGGCGCCTACTGGCAGCTGATCACCAGCGCCTTCACCCACGTCGAGCTGCTGCACATCGGCTTCAACATGTTCGCGCTGTACGTGCTCGGACCCCAGCTCGAGATGGTGCTCGGCCGCAGCCGCTACCTCGCGCTCTACCTGCTCAGCGCGCTCGCCGGGTCGGCCCTCGTCTACTGGGCGGCTCCGGAGTTCACGCCGACGGTCGGCGCCTCGGGGGCGATCTTCGGCCTGATGGGCGCGCTGCTCGTCATCGCCCACAAGATCGGCGGCGACTACCGCCAGGTCCTGCTCTGGATCGGGCTGAACTTCCTCTTCACCGTGGTCGGTCACGGCTACATCTCCTGGCAGGGCCACGTCGGCGGCTTCGTCGGTGGCCTGGTGATCGCGGGCATCCTCGTCTACGCCCCGCGCAAGAACCGGACCCTGGTGCAGGTCGCCGGGCTGAGCGGCGTCGCGGTGGTCATCCTGGTCGCGATCGTGCTCCGCACCGCCGCTCTCGCCTGACCGTCGCGTCGACGCCCGTACCGGAGCCCGGTCGTCCACAGCTGTGCACTCATCTGTGGAGAACTACATGCGTGTAGTTCTCCACAGGTTCCTCCCCAGCTGTGCACAAAGAAACCGCCGGCCGCCCCGTGGGGACGACCGGCGGTTGAGCTGGCGCCGACTCGGCGGGCCTACTCCCAGCGTGTGGCGAAGGTGAAGCCGACGGCCATGAAGCCGATGCCGACGATCAGGTTCTTCTGGTCCAGGTCGTTGAAGACCGGGATCGAGCTGATGTCGTTGCTGAAGACGTAGAAGGTGCAGATCCACAGCAGGCCGATCAGGAAGCAGCCCAGCATGCCGACCACGACGCCGCGGCCGCGGCCGAGCGGGGTGGAGGGGTGGGCCGAGATGATCAGGCCGACGAAGATCGCACCGAAGCCGATCACGTAGTTCCAGTTGCCGAGGTCGGCCATGAACTTCGGCTTGCCCGCGTCGGGCGCCGGGAAGACGGTCGGGTCGACCCGCACCGCGATGTAGTAGTAGGCGATCCACGCGATGCCGAGCGCGATGAGCACGAGGGCGATGACGAACCGCGTCGAGATCAGCGGGCCTCGGGCTGGGGCGAGAGGGTCGTCGATCTTCTGCTTGCGCACGGGAACTCCTGGTCGATCGTGATGCATCACATGATGCCGTCCGTGCGGGACGCGGACGGACTCCGGGATACCTTAGTCGTCGTGAGCGGTGGATCCCACGCGAGGCCCTCCGGGTCGAGCGACCCGGAGCGCACCGGCCTGTCCCGGTGGCGGCGCCGTACGCCGCGCGCCGGCGGCGCCTGGCGGATCGGCACCCCCCTCGTGATCCTGCTCTGCGGGGGCCTGTTCGTGGTGAGCGCGGCCAACAGCCACGGCACCGACCTGCGCCCGGGCCGCTACACCGACCTCGCCTCGCTCGTGAAGGACGAGGCCGACGACTACGCGGCGCTGCGCCAGCAGGTGGCCGACCTCAACTCCCAGGTCTCGGCGCTGTCGGGGTCGATGAGCGACCGCGACGTCAACCGCTACAACCGGCGGATCGCGGCGCTCAAGGACCCGGCCGGCCTGGTCGCCCACCGCGGTCCCGGCGTCAGCATCACGCTCTCGGACGCCCCCGAGGACGTCATCAACTCCACCACCGGCGACGTCAACCCGCTCCTGGTCCACCAGCAGGACATCCAGGCCGTCGTCAACGCCCTGTGGAAGGGCGGCGCGACCGCAGTCACGATCGCCGGGCAGCGCGTCGTGTCGACCACCGGCATCAAGTGCGAGGGCAACGCGGTCCAGCTCCAGGGCGTGCCCTACCCGCAGCCCTACGTCATCGAGGCGGTCGGCGACCAGGGCGCGCTGCTGACCGCGATCGAGGACGACGACTACCTCAAGTTCTACCGCGAGGCCTCGGCCGACCCGAGCATCTCCGTCGGCTGGGACCTCGAGCTCTCGGACCAGGTCGTCGCGCCGGCGTACGACGGCCTGCTCGACCTCAACTATGCGACCGTCCTCAGGGCTGCGAGCTCCGCGAACGGCTGACCTGACCGGGTGCCAGCGCCGGCACCCGCAGGCCGGGAGTCGTCCCGTCGGTCGGGGTCTCGGTCGGGGTCTCCGTCGGGGTCTCGGTCGGGGTCTCGGTCGGCTCCACGAAGCTCGACACCTGGATGGTGACGGTCGACCCGGCCGAGAGCGGCTCGTTCTTCGACGGGCTCTGGTCGATGACGGTGCCCTTGGGCTCGGTGGTGTCGTCGGTCGTGAAGACCCGCGGCACGAAGCCGGCGGCCTTGATGGCGTTCTCGGCGTCCGCCTGCTGCATCCCGACCACGTCCGGGACCTTCTCGGGCCCGTCGGAGTAGGACACGACCACCATCGTGTCGGCGGCCACGGTCTCGCCCTGGGCCGGCGACGTGCTGATCACGACGCCCTTGTCCTCGTCGGACTCGATCTCCTTGAGCGTGACCTGGAAGCCGGCCTCCACCAGGGTCTGCTTGGCGTCGTCCTTGTTCTGCCCGATGACGAACGGCACCTGGACCTCGGGCTTACCGAGCGAGATGACGTAGCTGACCGAGGCGTCGGGGTCGACGTACTCGTCCGGGTCGGGGCTCTGTCGGATGATCTTGCCGGCCGGGACCAGGTCGCTGTTCTCACGGTCGGTCGGGCCCACGCTGAGCCCGGCGTCGCCGATCAGCGCCCGTGCCTGGTTGTCGGTCTTGCCGATCACCTTGGGCACCGGCACCTGGTCGGGCGCCTGCTCGAAGAGCCGTGGCATCAGGTAGGCCGCGCCGGCGATCAGCACGACGAGCAGGAGCCCGAGCGCGATCAGCAGCCCGGTCCGGCTGCGACCGTCGTCGTCCTCGGGAGGCAGCGCGGTGACCATGGTGGGGTCGGGGTAGGTCGGCGGCGGGGTCGCGACGACCGGCGCCGGGATCGGGGCCTGCACCGGCCGGCCGGCGAGGTAGCGCTCGATGTCGCTGCGCATCGCGGCGGCGGACTGGTAGCGCTCCTCGAGCCGCTTGGCGAGCGCCTTCATCACGATCGCGTCGATCTCCGGCGGGAGGTCGGTGTCGTGGTCGGACGGGGGTACGGCGGGCTCGCGGACGTGTTGGTAGGCGACCGCGACCGGGCTGTCGCCGACGAAGGGCGGTCGCCCGGTCAGGAGCTCGTAGAGGAGGCAGCCGGCGGAGTAGACGTCGGAGCGGGAGTCGACGGTCTCGCCGCGGGCCTGCTCGGGGGAGAGGTACTGGGCGGTGCCGACCACGGCTGCGGTCTGCGTCATCGTCGAGGACGCGTCGCTGATCGCCCGGGCGATGCCGAAGTCCATCACCTTCACGTCGCCGCTGGGCGTGAGCATCACGTTGCCGGGCTTGATGTCGCGGTGGATGATCCCCGCGCGGTGGCTGTAGTCGAGAGCGGAGAGCACGCCGCTGGTGATCTCGAGCGCGCGCTCGGGCAGGATCTTGCGGCCCTCGCGCAGGATGTCGCGCAGCGTCCGGCCGGCGACGTACTCCATGACGATGTAGGGCTGGGAGACCCCGGACCCGTCGGGGGCCGGCTCCTCGCCGGTGTCGTAGACCGCGACGATGGCAGGGTGGTTGAGGGACGCAGCCGACTGCGCCTCGCGCCGGAACCGGGCCTGGAAGGTCGCGTCGCTGGCGAGGTCGGTGCGGAGCCGCTTGACCGCGACGACTCGGCCGAGCCTGGTGTCGGTGCCCTTGCGGACCTCGGCCATGCCGCCGCGGCCCAGGAGCTCGCCGAGCTCGTAGCGCCCGCCGACCACGATCGGCTGTTGGTTGCTCATCGAGGGTGACCTTGCCTTAGTTGCTCGGGGACGTGCTGTCGCTGGGGGCGGAGGAGGCGGAGTCGGACGGGGTGCTCGGACGGGGTCTCGGACGGGGTGTCGGACGGGCTCGCGGGTGGGAGCGGTCCCCAGAACTGGACCGTGACCACGTCACCGGGCTGGAGTGCGCCGGTCGGGTTCACGCTGAGGACGTCGCCCTCGATCTCGTCGCCGGGGTTGTCGACCCGCTGCTTGTCGACGCGCAGCCCGAGGTTGCCCAGGTCGCGCTCGACGTCGGCGATCGGCCGGGCCAGGTAGTCGTTCTCGTCGATGCGGATGGTGGTGTCCTCGGACGGCGTGTTGGTCGACTCCGTCGGGGACGGCGCCGAGCTCGACTGGGTCGGGCTCTGGCTGGTCTGCTGCTCGACCGGGTCGTCCGCTGTCGCCGTTCTGGTTGAGCAGCAGGAAGACCAGGACCACGATCGCCACCAGCGCGATCACGCCGACGACCGGCCAGAGCCAGCCGCCGCGGCTCGTCGGCGACCGGCGTCGAGGCGGTGACGGGAGCCAGCACCTGGGTCGTCCGGTGCCGGAGTCGGGACCGGGACCGGCAGCGGCGACGACGGCAGGGGCGACGCCCGCCGGGTTGCGCAGCGCGGCGGCGAAGGCGCGGCCGTCGACGAACCGCGCGGCCGGGTCCTTGGCCATCGCCCGCTTCACGACCGCGGCGAGGTCGGCCGGGACGCTCGGCGGCAGGTCGGGGACGGGCTCGCGGATGTGGGCGAGCGCCGTGGCGACCGGGGTGTCGGCGACGTACGGACGCCGGCCGGCGAGGCACTCGAAGGCCACGACGCCGAGCGAGTAGACGTCGGAGGCCGGCGTCGCGGTCAGGCCCTGGGCCTGCTCGGGCGAGAGGTACTGCGGTGTCCCCATCACCTCACCGGTGGTGGTCAGACCGACGCCCGCAGCGGCCCGGGCGATCCCGAAGTCGGTGATCTTGATCTGCCGGTCCGGCGTGACGATCAGGTTGGCGGGCTTGATGTCGCGGTGCACGATCTCGGCCGCGTGCGCGGCACCGAGACCGTCGGCCGCCTGCGCCAGCAGCTCGCGGGTGGCCTGCGGGTCGAGCGGCGACCCTGGTCGCAGGAGCGACGAGAGCGGCTGCCCCTCGACGAGCTCCATCACGAGGTAGGGACGGCGTACGTCGGACCCGTCGGCGGCCTCCGCCTCGCCGAAGTCGTAGACCGTCGCGATGTTGCGGTGGTGGAGCGATGCGGCGTGCTGCGCCTCGACCTCGAAGCGCAGCCGGAAGGCGGTGTCGTCGGCGAACTCGTTCTTGAGCAGCTTGACCGCGACCGAGCGACCGAGGACGGTGTCGAGCGCCTGCCAGACCTCGCCCATGCCGCCGGTCGCGATGCGGGAGACGAGCCGGTAGCGGCGGGAGTCGTCGGCGTAGCCGAACGAGGTCGTGTCGGTCACTTGATCACTGCTTCCATGACGGCCTTCGCGATCGGGCCGCCGTAGACGCCGCCCGCGATCTCGCCGCGCGGGATGTCGGCCTTCTGGATCATCACGGCGACCGCGACCTGCGGGTTGTCGGCCGGGGCGAAGGAGATGTACCAGGCGTACGGCGGGACGTTGTCGATCCCGCTCTGCGCCGTACCGGTCTTGCCGGCCACCGAGACGCCGGGGATCGCGCCCGGGGACGCGGTGCCGTCGTCGACCGTGGCGACCATCAGCTTGGTCACCTCGCTGGCCGTCGCGGCGGACACCGCCTGGGAGAGCTCCTCCGGGTCGGTCTTGTCGAGGACGTCGAGGTCGGCCGACTGCTGCTCGTCGACCAGGTAGGGCTTCATGACCGTCCCGCCGTTGGCCAGGCCGGCGGCGACCATCGCCATCTGCAGCGGGGTCGCCGAGACCTCGAACTGGCCGAAGCCGGTCTGGCCGAGCTCGGCCGTGTTCGGCTCGGTCGGGAAGACGGACTTCGCCTGCGGGGAGAGGTCCTCGAGGTAGTCCTGGTTGAAGCCGAAGGCCTCGGCGGTCTTGGCCATGTCCTCGGCGCCGACCTCTCCCGCGATCTGGGCGAAGGACGTGTTGCACGACTGCCCCATGGCCTGGGTGAAGGGGATCCGGGTGTTGTTGGCGCCGCAGGCGCGACCCTCGTTGTCGATCTGGCCGGTCGGGCCGTGGGTCAGCGGGAGCTGGTAGGTCACGCCACCGGGCACCGTGTCGCTGGCCGTGTAGAGACCCTTCTCGATCGCGGCGGCGGCGGTGACGACCTTGAACGTCGAGCCCGGAGGCAGCCGGGTCTGGATCGCCCGGTTGAGCAGCGGCTGGGTCGGGTCGTCGCTCGAGCTTCTGGTAGTTGTCGCTGGCCGCGGACAGGTCGTGGGTGGCGATCTTGTTGGGGTCGAAGGTCGGCAGCGAGACCATCGCGAGCACCTTGCCGGTGCTGGGCTGGAGCGCGACGACGGCACCCTGCACCTCGGGGCCGATCGCCTTGAGCCCGTCGTACGCCGCCTGCTGCGCTGCGGGGTCGATCGTGAGCGCGACGTTGCCGCCCTTGGCGGGGTCGTTGCTGAGCAGGTCGACCAGCCGGGTCACGAACAGCCGCGAGTCGTCGCCCGAGAGGACGTCGTTCTGGCTGCGCTCGATCCCGGTCTGGCCGAAGTAGGAGAACCAGCCGGTGATCGGGGCGTAGACGAAGGGCTTGGGGTAGGTCCGCTGGAACTTGTAGTCGTCGTCGGACTCCACGCTCTCGGCGACCGGGTTGCGACCGACCAGGATGGCGCCACGCTCGCGGGAGTACGACGCCTCCTGGACGCGGCGGTTGAGCGGGTCGTCGTTGAGGGCGCCGGCCTTCCAGTACTGCAGGTAGGTCGCGTTGACCAGCAGGGCGACGAACAGCAGCAGGCAGAAGATCGAGACGGTCCGGATCGGCTTGTTCATCGCACCACCCGCACGACCTGGGTGGAGTCCATGTCGATGGCGGCGGTGTCGTCGGACAGCTGCGGGACCGGGCGCCGGGCCTGGTCGGAGATGCGCAGCAGGATCGCGATGATCACCCAGTTGGCGACCAGCGACGAGCCGCCGTACGACAGGAACGGCGTGGTCAGGCCGGTGAGCGGGATCAGGCCGGTGACACCGCCGACGACGACGAAGACCTGGAGCGCGAGGGCGCTGCCGAGACCGGTCGCGACCAGCTTGCCGAAGCCGTCGCGGCAGATCAGGGCGGTGCGCAGGGCCCGCTCGACGATCAGGCCGTACATCACGATCACCGCCATCACGGCGGTGAGACCGAGCTCCTCACCGATCGAGGACAAGATGAAGTCGGAGTTGGCGTAGGGGACCCGGTTGGGGTCCCCGTCACCGAAGCCGCGGCCGATCAGGCCGCCCCAGCCCATGCCGAACCTCGCCTCGACCGGCTGGAAGGCCTGGTCGGTGGTGCCCTCGCCGTAGTAGTCGAACGGGTGGCGCCAGATGTCGAAGCGGATCCGGACGTGGCCGAACAGGTAGTAGGCGAGCGCGGCGCCCGCGACGAAGAGCAGCGCCGCCGACCACGAGCCAGCCTGGTCGCTCGGTCGCGACGTAGAGCATGATCAGGAAGAGGCCGAAGAACAGCAGGCTCGAGCCGAGGTCGTGCTGGAAGACCAGGATGCCGAGGCTGACCAGCCACATCACGAGGATCGGGCCGAGGTCGCGGCCGCGGGGCAGGTCGACGAAGAGGACCCGCCGGCCGGCGAGCGCGAGGGCGTCGCGGTGGAGGACCAGGTAGCCGGCGAACGCGATGACCAGCAGCACCTTGGCGATCTCGCCGGGCTGGAAGCTGAACGGCCCGACGTGGATCCAGATCCGGGCGCCGTTGATGGTGCGGCCGATGCCGGGAAGCATCGGCAGGAGCAGCAGCACGATCGCCGCGAGGCCGCTGGTGTAGGTGAACCGCTGGAGGACGCGGTGGTCGCGCAGCACGATCAGGGTGATCACGAAGAGCAGGACGCCGAGCGTCATCCAGATCAGCTGCTGCTGGGCGAAGCCGTGTCCCTTGCCCTCGTCCTCGAGCGCCAGGTCGATCCGGTGGATGACGGCCAGCCCGAGCCCGTTGAGCGCGGCGACGACGGGGAGCAGCACGGGGTCGGCGTACGGCGCGACGATCCGGATCACCAGGTGGGCGCCGATGACCAGGGCGGCCAGCCATCCGCCGTACGCAAGCAGGTCGGCCGGGACCTCGCCCTCCACACCGATGCCGACGGCGGCGTAGGCGCCGATGCCGACCGCGAGGGCGAGCACGAGCAGGAACAGCTCGGCGCCGCGGCGGCGCCGGTGGACGAAGCCCATCAACGTGTGGGACATGTCAGTCACCGGCCGCCGAGTCCGTGGGCTCCTGGCCGGCGGCGAGGTTCTGCACCGTCCGCTGGGCGTCCTCGAGCGAGTCGGCGTCGATCCCCTCGCTGACGCGACCGGCGACGAAGTCGGACAAGCGGTCCACCTCGACGTCGGTGGTCTGGTAGGGCGACGAGAGCGAGACGCCCGGCAGCGACGCGTTGATGCCGCGGTAGATGACGACCTTGCCGTCCTGCTCGCCGACGAAGTACTGGTCCTGGCTCCACGACCAGGCAGCGGCGACGCCCACCCAGACGACACCGATCACGATGGCGGCCGCACAGATCCGCTTGAGCCACAGGAACGGCCGCGGCGGCCGCGGCGCATAACGAGCGGCCTCGGGGTCGGCCGGGTCGGAGCTGATCGCGAAGGGGACGTCGTCGGGCAGCGCCGGGACGGGGTCGAGCTCGCCGGTGTCGCCCGAGCGGTGACCGCGGAAGAGGCCGCCCTTGGCGGCAGTGGAACGGGACCGGGGGAGACGACGTTCGGCGGCAGCGCCGACCACGACGGGCTCCACGTCGGGGGCCGACTCGTCGGCCAGCGTCGAGGACGTCGGCGACCACGCAGGTGACGTTGTCGGAGCTCCCGGCCTCGAGACTGGCTCGGACCATCTCGACCGCGGCGAACTCCGGGCTGCCCGTGGACAGGATGTCGGCGAGGCGACCGTCGGGGAGCACGCCGCTCGCGCCGTCGCTGCAGAGCAGCACCCGGTCGCCGACGGCGAGGTCGACGATGAAGAGGTCGGGCTCGCTGTCGCTGACAGCGTCGATCGCGCGCAGGATCAGGTTGCGGTGGGGGTGGACCCGCGCCTCCTCCTCGGTGATCCGGCCCTCGTCGATCAGCGTCTGCACGAAGGTGTGGTCGACCGTGAGCTGGCGGATCGCGCCGTCGCGGTAGAGGTAGCCGCGGCTGTCGCCGACGTGCCCGATGCCGAGGCGGAGCCCGTCGAAGACGGCGACCGTGGCGGTGGTGCTGGTGCCGTCGAGCGCTGGGTCCTCGTCGACCAGCTCGACCAGTCGGTCGTGGGCCCGGTGGAGCGCGCCGGCCACCCGGGCGAGCAGCTCCTCGGTCGAGTCACTGCTCGGCGGCGCGTCGAGGCGGCGGAGCTGGGCGATCGCCGTGCTGGACGCGATGTCGCCGCGGGCCGCGCCGCCGACGCCGTCGCAGACGGTGAGCAGCCACGGGCCGGCGTACCCGGAGTCCTGGTTGTCCTTGCGCACGCGTCCCACGTCGGAGACCGCGGCGTAGTGCAGGCGCAGGGCCTGGCCAGGAGGTGAGTCGGTCATCCGGCTACTTCCTGAGCTCCAGGATCGTCTTGCCGATGCGGACCTGGGTGCCGATGGTGATCGTCGTGGGCTGGCTGATCCGCACGGTCCCGACGTACGTGCCGTTGGTCGAGCCGAGGTCCTCGACGAACCACTGGTCGCCCGAGGCGGCGATCCGCGCGTGCCGCGTGGAGACGTAGTCGTCGTCGAGCCGGATCGCGGCGTCGCTGCCGCGGCCGATCAGGACCGGCGCCTGCGCGAGGTCGGCACGCTCGCCGGCGCTCGAGCCCTCGGTGACCAGGACGTGGGTCGGCGCGCCGCGGCGCTTGGCCGACTGCTTGGGCGCCTTGGGTGCCTTGCCGCCGGTGACGCGGGCGCCCTCGGGCACGCGCGCGCCGAACATGTCGGAGCGGATCACCGAGATCGCGGAGAGGACGAAGATCCACAGGATCGCCAGGTAGGCGACGCGGATGAGGAACAGCGTCAGCTCGGACATCCTCAGCGCTCCTCGACGACCCGGACGGTCATGGTCGTGTTCCCGATCTTGACCTGGGAGCCGTCGCGCAAACCCGTGTGGGTGATCCGGTGGCCGTCGACGAGCATGCCGTTGGTCGAACCGAGGTCGTGGACCTCGATCGCGACGCCCCGGTCGCCGCCGCCGGTGACCGTGAACTCCGCGTGTCGCCGGCTGACGCCGGGGTCGTTGATGCGTACGTCGGCCTCGGTCCCGCGGCCCACGACCAGGCCGGGCGGCTGCAGGGGGTGCTGGGTGCCGTTGACCTCGAGCACGGCCCGCGCCCGACCCACCTGGGTGTGCGTGGCGTTGCCGGTCACCTTGGCCTGTGCCTGGCTGCGGATCCGGAACCGGCCGGTGGTGAGGTCCTCGGCCGGGTTGAAGTCGATCGTGACCGGTCCGGGGAAGACGTAGCTCTGCTGCTCGGCGTGCTCCTTCAGCTGGCGGACCAGCTCGTCGGCCAGCGCCGAGTCGTACGGCGAGAGCCGGTCCAGGTCGGTCTGGGAGAGCTCGACGTGGAAGTCGTTGGGGACCAGGCGCCGGTCGCGCGAGAGGATCTGCGCGTTGTTGTCGCACTCGCGCTGGAGTGCGGCCGCGATCTCGACGGGCTGCACGGCCGAGCGGAAGGCCCGAGCGAACGCTCCCGAGATCATCTGCTCGAGCCGGTTCTCCAGACGCTGGAGCCCACCCACGCTGCCCTCCCTCGCATCGGTAGTCCCGGTGGTCGTGCATCCGTCATGGCACGCTCGACCACCCCGACCGGAGGCCGGGTCGGATCGATCGTAACGGGGCGACGCCGACGGGTGCGGGAGGCCCTCGCCCCGGTTTGGGGCAAACCAGAAGCGCTGGGATAACCTTGGCCCGCTTCACGCGCGAGTGGCGGAACGGCAGACGCGCTGGCTTCAGGTGCCAGTGTCCGAAAGGGCGTGGGGGTTCAAATCCCCCCTCGCGCACGTGGAGCGGTCCAGATGGTTCAGGACCGCTCGGCACGCGATTCAACAAGGCCTCTGACCAGGAGAACTGGTCCGGGGCCTTGTCTGCATTTGGCGTCCTCGCAGGGCTGAAGGGCGCGGTGGATCGGCACCGCCTCCACTACCCTCCCGGTGTGACGGTCCCGGCTTCGAGTGGAGAGCGCCCCGCAACAGGCGTGGGCGACGCTGCTCAGAGCGCGAAGGGCACCAAGCTCAACAAGCGCGGGATCGCGACGCGGGAGCGACTGCTGAGCACCGCCGTACAGGTGCTGGGTGAGGCCAACCCCACGGACGTGAGCGCGAACCTGGTGGCCCGCCAGGGCGGGGTCACCTGGGGCACGGTGCAGCACCAGTTCGGGGACGCGGACGGCCTGTGGGCCGCCGTCCTCGAGTTCGTGTCGCGCGGGTTCCCGACGCTCCGACCGATGGACCACGAGTCGGTCAGCGGGCGGGTGGCCCAGATCGTCAACGGCCTCTGGGACTTCTTCGACACCGTCGAGGCGCGCACGGTGTTCAACCTGCGCAACGCACTCCCGCCGAACGGCGACGAGCTGGCCCGGGACTATCCGCTCACGGCCCAGGGGTTCGCCGAGTGGGACCGGAGATGGCGGCAGGCCTACGCGAAGTCCTTCCGGGGCCTCGTCGTCGACGGCTACCGGCTCGAGAAGGTGCGCAACCTCCTGCCGGTCGCGGTCCGGGGCTTGCACCGCGAGCCGCAGATGAGCACCTGGACGGACGTCGACCAGGCCCTCGAGGGCCTGATCGAGGCCGTGTCGGAGTACCTCGGTCGCGCGCCGGCCTGATAGTCGCGTAGCCCACGACAACTACGCGGTATTCGCGTTGAGGCCTGTATGACACTCAAGTCATCGCATTGCCAGGACGAGCGGACTGGTCTAGTCCGCTTCCATTCGCATTGAGGATCCTCAACAAACGCGAGTGGGGCGTGCCACGATCCCGGCGTGGCGTCGATCACACCGCCGTTGCAGGGCACGCGAGGCCAGGTCCTCGCGGATGCTCCACCGAGAACGTGACCCTGCTGTTGATCGAGCCCGCACCGAACCCATGTCTCTCGACATGCCATCCGATCCAGGGAGTCAGACTGATGAACACCAAGCGCACGATCGCAGCCGCAGGCCTCGTCCTCGCCACCGCTCTCGGTGGCTTCATCGGCAGCGCCGACGCGGCGACGCCTGCGCCCGCCGCCGCCGCGGCACCCGTTGCGAAGACCACCCTCGGCAGCATCACGGCCGTCCCCGAGCACCGGTCTCAAGAACCTGCAGAAGGTCAAGGTCTCGGTCTCGGGCTTCGGCACCTTCTCCGGCGGCGCCAAGATCATCCAGTGCACGGCCGGCGTGATCTCGGACGGCACGCACTTCTCGAAGTACTGCGACCTCGCCCACACGGCCCCGATCACGCTCTCGAACGGCAAGGGCAAGGGCTCCTACAAGGTCCGCGTCGCCGCCTTCCACGCCGGTGACCGCACGCAGAAGTGCGTCAAGGGCGGACGCTGCCTGATCCTGGCCGCCACGCCGACGAAGAGCTACGCGGCGTTCTCGCAGATCAGCTTCGCGAGCTGATCCGGTCGGCGGCTTCAGATGCTCTCCGTGGAGCTCTGAAGCCGCCCGACCCGGACGGGTCTGACCTCTGACCCATCCGGCGTACAGACGCGCCCGTCGCGAGCGGGCAGCGCGGCGAGCTTTCGACGACCCCTTTTGAGATGAGGAGAGATCCGTGACGATCGGGACCCTGGTGCTGGGCCTGCAGAGCGGCCTGACCATCGGCCTCCTGGCCGTGGGCCTCGTGCTCATCTACAAGGCGAACCGCTTCATCAACCTCGCGCATGCCCAGCTCGGCGCCGTGTCGGCGCTGCTGGTGGCCAAGTGGGTGCTGGACCTGGGGTGGAACTTCTGGCTCGCCTTCGCGCTCAGCATCGTCGTCGGCATCGTGACCGGTGTGGTGGTCGAGCGCTGCCTGATCCGCCCGGTACGCCGACGCGGTGGATCGAGCCTTCCGCTCCTGCTGATGTCGATCGGGGCCTCCCAGCTGTTGCTGGCGCTGTGCTTCATCCCCGCTCTCAAGCCCGACCCGGACAAGGCCCAGCCCTACCCGCAACCGTTCCAGGCGGCCTGGTCCGTCGGGGGCGTCGTGCTCAGCGGCATGGACATCCTGACTCTCGTCCTGGTGCCCGTCCTGGTGATCGCGCTGGCGGTCTTCCTGCGCTTCTCGCGGATGGGTCGCGAGATCCGGGCCGCGGCCAACAACATCGATGCGGCCCGACTGTGCGGCATCTCGGTCACCCGGGTCAGCCTCGTCACGTGGGGCATCGCCGGGGCGCTCTCCGCGACCGCCGCGGTCCTCTCGGCGCCCAAGCAGGCCAGCCTCGACGTCGTGGCCCTCGGCCCCTACCTGCTGATGCTCAGTCTCGGTGCGGCTGCCTTCGGTGCCTTCGTGTCGCTGCCGTGGGCTCTCGGCGGCGGCCTGGTCCTCGGGATGGTCAGCCGGGTGGTCGCGGCCCGCACGAGCAACGAGGCCACGGCCGAGGTCGTGACGTTCCTGGTCATCCTGCTCGTGGTCGCCGTGCGCTCGAAGGCGATCGGCGCCGTCTTCGCGACCGGTGGTGCGGGCGCGCCAGAGCGACGCCCCGTGCGGGTGCCCGAGTCGCTCACGTCGGCACCCGTGGTGCGCTACGGGCCGCGCCTGGGTGGGTTGCTGGCCCTGGCCGTGGCGGTCGTGCTGCCCTTCGTGCCGGGCTTCAACGGCGACGGCGACCGGTTCCTGCTGGTGATCGTCATCGTCTACGCCTTGGTCGGCATGTCGTTGACGGTGCTGCTCGGGTGGAACGGTCAGGTCAGTCTCGGACAGTTCGCCATCGTGGGCATCTCGGCGTTCGCCTCGGCCCGCCTGATCCCCCACGGCTGGACGCTTCCGGCCCTGATGCTGATGGCGGCGGCCCTCGGTGGCGCGGTGATGGCCTTCGTCGCCCTGCCGGCGCTACGGGCAGCCGGGTTCACCCTCGCCGTCACCACCCTGGGACTGGCGGTGGTCACCCCCGACTGGCTCCTCCAGCAGGACTGGATGGCCGGCCCCGAGTCCGGCTCCGGTGGTGGACTGAGCTTCGCGCCGGCGCCGGTGGCGCGTGGCCTGGGACTCACCGATTCGCACCTGAACCTCTACTTCATCGCCCTGGTGGTCCTCGTCGCGGTGCTGTTGGCGGGCAACGCCTTGCGCAGGTCTGGGTCGGGGCGGCTGATGATCGCGGTCCGCGACAACCAGCGGGCCGGCAACGCGTTCGGTGTCTTCGCGCCCAGCGTCCGGCTGTCGAGCATGGTCTTGTGCGGTGCGATCTCCGGCATCGCCGGTGTGCTGTACGCCGATGCGTACGGCTACGTCGCGCCGACCCAGTTCAGCGCCGGTATCTCGATCGCGCTGCTGGCGATCCCGGTCATCGGCGGGCTCGGCTCCATGGGTGGAGCGATCGCCGCCACCGCGCTCGTGTACCTGCCGGTGATGTTCCTCGCGCCCGTGCTCATCTCCTCGTTCGAAAGACTCGGCCTCGGGCTCGGCTTCCAGCTCGCACTCTCCTCGGTCGGCATCATCGTGATGATCCTGCAGTTCCCCACCGGCCTCGCCGGCGGTGCACAGGGCGCCTGGCAGGGCATCCTCGACCGCCTGGCGGCCAAGCGGGACCACGGTCTCGCCACGGCGCCCGCGGCTGCGGGCGCCGACGAGCCGGTGGCCGAGGCTGTCGCGCACCAGACACCCGAGTCCGCCGAGACCGCGCGGCCGAGCCGCCGGGCCGGTGGCCGGTTGAGCCGACGGGTGGAGGCGCTCACGGGCCTGGTCGAGGAGGACCGCTCGTTGCCGCTGCGGGTGGAGGGTGTCACGTGGCGTGTCGGGCGAGTCACGATCCTCGACGACGCCGCGATCCACGTCGGTCGCGGTGAGATCGTGGGCCTGATCGGCCCCAACGGCGCTGGCAAGACCAGTCTGATGAACGTCGTCTCCGGGGTCGTCGCTCCCGATGCCGGCAGCGTCAGCCTCTTCGGCCGACCCGTGGTGGACCTGCCCGCTGACTACCGCGCCGCCTTCGGCGCGGCCCGCAGCTTCCAGGACGCCTCCCTGTTCCAGGGCCTGACCGTCATCGAGACGATGCAGGTGGCCCTGAACTCGCAGTACCGCGTCAGCGGCGGCGCCTCGATGCTGCGCGCGCCCTGGGCCAGGGACGCCGAGCGACGGTCCCGACGCGAGGCAGTGCGCATCCTGGACCGCTTCGGACTCTCACCCTGGGCCAACACCTTGACCGGCGACCTCTCGACCGGCACCCGCCGGATCTGCGACCTCGCCGCACAGGTCGCGGTCCGTCCCCGGCTGCTGCTGCTCGACGAGCCGACCGGCGGCGTCTCCCAGCACGATGCCGAGGCCTTCTCGCCGCTGCTGCGCCGGATCCGCGACGAGCTCGACTGCTCGATCCTCATCGTCGAGCACGACATGCCACTGCTGATGTCGCTGTGCGACCGCGTCTACGCGATGGAGACCGGACGGGTCATCACCGAGGGCACTCCCGGAAGAGGTGCGCGAGCACCCGGAGGTCATCGCGAGCTACCTCGGGTCCAACGAGGTCGCGATCAAGCGCTCCGGCGGGGCCCATGCCACCCCCGCGCCCGACCCCGCGCCAGACCCCGGACCTGCCAGGACCCCGGCCCACATGTCTGCTTCCACCGACTCTGCTTCGACCGACACGGAGATCCGGCTATGACCCCGTTCCAGCAGTTCCGTCTCTGGGCGCACCGCGCCCCCGTGGTCGAGAGGATCGGCACCGCCGTGGTCGCGGTGGCGCTGCTTGCGGTGCTGGGCTGGGTGATCGTGCCCGTGACCGAGCTCTGACGAGGCCGCCGCCACCGAGTCGACGGCGCTCACCTTCGCCGACCTCACCGGGGGCTCCGAGGCTCCGCTCAGCGCTGGCCCGGTCAGCACCGCCGGACAGCCCTGCGAGCCGCCGCCGGCGGACGCCCAAGGCGTCACCGACGACACCGTCACCGTGGCCGTGGTCCTGGTCAACCTCGGTGGCGCGGCCGGCAACGCGACCTTCGGGCTGCCGGCACCCGACGAGCAGGAGAAGGCCTTCAAGGCCATCGCCAAGAGCGTCAACGAGACCGGGGGCGCGGCCTGTCGCCAGCTGGCGTTGAAGTTCTACGAGGGCAACCCCTCGTCCCAGGACCAGATGCACCAGACCTGCCTGAAGATCCTGCAGGACAAGCCGTTCGCGGTGCTGGACGAGGGCGGCTTCGACACGCAGGCGTCCTGCATCGCCTCGGCCAAGGTGCCCTTCCTCACCGCCCGGCTCAACCTGAGCGAGCAGACCAAGTACTACCCCTACCTCTTCGCGAACCAGGCGAACGACCTCACGGTCCGCAACACCCTGTACGCACTCAAGGACCTGAAGTTCTTCGAGGGCGACCCGAAGGTGGGCGTCGTGTACGGCGACTGCAACGCCGGCCTGGTGACCGTCTTCTTCGACGCGCTCAAGGAGATCGAGATCCCGGACAGCCAGGTGACCAAGTACGACCTGGGTTGCCCGGAGTCGTTCTCGACACCGGCCGCGATCCAGCAGGCCGTCTTGAAGTTCAAGTCCGCGGGCGTCACCCGGGTGCTCACGCTCAGCATGAACAAGGACTTCGCCAACTTCACCAAGACCGCAGCGGCGCAGCACTTCAAGCCGAAGTACGGCCTGGCCGACAACGACGGCGTCCTGGACGTCACCTACGGCCTGCTGGGTCCCGACTACGGGAACATCGAGGGATCGATCGGGGTCGCGGCGACCTCCTTCGGTGCCGAGCACTCGGCCACGCCCGCCCCCGCAGGCACCCAGGCGTGCAGCGACCTGCTGGCCGAGGCCGGCATGCCTCCGGTCTACGAGCAGCTGACCGGCATGGGCGGCATCGCCTGCTCCCAGCTGTGGGAGCTGCAGGCCATGCTCAACCACGTCGACAAGGTGACGCAGTCGAGCCTGGCCGAGGGGCTCGTCGAAGGCAGGAACGCTGCCGTTCTCCTACCCGAACGGCCCCACCGCCAACACCGATCCCTTGGTCACCTTCGGCGGTCAGTACTGGCGAGCCATGGAGTTCAAGGCCGACTGCTCGTGCTGGACGCTCCTCGACGACACCTTCACGCCGGGCTTCCCGTGAGCGCGCCGCTGCTGGAGATCCGCGACCTCGAGTTCTCCTACGGACGCATGCAGGTGCTGTTCGGCATCTCGATGCACGTCGATCCGGGCGAGCCGGTCGCACTGCTGGGAGCCAACGGAGCCGGTAAGACCACGTTGCTCCGCACGCTGGCCGGCCTCGAGTCGCCGAGCAAGGGGTCCGTGCACTTCGCCGGCGAGGACATCACGGGCATCGCCGCCGAACGCCTGGTCGGCAAGGGCATCGCGCTGATCACCGGTGGGCGCTCGGTCTTCACCGACATGACCGTGGCCGAGAACCTGGACCTGCAGGCACGATCCTTCGTAGGGGACCGCGCTGAGCTCGCCGCCCGCAAGGAACAGGTGCTGACCACGTTCCCCCGGCTGGGCGAGCGCCTGAACCAGATGGCCGGGAGCATGTCCGGCGGCGAGCAGCAGCAGCTCGCGCTGGCCAAGGCGATCCTGCTCAAGCCGCGACTGCTGTGCATCGACGAGCTGTCGTTGGGGTTGGCGCCGATCATCGTCGGCGAGCTCCTCGAGATCGTCCGCCAGATCGGTGCATCGGGGATCGCGGTGCTGCTGGTCGAGCAGAGCATCAACATCGCCGCCGACCTCTGCGAACGGACCGTCTTCATCGAGAAGGGCGCGGTCAAGTTCGAAGGACGGACCGCAGACCTCCTCGAGCGCGAGGACATCGCCAAGGCCGTCTTCCTCGGCGCCTGACAGATCGTTCGCACCACCCACCAACAAGGAGCACCTGAATGCAACTGTTTCGCAAGCTCGGCCTCGCCCTCCTGACGCCGGCCGCCCTGATCGGCGCGATGCTCGTCGTCGCGCCGACCGCCAACGCCGTCGACGCACCCGTCCTGACGATCTCGCCGTCGACCGACGTCGCCAACGGCGCCACGATCGCCGTCCAGGGCACCGGCTTCAAGCCCGCGAGCACCGTCTACGTCGTCCAGTGCGCCTCGCACGCCCAGGAGACCTGCGACGTGACCAACCTCAAGCCGGTCACGCCGGACGCCGACGGCAAGTTCTCCACCGAGCTCACGGTCCACACCGGTGAGCTCGGGTTCGCCGGCGCGAAGTGTGACGCGGGTGACGAGTGCCTGATCGCCGCCGGTGACCCGAACGATGACGGCCAACACGGGCTCCGCGTCGTTCACGTTCGCCGCTGGGTCGAAGGCCGTGGCGACCAAGACCACGGCGTCGCTCGTCAAGGCGTCGCACAAGATCGTCGGCAAGGTCACCGCTGGTGGCAAGGGCGTCAAGGGCCTCGACGTCAAGGTCCAGCACCTCGTGGGCAAGGCGTGGAAGACGGTCGCCACGCTCACGACGGCGAAGGGCGGCGCCTTCAGCTCGAAGCCGGTCAAGGACGCAGGAAGCTACCGCGTCTCGACCGCCAAGCAGGGGACGTACAAGGGCTCGGTCAGCGCGACCCTCAAGGTCTCCTGACCACAGACTCGTTCCACCTGCCGGTCCGTTCGTCGTTTCGTCGGCGGACCGGCAGGATGAACGGGTGCTGACGAACTGGGCGGGCAACCACACGTACGACGCGGAGCGGGTGCATCGACCCGGGTCGGTCGAGGAGCTGCAGACCGTGGTCGCCGAGGCGGAGCGGGTCCGGGCGCTCGGCACCCGGCACGCGTTCACCGACCTCGCGGACACGAGCGGCGCGCTGGTGTCGATGCTCGAGCTGCCCGCCGACATCGAGGTCGACGCCGCGACTGCTTCGGTGCGGGTGGCGGGTGGGGTGCGTTACGGACAGCTCGCCGACGAGCTGGCCCGCCAGGGCTGGGCGCTCGCGACGATGGCGTCGCTGCCACACATCTCCGTCGCCGGGGCGGTCGCGACCGGGACGCACGGGTCGGGCGACCGCACCGGGTCGCTGGCCGCGGCGGTGTCGGGGCTCGAGATCGTCGGACCGGACGGCGAGCTGCGCCGAGTCGTCGCGAGGCGACGTCGACTTCGACGGTTCGGTCGTCGCACTCGGCGCGCTCGGAGTCGTCACCCACGTGACGCTCGACATCGAGCCGACGTACGACGTCCGTCAGGACCTCTGGACCGACCTGCCGTGGGACGTCGCGGTCGAGCACTTCGACGCGCTGACCGTCGAGCGCCTACAGCGTCAGCCTCTTCACCGACTGGGTCAGCGACCGGGTCGGGTCAGGTCTGGCTGAAGAGCCGCGAGACCACGCCGCCGGTCGACCTGTGGGGAGCGACCGCCGCCACGGCGACGCTGCACATGCTCGCGGGCGCCGACGTCGCGGCCGTCACCGAGCAGGGAGGGGTGAGCGGCCCGTGGCACCAGCGGCTGCCGCACTTCCGGATGGAGTTCACGCCGAGCCGCGGCGAGGAGCTGCAGAGCGAGTACCTCGTCCCGCGCGCGCAGGCTCTCGCGGCGATCGAGCGGCTGCGCGGGCTCGCGCCGACGTTCGCGCACCTCCTCCAGGTCAGCGAGGTCCGCACCGTCGCGGCCGACGACCTCTGGCTCAGCGGTGCGCACGGGGCCAGGACGTGGTCGGCCTGCACTTCACCTGGGTGCGCGACGTGCCCGGGGTGTACGCCGTACTGCCGGCGATCGAGGCAGCGCTGCTGCCGCTCGGGGCGCGACCCCACTGGGGCAAGTGCTTCGTCGCGACCACCGAGGAGCTGCGGCCGCTCTACCCGCGCTTCGAGGACTTCCGGGACCTGGCACTGCGGGTCGACCCGCAGCGCACGTTCGGCAACGCCTTCCTCGAGCGGACGCTCGACCTGTCCTGAGCGGGTGCTCGACCTAACCCTGGCCGATCGTCGTCGGCTGCTCGTGGACCACCATCTGCGGCCGGCCGACGACGAACAACCACGCAGACAACGAGGCCAACACCAGCAGCGGCAGCAGATCCGCGTCGGGGACCACGGTGATCGCCAGGAACAGGGCGAGCCAGCCGTTGCGGGTCATGGCGACCAGGATGCCGACGCAGGACGCCGAGATGGCGACCGCGGGCGCTACGTCCGGGAAGATCGCGACGACGAGCCAGCCCAGCATCACGCCGACGAAGAGGGCGGGGAAGATCCGACCGCCACGGAAGCCAGCCGACGCCGCGATCAGCAGGGCCAGCAGCTTGACGGCGCTGAGCAGGGCGAGGTGACCGGCCGAGTAGTCCCCGATGTTCGCCGAGATGTCCTTCATCTCGTCGAGGCCCTTGAAGAGGCTCTCCCGGCCCCCGAGGGCGCCGAGCAGACCGAGCAGGAAGCCAGCGGCGGTGAGGAGCACGAACGGGTGCGAGATCCGGTGCAGGACAGCGTGCATCGGCGAGAAGGCGTAGATAGCGACCAGCCCGACCAGGCACGCGGCCGCGGCGACGACGATCGCAATGGCGAGGTCGCCGGGGTGGAAGCCGGTGTAGGCCGGCACGGTCAGCGCGATGTCGAGGTCCGACAGGGCGAGCATCGTGGCGGCGCCCGCGCCGGCCGCCACCAGCGGCGCGAACATGCGGTTCCACAGGGGGATCCGCTGGTCGCCCGGCGACGTCTCGCTGAGCATCAGCGCGGCACCGACGGGCGTTCCGAACATCGCGCCGAGGGTGCCGGCAACCGCCAGCCCCATCCAGAACGGGGCTGGTGACTTCGGCAGGAAGCGCAGTCCCAGGAGGACGGCGAGGGCGACGTTGAGCGCGATGATCGGGTTCTCCGGGCCGAGGCTGACACCGCCGGCGAGGGTGAGGACCAGCGCGGCCGCGAGACCCGGCAGCGCCCGGAACGGCAGCGGCGACGAGACGAGCTCGACGGTGGCCGGGTCCGGTCCGGCGTGGCCGGGCGCGAGCCACACGACGAGCCCGGCCAGCGCACCGGTGCACGTCAGCAGCAGGATCGTCCACCACGCGGCGTCGGGGGAGACGCCGAGATGGGGCGGGAGGTCGTCCCACACGAGGTGCTGGAGCCAGGTCGGACAGTGCCGAGATGCCGATCAGCAGCAGCCCCGAGCCGACGCCGACGATGATCGCCGGCGGCACCTGGCGCAGCAGTCCGCCCGCGGTGACCACGGGAGCAGCTGGGTCGCCCACCTCAGTCAAGTGCGCCGCGCTGGATGCCTGTCACCACCACACTCTCGGACGGTCTCGAGGTGGGGGGGTCACCCACATCGGGTGAGTGCTGCTAGACAAGAGTCCGTGAGTGAGGCGATGGTGCTCGTCCCCGGCGGGACGACGACGATCGGCAACGGTCACTTCTACCCCGAGGAGCGGCCGCTGCGTGACGTGGCGGTCGGCGACGTCTGGTTCGACGCGCACCCGGTCACCAACGCCGAGTTCGCGCGCTTCGTCGAGGACACCGGCCACGTGACGGTCGCGGAGATCGCGCCCGACCCGGCCGACTTCCCGGGCGCCGACCCGGCGCTCCTGGTCCCGGGCTCGCAGGTCTTCACGCTCACCGACGGACCCGTCCACCTCGGCGACTGGACCCGGTGGTGGCGCTGGCAGCCGGACGCGTCCTGGCGTGCGCCCCAGGGGCCGGACAGCTCCTGGGAGGACATCGCCGACCACCCCGTCGTGCACGTCGGGTGGGAGGACGCCACGGCGTACGCCCGATGGGCCGGCAAGGACCTCGCGACCGAGGAGGAGTGGGAGTACGCCGCCCGCGGCGGACTGGTCGGTCGCGACTTCGCCTGGGGCGACGAGCTGTCGCCCGGCGGGGCGGTCCTGGCCAACACCTTCCGCGGGGCCTTCCCGTGGCGCAGCGAGGACCCCTTCGGCCACGACCACACCGCACCCGTGGGGACCTATCCCGCCAACGGCTACGGCCTGCACGACATGATCGGCAACGTGTGGGAGTGGACCCGCACCCGGTGGGCGCCCCACCACGCTGGAGATCCGACGGTCGTCGACCTCGAGGAGACCAAGCCCTGCTGCGGTGGGTCGCTGCGGCTGCAGGAGACAGACCGGATGGTCACGAAGGGTGGGTCACACCTGTGCTCGCCGGACTACTGCCAGCGCTACCGGCCCGCCGCCCGTCAGGGCCAGGGCGTGCGGGACACGACGTCTCACGTCGGGTTCCGGTGCGTACGCCGGGCCTGACGTCGGCTGGTCCGGACCTGCAGTGACCCGTCGGCGATCGCGGCCCGACGCTCCTCCGCGCGGATCTCGGCCTTGGTCCGCACGCGGGTGTTGATGGTGCTCGCGGCCGTCGCGATGATCACGACGTTGAAGACCATCTGGACCAGCACCAGGGCCCGCGCGGCCTGGCCGGTGGCGTGGATGTCGCCGAAGCCGATCGTGAGCAGCGTCGTCATCGTGAAGTAGAGGGCGTCGAGGCGGGTGTCGAGTCCGACGATCTGCGCCGTGCTCCGCTCCGACATGACGTAGAACCCGAGGGCGAAGCCGAGCACCGAGATCATCAGCGCGAGCACCAGGCCGTCGATGCGGCGGTCCGCGTCGATCAGCTGCCGGCGTACCTCGAAGAGCACGGCGATGGCGAGCAGCGTGAGCGCCACCATGCTGACGACGAGCTGGACGATGTCGCTGGCGCCGAGCTCCAGGGTCACAGGGACGGTGAAGTAGAGGACGAGGATCACCACCAGGATCGCGGCCAGCCGCAGCCAGCGTTTCCACCCGGTCATCTCACTCATCCCACGACTCCCTCGACGTTTCACCCACATCGGGTGATCGATCGCGTGGCCGCGACGCCCACGCTGGGGCTCATCCTGCCGGATGGAACGGCCACTGCACGGGAGGCGGAACACGTTGGACATCGCCGCGACCCGCGAACGGTTCACCGCGACGTACCGCACCCGGCGCGACCAGGCCGTGGACCTGATCGAGCGGATCCCGATCCTGGGCCGGCTGGTGAGTGAGTTCCTCCGGATCGAGTTCATCGACCGGTGCATGCTCATCGCAGCGCAGGGCTTGCTCGCACTGATCCCGATGCTCGTCGTGCTGTCCGCGTTCCTGCCGCACCTGACCGGCGACATGGTCCACACCTTCACGCACGCGACCGGCGTCGGGAATGACGGCACCCAGCTGATCGAGGGCGAGGTCACCAGCGACCAGGTCCGGGCCCAGACCGGGATCATCGGCCTGGCGATCACCATCTTCTCGGCCACCAGCTTCGCCCGGGCGGTGCAGCGGATGTACGAGCGGATCTGGGAGGTGCCGCACATCGGCGGCATGTCCGGTGCTCGGCGCTGCCTCTTCTGGCTGCTCGGCTGGATGATGACGCTCCAGCTCGCGGGCGCCCTGCGGCGGATCTCCGACGGCCTCGGCGGGCTCCTCGGCGAGGGCACCGGGTTCGTGGTGCAGGCGGCCTCGCTGACGCTGATCTGGTGGGCGACCAGCTGGCTCCTGCTCTTCGGCCGGGTCGGCTGGCCCCGGCTGCTGCTGGGCGCGGTGATCACCGGACTCATCGGAGTCGTCTACAACCGGGGCGCGTCGCTCGTGATGCCGCCGTACGTGCAGGCGAACGCCGACCAGTTCGGCACGCTGGGCATCATCCTCGCGATCTCGACCTGGCTGATCGGGTTCGCTGCCGTCCTGGTCGGGTCGGCCCTGGTCGGTCGGATCATCTCCGAGGACCCGACCGTGATCCGGGTGGCTACGACGACACGGGAGCTGACGGAGCCGGTGTGGAGTCGCCTGCGCCGGCGTCCGCGGGCGGGCGGGAGAGCAGCTCCACCAGCAGCAGGATGACCGCGGCGATCACGAGCAGCCCGAGCGCGAACGCGCCGGTCGGGTGGTCGCGCATCACGTAGAGCAGCAGCGCGAGACCGAGCACGGTGACCCGGATCGGCGTCTTGTAGGTGTGCAGCGCGATGCCGAACCTGCCGGTGTCGATGCCGATCTTGTTGCCGCTCGAGCGGACCGCACCGATCGCGCGCGCGGTACCTCGGCGCAGGGCGACGGGCGTGCCCACCGGCCCGGTCACCCAGGCGACGAACGCGACGGCCAGCGCCACCACCATCACGGCACGCAGGTTGACGCGGATGAAGGAGACCAGCTGGTCGTAGATGGCGGCAGCGGCGTCGGACGGCAGCTGGTCGGTCGGCACGGCGTTGAGGTAGACCTCGCGGGAGAGGTTGAGCCCGAGCCCGAGCAGCAGCATCGACAGGGTCAGCGCGAGTGCGCCGGCGACGAGTGTCTTGCGACGTGAGCGTCCGACGGCGACGGCGCCCGCCAGGCACAGCAGCGCGAGGATCGGCAGCCAGGTGTTGATGGCCCCGAGCAGCCGGAAGGCAGTCTGCGCCTTGCCGATGTCGTCGGACTGGAAGATCGTGAACTGGGCGTCCACGGTCGGGAGCCGCTCGGCGAGCGTGAAGCCTCTCTCCACCAGGCGCTGCTTGACGGTGTCGATCAGCGTGGCGAGGTTGATCGACACCGAGTTGTCGGTGATCACGACCTGGTCGGTGTCCTTGCCGGTGAGCACCGCGACCATCTGCGTGTGGGCCTGCCGGTTCGCCTCCACCCACGCTGTCTCGAACGTGTCGGACTCGACGAGCGTGGTCACCTGCTTCTCGACGAAGCCGTTGATCGCGTCGGCGAGCGGACCGGAGAGCGCCTTGAGGCTCGCGGAGGCCAGGGGCGGCAGGCCACGCTCGCTGAGGGCATCGACCGCCTGGCTGGTGACCGCGTCGACCTGGAGCCGGGTGGTGATCTCGGTGGTGATCCGGTCGATGACGGCGGCCTGGACGGCGGGGTCGTTGGCGAGCGGTGCGACGGTCTCGACGTAGCGGTCCGTGTCGGAGACCGTGTCGTGGGCCCAGCGTGCGACGACCGACAGCGGGGCGAGCACGGCCATGATGATGATCAGGACGGTCGCCACGACCGGTCGCCACCAGCCCGTGCGATCGGCCTTCACCGGCAGCGCGACGGTGTCCGGCGGCGCGGCCGCGACCTGGGCCCTGAGCCGCTCGACCTCGGCTCGCAGCTCGTCGACCTCGGACTGCTTCTCGTCGGCCATGTCGGCCTCTCCTTCTCAGGCGGCCGGTCGCAGGGACCGGAGCTTGAATGCCGCGACCAGGGCCAGCAGTCCGGCGACGATCAGCCAGATCGCCACCAGGACGATGAACACCTTGAGCGACAGGTCGGTGTAGACGATCAGGAAGCCGCCGAAGAGGATGCCGAGCAGGCCCGTGAACAGCGGCCAGCCACGGCCCTCGGGGGGCGGGGCGACCAGGGCGCCGAGGAGCTCGACGATGCCGGCGATCAGCCAGAAGACGCCGAGGATCATGCTCAGCACGATCACGCTCTGCAGCGGGTCGCGCAGGATGAGGAGTCCGACGATGATGGCCACGCCGCCCATCAGCCCGACCAGCGCTCGCACCCCGTCGCTGCGCTTCATCGACAGCGCGCCGGCGATCCGGAAGACGCCGGCGACGATCAGCTGGATGGCGAGCAGCACGGTGAAGACCGTGACCGAGGCGTGCGGCCACACGATGAGCACGATGCCGAGCCCGAGGGTGATCACGCCGTAGGCGAGCACCAGTCCCCAGTGGTCGGCGAGCCGACCGAGGCTGACGGGGACGACGTCGATCTCGACCGGCGTGTCTCCGTGGAGTGCCGACCGCTCTGCTCGCTCATGGCGTCCACCCTCGCGCTGCGCCGCGTGGGCGTGCCCTCGCCCGAATCGGGTGGACTCGTCCGGGGCTAGAGCAGGTTCATGTTGCGCGCGGCCGCCAGGGCGGCGCTGCGCCGGTTGACCGAGAGCTTGGCGTAGAGGCTCGAGACGTGGGTCTTCACGGTGTTCTCGGAGACGAACAGGTTGGCGGCGATGTCGGCGTACGTCGATCCGCGCGCGAGCTCGTAGAGCACGTCGCGCTCGCGCGGGCTCAGCGTCGGCTTGATGGTGCCCGGGGCGACCGCGTGGCGCTCGCGCGGGAGCGCGGTCGACGGGCCGAAGTAGGTGGCGATCCCGGTCAGGTCGGCGATGGCGTCGGCGACCTCGCGGATCCACGCCGTGCTGTGCACGCCCGCGAGGCGGCGCATCAGCTCCGGCACCGGGGTGCCGTGCCTGCTCCACCCGAGGAAGGGGACGGCGTTGCGGCGTACCTCCGTCGCCATGGCGGCCCCACGCAACAGCTCGAGGGCGAGGTCGCCGTTGCCGAGCGCATCCACGAGCTGGGCCTGGGCCGTCAGCGCGAGCGCCTTGGTCGCGGGCTGCGGGTGGGCCGGGTGGGCAGCGACCTCTGCGAAGCGCCGGACGGCGGTGCGTCGATCACCCGTGAGGTCGGCGCGCAGACCGGCCACCAGCGCGGCCTCTGCCGGCGCGCGGAGCTCCCCGAGCTGGTCCTGGATCCGGCCGAGCGCGGCGCCGTCTCCCGACAGGCTGGCCAAGAGGGCGCGCTCGACGAGCAGCGCGGTCGCGAGGTGTGCGGACAGCGGCGGCGTCTCGAGGGGGACCTCGAGGGCCAGCTCCGCCGCGGAGACCGAACCGGCAGTCAGCTCCAGTCGAGAACGCCGGGCCCGCACCCAGTAGCGGGTCGTGAGGTCCGCGGCGTGCAGCGGCACGTCGAAGGCCGAGCGCGAGACGGCGAGCACCTCCTCGCTGGGCAGCCCGCTGAGCTGGGCGAGCTGGCGCGCGAGCCGTGCTCTGCCGGCGGAGTACGGCGCGGTCACCGCTCGGCTCTCGATCAGCGCGAGGACCTCCTCGGCGACCGTGATCGCCGAGGCCTCGTGACCCTGGAGGTACTCGGTGAAGGCGAGGTGGGAGAGCGCGACCGTGGTCAGGGTCGGCAGGTCGTGGGTGCGGCTGAGCCGGACTGCGGTGGCGAGATGCTCCTCGGCGCCGCTGAGGTCACCGGTCCAGTTCTGGGTGATCGCGAGCTCGCACAACAGGATCGGGACCAGGGCCGGCGCGTCGGCGAGCAGTCCTTCGTCCGCGAGCACTCGCTCAGCGTGGGCGACCGCAGGCTGGATGGGCTCGAGACTGAGCCGGCTGCGCATCACTCGGGCGCACGCCAGCTGGATGGCCGCGGCGCCGGTGTCGGGCTGCGGGTCGTGGACGATCCGGTCCAGCCGCTGAGCGGCCGCGCTGACGTCTCCGGCGAACCAGCGCTCGAGCGCGATCGCGAACCAGGAGCCGGGCGTGACCTCGACGGCCGACGGGTAGCGGGTCGCGAAAGCGTGCACGGCCGGACCGTGGCCGCGCAGCAGCAGGGTCGGACCCTCGTCGGCGAGCAACCGCGCGGCCGCCCGTTGGTCGCCGACCGCGACCAGGCGTCGCAGGGCGTCGTCGATCTCGCCACGGGCGACGTCGAGCCGGACCGCGCGTCCGACGGTGGCGGCTGCGCGCGCAACGTCCTCGCCCGCGGCCAGGACGCGGCGTCGGACGACCTCGGTGAGAAGCGGGTGGATCGTGTAGCGCATCCGCTCGTCGGACAGGTCGGGCTCGTCGGCGAGGTCGCGCGGCGTCGGCCCGCCTGCCGCGACGCGGGTCACGAGGAGTCCCGTCGCCTCCAGGCCGGCGAGGATCTCGCCGGCCTGCGGGTCGTGCGTCAGATGGACCGCCAGGGCGGGGCTGACGATCGGCTCGGTCGCCAGGCACAGCAGCAGGTGTCGCTCGCGCGGTTGCAGCGCCGCGAACACCTCCGTCGCGATCCGGTCGGCCACGATCGCGCCACCCTCGTCGTAGCTCTGCGCCAGCGCGAGCGGGTCGGGCGCGGCGCCGACGGCTCGTGCGGTGAGGACCACGGCGGCACACCAGCCCTGCGTACGACGAGCCACGGACCGGGCGACCTCGAGCGAATCGGTGTGGGCGTGCGCAGCGACCAGGGTGGCCGACTCGGCCTCGTCGAGCCGGAGGATGTCGCCGCGCAGCATCGTGAGGTGGCCCAGCAGCTCGGGCGCGAGCCGGGTGAAGGGGAGGTCCCATCGCGACGCGAGCAGCAGCCGGAACGACGCCGGGTCGCGGTCGAGGCGCTCGTCGAGAGCGAGGACCGTGGGCAGCGGCAGCAGGTGGGCGTCGTCGACGATGACCAGGGCCGGCCGGCCGGTCGCCGCCTCACGGCGGTCGAGCAGGGCGAGCAGCCGTTCGGCGTCCCAGGAGGCGTCGGCCTGCACCCACGTCGTGTCGGCCGCGCGGCCGCTGTGGTGGAGCCAGCCGCTGAGGCCGAGCGTCTTGCCGGAGCCGGCGGGGCCGATCAGCAGCGTCACCGCGGCATCGGTCGACCCTTCGAGCCGGTGCCAGAGCCGCTCCCGGGGGACGTACACGCGGGGCAGGCTGGGCAGGTGGTCCGCACTGGTCGTGGCGACTCGGGTTAGTCGCTTCGACATAGTTGAATCCTCGCTTCGAACTGGCGTCGGCAAGCACTCGTCGTTGACGCTACGCCGACCCGGAGTCGAAGATTAGACCCGCGAAGAGACACGGTCGTCACCCATCGGTATGACGAATGGGTGAACTTTGGTCAGAGCAGACCGAGCGCGCGAGCCGCGCGAAGCGCGTCCACCCGGCGGTCGACCTCGAGCTTGCGGTAGATCGAGGCGAGGTGGGTCTTCACGGTGTTCTCGCTGACGAACAGGGCTCGGGCCAGGTCGGCGTTGCCGCCGCCGAGCGCCAGCTGCTGGAGGACCTCGAGCTCGCGCGCCGTCAGGAGGATCCGGGCGTCGTCATCGGGTACGCCGAGTCGCCCGGCCGCGCGGTGCGGCGTGAGGTCGGGGTAGGGCCGCGGGTGGCCGGTGAGTGCGGCGAGGGCGTCGGCGGCGAACGGATGTGGCGTCGGACCGGTCGTCTGCGCGGCGACCAGGTCGACGAACCCGGGGCTGAGCAGGGTGCCGAGGGACAGCATCCACAGCAGCCGCTGCGGCGCGGCCCGGCTGAGCAGGTCGGGCATCAGGTCCTCGGCCGCCGACTGTGCGGCCGGCGTACCGATGCGTTGGAGGAACGCGATCCTGGCGACGGCCGTGCCGAGCCCGGTCGTCGAGGGCGTGTCGAGCGTCCGGGGCAGCAGCCCGTTGAGCATCCGCACGGCACGGACCTCGTCGCCCCCGAGCCCGACCAGAACGGCCTCCCCGAGCACGGTCTCGTTGTCGGCCTCCACATCGCGAGACACCTGGACCTGACCTTCGGCACCGGTGAGGTCGCCCATCGCGATCGCGATGAGCAGGCGCACCAGGCGTTCGGTCCGGACGAGGTAGGGCGGGAGTAGGCGCGGGACGTCACCGCGGCTGTCGAGGATCCGACGAGCACTCTCGACCTGGCCCTTTGCGGCGAGGACGCAGGCCTGCAGCATCCGGCCGTAGGTGATGAGCAGCGGGTCCACCATCTCGGGCGGGGTCGCGGCGAAGTCGTTGAGGCATGCCTCCGCCTCGGCGATCCGGAGCTCCTGGAGCCTGCTCCAGCCGCGGACCAGGTGGATCCGAGCCGCTGCCACGTCGCGGGCGTCGCCGGTCGGGTCGAGGTCGGCTGCCCCGTCGGCGGAGGCGAGCGCACTCTGGTAGGCGCCGTCGATCATCTCGAGCATGCCGCGCTGGGCGAGCACGGCACGTTCGAGGAACGGTAGGTCCACCTGCCGGGCGTACATCGCGGCGTCCTGGACGTGGATGGTGGCCAGCTCGAGCTCGTCCAGCCAGACCTGGAAGTAGGAAAGCTCGAGGCAGAGCCAGGCGGCAGGGAGCGGTGACATGCCCGCCAGGTCGTGGGCGCTGACCGGACCGTCGTGACGGCAGCCGAGCACGCGGCCCGCGCGCGCCAGAGCGGGCGCGGATTCGCGCCACCCGAATCGAGCCTGCCAGAGCTCCAGCACGGCCAGCTGGGCCTCCATGTCGCGAGACGTGCCGACCGCGAGGCTACGCGCGTCCGCCTCGAGGGCCTGGTCGCTCGCGGCCTTCGCGGCGTCGACCCGGCCCTGCGCGCGCAGCAGGATCGCCTGGAGGACGAGGAGGTCGTGGTGGCGTGAGCGGATGCTGAGCGGGATCGTCGCCAAGGCGTCGGCGACCGTGTCCAGGCGGCCGGCGGTGAACAGGTGCGACGAGAATTCGCGGAGCACGCGGAGCTGGAGGTCGAGGTCTCCCGTCAGCTGGGCGTGGCGGATCGCTCGCTCGGCGTCGCGGCGGTCGACGTACGCCTCGGTCGCCCGCTGGTGGGACTCCACCACGATCCTCCAGTCGGGACCGGTCGGCGCGGTACGCCGGCGCAACAGGTCGAGCAGCAGCGGGTGGTAGCGCCAACCGCTCGTGGTCGAGGCGCTGCCCACCGTGTAGCCGGTCACCAGCAGACCGTCGGCCGCCGCCCGGTCGAGCAGGTCGGCGGCGCCCGGGATGCCCGAGAGGAGGACGGCCTCGTCGGCGGTCACCTCCGACTCCTGGCAGGTCGCCAGCAGGACCTGGGCGAGGTCGCCGGGCAGACCGTCGAAGACCTCGTGGAGCAGGTAGTCGAGCACCGGCTGGCGGGTTGCGGCGAGCGCCGCGCGGACGTTCGCGGTGTCGGCGGAGCCGGCCAGGGCACGCGAGCCCAGGACCAGCGCGGCGGCCCAGCCGTCGCCCTGCTCCAGGACGGCGGCGATGTCGTCGGCGCTCGCGTCCGGGTGGTGGGCGTGCACGAGGGCCGAGGCCTCAGCGGTGGTGAACCGCAGGTCGTCGACACGGAGCGAGCGGACCGATCCCGCCAGCGCGACGGAGACAGGGACGAGCGTCGGCTCGGCTCGCCCGATCAGCAGCAGCCGCACGGACGCGGCGTCGCGGGCGAGGATGTCGGCGAGGATGTCGGCGGCCTCGGCACTGATCAGGTGCACGTCGTCGATGACGACGACCTCGGGTCCGTCGATCACCTCGGGGCACCGCATGGCGGTGACCTCGGACCGGATCTGCTCGGTCTGGTTGGCGCGGACCCAGGAAACTCGGAGCGCCGGGGTGGCCCGGCGTACGCGCTCGCTCCACGCGGCCGCTGCGGCGGTCTTGCCGGAACCGGCCGGTGCGATGACCAGGGTGACCGGTGTGGTGGGCACCGCCTCGAGAAACGTGTCGAGACGCGGTCGCGGGATGAAGAGCTGGGGCGGGTGCGGGGTGTCGGGCGAGGGGGCCAGGATCGGCCGGGCCGAGAGGTCGCGCTGCGTCGTCACGGCGAGGTCACCCAGGTGTCCCGGGCTCGCCCCCGAGCAAGGCCCTCAGCTCGTCGGGGACCTCGTCGCCGAGATCGGCGTGCAGAAGGGTGGCCTCGCTGGCAGCGACGACCGCAGCGACCGCCTCGGCGTCGGCGCCACTGCTGAGCACGAACAGGGCAGACGTCCCGGGCACCACGCTCTCGCGCAGCTGGTCGACGAAGGCGTCGTCGATCGCGTGGCCTCGGAGCCTGGTCCACGCACCGGCGGCCGTGCCTCCGACGGCCGCGCCGGCGACGGGGACCAGCAGTACCGTCCCGATCAGCGCGCCCAGCGCGGCGCCCTTGGTCGCGGCACGAGCTGTGTCGTGGCGCAGGTGGCGGACGGTGGCTTCGTCGGCACCGGGCATCCAGATCACGGCGATCGCGTCGTGGACGATCAGGGCGTCCTGCTCCACGAGACGCTTGAGGTGCAGCTCACCGGCGTCGACGCCGAGCGGCGTCGGGTAGGACCAGACGGTCAGGCTGGGCATCGCACCTCCTCCCATGGGTACGTCGCCACCGTAGCCTCACCCTCGCCCCTGCGATCCCTTCGGGCCTGAGGTCCGCATGGCGGCCCGGATCACGCAGTCAGACTCGCGAACACCGCCGTGCGTTGCCTCGCCCGTTTCCGGTGAGGCGGCGTGCGCCCACGCCCGCTTAACGTCGGATCAGGGAGCCGGGCGACGCGGTAGGGGTGTGACGGGTGACGATGGCCAGGATGTTGATCCGCGTCGATGCCGAGCTGTCGGACGAGCTGTCCGGCGCCTTCCCGCACCTGACCGCACGCACGCAGCGGGCGACCACCACCCTGACCGGCGACATGACCGACCAGGAGGAGCTGCAGGGCGTGCTCAACCTGCTGAACTCCCTCGGCATCGCCGTGGTCGAGGTCGTCACGATCCCGGACTGACCTGCTCCGGCGAGCCCGTCACCCGGTGCGTCCGGCCCAGGGTGATCGCGGCCCGGGTCGACTCGCCGATCAGCGCCACCGCCTCGAAGATGCGGACGTTGCCGAGCGCGACCGTGAGGCCGTCCTCGTCCCACTTGCGCGCCACGGCTGGGTCCACCCCGGAGAGGTAGAGCTCGCCGCCGACCGCCTCGAGCTGGTGGGCGTAGTCGCTCACGACCTTGATGAACGTCGCGCCGAGGGTGGACCGTCCGCGCAGCCGGAGCACGACGACCGGGCCACGACCGTCGTCGCGCGGGTCGACCCCGGGGCCGGCATCGGCAGGCCGCGCTGGAGGGTGCGGGTGCCGGCGAAGAACAGCGAGCCGTAGACGTCGATCACGACGACGTCGTACGGGCGCAGGGTCTCGGGCAGCTTCTGCTCGGTGAACCTGCCCTCCTCGTCCAGCCGGACCCGGACCAGGCGCAGGTCGAGCGACTCCTGGTTGAGCTGCATCAGCAGCGACGCCACCACGCCGACTGCCACCGCCTCGGCGACCGGGAGGACGAGCACCGCGGCCATGGTGGCGAACATCGCTACCGCTGGGATCGTGCCGGCCCGGGCGACGGCCAGGATCTCCCGCGGCCGGATCGTGCCCCAGCCGGCGTAGATCAGCACCGCGGCGAGGGTCGCCATCACGACCTCACCGACCAGCCGCGAGAAGACCAGCAGGATCGCGAGCATCCAGAGGCCGGTGAAGATCGCGGCCCACCGGGACCGGGCGCCGGAGGTGACGTTGAGCGCCGACTGGCCGACCGAGCCGCCGATCACCTGGCCACCGAAGAACCCGGACGCGAGGTTGCCGACGCCCTGGGCCGTGAAGTCGCGGCGGGTCGAGGTCCGCGAACCGTCCGGGTTGGGCAGCGCCTCCGCCACCCCCGCGCCCTGCACCAGGACGATCGCCGCGACGGAGAGCGCGCCCACCACGAGCGGCAGGCTGAACGCCGAGGGCGCGGGGATCTGCGGCAGTGGGAGGCCGCCCGGCAGGCTGCCGACGTCCTTGACCAGGGCGACCCCGTCCACTCCGGCCAGCCAGACCACCACCGTCGGGCCCAACAGCGCGACCAGCGAGCTGACCACCGCGATCCGGGTGCGCGCGAGCAAGGCCATGGCCGCGAGCGCCGTCGACACCGCACACCGCTGTCGCCGGATCGATCCCGGACGGGTGCGTCACGACGTACCACGCCTTCTGCGCGGCGACGCCTCCGTCGGTCGGGGCACCGAGCAGGTCGGGGAGCTGGCCCAGGACCATGTTGATCGCCACGCCGGTGAGGAAGCCGAGCATCACGGAGTAGGACACGAAGCGGATGTAGCGGCTCAGGTTGATGATCGCCGCCAGCATCATCACGCCACCCGCCATCAGGGTCAGCCACAGCATCGCGTCGGAGCGGTCGCTCGCGTCGACCCCGGAGAGCGTCGAGCCGGCGGCCAGGGCCGCCGCGCTCGTCGTCGTGATCACCATGAGCCGGGTGCTCGAGGTCAGTCCGCCCGCGATCGGTCCGGCGAACGAGGCGTAGAGGCCGTGGCTCGGCCCGACACCGGCGAGGACGCTCGAGGCCATGCCGTCCGGCACACTGCTGATCGCGCCGGGAAGCCCGGCCAGGATGTCGGCCTTCAGCTGGCTGCGCCGCGGCCGCACCTCGCCCACCCACCGCGACATCGCCGCCCGACTGCGCTCCAGCGCGCCACGCTCGACGGCGCCGAGGCCAACGGCATCAGGATCGGCGTCGGAGTCGTCCGTCACGTCGAGTCTGGCTCCGGGGCGGGTTCCTTGTTGGAGATCAGGGGTCTCAGCCACTGCGCGCTCGGATCGATGTCGACCAGAAGGGCCTTGGCCAGCAGCGTCAGCGGGATCGCGAGCAGGGCACCGAGCGGACCGATCACCCAGGTCCAGAACACCAGCGAGATGAAGGTCAGCGTCGTCGAGAGCCCGACCGCGTCACCGACGAACTTGGGCTGGATGATCGTCTGGATCACGACGTTGAGGAGGCAGTAGACGACGATCACCGCGATCATCATCGACGGACCGCCCTCGAGCAGGCCGAGGATCGCGGGCGGGATCAGGCCGATCACGAAGCCGATGTTGGGGATGTAGTTGGTGATGAAGGCCAGCAGGCCCCACAGGACGGGCGACGGCACTCCGATGATCTCGAGCGCGATCGTGTCGAGGATCGCGACGATGAGGCCGAAGATCGTCGAGACCGCGTAGTAGGTGCGGGTGCCGTGGGCGAAGTCCGTGATCGCGGAGATGATGTGCGGCTTGATGTCGGCCGCCCGGATCAGGTTGCGGGTCCAGCTGCCGCCGTCCATGCCCATGAAGAGCGCCAGCGTCAGGATGAAGACCACGCTGGAGACCGCGTCGAGGGCGGCCCCGAGGATGCTCTCGACGAGATCGGCTGAGCCGACCCAGGTCGAACGACCCGGTGACCTGCGCGATCTGGTCGTCGCTGACCCCGAAGCTCGAGATCCAGTCCGTGAGGCCGCTGACCCGGTCCGCGAACTGGTCCTGGTACTCCGGCAGCAGGGTCGCGAACCGGGCCGCCGAGATGCCGATCGAGATCGCGAGGCTGAGCACGATCAGGTAGACCGCAACGATGCAGATGAGCGACGCCAACCACCCCGGCATCCGCCGGTCGAGCCAGCCGCGGATGGGATGCACGACGATCGTCAGCACCAGCGCCAGGAGGGCCGGTCCCAGGAGCCAGGCCGCGCTCTTCATGCCGGCGATCACCACCACCAGCGCGGCGAAGCCGAGCAGGATGACGATCGCGCGCGGGAGTGGTCCCCGTGACTCGCTGGTCATCGACACGTCGTACTCCGTCCTCGGGTGGCGGGTCGCCTAGTGCATCGTCGCGAGACTACCGGGATCTGCGGCTCACCCGTGTTGGGTGAGCCGGTGCGGTCCAGACTCCCTGAGGCTGGGGTCGCACGCGGCGTGAGAGGTAGGAGAGCCATGACGCACGGTCCTGTCGAGGTGCTGTTCTTCACCTTCCCGAGCAGCGTGACGCTCGGAGAGATCGGCGCAGTGATCCGCAAGCCCGTCGACTCGAACGCGGTCCGCCTCGTCGACATGGTGGTGATGACGCGCACCGGGGACGACACGATCGAGATCCGCGACATCGAGGAGGACTCCGGGCTGCCTCCCGAGTTCGACGGCCTGCCGTTCGACCCCCACAGCCTGCTCAACGACGCCGACATCGAGGTGCTCGTCGAGGGGATCGAGGACGGTGAGCAGGGCGTCGCCCTGGTGATCGAGCACGTGTGGGCCCGCGAGGCGGCCGCTGACATCGACGCACTCGGTGGTCAGATCGTCATGTACGCACGGGTTCCCGTCGAAGACGTGGAAGCGGCCTTCGCGGCCGACGCCTGAACCACCGGCCAACCCGTACAGAGAGGACACGATCATGATGCGACGCATGGGCCGCCCCGGCCTCCTCGGCACGATGGCCCGCACGGCAGTGGTGGCCGGCACGGCCAGCGCCACCGTCAACGCCGTCAACCGCCATCAGGCGGCCGGACAGCAGCAGGCCGCCGAGGGGCCTACCGTGAGCAGCCGGGTGCCACGGACGCCGAGTTCACCTCCGCCGAGCAACGCCTCCTGGGCTGAGGTCGCTCGATGTCGGACTGGCTGCCCGCGCTGATCAGCGCGGCCGTGGTGATCGCGAACATCGCGATCGTCGTCTGCGCGCTCGTGGTGCTGCCGGGCGGACGTCGTCCGCAGACCGCGATGGCGTGGCTGCTGCTGATCCTCGCGATCCCGTTCCTGGGCTTCGTGCTGTTCCTGCTCTTCGGCCGCACGTCGGTCGGCAAGAAGCGCCGCGCGCAGCAGGACGACGTCAACGCGGCGATCCTCGGGGCCGCGCACCTCGAGGACATCGAGGACCACGACCGCCGGCTCGCAGCTGCCGCCGTTGGTGCAGACGCTTCGCCAGGCTGAACCGCCGGCTCGGTGTGCTCCCGCTCAGCTTCGGCAACACCGTCGAGCTGATCGACGACTACCAGGGCGGCATCGAGCTGATGGCCCGCGAGGTCGCGACGGCGACTGACTACGTGCACGTGCAGTTCTACATCTCGGCCTGGGACGAGATGACCGCGCCGTTCTTCGAGGAGCTGGTCCGCGCGATCGAGCGCGGGGTGACGGTGCGCTTCCTCTTCGACCACATCGGCTCGAAGGGCATCCCGGTCTACAAGGAGATGCTGGCCAAGCTCGAGGGCACCGGGATCCAGTGGGCACCGATGCTGCCGATCCGGCCGCTCAAGGGCGAGATCCGCCGTCCCGACCTGCGCAACCACCGCAAGATCCTGGTCATCGACGGCCGGGTCGCGTTCAGCGGGTCGCAGAACCTGATCGAGCCCTGCTACGACAAGCCGAAGAACCAGAAGCTCGGCCGGGCCTGGGTCGAGCTGATCGCCCGGCGTCGAGGGCCCGGTCGTCCAGGAGCTCAACGTCGTCTTCGCGACCGACTGGTTCACCGAGACCGGCGAGGACCTGCGCGAGCTCGTGGCCGCCGTACCCCCACCGCCGAGCGAGCGTCCCGGCGCGCTCACCGACGTCGGCGTGCAGGTGGTGCCGAGCGGGCCGGGCTTCGCGACCGAGAACAACCTGCGGCTCTTCAACGCGATGCTCTACTCCGCCGAGCGCCGGCTGTCGCTGACCAGCCCCTACTTCGTGCCCGACGACTCGCTGCTGTACGCCGTCACCACCGCGGCGCAGCGCGGCGTCGAGGTGGAGCTCTTCGTCGGCGCGACCGCCGACCAGTTCATGGTCGCCCATGCCCAGCGGTCCTACTACGAAGCGCTGCTGACCGCCGGCGTGCGGATCTGGCTCTACCCCGAGCCGTTCGTGCTGCACGCCAAGCACTTCTCGGTCGACGACACCGTCGCCGTCGTCGGGTCGAGCAACATGGACATGCGATCGTTCGCCCTCAACTACGAGGTCGTGATGATGATGACCGGCGCGGAGGCGGTCGCGCGGCTGTCGGAGGTGCAGGACACCTACCGCGCGCTGTCGACCGAGCTCACCCTCGATGAGTGGCGCAAGCGCAGCCGTGGCCAGCGCTACCTCGACAACCTGATGAGGCTGACCGCCACGCTGCAGTGATCCTGCGGTGATACTGACGCGGTGGACGAGCAGCCGACCGGGCGCACCCGGCACGTGGTGGCGCTCGTCGTGCTGGCGGTGCTGATCAACCTTCCGCTGACCCACGCCACCCTGACCGGGACGCACCTCGAGAGCGACGACGTCGTCGTCGTGACGCTGCTCGCCGACGCCGTGCTGGTCGTGATCGCCGTGCTCCTGTGGCGCTTCGGTGGTCGGCTCCGACCGAGGCTGCGTGCGATCGCCCTCGACGACGTGGAGCGGTGCGCACCGGGCAGCGCGCTCGAGCAGGTCGACGGTGACACCTACCTGATCCGCGGCGAGGTGACCGCGATCGAGGACGGCCAGGTGGTGCTGGAGGTCGGCGACCGGTCGGTGCTGGTCTACCTCGACGGCCATCGCAACCCGGTCGGCTACCAGCAGCCGGCTCAGGTGCGAGCGCGGCTGCTCTGACGTCGCGGGAGCCCGGAGACGAGCACGGCGATCATCAAGGTCGGGGCGAGGAGCACGAACGCCAGCAACGCGGCGAGGATGAGCGATCCGGCGGTCATGAGCCAGACGGTGTCCGCTACGGTCCGGCGTGAAACGTGTTCTAGACAACAGCCCGGTGTTCCCGGCCCGGCTTACGGAAAGGCTCCTCGCCATGACGACCCTCGGGGACGTTCTCCGCCAAGACGATCGACGGCATCGACCTGGACCTCGCGAAGTACGACGGCGAGGTGCGTGCTCATCGTGAACACCGCCTCGCAGTGCGGCTTCACCCCGCAGTACCAAGGGCTCCAGAAGCTGCAGGACGAGTACGCCGAGCAGGGCTTCGACGTGCTCGGCTTCCCGTGCGACCAGTTCGGTGGCCAGGAGCCGGGCGAGGACACCGAGATCGCGAGCTTCTGCGAGCGCAACTTCGGCGTCACCTTCCCGCTCTTCTCCAAGGTCGACGTGAACGGCGACCAGGCGCACCCGGTCTTCGAGTGGCTGCAAGTCCGAGAAGGGCGGCTTGATCGGCAGCAAGATCAAGTGGAACTTCACCAAGTTCCTCGTCGGCCGCGACGGCCGCGTGATCGGGCGCTACGCCCCGACCACCAAGCCCGAGAAGATCGCCGAGGACATCAAGAAGGCGCTCGCTGGGTAGAGACGGGCATGACCCGATTCTCCGCCGAGACCCGCGCCGAGGCCGTGATCACGGCCGGTCGTGCAGACGTGTGGTCCGCTCTCACCGACCCGACTCTGGTCGGCGAGCTGACGCCGTTCGTCCGCCGGATCACCGCCGACGGCGACCACTGGCGCTGGGAGATGTCGGGGCTCGAAGGTGCTCGGCGTCGGGATCGCGCCGGCGTTCACCGAGCTGATGTCCTACGACGAGCCGACCCGGATCGAGTTCCGGCACGACCCGCCCGCGGGCGCGACCGAGAAGTCAGCCGTCGAGGGGTGGTACGAGCTGGCGGAGGTCGACGAGGGCACCCGGCTGGTGACCTCGCTCGAGATCACCCTCGACCTGCCGCTGCCCAAGGCCTCTGGCCGCGCGGTCAAGGCGGCCATGAACGGCGTGATCGCACAGATGGGCGAGCGGTTCTCGAAGAACCTGCTCGCCCACCTGGGTGCAGAGGAAGTGGCGTAGGTCAGACCCTGGCCGACTCCTCCTCGTCGAGGTCGGCCATGTCCTCCTCGAGCGGGCGTCCCATGAGGTGCGCACGCTGGAGCTTCTCGCCCTCGACGTCCACGTTCGGCAGGATCCGGTCGAGCCACTTCGGCAGCCACCAGGCCTTCTCGCCGAGCATGTAGAGCAGCGCCGGGATCAGCACCATCCGCACGATGAAGGCGTCGAACACGACGGCCGCGGCCAGCGCGAAGCCCATGGACTTGGCGATGGCGTCGTCCTGGAGCATGAACGCGGCGAAGACGGCGGTCATGATCGTCGCCGCGGCGGTGACGACCCGGGCGCTGTTGCGGAAGCCGTCGACGACGGCCTCGCGGGTCGACATGCCGTGGACGTGCGCCTCGCGCATCCGGGAGACCAGGAAGACCTGGTAGTCCATCGCGAGCCCGAAGACCACGCCGATCAGGAAGATCGGCATGAAGCTGACGATCGGCTGTCCCTGCATCAGCCCGAAGGTGCCCTCCTGGAAGATCAGCACGGTCGCACCGAGGGTGGCGAGCACGCTGACCAGGAACCCGAGGGTCGCGGTGAGCGGCACCAGGATCGAGCGGAAGACGATCATCAGCAGGATGAACGCCAGGCCGATCACGATGGCCAGGTAGATCGGCAGCGCGTGGCTGAGCCGCTCGGACACGTCGGTCTGGATCGCGGTCTGTCCGGTGATCCCGATGTCGGTGCCGGTCTCGTCCTGGATCGCGGACTGGCCGTCGCGCAGGGCCTTGAGCAGGTCCTCCGTCGCGGTGTCGTCCGGCCCGGACTTCGGGGTGATCTGCACGAGCGCGCCGGTGGCCGGCGTCGTCACGTTGCCGTCAGCGTCGCGGACGGCGTTGGTGGCGACCACCTGGGCGTTGAGGACGTCGTCCTGCTTGCCCGCCCAGCCGGCGATGTCCTGGAAGGAGTCGGCGCGGGCGTCGTCGTCCTGGATGTCGCGACCGTCGACGACGGCGAGCAGCGGGCCGAGCCGTCCGGCACCGAACGCGTCGGTGACCAGGTCGGACGCCTTGCGCTGGGTGGTGTCGGTCGACGCGGTGCTGTCGGTCGGGAACGCGAGGTGCAGGTCCTTGAGCGGGATCGCGAGCGCGCCGAGACCCACGATGACCAGCAGTGCGAGGGCGACCGGGCGCTTGCCGACGAACCGCGCCCAGCGCACGCCGTTGTTGAGGATCCGGCCGTCCTCGTCGCGCTTCGGCTGGTAGCGACGGAAGCTGCCGCCGAAGGCCTTGGACTTGAGCACGCCGAGGATGGCGGGCAGCAGGGTCAACGCGACGAGGACGGCGATCAGCACCGTCGCGGCGGCCGCGAGGCCCATGGCGGTGAGGAACGGGATGCCCACGACGGAGAGCGCGGACAGCGCGATGAGCACGGTGAGGCCGGCGAAGACGACGGCGGAGCCCGCCGTACCGACGGCGATGCCGACCGCTTCCTCACGGTCGTCGGTGTGGTGCAGCTCGGTGCGGTAGCGGGCCAGGATGAAGAGCGTGTAGTCGATGCCGACCGCGAGCCCGATCATCGTCGCCAAGATGGTGGTGCTCGAGCTGACGTCCATGAAGGCGGTCAGCGCGGTGATGCCGGTGAGGCCGACCACGAGGCCGAAGACGGCGCTCAGGATCGGGAGACCGGCGGCGACGAACGACCCGAAGGTCAGCAGCAGGACGACCAGCGCCAGCGCGATGCCGATCAGCTCGGAGGCGCCGCCACCCATCTCCTGGGTCTGCGAGCCGGAGCCGTTGGCCTCGACGGTCAGGCCGGCGTCGCGCGCCTGGTCCATGGCGCCGGTGAGCGCGTCGATCGTGGCGGGCTCGACGTCGGCAACGGTGTCGACGTCGAAGGTGAAGTTGATGGTGCCGACCCGGCCGTCCGGGGAGACAGGGGAGTTGGCCTCGATGTTCGCCTGCACCTCGGACGGCGGGGTGCCGCTGCGGCGGGTCGCGTCGAGCATCTGCTGCTTCTGCGAGGCGGCCTGGTCAACGGGATTCGCCAGCGCGACGTCGTCGGCCATCTGCGGCAGGGCGGCCAGGTCGGAGACCAGGTTGTCGACGGCCTTGGAGTAGGTCGGCTCGTCGAGCGTGTGGCCCTTCGGTGCGGCCACGACCACGGTGACCGAGGCCTCGTCGAGAGCATCGGCAGAGCCCGGGAACAGCTCGGACTGCAGGTCGGCAGCCTTCTCCGAGGGGATGCCCGGGATCGTGAAGGCATCGCTCATCGGCTTGGAGAAGCCGGCGGCGATGGTGATGACTGCGATGAGCAGCACCATCCAGCCGGCGATGAAGTACGGCCAGCGCCGGTAGGCGGTCTTGCCGAGTCGGTGGAGCAGGGTGGCCATGGGTGGGCTCCTGTGATCGTGATGTGGGAAGGACGGGTGAGTCAGGTCAGGCGAAGAGGCTGCGGGCCTGGTTGAGGTAGTGGTCGAACAGCACGTCGATGGGCCGTTCGTCCCCCTCGATGAAGGTCGTGAGGGCGGAGTCGAAGACGGTGCCGAGGATGCGGACCGCGAGCCGGGCCCGTTCGACGTCGAAGTCGGGGCCCTCGCGCTCGAGGATCAGCGCGACGAAGTCCTCGGTCATCTGCTCGAAGCGCTGGTGGGCGGCGGCGAGGACGCGGGAGCTGCCGCCGAGGACCTTGCGGCTGAGGACCATCGCCTCGCGCTCGGGCTCCTTGACGGAGAGCAGCGCCTTGGCCAACGCACCGAGGTCCTCGACGAGCGAGCCGTGCGGACCGCCGGTGTGGAAGGTCGCCAGCGCCGCGGGCGGGATCTCGGGGATCGTGCCGAGGACGGCGTCGAGCTTGCTCGGGAAGTAGTTGAACAGGGTGCGCCGCGAGACCTCAGCGGCGTCGGCGAGCTCGTCCATCGTGAAGCCGTCGAGCCCGTGCGCGTCGGTCAGCCGCTGCGCGCACAGGGCGATGCGGTGGCTGGTCTCCCACCGCTTCTGCTCCCGCAGGCCGATTGCACTTTCGCTCATGGAGTGCATTCTTGCACTATCATCCAAGAAGTGCATAATTGTGGCGGTCGTCACACCACTCCCGCGGGCGGATGGGAGGTATTGCGGCGCCGACTTGCCGGTAACCGAGCGGCAGGTGAAGGGTGCGAGGCATGGCCGCCACCACCTCGTCGTACTCGATCACCATGCGCCTGCACACCGCGCCGGACCACGGGATCGTCGGGGCGGTCGCGACGGCCATCGCGCAAGCGGGCGGGATCGTCACCGCCATCGACGTCGCGGAGTCCAGCCACGAGCGGCTGGTCGTCGACGTGACCTGCTCGGCGAGCGACGCCGACCACGCGAAGCTGCTCGAGCAGGCGGTCGACGCGGTCGACGGCGTGAAGGTCTACAAGACCAGCGACCGGACCTTCCTGCTCCACCTCGGCGGCAAGATCGAGGTCACGTCCAAGGTGCCGCTGCGCAACCGCGACGACCTGTCGATGGCCTACACGCCGGGCGTCGGCCGGGTCAGCATGGCGATCGCCGAGCACCCCGAGGACGTCTGGCGGCTGACCACCAAGGGCAACACGGTCGCCGTCGTCACCGACGGCTCGGCCGTGCTCGGGCTGGGCAACATCGGTCCTGGCGCCGCGATGCCGGTGATGGAGGGCAAGGCGGCGCTCTTCAAGCGGTTCGCCAACATCGACGCCTGGCCGATCTGCCTCGACACCCAGGACACCGACGAGATCGTGCGCGCGGTCGAGCTGATCGCCCCCGGCTTCGGTGGCATCAACCTCGAGGACATCGCCGCACCGCGGTGCTTCGAGATCGAACGGCGGCTGCGCGCGTCGCTCGACATCCCGGTCTTCCACGACGACCAGCACGGCACCGCGATCGTCGTGCTGGCGGCGCTCACCAATGCCCTGCGCGTGGTGAAGAAGGATCTCACCGCCGTGCGGATCGTGGTCTCCGGCGGCGGCGCTGCCGGCACCGCGATCGTGACGCTGCTGCTCGCGGCCGGCGTCACCGACGTCGTGGTCGTCGACCGCGCGGGCGCATTGTCGTCCGACGACGACTCTCTCTCCCCGATCCACCAGCAGCTCGCCGAGGCCACCAACCCGCGCCGGGTCCAGGGCGACCTGCACGCCGTACTCGCAGGCGCTGACGTGTTCATCGGCGTGAGCGCCCCGCGGGTGCTCGAACCCGAGTGGATCAAGGACATGGGCGAGGACGCCGTCGTCTTCGCGCTGGCCAACCCCGACCCCGAGGTCGACCCGGCGGAGGCGGAGAAGTACGCCGCGGTGGTCGCGAGCGGCCGATCGGACTACCCCAACCAGATCAACAACGTGCTGGCCTTCCCCGGCGTCTTCCGCGGTCTGCTCGACGCGCGCGCCTCGGAGATCAGCCTCGACATGCTGCTGCGCGCCGCGGCCGCGATCGCCCACGTGGTCAAGGACGACGAGCTCAACCCCAACTTCATCATCCCGACCGTCTTCCACCCCGACGTCCCGAAGGCCGTCGCCGCCGCGGTCAAGGGCTGACGTTCTCGCTGACCTCCGCGGCCACCAGAACCGGTCGCCGAGCGCGCAGCGCGAGAGCGGGCACCAGGACGGTCCGCACCAGCAGGGTGTCGAGCAGTACGCCGACGCAGATGACGGTGCCGATCTGGGCGAGCACCACCAGTGGAAGCACGCCGAGCACGGCGAACACGGCGGCGAGCAGGATGCCGGCGCTGGTGATCACGCCGCCGGTGGCGGTCAGGGCGCGCAGCATGCCTTCCCGGCTGCCGTGCTCGACGGCCTCCTGGCGGGCGCGGGTGACGAGGAAGATGTTGTAGTCGACACCGAGCGCGACCAGGAAGATGAACGAGAACAGCGGCACGTTCACGTCGATCGCGTCGAAGCCGAGCAGTCCGGTGAAGATCCACCACGAGGCGCCCATCGCGGCGCCGTAGGTGGCGAGCACCGTCGCGACCAGCAGCAGCGGCGCGACGACCGAGCGGAGCAGGACCAGCAGCGCCCCGAGCACGAGCAGCAGCACCAGCGGGAAGATCAGCAGCCGGTCGCGCTGCGAGGCCGCGCGCTCGTCCATCGCTTCGGCCTCCGAGCCGCCGACGTGGGTGTCGTCGTACGACGCCAACCGTGTCGCGCAGCCTGTCGACCGTCTGCTGGGCGGCGTCGGATCCGGGTGCGGCCGACAGGATGGTGTCGATCTGGGCGACGCCGTTGCCCTCGGCGCCCGGGTTCGCTGCGGCGACGCCATCGGTGTCCTGGACGGTGCGCAGCACCTGGGACGGGTCGTCGCGGGTGAGCACCTGGGTCGGGCTCGTGAGCCCGGCCGGGAACGACTCGACCGAGTCGCTCCGCGGCCGCGATCGCCTCCGGCTTGTCGAGGAACTGGTCGGCATCGTCGAGCCCGACGTCGATGCGGAGGACTCCGGCCGACAGGATCGCGAGCAGCACCAGCGCGCCGGTGATGAACGCCGCCGGCCGAGCGGCGACCCGGTCGCCGACCCGGCGCCACAGGCCGTGACCGTCGACCAGGGCGACGTCGCCCACGTGCGGGCACCTTGGGCCAGAAGACCCAGCGGCCGAAGAGGACCAGGAAGGCCGGCAGCACCAGCAGCACGAAGCCGGCGGCCACCACGATGCCGATCGCGCACGCCAGCCCCAGGCCGCGGGTGGTCGGGATCAGCGACAGCAGCAGCGTGAGCAGCCCGAGGAAGACGGTGGTGGCGCTCGCCAGCACCGCCTCCGCCGTACGACGCAGGGCGCGGGCCATCGCGAGGTTGCGCGACGGCGTGACCTTCAGCTCGTCGCGGTAGCGCGAGATCAGCAGCAGCGCGTAGTCGGTGCCGGCGCCGAAGACGAGCACCGAGAGGATGCCCGTGGTCGAGGCGTCCCAGGCGACGCCGAGGACGGCCATGATCTGGGTCGCGAAGACCGTGGCGAGCCGGTCGGCGACGGCCACGACGGTGAGCGGGATCAGCCACAGCACCGGGCTGCGGTAGGTGAGCAGCAGCAGCAGCGCGACCACGCCGGCCGTGGCCAGCAGCAGCCGCACGTCCGCGCCGTCGAAGACCGCGGAGAGGTCGGCCGAGATCGCTGCCGGTCCGGTGACCTGGGCGGTGACGCCGTCGGGAGCACCCGCCGAGGCCTGCTCGCGCAGGTCGGCGACGGCGTCGTTGGTGGCGGTGTTGCTCGTCGCCGAGACCGGGACCACGACCAGGGCGGCGGTCCCGTCCTTGGACGGCTCCAACGTGGCGCCGTCGGGCCGAGCTCGGTGGCCTGGTCCTTGAGGTCGGCGAGCTGCTGCACCGAGAGCTCACCCTCGTCCGCGGTGTACAGCACGATCGCGACCGAGGAGTCGTCCTGGGGCAGCTCCTCGCGCAGCTCGGTGGCGGCCGTGCTGTCCGCGCCGCGCGGCAGCGCGTCCGTCGGACTCTGGTCGTGGGTGGCCTCCCCGAGCAGTCCGAGCGCGAGCGCGGCCAGGACGAAGGACAGCAGCGTCACGGCCCACGCCGTACGGCGCCCGGTGATCAGTCCGACCAGACCGGTCGTGGTGGAAGGATGGGCGTGGTGGCGAGACACGGTGGCTGGCTCCCGGAGTGGCGTCGGATATGCTTAACTAAGTTAGCAACTAAGCAGGTGAGACACAAATGGCCCCCGCCGACGACGCAGCACCCGGTCCCGGTTCCGCCACGGACTACTCAGCAGCGCTTCGTGCAGACCGAGTCGCTGCAGGCGCTGCGTGAGGTCATCGACGCCGGTGGGAAGGTGCGCCGCGTGGTGGCGCGTCGCGCCGGGCTCGGGGAGTCCGAGCTGGTCGCGCTCCAGCACCTGATCCTCGGCTCCCGCGGGCCGGCCGAGGTCGCCCGCCTCCTCGAGGTCAGCACCGCCGCGTCGACCGGCATCGTCGACCGGCTGGTCGCCCACGGTCACGTCGAGCGCCGGCCGCACCCGCGACGACCGCCGGCGCACGGACGTCCACGTGACCGACGTCAGGTCGCGAGGAGGTCCTCGGCCTGCTGATGCCGATGTTCGTCGAGCTGGCCCGGCTGGACGCGGAGTTCACCGCGGACGAGCGCGCCGTCGTGGCGCGCTACCTGCGCCGGACGCTCGAGGCGTTCGACGCGGTGGTCCACCGTCAGCCGCCGCCCTCGGAGGCGTAGAGCGCGGCACCCACGACGCCGGCCTTGTTGCGCAGCTGCGCGGGGATGATCTCGGTGTTGATGTCGAGCAGCGGCAAGAACTCGTCGGAGTCCTTGCTGACCCCGCCGCCGACGACGAACAGGTCGGGCGAGAAGAGCATCTCCAGGGTCCGGTAGTACTTCGTCAGCCGCTTCGCCCAGTGCTCCCACGAGAGCTCCTCGCGCTCGCGGGCGCTGTTGGCCGCGCGGGACTCGGCGTCGTGGCCGTCGATCTCGAGGTGGCCGAGCTCGGAGTTGGGTACGAGCACGCCGTCGTGCACGAGCGCCGAGCCGATGCCGGTGCCGAGCGTCGTGACGATCACCAGTCCGGAGCGGCCCTTCGCCGCGCCGTACCGGACCTCGGCGAGACCGGCGGCATCGGCGTCGTTGACGACGTGGACGTCGCGCCCGGTCGCGTCGGTGAAGACCTTGTCGGCGTCGGTCCCGATCCAGGACTTGTCGATGTTGGCGGCGGAGTGCACCACCCCGTGGCGTACGACGCCGGGCACGGTCACGCCGACGGCGCCGGTGCAGTCGGGGAACTTCGCGAGCAGGTCGACGAAGATCTCCGCGATCGCGTCGGGCGTGGACTTCTCGGGGGTCCGGATGCGCTCGCGCTCGGCCGCGAACTCGCCGGTCTCGAGGTCGACCGGGGCGCCCTTGATGCCGGTGCCGCCGAAGTCGATGCCGAAGGGTTGCGCGGTGCTCATGTCCCGACCCTATGACTTCTTGGCTGCCGCCCTCTTGCGCGGCGCCCGCCGCGGCCGGACCCGGACCCGCGGATCGCCCCCCTCGGGGTGGTCGACCTCGAGGTAGTCCTGGGCGCCGACGAGCAGCCCGAGGCGCGAGAACCCGTAGTGGCGCGGGTCGAAGGACGCATGCGCCTTGCCGAGGTAGGAGCCGACCATGCCGAGCAGCGACCAGCCGTCGTCCTGGGCGGTGCTGCGGATCGCGCCTTCCAGGATCGGCCGCAGGTCCGGGAGCGACTCGACCGGCTCGTCGTCGGGCGCCTCGTCGATGCGCGCCCCGCCGTCCTCCTGCAGCACCTCGAGGAAGATGAACTTGTCGACCGCCGACTGCAGCGCGCCCGGCGTACGCCGCCGCCCGAGGCCGTAGACCGTCCTGCCCGACTCGCGCAGCCGGGTGGCGAGCCGGGTGAAGTCGCTGTCGCTGGACACGATGGCGAACGCGTCGAGGTTGCCGGAGTAGAGCAGGTCCATCGCGTCGATGATCAGCGCGGAGTCGGTGGAGTTCTTGCCGACCGTGTTGGCGAACTGCTGGATCGGCTGGATCGCGTGCCGCCCGAGCTCGACCTTCCAGCCACTCAGCTGTTGGGTCGTCCAGTCGCCGTAGGCCCGCTTGACGGTCGGTACGCCGTACCGCGCCAGCTCCGCGAGGATCGCGGCGGCATGGGAGGGCGACACGTTGTCGGCGTCGATGAGCACGGCCAGTCGAGCGGCGGGGTCGGTCACGCCGCCCACCCTAGGTCCGGGTGCCCGAACCGCTGGCTTTACATTCGATGACCCTCTTGTCAAGTGACTTGACATTTCGTACGGTGTTGTAAAGCCACCACCGACCGGAGGCATGGGGAAATGTCCGAGATCGCACACAGCACCGTCCCGACCGGGTCGACCACGACCTGGAGGGACAAGAAGCGCTACCTCTGGCTGATCGGGCTCGTCGTCCCGTCGCTCGCCTTCATCGGCTACGGCATGTGGTCGCTGACCGGCTGGAGCGCGTGGTTCTGGATCGGCCCGGTGGTGATCCTGGTGGTGGTCCCGGCCATCGACCTGGTCGCCGGGCTCGACCGCTCCAACCCGCCCGACGACGTGATCGAGGCGTTGGAGAAGGACCGCTACTACCGCTGGATCACCTATCTCTTCCTGCCGATCCAGTACGCCGGCTTCGTCGGCGCGATGTATCTCATCGGCGGCGGCGACGCTCTCGACGTTCGCGAAGGTCGGCCTCGCCACCTCGATCGGCTGCATCGGCGGGATCGGCATCAACACCGCTCACGAGCTCGGCCACAAGCGCGAGGCCAACGAGCGCTGGCTCTCCAAGATCGCGCTCGCGCAGAGCTTCTACGGTCACTTCTACATCGAGCACAACCGCGGTCACCACGTCCGGGTCGCGACCCCTGAGGACCCGGCGTCCTCCCGGTTCGGCGAGAGCTTCTACGAGTTCTGGCCGCGCACGGTCGGTCGGCTCGCTGAAGTCCGCCTGGCGGATCGAGAAGCGCCGCTACGCCCGCAAGAAGCAGCACCCGTTCCGGCTCGGCAACGACGTGCTCAACGCGTGGCTGATGTCGGCGGTGCTCTGGGGCGCGCTGGTCGCCTGGCTGGGCGTCGGGATCCTGCCCTACCTGGTGATCCAGGCGGTCGTCGGCTTCTCGCTGCTCGAGGTCGTCAACTACATGGAGCACTACGGCATGCTGCGCCAGAAGGTCGGCGTCGGCGACCGGCAGCGCTACGAGCGGGTCGACCCCTCGCACTCGTGGAACTCCAACAACATCGCCACCAACGTGCTGCTCTACCACCTGCAGCGCCACAGCGACCACCACGCCAACCCGACCCGGCGCTACCAGTCCCTGCGCGACTTCGAGGAGTCGCCGGTGCTGCCGACGGGGTACGCCGGGATGATCGTGCTCGCCATCGTCCCCGCCGTCTGGCGCCGGGTGATGGACCCGCGGGTGCTCGGCCACTTCGACGGTGACCTGTCCCGGGCCAACCTCAGCCCGCGCAAGCGGGACAAGATCCTGGCGAAGTACCCGCCGCCCGGTGGTCCAGGCGGCCACGGATGGTGGTTTCGAGGCTGCGCTCCGCTCGCACCTCAACCAACGGCCGAGTCGACGAGGTGCTGGCCGCCCGCTGCCCCGGCTGCGGCTACACCTACGACGTCGCGACCGGCGACGAGCACGAGGGCTTCGCGGCCGGTACGGCGTGGGCCGACGTACCCGACAGCTGGTGCTGCCCCGACTGCGGTGTGCGCGAGAAGGTCGACTTCGTCCCGCTGACCGAGGCCGTAGCCTGACGACGGCGTGACCACCCGCGACGCGCATCGTCGACGCCGCGGTGGCCATGACCACCGAGTCGGGCTGGTCGCGCGGTGACGATGGCCGCGATCGCCGAGCGGGTGGGTGTGAGCCGGCAGACCGTCTACAACGAGGTCGGCACCAAGCAGGGGCTCGCCGAGGCGATGATCCTGCACGAGCTCGACCGGTTCCTCGGCGTCGTCACGGTCGCCTTCGACGCAGCACCCGACCGACCTGGTCGCATCGATCCGGGCCGCGTCGGCCGGGGTGCTCGAGCTCGCGCTGGACAACATGCTGCTGCACGCCGTCGTCTCGGCCACCCACGGCGCCGACACCGAGCTGCTGCCGCTGCTCACCACCCACGCCGAGTCGCTGCTGGCCGCCGCCAAGATCGTCGTCGCCGAGCGCCTCACGCCGTACGACGTGCGCGCTGGACGCCCGCCATCTCGACGCCGCCATCGACATGGTCGTGCGCGTGGTGCTGAGCCACGTCATGCAGCCGTCGGCGTCGCCCGCCGACACCGCCGACGACATCGCCTGGATCGCCGAGCGGGTGCTGCGGCAGCTCGGCCGCGCGCGGCTCTCCGCGAGCTCGCACCGCGTCGTGGAACGCCTTCACGACGTACGGCGGGACCGTGAGCCCGCGCTTGTGCGCCCAGAGCAGCTCGCGCTCGACGCGCGAGATCTGGCCGGCGAAGTCGTCGGCATCGTGGGCGATGCCGAGCGTGCCCAGCATGGCGCCGAAGTCGGCGGTCTGGGTCGCGTCGTTGGCGCCGACCGGGGCGAAGGAGAAGCTGCGCATCCGGCGGACCATCCAGCGCTGCCAACCGGCCAGCTGCGCCCAGAGCCCGCGGGCGGAGATCTGGTAGAAGGCGTAGTGGCCGGGTTCCTGGCGCTTGATCGGGGCGATCACCGTCTGGGCGATCGCGTCCTCACCCATGTCCACGACGCCGTCGTAGAGCAGGTTGTAGGCAAGGACCGCGGAGCGCTCGGTGGCCATGCCGGTCAGGTAGTAGAGCATCCGGCAGACGTCCTGGAAGGCGTCGAGATGCGCAAGCGCCCCCAGGATCTTCATCTTGACCCCGATCGAGGTCAGGTCGGGCTCGGCACCCGGTCGACCGAGGTGGATCTGCAGCTCGTCGAGGATCAGTCCGTGCCGGATCTCCTGCGGCTGCCAGACCTCGGCATAGAAGCGCCGGTCGATCTCGGGCGGGTCGGGAAGCAGGGTCGTCAGCTCGAGGACGTTGCGGTCGACCTCGAGCTCGACGCGCGCCATGTAGTCGAGGACGTGGCCGTAGCGCTGGTTGAACTCGAGCGGGTCGCCGCACGCTGTAGTCGACCGATCGCCAGGTCGATCGGCGGGTGCTCGAGACCGAGACGATCGACGTGGTCGGAGAGTCTCGCCTCGGTGAGGGAGGCCGTGCTGCATGGCGAAATCCTAGGCGGTTGAGCGGGTCTGCGCATCGGGGAGGACCCCTAGGGTCTTCGTGTGACGGACGGCGACGGATTGGGTGGCGTACGTCTCGGCACCGCCACCGGCCGGGCGGTCGTGGCCGCCGCCGTCCTCGGCTCGGGCATGACGATGCTCGACGGCACCGTCGTGAACGTCGCGCTGCACACGATCGGCGAGGACCTCGACGCATCGTTGTCCCAGCTGCAATGGGTGCAGAACGGCTACCTGCTGTCGCTGGCCAGCCTGATCCTGCTCGGCGGATCGCTCGGCGATCGCTACGGCCGCCGGCGCATCTTCGTGATCGGCACGATGTGGTTCGCCGCGGCCTCCCTCCTCTGCGGCCTGGCCCCGAACCCCGAGGTGCTGATCGCCGCCCGCATCCTGCAGGGCGCCGGCGCCGCGCTGCTCACGCCCGGCAGCCTGGCGATGATCCAGGGCGCCTTCGTCCCGACGGACCGGGCCAAGGCGATCGGCTCGTGGGTCGGCCTCGGCGGCATCGCCGCGGCGATCGGGCCGTTCGTCGGCGGCGCGCTCGTGGAGTACGCCAGCTGGCGCTGGATCTTCCTGATCAACCTGCCGATCGCGGTGGTCACGGTGATGATCGCGCAGAAGGCCGGTGCCCGAGACGCTCGACCCGAACGCGCCCCGGCGCCTCGACTTCCGCGGCGCCGTCCTCGCCGCCATCGCGCTCGGCGCCCTGACCTATGCACTGATCGAGTGGGGCGGATCGCTCGCGCCGTACGCCGTCGGCGTCGCCGTGGTCGCGACCGTCGGCGTACGTCGTGTCCGAGCGGCGCAGCGCCCATCCCATGCTGCCGCTGGGGATCTTCGCCGACCGCACGTTCACCGCGGCCAACGTGATGACGCTCCTCGTCTACGCCGCCCTCGGCGCGGTGCTGTTCTTCCTCGTGCTCCAGCTGCAGACCGTGAGTGGGTACGGCGCCCTGCTGGCCGGCATCTCGACGCTGCCGCTCACCATCTGCATGCTCTTCCTCGCCTCGAAGGGCGGTGCCCTCGGCACCAGGATCGGACCGCGCATCCCGCTCACCGTCGGGCCCCTGGTGATGGCCGGCGGCGCGCTGCTGCTGCTGCGGGTCGGCGACGACCTGAACTACTGGACCGACGTGCTGCCTGGCCTGACCGTCTTCGGCCTCGGGCTGGCGCTGATGGTCGCGACGCTGACGGCCACGGTGCTCGCCGCAGCGCCTGACGAGCACGCCGGCATTGCGAGCGGCGTCAACAACGCCGTTGCGCGAGCCGGGTCGCTGCTCGCGGTGGCTGCGCTGCCGGTGGCCGTCGGCCTGGGCGGGGACGAGTACGCCGATCCGGTCGCCTTCGACGCGGCGTACCACTCGGCCACCATCATCTGCGCGGTCCTGCTGGCTCTCGGCGGGCTCGTCTCGTGGGTGACGATCCGGAACCCGGAGGTCTAGACTCGAGGCATCTCGATGCGCATCACGAAACGAGTTGCACAATGCGCAACAAGGTCTCGACAAGTCAGACCATGGTCAGGCTCCTGGAGCAGGCCAGGTACGAGGTGCTGCCCACCGCCTCGACCGAGGACAAGGTGCTCGAGCACGTCCCGCGCGACGTGACCGTCACGGTGACCGCCTCGCCCGGCAAGGGACTCGAGGCGACGCTCGACCTGGCCGAGCGACTCGGTGGCCACGGCTACACCGCCGTACCCCACCTCGCTGCGCGGATGGTGTCCGGACGCGCCGAGCTCGAGGAGATCTGCGGGCGGCTGACCGGCAAGGGCATCACCCGGATCTTCGTGCCGGGCGGCGACGCCGAGCCGGCCGGTGACTACCCGGATGCCCTGTCCCTGCTGGAGGACCTCGTCCAGCTCGGCCACCCCTTCCAGCAGGTCGGCATCACGGGCTACCCCGAGTCGCACCCGACGATCCACGACGACCTGACCGTCCAGTCGATGTGGGACAAGCGGCGCTACGCCACGCACATCGTGAGCAACCTGACCTTCGACCCCGCGGTGATCCGTGACTGGGTCGGCCGGCTCCGTGGGCGCGGCGTCACGATGCCGCTGCTGCTCGGCATCCCCGGCCCGGTCGACCGGACCAAGCTGCTCGCGATGGCGACCAAGATCGGCGTCGGCGAGTCCACCCGATTCCTCGCCAAGAACAAGGGGACCTTCGCCCGTCTGGCCGCGCCGGGTGGCTTCACCGGCGAGCGGTTCCTGGAGAAGTGCGCGCCCGCGCTCGGCGAGCCGACCGCGCTGGTCGAGGGGCTGCACGTCTTCACGTTCAACCAGGTCGCCGAGACCGAGGCCTGGCGCCAGGACCTGTTGGCGCGCCTCCGTGGCTGAGTCGCCGGGACGGTCCGGACAGGCAGGTGGACAGCCCACGGCGCGGGTACGGCGGGGTCGAGCACGGTCCGCACCGGGACCAGCCCGCTCCACACCCAGGGTCAGCGTCAGCCTCCTCGGGCGTGGCCGGCCAGCCGTCGCTGACCTTCAGCAGCCAGTTGTCGTCGCGGATCGGCAGGGCCATCGCGAGCGACGCGGCCAGCTCCTTGCGGGTCGAGGCGCGCACCTCTGCCGTACGACCCGGCAGGATCACCTCGCTGAAGAGGTCGAGCGCCGCGTCGCGCTCGTCGGTGACGAGAGTCTCGAGGCTGCCGCGGATCGTGGCGGAGCGGTAGTTGACCGAGGACTCGAAGGTCGTCGGCGCGACCGCGAGCGCGTCGATCGCGAAGACCGTCAGCACCGCCGGCGCTCCGGTCGCGACCTGGCGCAGCGCCCCCGCACCGGTGGAGCCGTGCAGGAGCACCCGGTCGCCGTCGCGGGCGTAGAGCATCGGCACCGCGAGAGGCTCGCCGTCGACGATCGTCGAGAGCACCCCGGCCCACTGGGAGTCGAGCACGGCATCGAGGGCGGCGCGATCGGTCACGCCGTACTCCGCCAGCCGGTTGAGCTCGTCCATGTCAGCCCGCCGTCAGGTCGAGGGTGAAGAAGCAGCTGTAGCTGCTCTCGGCGTACGCACCGAACGGGCCGCACGGCACGAACCCGACGCTGGCGTAGAGACGCACGGGCCGGGGCGAAGACGTCCGGCGTGCCGGTCTCGAGGCTGATCCGGGTCATCCCTCGCTGACGGGCGACCGCGATCAGGTGGTCGACCATCGCGCGCCCGACGCCGTGACCACGAGCAGCCTCGGCGGTGTGCATCGACTTGAGCTCGGCCAGTCTGTCGCCGAGGTCCTTGAGCGCGCCGACACCGAGCAGCCTGCCGTCGAGCCGGTAGCTGAAGAAGGTGATCGCCGGATCGAGCAGCCCATCGACATCGAGCGCGTGACGTCCTCGGGCGGGCTGTGCGCATTGCCGAAGGCGACGTGCGTCTCGAGCAGGCGGCGTACGTCGTCCGCGCTCGGGTCGTCGGCCGCGATCGTTCCCTCCACGAGAGAAACGCTAGTGGAGGAGGCCGGCGAGCGCGGCCTCGAGATGGGCGTCGCCGGTCTCGACGACGGTCAGCGGCAGCCCGATCCGGGCGGCGGCGTCGGTGGCGAGTCGGCGCAGCTCGTCGTCCGGCTGCTGGGCCAGCCACACGACCCGCGTGTAGTTGCCGAAGTAGGTGTCGCGCAGGTCGGGATGGCGGTCCAGGCCGAGCTCCTGGAGCACGGTCCGCGCGAACGAGCGGACCAGGAAGTCGGTGAGCAGGTAGGTCCCCGGCTGCTCGGCGAAGAACGTCTCGATCCGCGACGGGCCGGCGTAGAGGTCGTAGCAGTGCAGCCCGGGCAGACGCTCGAGCCCGAGCTCGGTGCAGAGCGAGTCGAGGGCGCCGTACGTGCCGCAGTCGGCGTAGCCCACGACGACGGAGGAGTACGACGGCCGCAGCTCGACCACCAGCCGGCGCACCTCGTCGGCGATCAGCTGTGGCTGGTTGTGGAGCAGCGGTGGGAGCGGGTGGACGTCGACCGGCCAGTCGCGGCGGTCCACGATCTCCTTGCAGGGCTGGGCGATCGCCCCGCAGGCGACGAGCGCGACCCGGTCAGAAACCGAGCTGGTCGACGAACTTGTCGTTGAAGTCGGGGCGGTCGGAGAGCTCGACATAGGCCACCTCCTCCAGCAGTGCCTGGGCACCGGCGCGCTCCCGGATCGAGAGCAGGGCCATCTTCGCGCCCTCGCCCGCGACGTTGCCGGCCGCGACGATGCGCAGCACCGGCAGCTTCGGGACCAGCCCGATGCGTACGGCGGAGGCGGCCGAGAGATAGCTGCCGAACGAGCCGGCGAGCAGCACCTGCTGGACGTCGCGGTGCTCGAGCTCGAGCTCCTCGAGCAGCAGCGTCCACCCGGTGGAGATCGCGGCCTTGGCGAACTGCAGCTCGCGGACGTCGCGCTGCGAGAGCACCACGCAGTCCTCGGGCTCGGCGTCGGGCGTCGGCCGGTGCAGGACGAAGACGCGCTCCTGACCGATCATGGTCAGCCGGTCGGCGAGTGCGGGCGCGATCTCCTTCGCGACGTCCTCGGGCACGAAGCGTCCGGACGCGTCGAGCAGCCCGACCTTCACCAGCTCGGCGACCGCGTCGACCAGCCCGGAGCCGCACAGCCCCTTCGGCTCGACGTCGCCGATCACGCCGAGCTCGACGCTCGTCGCCCGATCTTGATCACCTCGATCGCGCCGTCGGCCGCGCGCATGCCGCAGCGGATCGCGCCGCCCTCGAAGGCCGGGCCGGCCGGCGCCGCGGTCGAGAGGATCCGGTCGCCGTCGCTGAGCACGATCTCGCAGTTGGTGCCGACGTCGATGAAGAGCCGGGTCCGCTTGTCGCGGTCCATCCCGCTGGCCAGCATGCCGGCGACGATGTCGCCACCGACGTAGGCACCGAGGGCGGGGAAGAAGACGGCGCGGGCGCGCGGGATGGAGGGTGAGGCCGACCTCGGAGGCGAGCACGGTCGGCGGCTGCGCGACCGACATGATGAACGGCGCGACGCCGAGCGGCTCGGGGTCGATGCCGAGGACCAGCGCGGTCATCGTGGCGTTGCCGGCGATGGCGACCTCGTAGACCCGACCGGGGTCGACGCCGCCCTCGCGACAGACCTGGTCGGCGAGCTCGGCCAGGGTCGCGCTGGCGGCCTGCTGCAGCCGGCCCAACGTGTCGGGGTCCATCATCACCGCGCTGATCCGGGTGATCACGTCGCCGCCGAAGGGCTGCTGCTTGTTGAGCATCGAGGCCACCGCGACCGGGGTGCCGGTGGCGACGTCGAGCAGGGTCGCGACCACGGTGGTGGTGCCGAGGTCGAAGGCGATGGCGTACTGCTCGGCGGTCGTGTCGCCCGGCTCGACGTCGATCAGCGCCTCGTCGACGACGACCGCGGTCACCTTGAAGTCGGCGGCGCGGAGCACCGTCGGCAGCCGGCGGAGCAGGTGCAGGTCGGGCTCGGGCTCGAGGTCGGTGATCGCGTCGAGCAGCCGCTGGAGGTCGGGCCGTTGGTCGGTGAGGGTCGCCTCCTCGAGCTCGACGTACCTCTTCTGGATCGCGGGCCGCAGGATCACCTGCCGGCCGACGCCGACGGTGGCGGCCTTGGGACGGGTGGTGAGCGGGGGTACGTCGACGACGAGGTCGCGGGTCGCGTTGACCAGGCAGGCCAGCCGCCAGCCCTCGTCGAGCTGGTCGCGGCTGAAGGTCTTCAGGTCGTGGCGCGTGATCGGGGTGGTCGCCCTCGACGCGGACCTTGCACTTGTGGCAGGTGCCGTGACCGCCGCAGGTGGAGTCGATGGCGATGCCGTTCCACGACGCGGAGTCGAAGACGGTGACGCCCGGGGGCACGCGGACCTGCCGCTGGGCCGTGCGCTCGGGGTCGGCGTCCTGGACCGTGAACGACAGCTCGACCCGGCCGGTGCCGTCGTGCGCGGTCCTCGGGCTCGGTCACGCGCGTCGCAGCCGCCTTCGCGCGGTGGGCCGCGATCCAGGCCATGCCCCACTCGTCGTGGTCCATGAACACGTCGGCGGCCTTGACCGCCTCGACGATCTGCGGCGTGCGGGTGTCCATGATCGCGCTGGTGAGGCCGGCGGTCATCGCCATCGGCAGCCAGGCCGCGCCGAGGGTGTGCCGGTCGGGCATGCCGAACGACGTGTTGGACGCACCGCAGGTCATGTTGACGCCGAACTCGTCGCGGATCCGACGCATCGTCTCCCAGGTGACCCGCGAGGTGCTGGTGTCGGCACCGATCGGCATCGCCAGCGGGTCGATCACGATGTCGGCCTGAGCGATGCCGTACTCCTCGGTGGCGACCCGGATGATCTTGGCCGTCAGGTCGAGGCGCTTGTCGGCCTCCATCGGGATCTCGTCGTGGTCGTTGGGCAGCGCGATGATCGCGGCGTCGTACTTCTTGACCAGCGGGAGGATCGCGGCGAGCCGGTCGTCCTCGGCGGTGACCGAGTTGACCAGCGCGCGGCCCTGGTAGACCGACAGCCCCGCCTCGAGCGCCTCGATCACCGAGGAGTCGATGCAGATCGGCTTGTCGGTGATGCTCTGCACCAGCTGGATCGCGCGCGCCAGCAGGTCGGCCTCGTCGGTGAGCGGGACGCCCATGTTGACGTCGAGCACGTCGGCGCCGCCCTCGACCTGCGCCTTGACGTCGCGCTCGATCGCGGACAGGTCGCCGGCGCGCAGCTGCTCCTGGAAGATCCGGCGGCCGGTCGGGTTGATCCGCTCGCCGATCAGGCAGAACCGGCGGCCGTGGCCGATGACCACGTCGCCGCCGGTGCCGCGGAGGACGGTCTCCAGCGGCTCGGCGCTCATGCAGGCACCTTCGAGCGCTTCTCGTGCATGAACGCCTTGGCGCGCTTCACGGTCTGCGACGCGTCCGCGGCGTAGCCGTCGGCGCCGACCGCGTCGGCGTACTCCTGCGTGACCGGGGCACCGCCGACCATGACGATCACCTGGTCGCGGAGGCCGGCCTTCTCGAGGGCGTTCATGTTGGCCTTGAACATCGGCATCGTGGTGGTGAGGAACGCCGAGAAGCCGACGATGTCGGGCTGGTGCTCCTCGATCGCGGCCACGAACTTCTCCGGCGCGACCTGGACCCCGAGGTCGATCACCTCGAAGCCGGCACCCTCGAGCATGATGTTGACGAGGTTCTTGCCGATGTCGTGGACGTCGCCCTTGACCGTGCCCATCAGGAACTTGCCGATCGTCTCGATCCCGCCCTCGATCAGCAGCGGGCGGAGCCGCTCCATCGCGCCGGCCATCGCGCGGCCGGCGATGAGCATCTCCGGCACGAAGAAGTCGCCGCGCTCGAAGCGGGCGCCGACCTCCTCGAGCGACGGGATGAGCGCGTCGAAGAGCAGCGTCTGCGGCTCCATCTCGAGCGTCAGTCCCTCCTCGGTCAGCTCGAGGACGCGCGGCGCATTGCCGACCAGCGTCTCGTCGTAGAGGCCCTGGAGGATCTCCTCGGGAGTACTCATGCAACGCCCTCCTTGGTGGTGGTGTTCGGGGTGCGGCCGCGCAGCAGGCGGAGAGCTGCGTGGCGTGGGACGAGAGGTTCTGGCCGAGCTCGTCGAGCCGGTCCTCCAGCCGAGCGGTGGGTCCCGAGATGCCGAGCGCCGCGACGACGTCGCCGCGGGGTCCTTGGACGGGTACGGCGATGCCGGTCAGCCCGACCTCGAGCTCGTCGCGGGTGATCGCCCAGCCGCGCTTGCGGGTGCGCATGCCGTCGCGACGCAGCTGCCTCCGGCTCGCCGATCGTCGTCTCGGTGAGCTGCTCGAGCGGCGTCTGCGGCACCGGCAGCACGCCCCAGGCGTAGAACACCTTGCCGAGCGCGGACGTGTGGGCCGGCACCTCGATCTCGGTCCAGTCGCGGGTGCCGAGCAGGAAGCGCGAGTCGACCTGCGCGACCTGGACGACCTTCTCGCCGCGGGTCACCGAGAGGTGCACGGTCTCGTGGGTGTCGCTCGCCGATCCGCTCCATGGCCGGCCGGGCCAGGCGGACCAGCTCCTCCCACGGGTCGTGGCGCGCGGCGTACAGCCAGAAGAGGCTGCCCGCGACGTACGACCCGGCGGCGTCGCGCTCGACCAGGCCGGTGCGCTCGAGCGCGGCGAGCATCCGCGAGGTCGTCGACTTCGCGAGCCCGCTCGACTCCTGGAGGTCGGCGAAGCTCAGCGGCTGGTCGGCGTGCACGACCGTCGAGACCAGCTGCGCAGCGCGGTCGACCGCCTGCGTCCCGGTGCTCGTCTCGGCCATGCTTCCGCTCCTGCGCTTCCGTCGGGTTCCATGATGTGGAACTGTGGTCCCACATCATGAGGTTAGGTTGGAGGACCGATGTTCCGCAACAAGATGCCGCGCTACGAGATCCTGTCCGAGGAGGCGATGGCCACGCTCGACGGGGTTGGCGCCGGCTGATGACCGAGATCGGCGTCGAGTTCATGGACGACCGGGCGCTCGATCTGTTCCGCCAGGCCGGGCAGCGCGTGGAGGACAAGACGGCGTTCCTCGACCCCGACTGGGTGCTCGAGCAGGTGGCCAAGGCGCCCCGTGAGTTCGACCTCCAGGCCCGCAACCCCGCGAACTCGGTCCACGTCGGCGGCGACTCGATGGTGTTCAGCGGCGTCTACGGACCGCCGTTCGTCCGCGACGGCGAGGTCCGCCGCGACGGGACGATGGACGACTTCAAGAACTTCACCCGCCTGGCCCAGAGCTTCTCGGTGCTCGACTCCGCCGGCGGCGTGATCACCGAGCCCAACGACACCCCGCTCGACAGCCGGCACCTCGACATGACCTACGCGCTGCAGACGCTGACCGACAAGATCTACATGGGCAACGTGGTCTCCGGGGTCAACGCCGCGGACACGATCGCGATGACCGAGATCCTCTTCGGCTCCCGGGAGTCGATCGAGGAGACGCCCGCGCTGATCTCGCTGATCAACTGCAACTCCCCGCTGCGCTGGGACGACCGGATGCTCGAGGCGCAGTTCGAGTACTCCTCGGCCAACCAGCCCGTCATCCTCACGCCGTTCATCCTGATGGGGGCGATGTCGCCGGTCACCATCCCGGCCGCCCTGGTGCAGCAGATCGTGGAGGCGCTCTCGGGGATCGCGCTGTCCCAGCTGATCCGACCCGGCTGCCCCGGTGGTCTTCGGTTCGTTCCTCTCCAACATCGACATGCAGTCCGGCTCGCCGACGTTCGGCACCCCGGAGTCGGGGATCGGGCTGCTGTGCACGGGTCAGATCGCGCGGCACTTCGGGCTGCCGTTCCGCACCGGCGGCGGGCTCACGTCCTCGCAGGTGCCCGACGCCCAGGCCGGCTACGAGGCGCTGATGACGATGATGCCGACCTTCCTCGCCGGTGCGAACTTCGTCATGCACTCCGCCGGCTGGCTCGAGGGCGGCCTGGTCGCCGGCTTCGAGAAGTTCGTCATCGACGCCCAGCTGGTCGAGATGCTCCAGCACGAGTTCACCCCGCTGGAGATCGACGAGGACTCGATGGCCTTCGGCGCGCACGAGGAGGTCGGCCACGGCGGCCACTTCCTCGGGGCGATGCACACGATGGAGCGGTTCCGGACCTGCTTCTACCGACCCTTCCTCAACTCGTCGGACAACTACGAGCGGTGGATGCGCAACGGCGCCAAGGACACCGCGGCCCGCGCCACGGACATCTACAAGAAGCGGCTCGACGAGTACGAGCAGCCGCCCCTCGACGAGGCGATCCGCGAGGAGCTCGAGGCCTTCGTCGTACGACGCCGGGCGGAGCTGGGCGACTGAGCTGTCTGGACCATTTCCCCGGAAACGTGTCGAGATCGGACGCACGGGAACCGTCTCCTCAGAGCTGTCCCACAGCGCCGATCGGGGGAGACATGACCACACGACCACTGTCGGTGGATCACACGCGCGACGTGGCTCCGGTGCCGGCGTTCGAGAGCCCTGCCTGTGAGAGCAAGGCCGTCACGCGCGTGCGTAGCCTCGGCGACCTGATGAGCCGTCGGCCTGAGCTGTCCGGCGTCTACGACCCGGCCGACGTCGCGACCGAAGCGGTGCGCTGGTCCGCCTGACCTCCAGACCACCCCGTGAACGCGCTTGAACTTAACTGGAGTTAGTCACTAGACTTTCTTCATGGAGCCGTCACGGATCGTGCTGCCGATGACGGGATCACTCGTCATCGGCGGTCTCGCCCTGACGGAGAGCTTCGCTCTGCTGCCGGCCGCGTTCGCGGCGTACGCCTCCGCCTGGTGGGTGCTGGGAATCGGCCGGGACACCCCGGCCGGAGTGGGGGCTGGATCGGCGCACCGCGAGAGTGATGACACCGTCATGAAGACCGGACCCGACACGAGCAGCGAGCGGCCACCTGGGCGCGCGAGCTCGCCGACCTGCTGCAGCGCCGGCCCGAGCTGGCCGGCGTCTACGGCCCGGCGGACCTCACCGCCGAGAGCGTCCGCTGGTGCGCCTAGTCCGGGACCTACCGGAACACCACCGTCCGGGAGCCGTTGAGCAGGACCCGTGACTGGGAGTGCCAGCGGACGGCGCGGGAGAGCACCTGCGCCTCGACGTCGCGACCGGCGGAGACGAGCTGGTCCTGGTCGTAGCCGTGGTCGACGCGCATCACGTCCTGCTCGATGATCGGCCCCTCGTCGAGGTCGCCGGTCACGTAGTGGGCAGTTGCACCGACCAGCTTCACGCCCCGGTCGAAGGCCTGGTGGTAGGGCTTGGCGCCCTTGAAGCTCGGCAGGAACGAGTGGTGGATGTTGATCGCGCGCCCCGACAGCTGCCGGCACAGGTCGTCGGACAGCACCTGCATGTAGCGCGCGAGCACGACCAGGTGGACGTCGTACTCCCCGACGAGCCGCATCAGCTCGGCCTCGGCCTCGGGCTTCGTGTCCGGCGTGACCGGCACGTGGTGGAAGGGGATGCCGTACGACGCGGCGAGGGCGCCCGCGTCGGGGTGGTTGGAGACGACCGCCGGGACCTCGATCTGCAGCGAGCCGGTGCTGGCGCGGAAGAGCAGGTCGTTGAGGCAGTGCAGGTGCTTGGAGACCATGATCAGCGTGCGGTACGGCGCCGTCGCGTCCCAGAGCTCGAAGCGCATCTCGAACTCCTCGGCCACCGGGGCGAACTCCTCGCGCAGCGCGGTCGCCTCGGTCGCTCCCGGGCACCTCGAAGTCGATGCGCATGAAGAAGCGCTTGGTCAGCGGGTCGCCGAACTGCTGGCTCTCCAAGATGTTGCCGCCGTGCGCGACCAGGAACCCGGACACGGCGTGCACGATGCCGGGTCGGTCCGGGCAGGAGAGAATGAGGACGTAGTCCCCTGCGGCGATGGTCGGGGTGGCGAGGGAGGGCACGGAGCTGCCTTTCGATCCGGGACGTCAGGTGTTGCGCTGGCCGAAACGAAGTCTGCGATACGCAACAGTGGCTGCGCTAGTCTCCGCTCATGAGCGAGGGCAGCGCGGGCGTCCAGTCGGTCGACCGGGCGCTCACCATCCTCGAGGTGCTCGCCCGCGTCGGCGAGGCCGGGGTCACCGAGATCGCCGGCGAGCTCGACGTGCACAAGAGCACGGCGTTCCGGTTGGTCAGCACGCTCGAGGCGCACCGCCTCGTCGAGCAGACGTCCGAGCGTGGCCGCTACCGGCTCGGCGTCGGCGTCCTGCGGCTGGCCGGCGCGACGACCGCGCGGCTCGACCTGGTCCAGGAGGCGCGGCCGGTCTGCCGCCAGCTGGCCGCCGACACCGGCGAGACCGTCAACATCGCGGTCCTCTCCGAGAGCTCGGCGCTCTACCTCGACCAGATCGCCGGCTCGTCCGCGCTCCAGCCGCACAACTGGGTCGGCCAGCACATCCCGCTGCACGCGACCAGCAACGGCAAGGTGCTGCTGAGCGGCCTCGACGACCAGGCCGCGACGGACCTGCTCGGCAGCCTGTCGCGCTACACCGACACGACGATCACGAAGAAGGGCAAGCTCCGCGAGGAGCTCGCCGCCGTGCGTGAGCGGGGGTACGCCGTGGCGGTCGACGAGCTCGAGGAGGGGCTGACCGCGATCGCGGCCCCGATCCGCAACGCGCACGGCGACGTGGTCGCCTCGATGAGCGTCTCCGGACCGACCTTCCGGCTCTCCGAGAAGCGGGTCGAGGACGTCGTACCGCAGCTCGTCGAGGCCGCCGCCGAGGTCTCGCACCGGCTCGGCTGGGGTCACCGCTGAGTTACATCTCGGCTCATGTGCTTGACGACCCGGTGACCTGACTCCATCCTCAGGACAACAACCAAGTTGCGCGGAGAGCACTGGGTTGCGCCATACGCAACTGAGTGTCCGCGCAGGATGGGGTCGACAGGTGGCCGAGCTCTACCTCGACGGCGCGTGGGTGAGCGCTCGGGGTGGCGCGCGCCGCGAGATCCGTTGCCCGGCCGACGGCACCGTGGTCGTCGAGGTCGACGAGGCCGGCGCCGAGGACACCGAGCTCGCCATCGAGGCCGCCCACCGCGCCTTCCACGACCGGGCCGTGGCCGGAGACCTCCAGCCGGGAGCGGGGTGACCTGCTGCTCGCCGTCGCCGACCTGCTGGAGCGCGACGCCGACGCGGTCGCCCGGATGGAGTCGCTCGACACCGGCAAGCGCCTGGTCGAGAGCCAGTACGACGTGGCCGACGTGGTCTCCGTCTTCCGCCACTACGGCCGGATCGCCGCCGAGGACGCCGGCCGGATGGTCGACACCGGCAACCCGGACGTGGTCAGCCGGATCGTGCACGAGCCGGTCGGCGTCTGTGCGCTGATCACCCCGTGGAACTACCCGCTGCTCCAGGTCTCCTGGAAGGTCGCGCCCTGCCTGGCCGCCGGCAACACCTTCGTCCTCAAGCCCAGCGAGCTCACGCCGCAGACCGCGATCCACCTGATGCGTCTGTTCGAGGAGGCCGGGCTGCCGGCCGGCGTCGGCAACCTCGTGCTCGGCGCCGGCGCGACCGCGGGTGCCCCGCTCTCCGACCGACCCGCGGGTCGACCTGGTCTCCTTCACCGGCGGCCTCGAGACCGGACGCCGGCTGATGGCCGCGGCGGCCGGGACCGTCAAGAAGGTGGCCCTGGAGCTCGGTGGCAAGAACCCCAACATCGTCTTCGCCGACGCCGACCTCGACGTGGCCCTCGACTTCGCGCTGACCGCCGTCTTCCTCCACTCCGGCCAGGTCTGCTCGGCCGGCGCCCGGCTGGTGGTCGCGGACGAGATCCACGACGAGTTCGTCGACCGGCTGGTCGCGCGTGCCGAGCTGATCCGGCTCGGCGGGCCGTTCGACGACAAGGCCGAGACCGGCCCGCTCACGAGCGCCGCCCACCGCGACAAGGTCGAGGCGTACGTCGCGCGCGGGCATCGCCGAGGGCGCCGTGCTCCGCACGGGCGGCAAGCGTCCCGACGACCCGGCCCTCGCCGACGGCTTCTACTACCTGCCCACGATCCTCGACGGCTGCACGAGCACGATGTCGGTGACCCAGGACGAGTCCTTCGGACCGGTGCTCACCGTCGAGACCTTCACCGACGAGGACGACGCGGTCCGGATCGCCAACGACAGCATCTACGGCCTGGCCGGTGCGGTCTGGACCCAGGACGCCGGCAAGGGCCAGCGGGTCGCGGGCCGGCTGCGGATGGGCACGGTCTGGATCAACGACTACCACCCCTACGTGCCGCAGGCCGAGTGGGGCGGCTACAAGCAGTCCGGCTTCGGCCGCGAGCTCGGCGAGGCCGGGCTGGCGGAGTACCGCGAGACCAAGCACGTGTGGCACAACATCCGCCCGGCAGAGCAACGCTGGTTCGCGGGATAGGGGCCGGGCATGGGTGCGCAGGACCGGTACGACTACGTCATCGTCGGTGGCGGCTCGGCAGGCTGCGCGCTCGCCAACCGGCTGTCCGCCGACCCCGGTACGTCGGTGCTCGTCCTGGAGGCCGGTCGATCCGACTTCAGGATCGACCCGTTCATCCACATGCCGGCGGCGCTGCCCTTCCCGATCGGCAACCGCTTCTACGACTGGAAGTACGAGACCGACCCGGAGCCGAACCTCAACGACCGCAAGGTCTTCCACGCCCGCGGCAAGGTGCTCGGCGGCTCGTCCTCGATCAACGGGATGATCTTCCAGCGCGGCAACCCGCTCGACTACGAGCGCTGGGCCGCGGAGCCCGGGATGAAGGAGTGGGACTACCTCCACTGCCTGCCCTACTTCAAGAAGATGGAGAACTGCCTCGCCGGCGAGGACGCCTGGCGAGGCGGGCACGGACCGCTCGTGCTGGAGCGCGGGCCGGCCGACAACCCGCTCTTCTCGGCGTTCTTCGACGCGACCGTCGAGGCCGGCTACCCGCGCACCGACGACGTCAACGGCTACCGCCAGGAGGGCTTCGCGAAGTTCGACCGCAACCTCCACCGCGGTCGTCGGCTGTCCGCGGCCCGCGCCTACCTGCACCCGGTCCGGCGCCGGAAGAACCTCACGGTCGAGACACTCGCGATGGCCACGCAGGTGCGGTTCGAGGGCAAGCGTGCGGTCGGCGTCGACTACCTGCGCGGCGGCCGGCTGCACCGCACGGCGTACGCCGGCGAGGTCATCCTCTGCGGTGGCGCGATCAACACGCCCCAGCTGCTCCAGCTCTCCGGCGATCGGGGACGAGGCGCTCCTGAAGCAGCACGGCGTGCCCGTCGTCCACCACCTGCCCGGCGTCGGCGAGAACCTCCAGGACCACCTCGAGGTCTACATCCAGTACGCCTCCAAGCAGCCGGTCTCGATCGCGCCCGGCCTGAAGCTGCGCAAGCGGCCCGGCATCGCCTACCAGTGGCTGGTCCACCGCCGCGGGCTCGGCGCCACCAACCACTTCGAGGGCGGCGGCTTCGCGCGCAGCAACGAGGACGTCGACTACCCGAACCTGATGTTCCACTTCCTGCCGGTCGCGATCCGCTACGACGGCTCGGCACCGACCGAGGGGCACGGCTACCAGGTGCACATCGGCCCGATGTACGCCGACACCCGCGGCCACGTGCGGATCAAGAGCCGCGACCCGAAGCAGCACCCCTCGCTGCTCTTCAACTACCTCTCGACCGAGAACGACAAGAAGGAGTGGGTCGAGGCGATCCGGGTCGCGCGCGACATCCTCAACCAGCCGGCGTTCGCGCCGTACAACGACGGCGAGCTCTCGCCCGGCAAGGACGTCGAGACCGACGAGCAGATCCTCGACTGGGTGCGCGCCGACGCCGAGACCGCGCTGCACCCGTCGTGCACGGCCAAGATGGGCATCGACGAGATGGCCGTCGTCGACCCGACCACGATGCGGGTCCACGGCGTCGAAGGGCTGCGCGTCGTCGACGCGTCGGTCTTCCCGTTCGTCACCAACGGCAACATCTACGCCCCCGTGATGATGGTCGCCGAGAAGGCCGCCGACCTGATCGCCGGCAACACCCCGCTCCCGCCCGCCGACGTGCCGTACTACCGCTACCGCGACGGCATGCCTCTCTATCCCGAGGAGCTCTCATGAGCGACCCCACTGACGTCGCACTCTCCGTGAAGAACCTCTGGAAGATCTTCGGCCGCGGTGCCGACAAGGTCATCGGTACGCCGGACGCCGACCTCTCGCGTGCCGAGCTCAAGGAGAAGACCGGCTGCGTCGTCGGCGTGCAGCGACGTGTCGTTCGACGTCGCGCCCGGCGAGGTGTTCGTGGTGATGGGTCTGTCGGGCTCCGGCAAGTCGACACTGGTGCGCTGCCTGACCCGGCTGATCGAGCCGACCTCGGGAGAGGTCGTGATCGACGGCCACGACATCACCAAGGCGGGCGAGAGCGAGCTGCGCGAGCTGCGCCGTACGCACGCCTCGATGGTCTTCCAGCACTTCGGCCTGCTGCCGCACCGCCAGGTGATCGACAACGTCGCCTACGGCCTCGAGGTCCGCGGAGTCGGCCGCAAGGAGCGCCGGGCCAAGGCCGAGCAGATCATCGAGCTGGTCGGTCTCACCGGCTACGAGCTGTCCTACCCCGACCAGCTCTCCGGCGGCATGCAGCAGCGCGTCGGCCTGGCCCGGGCGCTGGCCAACGACCCGTCGCTGCTGCTCTTCGACGAGCCCTTCTCCGCGCTGGACCCGCTGATCCGCCGCGACATGCAGAGCGAGGTGATCCGGCTCCACCACGAGCTCGGCAAGACGATGGTCTTCATCACCCACGACCTGCAGGAGGCGCTCAAGCTCGGCGACCGGATCCTGATCATGCGCGACGGCGCGATGGTGCAGATCGGTACGCCGGACGAGGTGGTCGGCGCGCCCGGCCGACGACTACGTCAAGGACTTCACCTCCGAGGTGCCGAAGTCGCACGTGCTCACCCTGAAGTGGGTGATGCGCGACCCGCGGCCCGACGACTCGTCCGAGGGCCCGGTGATGAGCCTCCGACACGATCGTGCGCAAGGCCGCGCACGCCGCGCTCAACTCGGCGCACCCGCTGCGGGTGGTCGACAACGGGCAGCTGGTCGGCATCGTCGACGACGACGCGATCCTGCGGGTCGTCGTGGCCGAGGAGCAGCCGGCATGACTTCTGTGGCGACGACGAGCAGGAAGGCGGTCCGCGACGAGGGCGTGGTCGTCGGAGCGTTGCGTGCGCACCCGCGGCTGTGGTCGCTGCTCGCGGTCGTCGTCGGCTGGATCGTGATCTGGTCCTTCACCGAGGGCATGCACACGCTCCAGATCAGCGTCTCCACCCAGACCGACGTGCACCAGTGGTTCCAGGACCTCAGCGACTCGATCGAGACCGCCGTCTCCTCACAGTCGAGCTGGATCATCAACGCGATCCGGTCCTTCGCGGACGCGCTCAACTCGGCGTTCACGTGGCTCCAGCACCTCTTCACGGTGGCGCCGTTCCCGCGTCCGCTGCCGCAGTTCGGCTGGCTCGGCACCGTCGCGCTCGCCGCGCTGGTCACCTTCGCTGTTGCGGGCTGGCGGCTGGTGCTGCTGGTGGTCCCGGCGTTCCTGCTCTTCGGCTTCCTCGGCTACTGGACCGAGTCCATCGACACCCTGCTGATCACGCTCTTCTGCGTCGCCATCGCCTGCGTGGTCGGTATCCCGCTCGGCGTCTGGATGGCGCACAGCAAGGTGGTCGCCGCGATCGTCACGCCGATCCTCGACGTGATGCAGACGATGCCGTCCTTCGTCTACCTGCTGCCGTTCGCGATCCTCTTCGGCATCGGCCCGGCGGCCGCGATCATGGTCACCCTCGTCTACGCCGTGCCGCCGGTGATCCGGATCTCCGCCCACGGCATCCGCACCGTCAACGCCGGCGTCCTCGAGGCGACCGACTCGCTCGGTCAGGGCCGGCTCCAGCGGCTCAGCAAGGTCGAGCTGCCGCTGGCGAAGCGGACCATCATCGTCGGCGTCAACCAGACGATGATGGCCGCGCTGGCGATGGCGACCATCGCGGCGTACATCGACGGACCCGGCCTCGGCCAGTCGGTGCTCGACGGCCTCAAGCGCGGTCAGTTCGGTACGTCGTTCGTCGCCGGCACCTGCATCGTGATCGCCGCCGTGATGCTCGACCGGACCACCACGGCGGCGAGCGTCCGGTCGGAGCAGGCACGACGGGCCGGTGACCACGGGCGCCGCCTGCGGCGGATCGTGCTCGCGGTCGGCACGGTCGGCACCGTGATCGCGCTCTACCTCTCGCACGTCCAGGTCTGGGCCAACGAGTTCCCGTCGAGGCCGGACCTCGGCACCCCGCTGCGCAACGCGGTCGACGACTTCGGCGACTGGCTGCGCACCAACCTCTCGAGCTTCACCTCCACGATCCAGAACGACTTCACGGAATGGTTCCTCAACCCGGTGCAGAGCCTGATCGCCGAGTCCCCGTGGTTCGTCACCGGCACGGCGATCCTGCTGATCGCGGCGATCGTCGGCGGCCTGCGTGCGTTCGTCGCGACGTTCCTCTGCCTGGCCGGGATCTACTTGCTCGACCTCTGGTACAACGCGATGGTCACCTTGACGTCCTGCATCGTCGCGACCGTGATCGTGGTCGCGATCGCCGTGGTGCTGGGGGTGGCGATGGGACGCAACATCGGTGTGGACCGCGCACTGCGGCCGTTCCTCGACGCCGGTCAGACGATCCCGCCGTTCGTGCCGCTGATCCCGGTGCTGATCCTCTTCGGTCCTAACCGCTTCACCGCGATCGTGGCTGCCGTGATCTACGCCGTACCGATCGCGACCAAGCTCATCGCCGACGGAATCCGGGGCGTCTCGTCGGAGACCATCGAGGCATCACGCTCGACCGGCGCCAGCCGCTGGCAGGAGATCACCAAGGTGCAGCTGCCGATGGCCCGGGGCTCGCTGCTGCTCGCGACCAACCAGGGCCTCCTCTACGTGCTGTCGATGGTCGTCATCGGCGCCATGGTCGGAGGCGGCGGTCTCGGCTTCGACATCGTCTTCGGATTCCGGCAGTCCGAGTACATCGGCAAGGGCCTCGCGGCCGGCGTCACGATCGTGCTGCTCGGGATCATGCTCGACCGGATCACGACGTACGGAGCCCGACGAGCGGGCGCGGGCGCAACCTTCAAGGCCAAACGGCGCCCGCAACGTGCGCCGTCAACGCTTCTCGGATGAACCTCACCAAGAAATCAGAAAGGTCGAAGATGAGAGTCAAGCGCACACAAGCGGTGCTCGCGGCACTGGCTACGACGTCGGCACTCGCGCTCGGTGCGTGTGGTGGCGACTCCATCAAGGACGCCGACACCCCAGCGGGAGCCACCAAGGACTGCGGGGACCTCAACATGGCGGTCAACCCGTGGGTCGGCTTCGAGGCGGACGCCCACGTCGTGGGCTACGTCGCCCAGACGCAGCTCGGTTGCACGGTGAGCTACAAGGACCTCGACGAGCAGGTCTCGTGGAAGGGCTTCGGCAACGGGAGCGTCGACGTCGTCATCGAGAACTGGGGCCACCCGGAACTGGAGAAGAAGTACTTCTCCGACGCGGGCGGTGACGGAAGCGCCGAGGACGCCGGCCTCACCGGCAACGACGGTGTGATCGGCTGGTACGTCCCGCCGTGGATGGCGGAGAAGTACCCGGACATCACCGACTGGAACAACCTGAACAAGTACGCCGACCTCTTCAAGACCAGCGAGTCCGGCGACCTCGGGACGCTCTACGACGGCGACCCGGGCTTCGTGACCAACGACGAGGCGCTGGTGAAGAACCTCGACCTCAACTACAAGGTCGTCTACGCCGGCAGCGAGGACGCACTGATCGAGGCCTTCCGCACCGCGGAGGAGAACAAGACCCCGATGATCGGCTACTTCTACGAGCCGCAGTGGTTCCTCGCCGAAGTGCCGCTGGTCAAGGTCGACCTGCCGAAGTACACCGACGGATGCGACGCCGACCCGGCGAAGGTCGCCTGCGACTACCCGCCGTACCCGCTCAACAAGATCGTCTCGACGAAGTGGATGGACTCCGGCAGCCCGGCAGTCAACCTGGTCAAGAACTTCACCTGGACCAACGACGACCAGAACCTCGTGGCCAAGTACATCGCCCAGGACCAGATGGACCCGGACGCCGCCGCGAAGAAGTGGGTCGACGCCAACCAGGACAAGGTCGACGCCTGGCTCAAGTGACATCGGCCGGACCCGGCCGGGGTTGACCCCCCGGCCGGGGACGGGTGATCCTTGAGGTAGTTTCGTATTACGAATCCTGTTGCATATTACGCAACATTCGTTCACCTATTGGGCACTGCAGTTCGGAGGGCCTCATGGCCAACGTCCCCGCCTCCGCGAAGGTCGTCGTCATCGGCGCCGGCATCGTCGGCAACAGCCTCGTCCACCACCTGGCCGAGCTGGGCTGGCGCGACATCGTGCAGCTCGACAAGGGCGCGCTGCCCAACCCGGGCGGCTCGACCGGCCACGCCTCCAACTTCATCTTCCCGGTGGACCACTCCCGCGAGATCACCGATCTGACGCTCGACTCGGTGCGGCAGTACAAGGAGATGGGCGTCTTCACCGAGTCCGGCGGCTTCGAGCTGGCTCGGACGCCAGCGCGGATGGAGGAGCTCCGCCGGCGCATGTCGAGCGCGAAGGCCTGGGGCATCGAGGCCGAGCTGGTGAGCCCTGAGTTCGTGAAGGAGAAGGTGCCCTTCATCGAGACCGACCAGTTCATCGGTGCCTTCTGGACGCCGAGCGTGGGCGTGGTCGACTCGCTGCGCGCCGGCACGATCATGCGCGAGAAGGCGCTCGCCTCAGGGGCGCTCACCGTCGTACCCACCGTCGAGGTCGTCGGCCTCGATGTCGAGGACGGTCGGATCAAGCGGGTGCGCACGGACGGCGGCGACATCGAGGCGGAGTACGTCGTGATCGCGTGCGGCGTGTGGAGCCCCAAGATCGGCGACATGGCCGGGATCTCGATCCCGCTGACACCGGCGGTGCACCAGATGATCAGCGTCGGGCCGTGCCCGCAGCTGGCCGAGCGCGAGGGTGAGATCTCCTTCCCGATCGTCCGCGACATGGACACGTTCTGCTACGAGCGCCAGCACGGTGCCGACATGGAGGTCGGCTCCTACGCGCACCGCGCGATCCTGCACGAGCCGGAGGACATCCCCTCGATCGAGCAGGCCAAGCTGTCGCCGACCGAGATGCCCTTCACCTCCGACGACTTCGACCCCCAGCTCGAGCAGGCCTACGAGCTGATGCCGGAGCTGCTCGGCGCAGAGGGCGCGGAGATGCGCTACGCCATCAACGGCCTGCTGTCGCTGACGTGCGACGGCAACCCGATCCTCGGCGAGAGCCTGGTCAAGGGCCTCTGGACGGCGTCAGCCGTCTGGATCAAGGAGGGACCCGGCGTCGGTCGCGCGGTCGCCGAGTGGATGGTCAACGGGCACAGCGAGATCGACATCCACCACAGCGACATCGCGCGCTTCCACCCCCACCAGATGCGACGCGAGCACACCAAGCTGCGCACCACCGAGTCCTTCATCAAGACCTACGGGATCATCCACCCGGCCGAGCAGTACGAGTCCGACCGCGACCAGCGGCTCTCGCCGATGCACGCGTCGCAGCAGAAGCTCGGCGCGATGTTCTTCGAGACCGCGGGCTGGGAGCGGCCGCACTGGTACGAGTCCAACGCCGACCTCGTCGAGGAGTACGGCGATGCCGTGATGCCGCGCGAGCACGAGTGGGACGCCCGCTGGTGGAGCCCGATCATCAACGCCGAGCACCTGCGGATGCGTGAGGCCGCCGGCGTCATCGACCTGTCGGCGTTCCAGATCTTCGACATCACCGGGCCGGGAGCGCTCGCCACCGTGCAGCGCACCTGCGTCGCGCAGTGCGACGTCGCGGTCGGCAAGGTGATCTACACGCCGGTGCTCGACGCCAAGGGCGGCTTCGTCTCCGACCTGACCGTGATGCGCCTGGCCGACGACGTCTTCCGCGTCGTGACCGGCGGCGCACACGGCCGGGCCGACCTGAAGTGGTTCGGCGACCGGCTGCCCGACGACGGCGCGACCACCATCAGCGACCACACCGACGCCGTCTCCACGATCGGCCTGTGGGGCCCGAAGGCGCGCGACATCCTGGCCTCGCTGACCTCCGACGACGTGTCGGACGAGGGCTTCGGCTTCCTCACCTGCCGCGAGATCACCGTGGGTGGCACGTCCGTGCTCGCCTCGCGGATCTCCTACGTCGGCGAGCTCGGCTGGGAGCTCTACGTCGCGATGGAGGACGCCGCTGAGCTGTGGGAGTCGCTGCTGGAGGCGGGCTCGTCGTACGGCGCCGTACCGGTCGGCATCGGCGTCTATGGCACCACCGGTCGGATCGAGAAGGGCTACCGCGCGTTCGGCTACGAGCTCGACTCGGAGCGCTCGATCATCGAGGCGGGCATGCAGCGACCGAAGGTGAAGGCCGCCGACTTCGAGGGCCGCGAGGCGTACGTCGCGCAGCGCGAGACTCCTGTGCAGTCGGTGCTGTGCACGCTGGTCGTCGACGACCACACGTCGGCGTCCGGGGTGAAGCGCTACATGCTCGGCGGCGAGCCGATCCTGAGCGCGTCCGGCGAGCCGCTCACCGACGGGCACGGCCATCACCCCTACGTCACGACCGCCGGCTCGGCGCCGTCGCTGGGCAAGCACCTGCTGCTCGCCTACCTGCCGCCCGCGGAGGCGTCGATCGGCAACCAGCTGACGGTGTCCTACATGGAGGAGCTCTACCCGGTGACCGTCGGCTCGGTCGACGCCACCGCTCTCCTCGACCCCACCAACGAGCGCATCCGATGAGCACCCTCGTCTGCATCAAGCGGGTCGTCGACTCGTCGAGCGAGGTCGTCCTCACCGAGGACGGTCAGGGCGTCGACGGACGGTACGCCGGCTTCACGATGAGCGCTCACGAGGAGTGTGCCGTCGAGCTGGCCGTGCAGATCGCCAGTGCTGACGGGCAGAGCCGACCGACTGTCATGACGCTCGGGGACGCGGACGCGGTCGAGCAGCTGCGGGCGGCGCTGGCGGTGGGCTGCACCGCGGCGGTGCACGTGGTCGCCGACGCGCAGACCTTCGGCCCGGCCGACGTGGCCCGCGAGATCGCCGCCGTCGCCCGGGACCACGACCTCGTGCTGCTCGGCAACGACGCTGCGGACAGCGGCGACTTCCAGGTCGGCATCCGGCTCGCCTACGAGCTCGGATGGCCGGTGGTCAACGGGGTCACGAACGTGTCGGTCGCCGATGGCGTCGTCACCGCGAGCGGGGCCGGCCCCGACGGGCACGAGACCTACCGGGTGCCGCTGCCCGCCGTGGTCACCGTGCTCGAGGGTGGGGTCGAGCCCCGCTACCCGACCGTGCCCGGCCGGATGAAGGCGAAGAAGGTGCCGATCGAGGAACGCCAGCCGTCCGCTGCCCCGGCCGGGCCGGCTCGGGTCCGGCTGCTGCTCCCGCCGCCCGCGCCGTCCAACGTGCAGATCCTCGGCAAGGGCGCCGACGCCGCTCCTGCTGTGGTGGACCTGTTCGAGCAGCTGGGGGTGCTCGCCCGATGATCCTCACCCTGGTCGAGACGACCCCTGCCGGCGAGGCCATCGAGGTCTCCCGCGAGGCGCTGACGTTCGCCCGGTCGCTGGCGGCCGAGGGCGGTGGCGTGCCGGTGGACGCGGTCGTCGTCGGGTCACCGTCGCCCGAGCTCGTCGCCGCCCTGGCGTCGTACGGCGTCCGCGAGGTGCACGCCCTGACCGGGGACGCGTTCGACTCCTTCTCCGGTGCTGCGTGGGCCGCCGGCATCCTCGCTGCCCGCGGCCCGTCGGTCGTGGTGATGGCCGCCGGGACCCCGCGGGGCAACGAGGTGATGGCGCACGTCGCCGCGCGCGCCGGCGTCGCGATGGCCGCCAACGTCCTGTCCTTCAGCGGCCTCTCGCCGTTCGTCGTCACCCGGCAGGTGGTCGGCGGATCGGCGCTCGAGGAGATGCGCCTCTCCGACCGGCCGGCGGTCTTCACCGTCGCGGGTCACGCGGTCGAGGCGGTGCCCGCCGAGACGCCCGGCGCTGCGAACGTCGTCGTACAGACCCCCGAGATCGCCGCGGCCGACCTGGTCGCTCGCGTCGTCTCGGCTGAGGAGCCCGAGCCCGATCTCTCCGGGTCGCTGAAGTCCGCGCGGGTTGTGGTCGGCGCCGGTCGCGGCGCGGGCAGCTCCGACGGCTTCGCCGACCTGCTGGAGCTGACGTCCTTGCTCGACGCGTCCCTCGGCGTCTCCCGGGTCGTCACCTCGCTCGGCTGGCGGCCCCACCACGAGCAGGTCGGCCAGACCGGCTCGCGGATCTCGCCCGACCTCTACATCCCGTGCGGCATCAGCGGTGCCATCCAGCACTGGGCCGGGTGCTCCACCGCGAAGACGATCCTCGCGATCAACACCGACCCCGACGCGCCGATGGTCACCAAGGCGACGTACGCCGTGATCGGCGACCTGCACGAGGTCGTGCCTGCGATCAACGAGGAGATCAGGCGTCGCCGAGGTTGATCGGACCCCGTCCCGGGTAGGACGTACCGTGGAGGACGGGGAGGGACTCTGATGCGACTGCGGCATGCGATCGGGGCGGCGATGGTGCCGTGCCTGCTGCTCGCGACCGCTGGCTGCAACGGCAGCTCCCAGGCCGAGGAGCCGACGACGCCGTCGACGCCGTCGACGTCCGCGGCGGCGGCGAGCAGCTCGCCGTCGGAGTCGGTCGCTCCGGTCGCCGACCCGGAGCACGCGGTCGACCCGCCAGGCCCCCGCAAGGGCGCGATCGTCTCCGCCGACGTGCTCGTCTTCAGCCCCAACCACCCGCTGAGCAAGGACCTGGTCGATCGGATCCAGCACCTCAAGGGCGTCGACGAGGTCAACTCGCTGTCGATGGGCCAGGTGCTGATCGAGAACCATGCGATCAACGTCGCGGCCGTCGACCCGGCGACGTACCGCCTCTTCACTCCCGTTGCCAGCGCCGAGACCCAGGCCGTCTGGGACCGCGTCGCCGGCGGTGAGCTCGCGCTGCCCCAGGGCGAGGCCAAGCAGCTGCCGGTCGACAAGGAGGGCTACCTCAAGCTCGGCAGCACCAACAGCTCACCCGAGGTGCACATCGGTGCCTACGCACCTCAGATCGACTCGGCGATCGACGGCGTCGTCAACGAGAAGTGGGGCTCCGACCTGGGCTTCCAACCCGGCAACGCGCTGCTGATCTCGACCGGCCAGACCTCCCCGCAGTCGCTGCGCAAGCCCATCGCCAAGATCGTCGGCGACCAGGCCTCCATCCAGGCGCTCGACGTCGTGGCCCGCACCGGCATCGACCCTGGCGCGAAGCAGACCGCCTTCGTGGTCGGCACCATCGCCGACGCGGTCGGCATCTTCAACTACACCGTGCTCGGCGGCGGCCACATCGCGCCCGACCCGGCCTGGGTCCGGTCGCACATCGTCACCGAGCCGGTCCCGATCATCGGCAACGTCACCTGCAACAAGCTGGTCCTCCCGCAGCTGCGCGCGGCGCTGCAGGAGGTCAGCGATCGTGGTCTGGCCGACAAGATCCATCCGGGTGAGTACGCCGGCTGCTACTACCCGCGCTTCATCGCCGGGACGACCACGCTGTCCAACCACTCGTTCGGCCTCGCTCTCGACCTCAACGTGCCCGGCAACCAGCGCGGCACCGTCGGCGAGATGGACCGCTCCGTGGTCGCGATCTTCAAGTCGTGGGGCTTCACCTGGGGTGGCGACTGGGGCTACACCGACCCGATGCACTTCGAGATGAACCGACTCGTCCAGCCGCGCTGAGCTTCGGCTAACGTCGCGGTCATGCGTGCCGTACAGGTCATCAGCCCCACTGGTCCCGCCGACGTCGTCGTCAACGAGGTCCCCGAGCCGACGCCCGGACCGAACGACGTCCTGGTCGAGGTGCACCGGGTCGGGATCTCCTTCCCCGACCTGCTGCTCAGCAAGGGCGAGTACCAGCTCAAGCCGGACCCGCCGTTCACCCTCGGGGTCGACTTCGCGGGCGTCGTGGTCTCCGGGCCGGACGGCTACGAACCCGGCCAGCGGGTGGCCGGAGTCGGTGGCTGGGGCGGTGGCGCCGAGCTGGTTGCCAACCCCGCCGACTCGACCTTCCTGCTCCCCGACAACATCTCCTTCGACGAGGGCGCCGCCCTCCCGATGAACTACCTCACCGCCCAGTTCGCCCTCGCCGAGCGCGGGGCCCTGAAGCCGGGTGAGACCGTGCTCATCCACGGCGCCGCCGGCGGCGTCGGGACGGCCAGCATCCAGGTCGCCAAGGGGTACGGCGCCCGCACCATCGCCGTCGTCAGCACCGACGAGAAGGCCGCGATCGCCAAGGCCGCCGGCGCGAACGAGACCGTGCTGGTCGACGGGTTCAAGGACGCCGTGAAGGAGCTGACCGGTGGGAAGGGCGTGGACGTGATCGTCGACGTGGTCGGTGGCGACCTCTTCACCGACTCGCTGCGCTCGCTCGGCACCCAGGGCCGGCTGCTCGTGGTCGGCTTCGCCGCCGGCCAGGGCATCCCGGAGGTCAAGGTCAACCGGCTGCTGCTCAACAACGTCGACGTCCGCGGCGTCGGGTGGGGCGCCTACGCCATGTTCCGCCCCGGCTACATGCACGAGCAGTGGGCCGAGCTCCTGCCGATGATGGAGTCCGGCGTCGTGAAGCCCCCGATCGGCGCGACGTACGAGCTCGAGGAGTTCGGGCAGGCACTGGCCGACATGGACGACCGCAAGACCCTCGGCAAGTCTGTGGTGAAGGTGCGCGACTAGTCCGATGGCAGTGCTGCCCCCGGAGATGCCCCAGCGCCCACCGCCCGGTGCGGTGACGGGATCGCTGCTCGGGGTGCCGGCAGGTGCCTTGGTGGCGTCGATCTGGAGGTACGGCGCGTCCGACGTCGCCCTCGCCGTGACCGCGGTGCTCGTCGGGCTGGTCGGCGTGCTGCTGGCGTCGCCCGGTTGGCGGCCTTTCGCGACCGGGATGGCAGCGGTCGCCTGCGTCGCGGCCGCAGCAGTCTTCTTGTTGTGAGGCGGTGGCTTGCTGGGGGCACGGCCGTCCCCGGGGTGGGACAACCTCCCAGCGGGCCGGCGCGTCCTATGGCGAGAGCAAGATCGACGTGGAGGCACGACATGCGCGGCACCGCAGCAGCACCGACAGTGCTCTTCCTCGCGCTGCTGGTCGGCGCCACGGGCTGCAGCGACCGTTCGGCCGACCATGTCGATCCCTCTTGAGCCCACCCATCAGGGTCTCGAGCGGGATGATCACCACCGCGGTCGCGGAGGTGCCGCCCGCGTCGGGGACCCGGTCGACCGGGTAGCGCTCGATGAACTCGCAGAACGCCCGCCCCATCCGCTCCGGCCCCGGCCGAGGGATGATGCCCGGGCCTTCGGTGGCGGCAACGTGCTTCGGTGCGGCGAACCCGCGCAGGATCGTGGCCAGCATCGCCGCCTGCGCGGTGGGCAGGGTGAACCGTCCGTAGGTCTTCCCGTGTCCGTCGTCGGTCATGGTCAGTCGGCACGCCTGCGCGGCGTCACGCTCTTCCTTCTCCAGCAGCTTGGCTTCGTGGGCGTCCGCGGCATCGGGGGCGACGACCTCGAGCAGGCGGCCGCCGATGATCCGCAGCTTCCTCGCGTCCAGGTGCGCAGCCTGGGCGACCAGGAACGTCTCCGCCTGAACTACCAGGCCTGTGTCGAGGTCCTCGGGAAGCTCCTCGACAGCGCTGCACGATCACCCGCGCGTCCGACCAGTACGCCCGGCCAGCGTCGCGCGTCAACGGGGGCTCGAGGTCGGGCACCGAGCTGTGCGCCTGACCGGCGTGCGTCGTGGCAACCGCACGCGGCTCGACCGTCGCCGTCTCGAGGTCGTGGCGCGGCACGCGGGCACCGACCTGGGCCTGGCGCGTGGAGCTCCACCACGTCCGGGCCGCGGCGTCCATCGACCCGACGCGTCCGACGAGCGTCGGCAGCTCGCGCGGCGCGACGCCACCCGGTGGCGTGGTGTCGCGCTGTCATGGTCCAACCCAGACGACACCGGCCCGGCGCCGTTCAGGGTCGGGACGATCACCATGCGCGTCCCGAGGCTGCCACGCGCGACCCACGAGAGGCGCGGCTGCAGACCAGGCGCGCGGCACGGACCGGCCCGCGTCCTCGCCCACGCGCGTGTTCAGTCGGCCGAGAGAGCTTGCCGCAAGCTTGCGACCCGCGCTCGGAGCCGGTGCGCCTCTCGGCCTGCCTCGGGATCGTCACCAACTGACTCTGACCACGATTCAAGCAACTCGGCAGCGGTCTCCCACAGCGGCACAGCGCGCTCGACCACGACACGCGACACCCGCACGGGCCCGACTTCGCCCGAGCGGAGTGCAGCGTCCAGCTCGTCCTGAAGTTCTCGGGTTGCGGCGGCCTGCTCCTCATGATGGTTCTTGGAGAGCACCCAAGCGGCCAGGCCCGCGGCCGTGAGCGACGATCCGACGATCCGACCCGGCAAGATCACCCACGGGTCACGCGCTTTCACGGCGCCATCCTCGCATCTGGTCGGGGCGACAGGCCACGTCCAGCGGCGGCGTGCCGAGATCGAGCCGCCCGCGGGGGACTCGCCTATCCGGCGTGTGGAAGAAGCCTGCTCAACTCGTCGGACAGACGATCTGCACGCGAACCACCCCTGGGGCGTGGCAAGCTGCCGCCGCCGAACGAAGCGCGCGACAGCGTCACCTGAACGGTCCCCGGCGCAGCCTGCGTCCACCGGGCAGTGACCTTCTCGCCGAACATCAGCAGCATCCTTCCTGAGGTGAACATCGCAGTTCCCGTGCGCACGTCGCCGGACAGGTACTGGAACCCCGTGCGCCGCGCAGCCTCCATCAGCGCCGAGTAGACCTCCGTCGGCGTCGCCTGGAAGGTCATCGACCGCGTGTCATTGCCGCTCATCTGCACAGCATGGCAGGGCGTGCCATGGAGGAGCCCGAGCGCGCCCTCACGGCGCGGAAGACCGTCAGCCTGGGTCGACGCCGATGTCCTCGAACCACAGGTCGGGGCGAGCGGCGATGAAGTCCTCCATCAGGCCGATACAGGTCGGGTCCTCGAGCACGACGACCTCGACGCCGTTCTCCGCGAGCCACTCGTGGCCGCCGAAGAACGTCGTGGCCTCGCCGACGACGACGCGGGAGATGCCGAACTGGCGGACCAGGCCGGAGCAGTACCAGCAGGGCGAGAGCGTGGTGACCATCGTCGTGCCGGCGTAGGTGCGCTGACGGCCGGCGTTGCGGAAGGCCGAGGTCTCGCCGTGCATCGACGGGTCGTCGTCCTGGACCCGGCGGTTGTGGCCGCGGCCGAGCACGGTGCCGTCAGCGGCGACGAGCGCACCGCCGATCGGGATGCCGCCCTCGGCGAGCCCGAGGCGGGCCTCCTCGACGGCGACCGCGAGCCAGTCCTGGGCGGTGGCGATGTCCAGCGTCATGCGATGGACGCTACCTCCGCGGGCACCGGCGGCGCGGGTGCGGCGAGCGGGCGGAAGAGTACGGCGTAGAGCACGGCCGCCAGGGCGAACCCGACGACCGGGGTCAGGTCGCCGATGCCCGGGTGGGCGGACGCGATCGGGCCGACGTACTTGCTCTGGTCGCTGAAGAGCCACACCGACACCACGGTCGCGACCACGAACGCGATCGGGCCGGCCCAGTTGCGGTAGCCGCGGGTCAGCATGGTCCCGACGGTGTCGGTGCCGCGGCGCAGCAGCCGGTCGGCCAGGATGACCCCGAGCCACGGGGCGACCCAGTAGGCGATCACGAGCAGGAAGTTCTCGTACTTGGCTCCCGCGTCGTGCAGCCCGCTCCAGCCGACGAAGAAGCCGACCACGCCGAAGACGCTGGCGACCAGCGCACGGCGGATGTGCGAGGGCAGCCGGATCTCGAGGGTCAGGAAGGCCATCGCGCCGGAGTAGATGTTGAGGATGTTGGCGCAGACCGCGCCCAGCGCGATGGCGAGCAGCGTCAGGTTGCCGAGCACGCTCGGGAGCAGATCGGTGAACGCCGTGGTCGGGTTGCCGAAGAACGGGTCGGGACCCGCCGTCACGGCCGCGGCACCGGCCAGCTCGAGCACCGCGCAGGACAGGAAGATGCCGAGGCCGGCGCACAGGGCGACCTGCACGCGGCTGGTGTCCGGCGCGAGGTAGCGGGAGTAGTCGGAGGCGTAGGGGTTCCAGCCCGCGGCGTACCCGAAGCTCGCCGAGGCCAGCAGCATGAAGCCGCCGAAGCCCCCGCCGTCGCCGGGCGCGCCCGGGTCCGCCTTGGTGAAGATGACGATGATCGCGACCAGGAAGATCACGGCCAGCACCGGGAAGGCGAACCGCTCGAAGACGTGCACGAAGTTGTGCCCGAAGAAGGCGACCACGACCTGGATGCCGACCACGATCAGCAGGCAGACGACGCCCGGGAGGTCGGTGAGCGAGGCCAGCGCGAGCGCGCCGCTGACGCTGTTGACCGCGAACCAGCCGATCCCGGCCATCACCGAGCTGATCACCGCGGGCAGGGCGTTGCCCCAGAAGCCGAACGCCGACCGGGAGGCCACCATCTGCGGCAGGCCGGTGCGCGGGCCCATCGTGGAGAGGTAGCCGTGGGTGATCGCGCCGAGCGCCGTACCGATCACGATCGCCAGCGCGGCCTGGGCGAAGGACAGCCCGAAGAAGAGCGTGCCGATCACGCCGACGAAGACGGTGGCGAACTCCAGGTTGGGCGACGCCCAGGTCCACAACAGCTGGACCGGCGAGCCGTGCCGCTCCTCGAGCGGGATGAACTCGACGCCACCGGGCTCGACGGCAGCGACCTTGCTGCCGTAGTCGCGCGGCTCGAGCGGGATGTCGACGGTGCTCATGCCCGCAAGTATCGGGTCAGACGGCCTTGAGCGGGTGGATCGCGATGTCACCCGAGACTGCAGGGCCGAGGACCTCGAAGGCCTTCGCGATGTGCGGCGTCGACATGTGGCCGTCGAGGTCCGCCTGGGCACGCCACGCCTCGACGGTCACGAACACACCGGGCGTGGACGCCGACTCGTAGACGTCGTAGGCGTAGCACCCCTCCTCCTCGCGGGTCGCGGCGGCGAGCTCGGCGAGGGCGGCGGCGGCCTCGGTCGACTTGGCCGGGTCGATCGGGATGGTGGCCACGACGTGCAGGGCGTCGGCGGGGAGATCAGTCATGATGCGACCGTAGCCGGTTCGCCCTCAGCGAAGTCCCCTGTTCCACGACGGATCCGGTGGTTAGGGTCGACGCCGTGAGCATTCTCGACGAGGCCCGCGAGGGCATGAACCCAGCCATCCGCCCGCAGGACGACCTGTTCGGACACGTCAACGGCCGGTGGCTGGACGAGGTCGAGATCCCGTCGGACCGCTCGAGCTGGGGACCGTTCGTGCAGCTCGCGGACGCCGCTGAGGCGCACGTCCACGCGATCATCGAGGACCTCGCGGCCAAGGTCGCGGCGGGCGAGGACGTCGACGAGGACGCCCGCAAGATCGGCGCGCTGTTCGCGTCGTTCATGGACGAGGACGCCATCGCCCAGAAGGGCCTGCGCCCGGTCCGCCCGCTGATCGACGCGGTCGCCGCGCTGCGCGACGTCCGCGACCTCGCGGCGTTCCTCGGTGAGTTCGAGCGGATCGGTGGCCACGGCCTCTTCGGCTCGTACGTCGACACCGACAGCAAGAACTCCGACCGCTATCTCTTCAACCTGGTGCAGGGCGGCCTCGGGCTCCCCGACGAGTCCTACTACCGCGACGACAAGTTCGCGGAGATCCGCGACAAGTACGTCGGCTACCTCTCCCGGCTCTTCGAGCTCGCCGAGCAGCCGGACCCGGCCGGTGCCGCGGCGACCGTGCTGGCGATCGACACCCGCCTGGCCGCCGGCCACTGGGAGCGCGCCGAGACCCGTGACGTCCAGAAGACCTACAACCTGCTGACCAAGGCCGACCTGACCGAGCTGTGCCCGTCCTTCGACTGGGACGCCTACGTCACCAACCTCGGCGGCGGCGACGACACGCTCGCCGAGGTGTGCGTGCGGCAGCCGTCGTACTTCGGTCACCTCTCCGCCGTGCTCGACGAGATCGACATCGACCAGTGGCGCGCCTGGCTGCTCGCCCACGTGCTGCGATCGGCGGCGGCGTACCTCACCGACGACTTCGTCGAGACCAACTTCGACTTCTACGGCCGCACCCTCAACGGCACCCCCGAGCTGCGGGCCCGGTGGAAGCGCGGCGTCGCGCTGGTCGAGGGCGCGATCGGCGAGGCGGTCGGGCAGGAGTACGTCGCGCGCCACTTCCCGCCGACCTCGAAGGCGATGATGGACGAGCTGGTCGCCAACCTCCTGGCGGCCTACCGCGAGTCCATCGCCGCCCTCGACTGGATGTCGGAGGAGACGAAGCAGCGCGCCTACGACAAGCTCGACACCTTCCGTCCCAAGGTCGGCTACCCCGAGAAGTTCCGCGACTACTCGCGGCTCGAGGTCAGCACCGACGACCTGCTCGGCAACGTCGCGGCCGCGTCCGCCTTCGAGACCGACCGCGAGCTCGGCAAGATCGGGTCGCCGGTCGACCGCGACGAGTGGTTCATGCTGCCGCAGACCGTCAACGCCTACTACAACCCCGGCACCAACGAGATCTGCTTCCCGGCCGGCATCCTGCAGCGCCCGTTCTTCGCGCCCGACGCCGACGCGGCCGAGAACTACGGCGGCATCGGCGCGGTCATCGGCCACGAGGTCGGCCACGGCTTCGACGACCAGGGCGCTCAGTACGACGGCGCCGGCAACCTCAACGACTGGTGGACGCCCAGCGACAAGGCCGCCTTCGAGGTGAAGTCGAAGGCGCTGATCGAGCAGTACGACGCCTTCGAGCCGCGCGCCCTCCCGGGCGAGCACGTCAACGGCGCGCTCACCGTCGGCGAGAACATCGGCGACCTCGGCGGCCTGACCATCGGCCACACCGCCTACCTGATCGCGCAGGGCGGCGAGGCGTCGGCCGAGTCCCGGCAGCAGCTCTTCATGAACTGGGCCTACTGCTGGCGCACCAAGCGCCGCAAGGAGCAGGAGCAGCAGTACCTCACCATCGACCCGCACAGCCCGCCGGAGTTCCGCGCCAACATCGTGCGCAACCTCGACGAGTTCCACGAGGTGTTCGAGACGGCCGAGGGTGACGGGCTCTGGCTCGACCCGGCCGACCGGGTCCGCATCTGGTGACCGCGTCTCGCGTGTCGGCTTCGCCGCCACGCGGGCGGGGACCGGTCCACGGGCCAGTGATCCGACGGTGTGGCACAGGTAGGCGCGAAAGGTGACGCGTATCAAGACCGTTCACTTCGAGTGGGGGCCGACGGGCGCGGCGTTCGTCGTGGCGCCCGGCTCGGTCGCGGTGGTGGTCGACGTGCTCTCGTTCACCACCACCCTCACGGTGGCGGTGGACGCCGGCATGACCGTTTTCCCTTTCGCCTGGAAGGACGAGCGGGCCGAGGCGTACGCCGCCGAGCGCGACGCCGTGCTCGCTCGCGGGCGGTCGTTGCGCGAGGGTGTCAGCCTGTCGCCGGGCTCGGTGCGGGCCGCGATCGGCGTCGAACGGCTGGTGCTGCCGTCGCCGAACGGGTCCTCGATCTGCTTCGCCCTCGCCGAGTCGGGCGCGACCGTCGTCGGTGCGTCGTTGCGCAACGCCGCCGCGGTCGCCACGGCTCACGCCGCCGGAGCCGAGTCGATCGCGGTCGTCGCCGCCGGTGAGCGCTGGCCGGACGGCTCGCTGCGCCCGGCGGTCGAGGACCTCTGGGGCGCGGGCGCCGTGCTCGCCGGGCTGGTCGACCTCGGGCGCGCCGACCTCAGCCCCGAGGCCCGGGTCGCCGAGCAGGCGTTCCGCGCGGTCGGCGTCCCACGCTCGCCGAGCAGCTGCCGCGGCTGCGCGAGCGGCCGGGAGCTGATCGACGGGGCTTCGGCGCGGACGTCGAGATCGCGCCGGAGCTCGACGCCAGCGACGTCGTCCCGGTCCTGCGCGACGGCGAGTTCGGCCCGGGCTGAGCAGGTCGGCTGGACGGCGGGGTGGAGACCGCGCCGGGCGTGAGGGTCGCCCGGGGACGCCTTCCGCGTCAGCTGAAGCGCTGGTAGGTGATCGTCGGGTAGTAGAGCGACGTGGCGCCACCGCCGCCGTCGATCACCCGCAGCGCGAGCGTGTGCTGGCCCTTGCCGATCTTCGTGCAGAACTGCACCGAGGCCTGGTCGAGGATGCCGTTGTAGGTGAAGTACTTCGTGCCCTCGTTGGTCCCGACGCCGTCGCGGGTCATCGAGACCTGGGTGAGCTCGCCGGCACCGCCGCTCGAGGCCATCGCGGTCAGCGTGACCAGGACGGTGTCGGTGCCCTTCTTGGGACCCTTGACGAAGCTCTGCGAGCCCTCGACCTCGACAGTGGCTCCGGCCGCGACGCTCTGGAAGTCCATGGCCCGCGAGGTCATCGAGACCGCGGCGCCTCCGCTGCACGCCGACACCTGGGCGCGCTGCGCGGGCTGCCGCGGTGCGCTGCCCTTGTCTGTCGGCGTTCGCGCTGCTCACGCCCGCGAGACCGCTGGCGACCACGGCGAGGACGGCGAACCCGGCTGCTGCCATGGGGACTGACTTGTTCATGACCTGCTCCTGACTTCGGCGACCCCGAGTGAGCCGCGTCTCTGTTGAGGAAGCAGTCGCCCCCAGCGAGATACCGCCCGTCCGGGTCATCTCGCTGGCAGCCGTCGGTCGCCGCTGGTAGACAGGGCGCATGACCACCGCAGCGCAGACCGACGTACGCCGCCCGAGGTGCGCGCCAGCGCGGAGGCCCACCTGCGCGCGCTGGTCGGCAGCGACGACGCCGTGCTCCGCGAGGACCAGTGGTCGGCGATCGAGGCGCTCGCCGTCGACCGGCGTCGCTCGCTCGTCGTGCAGCGCACCGGCTGGGGCAAGTCCGCGGTCTACTTCGTGGCCACCCTGCTGCTGCGCGAGCAGGGCGCCGGGCCGACCGTGATCGTCTCGCCGCTGCTCGCGCTGATGCGCAACCAGATCGCGGCCGCCGAGCGCGCCGGCATCCGCGCGGTCACCATCAACTCCACCAACATCGAGGACTGGGAGCCGATCCAGGAGTCGATCCGGGCCGGCGAGGTCGACGTCCTGCTGGTCAGCCCCGAGCGGCTCAACAACCCCGGCTTCCGCGACGAGGTGCTGCCCCGGCTGGCCGCGACCTGCGGGCTGCTGGTCGTCGACGAGGCCCACTGCATCTCCGACTGGGGCCACGACTTCCGGCCCGACTACCGCCGGATCCGCACCCTGCTCGGCGACCTCCCCGACGGCATCCCGGTGCTCGCCACCACCGCCACCGCCAACGCGCGGGTCACCGACGACGTCGCCGAGCAGCTGGGCACCGAACGTCCTCGTCCTCCGCGGCTCGCTCGACCGCGAGTCGCTGCGGCTGGGCGTCGTACGCCTCAAGACCGCCCAGCAGCGGCTGGCCTGGCTCGCCGACCACCTCGCCGAGCAGCCCGGCTCCGGCATCGTCTACTGCCTGACCGTCGCCGCCACCCAGGAGATCGCCGACTACCTGCGCTCGCGCGGCCACGAGGTCGCGGCCTACTCCGGCCAGACCGAGACCACCGAGCGTCAGGCGCTCGAGCAGGACCTCCTGTCCGGCCGGGTCAAGGCCCTGATCGCGACCAGCGCGCTCGGCATGGGCTTCGACGCGACCCTCGGCTTCGTGGTCAACATGGGGGCGCCCGCCTCCCCGGTCTCCTACTACCAGCAGGTCGGCCGCGCCGGCCGCGGCACCGACGAGGCGACCGTCGTGCTGCTGCCCGCGATCGAGGACCGCGACATCTGGGCCTACTTCGCCTCGCTCGCCTTCCCGCGCGAGGAGCAGGTCCGCCAGACGCTGGCCGTGCTGGCCGACGAGGGCCGCACGATGAGCACCGCCACCCTGGAGACCTACGTCGACCTCAACCGCAACCGCCTCGAGACGATGCTCAAGGTGCTCGACGTCGACGGCGCCGTACGCCGGGTGCGCGGCGGCTGGGAGTCGACCGGGCAGCCGTGGGACTACGACGAGGAGCGCTACCGCCGGGTGACCGAGGCCCGGGAGCGCGAGCAGCAGGCGATGCTCGACTACATCGCCACCGACCGCTGCCGGATGCAGTTCCTGCGCGACCAGCTCGACGACCCGGAGGCCGTCGACTGCGGGCGCTGCGACAACTGCGGTGGGCTCACGCTGTCGACCGAGGTGTCCGCGGCGGCGGTCGAGGAGGCCGACGCCCGGCTGTCGCGACCGGGCGTGCCCATCGACCCGCGCAAGATGTGGCCCAGCGCGCTGGCCAACCTCGGCATCGACCTCAAGGGCAAGATCGCCGAGGCCGCCGCTCGAGGGCCGGGCCGTCGCCCGGCTGACCGACCTCGGCTACGGCCAGGCGCTGCGCGAGCTCTTCGCTCCGGGCGTCGAGGACGGCCCGGTCCCGGTGCCGCTGGTGCGCGCGGTGGTCGAGGTGCTCGGCGACTGGCACCCACCGGTCGACGGCATCGTCGTCGTCGAGTCCGAGACCCGGCCGCTGCTCACCGCCGACCTCGCCGACGGCCTGTCCCGCTACCTCCGGGTGCCGATCCTGGGGCGCTTCGCGATCGTCGATCCCGACGTCCTGCCCGGCCAGGGCGCGGCCAACTCCGCCCAGCGGGTGGCCGCTGTCGGGCGGCGCTACGCCCTCCAGGCCGAGGGGCTCGAGGGGCAGCGGGTGCTGCTCGTCGACGACCGGGTCGTCACCGGTTGGACCCTCACCCTGGGCTCCCGGGCGGTGCGCGCGGCGGGCGCGACGGAGGTCCGGCCGCTCGTGCTCGCAGCGACCTCCTGATCGACCTCGTAGCCGTTTGCGTGAATGAAACAACCGCGCCGTAACATTCGCCAGTGATCCGCACCGATGTCATCGCCTACTTCGCCGACGACCCCACTCGCAGCTACCAGCTGATCCAGTGGCTGCCCGTGCTGGAGCAGCTCGACCAGCACCATTCGGTGGGCATCGTCGCGCGGGACGAGCGCACCATCGAGGTGCTCGCTGAGCGCACCCACCTGCCGATCACGATGGCCCCGACCTTCTCCGAGCTGACCGAGCTCTACAACGAGTCCGACGCCAAGGTCGTCCTCTACTGCAACAACTCGATGCTCAACTTCCAGTCGCTGCTCGATGGCCGCAAGCTGCACGTCCACATCAACCACGGCGAGAGCGACAAGCAGAGCATGGCGAGCAACAACGCCAAGGCCTACGACCGCGTCTTCGTGGCCGGTGAGGCCGCGGTGCAGCGGCACGTCGCCGGCCTGCTGGAGTTCGACACCAGCCGTCTGGTGCGGATCGGCCGCCCCCAGCTCGACCTGCGCCCGCCGGCCGTGATCGAGCCGAGCGAGCGCCGTACGGTCCTCTACGCGCCCACCTGGGAGGGCGACGCGGAGTACAACGACTACACGTCGGTCGACACCGTCGGCGCCGACATCGTGCGCGCCGTGCTGGGCGTCCCGGACGTGCGGCTCGTCTACAAGCCGCACCCGAAGGTCACCGTGAGCAAGGTGCCGGCGATCCAGGACGGCCACCGGCGGATCATGGCGCTGGTCGCCGAGGCCGCCCGGCGCGAACCGGCGGCCGGTCACGTCGCCGTCACCGCCGGCGACATCCTCGGCGGTGATGCCCGACTGCGACGCGATGATCACGGACGTCTCCTCGGTCGGCCTCGACTGGCTCTACCTGCGCACCGAGAAGCCGATCTTCATCACCGACCGCCACCACGACTCCGAGCGGCTGCGCCGGGAGGTCCCGGTCAGCCGGTGCGCCGACGTGCTCGCCGACGTCGACGTCGCCGACCTGATCGACCTGGTCGCCGCCCGCCTCGACCACGACGAGCACCACCTCGCCCGGGTCGCGATGCGGCACCACTACTTCGACGACCTCCAGGTGGGCGACAGCACGACCCGCTTCGTCGAGTCCGTCGGCGACCTGGTCGCCCTGCGCGACCGCCTGCTCGGCACCGACGCGGACGACGACGCCGCGATCACCGCCTGAGCCAGGCCGCCTGGCCGGTCAGACCGTCGTCGGGGGATCCGACCCGGCCGGGCCGGGTCTGGTCTGGGGTACGGCGATCCAAGGTGAGGGACACGGGCGTGACCTTTCGAGGTCTCGACGGACGTGCGGTGACCGATCGGGTGCGCACGTGGTGCGATACGGAAAGGCGCGCTGCGTGAGTCGCGCTCGTCCATCCACCGTGTCGAGAACCGGCCGCCGGATGCAAGTTCTGACGACGTGGGTCCGGTCACGCGCTCAGGCTTTACCGGAGGTAGAACAGGTTCTAGTCTGCGTCCATGGACAGACCTCTGCGCGTGATCCAGTGGACGACCGGCAACATCGGGCGGCGGTCGCTGCACGCGATCATCGGCCGCCCGGACCTCGAGCTGGTCGGCGTCTACGCCCACGGCAAGGACAAGGTCGGGGTCGATGCGGCCGAGCTGTCCGGGTGGCCCGAGCCGACCGGGATCCTGGCGACCGACGACATCGACGCGCTGCTCGCGCTCGGCGCCGACGCCTGCTGCTACAACCCGCTGTGGCCGAGCATCGACGAGCTCTGCGCCCTGCTCGAGGCGGGCGTGAACGTCTGCTCGAGCGCCGCCTGGATCACGGGCGGCAAGCAGACTCCCGAGGACCTGGACCGGATCCGCAAGGCGTGCGAGCGCGGCGGGTCGTCGATCTTCGGCAGCGGCGCGCACCCCGGCATGACCAACCTGGTGGGCATGGTGCTCAGCGGGTCGTGCGAGCGCGTCGACGAGATCCGGATCACCGAGTCGGTCGACTGCTCGACGTACGAGAGCGCGGAGACCCAGACGGCGATGGGGTTCTCGCAGTCACCGGACACCCCGGGACTGGCGGAGCACGTGCGCCGCGAGAGCGAGGTCTTCGCGGAGTCGGCGGCGATGATGGCCGACGCGCTCGGCGTGACGCTGGACCGGATGACCTTCGACGTCGAGTTCACCGCTGCCACCGGTGACAGCGACCTGGGCTTCATGACGATCCCGGCCGGGACCGTCGGCGGCGTGATGGGCTACCACCGCGGCTGGGTGGGCGACCGCAACGTCGTCAGCGTCGGCTTCAACTGGACCATGGGCTCGCACGTCACGCCGCCCAAGCCGCTGCAGCACGGCCACGTGATCCAGGTCTTCGGCGTGCCCAACATGCGCACCGTCATCCACTGCCTGCCCCCGAAGGACTGGTCCGAGGGCTTCATGGACCTCGGGCATGATCTACACCGCGATGCCGGTGACCAACGCGGTCCCGCACGTCGTCGCGGCACCGCCCGGCATCGTCACGCTCGCCGACCTGCCGCCGATCTGCGGTGTCGTGGCCTGAGCTTGCGAAGGCCAAGCGAATCTGAGACCCCGGTGGGTCTCGATACGCTCGCTGGCGCTCGCTACTCGACCGACGAGAGGTCGGTCAGTGGCCGACCAGGAGCGCCGGGTCGACCTGGTGCTCGATCTTCTTGCGGGGCAGGAAGAACGCGGGGATCAGCACCAGCGCGACCAGGACCGCGCCGACCAGGAACACGTCGCCGTAGACCTCGGCCTTCCCGGACGGCGTCGGGTCGGCGTCCTGGAGCCCGTTGGTCAGCAGCACGGTGAAGACGGCGGTGCCGATCGAGGCGGCGACCTGCTGGACGATGTTCATCAGCGTCGAGCCGCGGGCGATCGTGTGGTCGCGCAGCGTGGCGAGCGCCGAGGACATGATCGGCATCATCGTGCCGCCCATGCCGAGGCCCATCACGAAGAGCGCGAGCATCAGGAACGAGTAGGACGTCGTGTCGGTGAGCGTCGAGAACATCGCCATGCCCAGGGCGGTGACCGTGATGCCGGCGATCACGATCTTGCCGGGGCCGATCTTGTCGGCGAGCACGCCAGCGATCGGCATCGTGATCATCGCGCCGAGGCCCTGCGGAGCGAGGAGCAGACCGGCGTGGAGGGCGTCCTCGCCCCGGACCTGCTGGAAGTAGAGCGGGAAGAGCAGGCCGGCGCCGAAGAACGAGATCGCGAAGAGTGACATCGCGATGATCGCGATCGTCATGGCCCGGTTCTTGAACAGGCGAAGGTCGATCAGTGGGTGGAGGTTGCGGCGGCTGAGCGCCCACGGCACGAACGCGATGATCAGCACGGTGCCGAGGACGACCGGCGTGACGACCTTGGTCGCGAAGAAGGTGCCGGTCTCGGGGATCGTCGAGACGCCGTACAGGAACAGGGCGAGGCCGGGCGAGAGCAGCACCATGCCGAGCCAGTCGAAGGACTCGGAGGGCTGGACGTCGTCCTTGGGCAGCGCGATCGAGGCGTAGATGATCGCGGCGATGCCGATCGGGACGTTGATCAGGAAGATCCAGTGCCAGCTGGCGACATCGATCAGCAGGCCACCCAGGATCGGGCCGAAGATCGGGCCGAGCAGCATCGGGATGCCCATCACGGCCATCACCCGGCCGATCCGTTCGGGGCCGGCGGCCCGGGTCAGGATCGTCATGCCGAGCGGCATCAGCATGCCGCCGCCGAGGCCCTGGAGGACCCGGAACGAGACGAGCATCGGGAGCGAGGTCGCGAGGGCGCACAGCGCCGAGCCGGCCGCGAACAGCACGATCGCGGTGAGGTAGAGCCGCTTGGTGCCGAACCGGTCCGCAGCCCAGCCGGTCAGCGGGATCACCGCGGCCAGCGCCAGGGTGTAGCCGGTCATCGTCCACGCGACCTGGGCCGGCGTGGCGTCGAAGACCTCCGTGAAGGTCTGCAGAGCGACCGAGACGATGGTGATGTCGAGGATCGACATGATCGCCCCGAGCACGACCACGCCGGCGATCACGAGGACGCCGCGGTCGAGCCTGTCGGAGGCCGCCGGGGAGGGCTGGGTGGGTGTCTCGGTGCTCACCGAACAAGGCTAGGTGCGGCCTCCGACGGTCGCATCCGACTTTGGTGTGACGTTCGACCCGCCGGGCGACAGGTCAGGCGAGCTGCGCCTGCACCGCCGCGACCAGCGTCGGGTCCTCGGGCACGACCTGGGGGCTGAACCGGGCGACCACGTTGCCCTGGCCGTCGACGAGGAACTTCTCGAAGTTCCAGGTGACGTCGCCGGACTCGCCCTTCTCGTTGGGCGCCTCGGTGAGGGTCGCGTAGATCTCGTGGCGGTCGTCGCCGTTGACGTCGATCTTCTCGGTCATCGGGAAGGTGACGCCGTACGTCGCGGAGCAGAACTCCTGGATCTCCTCGGCGGAGCCGGGCTCCTGGCCGAAGAACTGGTTGCACGGGAGGCCGACCACGGTGAAGCCCTTCTCGGCGTACCGCTCCTGGAGCTCCTCGAGCCCGGTGTACTGCGGCGTGAGGCCGCACTTGCTCGCGACGTTGACCAGCAGGGCCGGGTTGCCGCCGGTGATCTCGCCGAGCGTCGTGGAGGTGCCGTCGAGCCGGCTGATCTTCGCGTCCAGGATCGTCATGCCTACGAGCGTAGAAGGTGGCCGGAAACGGCTGTAGGTGCGTCCGGATAGCGTCACGGCCGTGAGCTTCGTCCCCGTGACCGGCCCGGCCACCTTCCGGCCGGCCGAGCCGCCGCGCGAAGGCGTGGTCGAGTTCACCGACGACCGCAGGACGGTGGCCCTGCCGATCCGGGCCGCGATCCCGGTGCTGACCAAGGCGCGCAACCGCGAGGACCTGCACCCGAGCGTCAGCCTGTTGTCCGGGGCCGCGCTGCTCGGCATGCGGCTGGTGGCCGCCGGGAAGTTCGCGCCGGGAGGCAGCCCGCCGAGCTGGCGGGTCGCCGGCCTCGACCCCGACGACGAGGATCGGATCGCGCTGCTCGGCAGGTCCGGGCCCGACGACCTGGTCCTGGTCCGCGAGCTGCTCGACGCCGTGGCGGACGCCCTGCCCCGCGCCGCACCATCGGCGGTCGCGCCGCCGCCGCACCGACCGCGCGGCGTCACCTTCGAGCAGCGGCTCCAGGCCCGGCTGGCCCGCCACCAGCGGGTCGAGGTCGGAGACCTGCCGCAGCTGGTGACGATCTCGCTGCGGGTCGAGGCTGCTGAGGAGGAGCTGGTCGCGGGCGCCGTACGCCTCGTGCCGCAGGCGCACGACGCCCAGAACCCGCTGCACCTCACCGACCTGGCGGTGCTGTGGACCGGGACCGCGGACGAGCACGGCTTCGGCGAGCGGGCCCGCACCCACGCGACCATCGCGCTGCGGGCGGCGGCCGACGCGTGGCCGGTGCTCGACCGGCTGCTCGAGCTCCGGGTGCCCGACGAGATCACGCTCGACGCCGACGAGCTGGTGAGCCTGCTCGACGAGGGGGTCGGCGCGCTGCGCGAGCGCGGCGTCGACGTGCTGTGGCCGCGCAGCCTCGGGCGCGACCTGACCGCGACGACGGTCCTCGACCGCTCCTCTCCCGGGCCCCGCGAGGGCCAGCTGATCGAAGGCCTGCTCGGCGCCGATGCGCTCTTCTCCTTCAACTGGCAGATCGCGGTGCACGGCGACCCGCTGACCACCGAGGAGATGGACCAGCTGGCCGCGTCGGCCACTCCGTTGATGCGGCTGCGCGGCAACTGGACCGTGGTCGACCCGGCCGTCGCGCGCAAGGCACGCAAGCGGCTGGTGCGCACGGTCAAGCCGGCCGAGGCGATCGCTGCCGCGCTCACCGGCACGGTCCAGGTCGCTGACGTCAGCGAGCAGGTGATCGTCGGTGCGAGCCTGCTGCAGGTGCGCGAGCAGCTGCTGACCGCCGCCACGCGAGAGCCGGTGCCGCCACCGGCGGGGCTGACCGCGTCGCTGCGCGACTACCAGCAGCACGGCCTCACCTGGCTGGCCGAGCTCACCTCGCTCGGCCTCGGCGCCTGCCTCGCCGACGACATGGGGCTGGGCAAGACCGTCACCCTGATCGCGCTGCACCTCCATCGCCGGGAGCGCGGAGCCGACGGACCCACCTTGGTCGTGTGCCCGGCCAGCCTGCTCGGCAACTGGGAGGACGAGGTACGCCGGTTCGCGCCCGGCGTGCCGGTGGTCCGCTTCCACGGCAGCGCGCGCGACGTCTCCGCGGCGGGCGACGGGTTCGTGCTCACGACGTACGGCACGATGATGCGCGATGCCGAGGCGCTCGCCGAGGTGCCCTGGGACCTCGTGGTCGCCGACGAGGCGCAGCACGTCAAGAACTCGCGGACCTCGACCGCGCGGGCGCTCCGGTCGATCCCGAGCGCAGCCCGGGTCGCGCTGACCGGCACGCCGGTCGAGAACGACCTCACCGAGCTGTGGTCGATCCTCGACTGGGCCACTCCCGGGCTGCTCGGCAGTCGCAACGCCTTCCGCAAGGTCTGGGCGGCGCCGATCGAGTCCGGCCTCGAGCCGACGAAGGCGCGGCAGTTCGCCGACCTGATCGGCCCGTTCCTGCTGCGCCGTCGCAAGTCCGACCCGGGCATCGCGCCGGAGCTGCCGCCGAAGACGGAGACCGACCACCGGGTGCAGCTCACCCGCGAGCAGGTCGTGCTCTACGAGTCGTTCGTCCGCGACACGATGGACCGGATCGAGCGGGCCGACGAGGACGCCCGCCGCGGTCTGGTGCTCGCGCTGCTGACCGGCCTCAAGCAGATCTGCAACCACCCGGCCCACTTCCTCAAGCAGTCGGCGGTGAAGCTCTCCGGGCGCTCCGAGAAGGTCGACCTGCTCGACGAGCTGCTCGGGACGGTGCTCGCCGAGGACGGTGCGGCCCTGGTCTTCACGCAGTACGTCGCGATGGCCCGCCTGCTCGAGGCGCACCTGACCCGGGCGGGCATCCCCTACCAGTTCCTGCACGGCGGGACGCCGGTGCGCGAACGGGAGGCGATGGTGCGCCGCTTCCAGGCCGGCGAGGTGCCCGTCTTCCTGCTGTCGCTCAAGGCCGGAGGCACCGGCCTCAACCTGACCCGCGCCGACCACGTCGTCCACGTCGACCGGTGGTGGAACCCCGCCGTCGAGGAGCAGGCGACCGACCGGGCCTACCGGATCGGGCAGACCCGGCCGGTCCAGGTGCACCGGATCATCACGCGCGGCACGATCGAGGAGAAGATCGCCGAGCTGCTGGCCCGCAAGCGGGTCCTGGCCGACGCCGTGCTCGCCAACGGCGAAGCCGCGCTGACCGAGCTCGACAACGACGAGCTGCGCGACTTCGTCGCACTGCGACCGGTCGACTGATGGCCGTCCTCCACCCGCGGGTCGCGCCTCGCCGCTCGACGACGCGGGCGACCACGTGGTGGGGCAAGGCGTGGGTGCGCGCGGTCGAGGAGGCGGCGTTCTCGGAGTCCGACCTCGCCACGGCGCGGACGCTCGCCCGCGGCGGGCACGTCGGCCAGATCACCACGCGGCCCGGCGGCTTCGTCGCGTCGGTCGAGGACCAGCACGGGCTCTGGACCGTCGACGGCGCGATCCCCGAGCTCGACGAGACCGGGATCGCGACCGTGGTCGAGACGGTGGCCGCCGAGGCCGGGCGGATCGCGTCGCTGCTCGGCGGCGACCTGCCCCACGACCTGGTCGAGCACACCGACGAGGCGGGCGTCGAGCTGCTGCCGTTCGGGAGCGAGCTCGCGGCCACCTGCACCTGCGAGGCCTGGGCCGAGCCGTGCCCGCACGCGCTCGCCGTGCTGCAGCAGCTCGCGTGGCTGATCGAGGCGGACCCGCTGGTGCTGCTGCAGCTGCGCGGTCTCGCGCGGGAGGACCTGCTGGCTCGACTCCATGCGCGCCGCGAGTCGCCGGTGAGTGACGACGAGCGCGACCTGGACGCCGCGGTCGAGGCCGCTCTCTACGCCGCCCGGTTGTTGGACGACCCGCTCAGCTGAGCGCGCCGAGCGCCATCCGGTGGAGCACCTCGTGCATCCGCGGGTCGGGCAGCAGGCCGCTGTGCGGGGTGGAGTTGATCAGCCCGAACGCCGCGTGCGCCATCGCCCGCGCCGTGGGCAGGTCGAGCTCCGGATCGCGGAGCCGGAGCTGGCCGGCCCAGAGGTCGACGTACTCCCGCTGCAGCGTGCGCACCCGCTCGCGCGCGTCCTCGGGCAGCGACTCCCAGTCGCGGTCCTGGACGACGATCAGCGGCCGGTGGCGCAGCGCGAAGTCGACGTGCCAGTCGACGAGCGCGGTGAGGGCCTCGTCGGGGCCGGCGGCGTCGTCGGCGCGCTGGGTGCCGACCCGGAGCAGGTCCTCGCTGATCGAGACCAGCATCTCGGCGAGCACCGCCTGCTTCGACGCGAAGTGCTTGTAGAGCGCCGGCCCGGAGATGCCGCAGGCCGCGCCGAGGTCGGCGACGGAGACGCCGTGGTAGCCGCGGGAGGCGAAGAGCTCGGCCGCGGTCGCCAGGATCTGGCTCCGTCGATCGGGGGGGCGGCTCACGCGCCCAGGTTAGTGGGTGTTAACCCTGCTCGGGCTGCTGTTGCTCCGCGATCTGACGGCGTACGTCGTCCATGTCGAGGTCCTTGACCGCCGTGATGACCTGCTCGAGGGCCGGTGCGGGCAGGGCGCCGGGCTGGGCGAAGACGAGGATCCCCTCGCGGAAGGCCATCAGCGTCGGGATCGAGGTGATCTGCGCGGCGGCGGCCAGGGACTGCTCGGCCTCGGTGTCGACCTTGCCGAAGACGACGTCGGCGTGGCGCTCGGCCGCGGCCTCGAAGACGGGCGCGAACTGGCGGCACGGGCCGCACCAGGACGCCCAGAAGTCGACCAGCACGACGTCGTTCTCCACGACGGTCTGCTCGAAGGTGTCGGAGGTCAGGGCAACAGCGGTCATGCCTCTCCCAACGGTGGCGGCGGCTCGGTCATTCCGGGCGTGGCGGGATAGTCACGGACGTTCTGGTGGTCGAGCGGCCGGTTGTGCAACCACAACGTCCGTGACTATCCCACCGGTGGACCCGCAGGTTAATGATCGCTAACCTGGGCGGGTGAGCCAGATGCGAGAGCTCGTCGACCAGCTGCGGGAGCGGCTCGCGGTCGCGCGGCAGGGCGGCAGCGAGGCGGCCCGGACCAAGCACACCGACCGCGGCAAGCTGCTGGTGCGCGACCGGGTGGACCGGCTGCTCGACCCGGGCAGCCCCTTCCTCGAGCTGAGCCCGCTGGCGGCGTACGACATGTACGGCGGGGCGGTGCCCAGCGCCGGCGTCGTGACCGGCATCGGGCGAGTCAGCGGCCGCGAGGTCGTGGTGGTCGCCAACGACGCGACGGTCAAGGGCGGCACCTACTACCCGATGACGGTCAAGAAGCACCTGCGCGCGCAGACCGTCGCCTCCGACAACCGGCTGCCGTGCATCTACCTCGTCGACTCGGGCGGCGCGTTCCTGCCGATGCAGGACGACGTCTTCCCCGACCGCGAGCACTTCGGCCGGATCTTCTTCAACCAGGCCAACCTGTCCGCGCGCGGCATCCCGCAGGTCGCCGCCGTGATGGGCTCCTGCACGGCCGGTGGCGCCTACGTCCCGGCGATGTCGGACGAGACCGTGATCGTGCGCAACCAGGGCACGATCTTCCTCGGCGGCCCGCCGCTGGTGAAGGCCGCGACCGGCGAGATCGTGACCGCCGAGGAGCTCGGCGGCGGCGACGTGCACGCCCGCACCTCCGGTGTCGTCGACCACCTCGCCGACGACGACGCGCAGGCCCTCGCGATCGTGCGCTCGATCGTCGACACCTTCGAGCGACCGGGCACCCCGCCGTACGACGTGCACGAGGTCGAGGAGCCGCACGACGACCCCGCGACGCTGTACGACGTCGTGCCGGCCGACACCCGCACGCCGTACGACGTCCGCGACGTGATCCGCCGGATCGTCGACGGCAGCCGGATGCACGAGTTCAAGAAGCTCTACGGCGAGACCCTGGTCTGCGGCTTCGCCCGGATCTGGGGCCACCCGGTCGGCATCATCGCCAACAACGGGATCCTCTTCAGCGAGTCGGCGCTCAAGGGCGCGCACTTCATCGAGCTCTGCAACCAGCGCGGCATCCCGCTGGTCTTCCTGCAGAACATCAGCGGCTTCATGGTCGGCAAGGAGTACGAGAACAAGGGCATCGCCCGCGACGGCGCCAAGCTCGTCACCGCGGTCGCCTGCGCGGTCGTCCCGAAGTTCACCGTCGTCATCGGCGGCTCCTTCGGCGCCGGCAACTACGGCATGTGCGGCCGCGCCTACGACCCGCGCTTCCTCTGGATGTGGCCCAACGCGCGCATCTCGGTGATGGGCGGCGAGCAGGCCGCGTCCGTCCTCGCCACGGTCGCCGGCAAGCCGGACGACGAGGAGTTCAAGGCGCCGATCCGCGAGCAGTACGAGACCCAGGGCTCGCCCTACTACTCCACCGCCCGCCTGTGGGACGACGGGATCATCGACCCCGCCGACACCCGCCGCGTCCTCGGCATGGGCCTCGCGGCCGCTGCCCAGGCCGGCCCGATCCCGGCGCCGTCGTACGGCGTCTTCCGGATGTGATGGGGATGTTCGAGTCTGTCTTCATCGCCAACCGCGGCGAGATCGCTGCCCGGATCGCCCGCACCTGCCACCGGCTCGGCATCCGCGCGACCGTCAGCTCCGGTGACTACCTCGACCCGGCCGCCCAGGTCGCCCAGGCGCTCGCGGCCGGAGCCCAGGCCGTGCACCCCGGCTACGGCTTCCTGTCCGAGAACCCCGGCTTCGCCCGCGCCGTCGCCGACGCCGGCCTCGTCTGGATCGGCCCGCCGCCCGAGGCGATGGAGTCGATGGCGCGCAAGGACCACGCCCGCGAGATCGCCGTGGCAGCCGGCGTCCCGGTCGTGCCGCGAGGCGAGGACGCTGGATTCCCCGTGCTCGTGAAGGCGGCCTCCGGTGGTGGCGGCAAGGGCATGCGCGTCGTCCGCGAGGAGTCCGAGCTCGAGGAGGCGAAGGCCGCCGCGGCCCGCGAGGCGCGCAGCGCGTTCGGCGACGACACCCTCCTCATCGAGAAGTACGTCGAGCGCGGCCGCCACATCGAGGTGCAGGTGATCGCCGACGCTCACGGCAACGCGATCCACCTGTGGGAGCGCGACTGCTCGACCCAGCGCCGCCACCAGAAGGTGCTCGAGGAGGCGCCCGCGCCGACGATCACGCCCGAGGTGCGCGCGCTCGTCACCAGCAGCGCGGTCGCGCTCGCGAAGCACGTCGGCTACCAGAACGCCGGCACCGTGGAGTTCCTGCTCGACTCGCGACACCGGCGAGGCCTACTTCCTGGAGATGAACACCCGCCTCCAGGTCGAGCACCCCGTCACCGAGGCGATCACCGGGCTCGACCTGGTCGAGCTCCAGCTCCGGGTCGCCGCCGGCGAGCCGCTGCCGATCAGCCAGGACGACGTCACCGTCACCGGCCACGCGATCGAGGCACGGATCTACGCCGAGGACTCGTTCGGCGGCTTCCTGCCCCAGGCCGGGACGGCGACCGAGGTGCAGTGGCCGGGTCTCGATACGCTCGCCGGCGCTCGCTACTCGACCACCGAAAGCGTGCGGGTCGACCACGCGCTCGAGAGCGGCCAGGTCGTGAGCACGGCGTACGACCCGATGCTCGGCAAGGTGATCGCCCACGGGGCGACCCGCGAGGACGCCCGGCTCGCGCTGGTCGCCGCCCTCGACGACACCGCGATCCTCGGGCCTCACCACCAACACCGGCTTCCTGCGGGTGCTGGTCGCGAGCGACGAGTTCCGCGACGCGACCATCGACACCGCCTGGCTCGACCGCCACGAGGTCCCGGCGCCCGACCCGGCCGAGGCGCGCACCCTCGCGGCCTGGGCGGTCTTCCTCGCCAAGCGCGAGGCGGCCGGGCCGTTCCACTCCGACGGGTTCCGCCTGGGCGCCGAGCCCGCGCCGATCGTGATCGACCTCGACGAGCCGGTGACCCTGACCGGTCCGCCCCCGACCGAGCGATCGATCGGCTCGGTCCGCGCCGACCGGGTCGAGGTCGTCCACCACGGCCAGCGCTTCGTCTTCGACCGGCCCGACGTCTTCGGCGACCACGCCGCCGACCTCGGCGACGGGACCATCGTCGTCGCCGATGCCCGGCACCGTCCTCGACGTCCGGGTCGCCGACGGCGACCGGGTCGAGGCCGGCCAGGTGCTGGTCGTGCTCGAGGCGATGAAGATGGAGCTGTCGCTCAAGGCGCCCTTCGACGGCACGGTCGCCGCGCTCGCTGCGACCACCGGAGCGCAGGTCGCGCTCGGCGCCACCCTCCTGGAGGTGACAGCCCGATGAGTGAGCTTCCCGACCGTCGTACGACAGGACGGGTTGCCCAGCGCGGTCACGATCTACGAGGTCGGACCTCGCGACGGTCTGCAGAACGAGAAGGCCCTGGTCGACACCGGGGTGAAGGCCGAGTTCGTCCAGCGGCTGCTCGCTGCCGGGCTGCCGATCGTCGAGGCGACCAGCTTCGTGCACCCGAAGTGGGTGCCCCAGCTCGCCGACGCCGCCGAGCTGATGACACGGCTCGGCGAGGCCGGGCGCGACTGCCCGGTCCTGGTCCCCAACGAGCGCGGCCTCGACCGCGCCCTCGAGCTCGGCGCCAAGCACATCGCGATCTTCGGCTCGGCCACCGAGACCTTCGCGCAGAAGAACCTCAACCGCAGCCTGGACGAGCAGTTCGCGATGTTCGAGCCGACCGTGCGCCGCGCCCGCGACGCCGGGCTCGACGTCCGCGCCTACGTCTCGATGTGCTTCGGCGACCCCTGGGAGGGCGCGGTCCCGATCGACCAGGTGGTGAGCGTCGGCAAGCGGCTCTTCGACCTCGGCGCCAGCCAGCTCAGCATCGGCGACACCATCGGCGTCGGCACGGCCGGACACGTGAGCGCACTGGTCGGTGCGTTCGAGGCGGCCGGCATGAGCACCGACCAGCTGGCCATGCACTTCCACGACACCTACGGCCAGGCGCTCGCCAACACCTACGCTGCGCTGCAGGCCGGCATCACGACGTACGACGCCAGCGCCGGAGGCCTCGGCGGGTGCCCGTACGCCAAGAGCGCGACGGGCAACCTCGCCACCGAGGACCTCGTCTGGATGCTCCGCGGGCTCGGCATCGAGACCGGCGTCGACCTCCAGCAGGTGGCCGCGACCAGCGCCTGGATGGCCGGCCACCTCGGCCGACCGAGCCCGTCCGCGGTCGTACGCGCTCTTACGGCAGAATCGAGTCCATGAGTCGCCGGGTCTATCTGCACATCGGGGCGCCCAAGACCGGCACGACGTACATCCAGGACCGGCTCTCCGTGAACACCAGGTCCCTGGCCCGCCACGACGTGCACTTCCCGACCGGGTCACCGCTGGTCAGCCCGGCGCTCTTCCAGTTCCGCGCGGCCCTCGACCTGCTCGGGCAGGACTGGGGCGGACCTGCCGGTCACGCCGAGGGCAGCTGGGACACGCTCGTGCGCAAGGTGCGTCGGCGGTCGGGCACCGTCGTGATCAGCCACGAGATCCTCGCGCCGGCCACACCGGCGCAGGTGGCCCGGGCGATGCGCGACCTCGCCGGCAGCGAGGTCCACGTCGTCTACACCGCGCGCGACCTCGCCCGTCAGGTGCCGGCCGCCTGGCAGGAGAGCATCAAGCAGGGCCGCCGCTGGAGCTACGCCACCTTCATCGCGCGCGTCGAGAGGGGCCGCAGCTGGTTCGGCCGCGCGTTCGACGTGCCCCAGGTGCTCGGCACCTGGAGCGCCGGGCTGCCGCCGGAGCGGGTGCACCTGGTGACCGTCCCGCAGTCCGGGGACGCCCAGCTCCACGGCGACCCGCTGTGGCTGCGGATGTGCTCGGTCCTCGGCATCGACCCCGCGTGGGCTCCGGTCGACAGTGACCGCTCGAACCCCTCGCTCGGTGTCGCCGAGACCCAGGTGATCCGCCAGCTCAACCGCAGGATGGACCGGGCCGCGCGCCGCGAGTCGTCGTACGACTCCCTGATCCGCGACATGCTCGCTCAGGGTGAGCTGGTCAAGCGTGTGTCGGCGGCCGTCAAGCTGCCGCCCGACCTCTTCGACTGGGCCGAGGAGCAGACCGAGCACTGGATCGAGTGGATCCAGGGCAGCGGGATCGACGTGGTCGGCGACGTCGACGAGCTGCGCCCGGTCCGTCCGCCGGAGGACGAGCGCTACCGAGACCCCGACAAGGTCAAGGCCAAGCGCCAGCTGCAGGCCGCGCTCGACGCCCTGGCCGCGATGACCCACGAGGCCGCGCGCCGGCCCGCCCCCGAACACTCGCTGACGACTCGGGTGCGGACCCAGGCGCAGCGGTTGCGCGACCGGTGACCCCCGGCCCCGAGGACACGCCCGGCGTACGTCGCGCCTGGGGCTGGGTCGTCCACCTCCAGTCCGGTGGTACGACGCCGTGGCGGGCGTGGACCGCCGAGGGCCGTCCCGGAGGGCGGGTGCTCCCGGGCGCCCAGCAGCTGGAGCTGCTCCGCCGGCTGAACCTGGTCGGCGGGGTGAGCCCCGAGCTCGCCACCCGGGTGCTCGAGGCCAGCGCGCCCGGCCGCGGCCGGCCCGACCTGGAGCTCGAGGGCGCGGTCGACCTGCTCGCCTTCGGGCCACCCCCGGTCGACCCCGCCGACCTCCCCGACGACGAGCTGCTCCGGGTCGCGACCAGCCTGATCGCCGACGACGTCGTCGCGGCCGGACTGCCCGAGCCCCGCCGGGTGGCGAGGACCCGCCCGTGGCGCACCCGCTACCGCCTGGTCGGTGACCCGCTCCTCGCCGACCCGCGGCGCGCCGACCTGGTCGCGCGCGGCCGGCCGCCCGGCGGCCGGGGTTCGGTGATCCTGGTGCTCGGCACCGACCTGGGCACGATGATGACCCACGTCTGGATCGCGCGCAGCCTCGGCGAAGGCGCGCCCGCCGTGGCGCGACTGGGTCGAGGCGCTCGCCCGCGGACGGGCCGTCCCGGCGCGCGCCGACCTGCCCCGGGTGGCCCGGTTCTGGACCGACCGGGTCGGCATCGACCGGGTCCGTGTCGTGCTCGAGCCGGCGCTGGTCCCGCGCCTGGTCGGCGTACGTCGCGCGCTCGCGGCCGCGCCCGACCTGTCGGCCGATGGTGTCGACCTCGCCCGCCGGGTCGGGCAGGTCCTCGGCCTGCTGGCCGAGCCACCCCGCCGCCGCGCGCTGCTGCACGAGACGCTGGCGCCACGGCTCGCCGCCCATGACGGACCCGGGCTCGTCGTACCCCCTGAGCACGCCGACTGGGTGCGCGCCCGGGCCGAGCGGATGCGCGAGGGGTTGCTCCGCGCTGGTTACGCTGTCCACGGCGATCCGGACAGCTTGCTGCCCGTCGACCGCGCCGGCGTCTCCGAACCCTCGGACGCTGGAGTCCTGGCACTCGCCCTGCGCCTGCTGCTGGAGAAGCCGTTGTTGGAGAAGGGGACATGAGCAAGCGCGTCATCCTGCACGTCGGTACGCCGAAGACCGGCACGTCGTACCTGCAGGACGTGCTGTTCCGGAACCGACGCGTCCTCGCCGGCGCTGGGATCCACTACCCGGCCGACCGGTTCGACGGCCACTTCCTGGCGGCTCTCGACCTGATGCGGCTGCCCTGGGGTGGGCTGGAGGCCGAGGCCGTCGGTGCCTGGGACCGGCTCGCCGCGCAGGTCCGCGCCCACGAGGGCACCTCGATCATCAGCCACGAGATCCTCGCCACCGCGTCGCGGTCGCAGGCCGGTCGCGCGCTGACCTCCCTCGGCCACGGCGACGGCACCGAGGTCCACCTGGTCCTCTCGGTGCGCGACCTGGTCCGCCAGATCCCGGCCGAGTGGCAGGAGAACGTCAAGCACCGCAGCGCGATCACCTACGGCGCCTTCCTCGACCAGATCAAGGACCCGCGCCGCGAGAGCCGGATCGCCACCTGGTTCTGGGGTGTCCAGGAGCTGCCCGACATCCTCAACCGCTGGGGCCACGACCTGCCGCCCGAGCACATCCACCTGGTCACGGTGCCGCCGGCCGGTGGGGCGCAGCAGCTGCTCTGGAAGCGGTTCAGCATCGCCTTCGGGCTCGACGGCATCGACCTCGACCTGGAGGCCGAGCGCGCGAACCCGTCGCTCGGCGCCCCCGAGACCGCACTGGTACGCCGGATCAACCGGGCCGCCAACCAGCAGCTCGCTCCCGGCGACTACCGGCCACTGGTGCGCGAGCTGCTCGCCCACCAGACGCTGTCTCGACGCGCGCGCTCGCCCCGGCTCGCCCTGCCACCCGACGCGCACCCCTGGGTCGGTGAGGTGACCGCCTCGTGGATCACCGAGATCGAGCGGCGGGGGTACGACGTGGTCGGCGACCTCGCCGACCTGGTCGGCGCCCCGCCGGTGCTGCAGTACGCCGACCCCGACCACCCCAACGAGCGCCAGGTGTCCGCGGCCGCTGTCGACGCGATCGCCGCGCTGCTGCTCGAGGGCGCGCGGCTGCGCCAGTCCGAGGAGCGGCTGCAGCGCGAGCTCCGCGAGACGCAGGTCGCCCTGGAACGGTCCTACCTGCGCCCGACGTACCGCTGGCGGGAGAAGTTCGTCCGCCGGCTGCAGTCCGGCAAGCTCGGCCGGGGTGCGCTGAAGGCCTACCGCCGGGCGCGCGGGCGCAGCTCGCGACCTGCGTAGCGGCCGACCTTCCAGGTGTCGACGCCGTCGATGCCCATCCCGAAGACGCCGCCGACCAGCGGCACCCGCCGGCCGATGGTGATCGCGAGCCGCTTGCCGCCGGCCTGGGTGATCAGGTCGGAGGTGACCTCCGCCGACAGCACCCGGTCGAGGTCGGCGTCGTGGACCGGCGCGGTCGCGAGGGCCATCGGCGGCGCGGGAAGCAGCTTGCGCTTGATCAGGTCGTTCATCTGGTCCTCGCCCAGCATGCAGGCGAGGATCGCGTTGCGGACCCGGGCATCGGCGAGGTCGTAGCCGCGCAGGTGGGCGATCGCCGCCACCATCCGGGCCTGGATCAGGGCCAGGCCGGTGATGTTGGCGGGGATCATCACCGCCGCCGTGATGACACCGCCGAGCCCGGTGAGCAGCCCCTGCGCCCCGGCGTACCGGACGTGGTCGTCGATGACCGCGTGGACGGCCCGCTCGACGTCACCGCTGTGCTCGCGCAGCTGCTTGTCGGCCGCCACGGCCGCGGCCGGCAGCGGGCCGACGCCGTGGATCGCCCGGTGCAGCGCCTCGCGGACGAACGACGCCGTCAGCTCGGGGGCCAGGTGGGGGACGCGCGGCGCCACGTGCTTGGTCAGCGCGGCGTTCGTCCTCGAGCCCATGCGTCGATCCTACGGAGGGACCGTGAGTCGCTACGGTCGAGGCGTGCAGGTCGAGCCGTCACCGTCGCGCTGGTCGTTCGGCGACCCGTCTCGCTACGACCCGGTCGACGACCTGGTCGCGATGGGCGCCGACCTCGAGCCCGGGACCCTGCTGGCGGCCTACCGGCGCGGCCTCTTCCCGATGCCGTCCGGCGATCCGGGCGACCCCATGTGCTGGTTCTGCCCGGTCCGCCGCGGGATCCTGCCGCTCGACGGGCTGGTCGTGTCGAAGTCGCTGCGGCGGTCGGTGCGCGACCACGAGATCCGGGTCGACACGGCGTTCGCCGAGGTGGTCGACGCTTGTGGGGATCCGAGCCGGCCGTCGGGGTGGATCGACGCGGACATCCGCGCGGCGTACCTCCGGCTCCACGAGCTCGGCTGGGCGCACTCGGTGGAGACCTGGCGCGAGGGGCGGCTCACCGGGGGTCTGTACGGCGTCGCGATCGGCGGGCTCTTCGCGGGTGAGTCGATGTTCCACCGGGAGCGGGACGCGTCGAAGGTGGCCCTGGTCGGGCTGGTCGACCTGCTCACCGACGAGCACGTGGCCGACCGGCTGCTCGACGTGCAGTGGCTGACCCCGCACCTGGAGTCCCTCGGCGCCGTCGAGGTCACCCGCGGCATGTATCTGCGCCGTCTGGAGCGCGCTCTTCACCTGCAGACACCTGCCCTTCTCGCCCAGCCCGGGTGAGGTGTGGATCCCGAGCCACGGGAAGAGTGGGCCGGACGGACCGACGATCGAGGAGACGGACCATGCGCGCGACGACCGGCAAGCGGACCACCAGGGCGGCACTCACCCTCGCGAGCGCGGCGCTCGTGCTCACCGGCTTGACGGCCTGTGGTGGCGACAGTGACGGAGGCGGCAGCGGGTCGGCCGCCCCGGACAACGCCTCGAAGGACGACTTCTGCACGGCCTTCAACGGGCTCTACGAGAAGGTGATGACCGACCTGACCTCGGCCGACACCTCGGAGGCGATCAGCGCCTTCAAGGAGTGGGCCGCCGACATGAAGAAGGTCGGGACGCCCGACGACATGCCCGAGGACGCCCGCCACGGGTTCGAGGTGTTCGTCGAGGCTGCCCAGGACATCGACGACGACGCCAGTGTCGACGACCTGCAGAACCTCGGTGCCGACCTCAGCCAGGCCGATCAGGACGCGGGTGACACCTTCGGCGAGTGGGCGTCGAAGAACTGCCCCTCTGCCCTGCCCTCGGACCTGGCGAGCAGCATCCCGTCCGACCTCCCCACGGACCTGCCGTCCGACCTGCCCACCGACCCGAGCGAGCTCGAGTCGATGATGAGCGAGCTGACGGCGAGCGCCGGGAGCTGAGCCTCAGACGACCCGCGGCGGCTGGCCGGTGTCGCTCACCATCGGGCGACCGGCCGCCGCCCAGTCGAGCATCCCGCCGTCGAGGTTGACGACGTCGTAGCCCTGCTCGGCCAGCCAGGCGACGACCTGGCCGGAACGACCGCCGACCTTGCAGACCACCAGGGTCTGCCCGCCGCCCACCTCGTCGAGCCGCGCGGGCAGGTCGTTCATCGGGATGTGCACGGCGCCGTCGATGTGGCCGTGCTCCCACTCGAAGTCCTCGCGCACGTCGAGCACCGAGAGCTCCTCGGGCAGCGGGTTGGGCACGGCGTCGATGCTCACGGTCGGGATCTGGCTCATCGGTCACTCATTTCAGGAGCTTGCTCATCCGGCGGTCGGCGAGCGGCTTGCCACCGGTCTGGCAGGTGGGGCAGTACTGCAGGCTCGAGTCGGCGAACGACACCTCGAGCACGGTGTCGCCGCAGACCGGGCACTTCTGGCCGGCCTTGCCATGCACGGCGAGGTTGGTCTTCTTCTCGCCCTTGAGCTCGCTGGCGTGCAGGCCGCGGGAGCGGTCGACCGCGTCGCCGAGGGTGGTGCGGATGGCGTCGTACAACGTCGTGAGCTCGTCGTCGCTCAGCCCGCTCGCCGGCTTGAACGGTGACATCTTCGCGGCATGGAGGATCTCGTCGGAGTAGGCGTTGCCGATGCCGGCGATGGTGCCCTGGTGGCGGAGCACGCCCTTGAGCTGCTTGCGGCCCTCGCGCTCGAGGATCTCGGCGAGCCGCTCGATGGTGAAGTCGTCGGTGAGCGGGTCGGGGCCGAGGCTGGCGATCCCGGGCACGTCGAGCGGGTCGCGGACGACGTACATCGCCAGGCTCTTGCGGGTGCCGGCCTCGGTGATGTCGAGCCCGGACTGGTCGTCGAGGACCACGCGGACCGCGAGCGTCGACTTGCTGCTGGGCTTCGGTGGGATCGTCGGCACCTCGTCGCGCCAGCGGATCCAGCCGGCGCGGGCGAGGTGGACGATGACGTGGATCCCGGAGGTCTCGATGTCGAGGAACTTGCCGTGCCGGGTGACGCCGTCGACCAGCGTGCCCTCCACGGCGGACAGCGGCGGGTCGAAGGTCTTGAGGGCGCTGAACGCCGCGACGTGGACCTTCGCGATGGCGTGCCCGTCGAGCCGGCTCCCCAGGTCGAGAGCCAGGGCTTCCACCTCGGGCAGCTCAGGCACGTCGTCATCCTAGGCGCGGCCGCCGCATGTAACGCCGGGTTAGTCGTGGGGTCAACCTGGTGGGCAGCCTCAGGCGTCACTCGCGCGCCGCAGACGCGGAGAACCGGTGACAGGTCTTGTCGATCCGGGAGCATCATGGAGGAGTGCCCGCCGTACGTCCGCTGCCGGAGACGGGGTCGATCTTCCTCGACGCCCGCGGTGGCGACCGCGCGCTGCGGGTCTCGTGGCACCAGGAGTCCGGCCTGGTCGTGCTGTCGCTGTGGCGCGAGAACGTCTGCGCCGGGTCGTTCCGACTGGCCATCGACGAGGTGCCCGAGCTGATCGAGATGCTGCGCGCCGGGCTGGTCCGCTCCTACGACCAGGCCCACGCGCGGTTGAGCGCGGTCGAGTCGGCCTGACGATTCAACGGTACGGCGGTTCGTCTACGGAATCCGCTAGACAGCGCGGATACCGTCCTGACGTGGACCCGATCAGGAACCCGTACGCCCCCGGAGCGGGTCAGCGCCCGCCCGAGCTCGCCGGTCGCGACCGCGAGCTGGAGCAGTTCGAGGTGACCCTCGAGCGGGTCGCCGCGGGGCGGCCCGAGCGGAGCATGGTGCTCTCCGGTCTGCGCGGGGTCGGCAAGACGGTGCTGCTCAACGCGCTGCGCGGCCAGGCCGTACGGCGGGCGTGGGGGACCGGCAAGATCGAGGCCCGCCCCGACCAGTCGATCAGGATCCCGGTCGCCCAGGCGGTGCACGCCGCGGTCCGCGAGGTCTCCCACCGCCACCGCGACCCCGACCGGGTCGACGAGGTCGCCGGGGTGCTGAAGAGCTTCGCGGTGCGCACCGGCATGGACGGACCGCAAGGGGATGCGGTGGACCCCGCCGGTCGACGTACCCGCGGCCAAGGGCCGCGCCGACTCCGGTGACCTGGAGCTCGACCTGGTCGAGCTCTTCACCGACGTGGCGACCCTCGCCGGCGACCTGGGCGTCGGGATCGCGCTGTTCGTCGACGAGATGCAGGACATCGCGATCCCCGAGCTGGCCGCCCTCTGCGGCGCCTGCCACGAGATCAGCCAGCAGGGCGCGCCGCTCATCGTGGTCGGCGCCGGGCTGCCGCACCTGCCGGTCGCGCTCGCCGCGTCGAAGTCGTACGCCGAACGCCTCTTCCGCTACGTCTCCGTCGACCGGCTGCCCCGCGAGATGGCCGAGCGGGCCTGGCGGCTGCCCGGCCGCCGAGGAGGACGTCACCTTCGAGGACGACGCCCTCGACGAGCTCTACCGGCTGACCGACGGCTACCCCTACTTCGTGCAGGCCTACGGCAAGGTCACCTGGGACGCAGCCGTCGGCACGCCGATCCGCGTCGCCGACGTCCACGAGGCCGCGCCGGAGGCCGAGGCCGAGCTCGCGGTCGGCTTCTTCGGCGCCCGCTACGACCGGGCGACCCCGGCCGAGCGCGACTACATGATCGCGATGGCCGACCTGGGGGTCGGACCGACGGCGACGGCAGGTCGACGGTCCGATCGCCACCGCCGACGTCGCGCGCCACCTCGACCGCAAGCCGCAGTCGCTGAGTCCCGGCCCGCGACGGACTGATCAAGAAGGGCCTCGTCTTCTCCGCCGAGCGGGGGAGCGTGGCGTTCACGGTGCCGCACTTCGGCCAGTTCCTGCGCTCTCGGTGATCCCCGCGCAGCACCGACTCCGGTCTAGACGAGTTGGTCGAGACGGGCGGGCAAGTTCGACACTCGGGCTGCGGCACGGCCGCGGAAGGCGGTCGCCATGCCACGCTCGACGAGCGCGCGCGTCTCACCATCGCGGGTTCTGCTGGTGTCCTGCGCGGGCGCGTTCCTCGCGTTCCTCGACGCCACCATCGTCAACATCGCGTTCCCCTCGATCGTGGACTCGTTCCCCGGTACGTCGGTCGGCGACCTGTCCTGGGTCCTCAACGCCTACAACATCGTGTTCGCGGCGTTCCTCATCGTGTTCGGCCGGCTCACCGACCTGATCGGACGTCGTCGGGCGTTCGTCAACGGCATCCTGCGTCTTCACCGTGGCCTCGGTGCTGTGCGCGATCGCGCCGTCGGTCGACCTGCTGGTGGCCGCGCGGGTCGCGCAGGCTCTCGGAGCGGCTCTCCTCGTGCCCGCGTCGATGGCTCTCGTGATCCAGGCGTTCTCCGACGACCGGCGAGCACACGCGATCGGTCTGTGGGGAGCCACCGCGGCCGTCGCCGCCGGGCTCGGGCCGCCGATCGGTGGCGCACTGGTCCAGCTCGGTGGATGGCGCTGGGCCTTCATGATCAACCTCCCCGTCGGCGCCGCCGCGCTGTGGGCGGCGCGCAGCCAGCTCGTCGAGAGCCGCGCGCCCGGGCGGCGCACCCTGCCGGACCTGCCCGGCGCGGCGTTGCTGGCCGCGTCCCTGGCGCTGCTCAACCTGGTGATCATCAAGGGCAACGACTGGGGCTGGGCCAGTCCCGCCGCGGTCGGCACCTTCGGCGTGACCCTGGTCCTGCTGGGTCTCTTCGTGCGCAGCTCGCGCCGGCACCGCTCGCCCCTCCTCGACCCCGCGCTGCTGAGGATCCCGTCGTTCAGCATCGCCTCGTTGGCCACGGTGCTGGCCGGGTTCGGGTTCTTCGCCTACATGCTCACCAACGTCCTCTGGCTCCAGTACGTCTGGGGGTACGACGTGCTCCGGGCCGGCCTGGCGCTGGTTCCCGGTGCCGTGGTCGCGGCCGTCGTCGCCTCCCGGTTGGGACCCCTCGCAGACCGGCACGGGTACCGCCAGTTCGTCGTACCAGGTGCCCTGGTCTGGGCGGGGGCCTACCTCTGGTACCACGAGCAGGTCGGAGTGGTGCCGGCGTTCTGGGCCGAGTGGCTGCCGGGACAGATCCTCAGCGGCATCGGGGTCGGGGCGACCCTGCCGCTGCTGGGCAGCGCCGCCCTGGCCGCGGTCCCCGGTGGCCGCTACGCCACCGCGTCCGCTGTCGTGTCCAGCGCTCGCCAGGTGGGCGGCGTGCTGGGCATCGCGATCCTGGTCGTGGTCATCGGCGACCCGACCCCGGCGACCGCTGTCACGGTCTTCCGCGAGGGGTGGATGCTGTCGGTCGTCGCGTTCCTCGTCGTCGCCGTGCTCGCGCTACCGCTGGGCCGCCTGCGCACGTCGGCCCAGGGCGAGGACGTCGACGACGGTGCGCCCGCCCGCGTCCAGGCGCCGGACCCGGCGCCTGCGGCCCCGAGCGCGGGAGCCGGGCCGGGCGGAACCCCGAGCGCCCTGTCCCACGTTGCGATGTTCGCCGACCTCCCCGTGGACTCCCGGCGCCTGCTCGAGCACGCCGCCCGGCTGCACGAGGTGCCGGCGGGGGCCTGGCTGATCCAGGAGGGTGATCCGCCCGGGTCGGCGTACGTCATGCAGACCGGTCGCCTCGAGGTCTCCGTGAGCGGCCGGATGGTGCGGGAGCTGGGTCCGGGCGACGTGCTCGGCGAGCTCGCGCTGCTCACTGGAGAACAACGTTCGGCGGGTGTCCGCGCTCGCCGGGACTCCACCGTGCTCGAGGTTCCGAGGGATGCCTTCGAAGACCTGCTCGCGACCGACCCTGCCGCCGTACGGGTCGTGCTCGCCCAGGTGGCGGAGCGCCTGCGCACGGCGGGCGGCCCCCCGCCGCGGCAGCGTCCCGTCCAGCCCACCGTCGTCGCGGTGGTGGGGCTGCACCGGGGCAGCGGGGCCGCGCAGGTGGCAGACGCGCTGCGCGCACGACTCACGATCCACTGCACCGTGCTGTCGACCGGCCCGATCGAGGCCGAGGGCCTCGATCGGGCCGAGGCCGAGCACGACCGGGTGCTGCTCGTCGCCGACGCGATGGACGACGCCCGCGACCTGGCCTGGCGCGACTTCTGCGTACGACAGGCCGACGCGGTCGTCCTGGTGTCCCGCTCCGACGTCGAGCCGCACGAGGTGGACGCCACGGACGATCCCGCTCGTCAACCCGATGTCGTTCTCCTCGGCCCCGACCCGGGGCCGGCCCGACGGGCCGCGTGGGTGGCCGTGACCGACGCGTGGCAGCTGACGGTGACTGACGACGGTGCCCTCGATCCGGGCCTGCGAGCGCTGGCCGACCGACTGGCCGGTCGTTCGCTCGGGCTCGCTCTCGCCGGAGGAGGAGCCCGCGCCTTCGCCCACATCGGTGTCCTGCGGGAGCTGTCCGACGCCGGTCTGTCCGTCGACCGGGTCGCGGGCAGCAGCATCGGCTCCGTGATCGCCGCGCTGCACGCCTCCGGCCTGGACGGCGAGGAGCTGGAGGCGACCTGCTACGCGGAGTTCGTCCGCCGGAGCCCGTTCAGCGACTGGCAGCTGCCCGCGCAGTCGCTGGCGAAGGGGCACCGGGTCCGGGCCGCACTGGTGCGGGCCTTCGGTGACGAGGCGGTCCTGGAGGGCCTGCCCCACCAGCTGCACACGGTCAGCACCGACCTGGTCATGCGCACCCGCCAGGTGCATCGACGTGGCGATCTCGTCGACGCCGTCAGTGCATCGGTCCGACTGCCGGTGCTGTTCGCCCCGATCCCCGACGACAGCGGCCGGCTGCTCGTCGACGGTGGAGTCCTCGACAACCTGCCGGCCGACCTCCTGATGGAACGGGACGAGGGACCGGTTGTCGCGGTCAACATCTCGATGGGCGGCTCCGGTGGTGGCGGTGGCACCCGCACCGGCCCTCCGCGGGTGCCGGCACTGGGGGAGACCCTGCTGCGGACCATGATGATCGGCAGCGGCGGCGCCGTCGCCGCAGCGCGAGCCCGGGGCGCTTGGGTGGTCACGCCGCCCACCCTGGGGGTCGGACTTCTCGAGTTCCACCAGCTGGATCGGATGGTCGCAGGCCGGCCGTGCGGCTGCTCGGGCCCTGCTCGAGGCGGCGGCCGGGGACCTGGTCGGACCCGCGTCCGGGGCAGACGAGTTCGAGCCGCCGCCATCTCTCCACGACATGTCCGCCGCGGTCTGACGTGCGGATCCTGGTCGCCTCCGACCTTCACTACCGGCTTCCGCACTACGACTGGCTGGTGACAGCAGCGGTCGACGTCGACGCCGTGGCGCTGGTGGGCGACCTGGCCGACGTGGTCAGTCCGGTGCCGCACGACGTCCAGGCCGTCGTGCTCACCAACTACCTGACGATGCTCGCCGAGCACCGGCCGATCTTCGTGGCGTCGGGCAACCACGACCTCGACGGGCCCGGTGTGCACGGCGAGCAGGTCGCGACCTGGCTGCAGCGCCTCGACCTGCCCGGACTCCACGTCGACGGCGCGAGTGTGGACATCGGGGACGTCCGGGTGACGGTCTGCCCGTGGTGGGACGGCCCGATCACCCGCGAGCAGGTGGCGGCGCAGCTGGGTGCGGCGGCCGTCAACCGTCCGGCACGGTGGATCTGGCTCTACCACGCTCCTCCAGCGGGTACGCCGCTGTGCTTCGACGGACGCAGGACCTTCCCCGACCAGGATCTCGCCGACTGGATCGCTCAGCACCGACCGGATGTGGTGCTGTGCGGCCACATCCACCAGGCGCCGTGGGCGGAGGGCGGGTCGTGGCACGCCCGGCTGGGCGAGACCTGGGTGTTCAACGCCGGCAAGCAGATCGGCAAGATCCCGCCCCACATCACCCTGGACACCACCGCCGGCACCGCGGACTGGTTCGGTGTCTTCGAGTCGGAGACCGTGATCCTGAGCTGAGGTCGCTACTCGTGCGGGTGCTCGTGGTCGCCGTCGGGGTCGCGTGCGGACCCGGTGCGCGGCGTCGTGCCCTGGTGGTGCACCAACCGGTCCAGGATCTGGTCTACCTGGCCCAGATGGCCCTCGGCGTGCGCGAACTGCTGCTTCACGTCCACCAGGTAGCGGGTCAGTCCGTCGAGACGGGCCGCCGTCATCCGCAGCACCGCCACGGCCGCGCTCGGGCGCTCGGCGAAGAAGGTCATCGGGTCGTCGACCACCCGCAGCTGCGCGTCCTCCGTGGCCCGCACCGTCGCCGTGGCCGGACGGTCCAGCACGACCGACATCTCGCCGAACACCGATCCGGGCGCGTCGATCCGGGCGAAGGCGACACCGTCGCGCTCGACCACCACGGCGCCCGACACCAAGATGAGCATCCGCTCCGGTGGTGAGCCCTCGGCGATGACCACCGCACCGGCAGGGACCGTCTGAAGCGGGAGGTCCGCGCTCAGCGCGATCAGGTCGGACATGGGCCCAGTCTGCTGGAGCCGTGGCTCATCCGCGAGGGGTCAGTGGCTCCGGTCTGTCCAGGTCAGGTCGGGTCGGGGTCGGCGACGCCGGAACCGGGTGCGTGCCGGAGGTACGCCCAGCGCGTCTCCTCCGCGGCTGCACGAGCCCCGCTGATGCTCGTGACCGCGGCGAGGAAGGACTCGCTGCCGATGACGACCAGGTCGACGGGCCCGACCGCGCGCACGGTCATGGTCCTCGTGCTGTTCCCCAGCAGGGCGATCTCGCCGAAGCCCTCCCCGACGCCCATCGTGCGCACCAGTCGCTCGTGATCCAGCACGTGCACGGTCCCTTCGGCGACGACGTAGAAGCCGTCGCCGATGTCACCGGCCTCGAACACCGGCTCGCCCGCAGCCACCGTGAGGTGGTCGAGACTCCGGCAGAGCTGCTCGATGACCGGCACGGGCAGGGGACGCAGCATCGGCACCCGCCGGAGCAGGTCGATCTCGTCGGTCCGTACGGCGACGGACCGGTCGATCGTGGTGAGGCGCGACCACGCGAGCAGGCACACGACCGGGGCCACGGCACCGACGGCCACCAAGGCACCCCGGGTGCCGAGGAGCCAGATCAGCAGCGGCGTCAGCAATGACCCCAGGCCGACGGCCAGCGCGCCGAGCACTCTCGAGGACGCCGAAGACGCGGGCCAGCACCGCGTCCGGCACCATCCGGGCGATGAGGGTGAACGCCGTGACGTCGACGACGGCGTTGCCGATGCCGATCGTCCCGGCCGCGAGCAGCGCGACGGGGTAGTGCGGGACCAGCCCGATCAGCGCGAGGGGCGCCCCCCACAGGAGGACGCCGAGGCCGAGCCACCGCGTCATCGCGCGGCTCCCGACGAGGAGGGTGCAGAGCAGGCTGCCGCTCAGGGCGCCGATGCCGACCGCGCCCTGGAGGACCCCGACGCTCGACTCGGACCGGTCGAGCAGGTCGAGGGCGACGACGAGGACGAGGACCGTGAACACGCCGCGGATCGCGGCCTGGAGGACGACGAGGCCCACCACCACGGCGACCCCACCGTCGGAGGCGACGGCGACCACGCCTTCACGGACCTCGGCGCGAAGGGTGGGGGATCGCGTCGACGTCCGGACGACCCGCTCGTAGGCCAGGCGGACCAGCAGGGCAGCGAGATCCGAGGCTGCACGCCCCGGCGAACACGAACACCGCCGCGACGTCGGCCACCGTCACGAGCAGGGAGGCCACCAGCGGGCCGACGATCACGCTCACCGAGTCGAGAGCGCCCCGGACCACGTTGACCGACGCGAGCTCGTCGGGCGTGCGGCACAGGGACGGCATCAAGGCCGAGTGGCTGGCCCGGAACGGCGTGAAGGCGATCGTGGAGAGGACCGCCAGCGCGTAGACGACCACGGTCGGGCCGCCGACCAGCAGGACGGGAGCGGCAGCGAGGGTGGCCACGCCCCGTACGACGCTCGTCGTGACCAGGACCCGCTCGCGCGGCAGCCGGTCGGCGTACGTCGTGACGACAGGGGACAGCAGGGCGGCCGGGACCAGCCTGAGGAGCCCGACCACGCCGACGGCCAGGGCGCCGCCGTCCTCGTACGCGACCAGACCGATGGCCACCGTGAACGCCCACTCCGCGGTGCAGGCGAAGCCGAACGACAGCAGGGAGCGCAGCAGGGCGCCGTTGCGGATCACGGCCGCATACCTGCTCATCGTCTGATGGTCACACGTCGCGGCGGGCCGCGTCTGGCTCGTGGTGCCAGACTGTGACGACTCGGGACGTCCACCGTTGAGGGGATCTCTTGTCGCAGACGCTGCCCGGGGACAATCCCCAGGCCTACATCCCGGCTGACCGTCGCCGCGCGCTCGCGCGCGGGGAGGACCTGCCGACGCTGGCCAACGGGTCGGCGCTGTTCGTCGACATCTCGGGCTTCACCCCGCTCACCGAGGCCCTCGCGCGCGAGTTCGGCGAACGGCGCGGCGCCGAGGAGCTGGGCGCCACGCTCGACCTCATCTTCGCCGCGCTGATGGAGCCGCTGCACGCGTGGCGCGGCAACGTCGTCTACTTCAGCGGCGATGCGGTGACGGCCTGGCTCGACGGCGACGACGGCAGCCGGGCGGCCGCGTGCGGCCTCGCCATGCAGCAGGTGATGGACCGGGTCGGGACCATCACGGTGCCGAACGGGCGGTCGGTCACGCTGCGGGTCAAGATCGCCGTGGCGGTGGGGGACGTGCACCGCTTCGTGATCGGCGACCCGCGCGTCCAGCTCGTCGATGTCCTGGCCGGACAGCTGATGGACTCCCTGGCCGCCGCCGAGGGGCAGGCGGAGGCCGGCGACGTGGTCCTCGACCGGGGTGCCCTGGCGGCGCTCGGCGAGCGGGCGACCCTGCGGGAGGTCCGGCTGGGCGAGTACGGGCCGGTGGGGGTGGTCGCGGCGCTGGTCGACGCGCCGCCCGCCCTCGACCCGTCTCCCGACTGGCCCGATCTCCCGGAGGACGTCGCCCGCCAGTGGCTCCTCCCCCCGGTGTGGGAGCGGATGGTGGCCGGCCGCGGGGAGTTCCTCGCCGACCTCCGCCCCGCGGTCCCGGTCTTCGTGCACTTCGGCGGGCTCGACTTCGAGGGTGATCCCGAGGCGCCCCAGGTGCTCGACGACTTCGTGACCCGGGCACAGCGGGCGCTCAACGAGCAGGGCGGCTGGGTGCTGCAGCTGACGATCGGTGACAAGGGCGCCTACCTGTACGCCGTGTTCGGGTCCCCGGTCGCGCACGAGGACGACGCCGCCCGGGCCTGCGAGGCAGCGCTCCGGCTGCTCGAGATCGCCGACGAGCTGCCGGTGACCGACGTCCAGGTGGGTGTCGCCGCCGGCCGGCTGCGCAGCGGGACCTACGGCCACTCGCAGCGGCGTACGTTCTGCTGCCTCGGGGACGCGGTCAACCTCGCGGCCCGGCTGATGACGCGGGCGCCGGCCGGCGGGGTCTGGGTGCACGGAGACGTCGCCGACGCGGCCGGCGAGCGGTTCGTGTGGGACGAGCTCCCGGACATCACGGTCAAGGGCCGGACCCAGCGCGTGCCGGTCCGGGCCCTGCGCGGCCGTGCGACGCGCCGCCGGCTCGCGGCCGGCTCCGGCTCGCGCACCCGCACCCTGATGGTCGGGCCGGGACGCAGAGCTGGGTCGGCTGCGCGAGCTCTGGCACGCCGCCCGGGACGGGCGCGGGCAGGTGGTGGTCGTGCAGGCCGAGGCCGGCACGGGCAAGTCCCGCCTCGTGGCCGAGCTCGTCGCCGAGCTGGTCACCGACGGCGTCCCGGTCGCTCACGGGGAGGCCACCGCGCTGGCCGCGCACGGCGTCGTACGCCGGGTGGCGCGACGTGTGGGCGGACCTGCTCGGCCTCGATCCGGGTCGTGCGGACGCCGCCGAGGTGCGGCGGGCGGTGGAGCTGCTGGAGCCGCGGCTGGTCGGACGCGTCCCGCTGCTCGGACCGCTGCTCGGCCTGTCGCTGCCCGACAGCTGCCTGACCGCGTCGTTCGACGGCGAGCTGCGCAAGACCTCGCTCGAGGACCTCCTCGCCCGGCTGCTCGCTGCCCGCGCCGCGACCGGCGGCCTCGCGCTGGTCGTCGAGGACGTGCACTGGCTGGACCCGCTCTCGCGTGACCTGCTCGAGGTGCTGGCCCGGACCGTCGCCGGTGCACCGGTGCTGCTCGTGGTCACCACGCGCCCCGACGGGACGGCGCTGGCCGGGCTGCCCCTGCGGCGGGCCGACCACGTCACCGACCTGGTGCTGGAGGCGCTGGGCCCGGAGGCGTCGGCGGCCCTGGTCGAGGAGCGGCACCGACGCTGCTGGAGGGCAAGGACCCGACGCCCGCGCTCGTCGCGACCGTGGTTGCGCGCGCCGAGGGCAACGCGTTCTACCTCGAGCAGCTCCTCGACTACGTCGTGGCGCACGCCGATCGCGCCGACGGCTCGATCGACCCCGACGCGCTCGAGCTGCCGTCCAGCCTGCACAGCCTCGTGCTCAGCCGGATCGACGCGCAGCCGGAGGGCCCGCGGCGGGCGGTCAAGGTCGCGAGCGTGATCGGGCGGGCCTTCCGCTCACCGCTCGTCGCGGCGGCCTACCCCGACCTCGGGGCCGAGTCCGTGGTGCACGACGACCTCGTCCGGCTGACGGCCACCCGGCTGATCGGTCTCGAGGACGCCGCAGGCCAGGGCGTTCGCCTTCGGCCACGCGGTGACCCGCGAGGTCGCCTACGACTCCCTGCCGTACAGCGTGCGCACCGTGCTGCACGGTCGGGTGGGCGACGCGCTGGAGGCGGAGCCGGACGGGCCGCGCCGGCACCTCGACCTGCTGGCCCACCACTACGCCCACAGCGAGGACCTGCCGAAGATGCGGCACTACCTCGGTGCCGCTGCCGCGGCCGCGCGAGCGGCGTACGCCAACGAGGCGGCGGTCTCCTACCTCGAGCAGGTGCTCCCGCTCGTCGAACCCGACGAGCGGCACGGCGTGCTCCTCGAGCTCGCGGAGTCCCTCGAGGTCGGTGGCGACTGGGCGGCGGCGGAGGACGCGGTGAGCCGGGCCCGGGACTCGGCCGAGCTCGAGGGTCAGCCGGGCGGCGTGGCGCAGGCCCGGATCGCGCAGGCCGAGCTCGCCCGCAAGCAGGGGAGGTACGCCGAGGCCGAGGCCGAGCTGGCCGCCGCCGAGACGACCTTCCTCGAGATCGGCGACGAGGCGGGCCAGGCCCGCGTGCTGCACCTGCGCGGCACGCTGGCGTCGATGCAGGGACACCCCGATCGGGCCAAGGCCGCCTACGAGGCGAGCCTCGCTCTGCGCGAGATGCTCGGGGACGAGGCGGGTGTCGCCGCGCTGCTCACCAACCTCGCGCTGGTCGCGGAGGACGAGGACGACCTGGACGGGGCCGAGCGCCTCGGCCAGGAGGGGCTCGCCCGTCGGCGTGCGCTCGACGACCGCCGAGCGGTGAGCGTCTCGCTGACCAACATGGGCATGCTCGCCACCGTCCGCGACGACCTGCCGCTGGCACTCGAGCGCTTCGTCGAGGCCGAGGCGCTGGCCGAGGAGGTCGGCGACCCGTGGGTGGTCGCGGTCGGGCGGCACAACCTCGGCAACGTGACGCGGGACCTCGGCGACCTCGACGCGTCCGCCGTCCACTTCGGCAAGGCGCTCAGCGCCTACGCCGAGCGCGACGACCGATGGTCGCTGGCGCACGTGTTCGAGGACATCGCGCTGTGGTCGCTGGCCCGCGACGCCGGGGGCGACGGACCCGCCGTGGCGCTGATCGCCGCCGCGGAGCGGCTGCGCACCGAGATCGGCGCACCGCGGTTCCCTCCGACCGAGGCGGCCCTGACGACCGCGCTCGAGGCCGCACGGTCGCGGACGACCTCGGCCGCGGAGGTCGGTCGACGCCATGGCGGCGGCCGGCCTGCCGGAACTGGACGAGGTGGTCGCCCGCGCGGGTGAGCTCCTGCGGATCGGGCCCGGCATCCCGAAGATGGGGGATGGATCGGTCTAGACCGGTCGATCCCGCCGATGGCGGCCGCGCTACGTTGCGATCGCCAGGGGATACGCGGCGCTCGTGGGCCGTGGCCGAGCACTCCGAGGGAGTCACCACGTGTCCAAGACCACTGTCAGCGCCTGGCGAAGGGCGTCCGTCGGCGCCGCGTGTCGCGATCCTGCTCCTGCTCACCGGCTCGGTGACCGTCGGCGCCGGTCCGGCGACCGCCGGACCGGTCGACGTGGGCTGGAAGGCCGCGGGCCGCGCGCCGACGACCGTCTCCGACGGCGTCGAGCTCGGCCGCGTCGATGACCTACGACGCCACGACATGCCGGTCGCGTCCTGGACCTTCACCACGAAGGCGACGACCGCGAGTGCGGCACGGTCCGATCAAGGTCCCCTACACCTGGCAGGGCCTGCACGCCTGGTTCCAGGTGACGACCAAGCTCCAGACGATCGTCGACGGCCACGTGGTCGGACACGCTGGTCGACGAAGGGCCCGTCGACTGCTGCACGAGCCCGTCCAACGGCTTCAGCTACGGCGGACTGGCCACCTTCCACGTCCACGCCGGACAGACCTACGGGTTCCGGCTGAGCGGCTCCAACTACGACAGCAACGACATCCTGCGCGGCACCTTCACCCTCAGCACCAAGCCCTACGTCGACCCGACGATCGGCCAGGACAACCGCCAGTGGATCGGTGCGGCGACCCTGCCGGACACCGGGATCACCGGCACCCTCGACGAGCCGGGCGAGGCCCGCTGGTTCCGCTTCCCGGTCGTGCCGGGCCAGCGGGTCGCGGTCGACCTGAGCGACCTGCCCGCCGACTACGACGTCGCGCTGTACGGCGACATCCAGGCGGCGTTCGACCAGCTCCGCGACAGCTCGGACGTCACCCAGCTCGCGGCCGCGGCGGCGGCCGGGCGCACCCGGCTCGGAGACGCAGGTCCCGGAGTACCCGGCGAGCGTGACCCAGGTCCCGACCTCGGCCGACGAGCTGCCCTCCACGCAGTTCGCGCCCCGGATCTACGCGCCGCGGATCTACGCGCCGCGGATCTACGCGCCCCGGATCTACGCGCCGCGGATCTACGCGCCGCGGATCTACGCGCCGCGGATCTACGCCCCCGACTCCTACGACCCGGACCTCGGCGCCGACCCCGCCTTCCGCGACGCCTTCTCGGCCGCCCAGAACCAGACGCTGCTCGCGGTCTCGGCCAACACCGGCCCGACGGCCGAGCGGTCTCCGCCTCGACGGGCAACACCGACGGGTACTTCTACGTCCGCGTGCAGGGCCACGACGACGTCGTCTTCGACAAGGACCGAGCCGTTCCGTCTCGATCGTCACCGTCACGGGCGGCACCGCGTGCGCCGGGCTCGAGGACTTCGCCGACTCGCCGACGCTGGCGCCCACCCGCGGCGACACCCGCACCGTCATCGTCACCGACACCAACAAGCTGGAGCTCGCCGACGGGCACCCCGGAGCACGACGCCTACCTGGCCTCGCTGGGGCGGCTGGCCTCGGCCACCGACGGCGCCGTCGTCGACGTGCAGCGGCTCGACCCGGGTGCGACGCTGCAGGCCCAGGTCGCCGCACACCCGGACTGCCCGTACGCCGTCAACCTGGTCGCCCGGGCGATCAAGGAGATCGTCGACTCCTACCGCAACACCGGCAGCAGGTACGTCGTGATCGCGGGCGGCGACGACGTGATCCCGTTCTTCCGCTACCCCGACGTGTCCGGCCTGGGCCAGGAGAGCCAGTTCGCGCCGCCGGTGCTGCCCGACTCGCCGTCCGGGGCCAGCCTCGCCCAGGACCAGGTGCAGAGCCAGGACGCCTACGGCTCCTCGACCGAGGTGACCATCGGCGGGGCGACCCTGCCGGTGCCCGACCTGTCCGTGGGGCGGCTGGTGAAGACGCCCGAGGAGATCGAGTCGACGATCGACAACTACCTCGGCCTCGACCGGCGGCACGCTGCCGATGCCCACCGGCCGCCCGGCAGCTCGCTGGTCACGGGCTACGACTTCCTCGCCGACGCCGCCCACGGGGTCGGCGACGAGTTCGCGGCCGCGCTGCCCGGCGGCACGGCACGACACGCTGATCGTCCGAGTCCGGGGACGCCGCTGGCCACGTCGTGGCACGGCGCCGACCTGGAGCACGCGCTGCTCGGCAACCACCACGACCTGGTGTACCTGGCCGGTCACTTCAGTGCCAACGACACGCTCGCCGCCGACTTCACGACCACGCTCGACGCGGACGTGCTCGACCCGGCGGCCGACAACGGCGCCAACGCGGACGCGCTCAAGAACACCCTCGTGCTCAGCGCCGGCTGCCACTCGGGCTACAACATCGTCGACGGTGCGGCGGTCCCCGACCTCACCAACCCCTTCGACTGGACCCAGCGGATGGCGCAGCAGCACGCGGTGCTGATCGGCGGCACCGGCTACCAGTACGGCGACACCGACTTCCTGGAGTACAGCGAGCGGCTCTACCTCGATCTCGCTCGCCGGCTCCACGAGGGCCCGGCGACCGGTGACGCGCCGCCGGTGCCCGTCGGGAAGGCGCTGCTGCTCGCCAAGCAGGACTACCTGGCCAGCCTGGGCACCGTGACCGGCCTCGACCAGAAGGCGGTCCTCGAGGCCACCCTCTACGGCCTCCCGATGACCGGCTTCGACGCCCCCGGCCGCACGCCGCTCGGCTCGGACGCCTCGCGCCGTCTCGCCGCAGGCCGTGACGACCGGACCCGGCGCCGACCCTCGGACTCGGCACCGACGACCTGGACGTCACCCTGCCGACGACCCGCCAGACCAAGCCCTCCGGGGCCGGCAGCGGGCTGCCCGCGAACCTGAGCTGGCTGGACGGCCGCGACGGCGTGACCAGCCCAGCCGGGCGCCCCGGCGCTGCCCAAGCAGATCGAGGACGTCTCCGTGCCGGGCCAGCTGTTGCGGGGCGTCGGCTTCCGCGGCGGCGACTACACCGACACCACCGGCCTGCTGCCGCTGACCGGTGCGCCCGCGATCGAGGGCTCGACCGCCAACACGACGTTCGAGTCCGACGCGTTCTTCCCGCAGCGACTGGCCACGCCGAACTACTTCGGTGCGCTCGGTGCCAGCGGGCGCACGTCGCTGGTCCTCACGCCGGCGCAGTACCGCTCCGACGCCGGGAGGCGCGCTGACCGACACCGAGCGCGCCTACTCGGGCCTGGACCTCCGGCTCTACTACTCGCACGAGCGGAGCGCGTCGTTCAGCGGCAACCAGCCCGCGCTCGCCGCTCCGCCGAGCACGGGCGAGGTGACGGGCACCGTGAAGAACCGGATCGTCACGTTCTCGACCCGTGCCACCGGGGACCCGTCTGCGGGTGTGCAGGAGGTCTGGGTCACCTGGACGGGCGGGCCGGGCGCCGGAGGTCACGGTCAGTGGCGCTCGGTGGACCTGACCCAGGACCCCACCGACTCGACGCACTGGACGGGCACCCTCAGGCTGCCGGACGGCCAGTCCTTCCAGGGCGTGCGGTTCGTCGTCCAGGCGGCGAACGGCGTCGGAGCCGTCGGCCTGGACACCGCCGATGGTGACGGCTACCGGGTCACGCCCGAGGGCGATGCGCCTCCGCCGCCGGTGATCACCCCCGCCACTCCCGCCCACGGCACCGTCGGCACGGCGTACCACACCGAGCTGGCCGCGACCGGCGGCACCGCGCCCCTCTTCTGGGGCGTGGCGGCCGGGTCGGCACTTCCCGACGGTCTCACCCTGGGCCTGGACGGCGCCATCGACGGCACCCCGACCACGCCCGGGACCACGACGTTCACGGCGACGGTCACCGACAGCCTCGCTGCCACTGCCGAGGCCGTGGTGACGATCATCGTCGACCCGCCTCCCGCACCGGTGATCAGTCCCGTGACGCCGACCCGCGGCACGGTCGGGGTGGCCTATCGCACCGACCTCGCTGCCACCGGCTCGGCGCCGCTTTCGTGGAGCCTGGCCGCGGGTTCCGCGCTCCCGGCCGGACTGACCTTGAGTGCCGCCGGCACGATCGCCGGCACTCCCACCGCACCCGGGACCACGACGTTCACGGTGAGGGTGACCGATCGCTACGGCTCGTCGTCCAGCACGTCGCTCACGATCACGGTCGACGCGCCTCCCGCACCGGTGATCACCCCGGTCACGCCGGCCCGCGGCACGGTCGGGGTGGCCTACCGCACCGATCTCGCCGCGACCGGCTCGGCGCCGCTGTCGTGGAGCGTGGCCCCCGGGTCCACGCTGCCCGCCGGCCTCACCCTCAGCGCGGGCGGCTCGATCACCGGCACGCCCACCAAGGCAGGCAGCACCGCCGTCACGGTGAGGGTCACCGACCGCTACGGCTCGTCGTCGACCGTCCAGCTCACCATGGTCGTCGACGCGGCAGCGACCCGGCTGGTCGCCGCGCGTGTCCTCGATTCCCAGCCGCTGGTGCTGTCGGCGACGCTGACCCACGCCCGGACCAACGCTCCGCTTGCGGGCCAGACGGTCGTGTTCAAGGTCCGCAAGGTGACCCTCTGCACCTCCACGACCAACGCCCAGGGCCTCGCCACCTGCGACCTGAGGCGTCGTCCGCTCGACGTCATCCTCGTGTTCGCCAACCTCGGCTTCGACGCCAGCTTCGCCGGCACGGCCGACTACCAGGGGTCCACCGGCTCCGCGCGCCTCACGAGCCCCTAGCATCGGGGCCGTGAGCGCAACCCTGGTCGCCAAGGGCCTGGCCGGGGGGCACGGCCACCGGACGCTGTTCGAGGGCCTCGACCTGACGGTCGCGCCCGGGCGACGTGGTCGGCGTCGTCGGGGCCAACGGCGCCGGCAAGACCACCCTGCTGCGGATCCTGGCCGGCGACCTCGAGCCGCACGACGGCACGGTGTCGACCGCGCCGTCCGACGCGTTCGTCGGCTGGCTGCCGCAGGAGCACGAGCGGATCCCCGGCGAGACCGTCGCGGCGTACGTCGGTCGCCGCACCGGCGCGACCGGCAGCGACCGTCGCGATGGAGACGTCCGCGGAGGCGCTCGGGACCGGGCGAGCCCGGAGTCGACGACGAGTACGCCGTCGCCTTCGACCACTGGATGGCCAGCGGCGCCGCCGACCTCGACGAGCGGATCGCGCCGATGCTCGCCGACCTCGGTCTCGACGTGGGTGCCGACGCCCTGATGACCTCGCTGTCGGGCGGCCAGGCGGCCCGGGCGGCGCTCGCCGCGCTGCTGCTGAGCCGCTTCGACGTCGTCCTCCTCGACGAGCCCACCAACGACCTCGACCTCGCCGGCCTCGAGCGCCTGGAGGCCTTCGTGCACGGCCTTCGCGCCGGCGTCGTCCTGGTCTCCCACGACCGCGAGTTCCTGGCCCGCTGCGTCACCCGGATCGTCGAGCTCGACCTCGCCCAGCAGCAGGTCACGGTCTACGACGGCGGCTACGACTCCTTCCTGGAGGAGCGCGCGATCGCCCGGCGGCACGCGCGCGAGGCCTACGACGAGTTCGCCGACAAGAAGGCCGACCTCGTGTCGCGGGCGCGGACCCAGCGCGAGTGGAGCTCGCAGGGCGTCCGCAACGCGATGAAGAAGAGCCCCGACAACGACAAGATCCGGCGCAAGGCCGCGACGGAGTCCTCGGAGAAGCAGGCGCAGAAGGTCCGCCAGATGGAGTCGCGGATCGCCCGGCTCGACGAGGTCGAGGAGCCGCGCAAGGAGTGGGTGCTGCAGTTCAGCATCGGTTCCGCGCCCCGGTCGAGCGCCGTCGTCGCCACGCTCAACCAGGCGACGCTGCAGCGTGGTGACTTCCGCTTCGGACCGGCCTCGCTCCAGGTCAACGCCCGCGACCGGATCGGCATCACCGGACCCAACGGCGCCGGCAAGACGACGCTCATCCACCTGCTCCTCGGTCGCACGGCACCGGACACGGGCACGAGCAGCCTCGGGGCCTCCGTCGCGATCGGCGAGATCGACCAGGCCCGCGGCGGACTGACCGAGGACCTGCCGCTCGGCGACGCGGTCGAGGCCGCGCTGCCGGACCTGTCGCCGGCCGACGTACGCACCTTGCTGGCGAAGTTCGGGCTCAAGGCCGACCAGGTCACGAGCCTCGTCGGCCGGCTCTCGCCCGGTGAGCGCACCCGCGCCGCTCTCGCGCTGCTCCAGGGTCGGGGCGTCAACCTGCTGGTGCTCGACGAGCCGACCAACCACCTCGACCTGCCGGCGATCGAGCAGCTCGAGGAGGCGCTCGCGTCGTACGACGGGGCGCTGCTGCTGGTCTCCCACGACCGCCGCCTGCTCGAGTCCGTCACGCTCGATCGTCGCTGGCGGGTCGCGGCCGGAACGGTCGTCGAGGAGTAGGACGATGGACACCGTGAGACCTCAGGTCGTCGCGCATCGGGGCGCCAGCCACGAGAACGCCGAGCACACCCTGGGCGCCTACACCGCCGCCCTCGACGCGGGAGTGCAGGGCCTGGAGTGTGACGTCCGGCTGACCGCCGACGGCCATCTCGTCTGCGTGCACGACCGTGACCTTCGGCGTACGGCGAGCACGCCCAAGCTGGTGTCCAACACCGAGCTCGCCGACCTCGACGCGCTCGACTTCGCGGCCTGGAAGAACCCGTGGGCCGACCTCGACGACGAGGCGCCGGCTCGCGACGAGCAGATGGACCGGGTGCTCACCCTGCGCAACCTGCTCGAGATGGTGGCCGACTACGACCGCCGGGTCGAGGTGGCGATCGAGACCAAGCACCCGACGCGGTACGGCGGGCTGGTGGAGCGCCGCCTGGTCGAGCAGCTCCGGCACCTGGGCTGGGACCGGCCCGGGTCCCCGGCCCGGGTGATGAGCTTCTCGTGGACGGCGCTGCAGCGGGTCGAGCGGCTGGCCCCCGCCGTACCCGTCGTGATGCTGATCGACGCCGCGCGGCAGTGGACGATGTTGCGTCGGGTGATCGGCGACGACTGGCTGGTCGGTCCGGGGATCGACGAGCTGACCGCGCACCCCAAGCTCGGTCGCCGGATCGCCGCCAGCGGGCACGACATGCACGTGTGGACGGTCAACAGGCCGGCCCAGCTCGAGCTGTGCCTCGAGCTCGGCGTGAAGGCGGTCATCACCGACCGCCCGGCCTACATGCTCGACCTGCTGGATCAGCGCGAGAACGCTCCCGGGTAGGTTCACCGGCATGGCCAAGAAGTCCCGCACCAAGTCCCGTGACCAGGAGTCGACCCCCGGAGAGGTGGGTCCGCGCCAGCCGTGCCCCTGCGGATCGGGCAAGCGCTACAAGGCCTGCCACGGTGCCGCGGGTGGTGCGCCGTCGGTCTACGTCGGGCGCCCCTTCGAGGGCATGCCGTCGGAGTGCGACGTGGTCGCGATGCGCGAGCTGGTCCCCGCGGCCACCGCGCAGCTCACCCTGAAGGACCACCCCGACCGCTTCGTCCAGCTGTGCTCGCTGCTGCCGATGGCGGCGCCCGCGATGGTGCGCGACAGCGGCCAGATCTGGCTCGGCCTGCAGGTGCAGCACAACTTCGGCGACCCGGCTCGTGACCTGGGTGCGGTCCTGTCCCTCGCCCTCGACGCGGAGCCCGGCATCATCGGCCTCACCGACCCGCCCGGAGAGGGCCCCCGGCTCCAGGACCTGATCAGCGACGAGTCGCTGACCGTCGCCGTCCACGAGGGCTTCGACTTCTGGATCGCCGACGTCGACAGCGACGACCGGGCCGGTCTCGCGGCCGCCCTGGACCAGGCGAACTCCGCCGCCAGCCCGAGCGCCCGGCTGACCACCGTCGAGGCGGCGTACTGGACCAACGTCGGCACCAAGGAGCACCTGCGCTGGGTGATGCCGGAGCCCGAGGACGAGCTCCTCGACGCGCTCGCCCGGCTGCACGCCGCAGGCCACGACGGGCTGGTCGACGGATCTCGCTTCGTCGGCATGTTCCGCGCCCACGGACTGCTCGCCCCGGTGTGGGACCTGCCGGTCGGCACCGGCCCCGAGGCGCTCGAGGAGCCGGCCGAGCGGTTCGCCCGCGACCTCGCGGAGGCGCTCGCCGACACCAGCGACCTGACCACCGAGCAGCGCTCCGCGCGCTCCGGGCTGGCGAACCGGCAGGTCACCCTCCGATAAGGGTCACGGCGGCCGTCCCTGAGTTTGGTCGAGCCGCCATCGGCGACGTAGATTCACTTCGCTCGGTCGTTGTCGTATCCCCCGTCGACAGCGGCCGAGTCTTCATTTGTCGGCTCTCCGCAGCACCCGCGGCTGCAGCTTGGAGTAGCCCTTGACCGACGTCCGGCGCATCCGCCGGAAGGCGTACGGCGTGTCCTCGGCCAGCTCCTCGTGCGCGCCGTCGTCGACCAGCACCGATGCCCGGTCGGGCGACCGACGTCAGCCGCGAGGCGATGTTGACCGTCGGGCCGAACACGTCGCCCAACCGGCTCACCACGTCGCCGTACGCGAGGCCGGCCCGGACCGCCGGGAAGTCGTCGTCCTCGTCGGCGCCACGCTCGGTCATCAGCAGTGCGGCCTCGGCGGCGTCGGCGGCTCGGTCGGCGACGAAGAGGACCTCGTCGCCGATGGTCTTGATGATCCGGCCGCCGTGGTCGACGACCAGCCCGGTCGCGGCATCCTCGAAGCACTCGAGCCAGCTGACCAGCTCGGCCTCGTCGAGCCCCTTGCTGCGGGAGGTGTAGCCGACGATGTCGACGAAGCAGACGGCCATCCGGGTCTCGGGGCCATGGGTCGCCGACGCGTCGACCCGCGCCACGGCGCTCACCAGGTGGCGGCGCCAGGCGTAGGACTGCAGCGACTCGACGCGCGGCAGCGCGGCCGCGGCGACCTCGTCGTCCGGGGAGAGGTCGACCAGCAGCGAGGCCTGCCACTCGGCGAGGCGGGCGATAGCTGCGGCCCCAGGTCCGCACCAACGCTGCCTGCGAGTCCGTGCCGAGGACGCCCAGCTCCATCAGCTCCCGGGCCTGACGCAGTGCGTCGACGTCGGCATCGGTGAACGCCACGTCCTCGGCCGTCGTGCGCGCGAAGCCCAGCAGCCGCCAGAGCTCTTCGGCGACCTCGAGGGGTACGCCGGCACGCTCCGCGACCTCGCCGCGGTTCAGGTGCGGCGAGCCGCCGAGCAGCAGCGGCTCGAGATCCACGTGCTGCTAGGCCTTGCTTCCGAACCGCTCGACGGCGACCGCCTCGAGTGCGGCCTTGAAGGACGGCATCTCGTCGCAGAGGCGGCGTACGGCGTCGTCGGTGAAGTGGATCATCTCGAGCGGCGTCAGCGCGACGATCGAGGCGGTGCGCAGCGAGTGGTTGACGATCGCGGCCTCGCCGACGATGTCGCCCTGCGCGAGCTGGGCGATCTCGTCGCCGTGCTGGCGCACGGACACGGTGCCGTCGAGGATCAGGTAGGCCTTGTCGGCACGGGGTCTTCTCCCAGATCGGCGACCAGCCCTCGGGCACCTTGACCCGGGTCCCGGCCGCGCTGATCCGGGCGATCTCCTCGGGCGCGAACGTGTCGTAGAACGAGTCAGCCATGCGGTCCGCCTTTCGCGGGGTCGTTCCTCCCGCGGCGGAGCCTTCCTCTCGTCGCGCGCGCGTAAACCGTGTCCCCGCCGTGTCCTAGTCCACCGGAAGGGGCGCCCGCGAGACCGGACAGGACATGCAGCGCGGACCGCCGCGACCCGATCCGAGCTCGGAGCCGGCGATCCGGACCACCTCGATGCCGGCCTCCTCGAGGCGGGCGTTGGTCTCCTCGTTGCGCTCGTAGGCGACCGCCACCCGGGGGGCGAGGGCGAGGGTGTTGTTGCCGTCGTCCCACTGCTCGCGCTCGGCGGTGACCGGGTCGAGACCGGTGTCGATCTGGTGCAGCGTGTCGATCTCCATCGCCTTCGCGGCGGCCACCAGGAACGGCTCCGCGTCGGCGACCGCCAGCCGGAGGTCGCGGTCGTCCGCCGCGCCGTCGGCGAGCGTCACGGCGTACGCCTGCAAGGAGTCGGCGACGTTGGGGTACATCACGATCTTGTCGACGTCGACCATCGTGCAGACGGTGTCCAGGTGCATGGTCGCGCGCTCCTGGATGATCGGTACGGCGAGCACGGTGTGCGCGAGGCCCGCGTGGAAGACCTGGCGGGCGAAGCGCTCGACGCCTGCGGGCGAGGTCCGCTCGCCGGCGCCGACCGCGATGACGCCGGGTGCGAGCAGCAGCACGTCGCCACCCTCGACGTGCTCCTGGTGCCAACCGTGGATCTTGCGGGTGCCGCGGAAGCGCGGGTGCTCGGTGTAGATCAGCTCGGTCAGCTGCGTCTCGCGGGCACGGGCCGGCATCGTCAGCGACGTGATCGCCACCCGGTCGCCGACCCACACGCTCGAGTCGCGGGTGAAGAGCAGGTTGGGCAGCGGGTCGATGAGGAAGTCGTCGCTCGCGAGCAGCGAGGTGACCAGGCCGAAGCCACCGCGCACCTCGTCGTTGCGCACGCCCGCGGTGAGGTAGCCGGTGAGCTCCTCGGGCGAGAGGTCCTGCAGGACCCGGGCGAGGTAGCCGCGCATCGTGTCGCCGAGGTGGAGCCCGGCGAGTGTGGTCGTGATCGCGTGGTTGCGGGCGCTGTCGCTGGAGAGCGTCTCGGTCAGCAGGTCGGTCAGGTAGAGCACCTCGACGTCGCGGTCGCGCAGCGCCTGCGCGAAGGCATCGTGCTCGTCCTGGGCGCGCGCGACCCACGGGATGCCGTCGAAGAGCAGCCGGTCGTTGTTGCGAGGGGTGAGCCGCTTCAGCTCGTTGCCGGGCCGGTGCAGCATCACCGTCTGCAGGGTGCCGACCTCGCTGTCAGCGCTGTGCTCGAAAACCATCCCCAGACTCTAGGGCCCGATGTCGAGAACGTTCGCACGGCTCCGTTCCAGGTGTGGATGTGCCACGGTGGGCACGACGAGCAAGGAGTACGACGATGGCGCGATACCTCGTAGGTGTGGACTACCGGACCGGTCCCGGACGAGAGCCCGATGTCCGACTGGACGCCGGAGGAGGTCCAGGCGCACCTCGACTACTACAGCGAGCTCAACGACGAGCTGGAGGCGAGCGGTGAGCTGGTCGGCCACACGATCCTGACCGGCCCCGACCTCGCGATGGTGGTGACCTCGGACGGCCGGTCGGCGCCTGTGGTGACCGACGGCCCCTTCCAGGAGTTCAAGGAGTGGCTGGCGGGCTTCCAGATCATCGACGTGGAGACCCCGGAGCGGGCGATCGAGATCGCGGGGCTGGTCTCCGCCGTGCCGGGCCGTGGCGGCGTGCCCACCGGACAGCCGATCCACCTCCGACGCGTCATGGACGACGCCCCGTCGGACGTCGCCGAGATGACCGCCTTCCTGCGGACCGCGGGGACCAGCATCTGAACGTGCCTGACGACGTCGAGGACCTGCTGCGCGAGCTGGCGCCGCGGGTCCTCGGCGTGGTCGCGCGGCGGTACGCCGACTTCGCGGCCGCCGAGGACGCCGTCCAGGAAGCGCTCCTCGTCGCGGCCGAGCGCTGGCCGGACGCCGGGGTGCCGGAGCAGCCGCTCGGCTGGCTGATCACCACCGCGTCGCGGCGGCTGATCGACGCCGCCCGCAGCGACGCCGCCCGCCGGGACCGGGAGTCGCGCACGGCTCGGGCCGACGTGTCCCTGGACGCCGCCGACCGCGACGACTCCCTCGTCCTGCTGCTGATGTGCTGCCACCCGGCGCTGACACCGGCGTCCGCGATCGCACTGACCCTGCGCGCGGTCGGCGGCCTCACCACGGCCGAGATCGCGCGGGCCTTCCTGGTCCCGGAGGCGACCATGGCCCAGCGGATCAGTCGCGCCAAGCGGACCGTCGCCGACTCCGGCGCCCGCTTCGAGCTGCCCGGGCCCGACGAGCTGCCCGAGCGGCTGCGCTCGGCGCTGCACGTGCTCTACCTGGTCTTCAACGAGGGGTACGTCGGGAGCAGCGGTTCCGCCGTGACCCGCACCGACCTCTCGGCCGAGGCGATCCGGCTGACCCGGATGGTCCGGACAGCCGTGCCGGACGACGACGAGATCGCCGGCCTGCTCGCGATGATGCTGCTGCTCGACGCCCGGCGACCGACCCGCGAGGGTGCCGGCGGCGAGCTGGTGCCGCTGCCCGAGCAGGACCGCAGCCGCTGGGACCACGACCTCGTCGCCGAGGGTCTCGCGCTGCTCGACGGCACCGGCGAGCCGGCGGGGGAGTACCAGCTGCAGGCGCGGATCGCCGCGGTGCACGACCGGGCGGCCACCGCGGAAGCGACCGACTGGCCGAGCATCCTGGCGCTCTACACCCGGCTCGAGGCGCTCACCGACAACCCGGTCGTCGCGCTCAACCGGGCCGTTGCGGTCGCGATGGTCGACGGCCCGGCGGCCGGGCTCGCCACGGTCGACGAGGTGGCCGGGCGGATGGGTGAGCACCACCGCTTGGACGCGGTCCGGGCGCACCTGCTCGCGTCGGCCGGCGACGCGGTCGGCGCGGCCGAGGCGTTCGAGTCGGCAGCGCGTCGTACGACGAACCTCGCGGAGCGCCGCTACCTCGAGGGCGAGGCGGCCAGGCTCAGGTCAGCAGCTCGTACGCCGTGACGGCGGCGAGGAGCAGGCAGACGCCGGCGCCGACGTAGTGGAGCACGTGCAGCTTCACGAACTTCTGGAGCTGACGGCCGGCGATCACCGCGAGGCCGCTGACCAGCAGGAGCGCGGCGAGGGCGCCGATGAAGACGGCGACCGGGGCTTCGTACTTCGCGACCAGCGAGATCGTCAGCAGCTGCGAGAGGTCGCCCCACTCGGCGGCGAAGAGCACCAGGAAGCTCGCGAGCACGGCGCGCCAGCCGTGCACGTCCTTGGTCTCGATCTCCTCGTCGGACTCGGCGGCCGCCTGGTGGCTGCGACCCTCCCGGATCAGGATCACCGCGCCGACCAGGAACATCAGCCCGGCCGCGGCCTGCACGACCTCCTCGGGCAGGAACGACACGGCGTGCCCGAGCAGCACCGCCACCAGCGTCTGCACGAAGAACGCGAGGCTGACGCCGATCCAGACGAGGATCGGGCGGTACTTCGTGGCGAGCACGAGCGTCGCCAGGAAGGTCTTGTCGGGCAGCTCGACGACGAAGATCGCGAGGAAGGTCAGGCCGATGACGACCGGGTCCATCTAGAGGAACTTTCTAGCGAGGGAGACCGCCTCGGCGAGCACGTCGGCCACCGGGCGGTCGAGCAGGGAAGCCGCCCGGACGACGTCGTCGTACTCGGGCTGCGCGTTGACCAGCACCCCGTCGTGGCGGGCCAGCTTGACCGCGACCTGTTGGCCGCTGATCTCGACCGACACCATCTCACGCTCGAGCGCGTGCTTCGTCAGCGGCTGCTCGCGCAGGCCGATGGTGGACGTCTGCCGGAAGATCGCGGCGCGTACGGCGCTGGCGCGGCTCGCGTCGACCAGCGCGCTGAGCGTGTGGGCCGGGCGGCCCTTCTTCATCAGGATCGGGGTCAGCCACGCGTCGGAGGCACCCGCCTCGAGCAGCGCGGCGATCACGTTGGGCCACACCCGCGGGTCGAGGTCGTCGACGTTGCACTCCAGCAGCGAGCGGCCCGTCGGTGGTCGAGCCTGTGGCGACGAGCCGCCGACACCCACGAACAGCCGCAGCACGTTCGCGTGACCCTCCGGATCCCGCCCGCCCGCGCCGACCCCGATCTCCTCGACCGTCATCGCGGGCTGCGGACCCCATCCGGTCGCGAGCGTGGTGAGCAGGGCTGCGCCGGTGGGGGTGCAGAGCTCCATCGCGACGACGCCGGCGTACGTCGGGACGCCGCGGAGCAGCTCGGCGACCGCGGGCGGCGGCACCGGCAGGGTGCCGTGCTGCGTCCGCACGGTGCCGGACCCGACCGCGATCGGCGAGACCGTGACCGCGTCCAGGCCGAGGTGGACGAAGCCCGCGCAGACACCGACCACGTCGGCGATCGCGTCGAGGGCGCCGACCTCGTGGAAGTGCACCTCGTCGGGGGTGGTCCCGTGCACGGCTGCCTCGGCGACGGCCAGCCGCTCGAAGACCGCCAGCGCGAGGTCGCGCACCGGACCGTCGAGGGTGCCGTGGGAGATCAGCTCGCGGACGTGGGTCCAGGTGCGGTGCACCGAGGAGTCGGTGACCTCGACGTGCACCCGGGTGGCGGCCAGGCCGCCCCGGCGTACCGTCCTCGACCCGGAGGGCGATCGGCTCCGGCGCCACCGCGTCGACCGCGTCGTGCAGCACCTCGATCGGCACGCCCGCGCCGACCAGCGCGCCGAGCAGCATGTCGCCGCTGGCGCCGGAGGAGGCGTCGACCCAGAGGGCGGTCATCGGGCGCTCTGCCGCGCCACCCGGGCTGCGTACACGCCGGCGCCGTAGCCGTTGTCGATGTTGACGACCGTGACGCCCGGGGCGCAGGAGTTGAGCATCGCCAGCAGCGCGGCGACGCCGCCGAGCGAGGCGCCGTACCCGACGCTCGTGGGCACCGCGACGAGAGGTACGCCGGTCAGGCCGCCGACCACGGACGGCAGCGCGCCCTCCATGCCGGCGATGACGACCAGGCAGTCGGCCTCGGCGAGCCGGTCGCGTACGCCGAGCAGCCGGTGCAGCCCCGCGACGCCGACGTCGTCGATCCGGTCGACCGCGGCGCCGTGGACGCGGATGGTGAGGGCGGCCTCGGCGGCGACCGGTGCGTCGGACGTGCCGGCGGCGACGACGGCGACCGTGCCGCGGGTCTGGGGCATCGGACCGAGCGTCACCGCGCGGGCGACCAGGTCGATCTCGGCGTCGGGCAGGGCCTCGGCCACGACGTCGAGCGCCTCGGCGGAGAGGCGGGTCGCGAGCACCGCGCGCTCGGGGTGCTTGTCGTGCAGCGCACGAAGGATCGCGACCACCTGGTCGGGCGTCTTGCCGGCGCCGTAGACGACCTCGGGGTCGCCGGTGCGCGCCGCGCGGTCGACGTCCACGCGCGCGAAACCGAGGTCGGTGATCCGGGGGTCCTGCTGCTCCACGGGCCCGAACCTATCGTCCGCACGGCTGAGCGTTGCCACTGTCGGTGCGCGGGTGTTGGCTGGTCGGCTGGGGTCGCACCGCATCTCTGCAAGATCTCTGCAAGGGAGCAGGCCATGTCGAAGTTCGAGTCCTACGTCCAGGGCACACCCAGCTACGTCGAGCTGACCACGCCCGACCAGGCGGCCGCGAAGGAGTTCTACGGGCCGCTCTTCGGCTGGGAGCTCGAGGACGTCCCGCTGGGCGACGCCGGCTACTACGTCGCGGTCGGCAAGGAGGGCGACTCGGTCGCCGGGATCAGCGGTCAGATGCCGGGGATGGAGGGCCACCCCGCCTTCTGGACCGTCTACCTCAGCGTCGACGACGTGGACGCCGTCGCCGCGAAGGTCGTCGGCGCCGGGGGCAAGGTCGAGGCGGAGCCCTTCGACGTGATGGACCTCGGCCGGATGGCCGCGATCAAGGACCCGAGCGGTGCCCGGGTCAACCTCTGGCAGGCCGGCGCCACGATCGGGACGGTGCGGGCCAACGAGCCCGGCACCCCGATCTGGAACGAGCTGATCTCGCCCGACCTGCCGGCCGCGACCGCGTTCTACGCCGAGGTGCTCGGCGTCGCGTGGGAGAAGCAGGAGATGGAGGGCGGCGATGGACTACACCTGCCTGCTGGTCGACGGCCGTCAGGTGGCCGGCGCGATGCCGCCGATGATGGAGGGCGTCCCGCCCCACTGGAACGTCTACTTCAACGTCGAGTCCGTCGACGACACCGCCGCGAAGGTCGTCGAGCTCGGCGGCAAGGTCGTCGCGCCGCCGTTCGACGTGCCGGGCGTGGGCCGGATGGCGGTCCTGGCCGACCCGCAGGGCGCGATGTTCAACCTGATGGCCGGCCTGAGCGGGTCGGTGACGCCTAGGACTCCGCGCGGAACGCGTCCGCCGGGTAGACCCCGAGGATCTTCACGTCGGTGGTGAAGAACGCCAGCTCCTCGAGCGCGCGTGCGCAGCCCGACGTCCTCGGGGTGCCCGTCGACCTCGGCCAGGAACTGGGTGGCGGTGAACTCGCCGCCGACCATGTAGCTCTCCAGCTTGGTCATGTTGACGCCGTTGGTCGCGAAGCCGCCGAGCGCCTTGTAGAGCGCGGCCGGCAGGTTGCGGACGTTGAAGATGAAGCGACGTGACGACCGGTCCGTTGCCGGGCGGCGCCTCGACCAGCTCGCGGGAGAGCACCACGAAGCGGGTGGTGTTGTGGTCCTCGTCCTCGACGTCCTCGGCCAGGATCTCGAGCCCGTAGATCTCGGCGGCCAGCGGCGGCGAGATCGCGGCCTGGGTCGGGTCGTCGGCCTCGACGACCTCGCGGGCGGCGCCGGCGGTGTCGCCGGAGATGACCGGCTTGAGCCCGTGCTCGCGGATGATCTTGCGGCACTGGCCGAGCGCGTGGACGTGGCTGTGCACCGTGCGTGATCGTGGTCGAGCTTCGCGCCCGGGATCGCCATCAGGCGGAAGCGGATCCGCAGGAAGTGCTCGGCGATGATGTGCAGCCCGGAGTCCGGCAGGAAGTGGTGGATGTCCGCGACCCGGCCGGCGATCGAGTTGTCGATCGGGATCATCGCCAGGTCGGCGTCGCCGCCCTCGACGGCGGCGAAGACGTCCTCGAACGACGCGCACGGCACGGCCTCCCAGTCGGGGTAGTGCTGCTGCACACCTGTGGGAGTTGGCGCCGGGTTCGCCCTGGTAGGCGATGCGTCCTGTCACGCCGCACATGCTCCCACGGGCGGGGCAACGCGATCCGACGCTGTCCGTTACCTAGGCTCGGCCCGTGGAGATCGTCGCCGTCGCCGTCGCTGTCGTCGCCCTGCTGGTCGCGCTGGTGACGCTGCGCCGTACCGCTCCCCGCAAGGGCGACGGCGTGGACGCGCTCCCCGAGGACGTGCACGGTCTGCGGCAGGAGGTCGCCGCGCTGCGGGCCGAGGCCAAGGACGCGCTGCGGCACCTCTCGGTGGTGCGGTACGACGCGTTCGGCGACATGGGCGGCCACCTGTCGTGGTCGCTCGCGCTGCTCGACGACGGCGGCCACGGCGTCGTGCTCACCTCGATCCACGGGCGCAGCGAGGCGCGCACCTACGCCAAGAGCATCACCGGGTGGAGCTGCGAGCAGCAGCTCTCGCCCGAGGAGCTCGAGGCGATCGAGCACGCCCGCCCGTAGCCCAGTGTCCTACGGCGCGGTGATGAACCGGACCAGGTAGCCGGTCAGCCGCTTGCGCTCCGTCGCGGTCAGCGTCGCGAGGCTGACGGACGTCAGCCCGTCGCTCAGCACCCGGGCCTGGTCGGCGACCTCGGCCGCCTCGGGCAGCAGGTGCAGGAGCTGGGTGCGGCGGTCGGTCTCGAGGCGGCGGCGCTCGACCAGGCCTCGGCGCTCCATGTCGTCGACCATCTGCACCACGCTGGCACCGCTGACGCCGAGGATCCGGGCCAGCTCGGCCTGCGGGATCGGGCCGGCCTCGCCGAGGGCGGCCAGGCAGCCCTTGTGGCGGGGTTCGATCCCGAGCGGCGCGAGCGCAGCCGAGAAGTCGCGGTGCAGTCCGGAAGTGCACCCGGGTGATCAGGAACGCGACGCTCTCGAGCAGAGGGGCAGGGGTGTCCGCGGCAAGCTCGCCTGCCGAGATCCGCGACCAGGATCTGACGGAACTCCTCATGCTCGTCGATCGTGAAGACCGAGGTCAGTGCGTCGTCGAGGTCCTCGACGTGGCGTCGCCAGCGCCGCGCGGCCGCCGCACCCTCGGCGGTGCGGGTGAGGGCGTAGGAGCGCCGGTCGTCGGGGTTGCGGACCCGGGTCACCAGGCCCTGGGCGGCCAGGTCGGCGGCCACCTTGACGACGGTGGTCCGGCTGGTGCTGATCGCCGAGGCGATCGACTGCTGGGTCCGGGTCACCCCGCCGGCGAGCGAGAGCAGGGCGGCGTACTCGTGCACGTCGACGCCGGGCGGGAGCGTCACGGCGAGCGCGGCGTGCACCCGTGCCGCCGCGCGCCAGAAGAGGTGGCCGTCGTTCTGCGCGAGCGACGGCAGCAGCTCACGGCTGCCGGTCGCCTCGGGCAGGCCCATGTGACCCATCTCCTGATCGTTAGCCACTTGACGATTCTTCGAACGAGCGTATCGTACTGGAGGTAATCGTTAAGTAGATGATGATTTGGTGGTTGATGAACATGGCTGACTCGACAGTGCAGGCCGAGAGCCCCGGCGCCCGACAAGGGCAGGTGGTGGACCCTCGTCGCAGTCTGCACGCGGCGTGTTCATGCTCCTGCTCGACGTGACGATCGTGAACGTCGCGCTTCCCGACATCCAGAGCCAGTTCGACGCCTCGCTGTCGGGCCTGCAGTGGGTGATCGACGCCTACGCACTGAGCCTGGCCGCGCTGCTGCTGACCGCTGGCTCGCTCGCCGACATCTTCGGGCGCCGCAAGGTCTTCGTGATCGGTACGGCGCTCTTCACGATCGGCTCGCTGCTGTGCGGCCTCGCGCCGAGCATCGAGTTCCTCGCGATCGCCCGCGCCGCCCAGGGGATCGGTGGTGCCGCGATGTTCGCGACGTCGCTGGCGATCCTCGGCACGACGTACACCGGCAAGGACCGCGGCGTCGCGTTCGGCGCCTTCGGTGCGACCACCGGCGTCGCCGTGGCGATCGGGCCGGTGCTCGGCGGCATCCTCACCAGCGGCCTGTCCTGGCGCTGGATCTTCTTCGTCAACCTGCCGATCTGCCTGGTCGCGATGTTCATCTCGATGACCCGCGTGCACGAGTCGAAGAACCCGAACGCCGGCCGTCCGGACTGGATCGGGTTCGTCACGTTCAGCTCGGCGCTCGGCCTGCTGGTCTTCGGCCTGATCGAGGCCGGCAAGGACGGCTGGGGCGACCAGACGGTCGTCACCAGCCTGATCGCGTCGGCGGTCCTGATGGCGGCGTTCGTGGTCAGCCAGCTGCTGCAGAAGGACCCGATGTTCGACCTGGCGCTGCTCAAGAAGCCGACCTTCACCGCCGGCCTGCTCGCGGCGTTCGGCGTCTCGGCGTCGATCTTCTCGCTGCTGACCTACATCGTGATCTACCTCCAGAACGTGCTCGGCTACTCCGCGGTGGAGACCGGCGTGCGGCTGCTCTTCCTCTCGGCGGCCACGTTCGTCGCCTCGGCGATCACCGGCCGGTTCATGGACCACGTGCCCACCAAGTGGCTGATCGGCCCGGGCTTCCTGGTGCTCGGCGTCGGCCTGCTCCTCGTCGGTGGCATCGACACCGGGTCGAGCTGGACCCACCTGATCCCCGGCCTGATCGTCTCCGGCATCGGCGTCGGCATGATCAACCCGCCGCTGGTCTCGACCGCGGTCGGCGTCGTCGCCCCGGCCCGGGCCGGCATGGCCTCCGGGGTGAACTCGACCTTCCGCCAGGTCGGCATCGCCACCGGCATCGCCGCGCTCGGCTCGATCTTCAGCCACCAGGTCGCGGGCGCCCTGCACGACAAGCTGGCCGGTACGCCGGCCGCCGGGCAGTCGGACCAGATCGCCACGGCGGTCACCGGTGGCCAGGTCGGCGCCGTCATCCAGCAGGCGCCCGCCGCCGTGCGCCCGGTGCTCGAGCACGCCGCGACGTCGAGCTTCGTCGAGGCGCTCAACCACATCGTGCTGATCGGGGCGGGCACGGCGTTCGTCGTCGGCGCGCTCTGCCTGGTGCTGATCCGGCAGAAGGACTTCGTGCAGCACGGCCCGCCGCAGGCGCCGGCCCAGGAGCCTGAGGAGGCCGTCGCCACGGCGTGACCGGAGCCCTATAGTCCGGCGCATGATGAACCCGACGCGGTGGATGGCCATCAAGATCGGCTCGCTGCCGTGGCTGTCGCGCTACTCACGGCTGATCGTCGGCTCGGACCGGTTCGTCCAGTGGGCGACCGTGGCCGGCTGACGATCATGATGGCGACCGGGCTGCACGAGCTGGTCCTCCAGGTGCCCGGCCGCAAGACCGGCATCCTGCGCTCCACGCCGCTGCTGACCGTGCCGCACGGCGACGGCTGGCTGGTCGTCGGGTCGAACTGGGGCGCCGCGACGCCCCCGGCCTGGGCCGCCAACCTCCGGGTCGCCGACGAGCCGCTGGTGACCTTCAAGCGCCGGACCGTCGCGGTCGACGCCCGCGAGCTCTCCGGCCCCGAGCGGGACGAGAAGTGGGCGGCGGCCGTCGCCGGCTGGCCGGTCTACGCGAAGTACGCCGAGCGCACCGACCGCGAGCTCCCGCTCTTCTGGCTGACGCCCCGCGGTCACGCCTCCAGCGTGTAGCCCAGCCCGGGCGTCGTCACCAGGTGCACGGGGTGCGCCGGGTCGGCCTCGAGCTTGCGGCGGAGCTGGGCGGCGTAGACGCGCAGGTAGTGCGACTCGTGCTCGTACGCCGGCCCCCACACCTCGCGCAGCACCTGCTCGCGGGTGACCAGCCTGCCGACGTTGCGGGCCAGCAGCTCGAGGAAGGCCCACTCCGTGGGGGTGAGTCGTACGTCGACCCCGGCCCGCGCGACCTTCTTGCGGGCCAGGTCGATCACCAGGTCGCCGGCCACCACCTCGGTCGTCTCCGGGCCGGCCTCCTGGCCGCGCCGTACGGCCGCGCGGAGCCGGGCCATCAGCTCGTTCATCGCGAACGGCTTGGTGATGTAGTCGTCCGCGCCGAGGTCGAGCGCCTCGACCTTGTCCTCGCCGTGCTGGCGCGCGGAGAGCACGACGATCGGGACCGTGGAGTAGCCGCGGAGCCCGGCGATCACCTCGGTGCCGTCCAGGTCGGGCAGGCCCAGGTCGAGCACGACGACGTCCGGGTGCTCGGTCGCGGCGGCTTCGAGCGCGGACCGGCCGTCGGCCGCGGTCACGACCTCCCACCCGTGGGCGCGCAGGTTGATCGCCAGCGCGCGCGCGAGCGCTGGCTCGTCGTCGACGACCAGGACCTTGCTCACGCCGACGTCGCTCTCGGCACCGACACGATCATCGTCAGCCCTCCACCGGGGGTGTCCTCGGCGCTCAGCGTCCCACCCAGCGCGTCGGTCAGCCCGCGTGCGACCGCGAGTCCGAGACCGAGCCCGCCGCCGCTGGTGTCGTCGAGCCGTTGGAAGGGCTCGAACATCTGCTCGCGCCGGTCCGGTGGTACGCCGGGACCTCGGTCGACGACCAGGATCTCGACGGTGTCCGGCAGCTCGTGGGCGAGCACCCGCACCGGCGTACCGACGGAGACGCGGACCGCGTTGGAGACCAGGTTCGCCACGACCCGGCCGAGCAGACCGGCGTCCGTGTGCACCAGCGGGGCGGTCTCGTCGACCTCGAGCGAGACGGCACCGGGCGGATGGCCGGCGACCGCCAACGGCAGCACCTCCTCCAGGCTCCGGTCGTTGAGCACCGGGTGCACGAGGCCGGACTGGATCCGGGAGAGGTCGAGCAGGTCGTCGATCAGCCGCTCCAGCTGGTGGGTCGACGACTCGACCGCCACGACCAGCTCCGCGCGGTCGGTCTCGCTCGAGCGACCCGGACACCAGCCCGTCGACCGACGTGCGCATCGTGGCGAGCGGGGTGCGCAGGTCGTGGGAGACCGCACGCAGGATGGCCGTGCTGGTCGCCTCGCCGCGCTCCAGCGTGGCCGCGCGCTCGTCGCGCTCCCGGAGCCGCCGGTACTCCAGCACCAGGCCGGTCTGCACGGCGAACGCCTCGAGCACGCGCTGGTCGCTCGCCCGCAGCGGCGAGCCGCGCAGGACGATCACGTGGTCGTCGTCGACCTGCACCCGGGTGTCGCCCTCGTCGGGTGCGCAGGCCGGAGAGGCACCGCTCGACGCGACGACGGCCCACCCGGCAGGTCCCTTGGACAGGAGCGACGCGGCGTCCTGGCCGAAGACCTCGCGCAGCCGTCCGACGATCGCCTCCGCGGTGTCCTGCCCGGTCAGGACGGAGCGCGACAGGGAGCTCATGGTCGCGGCCTCGGTGCGCGCCCGGACGGCGTCGGACGCACGCCGCGAGGCGCGGTCGACCACGGTGGCGACCCCGATGGCGACGGCGACGAAGACCAGCAGCGCCACGAGGTTGGTCGGCTCGGAGATCGTCAGCCGGCGAACCGGCGGTGTGAAGAACCAGTTCATCAGCAGGAAGCCGCCGAGCGCGGCGACCAGCGCCGGCACGAGTCCGCCGATCAGGGCCACGAGCACGGTCACCGCCAGGAACAGCAGCACGTCGATCGGCAGCTGGTCGGGGTCGCTGGACGCGTGGAGCGCGACGGTGAGCAGGATCGGCAGCAGGACCGAGAGCGCCAGGCCCACGACCTGGCGTCGCCGGCTGAGCGGCGACAGGTACCAGCGGCTCCGCGCCGTACGAGCCACCTCGCCGTGGGTGACGAGGTGGACGTCGATCGAGCCGGCGAGCGCCGCGATCCGGTCGCCGGTGGTCCCGGTGAAGAGCCGGCGCAACCGCCCGTGCCGCGACACCCCGACCACCATCATCGTGGCGTTCGCGCCGGTCGCGAAGTCGACCACCGCCGCCGAGACGTCCTCGCCGACGACGGAGTGGAACGTCCCGCCCAGGGAGGCCACCAGCTGCTGCGACCGGGCGATCCGGGTCTCGTCGGGGTTGGCGATGCCGTCGCTCGAGATGACGTGGACGGCCAGCAGGTCCGATCCCGCGGCGCGCTGGGCGAGCCGGGCGCCTCGACGCAGCAGGGTCTCGCTCTCGGGGCCGCCGGTGACGGCGACGACGATCCGCTCCTTGGCCGGCCACGGCTGGTCGATGGCGTGCGCTCGCCGGTAGTCGTCCAGGGCGTCGTCGACCCGGTCGGCGACCCAGAGCAGCGCGAGCTCGCGCAGCGCGGTGAGGTTGCCGACCCGGAAGTACGACGTGAGCGACGCGTCGACCTGGTCGGCCCGGTAGACGTTGCCGTGCGCCATCCGGCGCCGCAGCGCGTCGGGGGACATGTCGACGAGCTGGATCTGGTCGGCCGTGCGGACCACCTCGTCCGGCACGGTCTCCCGCTGCCGGACGCCGGTGATCCGCTCGACGGCGTCGTTGAGCGACTCGAGGTGCTGGATGTTGACCGTCGTGATCACGTCGATCCCGGCCGCGCGGATCTGCTCGACGTCCTCGGCGCGCTTCTCGTGCCGGCTGCCCGGGACGTTGGTGTGCGCGAGCTCGTCGACGCAGACGACCGCCGGCTTCCGCGCGATGACCGCCTCGGTGTCCATCTCCGTGAAGGTGGTGTCGCGGTAGGTGACCACCGCGCGCGGCACCACCTCGAGACCCTCGACCATCTCCTGGGTGTGCTCGCGTCCGTGCGTCTCGACGTAGCCCACGACGACGTCGGTCCCGCGCTCGCACCGGCGTCTCGCCTCGCCGAGCATGGCGTAGGTCTTCCCGACGCCGGGAGCGGCGCCGAGATAGACCGTCATCCGTCCGCGACGGACTGCCTCTGCCATGCCTCGATCCTGCCAGTCAGGACTGGTCGGCGGCCTGGAGCACGGCGATGTTCAGCTCCAGCACGTTGACCCGCGGCTCGCCGAGCACGCCCCAGGTCCGACCGAGGGTGTGCTCGGCGACCAGGCGACGTACGGCGTCCTCGGTCAGGCCGTTGGCCTCCGCGACCCGTGCGACCTGGATCGCGGCGTACTGCTCGCGAGATGTCCGGGTCCAGCCCGGAGCCGGACGCCGTGACGGCGTCCGGCGGTACGTCGCTCGGGTCGACGCCTTCGCGCTCGGCGATCGCGGCCTTGCGCTCCTTGATCGCCGCGATCAGGTCCGGGTTCTCCGGACCGAGGTTGGAGCCGTAGCTGCTGAGCGGGTCGTAGCCGTCGCCGGCCGCGGAGGGCCGGTTGGCGAAGAGCCGGTCGGCGTACTTCTCGTCGGACAGCTGGCCGAGGAGGGCCGAGCCGACGGCGTCGTCCGGCGTGGGTGGTGTGGTCGCCGGTGGCCGTGACCAGGGAGCCGTGGGCCTTCCACGGGGCGGCCACCTGGGCGATCCCGGTGACGACCAGCGGGTAGGCGACGCCCAGGAGCAGGGTGGCCGCGATCATCACGCGGAGCCCGGCCAGGCTGTGCCGGAAGAGGGCGAAGAGGTCTTTCATGATGGTCCTTAGAGGCCGGGGATGAGCGAGATGACGAGGTCGAGCAGCTTGATGCCCACGAACGGGGTGATCAGGCCGCCGACGCCGTAGATGAGCAGGTTGCGGCGCAGCAGGTCGGCCGCGGAGGACGGCTTGTAGCGCACGCCCCGCAGGGACAGCGGGATCAGCGCGACGATGACGAGCGCGTTGAAGACGACCGCGGAGAGGATCGCCGACTCCGGGCTCGACAGCTGCATGATGTTGAGGACGTCGAGACCGGGGAACGCGACCACGAACATCGCCGGCAGGATCGCGAAGTACTTCGCGATGTCGTTGGCGATCGAGAACGTCGTGAGCGCGCCCCGGGTGATCAGCAGCTGCTTGCCGATCTCCACGATGTCGATCAGCTTCGTCGGGTCGGAGTCGAGGTCGACCATGTTGCCGGCCTCCTTGGCGGCCGTCGTCCCGGTGTTCATCGCGACACCGACGTCGGCCTGGGCCAGCGCGGGAGCGTCGTTGGTGCCGTCGCCGCACATCGCGACCATCCGGCCGCCCGACTGCTCCTTGCGGATCAGCGCCATCTTGTCCTCGGGCGTCGCCTCGGCCAGGAAGTCGTCGACGCCGGCCTCCGCGGCGATCGCCTGGGCGGTGATGGCGTTGTCGCCGGTGATCATCACCGTGCGGATGCCCATCGCCCGCAGCTCCTCGAAGCGCTCGCGGATGCCCTCCTTGACGACGTCCTTGAGGTGGATGACCCCGAGGACCCGGGCCGGCCGGTCGCCGACGCGCTCGGCGACGACGAGGGGGGTGCCGCCCGAGCTGCTGACCCGGTCGACGAGCTCGATGAGCTGACCGCCCGATGTCTGCGCGGCCGGTACGCCGGTGCTGTGCGCCCACTGGGCGACGGCGACTGCCGGCACCCTTGCGGATCACCCGGTCCGGGAGGTCGAGGCCGCTCATCCGGGTCATCGCCGAGAACTCGACGAGCGAGCCGCGCCTGCCGCGGACTCGTCGATCGTGGGGTAGCGCTCGCGGACGAGGGTGACGATGCTGCGACCCTCCGGGCGTCTCGTCGGCGAGCGAGGACAGCAGCGCCGCCTCGGCCAGCTCGTCGGCGCGACACCCCGGTCGAGCGGCAGCAGCTCGGTGGCCTGCCGGTTGCCGTAGGTGATCGTGCCGGTCTTGTCGAGGAGGAGCACGTCGACGTCGCCCGCGGCCTCGACCGCGCGTCCGGACATCGCCAGCACGTTGCGTCGTACGAGCCGGTCCATGCCGGCGATGCCGATCGCGGAGAGCAGCGCGCCGATCGTGGTCGGGATCAGGCAGACGAGCAGGGCGGTGAGCACGATCCACGACGGGTTCGTGCCGCTGTAGTCGGCGTAGTAGTAGAGCGTGCCGACCACGACGACGAAGATCGCCGTGAGAGCCGTGAGCAGGATGTTCAGCGCGATCTCGTTCGGGGTGCGCTGCCGCTCGGAGCCCTCGACCAGGGCGATCATCCGGTCGACGAAGGACTGGCCCGGCTCCGAGGTGATCCGGACGACGATCCGGTCGGAGAGCACGACCGTGCCGCCGGTGACGGCGGACCGGTCACCGCCCGACTCGCGGATCACGGGTGCGGACTCGCCGGTCACGGCCGACTCGTCGACCGAGGCGACACCCTCGATGACGTCGCCGTCACCGGGGATCCGCTCGCCGGCCTCGACGACGACGACGTCGCCGGCCCGCAGCGAGGTGCTCGGGACCTGGTCGACCGCGAGGGCCGCCAGGTTGCCGGTGTACTTCAGCTGGTCGGAGCTGCCGCGGACCCGGCGGGCGCGTCGTCTCCTGCTGGAGCGCGCGCAGGCTGGCCGCCTGCGCCTTGCCGCGGCCCTCGGCCACGGCCTCGGCGAGGGTGCCGAAGAGGACCGTGAGCCACAGCCAGATCGCGACGCCGACGGCCAGCGTGCTCGGGTTGACGACGGCCATGACCGTGGTGGCCACGGAGCCGATCTCGACGACGAGCATCACGGGGGACGCGGCGAGCTCGCGCGGGTCGAGCTTGCGCAGGGCAGCGGGCAGCGCCTCGAGGAGCTGGCTGCCGAGGGAGCGCCGTACGGGCGCGGGGTGGTGAACGTTCACGACAGGGACTCCACGATCGGACCGAGGACGAGCACCGGGACGTAGGTCAGACCGACCACGACGATGGCGACGCCCGAGAGGAGGACCACGAAGAGTGGTCGGTGGGTGGGCAGGGTGCCGGCGCTCGGTGGGAGCTTCTGGCTCCGGGCGAACACGGCCGGCGAGGGCGAGGACGAAGACCATCGGCAGGAACCGGCCGAACAGCATCAGCAGGCCGAGCAGCGTGTTCCAGAAGTGGGTCCCCGAGGTGATGCCGGCGAACGCAGAGCCGTTGTTGTTGGCGGCCGAGGTGACGGCGTACAACCCCTCGGAGAGGCCGTGCGGCCCGGTGTTCAGCAGGCCGACGAGACCGGACGACGCGGTGAGCCCGATCGCGCCACCGACGAGCACCAGCACGGGCGTGGTCAGCACGTAGAACGCGACCAGGGAGATCTCGCGCTGGCCGATCTTCTTCCCGAGGTACTCCGGGGTGCGGCCCGACCATCAGGCCGGCGAGGAAGACCGTGACGACCGCCAGCATCAACATGCCGTAGAGGCCCGAGCCGACGCCGCCCGGCGCGACCTCGCCGAGCATCATGTTGAAGAGCGTGATGCCGCCGCCGGGAGCCGTGAGCGAGTCGTGCATCGCGTTGACGGCACCGGTCGAGGTGCCGGTCGTCGACGAGGCGAAGAGGGCGGACGCGGCCTCGCCGAAGCGGACCTCCTTGCCCTCCATCGCGCCGCCGGCGAGTCCCGGCGCCGTGCCCGGTGCTGCCATCTCGGCCCAGGTCAGCAGCCCGACCGCGGCACCCCACAGGGTGACCATCACGGCGAGGATCGCCCCGCCCTGCCGGCGGTCGCCGACGATGATGCCGAAGGCCCAGGCCATCGAGAACGGGATGACCAGGAGCAGGAAGATCTGGAAGATGTCGGTGAACGGCGTCGGGTTCTCGAAGGGGTGCGCGGAGTTCGCGTTGTAGAAGCCGCCGCCGTTGGTGCCGAGCTCCTTGATCGCCTCCTGGCTGGCGACCGGGCCTCCGGTGATGTGCTGGACCCCGCCGGTCAGCGTGTGCACGGTCTGGGGCTCGAGGAAGTTCTGGACGACGCCGAGGAGCACGAACACGACCGCGGCGACCATCGAGATCGGCAGCAGCACCCGGACGACGGTGCGGACCAGGTCGGTCCAGAAGTTGCCGATCCGGCCTTCCTGGAGGTTGCGGGCCAGCGCCCGGGCGAACGCGGCGGCGACGGCCATGCCGACGCCCGCGGACACGAAGTTCTGGACGGTGAGGCCGGACATCTGCATCAGGTGGCCGGTGGCCGCCTCGCCGGAGTACCACTGCCAGTTCGTGTTCGTCACGAACGAGACGGCCGTGTTCCAGGCGCCGTCGGCCGGGAGGGCGGGGAAGCCGAGCGAGAGCGGCAGGTGCTGCTGCAGCCGGCCGATGCCGTAGAGCAGCAGGACGCCCACGAGCGAGAAGCCGAGCACCGACATCGTGTAGGTGCGCCAGTGCTGGTCGGCGTCGGGATCGACGCGCATCACCCGGTACGACGCCCGCTCGACCGCGAGGTGCTTCGGCGACGTGTAGATGTGGGCGAGGTAGCGGCCGAGCAGCGGCACGGCGACCGCCAGCGCGATGACGAGCACCGCGATCTGGGCGAGGGCAGGGGCGAGAGAGCTCACTGGGACGACCTCCGGTCCAGGAAGCCCACCAGGAGGGCGAGCAGACCGAAGGCCACGAGGGTCACGAGCAGGAAGAGGAGATCAGGCACGATCCAGTTCTAGGTCCGCCCAGGCACCGACCCGGCCCCTCTTGATGCTTCCTTGACGCTGACCCGGCGCTTCTTGACGCCAATTCGACGTCGACCCGTCAGCGGGGGACGCGCACCAGCAGCCGCCCGTGGATGCACTCCATGCGCAGCTCGCGGCCCGGGCCGATCGAGTCGCCGTCGAGCTGACGGGGCGTGTCGGCCGCCGCGCGTACGACGATGGTGGAGCCGGTCATCCGGTTGACCAGGTCGTCGGTGCGTGGCCGGCGGGCGAGCACCCGGTAGGCGAGCGGGCACCCAGGACAGGAACTTCCGCGGGTGCAGCAACACGACGTCGAGCACGCCGTCGTCGATGGCCGCGTCCGGCAGGAGCGGCATGCCGGCCTGGAGGTAGCCGACGTTGCCGACCACGATCGTGCGGGCCCGGTGGGTGGTGAAGTCGCCGCCGTCGACCGAGACCTCGACCTTCACGGCGGGGAACATCAGCGACTTCAGCGCCGACAGCACGTAGGCCAGCCAGCCCACCCGCTTCTTGATGTCCTCGTTGACGCCCTCCATGATCGCGGCGTCGAAGCCCATGCCGGCCATCACCATGAAGTGGGTGGCCTCGAAGCCGTCACCGGACACCTTGGCCAGGTCGATCGCCCGGTCCTGACCGGTGAGCGCGACGTCGATCGCGGCCCGGATGTAGAGCGGGATGTCGAGGTTGCGGGCCAGCAGGTTGCCCGTGCCGGCGGGGACGATCCCCACCGGGATGCCGGTCCCGGCGAGCTCCGCGCACACCTCGCGCACCGTGCCGTCGCCGCCGCAGACGAGCACCAGGTCGGCGCCCGCGACCGAGGCCGCGGCGGCCATGCCGGTGCCCGGGTCCTCGATGGTCGTGTAGTGCCAGCTCGGGGTCGACCAGCCGGCCTCGGCCGCCATCGCGGTCACGATCGCCTTGAACTGGCCGACGTCCTCGACCTTGATCGGGTTCAGCACGACGGCCAGCTGGCGCTCCGAGACGTAGACCTCCGGCAGCGGCTCGAAGCTCGCCGCCCGGCTGCGCGGCAGCGGGTTGTAGAGGCCGATGCCGAGCAGCACCATGCCGGCGCCCAGGAGCACGCCGCCGATGACGTCGGTCGGGTAGTGCCGGCCGAGCAGCACCCGGTCGACGCAGACCAGCGCGATGACCAGCACGACGACGACGTACGTCGTCCGCCGGATGCTCGCGCGCCGCACCAGCATCGACACCAGGATGATCACGAGCCCGCCGAACGCGGTGACCGCGGAGGCGTGCCCGGACGGGAACGCGCCGTTGTGCAGCAACGCGTCCGTGCTCTGCCACGGCGGCCGGCTGCGGTCGGTCAGCGCCTTGATCACCGTCGTGGTCAGTGCTGTCGCGATCATCACCCCGGCGGTGAAGAACGCCGCGCGCCGGTGGCGCCGGAAGAGCAGCGCCACACAGGACGACCGTGTAGACCGTCATCGCGATCGTGCCGAAGGCCACCTCGACCACCCGCAGCGCGCTGTGCAGCCAGTCGATGTCGGTCGCCCACGCCTGGGCGCTCTCGCCGCGGTCGTCGAGCGACACGAGCCAGCCCCAGTCGGAGGCGACGCCGACGCCGAGCAGCGCGAAGAGCACGAAGCACAGCGCGGCCCAGCTCAGCACGATGGCGCGGGGTCGGTCGAGCACGCCCCGAAGTATGCCGTCCCCAGCCCAGGAGATCTCCCGCGCACCACCACGGGCCGCCCGGATAGCCTGACCTCATGATCGACCCGCGCATCCTCCGAGACGACCCCGACCGCGTTCGTGCCGCCCAGGCCAAGCGTGGGCTGTCCGCCGATGTGGTGGACCGGGCGCTGGCCGCCGACGCGGCCCGTCGCGCGGCGATCATGGCGTTCGAGGCCAAGCGCGCCGAGCAGAAGCAGCTCGGCAAGCTGATCCCGCAGGCGCAGGGCGACGAGAAGCAGGCGCTGCTCGCCCAGACCAAGACGCTGGCCGCCGAGGTCAAGGAGGCGGAGGCCGCGCAGGCCGTCGCCGAGGAGGCCTGGCAGACCGAGGTGATGTCGATCCCCAACCTCGCCGCCGACGAGGCACCCGCGGGTGGCGAGGACGACTACACCGCTCATCGAGAGGGTCGGCACGCCGGTCGAGTTCGACTTCGAGCCGCGCGACCACATCGAGCTCGGCAAGCTCCTCGGCGCGATCGACATCGAGCGGGGCGCCAAGGTGTCGGGCTCGCGCTTCTACTTCCTGACCGGCGTCGGCGCCGAGCTCGAGTTCGCGCTGATCAACCTCGCCAACGAGACGGCCCGCGAGCACGGCTTCACCCAGGTGATCGCGCCGTCGATGGTCAAGCCGCGCGCGATGGACGGCACCGGCTTCCTCGGCCAGGCGGCCGACGACGTCTACCGGATCGAGGGTCAGGACCTGTACCTCGTCGGGACCTCGGAGGTCCCGATGGCGGCCTACCACTCCGACGAGATCCTCGACGGCGCCAAGCTCCCGCTGCGCTACGCCGCGTTCAGCCCCTGCTTCCGCAAGGAGGCCGGCTCGCACGGCAAGGACACCAAGGGCATCATCCGGGTCCATTGGTTCGACAAGGTCGAGATGTTCGTCTACACCACGCTCGAGGAGTCGTACGCCGAGCACGAGCGGCTGCTCGGCATCGAGAAGGCGTTCCTCGACAAGCTCGAGCTCGCCTACCAGGTGATCGACACCGCGGCCGGCGACCTCGGCCTCTCCGCCATCCGCAAGTTCGACTGCGAGGCGTGGATCCCCACCCAGGGCAAGTACCGCGAGCTCACCTCGACCTCCAACTGCACCGAGTTCCAGACCCGCCGGCTCGACATCCGCGGCCGCTTCCCCGAGGGCGTCAAGCACATCGCCACGCTCAACGGGACGCTCTGCGCCTCGACCCGCACGATCGTCGCGATCCTCGAGACGCACCAGCAGGCCGACGGCTCGGTCCGGGTCCCGAAGGCGTTGCAGCCCTGGCTCGGTGGCCGCGAGGTCCTGGAGCCCATCGGTGACTGAGGCCTGGCGGCCGAAGCTGGTCGCCCTGGACATCGACGGCACGATCCTGAAGTGGGTCGAGGGTGCCGGGATGACCCACGAGGAGATCTCGCCCGCGGTGCACGCCGCGGTCCAGCGGGCCCTCGACGCCGGCGCCCACGTCGTGCTCGCGAGCGGTCGCTCCCCGCACGGCATGGCACCCATCGCCGACCTGCTCGACCTGTACGACGAGGAGCGGGGCCGGCTCTGGATCGTCGCGTCCAACGGCGCGGTCGTCTTCCGCTACCCGCCGCTCGAGGTCGTCCACGAGGAGAAGTTCGACGCGCGACCCGCGGTCGAGGCGATCCTCGAGCGCCACCCCACGGCCCTGGTCGCGGTCGAGGAGCGCGGCGTCGGCTACCGGGTCAACTCGCACTTCCCCGAAGGTGAGCTCTCCGGCGACATGATCGTCACCGAGGTCGCCGACCTGCTCGCCGGGGAGGTGAGCCGCGTCATCATCCGCGACCCGGACTCGACCGCCGACGAGTTCGTCGCGCTCGCCGCCGACCTCGGCCTGCACGGCACCAACTACGTCGTCGGCTGGACCGCCTGGCTCGACCTGGCCCCGGTCGGGGTGTCCAAGGCGTCGGGTCTCCAGCACGTCGCGGACCAGCTCGGTCTGACCGCTGACGACGCCCTCGCGGTCGGCGACGGCCGCAACGACCTCGAGATGTTCGAGTGGGCCCACCGGGGTGTGGCGATGGGACAGGCCATCGAGGAGGTCCTCGCTGCTGCCGACGACGTGACCGGCAGCGTCAACGACGACGGGCTGGCCACCGAGCTGGACCGGTATTTCGCGTGATTCTCCCCGACGTCGTCACGACCGAGCGGCTGCGGCTGCCCGTGTGGACGCCCGAGGACGCGGCCGACATCCGGGCCGGCCGGACCCGCGAGGGCTGGCACCGCGACTACCCGCGGCGCGACGACCGCGACGCGGCGACGATCTACCAGCCGGGCGACCCGTGGTCGCCGCGCCACATCGTCCGCGGCACGACCGCGCTCGGCTCGATCGGTTTCTTCGGCCCGCCCGAGACGGCCGCCGACGGCGTCCTCGAGGCCGAGGTCGGCTACGGCCTGGTCGACGAGGCCCAGGGCTGGGGCTTCGCGACCGAGGCGCTCAAGGCGCTGCTCGTCGAGACCGACGCGGCCGGCGTACGCATCCGCGCGAGCGTCGAGCCCACCAACAAGGCCAGCATCCGGGTGCTCGCGAAGTGCGGCTTCACCGAGCTCCGCGGCGCCAACGAGGACGGCGAGCTCGTGATGGCCCGCCCGCTTCCGCAGGCGTGACGACACCGCGGCTGGTCGCCACCGACCTCGACGGCACCCTGGTCCGCTCCGACGGGTCCGTCTCCGACTACACCCGCGACATGCTGATCGCGGTCGAGGAGCTCGGCGTACCCGTCGTCTTCGTGACCGGGCGGCCGCTGCGCTGGACCGAGGTCGTCTTCGAGTACGTCGGGTCGCACGGGCTCGCCATCGTCTCCAACGGCGCCCTCGTCTGGGACGTGGCGGGCGATCGGGCTCACAGCGTCCGCACCATCGACCCGGCGACCGCGCTGGGGATCGCCGAGGAGCTGCGGGCCGCGGTGCCGGGCACGGCGTTCGCGGTCGAGTCGCTCGAGGGCATCGACCTCGAGCCCGGCTTCATGGAGCGTGCCCCGGTCCCGAAGGGCGCTCGGCGCGGCCCGATCGACGAGATCTTCGCGCGCCCGGCTCTCAAGCTGCTCGCCCGCCACGAGGAGCTGGCGCCCCAGGAGTTCTGGGACCTGGCCGAGGAGGTCGTCCAGGGCCGCCTGGTGATCACCTGGTCGTCGGCCACCTCGCTGCTCGAGATCAGTGCGCCTGGGGTGACCAAGGCGTCCACGCTGGCGAGTGATCGCCGCCGACCTCGGCGTCGACGCAGCCGACGTGATCGCCTTCGGCGACATGCCCAACGACCTGCCGATGCTGACCTGGGCAGGTACGTCGTACGCCATGGCCGACGCCCACCCGACCGTGATCGAGGCCGCCGACCACGTGGCCCCCGGTCACGACGAGGACGGCGTCGCCCAGGTGCTGGCTGGTGTCTTCAACCTGCCATCTGTTGAGATGGACACGTGATCTCACCCCACGAAGGGCCTCGCTTCGTTCGTGCCTCCGCGGGGACCCCGAAAAGCATGCGCCGACTCCTCGCCGTCCTGCTGCTCGCGTGCGGCGCCGTCGTCGCGCTGGGCGCACCGGCCCTGGCGTGCCCGAAGGCCAGCGGGCCGGACGACCTCGCTTCGCACACGGCGAAGGCGACCGACGTCTTCACCGGCACCGTCGGCGAGCACCGCACCGACGGGTCCGACCTCGTCTACACGGTCGCGGTCTCGCGGGTCTACAAGGGCCAGGTCGACACCGCGGAGGTCGAGGTCGTCACGCCCGACAGCAACCGTGCCTGCGGTCTGACCGACCTGCCCCCGGGCGCCGACTACGTCTTCTTCGCGAAGCGCGCCGACGCGACGCTCAACGTCGACCAGCAGGACGGGACCGCGCCCGCGACCGAGAAGCGGGTCGCCAAGGTCGAGGACATGCTCGGCAGCGGTCGCACCCCGACCCCGCCGGAGCCGATCGAGGCGACCTTCACGACCGTCGCCGACGAGCCGGCCGAGTTCCAACGCCTGGCCGCGCCGGGCGTCGCTCTGGTCATCGCCGGCGTGCTCGGCCTGCTCCTGGCCTTCGGGCTGTCGCGCCGGCGTACCTAGAGGTACATGCCGCCGGACTCACCCGGCGTCTGTGGCGGCTGCTCGCCGGGTACGCCGTCGTCGCCCTCGGGCCCGGGCATCGCCTGCGGGAGCCCACGGCGCATCTGCTCGAACTGGGCGCGTGCGGCCATCTGCTGGGCGTACATCGTGGCCTGGATCCCGTGGAAGAGACCCTCGAGCCAGCCGACCAGCTGGGCCTGGGCGATCCGCAGCTCGGCATCCGACGGCGTGGCGTCCTCGGTGAAGGGCAGCGACAGCCGTTCGAGCTCCTCGACCAGCTCGGGCGCGAGGCCCGTCTCCAGCTCCTTGATCGACGCCTGGTGGATCTCCTTGAGCCGGATCCGGCTCGCGTCGTCGAGCGGAGCGGAGCGCACTTCCTCGAGGAGCTGGCGGATCATGCTCCCGATCCGCATCACCTTGGCCGGCTGCTCCACCAGTTCGGTGATGGCCGGGTCGTCGGCTTCCGCGGCCACCGGCATCGGCTGGCCGTCAGGCCCGACGATGACGACCTGCTGCTCCTGCTCGGACTCAGTCATGGCTTCACCGTATCTAGAGGGCGAGAAGGATCTTGCCGGTGTGCTCGCCGGACTCCATCAGCGCATGAGCCGCGGCGACGTCGTCCAGGGGCAGTACGCCGTTGACCACCGGCTGCACCAGGCCCGCGGCGACCAGCGGCCAGACGTGCTCGACCACGGAGGCGCAGATCGCGGACTTGCCCTCGACCGACCGCGACCGCAGCGCCGTCGCGATGACCGCCGCCCGCTTGCGCAGCAGCTTGTTGATGTCGAGCTCGGCCTTGGTGCCGCCCTGCATGCCGATGATGACCAGCCGTCCCTCGAGCGCCAGCGCGTCGATGTTGCGGTCGAGGTACGCCGCCCCCATGTTGTCCAGGATGACGTCGACGCCGCGGCCGTCGGTGGCCCCACGCGCCACCTCCACGAAGTCCTGGTCGCGGTAGTTGATCGTCACGTCGGCGCCCAGTGCTGCACAGGCGGCGAGCTTCTCCGCCGTCCCCCCGGTGGTGATCACCTGCGCGCCGAGCTGGTGGGCGAGCTGGATCGCGAACGATCCGATGCCACCCGCGCCGCCGTGCACGAGCAGGGTCTCCTGCGGCTTGAGGCCGGCGACCATGAACACGTTCGACCACACGGTGCACGCCACCTCGGGCAGCGCCGCCGCCTTCACCAGGTCGATCCCCTCGGGGATCGGCATCAGCTGTCCGGCCGGGACCGCCACCTTCGAGGCGTACCCGCCTCCCGCGAGCAGCGCGCACACCTGGTCGCCCACCGACCAGCCCGTCACGCCGTCGCCGAGCGCCGCGATCGTGCCGCTGCACTCCATGCCGATCACCTCGGACGCGCCGGGCGGCGGCGGGTAGAAGCCCTGGCGCTGCAGCAGGTCGGCGCGGTTCAGACCGGCGGCAGCGACGTCGAGGACGACCTCGCCCGGACCCGGCTCGGGGTCGGGCAGCTCGCCGACGGACAGGACTTCGGGGCCACCGGGCTCGGCGGCGATCACGGCACGCATGTCCGCCAGCCTAGGGAGTCACTCCTCGAAGGCCTCGCCCGTGTGGTCCACCGCGCTGTCGTCGGGCACCGGGTCGTCGATGTCGTCCGGGTCGGGTGCGTCGGCGGGTTTGTCCCAGCCCTCCGCGAGCCGCTGCACCCGGGCGGCCAGGCGCTCGACGGCCTCCGGGTCGGCATCGGTGCTCCCGGCGGCGTACCCGAGCAGGTAGGTCGTGATCGGGGCGGCCGGTCGCTCCACGCTGTGCGCGACCACGCGGGCCAGGTCGAGCACCAGTCCTTCGTCCAGCTCGGCCTCGATGTCGAGGACGTCGCTCACCTCGTCGATCCAGTCGTGAAGGTTCACGAGGCCCACATTCCCCGGTAGAACCGGCTGTCGCAAGGCCTTTGAACGAGGTGCGTCAAAGGTCTCGGAGGTCGGCCCACGTGTCGATGTCGCGTCCTTCGTCACCCGCGGGCGCGATCTCGGCCAGGTCGAGGTCGGCGAGCAGGCTGCGCAGCGCCATGCCGTGCTGGGCCTCGAGGTCGGGGCGCACGGCGTCGAGACGGCGTACGTCGAGCACGCCCGCGAGCTGGCGACGGCCGTCGGTGTCGGTGAGGAAGGCCCCGTCGTGCCCACTCGCGGCGCCGACGAGCCGGCGGAAGGTCCACGGCGTCACCCACGGCATGTCGACCGCGAGCACCGCGAGCGTGGCGGGGGGCCGCATCAGCGCGTCCCGTCCGGTCAGCAGCGCGGCCACCGGCCCGCCGTGCCGCGGGCTCTCGCGGGTGAAGGTCACCGGGCGGGTCGTCGGGACCGGGTCGCCGACCACGACCACCTCGTCGGCGTCGACGAGGGCCTCGAGCGCGTGCTCGAGCAGGGTCCGGCCGAGGTACTCCACCGAGGCCTTGTCCGCCCCACCCATGCGCGACGCCTGGCCGCCGGCCAGGACGATCGCGGCAAGGGACATGTGTGGCAGTCTCGCACCGTGGGGAACTTGGGTGTCGCCGTCGTCCAGCACGCCTCCGGCCTCGAGCCGGCGGCCAACCGGGCCCTGCTCGACGACCTCACTCCCCGCGACGCGGACCTCGTCGTCTTCCCGGAGGCGTTCGCCCGCGACTTCGGGGAGGCCGGCTCCGACGTGAGTGCGTACGCCGAGGCAGCGACCGGCCCGTTCGCGGCCGAGCTCGGCCGGGTGGCCCGCGAGCGCGGGTCGACCCTCGTGGCCGGGATGTTCGAGTCGGGCGCTGACCCGCAGCGCCCGTTCAACACGCTGGTCGTCCGCGGCGCCGCCGAGGCGTCCTACCGCAAGATCCACCTCTACGACTCCTTCGGCTACCGCGAGTCCGACCGGCTCAGCGCCGGGGCGATCGAGCCGGTGCTGATCGACGTCGCGGGCTTCACGGTCGGCCTGATGACCTGTTACGACCTCCGCTTCCCCGAGCTCGCCCGGGCACTGGTCGACCGCGGCGCCGAGGTGCTGGTCGTGCCCGCGGCCTGGGTGGCCGGTCCCCGCAAGGTCGACCACTGGCGGACGCTGGTCCGGGCGCGTGCGATCGAGAACACCGTCTTCGTGGCGGCCGCCGGCCAGCCAGGACCGCGCTACTCGGGCCACTCGCTGGTCGTCGACCCGCTCGGCGACGTGCTCGCCGAGGCCGCGGACGGACCCGCCGTACTCACCGCCATCCTCGACCGCGACGTCCTCGAGCAGGCCCGCAGGACCAATCCCTCGCTCGCCAACCGGCGTCTGTAACCTTCGTCCTCGTGTCCAGAGCCGCTCCACGTCGCCGCGCCGAGAAGGTGCCCGCGCGACGGAGCGAGAAGGTGAAGCCCGAGCAGCAGCCGGAACCGGTCAAGCAGCCCGAGCCCGCGAAGGCGCCGAAGCAGACGAAGCCGGTGAGGTCGCGGCCCGAGGTCGGCCGGCTCGAGCGCCTGGCCGGCACCCGATGGCCGATCGTCGCCTCGGTCCTCGTGGTCCTCGCCGGCCTCGCCGCCCTGGTCTCCTGCGTCCTCGAGCGCGGCCCGTCCTGGTTGTGCGGTGCCGGTGCGATCGCGATCGCGACGGCGTACTCCTGGGCACTCGCCGCCCGCGCCGGAGGCCGGCCGCTGGTCGTCGGTGCGCTGGCCCTGGTGCTCGGACTGGTCGCGGTGCTCAGCGACGACGACGCCCTCCGCACCGGTGCGGCGGTGCTCACCTGTGTCGTCTCGGCCGTGCTCGCCGTCATGGCGACGGTGCCGGCGGTGCGGTTCATCCACGCCGTCCGCGAGGTCCTCATCGCGACGCTGATCGCGGCGGTGGGCGCGCTGGCGACGGTGGGCTTCGAGCCCGTCGTGACCGTGGCCCGCTTCGAGTACGTCACGCTCGGCCTGGCCTTCGTCGGCTCGTTCGCCCTCGTCTACCGCCTCGGCGCCGGACTCCACGGCCTCGGCCGGCGCGGCGTCGTGGCCGTGCTGATCGGCACCGGTCTGCTGGCGCTGACGCTCGCGTACGCCGAGGTGCTGCGGCGCTACGGCACCCCGGCCCTGGTGTCCAGCCTCCTCGACCTGGTCGTCTGGTCCCGCGACAACCTCGGCGCCTTCCCGCGCCCGCTCGAGACCGTGCTGGGGATCCCGGCGCTCGCCTGGGGCGTGCACATGCGGGCCCGCCGCCGCCAGGGTTGGTGGGCGTGCGCCTTCGGCGTGGCCGCCACGACCTCGATCGCCAACGCGCTGGTGAACCCGTCCGTCACCCTCACCGAGAGCACCCTCTCGGTCGTGTACGGCGTGGTGGTCGGTCTGGTCATCGGCTTCGTCGTGATCCGCGTCGACCTGGCCTTCACCGGGCCCCGTGGTCGGCGCGGCCGACGCGCCGAGGAGGCCACCGCGCTGCGGCCCGAGCCCCGGCGTACCCAGCCACTGTTGTGACGACGAGCCCCGGGTTCCGTGGTACGCGTGAGTAACGGCTAGGTTCGCTGCATGGCGCGCGAACAGGTGACCGAGATCGTGGCCGAGATGGTCGCCAACGTGATGATCGTGTCCGTCTCGCCCGGCGACCGGGTCGAGCCCGGCGACACCGTGGTGCTCCTCGAGTCGATGAAGATGGAGATCCCGGTCCTCGTCGAGGAGCCGGGCACCGTCCGCGCCATCAAGGTCGCTCCCGGCGACGTCGTCCAGGAGGGCGACGTGCTGGTCGAGATCCTGCACTGACCACCTGGGTCTCGATACGCCGGTCGCGACCTTCTTCGTCGGTCGCGCGGCTACTCGACCTCGCTGCTGAGTCCCAGCCTTCGCAGGCTCGGGCTGGGGCAGCTGAGCAGAGGGGGCGGGATTCGAACCCGCGGTAGGTCTCCCTACGACCGCTTTCAAGGCGGTTCCGATCGGCCACTCCGGCACCCCTCCGTGCCCACACCCGAGGGTCTGGGCACGCAGAGTCTAAGCCTCGGTGGATCGAGGCTGGGGCGCGCCTACTCGGAGCCGCCGAGCTCCAGCTCGACGTCGTCGTAGGCCAGGTCGTTGACGCGCTGCACGTGGCGCGCGATGTCGGCGAGCAGGCGGTCCAGGTCGTCGCGTACGCCGTCGGCGTCGGCGCTCTCGAGCACCTGAGGCCCGAGACTGCTCATCCGGGCGAGCAGGGCGTTGCGTTCGCGGAGCACGGTGCCCTCGCGAGCGGCGGTCCAGCCGTTGACTCCCGTGCCGGCCTCGGTGACCAGTGCGTCCCGCAGCCCGACCATCCGTTGGCGGACCACCCAGCGCCAGTTGCCGAGGGGAGCTCCGGGTCGTCGCGAGGCCGCGAGAGCCTGCTGGAGGCCCTGCATTGCGGCCGGCATACCCGTGACGGTGACGGTCATGGCAACCTCCCGGCGGCCCGGAGCGGTGGGGGACTTCGAGTGTCGCCCTCGATGCAGCTCCCCACAACCCGCTGTGGGCCACCAATCCGGTGTCTTGTTCAATCAACCCATGTCCACCGTGTCTCCGTCCGACTACCGGCTCGCTCCGGCCGTGGGGGCCCGCGTCGTCGGCGGCCTGCTGGTCGGCCTCGCTGCGCTGCTGTTCGCGGCCACGGCCCTGGTCGCAGTGCTCGGGCTGCCGCTCGACGCTCTCGTCGTGCTCACCCTGGTGGGCGTGGTCGCCCTGTTCGTCGCCGGCTACGTCGTCACCGCGCGGCTCGCGATCGTCCACCTCGGGACCGAGGGCTACCGGGTCCGCCTGGTCCGGGGAGCCGGGGTCAAGGCCGCCGCCTGGACGGAGGTCGCCGAGGCGGTCACCGCCTCGCCCGGCGGCCTGCCCGTGGTGGTTCTCAAGCTCACCGACAACCGGACGACCACGATCCCGGTGACGATCCTGGCGGTCGATCGCGAGGACTTCGTCCGCGACCTGCAGGCTCACCTGAAGCGTGGCCAGGGCCTGCGGCCCCTCGCCTGACACGCCCACCCTGATTCGTCTCGGGCCGGACGGTCCTAGTAGCCTGTCCTCGCTGTCGGGGAGGCGTCGCCTAGTCCGGTCTATGGCGCCCGCCTGCTAAGCGGGTTTGGGGCTACAACCCCATCGAGGGTTCAAATCCCTCCGCCTCCGCCAGTGGTACGACCCCTTCCGCGGTGCCCGCGGAAGGGGTCGTCCGTCATTCCGGGTGCAGTACTCTGCAACTTGCAGGATGTTGCAATGCAGTTATTTGAGGCAACGTTTCGCTCGGCGCACCGTAACCCCTCCCCCACACTGATGTCACCGGGCTAACCGTGGGGCCCGAAGGCTTGAGTAAAGGTGGAGGGACATCATGAACATTGTGCGGAAGGTTGCCATTGCGACCACTGCAGCACTGCTGAGCTTCGGACTGCTCGGCATCTCGGCGCCGGCGCACGCCGACTACAGCTGGGGCGGTTCGCACCACCGCAGGTGAGTTGACGCCCCACCTCGAGGCGGGGACCAGACCCGACCCCCCAACGATGTCTGGTCCGTGGCTACCCCCCCAAGCTGCGCCTCGCGAAGACTGAAGGCAGCGATCCGATCATCGGATCGCTGCCTTCAGTCGTTGTCGGGGGCTGCTGAGTCCGACTGGTCCGCCTGGTTGGCGTCGACCCGGCCGATCGTGTAGCCGAGCTGGAAGCGGGTCTCCGCGTCGAACTCGTCCTTGAGGTCCGCGACGTAGCCCGCGTAGGTGCGGGGGCTGACCCCCAGCCGCTTGGCCGAGACCGGGTCGGGGTGGCCCTCGACCAGCATCCGCATCGTCATCGCCCGCTGCTCGCCGGCGATGTGCTTGACCACCGAGGCTTCCTGGCTGGTGAACGGCCGGGCCCGCTCCCAGGACCGGGTGAACACGTCGACCAGGTAGGCGACGATCGTCGGCTCGTAGATGGCCAGGGCGGTGTGAAGATCCTCCGGCGACGGGATCACGGCCACCTGCCGGTCGACCACGATCATCCGGTTGAAGAACTCGTCCTGGGTGCGGATCTCCGCCCCGAGGTCGCTGAGCGCTGCGACGTACTCCCGAGTCGCGGTGCTGCGCCGAGCGCTGTGCTGGTAGAGCGTGCGGATCCGGACACCACGCTCGAGCATCAAGCGCTCCATCCTGAAGGGAGTTCGCCAGGCCCTCTCCGGTGTCCCGCCCGGTCTGCGGCTGGGCCGTGAGCACCTCTTCCTCCGCCTCCGGCACCAGCGTCTGCAGGAACGCGTTGATCGCCTCGAGACCGTGGAAGTAGCGGAAAGGACCCTGATCCGTGGACCGCGGCGCCCGGCGCCAGACCTGGTTGAGACCGGTGAACGCCTGGGCCCACCGCGAGGACTCCAGGAGCAGCTCGGCGCCCTGCTGGCTCAGCGGCGAGACGACCCGCGAGTGGACGAGGCCGGGATCCTCGGCGACCCAGGTCTCGTTGGCGGGATCGAGACGGATCAGGCCCATCTCGCGCAGCTGCTCGAAGGCGTCGTGCAGGTCTCCGTCGGCCTGGGCCCGAGGATCGCCATCGACGAGACCGCCGGAGGCCACGATCTCTTCGTAGAGAGCGGTGCCCGCAGCCTCGAACAGGGCGCGACTCTCAGCGTCCTGCATCCCCACAGTGTCCCTCCGCTCGATCCCCCTCCGGCTCGTGCACCCTGATAGTCCCACAAGGCACCAACAGCGAAGGCCCCGTCCACACCGGACGGGGCCTTCGCTGTCTGTGCGTGGGTCAGCTGGGTTCGTTCTCCAGGGCCTCGGCGACCCGGCGGTGGGCCACCCAGATCTCCTCGGGCAGCCGGTCGAACTGCTGGAGGTGCTCCTCGCGGAACCCCATCTCCTGCTTCCACCGGTCGACGTCGATCGTGAGCAGCTTCTCGAGGTCCTCGGGCCTGGTCTCCATGCCGGTGAGGACCAGCTCGTCCTCGGTCGGGATGATGCCGACCGCGGTCTCGCGACCCTTGACCTCGCCGTTGCGCAGCTGGAGCAGCCAGAGCAGCGGGCGCAGGTTGTCGCGGTAGCCGTGCCACAGGAAGTGGCCGTCCTCGGGGTCGCGCTGGAACCAGTTGACGTGCGCGAAGATCGGCTGGTCCGTCGCCGCGCCCACGACCTTGAGGTAGTGGGCGGCGTAGTCGCCCTCGCCGTACGCCATGAACGGGCGGTTCGACATCGGGTCGTAGCGCAGCTGGCCCTCGACACCCTCGGCCGCGGCGGTCGCCTCGGCGCCCAGGGTCAGGCCGTCGTAGACACCCTCGGCGAGGTCGGTGATCGCACGGATCAGCGGCTCGCGGTCGCGGGTGCGGCCGCCGAAGATGATCGCGTCGATCGGCACGCCCTTGGCGGCGTTGTAGTCGGGCGCGATGTTCGGGACGTTGTCGAGCGTCGTGGTGAAGCGGCTGTTCGGGTGCGCCCAGGGCAGCGTGTCGCCCTCCTCGCGCTCGAGGATCGGCGCGCCCTTCCAGTCCAGCCAGCCCGTCGCGTCGGCCGGCGGCTCGGGCGTGCGGCCCTCCCACCAGACCTCACCCGTGGTCGGGTTGAAGGCGATGTTGGTGAAGATCGTCCCGGTGCCGTGGTCGACCGAGCCGAGCGCGGTCGGGTTGGTGACCTCGTTGGTGTCCTTGGCGACGCCGAAGACGCCGTACTCCGGGTTCATGCCGTAGAGACGGCCGTCGTTCTCGTCGACCCAGAGCCACGCGATGTCGTCGCCGTAGAAGGAGACGTGGTAGCGGTCGCCGAGGGCGTCCGGCGCCAGCATCATGGCCAGGTTGGTCTTGCCGGAGGCGCTCGGGAAGCCGCCACAGATGTGGTAGGTCTTCCCGGTCTCCTTGTCGTGGATCCCGATGAGCATGTACTGCTCGGCGAGGAACTTGCCCGACGCCCAGCCGTCGTAGGCCGCCTGGCGCAGGCCGTGGGCGATCTTGCCGAGCAGCGCGTTGCCGCCGTACGACGAGCCGAAGTGGAGGATCGTGCGCTCGTCGGCGACGGTCACGAAGTAGCGCTGGTCGTCGGGGGTGCCCTGACCGAGGTTCTCCAGGTCGCCGGTCACGTGGACCGCGCGGACGAAGCTGTCCTGGTCCTCGAGGTCGTTGAGGAACTCGACGCCGACGCGCGACATCCGGATCATGTGCAGCACGACGGTGCGGGTGTCGGTCAGCTCGACGCCGGCGGCCCAGGGCTCCAGGGCGTTGCCGGGAGGCGACATCAGGTAGGGGATGACGTACATCGTCTTGCCCGCGGAGGCGCCACGCATCCGGTCGTGGAGGAGGGGCTTCATCTCCGAGGAGGGGCGCCAGTTGTTGTAGACGCCCTTGTCCTTCGGGTCGCTCGTGGCCACGATCGTGCGCTCCTCGGAGCGTGCCGTGTCCTTGTGGTAGCTGCGGGAGTAGTAGCGCCCCTCGCCGGCAGGCTCGAGCTCGCCTGCCTCCAGGGCCTCCTGGATCAGCCGCGCGTCGTCAGCCGCCGTGACGACCTCGATCCGCTCTGCGCCGGTGAGGTCCGCGTAGAAGCGGACGTACTCCCGGACCTGCTGGTTGGTGAGCCCTGCGGCGTCCAGGGCCGCGTCAACGTCTGCCATCTGGCTGTTTCCCTCTCGCGCATTCGCGGACGTCGCCTCAACTGCCTGGCGTCGCCGGCCATCGAGCGTGTCGATGGTGTGTCGTGGAGTTGCTGTGTGGATCGCTCGGCACCGTTGGCGGCGACTTGTGGAACCCGCCCGAGATCGACGCTGAACGTGCGCCGGGCCTCGGGTTGGGGCGACAGTACCCCCGTAGTTTGGGGGCGACACATTGGATCGTTCAACGCTTCGTGCGTCGTGTCACACCGCGGCGAATGCGTCCACGATCGCCCATGCTTCGGCCTTTTCGAGACCTAAGAAATTCAGCCGTTTCCCCTGCATTTCTTGGGGTTTCGCGATCGCGAGCACCTGTCGGTCGTCACGGTCGCCGGACATCACCAGGACCACCCCGCCGATGCCCGCGGCCTGGTCCTGCGCGGCCGTCAGCTGCGGCCCCGAGCCGGGGCTGAAGCGCACCGTCGTGGTCCACGACGTGTGGTCGGCGGAAGGCGTGGTGAGCGCCTCGACGACCGTCGTCTTGTGGCGTTCGCCGAGCATCCGGAAGGACTCGGACCCGTCCGGCGAGCAGCCGTGGTCGTCGTCCGGGGTGCACCGGCCGTTCGACACCTCGCGCAGCGCCGGGACCAGCGTCACCGCGAGGTCGCCCTCGAAGTGCGGGAGGTCCGGGTAGGCCGCGATGCTGGTCGGGGTGTCGGGTCGGGTGTCCTCGCTGGCACCGCTGCAGCCCGAGAGGGTCAGCGCCCCGACGGCGCACACCGTGCAGAGGAGTCGGAACACCCGCGCGATCCTTCCTCTCATCTCGCCGGCGGTCGAGGGGGACACTGATTTCGGCAACCGCTCGCCGTTCGGCTATCCTCGTCCAGTCGTTCACCACGGTGCTCGACATGCGCCTGTAGCTCAACGGATAGAGCATCTGACTACGGATCAGAAGGTTTGGGGTTCGAATCCCTACAGGCGCGCAGACCGAAGCCGCAGTCCAGTTCACTGGCTGCGGCTTCGTCGTTCTCGAGGTGCCGTCGGCGAGGCTGTGATTTCGGACGCACTGCGTCCGCGGTGGCTCTGACCCACGTACGCTACCGGCCGGTAGGCAGGCCCTCCTGGGTCCGCGAGCACACGTCGGAAGCAGTCACACGCATGCGTAGAGCACTTGCCCTGTCCCTCATCACCGTCGGCGGGTTCCTCATCGTCGCCGGGATCGTCACGCTGACGTGGGCACCGGCGCAGGTCGAGCGGACGCCGCTCGACACCGACAACACGACGTACCTCTCCGGGCACGCGCAGGTCGCGGGCGGCGCGGACCTCAAGCTCCAGGACACCGAGGTGCTCGGCTTCAGCACCAACCAGGTCGACGCGGACCGGTCCGACGACCACACCGCCGTCTGGTCGAGCTCGCTCTGCCTGGTGCGCAACGAGGGCGGCATCGAGGGCTGCGTGTCCGCCGAGGACCCGGCCGGCCGGCTGATCAGCGCGGAGACCGACACGTTCGCGACCGACCGGCACACGGCGCTCACCGTCGACGACGCCGAGCTGCCTGACGGCGCGCGTGACGAGGAGGGCCTGCAGAACAAGTGGCCCTTCGGTGCCGGGAAGTTGACCTACCCGGTCTGGGACGGTCTCGTCGGGCACGCGGTCGACGCGACCTACCTGAGCACCAAGGACATCGACGGCATGGAGACCTACGTCTACCGTGCGACCGTCTCCGAGGACGGCGTCGAGGTGCTCGACGGCATCCAGGGCTCGTACGACGCAGTGACGGACTACTACATCGAGCCGGTGACCGGCACGATCATCAACCAGGTCGTCCACCAGGAGCGGGTCGCCGACGGCGTCGGCAAGATCCTCGACCTCGACCTGGCCTTCACCGACGACCAGATCAAGACCAACGTCGACGACACCAACGACAACCTCTCCCAGCTCACCCTGCTCGAGACGACCGTGCCGGTCGTCGGTCTGGCCGTGGGCATCCCGGTGGCGCTGGTCGGCTTCCTGCTGCTGCTCCTCGGTCGCCGTACGCCGGTCGTCGAGCCCGCCGACCCGCGGGTCGACGCCACCGCCGGCGTCTGAGGTCACACCAGCGGACGGCCGGCACGTCGTACCAGCCGGTCGAGGCCAGCAGGGACGGATGCGTCGCGCGGTAGCGGCGCGGGCTAGGAAGTACGCCGACGACGGGTCGCGCCCAAAGACCAACGTCGACGACACCAACGACAACCTCTCCCAGCTCGACCGCTGCTCGAGACGACCGTGCCGGTCGTCGGTCTGGCCGTGGGCATCCCGGTGGCGCTGGTCGGCGTCCTGCTGCTGCTCCTGCGGTCGCCGTACGCCGGCACGTCGGAGCCCGCCGACGCGCGCGTCGAGGAGGCCGCCGGCGTCTGACGCCGGCGTCAGCGGCGTCGGGTCGCGCCCCAGAGGCCGACGCCGATCCCGACGACCGCGCCGCCGAGGCCGATCGCCTTCTGGGACGCCGACATCTGGTCGTGCACGGCCAGGCCTCCGAGCAGGTCGGAGGCGTCCGCGCCGCCCGAGGCGAGGAACCAGCGCCGGGTGTCGCGCCCGGTCAGCGCCGTGGTGACCAGCGCGCCGCCGATGAGGGCGTCGCGGTAGCCCATCGACCGCAGCAGCAGCTGCGTCGTCGGGACCGGATCCTCCTTGTCACCCCAGAACCGGTTGGCCTTGACGGGCGAGATCAGGAACGAGACTCCTGAAGCGAGTCGGATGGAGCCGGCGAGGAGAGCCGCGCGGTCGACGTGTGCCATGTCCGGAACGTAGTGCCCGGCCGGGTCACCCACAACGCCGCCAGCACCAGGACCGAGCCGGCGATGCCGTCGAGCCAGTAGTGGTTGGCGGTGCTGACGACGACGAAGACCGTCGCGACCGGGTGCAGCAACCAGAGCCAGCGCCACCGGGTGCGGCACGCGGAGATGAGGACGATCGCGATGAGCAGCGCCCAGCCGACGTGGAGGCTCGGCATCGCGGCGTACTCGTTGGACATGCTGCCGAGCACGGGCGCCTGGTAGATCGAGATCCCGCCGGCGTGGCCGGTGTCGACCATCCCGAGCGACGACAGCAGCCGCGGCGGTGTCACCGGCAGCAGCACGGTGAAGACCAGCGCCACGGCGGTCGCGCCGAGGAGGGCGCGCTTCGCCCAGTGGTAGGTCGGGCGCCGGTAGCGGAAGAGCCAGACCAGCACCGCGATCGTGAGCGGGAAGTGGACCGACACGTAGTAGCGGTTGGCGATCTCGACCATCCACTCGTGGCCGAGCGCCCAGGTCTGCAGGGTGGCCTCGGCCGGGAGACGCAGCCACCGCTCGACGTCGACGACATCGTGGGCGTGGGCGTCGGCGCGGCCGAGCTCGTGGGTCGCGAGCATCCGGCCGAGGTTGTAGAGCAGGAACGCCGCCAGGATCTGCGCGACCTCGCGCAGCACCTCCGGTGTGGCGGTACGACGGGACGCGGTCGGTGCGACCGTGCTCGCCGCCATGCGTCCACCCGTCCTCTCACTGTCTCTTACAACTGTAAATTAGCCACGTCCGAGACACCACTTCACACTGGGGTCTGACCCGTCACACGCAGCGAACTCATCGGGAACTCATCGGGAGGAGGGCCGGCGGCCGTGCCAGATACCCATCACGACCCACGGGCAGAGCGCAGCCGTGCCCAGCTGACCGACGCACTCCGCATCCTCCTGCGCACCCGCGACGCCCGGGACATCTCGGTGTCGGCGCTGTGCGCGGAGGCCGGGGTCAGCCGACCGACCTTCTACCAGCACTTCGCGAACCTCGACGAGGTCGCCGTGGCCGGCATCGAGGAGCGCTTCGTCCGCATCCGCGCCGAGCTCCCCGAGGGTGATGGACCCGAGACGTCGTACCGGCTGCTGCTCGCCTGGCTCGAGGAGCTCGACGCCGAACGCGAGGCGTGGCAGCGCACGATCGGCAGCGGCACGGCGTTCTCGGCCTCGCGCGACGCCGTCGAGAACTGGCTGGTCGACCGGCTCACGCAACGGGTGCCGGGGGCGAGCCCGCCGGTGCTGCGGTACGCCGCCGCCGGCTTCCTCGGAGCGGTCCGGGCCTGGCTGCTGCAGGAGGACGGACCGGAGCGGCCGAGTGCCGCCGAACTGGCCGCAAGCCTGGTGGACGTGTCCTCGCGGGTGCTCGGTCCTACGCTGGGCACATGAAGACGCGGCTGACCTGCCCCTGCGGCGAGACGATCAAGGCCACCGACGAGGACGAGCTCGTCGAGCTGACCCAGCAGCACCTCGCCGCGGAGCACCCCGGCATGTCCTACGGGCGCGACGAGATCCTCTTCATCGCGACCTGACCTACCTCAGGCCTCCATCGCCTCCGGCAGGGTGACCGCACCGTCGTCGCCGAGCAGCGCCATGTAGCTGAAGCCGGCGATCAACCCGCCCACCACCGGCGCGAGGATGAACAGCCAGAGCTGGGAGATCGCGTCCCCGCCTGCGAACAGGCCGACGCCGATCGAGCGGGCCGGGTTCACCGAGGTGTTGGTGACCGGGATGCTGATCAGGTGGATGAGGGTCAGTGACAGGCCGATGGCCAGCGGAGCCAGTCCCTTCGGAGCCCTGCTGTCGGTCGCGCCGAGGATCACCCAGAGGAACACCGCGGTCAGCAGGACCTCGATGACCAGGCAGGCCAGCAGGCTGTAGCCCATCGGCGAGCGGTCGCCGTACCCGTTGGACGCGAACCCGCTGTCCTTGGCCGAGAAGCCGTCACGACCGCTCGCGATCACCAGCAGCACCGCGCCGGCGGCGATACCCGCGACCAGCTGCGTGACGATGTAGCCGGGCACCTCCCGCCACCCGATGCGGCCCCCTGCTGCCGCACCGAGCGTCACCGCCGGGTTGAAGTGGCCGCCCGAGATGTGGCCCACGGCGTAGGCCATCGTCAGGACGGTGAGGCCGAAGGCGAGGGCCACGCCCAGCCAGCCGACACCGACACCCGGCTCGGCGCTGGTGGCCAGGACGGCGGTGCCACAGCCGCCGAAGACGAGCACGAAGGTGCCGAGGAACTCGGCCGCGAGCTTCTTGCTGGTGCTGGGTTCCACGACTGCCTCCCGGTGTCCAGGCCCGATGGGCCACGCTCACGCCAGTCTGGCGACCTGACGGGCCGGCCCCGTGGACCGCGGCGCGAGGCACGCGGGTGAGATTCGGGTGGCTTTCCCGGGTGAGGGTCAGGCGGGAGGCGCGCTGCTCCCGCGGACGATGAGCTCGGTCGGGAGCAGCACCGGCTGCTGCGGGGTGCTCGCCATCAGCCCGACGATCGACGCGACCGCGGCGCGGCCCTTGGCGGCCACCTCCTGATGGACCGTCGTCAACGGCGGCCGGCTGGCGGCGGCGAGGACGCTGTCGTCGAAGCCCACGACGGAGAGGTCCTCGGGCACCCGGAGGCCGAGCGACTCCGCGGTCCGGATGGTCGCCAGCGCGAAGGCGTCGGAGAAGCAGACGACCGCGGTCGGTCGGTCGTCGCGGTCGAGCAGGGACCGAGCGGCCTCCTCCGCTGCGTCGGGAGGGGAGTACGGCGTGGTGACGACCGTCGGCTCGACGCCGGCCGGGTCGAGGGCGTCGTGCCAGCCGAGCATCCGCTCGCGCGCGGGGTGGTTGAGCGTGTCGGGGTCGGTCTCGAGCGTGACGATGCCGATCCGGCGGTGGCCGAGATCGATCAGGTGCTGAGCCGCGGCGCGGGCGCCGCCGCGGTCGTCGACGTTGACCGAGGCGACGCCGTCGCGCACGTTGTGGTCGACGACGACCATCGGCACCCCGCGCCGGTCGAGCCAGTCGATGTCGGGCGAGGTCGGGTCGCAGATGTAGACCAGCGCGCCGTCGACCGCGACGTCGCGAGCCGGCACGAACCGCTCGTCGGACGACGCGGGCAGCAGCGTCAGCGCCATCCCGCGGTCGGCGAGCTCGTCGGAGACGGCGGCCAGGAAGGCCGCGGAGACGGCGTCCTCGAAGGCCTCGCTCAGGCTGCCGTTGATCAGCAGCCCGACCGAACCGGTGCGGCCGCGAGCCAGCGCGCGGGCGGCCGGGTCGGGGCCGACGTACCCCAGCTCGGCGGCCGCCGCGAGGATCCGCTCACGCAGCTCGGCCGAGAGCTGGTCGGGCCGCGAGAACGCGTTCGACACCGTCATCCGGCTCACGCCGACGCGGTCCGCGATCGACTGGAGGGTCACCTTGGCCATGGGAGACCCAGTATCGCGGGTGCCTCCCCGCAGCACGCGTTCAGCCGTGCTGGCAGCTGCGGCGCGGCGCCGGCTCCACCCAGCCCGCGACCGTGCGCAGGTTGCTCGCGACGCGCAGGCGCAGGTCGGCGGCGGGGGTACGGCGAGACGCGCTCCGGCACGGCGGGGGCGTCCGGGCGGACGCTGGTGAACTGGTCTTCGGTCAGGCGTACGGCCAGACCGGCGAACATCGGGTCAGACATGGTTCCTCCTCAGGGTCTGTACCGGTACAGTACGCGCGATTGCTTTACCGGTCAAGAGGAGTGAATGAGGGTCAGTCGGTGACGCGGGCCAGCGAGCCCGCCTCACCGCGGTCGAGCGAGCGGGCGATGACCATCCGCTGGATCTGGTTGGTGCCCTCGAAGATCTGCATCACCTTGGCCTCGCGCATGTAGCGCTCGACCGGGAAGTCGCGGGTGTAGCCGTAGCCGCCGAGCACCTGGACGGCGTCGGTGGTCACCTTCATCGCGTTGTCGGTCGCGACCAGCTTGGCGACCGAGGCCTCGCGACCGTACGGCCGGCCCTGGTCCTTGAGCCGGGCCGCGTGCAGCAACGTGGCGCGCGAGCTCTCGATCGCCGCTTCCATGTCGGCCAGCACGAAACCGAGGCCCTGGTGGTCGATGATCCGCGCGCCGAAGGTCTCACGGCTCTTGGCGTAGGCGACGGCGTTGTCGAGAGCGCCCTGGGCGAGACCGGTCGCGACCGCGGCGATCCCGAGCCGTCCTGCGTCCAGGCCGGCGAGCGCGATCTTCAGGCCCTGGCCCTCGTCGCCGAGGCGCCGCTCGACCGGGACGCGGACGCCGTCGAAGCGCATGGTCGCGGTCGCGGAGCCGGTCAGTCCCATCTTCTGCTCGGGCGGGTCGGCACTCAGGCCGGCGGAGTCCGCCGGGACCAGGAAGCACGAGATGTCGTTGCGACCGTCGCCGGTGCGGGCCATCACCTTGTAGAAGTCGGCGTGCCCGCCGTGGGTCGTCCAGGCCTTGGCCCCGGTGATGACGTAGTCGTCACCGTCCAGCCGGGCGCGGGTGGTCATCGCCGCCGGGTCGGACCCGGCGTGCGGCTCGGAGAGGCAGTAGGCGCCGAGCAGTTCGCCACCGAGCATGTCGGGCAGCCACCGTTGCCGCTGCTCCTCGGTCCCTGCCGTCGCGAGCCCGAAGCAGCTCAGCGCGTGCACGGAGACGCCGACGCCGACGCTCGACCAGACCGCGGCGATCTCCTCGAGGACCTGGAGGTAGACCTCGTAGGGCAGCCCGCCCCCGCCGTACTCCTCGGGGTAGGGCAGCCCGAGCAGGCCGGTGCGGCCGAGCATCCGGAACACCTCGCGCGGGAAGGTCTCGGTGCGCTCGGCCTCGGCCACCAGCGGGCTGAGCTCCTTGGTCGCGAGGTCGCGGACCAGGGCGATCAGGTCGACTGCTTCGTCGGTGGGCAGGAGGCGGGATGCGGGCATTCACCCAGGCTACGAGGCCCGGGCGGCCACGGCCTCCTCGGATGGCACGCCGCGCCCGACGCTCGCCCATCGCCAGCGCGGCGACCGCGGCCAACCCACTCGCCGCCGCGACCAGCAGCCAGGCATGCCGGAAGGCGGTCGTCGGGTCGGTGGTGGAGCCGACGACGCAGACGAGCAGGCTCACGCCGAGGACCTGGCCGATCTGCCGGGACATGGTGACGATCCCGCTGCCTGTCGAGACCTGGGTGACGGGGAGTGGTGCGGTGGCGCCGGCGACCAGGTTGGGCAGGGCGAGTCCGACGGCGATGCCGGTGATCACCCAGCCCGGCGCGACCGTCGTCCAGTACGCCGGGGTCGAGCTGAGCAGAGCGACCATGACGAGCGCGCCGATCGCCGCGAGCGCGGACCCGAGCACGACCAGGCGCCCGGGGCGGGCGTGCGGTGCGATCCGGTTCGCGATGATCGCGGTGACGGGCACGAAGACCGGTCCGAGCGCGACGGCGAGCCCGGTGCGCAGGGCGGAGTAGTCCCACACCTGCTGCATCCAGAGGATGCCCGCGAGCAGGTTGGCGCCGAAGCCGAGGTTGAAGAGCAGGGTCGCGACGTTCGCCCACCGGAAGGTGCGCACCCGCAGCAGGGCCGGGTCGATCACCGGCGACGGGTGGTGGAGGGTGCGCCACGCGACGACGGCGGTCGCCGCCACCGCGACGACGAACGCCGAGATCGACCCGCGCGCTGCGTCCAGCCCCAGTCGTTGCCCTCGACGATGCCCAGCACGAGTGCGCCGACGGCGAGTGCGATGAGCACGGCGCCGACGAGGTCGGGACGAGGGGCGCCCTCGTTGTGCCGCACGTCCGGCACCAGCGCCACGGCGCCGACGATCAGCGCGAGGCCCACCGGGAGGTTGATCCAGAACGCCCACTGCCACGAGATCTGCACGAGGCCACCGCCGACGGCCGGCCCGAGCGCGGCGGCCACGGCGCCGGCGAGCGCCCAGAGCCGGGCGGCGGGCGCGCGTCGGACCTCCGGCAGGGCGGCCAGCAGGAGTCCGAGGCTGGCCGGGGTCAGGGCCGCGGCGCCGATCGCCTGCAGCGCGCGGAACCCGACGAGCTGCCAGACCGAGCCGGCGAAGCCGCACGCCGCGCTCGCGAGGGTGAAGACGACGAGCCCGGCGATGAACCCGTTCTTGCGCCCGTAGCGGTCGGTGAGCCGACCCATCGGCACCAGGAGCGCGGCGTACACGACGGCGTACGTCGTGAGCACCCAGCTGACGTCGGCGAGCGAGGAGCCGCCGGAGGCCAGGTCGTGGCCGATCTCGTCGAAGGCGACGTTGACGATGAAGAGGTCGAGGGAGACCAGGAAGGTCGCCCCGATGAGCACGGTGGTGACCAGGACCTCGCGCAGGCGCTGACTTTGGATCGACATAGCCAGGAGAGTAGGCGGCTGACTATGGAATCCACAAGTCAGCAGATAGGATGAGGTCATGCCCGTCCAGGTCTCCGCCGGTCTCACCGTCCCTGCCGAGCGCGCGCGTGGCGACCAGTGCCCGATCGATCGCACGGTCCGGCTGATCGGCTCGCGCCCGGCGCTGCTCCTGCTGCGCGAGGCCTTCTACGGTGCGACTCGTTTCGACGACCTCGCCCGAGGCGTCGGCGTGAGCGAGGCCGTCGCCGCCCAGCGGCTCAAGGAGCTCGTGGCGGCCGGCGTCCTGGAGAAGGCGCCGTACCAGGAGCCCGGCCAGCGCACGCGCTACGAGTACCTGCTCACCGACGCCGGCCACGAGCTGCTGCCCGTGGTGCTCGGCCTGCTCGCGTGGGGCGAGCGGCACGCGGCCGGCGACCGGTCGAGCATCACGGCGAGCCACGCAGGGTGCGGTGCGCCGGTCGAGCCGGTCCTGATGTGCGCCGACGGCCACCGGGTCGCCGAGGACGAGGTCCTGGTGACCGCCGCCCGGCGTCAGTCCGCGAGGTAGTCGCGCAGGCTGGCGATCGTCTCGCCGAGCAGCGTCGTGCAGGTCGCTCTCCGGGTCGGCCAGCCAGCCCTCGTACGCCGAGATGGCGAGCGCCAGGGAGACGCTCCCGACGGTGCGGGGCAAGGTGTCGGTGGCGTGCAGGCCGAGACGCCCGGCGACGTAGTCGGCGATCACGTCGCGCCACTCGGCGTACCGGAGCACGGAGTGCGCCTGCAGGGCCGGGGTCTCGAGGATCAGCCGCATCCGCTGCTCGTGCGGCGGGTCGGAGTCGACGGGGTACTCGTTGAACCGGAGCACGGCGCGCTGGACGGCGTCGGCGAGGGGGAGGTCGTCCGGAGACTCCGCGAGGATCGCCCGGAAGCCGTCGAGCGTGCGGTCGAACTGGCCCCACGGGATGTCGTTCTTGGACTCGAAGTAGCGGAAGAGCGTGCGCCGTCCGACGCCCACCTCGGCGGCGATGTCGGCCATCGTGACCGCGTCGAAGCCGCGCTCGGCGAAGAGGTGGAAGGCCGCCGCCTCGATCTGCGCGTGACTGGTCGCCACCGGACGGCCGCGACTGCTCATGGGCGAAACCTATCTTTGTGGCGCTCGGTGCCATTAGTGTGTCGGGCACCACATTCCCACAGGAGGCTGTCATGGACCCGGAGCTGAACGTAGAGCAGGACGTCACCGCGGAGGACCTGATCGAGGAGGTCTCGATCGACGGCATGTGCGGCGTCTACTGACATGAACCTCGACGAGTCCTGGACCTTGACGCCGTCGGTGGCCCTGCGACCCGAGCCCTTCGGCGCGCTGGCCTACCACTTCGGCAACCGGAAGCTGATCTTCCTGAAGCGTCCGGAGCTCGTCACCGTCGTCCGCGGCCTCGGCGCCGCAGACGACGTCCGGTCGGCACTGCTCTCAGCCGGTGTCCCGGAGGCGAGCTGGTCGTCGTACCTCTCCGCGCTCGAGGGCCTCGCTGCCTCCGACATGATCCGCATCCGCCAGGAGGCTGCCGCATGAAGCTCGTCGAGCACTTCGAGATGGGCCTGGACGCGCCGATCTGCCTGACGTGGGAGCTGACCTACGCCTGCAACCTCGAGTGCGCCCACTGCCTGTCGTCGTCGGGTCGCCGCGACCCGCGCGAGCTGACCACCGAGCAGGCCGAGGCGGTGATCGACGAGCTGCAGCGGATGCAGGTCTTCTACGTGAACATCGGCGGCGGCGAGCCGACGATCCGGCCGGACTTCTGGCACCTGCTGGAGTACGCCGTCAACCACCAGGTCGGCGTGAAGTTCTCCACCAACGGCGTCCGCCTCGATGCCGAGCGCGCGGCGTTCCTGGCCGGTCCGGCCTGTGCGGGCTACGTCGACGTGCAGATCTCGCTCGATGGCGCGACCGCCGAGGTCAACGACTACGTGCGCGGGCCCGGCTCCTACGACATGGCGATCACGGCGCTGCAGAACCTGCAGGACGCGGGCTTCGGCGACGCGAAGATCAGCGTCGTCTGCACCCGGCAGAACATCGGGCAGCTCGACGAGTTCAAGGCGCTGGCCGACAAGTACGGCGCGACGCTGCGGCTCACGCGCCTGCGCCCCTCTGGCCGCGGCGCCGACGTCTGGGACGAGCTGCACCCGCTGCCCGAGCAGCAGAAGGTGCTCTACGACTGGCTGATGGCCCGGACAGCAGAGGGCGACAACGTGCTGACGGGCGACTCGTTCTTCCACCTCGCGGCGTTCGGCGAGAGCCTGCCCGGTCTCAACCTCTGCGGCGCCGGCCGCGTGGTCTGCCTGATCGACCCGATCGGCGACGTCTACGCCTGCCCGTTCGCGATCCACGACAACTTCCTGGCCGGCAACCTGCTGCGCGACGGTGGGTTCAAGGAGGTCTGGCAGACCTCGGAGCTCTTCGCGGACCTGCGCTCGCCCCAGACCGGCGGCGCCTGCGCGAAGTGCGACTTCTACGACTCCTGCCGCGGTGGCTGCATGGCCGCGAAGTTCTTCACCGGCCTGCCGCTCGACGGCCCGGACCCCGAGTGCGTGCAGGGGTACGGCGAGCTCGCACTGGCCGGCGCCGCGCAGCATCCCGGCCGCGAGCCAGGACCACTCCAAGAGCAACCCGACCCGCAACCAGCCGGTGATGCTCAAGCTGATGACGCGTCCGCCGGTGAGCGACTGCGCGGAGAGCCCGCTCGCGGGGTTCGTGCCGTGAGCCGGCCCCCTTGGATGGCGGAGTGGCTCGAGAACCCCTGGAAGCAGAACCCCTGGTTCGAGTCGGTCGCCGTCGCCCAGCGCCGCGCCCAGAAGCGCCTGCCCGCTCCGGTGTACGGCGCGCTGGTGGCTGGTTCGGAGCGGGGCTACACCGCTGCTGACAACCAGGCGGCGTTCGGCGAGCTCGGCTTCCTGCCGCACGTCGCCGGCCACCACGCCGAGCGGTCGATGACCCGCACGGTGCTGGGCCAGGAGGTCTCGCTGCCGGTGCTGATCAGCCCCACCGGCGTACAGGCCGTGCACCCCGACGGCGAGGTCGCCGTCGCCCGGGCCGCCAACGCGCGCGGCACCTTGATGGGGTTGTCGAACTTCGCGTCCAAGCCGGTCGAGGAGGTCGTCGAGGCGTGCCCGCGCACGTTCTTCCAGATGTACTGGACCGGCGACCGCGACGTGATGGTCCAGCGCATGGAGCGCGCCCACAAGGCCGGCGCGATCGGCCTGATCGCCACCCTGGACTGGTCGTTCTCGATGGGCCGCGACTGGGGCAGCCCGGAGATCCCGGAGAAGGTCGACCTCAAGACGATGGTCCGGATGGCGCCCAAGGTCGCCACCAAGCCGCGCTGGCTCTACCAGTTCGGCAAGACCGGCCAGATCCCCGACCTCACCGCGCCCAACCTCGCGCCGCCCGACGGCGGCCCGGCCCCGACGTTCTTCGGTGCCTACTACGAGTGGATGACCACGCCGCCGCCCTCGTGGGAGGACGTCGCGTGGATGCGCGACCGGTGGACCGAGATCAGCGGCACGCCGTTCGTGCTCAAGGGCGTCGGCCGGGTCGACGACGCGCTGCGGGCAGTCGATGCCGGGGTCTCCGCGATCTCGGTCTCCAACCACGGCGGCAACAACCTCGACGGCACGCCCGCCGCGATCCGCCTCCTGCACCCGATCGCGACCGCCGTCGGCGACCAGGTCGAGGTGCTGATGGACGGCGGCGTACGCCGGGGATCGGACGTCGTGAAGGCGCTCGCCCTCGGGGCTCGCGCGGTGCTGATCGGCCGCGCCTACCTCTGGGGCCTCGCGGCCAACGGCCAGGCCGGCGTGGAGAACGTCCTCGACATCTTCCACGGCGGCATCGACTCGGCCCTGATGGGTCTGGGGCTGTCCTCGATCGACGAGCTGACGCCCGAGACGCTGCTGGTGCCCGAGGGCTTCCACCGGTCATGAGGTCCCGGGCGGCGGTGAGCAGGCAACCGTTCCTGGGCGTTCGTGGGCTGAAAACGGTTGCTGGCTCACCGCTGCCCGGGGTCGGCTGATGAAGCTGGCGGACGCCACCTCGCCCGACACCGCAGGCGCCGGGCTCGTGCTGGTGCCGCTCGGATCGATCGAGCAGCACGGCCCGCACCTCCCGCTCGACACCGACACGACCATCGCGATCGCGGTGGCCGACGCCGTGGCACGCGAGCTGGCTGGCGCATGGGTCGCGCCGGCGCTGTCCTACGGGTCCAGCGGCGAGCACCAGTCCTTCGCCGGCACGGCGTCGGTCGGCAGCGAGGCACTCACCCACGTCGTCGTCGAGCTGGTCCGGTCGCTGCGCACCTGGGCCGAGCGGGTGGTGATCGTCAACGCACACGGGGGAAACGTCGCAGCGCTGCGGGCATCCGACGAGATCGAGTGGGTGCCCTGCGCGACCGAGGAGGTGGACCTGCACGCCGGGTTCACCGAGACCTCGCTGATGCTGCACCTGCGGCCCGAGTCGGTCCGGCTCGACCTCGCCGAGGCCGGGAACACCCAGCCGTTGAGGGAGATTCTCCCCGCCATGATGTCCGGCGGGATCTCGGCGGTGTCGCCGAACGGCGTCCTGGGCGACCCCGCTGGTGCGTCCGCCGCCGAGGGCGAGCGGGTGCTGAAGGCGATGGTCGCCGACGTCCTCGGGAGGCTCGGATGACCCGCGTCGCCCTCGTCACCGGCGCCGCCGGCGGCATCGGCTCGGCGACGGTCACGCGCCTCGTCGAGCAGGGGTACGCCGTCGTGGGTGTCGACCTGGAGTCGGCGACCGAGTCCGAGAGCGTCGCTCATGTCGTCGGTGACGTCCGGGACCGTGCGGTCCTCCAGACGGCTGCCGAGCTCGCGCTGGAGCGCTGGGGCCGGCTCGACGCAGCCGTCGCCGCGGCTGCCGTGATCCGTGGGGGACAACCGCTCTGGCAGACGCCCCCGGCCGACCTCGACGAGCTGTGGCAGTCCGACGTGATCGGCGTGTGGAACACCGCCGCGGTCGTCGTACCCCACCTGCTGGCGCAGCCGGACCCGAGCGGTTGCCGCTTCGTCGCGGTCGCGTCGGCCGCTGGCTCGCACGGGCTCTTCCACCTCGCGGCGTACAACACCGTCAAGCACGCGGTGGTCGGTCTGGTGAAGGGGCTGGCCGCCGACCTGGTCGGCACCGGAGTCACCGCGGTCGCCGTGTCGCCGGGCTCGACCCGGACGCCGATGCTCGATGCGACCGCGGCGCTCTACGGCCTCGACGACGTCGACGAGCTCGCCTCCCACCAGCTGCTGCGCCGGGTCCTCGAGCCCGCCGAGGTCGCCGCCACGATCGCCTTCTGCTGCTCGGTCGAGGGCGCCACTCTCAACGGCGGCGTCGTGCAGGCCGACGGCGGCTTCACCGGATGAACCCGCCGTGACCCTGCCGACCGGCTTCCGGGTCCGGGTCGGCGCCGAGGTCCGGATCCACGACGGCGGCCGCACGCTGGTCGGCGGTTCGCCGCTGCGGGTGCTGCGCCTGCGGGCGCCGGCACCCGCCCTGGCCCGTGGCGACGTGCTCGAGGTCGTCGACGCGACCACCCGCACCGTCGCCGAGCGGCTGCTCGCCGCCAACCTGGCCGCGCCGGTGCTCGACGAGAGCCCGGCCGAGGTCGAGCTGACCGTCGTGGTGCCGATCCGCGACCGCGCCGACCGTCTCGACCGGCTGCTCGTCCGGGCTCGCCGATCTGCCGGTCATCGTGGTCGACGACGCGTCGCACGACCCCGCGGCGGTTGCCGAGGTCGCGGGCCGGCACGGCGCCCGGCTCATCGCACTCAGCGAGAACGTCGGGCCCGCGGGCGCCCGCAACGCCGGGATCGCCGAGGTGCGCACGCCGTACGTCGCGTTCGTCGACTCGGACGTCGTGGTCGACGCGGCCGCGCTGCGCGGGCTGGCCGGGCACTTCGCCGACCCGCAGGTCGCGGCGGTCGGCCCGCGCGTGCAGGGCGTCGCGCGCAGTGAGACGCCGCGCCGGTTCGAGCGCTGGGACGTCGACGGTCTCTCGCTCGACCTCGGCGCCGTGCCCGCACTCGTGCGGCCGTGGTCCAAGGTCGGCTGGCTGCCCAGCGCCTGCCTCGTCGTCCGGGTCGCCGACCTCGAGGCGGGTGCCTTCGACGAGGGTCGTCGTGTCGGCGAGGACGTCGACCTGGTCTGGCGGCTGATCCGGTCCGGCCGGCACGTCCGCTACGACCCGGCGTACGTCGCCGGCCACGACAGTCGGGGCACCTGGTCGACCTGGCTCGGCCGCAAGGCGTTCTACGGCACCGGCGGCGCCTGGCTGGCATCGCGGCACGGCGACTGGATGGCCCCGGCGGTGCTGTCCCCGGTGCCGACGGTCGGCGCCCTCGCGCTGGCGTCGCAACGCAGGTGGTCGCTGCCCGTCGCTCTCGGCGCGCTCGCCCTGGTCCGGGTGCGTCTGGGCCGCACCCTGCCGGACACCCCTGACCGCGGCCGGCTCGCGACGGAGCTCACCGCCGAGGTCGCCGTGTCGACCCTGCGCCAGGGCTCGCACCTCCTGCTCCGCCACTGGTGGCCGGGAGCGGCAGTCGGCGGCGCTGGTGTCGCGACGGGCGAGCCGTGCCGTGCGGCCGCACTCGTCTGGGACCTGCTCGACCACCGCGAGGTACCGCTGCGCAGGCGCCCGAGGCGTTCGTCGCGCGGCGGCTCGACGACCTCGCCTACGGCGCCGGCCTGTGGTGGGGCGCGCTCCGCGAGCGCTCGCCGCGCGTGCTCGTGCCGCGGATCACCGGCTGACGGCGGGTCTAGACCTCACCCGTCGGCAGCAGGCTCGGCAGCGACTCCTTGCTGTCCGCGCGCTCGATCACGAGCCGGCGGACCACCCGCGTGATGGCTGCGGACACGGCCTCGGGATCGGGCTCGTCCCCGTCCAGGTGATCGATGACCCAGTCGCGCAGCTTGACCCGGAGCTCGGCGATGGCGGCATGCCCGGCCGGCGTCAGACCGAGGTCGTGCAGCGTCCCCTCGGCGAAGCCGTCGACGATGAGGTCCGCGAAGACCGGCTCGAGGATCGCGGACGGGAGCGCTCGCGCGTGGGCGATCTGGGTGACGTCGGCCTTCCGGTTGGCGATGGTCAGGCCGTGCACCTGGACCAGCGCCCAGATCCTGGCGGCGTCGAGTCCGTCGGTGTCGTCGCCGAGGAGCTCGAGGACCAGGTCGCGGCGCTGTCCGTAGAGAAGGTTGGCGATCCGGCGACCGAGCACCTCGTCGTTGGAGAGCGACTCGGGCGCGCCGAACCCGCCGCCGAGGTCACCGGCCGACTCGGCCAGGCCGCTGCCGAGCTTGACCTGGGGCAGGAACAGCGCGAGCACGAAGGCGGCCAGGGCCACCGGAACGGCCCAGAGGAAGACCTGGGTCAGCGACTCGGAGTAGGCGTTGACGATCGGCGCGATGACGGCGTCGTCGAGGGCAGTGCAGGGCGGACGGCGTCTCGAGGTCGGCAGGTGTGACGCCGGGGCTCTGCGCGATGGCGGCGGGCAGCCGGTCGCTGAGGAAGTTGGCGTAGAGCGAGCCGAAGATGGCGGCGCCGAAGGCACTGCCCATGGTGCGGAAGAAGGTCACCCCGGACGTCGCGACGCCGAGCTCGGAGTAGGGCACCGAGCTCTGCACGATGATCGTGAGGACCTGCATCGACAGTCCGATGCCCATGCCGAGGACGAAGAGGTAGAGGGCGGAGACCCAGGCGGACGTGGACGGGTCCATCGTCGACAGCAGGAAGAGACCGAGCGCCATCACGAGCCCGCCGGCGACCGGGAAGATCTTGTAGCGACCGGTCTTGCTGACGATGTTGCCGCTGGTGATCGCGGTGATCAGCAGACCGAGGACCAGGGGCAGCATCCGGAAGCCGGACTGGGTCGCCGTCACGCCCTCGACGTACTGGAAGAACGACGGCAGGAAGGTCATCGCGCCGAGCATCGTGAAGCCGACGATGAAGGCCAGCCCGCAGCAGTCGGAGAAGACCTTCGATCGGAAGAGGTGCAGCGGCAGGATCGGCTCGACCGCACGTGACTCGACGAGCACGAAGAGCGCGAGCACGGCGACGCCGCCGACGAGCAGCCCGATGATCTGCCAGGAGCCCCAGGCGTACGTCGTGCCACCGAAGCTGGTCGCGAGCACCAGCATCGAGGCGCCGATCGCGACGGTGGCCATGCCGAGGTAGTCGATGCGTGGCTTGGCGCCCTTGGGGACGCGGGGGATGGTGAACTGGGCCGCCACGATGACGATCGCCGCCAGCGGGACGTTGATGTAGAAGCACCAGCGCCAGCTGGCGTGGTCGGTGAGCAGACCGCCCAGCAGCGGCCCGATCACGGTCGCGACGCCGAAGACGGCGCCGAGAGCGCCTTGGAACTTGCCGCGCTCGCGCAGCGGGATGATGTCGGCGATCAGCGCGGTCGCGGTGACGGTGAGGCCGCCGGCGCCGAGACCCTGGAGCGCTCGCGAGGCGATCAGCCAGGTCATCCCCTGCGCGAGGCCGCAGAGCATCGAGCCGATGATGAAGACGATGACGCTGATCTGGAAGACCTGCTTGCGGCCGAACTGGTCGCCGATCTTGCCGACGACCACGGTGACTGCGGTCTGCGCGAGCAGGTAGGAGGTCACGACCCACGAGACGTGGTTGCCGCCGCCGAGGTCGCCGACGATCGTCGGCAGCGCCGTCGAGACGATGGTGCCGTCGAGGGCGGCCAGGAGCATGCCGAGGCCGATGGTCGAGAACGCCAGGATCCGGGCCCGCCCCTCGAGGGTGATCGGCCCGGCGACCGGAGCCGACTCCGCGGGGGTGGGCTCTGTCGCGACCGACGTCATGCCGTGATCGAACCCTGTAGATGCCCGGCCCCGCAAGGGGTCCACGTGCTGACCCCGCATGCCGGACCCGCTTGGGCGGCTGAGAGAGTGCATCGCCGTGAGCAACCTGCCTGAGTCCCTGACCGGCAAGACCGTCTCGGTGCTGGGGGGCACCGGTCCCCAGGGCCGTGGCCTGGCCCGGCGGTTCGCGGCGGCCGGCGTGCCCGTCGTGATCGGCAGCCGCAGCGCCGAGCGCGCCGACGAGGCCGCGCAGACGCTGGCCGCCGACGTCGGTGGCACCGTGACCGGAGCCGACAACGCCGGCGCTGCGGCCGCGGGTGACATCGTCGTGGTCGCCGTCCCGTGGGACGGCCACGGTGAGCTGCTCGAGACACTCAAGACCGAGCTCGCCGGCAAGGTCGTCGTCGACTGCGTGAACCCGCTCGGCTTCGACAAGCAGGGCGCCTACGCGCTGCCCGTCGAGGAAGGCTCCGCAGCCCAGCAGGCGCAGGGGATCCTCACCGAGTCGACCGTCGTCGGCGCCTTCCACAACGTCTCCGCGGTCAAGCTCGAGGACCCCGAGGTCACCTCGGTCGACACCGACGTCCTCGTGCTCGGCGACGTGCGCGAGGCGACCGACCTCATCCAGGACCTGTGCACCACGATCCCCGGCGTGCGCGGTGTGTACGGCGGCCGCCTCCGCAACGCCCACCAGGTCGAGGCCCTCACGGCCAACCTGATCTCGGTCAACCGCCGCTACAAGGCGCACGCAGGCATCCGCGTCACCGACATCTGAACATCCACAGGAGGCACCCATGTCCGACGAGGTCCTGGTCGAGCAGCGCGACGGCGTCCAGATCATCACGATCAACCGCCCCGAGGCCAAGAACGCCATCAACGGCGCGGTCGCCGCGGGGATCGCCGCGGCGGTCGACGAGCTCGACGCGAGCGACGAGCTCTGGGTCGGCGTGCTGACCGGTGCCGGCGGCACCTTCAGCGCCGGCATGGACCTCAAGGCGTTCCTCCGCGGCGAGGTGCCCACCATCGAGGGCCGCGGGCTCGGTGGGATCACCGAGCGTCCACCGCGCAAGCCGCTGATCGGCGCGGTCGAGGGGTGGGCCGTCGCGGGTGGCTTCGAGCTGCTGCTGGCGTGCGACCTCGTGGTCGCCGCCGAGACCGCCAAGCTCGGCGTCCCCGAGGTCAAGCGCGCGCTCGTCGCGGGCGCCGGCGCCGCGATGCTGCTGCCGCAGCGGATCCCCCAGGCGATCGCGCTGGAGATGCTGCTGACCGGCGAGCCGATCACGGCTGCCCGGGCCGCGGAGCTCGGCCTGGTCAACCGGGTCACCGCCGAGGGCGGTGCCCTCGACGGCGCTATCGCGCTCGCTGCGACGATCGCGGCCAACGGCCCGCTGGCGGTCGCGATCACCAAGGAGATCGCGCGGACGGCGCCCGGCTGGTCGGCCGAGGAGATGTGGGCCCGCCAGGGCGAGCTGATGATGCCGGTCTTCGTCTCCGAGGACGCGGCCGAGGGCGCCACCGCCTTCGCCGAGAAGCGGCCGCCGGTCTGGAAGGGCCGTTGACGTTCCATTTCGGACCGATTGCGACCTGAATGTGCGGGAGATCACGCGGTTTCGCGACCGCATGACCGAAGTATTGGTCGGGACACGCGCCTCAGGGCCGGTAAGATTTCCTGCGTACTCCCTCGGCTGACCACTCGCCGAGGGCGTACACACCACCCACAGTCATTCACTGACGACGGTCGTCGCGTGCTCAGCACGCGGCGGCCGTCGTCTGTGTTGTCCGAGAAAGAAGCCCGTGAACATCTCCCTCGCGACCGCGATCGGCCTCGCCGGCACGATCCTGGCCGTTGCCTACACCGTCCCCCAGCTCAGCAAGCTGGTCCGCATGCGCTCCGCCGCGGGCATCAGCGTCGCCGCGCTGGCGAACTCGACGATCAGCGGCATCGCGTGGACGACGTACGGCGTGGTGGCCCACGAGCTCTGGGTCGCGCTGCCGGCCTTCTTCGCGCTGCCCGGCACCGCGGGTGCGCTGGTGCTGGCGTGGTTCCGCGGCGGCTCGCGTGAGCGGATGTGGCTCCCGGTCGTGTGGGTGCTGACGATCGCGGCCGCGACCCTGGCGATCCCCGTGATCGGGCACGGCCCGGTCATCGTGGTGCTCGGCTGCTCGGTGACCCTGATGGTCGGCCCCGCGGCGATCACCGCGTGGCGCAGCCACGACGTGTCGGCGCTGGCCGCGTCGGCCTGGGCGATGCTGATCGTCGACGCCCTGCTCGCGGGTGCCTACGGCTTCCTCGCCGACCTGGACGCGAACCTCATCTACGCCCTGGTCGCGACCACCGGCTCGCTGGCGATCCTCACCCGGATCGCGACCCCGGCGCACGTGCACGCCCGCTTGGTGCCGCTGCCGGTGCTCGACCCGGATGTCTCCCGCGACGAGCTGAGCCTGGCCGCCTGACCTGGCCGCCTGAGCCTGGCCGGCGGTGACCGGGTTGCTGGACTTGAAGTGCGCTCCAGGTCAACCTTGGATCCTTCTGACAGGCTGGTCGCCATGAAGGCTCCGGGCGCCAAGGTGGTGCGCCGAGTGGTCCTGGAGACCATCGGCTGGATCCTCGTCGTCGCCGGTGTCGCCGCTCTGGTCCTGCCTGGCCCCGGTCTGCTGATGATCTTCGCGGGCTTGGTGATCCTGTCCCAGGAGTACGAGTGGGCCGAGCGCCGGCTCGAGCCGGTCAAGGTCCGCGCACTGCGCGGTGCGGCCGAAGGCGTCGAGACCTGGCCGCGGATCGCGCTGTCGGTCAGTGGTGCGTTGGTCCTCATCGCCTGCGGGGTGCTGTGGATCGTGGGTCCGGACGTGCCGTCGTGGTGGCCTGTGTCGGACACGTTCTGGCTGCCCGGGGGAGCCGCGACCGGCGTCACCCAGGTCGCCTCGGGGCTGATCGCCGTCGGCCTGATCGTCTACAGCTACCGGCGGTTCCGGGTGCGCGGCGAGCCGGTGCCGGAGCTGCCTGGCGACGACGACTGAGTCGTCTGGGTCAGTCGTACGACGAGGGCGATGATCACCAGTCGCCCGACCAGCGAGAAGACACTGGCCTCCGGACCGTAGTCGCCGCCGCCGAGCCACTGCGCTCCCGTCGTACGCAGGTTCGCGAAGGCGCCGCTGTAGTCGGTGGTCCCGCTGACCGGGAAGCCGAGGATCGTGCCCTGGACCCAGTTCCAGCCGAAGTGCAGGCCGACCGGCAACCAGATCCGCCCGGTGCGCAGGTAGGCGACGCCGTACATCACCCCGCCGAGCACGGTGCTGGTGACCGAGAGCGGGGTCGTGCCGTCGGTCGTGACCAGCTCGACCCCGGCGAAGGCGAGTGACGACAGCACGAGTGCCGCGCCCGCCGAGCCCAGCAGCCGGCGCAGGCCACCGAGCACCAGCACCCGGAAGACCAGCTCCTCGACGAGCCCGCTGATCGCGAAGACGAGGGTGCCGAGGGCGAGCACCCGCAGGTCGAGGCCGGTGTCGACGACGTCGACGAGGCCGCACACCGCGATCAGTCCGGTGGTCACCAACATGCCGACGGTCGCGATCAGCAGTCCGGTCCGGAGGGAGCGCAGCACGGTCGAAGACTAAGGCGGCACTAGAACGTGTTCCACCACCCTGGTTGGATGTCGTCGTGACGTTCAGTGCTGAAGAGATCCAGGAGGCGTACGCCGTCTTCCACGGCCACGTCCAGGGCTACGCGAGCTCCGGGAACTGGGACGGCTTCGCCGACCTGTTCACCGAGGACGCGGTCTACAAGGAGCACGCCTTCGGGGAGTTCCACGGTCGCGAGGAGATCCGCGCCTGGTCGGTGCGGACGATGACGTCGTTCCCCGGCAGCGTGATGACGGGCTTCCCGCTGGCCTGGTCGGTGGTCGACGTGCCGACCTCGCGGCTGATCTGCGAGGTGCGCAACCTGATGCCGGACCCGGGCGACGGGACCGAGCTCGAGGAGTCGAACCTGACGATCATGACCTACGCCGGCGACGGGATGTTCTCCCGCGAGGAGGACGTCTACAACCCGATGCGGTTCGCGAAGATGTCGGTGCGCTGGGCGCGTATCGCGGCCGCGAATGGGAACCTCGACTCCGAGGGCCAGGCCTACCTGGAGCAGTTCGGGGGCTGACCCGACCGACGGCAGGAGGGCTCGTGAGCGACCCGTGGCTGCTCGGCGTCCTGCTGGCCGGGGTGATCGTCCTGACCCCGCTCGCCGACCTGGTGCGGGTGCCCCAGCCGGTGCTGCTGACCGTCTTCGGGCTGCTCGCCGGGGTGCTGCCGTTCGCGGCACCGCTCGACCTCGACCCCGACCTGGTCCTCCCGATCGTGCTGCCGCCCCTGCTGTTCGCGGCGACGCAGCGGACCACGTCGACGGAGTTCAAGGCCGAGGCTGAACGGGTCCTCGCGCTGGCGGTCGGGCTCACGGCCTGCACCGCTGTCGCGGTCGCGCTGGTCGCGCACGCCGCCGGGCTGGAGTGGGGGCCGGCCTGGATCCTCGGCGCCGTCGTCTCCCCGCCGGACCCGGTCGCGGCGACGGCCGTCGCGCGCAAGCTCCGGCTGCCGGACCGGCTGATCACGATCCTCGAGGGCGAGGGGATGTTCAACGACGCCACCGCGCTCGTCATCTACAGCGTCGCGCTCGCCGCGGTCGTCACCGGTGAGTTCTCGTACGGCGCGGCCACGCTCGAGCTCGTCGTCACCATCGTCGTGGGCGTGGCGGTCGGGTTCGCGGTCGGCCTGGTCACGAAGTGGCTGCTCCGCCTGATCAAGGACGCCTACACCGAGACCACGATCACCGTCGTCGTGCCGTTCGTCGCCTACCTCGGCGCCGAGCACGTGCACGGCTCCGGCGTGCTCGCCGTCCTGGTGCTCGGTCTCTACCTGCGCAACGTCGCGCACGAGGCGACGACGTCTCGCGGCTGGCTGCTGGGTCGGTCGGTCTGGGCGTACGCCGACTTCCTGATCACCAGCCTGGCCTTCGCCGTGCTCGGCTACGAGCTCACCACGCTCCTTGCCGACGTCCCCGTGACCCACGAGGTCGTGACGGTGTCGGTCAGCGTGGTGCTCACGGTGGTGCTCTTCAGGATCGCGTGGGTCTTCCCGGTCGGCGGACTCTTCCGCCTGCTCGCGCGCAAGCAGGACTCGATGCTGCCCAACGACTGGCGTGAGATCACGGTCGTGTCGTGGTCGGGCATGCGCGGCGTGGTCACGGTCGCGACGGCCGTCGCGATCCCGATGACCACCGAGGACGGCGCGCCCTTCCCCGACCGGCACCTGCTCGTGGTCGCCGCGCTCGTGTGCGTGCTGGTGACGCTCGTCGTCCAGGGACTGACGCTCGCGCCGCTGACCGTCGTGGCTCGGGGTCGGTGGCGAGGAGGACGACGGGGTCGAGGTCGCCGAGCTGCGCGGTCGGGCCGCGAGTGCCGCTCTCGACTACGTCCGGACCCTCACCGGGCCGGGCAGCACGGACGAGGTCAAGAACGCCGCGATCCTGCAGTACGAGGGCTACCTCGAGGCGCAGCGGGCGATGCACGAGGCCCGGCTGCTCGAGGTCGAGGACGCCGACCCGGCCGAGGAGCTCGGTCAGCTGCTTGCGCAAGGCCAGCGACATCGAGCGCCGGCTGGTGCTCGACGAGCGGCGGCGGGGCCAGGTCAGTGCGGCGGCGGCCGACGAGGTGCTGCGCGACATCGAGTCCCGCGCCCTGCGGGACCTCGGCTGACCCGCCCCTCCGAAATGTCGGAAGGGACTGCTGTCACCCCCCAAGCGACAGCAGTCCCCTCGACTTCCGGGATCAAGCCCCGAGGGTCTCCTTCGGTCAAGCAGCTCGTCTGAACGGCAGGCCCGGCAGGCCCGGCAGGCCGCCGTCGCAGATCGGCAACGGCAGACCGAGCTGGCACACCGGGTCGAGGATGGTGCCCGGGTCGGGCACCCCGCCGCCGCCACCGGCCGCGTCGCAGATCTGCTGCGGCAGACCGGCGTCGCAGAGCTGCTGGATGTCGGCACCCCCGGACGAGGCGTCACAGATCGGCTGCGGCAGGCCGGCGTCGCACAGCGCCTGGATCGGGCTCGCGCCACCGTCGCCGCCCGGGGTGGGCAGCTGGTTGAACGCGTCGCAGATCGGCTGCGGGAGGCCGGCGTCGCAGGCAGGCTGCAGCGGGTTGCCGCCGCCGCCCCCGCCGCCGTTGCCCTTCGTGCACCGCTGCAGGGCCTTCTTCGCCTTCTTGAGCTGCTTGTGGGCCGCCTTCTGGTGCTTCTTGGCCTGGTGCAGCTTCTTGTTCGCGGCCTTCTTGGCGGCGCCGTCGGCCTTCTTGGCGGCCTTCTTCGCCTTCTTGACCGACTTGTCCGCCCGGTGGGCCCTCTTGGCCGCCTTCTTGACCTTGGTCTTCTGCTTCGTGCACGCACCGGCCTTGGCGGTGGAGTGGCTCGCGGCGCTCGCGGCGCCGGCGGAGCTCGTCGCGTTGGCTCCCGCGTCGACGACCAGCGTCAGCGCTAGCGCCACACATCCGGCGAGGACCACCTTCATCAGGTTCTTGACGCATGACTCTCCCTCGTGGCTTTCGGCCCGACAGGCGCGGGCGCGGTTTTCGTACCCTGGCCAACGAGAGGTGAATCGAAAAGTTGTGACGGTGGTCTCACTGGACTAGACCGGTTGCTCTGCCCGGCCAGTTGACCGGTCAGTTGATCGGCGAGGTCCCCAGGGTGACGGTCGCGGTGTGGGACTGGCCGCTGGTGTCGGTCCACCCGATCGAGACCTGGTCTCCGGGCGCGTGGCCGGCCAGCGTCGAGTGGAGGACGTCGTACGACGAGAGGGCGGTGCCGTCCAGCGCGGTCAGCGTGTCGCCAGCAGCGAGGCCGGCCGCGGCAGCCGCGGAGCCCGTCTCGACCGAGGCGATCTGCAGGTTGTCGCCGGCGATGCCGATGCCGAGGTAGGCGGACGGGCCGATCTCGACGCCGTCACCCTCCTGGCCGGACTCGATCGCGTCGGCGACCGTGAGCGCGTCGTCGATCGGGACGGCGTAGCTCTCGGTGACCCCGCCGCTGGATGCGGCAGTGGTGATGCCGACGACCTCGCCCTCGGCGTCGAGGAGCGCGCCGCCGGAGTAGCCGCCGACCACGTAGGCGTTCGTCTCGATCAGACCGGTGAGGTTCTCGCCGGCCACCGAGCCCTCGGACCGGGTGCTGATCGACTGGTCGAGCGCGACGACCGAACCGGCGGACGCGGACAGGTAGCCCTGGCCCTGGGCGTTGCCGACCGCGGTCACCGCGTCGGACACGGCCGGCTCGGCGTCGTCGTCGAGGTTGACCGTGGCCAGGTCGGACGCGCCGTCGAGCTGGAGCACCGCGATGTCGGCCTTCTGGTTGTGGCCGACCACCGTGGCGTCGTACGTCCTGCCGTCGCTGGCGATGGTGACCTTGACCGACGTCGAGCCCTCGACCACGTGGTAGTTGGTGAGCACGATGCCCGACGAGTCCAGGACCAGGCCGGTGCCGGCCGCCTCGCCGTCGGTGAGCGTGGTGTTGATCAGGACGACGCCCTGCGACTGGGCGTCGGTGGCGTTCGACTGCTCGTCGGACGTCGACTGGCCGTACGGGTCCTGGCCCGGCTGCTCGCCGGGGAAGGACGGGACGGTCCCCTGGTCGGGAGCCTGCTGGGGCGCCTGCTGGCCCTCCTGGGGGAGCTGCGGCGCGGCGGCACCGGCCGTCGGGGTCGCGGTCGACTGGTCGGCGCGGGTGAGCGCCCAGGTCGACGGCACGGCGATCGAGGCGGCGAGCACGCCACCGGCGATGGCGCCGGCGGCGAGGCCGCGCCAGCGGTGGCTGCGCTGCGGGGTGGTCTCGGGGGAGGGGGCCTGCGCGAACGAGCGGTACGGGTCGTACGGGCTGTACGGCGGCGGCGGGGAGTCCGGAGTGGTCATGGAACCACTTCAGCCCACCAACCTGATGTCACCACGTGAGACGACTGTGGGGTTCCTGTGAAGGTGTCTCAGAACCCGATCGGGAGGCCGGCGTAGTTCTCGGCCAGGCCGGTCGCGCCGGCCTCGCTCGAGGTGACCCAGCGCAGCTGGGACAGCTGGAGCTGTTCGTCGAACGGGTCACCGCTGGTGTGCAGCATCGTGGTCATCCACCAGGAGAAGTGCGTGCACCGCCAGACCCGGCGCAGGGCCGCGTCGGAGTAGCCGTCGGCGAGGCCGGGATCGCCCGCGAGGAGAGCGGCGAGCGCGGGGGCGAGCAGCGCGACGTCGGCGACCGCGAGGTTGAGCCCCTTCGCGCCGGTCGGCGGGACGATGTGGGCGGCGTCGCCGGCCAGGAAGAGGCGGCCGTGGCGCATCGGCTGCTGCACGAAGGAGCGCATCGGCAGCACGCTCCGGTCGGTGATCGGACCGGTCGTCAGCTCCCAACCGTCCTGCCCGTGACCGAGCCGGGTCCTGCAGCGCCGACCAGATCCGGTCGTCGGACCACTGGTCGATGGCGGTGTCGTTCGGGACCTGCAGGTAGAGCCGCGAGACGGTCGCCGACCGCATCGAGTGCATGGCGAAGCCGTCGGGGTGCCAGGCATAGATCAGCTCGTCGGTCGAGGGCGCCACGTCGGCGAGAATCCCCAACCAGGAGTAGGGATACGTCTTCTCCCAGGTGGTGCGTACGCCGTCGGGAACGGCCGCCCGCGACGGCCCGAACGACCCGTCGCAACCGACGACCACGTCGGCCTCCAGGCGCTGCGCGACGCCGTCGGGATCGGTGTAGGTGACCGACGGTCGGTCGGTCTCGAGGTCGTGGAGTGCGGTCTCGCTGATCTCGTAGACGACCTCCTGACCCCGTGCTGCGGCCGCGGCGACCAGGTCCTTCTGCACCTCGGTCTGGCCGTAGACGAAGACTCGTCGGCCGGTGAGCGCCTCGAAGTCGATGTGGTGCCGCTCGTGCGGCCACTGCAGGTAGATCCCCCGGTGCGCGTCCGCCTCGCGGTCGAGCCGCTCACCGAGCCCGACCTCGCGGAGCAGGTCGACGGACGACTGCTCGAGGATGCCGGCCCGGATCCGGCTCGCGACGTACTCCTCCGACCGGGTCTCGAGCACCACGGACTCGACGCCGTCGGCGGCGAGGAGGTGCGAGAGGAGCAGACCGGCCGGGCCCGCGCCGATGATGGCGACCTGGGTGCGCCCCACTGTTGTCATGCCCGCAGTGTGCTCGGTCGGTGCGCCCGGCGATCAGTGGCGTGTTCCGCTGGGTGAAACTCGTGCGCGGCCGATGCCCTGGGCGGCGACCTGGAGCGCGCCGACGAGCTTGGGCCGGTCCTTCAGCGACGGCAGCACCATGCCGAGCGACGCGACGACGTCCTGGCCGCGGCGTACCGGCACGGCGATCGAGCAGGCGCCGAGGCTCATCTCCTCGGTGGTGGTCGCGTAGCCGTCGCGCAGCGTCTTGGCGAGCTGGCGGCGCAGCAGTCCGGGCTGGGTGATCGTGTACGCCGTGACCCGCGGCAGGTCGGACAGCACCGAGTGCTGCACCTCGACCGGCGCATGGGCGAGCAGCACCTTGCCGACACCGGTCGCGTGCATCGGCAGCCGGGATCCGACGCTGCTGACCACCGGCACCGACGCGTGGCCGGCGAGCCGGTCGACGTAGAGCACCTCGGTGCCGTCGCGGACGGCGAGGTGGACGGTCGCGAGCGTCGCGCCGTAGAGGTCGTGGAGGTAGGGCGAGGCGACCTCGCGCAGGCCGGTCTGCACCGGGGCGAGCAGCCCGATGTCCCAGAGCCGCCGGCCGACGGCGTACTCGCCGGACGGGGTGCGCGCCAACGCGCCCCACCCGACGAGCTCGCCGACCAGCCGGTGCGTGGTCGGCATCGGCAGCCCGGCTCGCTCGGAGAGCTGGGTCAGGGTGAGCCGGCGGTGGTGCTCGTCGAACGCGCCGAGCAGTGCCAGCGCGCGCGACGTGACGGTCGCACCGGGAGTGGAGGTGTTGCCGGCCATGGGGCCAGTCTTCCACTGAACGGAAAGAGCGGGTCGTCACCGGTCCGCCGCGGGGCCTACGGTCGCCGACGTGACCGAACTTGCCAATCCAGGTCTGGCCCGCCAGGCGGAGATCAGCGCCGAGATCGAGGCGATCGCGCAAGGAGTACGACGCGAGCGGCCGGGTCGAGACCGACGTGCGCACCGACTACCCGCCGTACCGCTCCAGCATCCTGCGCCACCCGACCAAGGCGCTGCAGCAGGTCGACCCCGAGGGGATCGAGCTGTGGGCGCCGGTCTTCGGCCAGCAGGACGTCGACCCGCTCGAGGCCGACCTGACCATCCAGCACCGCGGCGAGCCGATCGGCGAGCGGATGACGGTGGCCGGCCGGGTGCTCGACGGCGATGGTCGTCCGGTCCGCAACCAGCTGGTCGAGATCTGGCAGGCCAACGCCGGCGGGCGCTACATCCACCAGCGCGACCAGCACCCGGCCCCGCTCGACCCGAACTTCACCGGCACCGGCCGCTGCCTGACCGACGACGACGGCAACTACGCCTTCACCACGATCAAGCCCGGCCCCTACCCGTGGAAGAACCACCGCAACGCCTGGCGGCCGGCGCACATCCACTTCTCGCTCTTCGGCCGCGAGTTCACCCAGCGGCTGATCACCCAGATGTACTTCCCGGGCGACCCGCTCTTCGCGCTCGACCCGATCTACCAGGCGATCACCGACCAGGCGGCCCGCGACCGGCTGGTCGCGACCTACGACCACGACCTGACCCAGCCCGAGTGGAGCCTCGGCTTCCGCTGGGACATCGTGCTCACCGGCGGCCACCGCACCCCGCTCGAGGAGGAGGAAGCATGAGCTTGGTACCCACTCCTGGCCAGACGGTCGGCCCGTTCTTCGCCTACGCGCTGCCGTACGACGGCGGCAACGAGCTCGTCCCGGTCACCCGGCCGGACGCGATCCGGCTGCACGGCCGGGTGCTCGACGGCGCCGGCGATCCAGTGCCCGACGCGCTGATCGAGCTCTGGCAGGCCGCCCCCGACGGATCGGTCCCGCGCGCCCCGGGCTCGCTGCACCGCGACGGCTACACGTTCACCGGCTGGGGCCGGGCCGAGACCGACCGCACCGGGCACTACCAGTTCACGACGCTGCGACCCGGCGCCGCTTCGCCGTACTTCGCGCTGACGGTCTTCGCGCGCGGACTGCTCGATCGGCTGTTCACCCGCGCCTACCTGCCGGGTGCCGCGCCGGCCGCGCTGTCGAGCCTGGCGGCGCGCGCCGACGACCGTGGCTTCGTCTTCGACATCCGACTCCAGGGCGAGGACGAGACCGTCTTCTTCTCCTACGCGCGAGACTGAGGACATGGCCGACCTGTTCTGGCCCGGCGACGACCGGGCCAGCGATCACTTCACATCCGAGTCGTTCCTCTGGGCGATGGTCGACGTCGAGGCGGACTGGCTGGGCAGCGCGCTCGACGTACCTGACCACGCTGGAGTGGTTGAGCAACGAGGCGGAGCTCGGCGGCAACCCGGTGATCGCACTGGTCGAGCTGCTGCGCGAGCAGGACCCGCGGTGCACCGCGGGCTCACCAGCCAGGACGTCGTCGACTCGGCACTGATGCGGATGGCCGAGGCCGCGGTCGAGTCCCTGCGCCAGGACCTCCACTCGCTGGTCGGTCGGCTCGTGGACCTGGCCGCGGAGCATCGCGACACCCCGATGGTGGCCAGGACGCTCACCCAGCACGCGATCCCGACGACCTTCGGCTTCCGGGTCGCGGCCTGGCTGACCGCGGTGCTCGACGCGGACGAGGTCCTCGACGACCTGGACTTCCCGGACCAGATCGGCGGGGCCGCCGGCACCCGTGCGGCGATCGTCGAGCTCGGGCACGAGATGCCGCCGGGCATCCCGCGGTGGCACACCACCCGGGCGCCGGTCACCAGGCTCGGCGACGCGTTGGTCGGTTGCACGGATGCCTGCGCGCGGATCGCCAACGACGTCCTCACCATGTCTCGCCCCGAGATCGGCGAGCTGGCCGAGGGGAGCGGCGGCGGCTCGTCGACGATGCCCAACAAGGCCAACCCGATCCTGTCCGTGCTCGTCCGTCGCGCGGCCCTCACGACGCCGCAGCTCGCCGCGACCCTGCACCTCGCCGCCGCCCAGCAGGTCGACGACCGCGCCGACGGCGGCTGGCACGCGGAGTGGGCGACGCTGCGCGACCTGGTCCGCCGCACCCTGGTCGCGGCCTCGCAGACCGACGACCTGGTCTCCGGGCCTGCAGGTCGACACGGCACGGATGGCCAGCGACCCTCGCCGCTGCGGGCGACGCCGTGCTCGCCGAGCAGCGCGCGATGGCGCGGTTCGCCGGCCACGATCCGGCGCCGTCCTACCTCGGCGACTCCTCGGCGTACGTCGATGCCGTGATCGCTCGCGCCCACAGCCTCCTGGAGGAGACCGCATGATCCCCGCCATCACCGCCGTACGCCTGACCGGCGCCCGCAACCGCGCGGAGCTGCCGATGCTGGTCCTCGGCCCGTCGCTCGGTACGTCGGCCACGGCGCTCTGGTCGTCGTGCGCCGCCGGCCTCACCGACCACTTCGACGTGGTCGCCTGGGACCTGCCCGGGCCACGGCCACAACCGGTCGGTGCCGGAGGAGCCGTTCACGATGGCCGAGCTCGCCGCCGGCGTGCTGCGGGTCGTCGACGACATCTCCGTCGAGCGCGGCGACGAGGGACCGTTCGCCTACGCCGGTGACTCGGTCGGTGGCTGCGTCGGCCTGCAGCTGATGCTCGACGCACCCGAGGCGGTCGACTCCGCCGTGCTGCTCTGCACCGGCGCGCAGATCGGCACGCCCCGAGCTCTGGCGCGACCGGATCGCGAAGGTCAGCGCGTCCGGCACCCCGGTCATGGTCACCGGCGTCCGCCGAGCGCTGGTTCGCCCCCGACTTCCTCGACCGCGAGCCCGGACGCGGCTCGGCGCTGCTGGTCGCGCTGCAGGAGACGGTCGACGCCGGCTACCTCCAGGTGTGCGGTGCGCTCGCCGAGTTCGACGTACGCGACCGGCTCGCGGAGATCGGCGCCCCGGTGCTCGCCGTGGCCGGCAACGCCGACACCGTGACCCCGACCGAGGGTCTGCGCGCGATCGCCGACGGCGTCAAGGACGGCCGCTTCGTCGGGCTCGACGGCGTCGCCCACCTGGCCCCGGCCGAGGCGCCCGAGGCGGTGGCGGCCCTGATCCGTCAGCACGTGCTGGGGGAGGCGCCGCCGCTGGCGTCCTCGGACCGGTACGACGCCGGGATGGCGGTGCGCCGCGAGGTGCTCGGCGACGAGCACGTCGACCGCGCGACCGCCGGCGCGACCGACCTGACGCGCGAGTTCCAGACCTTCATCACGGAGTACGCCTGGGGCGAGATCTGGACCCGCCCGGGTCTCGACCGCCGCAGCCGCTCGATGATCACGCTCACCGCCCTGATCGCCCGCGGCCACCACGAGGAGCTCGCGATGCACCTGCGCGCCGCGCTCCGCAACGGCCTCACCGTCGAGGAGATCAAGGAAGTGCTGCTCCAGTCCGCCATCTACTGCGGGGTGCCCGACGCCAACACGGCGTTCCGGATCGCCCAGCAGGTGCTCGCCGAGGAAGGCCTCGCATGACATCCGCATTCCTGTACGCCGCCGCCCGCACGCCGTTCGGCCGCTTCGGCGGTGCGCTCGCCGAGGTGCGGCCCGACGACCTGGCCGCCGTCGCGATCGAGGGGGTGCTGGCGAAGGCGCCCGGCCTCGACCCGGCCTCGATCGGCGACATGGTCTGGGGCTGCGCCAACCAGGCCGGCGAGGACAACCGCAACGTCGGCCGGATGGCGCGTGCTGCTCGCCGGGCTGCCGGTGTCGGTCCCGGCCACGACGGTCAACCGGCTCTGCGGCTCGTCGCTCGACGCCGCGATCATCGGGTCGCGCACCATCGAGTCCGGTGACGCGGACGTCGTGCTCACCGGTGGCGTGGAGTCGATGACCCGCGCCCCGTGGGTGCTGCCCAAGCCCAGCAAGGGATTCCCGGCCGGCAACGTCACCGCGGTGTCGACGACGCTCGGCTGGCGGCTGGTCAACGACCGGATGCCGGCGGAGTGGACGGTCTCGCTCGGCGAGGCCAACGAGCAGCTCCAGGAGCAGTACTCGATCTCCCGCGAGCGGCAGGACGAGTTCGCGGCCCGGTCGCACAACCTGGCGCACGAGGCGTGGGAGTCCGGCTTCTACGACTCGCTCGTGGTGCCGGTCCCGGACGTCGACCTCACCCGCGACGAAGGCATCCGACCCGGGTCCTCGGCCGAGAAGCTGGCCGGCCTCAAGCCGTCGTTCCGCAAGGACGGCACGATCACCCCCGGCAACGCATCCCCGCTCAACGACGGGGCTTCCGCCGTGCTCCTCGGCTCGGAGAGCGCCGCGATCGGCGTCGACCCGATCGCCCGGATCGCCGGCCGCGGGGTGTCGGCGCTCGAGCCGCAGCTCTTCGGCTTCGCGCCGGTCGAGGCCGCCGACCGGGCGCTGGCCCGGGCCGGCATCACCTGGGCCGACGTGTCCGCGGTCGAGCTCAACGAGGCCTTCGCCGTGCAGTCGCTCGCCTGCGTCGACGCGTGGAAGGTCGACCCCGAGATCGTCAACGCCAAGGGCGGCGCGATCGCGATCGGCCACCCGCTCGGCGCCTCCGGCGGCCGGATCCTCGGCACCCTCGCGCGCGCGGCTGCAGGAGTCGGGGGACCGGTACGGCGTGGCCGCGATCTGCATCGGCGTCGGCCAGGCGCTCGCCGTGGTGCTGGAGAACGTGTCGTGACCGTGCAGATCTGCGACACCGCGGCCGAGGCCGTGGCGGACGTCGCCGACGGGTCGACCGTGCTGATCGGCGGCTTCGGCATGGCCGGCATGCCGGTCGAGCTGATCGACGCGCTGATCGACCAGGGCGCGACCGACCTGACCGTGGTCAACAACAACGCCGGCAACGGCGACACCGGCCTGGCCGCGCTGCTCGCGAAGGGCCGGGTGCGCAAGGTGATCTGCTCCTTCCCCCGGCAGAAGGACTCGTCGGTCTTCGACGGTCTCTACCGCGAGGGCAAGGTCGAGCTCGAGCTGGTGCCGCAGGGCAACCTGGCCGAGCGGATGCGGGCGGCCGGTGCGGGGATCGGTGCGTTCTTCTGCCCGACCGGCGTCGGCACGCCGCTGGCCGAGGGCAAGGAGACGCGCGAGATCGACGGGCGCACCTACGTGCTGGAGTACCCGATCCGCGGCGACGTCGCGCTGGTCGGTGCCTACCGCGCCGACCGGATGGGCAACGTCGTCTACCGCAAGACCGCCCGCAACTTCGGGCCGGTGATGGCGACTGCGGCGACGACCACGATCGTGCAGGTGCAAGGGGATCGTCGAGATCGGCGAGCTCGACCCGGAGAACGTCGTCACGCCGAGCATCTACGTGGACAGGATCGTGACCGTATGAGCTCCGACCAGTCGCTGAGCAAGGACGAGATGGCGGCGATCGTCGCGCGCGACATCCCGCAGGGTTCCTTCGTCAACCTCGGCATCGGCCAGCCCACGCTGGTCGCCGACCACCTGCCCGCCGGTTCCGGCGTCGTGCTGCACACCGAGAACGGGATGCTCAACATGGGTCCGGCGGCGGGGCCGGACGAGATCGACCCGGACCTCACCAACGCCGGCAAGATCCCGGTGACCGAGCTGCCGGGGGCGTCGTACTTCCACCACGCCGACTCCTTCGCGATGATGCGCGGCGGCCACCTCGACGTCTGCGTGCTCGGCGCCTTCCAGGTCTCCGCGACCGGCGACCTCGCCAACTGGCACACCGGCGCGCCCGACGCGATCCCCGCCGTCGGCGGCGCGATGGACCTCGCGATCGGCGCCAGGAGCGTCTTCGTGATGATGACGCTCTTCGCCAAGGACGGCACGCCCAAGCTGGTGCCGTCGTGCACCTACCCGCTGACCGGTGTCGGCTGCGTGGACCGCGTCTACACCGACGTCGCGACCTTCGAGATCACTCCCGACGGCGTGGTCGTCCTCGACACGTTCGGCATCTCGTACGACGACCTCGCCGCGCGACTGGAGGTGCCACTCAGGGACCGAACGCCTCGGTGAGTCCCGCCGGTCCGGCCGCCCCAACGGGCCAGGGGTTCAGAGCACGGCTGGCTCGGTCGCTGCGCTGGTGCCGGGGCTCGGTGTGAAGTCGTTCTCGATCGCCCAGCGGACGGCCTGCGAGCGGCGTTGCGCACCGATCTTGCGGTAGGCCGACCGGATGAAGGTCTTCACCGAGTTGATGCTCAGGTAGCTGCGGTCGGCGATCTCCTGGTTGCTCATGCCGGCCGCGATCATGCTGAGCACCTCTGCCTCGCGGGCGGTGAGGTTCGCCGTGGTGCGCCCCGGCCAGTTGCCGCCGACCAGGTCTGCTGCCGGCGCGATCTCCGGGCTGACCACGACCTCGCCGCGGACGACCGCCTGGACGGCATCGGCGATCTCGGGACCCGTCATCGCCTTCGACAGGTAGCCGGCCGCACCGCGGCTGATGGCTTCGCGGGCCACGTCGGGACGCAGCTTCCAGCTGTAGACGACCACAGGAGCGGAGCTCCCGCGGACCAGCGCCTCGAGACGGTCCATCGAGCTGTCCACCGGACCGAAGGTGTCGTAGAGGATGACGTCGACGCTGTCGATGACACCGGCGGTCGGGTCGAGCGCGGTCACCTGGATCCGGTGCCGATCCTCCGAAAGCATCGCGGCGACTCCCGCGACGATGACCTCGTAGTCGTTGACGATCGCGAGGCGGATCACGCTGCTCGTAAGTACTGCATGCGTTCGACAGTACGCCTGCGCTGCCCCGCGGCCCCCAACCAGAGATAGGCGGGGCAGATCTGGGTACGGCCTCGTCATGTCTCCTCCCCGGCCATCGGCCGTGTCGCTCGGCCCCGGTCCCTGCCAGGACGGGGAGCTGGCCGCGCTGGCGACGGACGCGGGTGATGCGCGTGGCGACGTACGCCGCGCGCTCGAGCTCGCCGCGCGGTGGGGAAGGCGGCTCCCGGCTCCGGGGAAGGGACACACTGCGCATCTCTGGGAGGCGCTGGCGACCCTGGGTGCCGTCGACCTGACCGTGGCCCGGTCGGTCGAGCCGCACCTGGATGCCCTGGCCATCCTCGACGAGGAGCGCGACGGCACCTGGGGGGTGTGGGCCGCCGAAGGACCGGGGGTCCGGCTGCGTGCCGCGCCGACTCCGGACGGCGCCACCCTGTCCGGCCGGAAGCCCTGGTGCTCCCTGGCCGCGGACCTGACCCACGCGCTCGTGACGGCGTGGGTCGACGACGAGCGCCGCCAGCTCTTCGCGGTCGACCTCCGCCAGCCGGGTGTGACCGCGGTCGACGCGCCGTGGGTGTCGCGCGGCCTGAGCGCCGTACGCAGCACGCCGGTCGACTTCGACGGCGCGGTGGCGACGCCGGTGGGCGAGCCGGGGTGGTACCTGCGCCGCGACGGGTTCGCCTGGGGCGGGATCGGCGTGGCCGCGATCTGGTACGGCGCGAGCGTCGGGCTCGCGCGGCGGATCTGGCGCCAGGCCGCCGAGCGGGAGCTCGACCAGGTCGGTCAGCTGCACCTCGGTCGGGTCGACGTCGCGCTCACGGCTGCGTCCTCCGTGCTGCTCGGCGCGGCGCAGGCGGTCGACAGCGGCGACGCGGCGGGTGACGACGGGATGCTGCTCGCGCTCCGGGTGCGCCAGGTCGTCGCCGACGCGGCCGAGTCGGTGCTGCTCGCCGCCGACCACGCGCTCGGCCCGGGTCCGCTGACGACCGAGGAGGAGCACGCCGCCCGGGTGGCGGACCTCCGGGTCTACCTCCGTCAGCACCATGCCGAGCGTGACACCGCGACGCTCGGTCGGCTCGTGAGCGGGGCCTCGCCGTGGTGACCCGCCCGGCCTTCACCCACGACGGGACCGGCACCGCGGCCGAGGTCTGGTCCGCCGATCCCCGGTGGGCCGACCGGCCGCCGCTGGCGCTCGACGGCGTACGCCGCGTGGTCGTCGTGGCCGCGCACCCGGACGACGAGTCGCTCGGTGCGGGTGGCCTGCTCGCCACTGCCTACGAGCGCGGCCTCGAGATCGACCTGGTCCTGCTCACGGCTGGTGAGCTCAGCCATCCAGCCTCGCCGACCCACTCGCCCGAGCAGCTCGCGCAGCGACGGCTCGGCGAGGCGAAGGAGGCACTGCACGCGGTCGCTCCGGGCGCCGCCGTGACGATGCTGGCGCTCGGCGACGGGGCCGTCGCTGACTCCGAGGCCGATGTCGCGGCCCGCCTCGTCGACCTGATCGGCGACGGCGGCGGGGACGCTGGTCGCAGCACCCTGGCGGCACGACGGTCACCCCGACCACGAGGCCGCGGGACGGGCGGCTGCCACCGCCGCACGTCGTACGGACGCGATGCTGGTGGAGTACCCCGTCTGGTGGTGGCACTGGGGAACGCCGGACGACGCGCCCTGGGTCGCACTCCGGACACTGGAGCTCTCGGCCGCGGCCCGGTCCCGCAAGAGCCGGGCGATCGCCGCGCACTCCTCCCAGATCGACGCACTCTCGGGCGCACCCGGCGACGAGGTGCTCCTCCGTCCGGGCTTCCTCGCCCACTTCCACGGCTCGGTGGAGGTGCTACGTCGTCGACGACCCTCGCGACACCGCACTCGACGACCTGCACCGCTCCGAGCCGGACCCCTGGGGCGTCGACGAACGGTGGTACGAGCGGCGCAAGCGCGACCTGACGCTGGCGGTGCTCCCGCGAGCGACGTACGCCCGGGGTCTCGAGGTGGGCTGCTCGACCGGAGCACTCGCCGAGCGGTTGGCCGAGCGCTGCCACGACCTGCTCGCCGTCGATGCCAGCCCCGCCGCGGTCGAGGCCGCCCGGCAGCGGTTGAGCGGGCACGACCACGTCCGGGTCGAGCGCATGCAGGTGCCGCAGGACTGGCCGCCGGGCAGCTTCGACCTGGTCGTGGTCTCGGAGACGGCCTACTTCCTCAGCCCGCGCGAGCTGCGTGGGCTGGTGGAACGGGTTCGGGCGTCGCTCACGCCGCTGGGCGTCGTCGTGCTGTGCCACTGGCGGCACCGGATCGACGGCTGGGTGCCCGACGCCGACTGAGGTGCACCGCGCGTTCACGGAGGACGGATCGTTGCCCGTCCAGGCGACCTACCGCGACCGTGACGTCGAGATCCTGCTCCTTGCCGCCATCGACGCGCTCCCGGAGCCGACCTCATGACCATCGGCGTGGTCCACGTCGTCGTGCCGGCCCACGACGAGGAGCAGCTCCTGGGCGCTTGCCTGGCCTCGGTCGCCACGGCCGCCGCTCGGCTGCTTGCCGACCTGCCGGACGTCGTCGTCCGCACCACCGTCGTCCTGGACAGGTGCACCGACCAGATCGGCGGCGGTGGCGGCGACGTACGGCGTCGACACGGTGGTCGTGGACGCTGCGAGCGTCGGCGTCGCTCGGGGGGCCGGTATCGCCCGGGTCGCCGCGCTCGCCGACGACCAGCCGCCGGAGCGGGTGCTCGTGGTGAGCACCGACGCGGACTGCGTGGTGCCGGACCTGTGGCTCGTCGACCTGCACGCCCTGGCCGCCGCGGGCTACGACCTCGTCGTGGGTTCGGTGCACCCTGACCCCGACGACCTGCCGCTGCGGGTGCTCGAACGCTGGCGCGAGCGCCACCGCAGACCGCGGGCGCACGTCCACGGAGCCAACCTCGCCTTCACGCTCGCTGCGTACGCACGATCCGGCGGGCTGCGGCCGGTCGACCTCCACGAGGACGTCCTCCTGGTGGAGGCCATGCGTGCTGCGGGTTGCCGGTGGACCACGAGCACGTCGGTGCAGACGTCGGGCCGCACGACGAGCCGGGTGCGCGGAGGCTTCGCGACCTACCTCGCCGACCTCGTCGCGGAGTGACCCTCCGCTGGTCCGGCGGCGGCCGTGGGGGCTTGTCTGCGTCCTTCCCTCGTCATATAGTCAGGATTCCTGATTATTCTCGTGGAGGTGGCCGTGAGCCCCGAGCAATCCCTGTCCGACGGCCTGCCGTCGACCCTGACGGCGTACCGGCGGGGCCCGGTCGCGGTGCTGACCCTCGATCGCCCGGAGAAGCGCAACGCTCTCGGTGACGTGACGATCCTCGGCATCGAGCGGTTCTTCGCCGACCTTCCCGACGACATCGGCGCGGTTGTCATCACGGCGTCGGGCGAGCACTTCTGTGCGGGACTGGACCTGAGCGAGATGGCCGAGCGGGACACGATCGCCGGGATCAAGCACTCGCGGATGTGGCACCGGGTCTTCGAGTCGGTGGAGTTCGGCCCGGTTCCGGTCGTCGTGGCGCTCAAGGGGGCGGTGGTCGGCGGCGGTCTCGAGCTCGCCGCCGCGGCGCACATCCGGGTCGCGGAGCGATCCACCTTCTACGCCCTGCCCGAGGGGCAGCGCGGCATCTTCGTCGGCGGCGGTGGGTCGGTGCGCCTGCCGCGCCTGATCGGCGTGGCTCGGATGACGGACCTGATGCTGACCGGTCGACGGTACGACGCCGAGGAGGGCGCTGCCGCCGGTCTGTCCCAGTACGTCGTCGACGACGGCACCGGTCTCGACTTCGCCCTCGAGCTGGCGACGCGGATCGCCGGCAACGCGGCGCAGACCAACTTCGCGGTGGTCCAAGCACTGCCACGTATCGCCGAGGCAGGGCCCCGGGAGGGCTACCTCATGGAGTCGATGATGGCGGCGATCGCCCAGGGCACCGACGACGCCAAGGGGCGGATGCAGGACTTCCTCGACGGTCGAGCCGGCAAGGTGACCGACCGTTGACGGCCGACATCGCCACCGGCGACGTCGTGTGGACCCCGCCTGACGACGTACTCACGACGACCCGGGTCGGCGACTTCATCGGGTGGCTCCACGAGCGGCGCGGTCTCGACCTCGCCTGACCACGAGTCGCTGTGGCGCTGGTCGGTGACCGACCTGGACGGCTTCTGGTCGGCGATCTGGGAGTTCTTCGAGGTGACCGACCACGGGCAGCGCCGGGCGGTGCTCGCCGACCGGTCGATGCCGGGCGCCTCCTGGTTCCCCGGGCTCGCTGCTCAACTACGCCGAGCAGGCTCTCCGCGGTGCCGGGGCCGATGATCGGGACGTCGTCGCAGTCCATGCGCGCTCCCAGTCGCGATCCGACCGCACCCTGACGTGGGGCGACCTGCGCGACCAGGTCGCCCGCGCCCGGCGGGTCCTGGCCGACCTCGGCGTCGGAGCAGGCGACCGGGTCGCGGGCTACGTCCCGAACACCCCCGAGGCGCTGGTCGCGTTCCTCGCGGCCGCCGGGCTCGGCGCCGTGTGGACCAGCTGCGCGATCGAGTTCGGCGCTCGCAGCGTCGTCGATCGCTTCGAGCAGGTCGAGCCGGTGGTGCTCCTGGTCGCCGGCGGCTACCGCTACGGCACCAAGGACGTCGACCGGCGCGCCGAGGTCGAGCAGGTCCGCGCCGGCCTCCCGAGCGTCCGTCACGTGATCGACATCGAGTACGGCGAGTGGCGGGTCGAGGGCGCCGAGTCGTGGCCGGCGCTGCTCGACGGGGTGACCGAGGGCCTCCCCGACGCGCTGCCGGTCCCGTTCGACCACCCGCTGTTCGTGGTGTTCTCGTCCGGGACCACCGGGAAGCCGAAGGCGATCGTCCACGGCCACGGCGGCATCGTGCTCGAGCACCTGAAGAACCACGCGCTCTCCTGGGACCTCGGGCCGGGCGACACCCTGCTCTGGTACTCCACCACCGCCTGGATGATGTGGAACGCGCTCGCGTCCGCCCTGCTGGTGGGCTGCGCGGTGGTCACCATCGACGGCGACCCGGCGTACCCCGACCTCGACTGGCAGTGGCGGCTGGCCGAGGAGACCGGCGCGACCATGATGGGCGCCAGCCCGGGCTTCGTGATGGCCTGTCGCGGAGCGGGTGTCGACCTGTCCGGTCTCGACCTGCGTCTGCGGACCGTCGGGTCGGCCGGAGCGCCGCTGCCGCCCGAGGGATATGCCTGGATCGGCGAGCAGCTCGGACCTCGGGTCCAGCTCAACGTGGGCAGCGGCGGCACCGACGTGTGCAGCGGGATCGTGCAGAACAACCCGCTGCTGCCGGTCCGCGCAGGCATGATCTCCGGCCGCGCCCTGGCCGTCGACGCGCACGCGTTCGACGAGGAGGGCCGCGAGGTCGTCGGCGTCCCGGGCGAGCTCGTGATCACCTCGCCGATGCCCTCGATGCCGGTCGGGCTGTGGGGCGATGCCGACGGCTCGCTGCTGCGTGCGACGTACTTCGAGCACTACCCCGGCATCTGGCGCCACGGCGACTGGATCGTCTTCGAGGCCGACGGCAGCTGCGTCGTGACCGGTCGCAGCGACGCCACCCTCAACCGGGGCGGCGTCCGGCTGGGCACCGCCGAGTTCTACCGCGTGGTCGAGGAGCTCCCGGCCGTCGCCGACAGCCTGGTCGTCCACCTGGACGACCCGGCCGGCGGCAACGGCGAGCTGCTGCTCTTCGTCGTGCTCCGGCCACCGGCCCTCCTCGACGACGAGCTGGTCGCCACCATCCGCGGCGCGCTGCGCACCGCGCTGTCGCCCCGGCACCTCCCCGACCGGATCGTCGCGGTGCCCGGCGTCCCGCGCAACCTGACCGGCAAGAAGCTCGAGCTGCCGGTGAAGCGGATCCTGCAGGGCGCACCCCCGTCGACGCGTCGTGAGCCGCGACGCGTTGGCCGACCCGACGATCACTGGACGCGTTCGTCGAGCTGCGCCGGTCGGGAGGCCGGGCGATGAGGGACGCGATGGAGTCCGTGGCCGTCGTCGGGACCGGATCGATCGGCGGCAGCTGGGTGGCGCTCGCTCTCGCGCACGGCCTCCGGGTGCGCGCGACGGACCCGGCGCCCGGCGCCGAGTCACGCCTGCGCGACGCCGTCCGCGCGCAGCTGGACGGCGATCGGCGACGACGACCTCGACGAGGCTCTGTCGCGGCTGTCCTTCGATGCCGACCTGGCCGCTGCCGTCTCCGAGGCCGACCTGGTGCTCGAGGCCGGGCCCGAGCGGGTGGACCTCAAGCGCGAGCTGTTCGCGAGCCTCGACGCAGCGACCGACCCCGACGTGCTGCTCGCGAGCAGCTCCTCCGGCTTCGGGCCGAGCGCGTTCCAGGACGCCTGCCGCCATCCGGAGCGGGTCGTGGTCACCCACCCGTTCAACCCGCCGCACCTGATCCCCCTGGTGGAGGTCGTCGGCGGGCGGCGTACGTCGGAGGAGGCGGTCGAGGCGGCGATGACGGCGATGACGCGGCTGGGTCGTCGACCGGTCCGGGTCCGCGCGGAGCTGCCCGGCCACGTCGTCAACCGGCTGCAGGCTGCGCTGTGGCGTGAGGCCTACGACCTGGTCCGTCGCGGAGCCATCTCGGTGGCCGACCTCGACGCCGCCGTCGCTTCCGGCCCCGGCCTGCGCTGGGCGCTGCTGGGCCCGATCGCGACCCAGCACCTCTCGGGCGGACCCGAGGGTCTCGCCCACGTGCTCGAGCACCTCGGCCCGCCGATGGTGGACTGGTGGGCCGACCTGGGCTCGCCGGAGCTCACCGGCGAGCTCGTCGACACCCTGGTCGACGGCGTCCGCGACGAGCTCGGCGGGCGCGAGCGGAGCGTCCTCGCCGCGCGGGACCGCGCGCTGCGCGAGCTGCTGGAGACCAAGGCACGCCTCGGGCTGGACACGCTCGGCGAGACCGATGCAGGAGGCGGACGATGAAGGATCAGGGCCTCGGGTCGTGGACCCGGCGCCGGGAGCGGATGACGCCCGGCCGTGCCGCGCTCGTGCAGGACGGCCACGTGACGACGTACGCCGACCTCCACCGCGACAGCACCCGCCTGGCCCACGGGCTGCGCGCGCGAGGGATCGCCCGCGGCGACCGGGTCGCGTTCCTCGGGCTGAACTCGGTCGAGCTGGTGCTGGCGATGTTCGCCACCGCGAAGCTCGGCGCGGTGTTCGTCCCGGTCAACACCCGCCTCGCGCCACCCGAGCTCGCGCACGTCCTGGAGCACAGCGGCAGCCGGCTGCTGCTCGTCGAGGACGCGCTGGCCGACGACGGGGTGCCGCGTCCACGGACCGCCGCCTGGAGCGGGTCACGTTCAGCCGCGCGGCCGGCCGCGGCCTCGACGAGCTCGTCGCTGTCGGACGACGATCCGGTCACCGAGATCGACGAGCCGATCGCCCTCGACGACCTCTTCATGATCCAGTACACCTCCGGCACCAGCGGCCGCCCCAAGGGCGTGATGCTCACGCACGGCAACGTCGTCTGGAACGTCTACAACCTGCTCGTCGACATCGACCTCACGAACAGCGAGGTCGCGCTCGTCACGGCGCCTCTCTTCCACACCGCCGCGCTCAACCAGGTCCTCTTCCCCACGGTGCTCAAGGGCGGCACCGCACTGATCGAGGCGAAGTTCGATCCCGGCGCGGGCCGTCGACCTGATCGAGGCCGAGCAGGTCACCCTGCTCTTCGGCGTGACCTCGATGTACCTCGCCCTGGCCGCCGCCCCTCGCTTCGCCGAGGCCGACCTGTCCAGCCTGCGGCTGGCGCTGAGCGGTGGTGCGCCGATCCCCGAGTCGCTGCTGCAGGCCTGGCTCGACCGGGGCCTGATGATCATCCAGGGCTACGGCCTGACCGAGTCGTCGCCGGGCGCGACGATGCTGCGCGCCGAGGACGGCGTACGCAAGCTCGGGACGGCGGGCACGGCTTGCTTCTTCACCGACCTCCGGGTGCTCACGGGCGATCGGTCCGCCGACGTGGGTGCGCCCGGCGAGATCCTCGTGTCGGGCCCCAACGTCAGCCCCGGCTACTGGCGCGACGACGCCGCGACCGCCCTGGCGTTCAGCGAGGAGTGGCTGCACACCGGCGACGTCGCCACCGTCGACGACGAGGGGTTCGTGAAGATCGTCGACCGGGTCAAGGACATGTACATCTCCGGCGGGGAGAACGTCTATCCGGCCGAGGTCGAGCGAGCCCTCTACGACCATCCGGCGGTCGCCGAGTGCGCGGTCGTCGGCGTACCGGACGACACCTGGGGCGAGGTCGGCCGCGCGTTCGTGGTCGTCCGCGACGGCGCGACGCTCGACGCGGAGGCGGTGCTCGACGCACCTCGACGGTCGGCTGGCCCGCTACAAGCTGCCCAAGTCCGTCGTGTTCGTCGCCGCAGCTGCCGCACAACGCGTCCGGCAAGCTGATCAAGTCCCGGCTGAAGGAGAACCCCACGTGACCCGCTACGAGCCGCGCATCGACCTCGACGCCGGTCAGCGCGATCGACGTGCACGTGCACGTCGAGGCCGACGACCACGGCCACCACTCGCTCGACGACGAGCTGATGGACGCGTCCGCCGCCTACTTCAAGGGGTCGGACAACCGCACCCCGACCGTCGCCGATCTCGCCCACCGCTACCGCGAGGCCAAGATGGCGGCCGTCGTCTTCACCGTGGACGCGACGACCGCGACCGGCCACCCGGCGCTGTCCAGCGAGGAGATCGCCGAGCAGGCCGCCGAGCACGCCGACGTGCTGATCCCGTTCGGCTCGGTGGACCCGCACCAGGGCGCCGACGCCGTACGCCGGGCCCGGCTGCTCGTCGAGGAGCACGGCGTACGCGGCTTCAAGTTCCACCCGAGCCTGCAGGCGTTCTCGCCGGACGACCCCGACCTCGCACCGCTGTGGGCCGCGATCGAGGAACTCGGCGTCCCGGCGCTCTTCCACACCGGCCAGAACGGCATCGGAGCCGGCCTGCCCGGGCGGCCGCGGCATCAAGCTGCGCTACTCCAACCCGCTGCTGCTCGACGACGTCGCCGCCGACTTCCCGGGGCTGACGGTGATCCTCGCGCACCCGTCGGTGCCGTGGCAGGCGGAGGCGATCTCGATGGCCACCCACAAGGCGAACGTCTTCATCGACCTGTCCGGCTGGCGGCCGAAGTACTTCCCGCCCGAGCTGGTGCGGGCCGCGTCCGGGATGCTGCACCACAAGGTGCTCTTCGGCAGCGACTACCCGTTGATCTCCCCGGAGCGCTGGCTCGCCGACTTCGAGGACCTCGGCGTACCGACCGAGCACCACGCCGGGCATCCTGAAGGACAACGCGGCTCGGGTGCTCGGGCTCGGCCTGAACGCCCTACGATGTCGACCGGGAGGTCGAGACATGGTCGAGGTGATCGAGGAAGCGCGCGGCTCCGCTGCGGGGACCGGTGCGCCTCCCACGCTGCTCTACCTGATGAAGCAGGTGGAGCTGGCGGTCCGGGCCGGTCTCGACGACCTCACCCGGCCGGTCGACCTGACCGCGCTGCAGTACACCGCGCTGACCGTGCTCGAGCGCCACTCCGACCTGACCGCCGCGCACCTCGCCCGGCACTCCTTCGTGACCGCGCAGACCATGGCCGACATGGTCACCTCCCTGCTGGCCAGCGAGCTGATCGAGCGGCACCGCGACCCGGCCGACCGTCGCCGGCTCGTGATCGCGCTGACCGACAAGGGCAACGCAGCTGCTCGACGTGCTCCGGCCCCAGGTCGCCGCGCTCGAGACCCGGATGCTGTCGTTGCTGAGCGCTGACGAGGCCGAGGAGCTGCGTCGCGCGCTCGAGCTGTGCCGCGCCGCCCTGCCGGTCGGCGGAGCGCCTCGAAATTAATCATCAGGAAACCTGTACATCAGGTTTCCGTTGTGGTTTGTCGCAGTCATGAGTGAGACCGCCGCCACATCGGGCGCCGCAGCGTTGGTGCCATCGAAGCTGACCATCGGGACCATGGTCGTCCGCCGCCGCTGCCGTCGCCGTCGCCCAGGTCGGGCTGTCGCTGCCGGCGGTCATCAACGGCTACATCAACCTCGACCTCGGGACGACCTCGACCCAGCTGACCTGGATCTCCGACGCCTTCCTGGTGCCGGTCACCCTGCTGCGAGCTCAGCTTCGGCGTGCGGCGGCGACCTGTTCGGGCGCAAGCGCCTGCTCGCCATCGGTGCCGCACTGATGGTCGTCGGCGGCCTGTTCGGGTTCTTCACCCCGGACGACGGGGTCGACGTGCTGCTCACCGGCCAGGTGATCTCCGGCATCGGCGCCGCAGCGATCTTCCCGACCTCGATGGCGATGCTCGCCGCCGGCACCCACAGCGTGCAAGGAACGCGCCCACGCGATCTCGATCTGGGCGGCGGCGCTCACCGGCGCCGGCTTCATCTCGCCGGTCATCGCCGGCTGCTGGCCCGCAAGTCGAGCCACTCCGGCGGCGAGTACGCGAGCTGGCGCTACGCCTTCCTCGCGATGGCGATCTTGGCCGCGATCAGTGCGGTGATCACGATGGTGCTGCGCCAAGAACTCCTCCGCGCCGGAGGGCCGCTCGCTCGACTGGCCCGGTCAGATCACCATCGCCGTCGCCCTCTTCGCGCTGCTCTACGCGGTGATCCAGGGTGCCGAGGACGGGTGGGGCAGCCCCGTGATCGTGGCTGGCTTCGTCGTCGCCGCGATCTTCCTGGCCCTGTTCGTGATGATCGAGCGCCGCGTCGACCGGCCGCTGATCCAGCTGGACCTCTTCAGCAACCGGATCTTCACCATCTCGGCGATCGTCACCGTGCTCGGCATGTTCGCCTACCTCGGCACGGCGTACGCCACCAGCATCCGGCTCTCCGCGATCCAGGGCTACACGCCGCTGGCGACCTCGATCGGGTTCGTCTGCCTCAACATCATGGGTGTGGTGCTCTTCCCGGTCAGCACCCGGATGATCCAGCGCTACAACCCCGGCTGGGTGCTGGCCGCGGGCATGGCCCTGATCGGTATCGGCGACCTCGTGCTGGCCTCGATCCCGGCCACGCACCTCTCGATCGCGGCCGTCTCCGCTGCCGCTGCTCGTCGTCGGCGCCGGCTTCAAGCTGGCCGTCACCTCGATCACCGTGGTGGCGGTCAACAGCGTGCCGACGCCGAAGGCCGGCATGGCCAGCGGGGCGACCAGCATGCTGCGCGACTTCGGCCTGACCCTCGGCCCGGCCATCGTGGGCGCGATCGCCCTGACCAACGCCGCGAACGCCATCAGCGCGAAGCTGGCGTCCACGCCGAGCCTCCAGGCGCAGCTCGACGACGTTCTACGCCCTGCCCGGGGCAAGTGCCCGCGGAGAAGCAGGCCGAGGTCGCGGGGGCGGTCGGAGCCGTGCAGTCCGGTCCGCTCGGCGCCAACGCCGTGCCCTCCCAGATCCCCGGCCCGGACGGCAAGCTGATCCCGTTCAACCCGATCCAGGACATCGCCTTCCACGCCCTGTCGCACGCGTACGCCATCGGCTACCTGGTCTGCGGCATCGCGGCGATCGTGGCGGCGCTGATCGCCGCTGTCTTCCTCGGTGGCCAGAAGCACCACGACGTCGTTCCTCGACGAGGACGGCGGACCTGGTCGTGCTGACCGAGCCGGCGCCCGCCAGCGTCACCGGGAAGGTGCTCGCCCTGCTGGGCGCCTTCGACGCCGACCACCGCGAGCTCACGCTCTGCCGAGCTGGCCCGGCGCAGCGGCCTGCACCTGTCCACCGCGCAGCGGCGCGCGACGGAGCTGGTCGCCGCGGGTGCGCTGGAGCGCAACGACGACGGGCCGCTACCGGGTCGGGCTGCGGCTGTGGGAGGTCGGGTCGCTCGCGCCGCGGAGCACGTCGCTGCGGGAGGTGGCCCTGCCCTACCTCGAGGACCTCTACGTCGTCACCCGGGAGAACGTCCAGCTGGCCGTCCGCGACGGCACCGAGGCCGTCTTCGTCGAGCGGATCGCCGGTCGCTCGGCCGTCCCGGTGCTCACCCGGGTCGGCGGTCGGTTCGCCCTGCACGCGACCGGCGTCGGCCTGGTGCTGCTCGCCCATGCGCCGGTCGAGGTCCTCGACGAGGTGCTCGCCGCCGGGTCTGACGCGCTACACCGACCGCGACGATCACCGACCCGACCGCGCTGCGACGGGTGCTGGCCGAGCGTACGCCGCGACGGGTACGCCGTCAGCCGGGGCGCCGTCACCGATGACGCGCTGTCGGTCGCCGCACCGATCACCGACGCCCGGGGCGAGGTCGTCGCCGCGGTCTCCTCGTGGTGACCGCCGACGGGGCGCGGCCGGCCGCGCTGGCGCCCGCCGTCCGGACCGCTGCCCGGGCCATCTCGCGGGCGTACGCCGCTTCGACGGCGATCATCGGAGCTTGCACTGAGTGCAAGCGGCGTAGCCGCCCGTCACGCCCGACGCGGAGGGTGGAGTCATGTCCGAGCCGCATCCTGATCGCGAACGCGTCAACGCCAAGATCTTCCCGTACCCCCTCGACGCCTGGTACGCCGTCGCCTGGGACCACGAGCTGACCCACCGGGGCATCCTGGCCCGGACCGTGGCCGGGCGCCCGATGGCGCTCTACCGCACCGAGATCGGGTCGACCGGTGGCGCTGGCCGACGCCTGCTGGCACCGGCTCGCGCCGCTGTCGATGGGCAAGCTGGTCGGCGCGGACGAGATCCAGTGCCCGTACCACGGGCTGCGCTACAACCCGCCGGTCGCTGCACGCAGGCTCCCGTCGCAGGAGACGCTGAACCCGAGCGCCTCGGTCCCGTCGTACCCGATCGTCGAGCGCTACCGCTACGCTGTGGGTGTGGCCGGGCGACCCGACGAAGGCCGACCCCGCCGACATCCCGGACATGCACCAGATGGACGACCCGGAGTGGGCCGGCGACGGGCTGACCATCGAGGCGGCCTGCAACTACCAGCTGATCCTCGACAACCTGATGGACCTCACCCACGAGGAGTTCGTGCACGGCTCGAGCCTCGGCCAGGACGAGCTGAGCCAGTCGGACTTCAGCACCCGGTCGGGAGAGCGAGACGCACGTCAGCGTCACCCGGTGGATGATCGACGTCGAGCCGCCGTCGTTCTGGGCCAAGAACATCCGCGACCGGTTCCCCGACTTCGACGGACACGTGGACCGCTGGCAGATCATCCACTACTACGCGCCGAGCACGATCTGCATCGACGTCGGGGTCGCGCCGACCGGCACCGGCGCGCCGGAGGGCGACCGCAGCCAGGGCGTCAACGGCTACGTCATGAACACGATCACCCCCGAGACCGATCGGTCCTCGCACTACTTCTGGGCGTTCATGCGCAACTACCGCCTGGACAGCCAGCGGATCACCAGCGAGCTGCGCGACGGCGTCCGCGGTGTCTTCGGCGAGGACGAGGTGATGCTGCAGGCGCAGCAGGACGCGATCGACGCGAACCCCGACTACGCGTTCTACAGCCTCAACATCGACGCCGGCGGCATGTGGGTGCGCCGGATCCTCGACCGCATGCTGCGGGCCGAGGGCCGTTTCCCGGGCGAGCCGGCCGTCGAGATCCCCGACGACGCCGGGTCGCTCACCGCCGGGAGCGGTCGATGACCGACGTCGCCGACCGCGACTGGCAGCGCTGCCGGGTGGTCGAGACCGAGCTCGTGACCGACGCGGCCCGGCGGATCACCCTCGAGCGGCCGTCGGCGCCGGGCCGTCCGGCCGACCCCGGCAGCCACGTCGACGTACGGGTGCCGCTCGGTGGCGCGAACGACGTCCGGTCCTACTCGATCGTCGAGTCGGACCCGACCGGGCGCCTCCTGACCCTGACGGTGCGTCTCGCGGAGCGCAGCCGCGGCGGGTCCGCGCACCTGCACTCGCTCGAGGTCGGCGACACGATCGAGGCGACCCGCCCGCTCCAGGACTTCCCGCTGCTGCTCGGCGCGGACGGCTACGTGCTCCTCGCGGGTGGCATCGGGGTGACCGCGCTGGTCGCCGCCGCCCGGGCACTCGCACGGGCGGGCGCGGACTACCGGATCGTCTACGTCGGACGGTCGCGGGCGACGATGGCCTACGCCGACCTGCTCGCGGAGGAGCACGGCGACCGGCTCGAGCTGCACGTCGACGACGAGGGCACCGCGCTCGACGTCGCGGGCCTGGTCGAGGCAGGTCGCCGGCCTACCGGGCCGGCAGGAGCTCTTGATGTGCGGACCGGTGCGGCTGATGGACGCGGTGCGGCGGGCCTGGAGCGTGGCCGGCCTGCCCGCCGTGGACCTGCGGTTCGAGACGTTCGGCAGCAGCGGCTGGTACGACGCCGAGTCCTTCGAGGTGAGCATCCCCGAGCTCGGGCTCACCGTGACCGTCTCGCCGGAGCAGACGATGCTCGACGCCTTCGGAGCCGCGGGCGCCGACCTGATGTGGGACTGCCGCAAGGGCGAGTGCGGTCTGTGCGAGATGGCGGTCGTCGAGCTCGACGGCCGGCTCGACCACCGCGACGTCTTCTTCAGCGACGGGCAGAAGGCCGCGGGGGACCGGCTGTGCCTCTGCGTCGCCCGGGCCGTTGCATCGCAAGGACCGGGCCCGGCCCGACTCACGATGTCGTTCACCTG
>CAVOJM010000007.1:0-54125 GCA_963696245.1 uncultured Actinomycetota bacterium
GCTGGGGGCTGAGGGTTCCGGGCATGCAGGAAGGATGTGTTCGCGCGCCACTGCCGACAAGACTAGCGCGCTCGGGCAACGGATACCGAACCGGGGCGCGAGGTGCCTCAGCCGCTGAGCACCGCCAGCAGCTCGGGCCAGAGCATCCGGCCGAGCTCGGCATCGGCCGCCGGGCTGCCGCCGTGGGCCAGGTCGCTGCGCGCGGGAGGCGGCACCTCTCCGGGCAACGCCACCCGGTGGCCGGCGTCGGGATGGCTCACGAGGGTCGTCGGCAGACCCGCTCGAGCCCGCCGCCGCACGATCGCCTCGGAGAAGTCGAGCGACGGCCACAGCCGGTCGTCGCCGCCGGCCGCGAGCAGCACCGAGCCGCCGATCCGCTCGACCGGGATCCGCGCGGCAGGCACCCGGTCGGCGTACGTCTCGAGGCAGTGCTCGTAGTGACCCACGAACTCCGGCGGCTCGCCGACGGCCTCCCAGGAGTCGTCGTACGGCACGAACGGCAGCGGCTCGCCGCCGCGGGTCCACGACGAGGTCTGCGGCCGCTCCCCCGACAGGGCCGCCCACACGACGTCGCTGGGCGAGATCGCGACGACCGCATCGATCTCGGGATGGATCGTCCCGAGCAACAGCGCCGCCTCGGCGCCTCGCGAGGTGCCGAGCACGACCAGCCGCTCACACCGCTCGTGGAGCAGCGCCAGCGGCTCGTCGAACGACTCGAGCGGGATCCGGTCGAGTCGCTCGCCGAACCAGGCGTACGACGCAGTGGTCGCTCCGGTTGCGGCGAGGACTCGGCAGCGCTCCTCCTCGACCCGGCCGCTGGAGCCGGCGAGCACGAGGACGCCAACGGCGTCGCCGCCCTCGACCACGAACACGCTCAGCCCTCGGGCTGCTCGTCGTCCGAGCGGATGTCGATCCGCCAGCCGGTGAGGCGGGCGGCGAGGCGGGCGTTCTGCCCCTCCTTGCCGATCGCCAGCGACAGCTGGAAGTCGGGCACGACGACGCGCGCCGACCGGGCCTCGAGGTCGATCACCTCGACCGAGTTGACCCGGGCCGGGGAGAGCGCGTGCGCGACCATCTCGGCCGGGTCCTCGGACCAGTCGATGATGTCGATCTTCTCGCCGTGCAGCTCCGAGGTGACGTTGCGGACGCGCGAGCCCATCGGGCCGATGCAGGCACCCTTCGCGTTGACACCCGGCGCGGCCGACTTCACCGCGATCTTGGTCCGGTGACCGGCCTCGCGGGCGATCGCGGTGATCTCGACGGTGCCGTCGGCGATCTCGGGGACCTCGAGGGCGAAGAGCTTCTTGACCAGGTTGGGGTGCGAGCGCGACAGCGTGACCTGCGGGCCGCGCATGCCCTTGCGGACCGACACGACCAGGCACTTGATGCGGGTGCCGTGGTCGTAGCGCTCACCCGGGGACCCGCTCGCCGACCGGCAGCATCGCCTCGATCTTGCCGAGGTCGACCATCACGTCGTCGGGGTTGCGACCCTGCTGGATGATCCCCGAGATGATGTCGCCCTCCTTGCCGGCGAACTCACCGAACCGGATGTCGTCCTCGGCGTCGCGCAGGCGCTGGAGCATGATCTGCTTCGCGGTCGTGGCGGCGATCCGGCCGAAGCCGTCGGGGGTGTCCTCGAACTCGCCGATCTTGTTGCCCTCGTCGTCGAGCTCGGCCGCCATCACGGTCACGTGACCGGACCTGCGGTCCAGCTCCACGCGCGCCCTCTCGTGCGCGCCGGGCGACTTGGTGTACGCCGTGAGAAGCGCCTGCTCGATCGCCTCCACGAGCACGTCGAACGAGATCTCCTTCTCCCGCTCGAGCATGCGCAGGATGCTCATGTCGATGTCCATCAGGCCCCCTCCTCGTCCCCGTCGTCGTCCGACTTATGCCGGTTGAACTCCACCTGCACCAAGGCCTTCTTGACCTCGGCGTACCCGACCTCGCGGCGGTTGCCGTCGATGTCCAGCGACACCGACTCTGCGGCGGCCTCGATGATCCGGCCGGTCTCGGTCTCACCGTCCTCGAAGGTGACCTTGACCAGCCGGCCGGCGTTGCGGCGCCAGTGGCGCTCGAGGGTGAGCGGACGGTCGACCCCACGTGACGTGACCTCGAGCGTGTAGGGCTGCTCGCCCATCACGTCGGACTCGTCGAGCACCCGGTTGACCTCGCGGGTCGCCTCGGCGACCTGGTCGAGGGTGACCCCGCCGTCCTTGTCGACGGCGATGCGCAGGATCCGGCGCTTGCCGGCCGGCGTGATGTCGACGGCCTCGATGTCGAGACCCAGGGCACGTAGGGGGTCGTCGAGCTCAGCCTCGATCCGATCCCGAATGGCGTCCTGTTTGGCACTGCTCACGGTCGGGCGACCTCCTTGTGCTGTTGTCGATCGTCCACGATAGCGGCTCGGAGCCGCATCGACCCCACGGCGATAGGGTCGGCGCCGTGCCAGTCGATCCCCAGCTCTCCCGTCGCGTTCTGCTGACGGCCGGCGTGGCAGGCGCAGGGCTCGTGTCGGCCTGCGGCGTCACACGCTCACCCGCCCCCGTCAGCGCCGACGACCCGGACGGGTCGCTGGTCGACGAGGTGGTGGCCAGGATCACGGCGACGGCGGCACTCGCCGCGCAGGTGCCCGACCTCGTCGCGATGCACACCGCACATCTCGACGCGCTCGAAGCCGCGCCACCCGTGCCCGGGGCGGCGCCCCTTCCTCAGCTGCGCCGCTCGGAGCGACAGCTCCAGCGGTTCCTGGTCGACGCCTCGATGAGCGCCGAGAGCGGCGGGCTGGCCCGACTGCTCGCCTCCATGTCCGCCGCCGTCTCCCAGCACCTGGTGGCGCTGTGAGCGACGTCGAGGCACTGCAGACCACCCTCGCCGCCGAGCACGCGGCCGTCTACGTCCTCGGAGCCCTCGGCGGCCGCACCTCGCAGTCGGCGAACCCGGAGCTGTTCGCGGCGATCAGCGCGACCTTCGACGGCACACCGGGTGCGCCGCGACGAGCTGACGGCCGCGATCACCGACCTCGACGCCGAGCCGGTCGCTGCCGAGGCGGCGTACGACGTGCCGGCCGGGCCTGGAGCGGGCCGAGCGGATCGCCCGGGTCGCGCGAGAGACGGAGCAGTCGTGCGCGACGACGTACGCCTGGCTGGTCGCGAACACCGTCGACGAGATGCGACGGTGGGCGATCAAGGCCCTGAACGAAACAGCGGTCCGCGTACTCACCCTCCGGGGAACTCCCGAGATGTTCCCCGGAGCAGGTGAGTACGCGGACCGCTGAGGCCTGGACTTGAGGCCCGAGAGCGATATCCGCCGGGATGTGGGGGGACTGGCGGTTTCGGCTCTTGCAAAAGCATGCAACACGGCAGCGCTGAGCGGGAGAGGGCGCCAACCTCACGTTTCTGCATTGCACAAAGGTGCAGAAGTTTGCAGCGCCGGAGGCCTCAGACCCAGGCGTCGAGGACGGCCGGGATCTCGCCCAGCCGGTGGACGACGGCGTCCGGCGTGCCCTCGGTGTGGCCGATCTGGGTCGGCGGGATGACGCTGTGCGGGACGTGGATCGCCCGCAGCCCGGCGTTCTGCGCGCCCCAGACGTCGTCGAAGAGCCGGTCCCCGACGTACACGCAGCGGCTCGGGTCGGTCGCGCCGACCGCGTCCATCGCCGCCCGGAAGGCGTGCGGGGACGGCTTCGTCCACGGGATCTCGCTCGTGTAGACGTCGCCGTCGATGAGGTCGAGCACGCCGTCGCGACGGAAGAAGCCCTCGTGCCACGCGCGCGGCCAGATCGTGTTGGAGAGCACGCCGACCTTGATCCCGGCGGCGCGCAGCCCCTCGAACAGCGGACCGACCTCCGGGTCGGTGAGCGTGTGCGGCTCCCAGAACTCGTAGTACGCCGTCAGCAGGTCCGGGTCGTGCTCGAGCCCGGCCTCGGCTGAAGAGGTCGGCCACCGTCGAGCTCTGCTGGTGGTCGCGCGAGCGGCCCCAGATCGTGTCGCCGGCCTGGTGCAGCCGGGCGCGGGAGACCTCGACGTCGTGGTCGGCGTTGACGACCGCCTGGGCGAGCGCCAGCGACTCCGCGTGGAAGTCGATGTCGTGCCAGCTGGTGAGGGTGCCGCCCCAGTCGAAGATGACGGCGTCGATGCCCTCAGGCACGCACGAGCCTCACGACGTGGTCGACGACGTGGTCGGCGTGCGACCTGCTCGCTGCCGCCGCTGGCCCGGTCCTTGACCTCGATGGTGCCGTCGGCGGCGAGGCCCTTGCCGACCACGACGATCGTCGGGACACCGATCAGCTCGGCGTCCTTGAACTTCACGCCGGGGCTGATCTTGCCGAGCCGGTCGTCGAAGAGCACGTCGATGCCGTTGCTCGACAGCTCGTGGGCGATCCGCTCCGCGGCGGCGAGGACGTGCTCGTCCTTGCCGGCGGCGACGAGGTGTACGTCGGCGGGCGCGACCTCGCGCGGCCAGCAGAGCCCGACCTCGTCGAGCGTGCCCTCCGCGATCGCGGCGACCGCGCGCGACGGCCCGACGCCGTACGAGCCCATGGTGACGGTGACGAGCTTGCCGTTCTCGTCGAGCACCTTGAGGTCGAGCGCGTCGGCGTACTTGCGACCGAGCTGGAAGATGTGGCCCATCTCGATGCCGCGGGCGGTCTCGAGGACGCCGCCGTCAGCAGTTGGGGCAGGGGTCGCCGTCGCGGACCTCGGCGGCCTCGATCGGTGCCGTCGGGGGTGAAGTCGCGGCCGGCGACCAGGTCGATGACGTGGCTGCCGTCGACGTCGGCGCCGGTGACCCAGCGGGTGCCCTCGACGATGCGGGGGTCGACCAGGTAGCGGATGCCGGAGGCGTTCTTCTCCCCCAGCACGCCGGGGCCGATGTAGCCCTTGACCAGGCTCGGGTGCTTCTTGAACTCGGCCTCGTCGAAGGGCTCGACCTCGGTCGGCTCCATCTGGCCCTCGAGGCGCTTCTGGTCGACCTCGCGGTCGCCGGGCAGGCCGATCGCGACCGGCTCGCGGGTGCCGTCGGGGTGCTTGAACATCACCAGGACGTTCTTGAGGGTGTCCCCCGCCGTCCAGGGCCGGTCGTCGCGGGGGAACTTGTCGTTGAGGTGGTCGACGAGGCTGTCGATCGTGGGCGTCTGCGGCGTCTGCTCGGCGTGGGCGGCGGGCGCGTCGTCGTACGCGATCGGCGAGGGGGCTGCGACCTGCACGGCCTCGACGTTGGCGGCGTAGTCGCACTTCGTGCAGCGGACGTAGGTGTCCTCGCCGACGGCCGCCTTCGCCAGGAACTCCTCGGACTTCGAGCCACCCATCGCGCCCGACGTCGCCTTGACGATGACGTACTCGAACCCGAGCCGGTCGAAGATCCGGATGTAGGCGTCGCGGTGCTTCTGGTAGCTGGCGTCCAGGCCGGCGTCGTCGACGTCGAAGGAGTAGGAGTCCTTCATGACGAACTCGCGGCCGCGCAGCAGCCCCGCGCGGGGACGCGCCTCGTCGCGGTACTTGGTCTGGATCTGGTAGATCGAGAGCGGCAGGTCCTTGTAGGAGCCGTAGAGGTCCTTGACCACGAGGGTGAACATCTCCTCGTGGGTGGGCCCGAGCAGGTAGTCGTTGCCCTTGCGGTCCTTGAGCCGGAAGATGCTGTCGCCGTACTCGGTCCACCGGTTGGTCGCCTCGTAGGGCTCCTTGGGCAGCAGCGCCGGGAAGCTGAGCTCCTGCGCGCCGATCCCGTCCATCTCCTCGCGGATGATGGCCTCGATCTTGCGCAGCACCTTCAGCCCCAGCGGCAGCCAGGTGTAGATGCCCGGGCGCCGCGCGCCGGATGTAGCCCGCGCGGACCAGGAGCCGGTGGCTCGGCACCTCGGCGTCCGCCGGGTCCTCGCGCAGGGTCCGTACGAAGAGGCTCGACATCCGCAAGATCATGCGCAGAGGCTACTTGTGCGGTCGGGCGGTGAGCGAACCAGTAACGCCCCGGTGGTCGAGGAAGGCGCGCTAGCGCCTGTCTCGAAACCCCCCGGGCACTGACAGCAACGCCACGGCCCGCTTCTGGTCGGCGCGGTGACGCGACGGACGGGAGATGTGGTCACCGTGGTCACGGGTTGCGGGATCCCGGTGGTGAGCCCCGGTGGTTGAGGAAGGCGCGCAGCGCCTGTCTCGAAACCCCCGGGCCACTGACGGCAGCGCTGCGGCCCGCTCGTGGTTGCGGTCGGTGACGCGACGGACGGGATATGTGGTCACCGTGGTCTGTGGTTGCGGTGGCTGGTTGCGGCCTCGGTCGGCTTACGCGGTCTGCTTCGGGTCGACCGTCGTGGCCACCGCTCCAAAACCCGGGCAAATTAGATCCGCTCGATCGACTCGAACATACGTACGAATCGTGGTAGTCTGTGGTATGGCCACGACGGAAGCGCAGCGCGACACTCGATCGCGGGACCCGGTCCCGCGACGAGTCGCTGCTGGCCGCCGCCGAGGTCACCCACCGCGCCAAACGCCTCGCCGAGGCCCGCGAGTTCGAGCTCGCCGCCCAGTGGGGCGAAGCCCACCCCGGCGACGAGTCCGCCAGCGACTGGCGTCCGCGCCGGTGTACGAGGCGAACGTGCTGTTCGGCGACCGGCCGCTGCAGGTCGCCGGGTACGGCGCACCGACGGTCTCGGAGTTCGCGATCACCGAGTTCGCGGTCGCCGTCGGCATGTCCTCTACCGGTGGGCGCAAGTTCCTCGGCGCCGCCCTGGAGACCAAGCACCGCCTCCCACGACTGTGGGACCCGGGTCATGGCCGGCGAGGTCCAGGTCTGGAAGGCCCGGCGGGTCACCGAGCACACCATCAGCCTGCCACCGCACGCCGCAGCGCAGGTCGACGCCGACGATCGCCCCGATCGCGCACACCTGCTCGTTCGCGGAGATCGAACGGGCCGCCAACAAGGCCGCCAAGGAAGCCGACGCGGAGCAGGAAGCCGAGGACCACGAAGAGACCGGCGCCGCCCAGTACCTCCGGATCGCGTTGGAGGACGCCGAGCACAACCACGGCTACGTCCCCATCGAAGGACTCCTCGACCTCGACGACGCCCTCGCCCTCGAAGCCGTCATCAAGGCCAAGGCCCACGCCCTCCTCGCAGACCACCCCACCCTGGACCTCGACGAGCGCCGCGCCAAAGCCCTCGGCCAGCTCGCGACACCGGAATCGCCGGTGATGGTGCCGGTGGGCGGGAGCTGGTGATCTACGCCCACCACGACACCCGCGACCCGCACGGCATCATCGGCCTCGAAGGCGTGAACGGAGTGCCGTCGACCGGGTCCACCATCACCGTCGAACAGCTCGCCGAGTGGTGCCACAAAGCCAACACCAAGGTGTCGATCCGCCCGGTCCTCGACCTGACCGAGAACCTGCCGCACCAAGCTCCTACGCTCCCACCGACCGGATGCGGGAACAGGTCATCCTGACCTGCCCCACCTGCGTCTTCCCCGGCTGCGGCAGAACCGCCCGGTCCTGCGACCTCGACCACATCACCCCCTGGCACAAGGGCGGCAAGACCGAGACCATCGAACCTCGCACCCCTGTGCCGACTCCACCACCGGTTGAAGACCTTCGGCTACTGGACCTACACCCGGCCCACCCTCACCACCTTCGAGTGGACCTCACCCATGGGCCGGACCTACGTCAACGACCTCACCCACAAACGCCGACGAACCCACTGACCCACACCCCACCAGCCCATGGCCGGTGGGGACACAGTCACGTCCAGGCACCGTGTCATCCGCCGACGAGCACCGGGCGCGCCTCGACCACCCGCAGCTCCTGCGGACTCCCGGGGATGGTGACCGTCCCCGCCACGTCGCGCCACGGTCCTCCGCCCACGCGGAACTGGGCCGCATACGTCGTGTCGACGCTCGGACTGACCCGGCCCTTCTCGAGGTACTCGTGGGTGATCTCCAGGTCCGGGTACGCCGCCCCCGGCGACGTCGTCTGGTCGGACTCACCGTCCCCGAACCGCCACCCGAACGACGCCGGCCAGATCCGCAGCTCCACCTGCCGCCCGAGCAGGGTCACGGTCCGGGTGAACTCCCCCTGCTCGGTGTAGAAGTTCGTCTTGAAGTTCACCAACGTCCGCCCGTTCGGCGGCTGGATGACCAACTTCGCCTCGGGTAGCGGCAATCGCCGGAATGCAGCCGCGACCATTCCGGGCGTGACGGAACCGGCGTCGGGTGCCTGGGCGTGGCGGGCAACTGTGCCTGGTCCAGATCGACCCGTCGGACAGCAAGAAGGTGGTCACAATCATGGGCTGGCCGTCATCGCACACGGCTCCTTCTGCACAGTCTGCAGACCTCCCAGAGCGCACGCGGGATCTTCATATGTCGTCGATGATCGAGATGCCGGTATCCGAGGCCGGAATGTCTGCTCCCGGCCGATCGTCTGACAGCGAGCCGATGAAGCCCGTCGGTCCCGGTACGACCGTCCCGTCTGTCGTCGGCTGCCGCTCCCGCACAGGGGCGACACGTGGCGACAATGATGGCGACAGCAAGCGGACCAAGCGATTCATTGCGGCGCCAGCGATCGGCCACGTCCAACTGTCAGTGGTCGGCTGGAGGTAGATGCGGAGGTCGGCGCTCCCACCCGGCGTATCTCTCGTCCGCCTCCGTTCCCGGTCTGTCGACCACCTGCTCCGTACTGCGGACAGCGGCATTCGACGACAGCCCAGTTCTCTCCCGTCGCGGTTGATGAAGACGGTCTTCGGCGGGAGACCTTTCCATCGCCACCACGGATCTTGCCACCCTCGGCGTACGCCGCCTCGATGAACTCAACACCGCTGTCACAACCGCTGCATCGGTGTCGCGAGCACCTTCAGTGGTGCCACGATCGCCGCTCGCCTGGGCATAGTTGACAGTGTCCCAATAGAACGCCACGAACGCCTCAGCGGCCGCCGCGTCTGTGCCTTCGGCCGCAGCAGGCACGGTCGGCGGGATCGACTGCGACAGTCGGACTCGGAGCTCACCGACGTCGGCGCCTCAGACGACGGCGGCGTCGAACTTCGGCTCGGGGTCGTCGTCGGAGCACCCGGCGACCAGGAGCACCGGAATCACGGAGAGAGCGGTGAGGACCGCCCGAGTTCGGCTCACGACGCCGATCATTCCCCGACTTCAGCAAGAACGAAACGGTGCCGCCGGAAACTGTGGACAACCGACGGACACCCGGCTCAGCGGTGAGCCTGCAACCCTTTTCCGCCATCCGCGACGGACATTCGGTTGCCTGCTCACCGCTGCACGGCCCGCAACCTCAGCCGCGAGCGGCGCGCAGGGCGGCGCGGATCATCGGGACCTGGAAGGGCAGCCGCGCGAAGGAGAGGACCTTGAAGCCGGTGTTCTTCGTCTTCGTGGAGTCCACGGCCATCTTGATGTTGCCCGGGTAGACGCCGAGGAGCAGCAGCACGCTGGCCCAGCCGGCGGCGCGGCGGGTGGCGGGTACGGCGAGGCCGGCCGCGCAGGCGAGCTCGGCGACCCCGCTGGCGAGGATCACCTCCTGTGGGCAGGCACCCACGACGGCATCAGCGGGAGGTAGACCTCGGGCTTGGCGAGGTGGACGGTGCCGCTGACGGCGAAGCCGAGGGCCAGGATCTTGACGCTACGAGGGAGAGCCATGTCGCGAGAGCTACGCGGGGCTCGCTCAGAACATCACGGTGGCGAAACGCGCGGTCTCGCGGAAGCCGACGCGCTCGTAGACGGCGCGCGCGGTGGTGTTCCAGTCGTTGACGTAGAGCGAGACGACGGGGGCGATCTCGCGCCGGACCAGCTGTACGACGGCCGCCATGCCGGCGGTGGCCAGGCCGAGGCCGCGGCGGTCGGCGGGCACGAAGACACCCTGGATCTGGGCGGCGTACGGCGTCGCGCAGGCGACCTCCGCCTTGAAGACGAGCCGGCCCTTGTCGTCGAAGCGGGCGAACGACCACCCGCGGTTGACCAGCTGGGTGACGCGCGCGCGGTAGAGGTCCGCTCCCCCGCCGTACTCGGGCGAGACGCCGACCTCCTCGGTGTACATGGCGACGCACGCCGGGTAGAGCTCGGGCATGTCCTCGCGAGTCGTACGCCGGACCAGCGGGTCCGGAGCGACCAGCGGGCCGGCCGCGAGCTCGAGGTGCGGCTGGTCCCAGCGGGCCTCGCGGGGCTTGCCCCAGGTGCTCGCGACACCGTTCCAGAAGGTGCGTACGGCGTCCTGCGGGCCCACGATCGTGGAGACCGTGCGGCCGCGGGCCAGCGCCCGCTCGGCGAAGGCGGCGGCGTCGTCGGCGGTGGCCGACGACCGGCACCAGGTTGGCGCCGACGTGGCAGGCGGCCACGAGCTCACCCGCCTCGAAGCGACCCCACATCTCGCCACCGAGCCAGCGCGGCTCGAGGTTGGTGGTCGTGGCGCGGTAGTCCACGAAGACGTTGACCACGGGGTCGCGACGCGCCAGCGCCAGGAAGGCGTCCAGGTCCGCGGCCCCGAGGGGCCGGACTCCGTGGCGGGTCGTCAGCACGGCAGGAGCCTAGCCCGACCGCGGCCGCTAGGAGACGGTGACCTGAGCCGCGGCGCCGTCGACCGACTCCATGCCCTCGGCGATCCGCATGGCCTCCTCGATCAGGGTCTCCACGATCTGCGACTCCGGCACGGTCTTGATGACCTCGCCCTTGACGAAGATCTGGCCCTTGCCGTTGCCGGAGGCGACGCCCGAGGTCGGCCTCGCGGGCCTCCCCCGGACCGTTGACGACGCAGCCCATGACGGCGACCCGCAGCGGCACCTCCATGCCCTCGAGCCCGGCGGTCACCTGCTCGGCGAGCGTGTAGACGTCGACCTGGGCGCGGCCGCAGGACGGGCAGGAGACGATCTCGAGCTTGCGAGGGCGCAGGTTGAGCGACTGCAGGATCTGGATGCCGACCTTGACCTCCTCGACCGGCGGGGCCGAGAGGGAGACCCGGATCGTGTCGCCGATGCCCTGCGAGAGCAGCGCGCCGAACGCCGTCGCCGACTTGATCGTGCCCTGGAACGCCGGCCCGGCCTCGGTGACGCCGAGGTGCAGCGGCCAGTCGCCGGCCTGGGCGAGCAGCTCGTAGGCCCGCACCATGACCACCGGGTCGTTGTGCTTGACCGAGATCTTGAAGTCGTGGAAGTCGTGCTCCTCGAAGAGGCCGGCCTCCCAGACCGCCGACTCGACGAGCGCCTCGGGCGTCGCCTTGCCGTACTTCTCGAGGATCCGCTTGTCGAGGCTGCCGGCGTTGACGCCGATCCGGATCGACGTGCCGCGGTCCTTGGCGGCTCGGGCGATCTCCTTGATCTGGTCGTCGAACTTGCGGATGTTGCCGGGGTTGACGCGTACGGCGGCGCAGCCGGCGTCGATCGCGGCGAAGACGTACTTCGGCTGGAAGTGGATGTCGGCGATCACCGGGATCTGCGAGTGCTGCGCGATCTCGGCGAGCGCGTCGGCGTCGTCCTGGCTGGGGCAGGCCACCCGGACGATGTCGCACCCGGTGGCGGTGAGCTCGGCGATCTGCTGGAGCGTGCTGTTGACGTCGGACGTCAGCGTCGTCGTCATCGACTGCACCGACACCGGGGACTCGCTCCCGACGCCCACCTTGCCGACCTTGATCTGGCGGGTCTTGCGGCGCGGGTTGAGCACCGGCGGGGGCGCCTCGGGCATGCCCAGGTTGATCTCGGTCATGCCCCTCAGGCTACTGACTCATCGGGCACGACGCCTGATCGGGACCCTGCGGCGCAGCCGCTCGACCTCCGCCCGGGAGAGCTCGAGCTCGCGCCGCGCCTCGGCCAGCTCGGCGCGGAGCCGGTCGGTCGACGACCGCGCAGGCCTCGCGGCGGCTCGCGATCGAGCCGTGCCTCCGCTGGCGGCGCTCGGCGAGCTCCTTGCGCTCGACGTCCGACCCGCGCTCGACCAGCTCCGTCACCCGCTCCGCGATCGCCCGCACGTTGTCGTCGGCCAGGCGGCTGAGGCGCTCCGACTCCGTCCGGACCTCCGCCCGGGTGCCGGCCGCCAGGGCGGCTCCGATCGCGTCCTCGAGGTCGACGATCCGGACGTCGAAGGGCATCTGGTCGTCCCAGTGGGCGGCGTACCGCGTGGGCTTGGCGCGCCGCATCGTGACGCGCGGGAGCCCGTACGCCGCGGCGACGATCCGGACGTGCAGCGACGTACCGATCACGATCCGGGCCTCCCGGATCTGGCGCACGATGTCGAGCGGGCGACGGTCGGTGAGCACCTCGACCTCGCGCCCCGGGTCGAGCGCCCGCACGCGCTCGGCGACGCGCTCGAGACCCTCGACCGAGTCGTGCTTGGGGGCCGTGCCGGCCATGACGAGCCGGAGCCGCAGGCCGCCGAGGTGCTTGCTCCGCACCAGGTGGCGAGCGAGCCGCGCATGCCCGAACCGCTCCAGCAGCCGCGTCGAGACCTGCACGACGGCGATGTCCGACGCCGGGTCCGGGTCGTACGGCTCGAGCAGGCTGATCGCGTGCACCACGTCGGGCGCCAACGTGTGCGTGACGCCGAGGCGGGTGAGGAAGTCGCTCGACTCCCGGTCCCGCACGGAGACGACATCGGTGGTCCGCAGCACCTCGACCACCTCCTCGCGCACGTGCGGCGGCAGCACCCCGGCTCCGGTCAGGCCCACCGAGTTCAGCACCGAGACCGCTCCCGCGTTGCGCGGGAAGGCGCCCGGCGTCGGGATGTACGGCGAGGTGGGCACGGTGGCCCGGAAGACGTCGTACTCGGCCGGCGCCTTCGACATCCGCAGCGCGGACTCCGGGGTGGTGCCACCGACCTGACCGCCGACGGTCCAGATCACGTCGAACTCCTCGCGTGGTCAACGCGTCCCCGAGCGCGACCACGCGCCGGTCCAGCAGGGGCGTCATGTCCGCGGCGAAGGGCGCCGCCGCGACCACGTCACGCCCACTCAGGTAGCGCTCGGTCAGCAGCAGGAAGAGCAGGTCGCCGAAGTTGTCACGCTCGTAGGCACCAACGGTCAGGACTCGGGTGGGGTTCACCCGAGGAATACTAGACTAAAACAGTAGACATACTGTCCAAGGACTCACGACTGCAGGCGCACCGGTACGACGAGGTCGCCGACGATCAGCACCACGCCCATGACGAGCAGGCAGCTCGCGACGACGTACGCGATCGGCAGCAGGCGGGCCACGTCGACGTACCCGGGGTCGGGCCGGCCGCGGAGCCGAGCCCAGCCGCGACGCATCGCCTCCCAGAGCGCCCCCGCGATGTGACCGCCGTCCAGCGGCAGCAGCGGGATGAAGTTGAACATGCCGATGAAGAAGTTGAAGCCGGCGACCAGCATCAGCAGGAAGACGGCCTTCTCCTTGACGGGGAAGCTCTCCTGGGAGACCGTCTCGCCCGCCATCCGGCCGCCGCCGACGATGCTCACCGGGCCGTTGGGGTCGCGCGGGTGGATGCCGACGATCGACTCGGCGACGCCCCAGACCTTCTGCGGCAGGGTGCCGAGGGCGATGACCGTGTCCTTCGTCATCCCGCCCATCTTCTCGATCGTGTAGAGCGGGCCGCCGGTCACCAGGCCGGTGAAGGTCGGGCTCACGCCGAGGAAGCCGACCTGGGTCAGCTTGTCGTCGGTGAGCGAGGTCGGCCGGGCGGTGACCGTGGTGTTGGTGGTGAGGGTCAGCTCCTGGCCGTCGCGCTCGACGACGATCGTCGCGGAGCCCTCCTCGTTGGCGCGGATGTCGTCCTGCATCGCCTCCCAGGTCGTGAACGGGACACCGTTGAAGGAGACGATCCGGTCGCCCTCCTGGATCCCGGCCTCCTTGGCGGGCGCGACCGGGTCGGTCGGCTTGCACGCCCGGTCGAGCTCGGTGGCGGGCAGCACGCAGTCGACGACACTGCTGACCTCGGGGCTGTAGGGCTTGGCCTCGCTGGGGTTGCCGTACGTCGCGAAGACGCCGGCGAAGATGAAGAAGGCGATGAGGAGGTTCACCGTCGGCCCGCCGGCCATCACGATGACCTTCTTCCACCACGCCATCTTGTAGAAGAGGCGGTCGGAGTCCTCGGGCTTGATCGTCTCCCACTCGGCCGCGCGCGCGTCGGAGATGAGCTGCGTGAACATGCCGGTGTTGGACTTGCGGACCTTGACGACCTGGTTGCCCTGCTCGTCGACGCCGACCTCGTCGGCCAGGTCGGTCGCACCCGGCGGGAGCATGCCGACGATCTTGACGTAGCCGCCGAGCGGCACCGCCTTGACGCCGTACTCGGTCTCCCCGACCTGCTTGCTCCACACCGTCGGGCCGAAGCCGATGAAGTACTGGGTGACCTTCCCGCCGAAGGCCTTGGCGGGGATCATGTGGCCGAGCTCGTGCAGGCCGATCGACGCCAGGATGGCGAGCACGAAGATCACCACGCCCAGCAGGTAGAACAGGCCTGTCATCGGGTTCCTTCGATCAGCTCGGTGGCAGCGGTGCGCGCCCAGGCGTCGGCCGCGAGGACGTCCTCGACGGTCATCGACTGCCCCTCAGAGGGTACGTCGTCACTGCTGAGAACAGCCTGAACCGTTGGCACGATCTCGGTGAATGCGAGCCGCCCGTTGCGGAAGGCGTCGACGCAGATCTCGTTGGCCGCGTTGTAGACGGCCGGGGCCGTGCCGCCGCGCTCCCCCGCCGCGCGCGCCAGCGCGACCGCCGGGAACGCGTCGTCGTCGAGCGGGAAGAACTCCCAGGTCTCCGGGCGGGTCCAGTCGACCGAGGGCGCCGCGTCGGGCACCCGGTCGGGCCAGGCGAGGCCGAGGGCGATCGGGATCAGCATGGTCGGCGGGCTGGCCTGCACGAGCGTCGAGCCGTCGACGAACTCCACCATCGAGTGCACGACGCTCGTCGGGTGCACGACGACCTCGATCCGGTCGAACGGGATGCCGAAGAGCAGGTGCGCCTCGATCACCTCGAGGCCCTTGTTGACCAGGGTCGCCGAGTTGATGGTGATCACCGGGCCCATCGCCCAGGTCGGGTGCGCCATCGCCTGCTCGGGCGTGACCGTCGCGAGCTCCTCGCGGGTGCGCCCGCGGAACGGGCCGCCGCTGGCGGTCAGCACCAGCCGGCGTACCTCCTCGGGGCTGCCGCCGCGCAGGCACTGGGCGAGCGCGCTGTGCTCGGAGTCGACCGGCACGATCTGGCCCGGCTTGGCCCGGTCGAGGACCAGCGGGCCGCCCATGATCAGCGACTCCTTGTTGGCCAGGGCGAGGGTGTTGCCGGCGTCGAGCGCGGCCAGGGTCGGGCGCAGCCCGACGGCCCCGGTGATGCCGTTGAGCACCACGTCGCACTCGCGGCCGGCGGCCTCGGTCGAGGCCTCCTCACCGAGCCCGGCGTACGCCGGCTTGAACTCGGCCACCTGCGCGTCGAAGAGCTCACGGTGGGAGCCGCCGGCGGTCAGGCCGACGACGCGGAAGCGGTCCGGGTTGGCCCGGACCAGGTCGAGCGCCTGGGTGCCGATCGAGCCCGTGCTGCCGAGGATCACGATGTCTTTGACGGGGCCTGTCACCGATCCAGTGTCCCGCATCGGCCTCGACTGACTGAATCCGTGGTTTGCCTGCCGATTTCGTCAGCATCCCGGCCTCGCTTCTACGGAACCCGTCGGTCTAGGCTCTTGCCATGACCGATTCTGCTGTCGGCGGCCCCTCCCTCCCGCAGGAGCGCCGCCTCGTCACCGCGATCCCCGGCCCCGGCTCCCTCGAGCGTCTGGACCGCAAGAAGGCGTACGTCGCCGACGGCGTCGGCACGACCCTGCCGGTCTTCGTCGTGGCCGCCGGTGGCGGCGTCATCGTCGACGTCGACGGCAACTCGCTGATCGACCTCGGCTCCGGCATCGCGGTCGTCTCCGTCGGCAACGCCGCGCCCGCGGTGGCCCGCAACGTGCACGCGCAGGTCGACGCCTTCACGCACACCTGCTTCATGGTCACGCCGTACGACGGCTACGTGGACGTCTGCGCCGCGCTCGCCGAGGTCACCCCCGGCGACCACGCCAAGAAGTCGGCGCTCTTCAACTCCGGCGCCGAGGCCGTCGAGAACGCCGTGAAGATCGCGCGGGTCGCGACCGGTCGCGACGCGGTCGCGGTCTTCGACCACGCCTACCACGGCCGCACCAACCTGACGATGGCGATGACGGCGAAGAACATGCCGTACAAGAACGGCTTCGGCCCGTTCGCCGGCGAGGTCTACCGCGCACCGATGTCCTACCCGCTGCGCGACGGCCTGACGCGGCGAGCAGGCCGCCGCCCGCGCGATCGACGTGCTGGAGAAGCAGGTCGGCGCCGCCAACCTCTCCTGCATCGTGATCGAGCCGATCCAGGGCGAGGGCGGCTTCGTCGTCCCGGCTCCGGGCTTCCTGCCCGCGCTGGCCGCGTGGGCGAAGGACAACGGCGTCGTCTTCATCGCCGACGAGATCCAGACCGGCTTCTGCCGCACCGGCGACTGGTTCGCCAGCGACGACGAGGGCGTCGTCCCCGACCTGGTCACGACCGCCAAGGGCATCGCCGGCGGCCTCCCGCTCGCCGCCGTGACCGGCCGGGCCGAGCTGATGGACAGCGTCCACGTCGGCGGCCTCGGCGGCACGTACGGCGGCAACCCGATCGCCTGCGCGGCCGCACTCGGCGCGCTCGAGGAGATGCGCGGCGGCGAGCTCGACGCCCGCGCCCGCGAGATCGGCGCGATCATGTCCGCGCGGCTCGGCGAGCTGGCCGCCGTGCACGACGTCGTCGCCGACATCCGCGGTCGCGGCGCGATGATGGCGATCGAGCTCTGCAAGCCCGGGACCACCGAGCCCGACCCGGTGCGGACGGCCGCGGTCGCGGCGTACTGCCACCAGCAGGGCGTCGTGGTGCTCACCTGCGGCACCTGGGGCAACGTCTTCCGGTTCCTGCCGCCGCTCTCGATCAGCGACGCGCTGCTCGAGGAGGCCTTCGACGTCGTCGCGGAGGCGTTCGCCTCGACCATGTAGCAACCGGGTCAGACGGGTGCGGGGGCGGATAGGGGAATTTCACCCGGCGACCGTGGTCGGTGCACCGCGGGCATCGGGCGTCCGCCCCCGCACCTCCCAGAGCGTCGGACCGGCCGGATCCGTTACATCCCGCCGACGGCGACCCGGAGATCGGCGAACGAGTCGCGCACGATCGCGGTGAGGTCCTGGCTGGCGGCGTCGACGACCCAGGTCTCGAAGGCGGACCGGAAGACGGCGACACCGGTCTGGGCGACCAGCCCGGCCAGGCGCGGCTCGTCCCCGCGCTCCTGGAGCGCCCGGGCCAGCGCGTCGGCCCAGCTCGCCAGCTTGCCGAGCTCGCGCTCGCGGAGCTCGGCGTGCGCGTCGATCACGACCTGACGCCGGGGCGCGAGCTCGCGGCGCTCGTTGAGGATCGCGGCCAGCTCGACCCAGCGCGCCGGCGACGACGTCGTACGCCGGCGCCTCGGCGGGCGCCTCGGCCACCGCGGTGACGAGCAGCTCCTCCAGGACCGGCCCGCCGGCGAAGAGCACCTCGCGCTTGTCGGTGAAGTGCCGGAAGAACGTCCGCTCGGTGAGGCCCGGCCCGCTCGGCGATCGCGGCGACCGTCGTCTGGTCGTAGCCGCGCTCGGTGAACAGCTCGAGCGCCGCCTCTTCGAGGCGGCCACGCGCGTTCGGCTCCCAACGTCCCACGGCGGCGATCCTACGCGATGACAGTCGCTGACATGACCGTGCTACGTTGATGTCAGCATCTGACATCACTACCTCTGGAGGTCCCACCATGCGCGTCTTCGTCACCGGTGCGTCCGGCTTCATCGGCTCCGCCGTCGTCCCCGAGCTCCTCGCCGCGGGCCACCAGGTCGTCGGGCTGGCCCGCTCCGACGAGGCCGCCGCGACCGTCGCGGCGCTCGGCGCCGAGGTCCAGCGGGGCTCGCTCGAGGACCTCGACGTCCTGCGCGACACGGCGGCCGGCTCCGACGCGGTCATCCACCTCGCGTTCCGTCACGACATCGCCTTCACCGGCGACTTCGACGGCGCCGCCGCGTCCGACCGCGCCGCCATCGAGACGCTCGGCGCCGCGCTCGCCGGCACCGGTCGACCGCTGTCGATCGCGTCGGGCACCGGCCTGCTCGCTCCCGGCCGGCTGGCCACCGAGGAGGACGTCGCCGGTCGAGACCGGACACGTCTCGGCCCGGGCCGCCAACGCCACCCTCACGCTCTCGCTCGCCGAGCACGGCGTGCGCTCCTCGGTCGTCCGGCTGACGCCGACCGTGCACGACGCCGGCGACCAGGGCTTCATCCCCGCCGCCATCGGGATCGCCCGCGAGCGCGGGCGTCTCGGCGTACGTCGGCGACGGGTCGCAGCGCTGGCCGGCCGTGCACCGCCGCGACGCCGCCCGGCTCTTCCGGCTGGCGATCGAGGACGTGCCGGCCGGGACCGTGCTGCACGCGGTCGGCGAGGAGGGCGTGCCGCTGCGCGAGGTCGCCGAGCTGGTCGGCGCGCGGCTCGGCGTACCCACGGAGTCGATCGCGCCGGAGGCGGCCGCGGAGCACTTCGGCTTCCTGGCCGGCTTCATGTCCGCGGACATGCCGGCGTCGAGCGCGATCACCCGGGAGCGCTTCGGCTGGCGAGCCGACCGAGATCGGGCTGCTCGAGGACCTGGCGGCCAACTACTCTGTGACGCCGATCACCGAAATTGTTGACACGCGTCAACTAGAACCTGTTCCATGCGTGCATGACGTTTGACGCGATCATCAAGGGCGGCCGCTGGTTCGACGGCACGGGCGCCGAATCCGCCATCCGGAACCTCGGCGTACGAGACGGCCGCGTCGCGGTCGTCACCACCGACGACCTCGACGAGACCGGCTGCCCCGAGGTGGTCGACGCCGAGGGCAAGTGGGTGATCCCGGGCCTGGTCGACATCCACACGCACTACGACATCGAGGTGCTCGACGGGCCGGGCCTGCCGGAGTCGGTGCGGCACGGCGTGACGACGTTGCTGCTCGGCTCGTGCTCGCTCTCGACCGTCCACGTGGGTGGCGTCGACGCCGGCGACCTCTTCGGCCGGGTCGAGGCGATCCCGCGCCAGCACGTGATCCGCGCGGTCGACGAGCACAAGGACTGGAGCACCGCCGAGCAGTACGTCGGCGCGCTCGAGTCGCTCCCCCTCGGCCCGAACCTCGCGGCGTTCATCGGCCACTCCGACATGCGCACCGCGACGATGGGCCTGGACCGCGCCACCCGCAAGGAGGTGCGGCCGACCCGTCGCGAGCAGGCCCGCATGGAGTCGATGCTCGACGAGGCGCTCGACGCCGGCTTCGTCGGCATGTCGGCCCAGCAGCTGCTCTTCGACAAGATCGACGGCGACCTGTGCCGCTCGCGCACCCTGCCCTCGACGTACGCCAAGGGCAAGGAGATGCGCGGCCTGCGCTCGATCCTGCGCCGCCGGCGCCGGGCGCTGCAGGCCGGGCCGGACGCCAGCCACCCGCACACGATCGGCGTCCAGGCGCTCGGCTCGATCGGCTGGTTCGGCAAGCCCGCGCTGCGCACCAGCCTGCTCTCGGCCGCCGACATCAAGGCGATCCCGTTCGTCATCCACCTGATGCGGCCGATCGCCAACATCGTCAACAAGATGGGCGCGGACTTCCGGTGGCAGCACCTGCCGGTGCCGTTCGAGGTGTACGCCGACGGCATCGACCTGGTGATCTTCGAGGAGTTCGGCTCCGGCGCGATGGCACTGCACATCCAGGAGAAGCTGGCCCGCGACGAGCTGATGCGCGACCCGGCGTACCGCGAGAAGTTCCGCAAGGACTACGAGAGCAAGTACGGCCCGCGGGTCTGGCACCGCGACTTCTTCGACGCCGAGATCGTGGCCTGCCCCGACGACGTCGGTGGTCGGCAAGTCCTTCGGCCAGGTCGGCGTCGAGCGCGGCGGCAAGCACCCGGTCGACGCGTTCCTCGACCTCGTGCTCGAGCACGGGACCGACATCCGCTGGCGGACGACGATCAGCAACCACCGGCCCGCCGTGCTGCAGAAGCTGGCGGCGGACCCCGGCATCCAGATCGGCTTCTCCGACGCCGGGGCGCACCTGCGCAACATGGCCTTCTACAACTTCGGGCTGCGGCTGCTCAAGCACGTGCGCGACGCGGAGAAGGCCGGCAAGCCCTTCATGACGACCGAGCAGGCCGTGCACCGGCTCACCGGCGAGCTCGGCGAGTGGTACCGGATCGACGCCGGCACCCTGCGCGAGGGCGACCGCGCCGACCTGGTGGTGATCGACCCCGAGCGGCTCGACGCGACGCTCGAGGACTACGCCGAGAGCCCCGTCGAGCAGTACGGCGGCCTCTCGCGGATGGTCAACCGCAACGACGCCGCCGTCCCGGCCGTGTTCGTCAGCGGCCGACGGGTGGTGACCGACGGCGAGCCGACCCCGTTGCTCGGCACCGAGCGCACCGGACAGTTCCTGCGCGCCGACCGACCCGGTGCGCCCGTCGAGCTCGCCGCCGCGCCTCGCACCTCGACCACCGAGGCCGCGTCGTGACGCGCACTCCCAAGGAGGCCGTGCTCGGCCTCTGGCGGACGCTGTCCGCACGCGACTACGACGGGATCGCGGACTGGGTCACCGACGACTGCATCTACCTGGACATGCCGGTCGGCCCGACCCTCGCCGCTCGCGGCCCGGCCGACATCGCCAAGCGGCTGCAGGTCGGCTGGGGCGGGCTGGCGGCGTACGAGAACCACGACGGGCTGATCGTCGCCGAGGGCGACGACGTGATGTACGAGCACTCCGAGACGTGGACCTTCCCCACCGGCGAGGTCTTCACCCTCCAGTTCGCCACCGTGCACAAGGTCCGCGACGGCAAGGTCTGCCTCTGGAAGGACTACTGGGACTACGGCGCGATCATGAACAACGCGCCCGCGTCCTGGGTCGAGGGGCTCGCCACCGCCGACACGTCGTGGGTGTACGACGCGAGCGGCGACGTCTGACACGTGCATAGCCCGAACGGGCCATGTTCGTGCACGGGTGGTGGGAGGACCGTCGGAAGACCACCACCTCGCGAAGGGGGCCAGCCATGCTCTGGCCAGGAAGAACTGAAGCCACCAGCCACGCCACAGCCGAACCCAGCTTCGACGAGCTGATCACCGCCTACCAGGAGGAGCGGACGCAGTACGCCGAGCTCCGTCAGCAGTTCCAGAAACATCGCGGGACGCTCCAGGAGATCTACTTCGCGAAGCAGATCCATGCCGGAGCAGGGGTGCTGCGTCCCAACGGCTGGTTCGGGCGGTTGGTCCAGGAGCGCTCGCTGTGCGTGCGGTACGACGGCTCGGCGACGGCATCGGTCCAGCCCGAGTTCGAGACCGCCATCTGGAGGGCTCGCCGGATGGAGCGCAAGTCGTTGCTGCTCCTGGGCGGCAGGTCTCGGCGGGTGCTGCTCGAGATGATCTACTCGATCATCGTCTACATGCTCAGCGTGCTCGACGCGACCGTGCCGGCGAAGGACGCGGAGACCGACGAGGAGGCCCGCAAGGCCCGGGACGACCGCGTCGACTCGGCGATCAGGTCGGCCCGCGCGGAGCTCACCCGCCTCGACCTCTTCGTCAAGGAGGCGGCGAAGAGGGCGTCCCTGCGCGACTACCTGCTGGGCATCCCGATCGGCATGTTGGCGTGCGGGCTCCTCATCTACTACGCCGACGAGTGGACCCACCCCCTGGCCGGCAAGAACCTGGAGGAGCTGGCCAACCAGGCCCGGGTCTGCTTCGCGTGTGGCGCCGTCGGTGGCGTCGTCAGCGTGATGGCCCGGATCACCCGGCGCTCGGCGCTCAACATCGACAGCGCGCAGGGACACGGCGTCACCGCCCTGGCCGGCGCGATCCGCCCCCTGATCGGGGCCGTCTTCGGGCTGGCGCTCTTCGTGTTCGTCACCGGCGGGCTGGTGCCGGTCGAGGTCCCGTCCGACCCGTGGAAGGCCAACCTGTTCTTCGCCTCGGTGGCGTTCCTCGCGGGGTTCAGCGAGCGGTGGGCCCAGGACACCATCGTGCACAGCGCGCCGTCGTTCACCCGCGCACCGGCAGGCTCCACCCCCGCATCGGACTCGGTGGCACCGGACGACACGGACGCCGAGGGCGATCTGGAGGACACCGAGACCGACCCGCCGACCGGCAGAGCCGGGGTCTGAACACGCACGAAGGGCCCCGACCGCAGCTGCGGTCGGGGCCCTTCGTCATGAGGTCAGGAGACGCGAACGTTCTCCGCCTGCGGGCCCTTGGGGCCCTGGGCGAGGTCGAACTCGACCTTCTGGTTCTCGTCGAGGGACTTGTAGCCGCCCGACTGGATGGCGGAGAAGTGGACGAACACGTCCTCGCCGCCACCATCCTGCGCGATGAAGCCGAAGCCCTTTTCAGCGTTGAACCACTTGACGGTGCCAGAAGCCATGATCATTTCCCTTGGTTACGTGCCGGGGGCGTTGTGCCCTCGAGCTGCTGAAGACATCCAACTGTGCTGATGTCCAGCGAACCGAAAACCAGGAGTACGAGATACAAGCCGCAACATCGTGTGCGGCGAGGACGGCTTGCAGAGCCGTCCCTTCAACAACACCCACAGTAGAGCATCGCGGTCGGTTCCGGTCATCCGGCGAGGTGTCCCCACGTCGGACTGAGCTCCGCCCACGGCCCGACCGCCGCGACCCGGCCCTCGACGAGGACGACCACGCGGTCGGCCTGGGCGAGGGCGGCGCGCTTGCTGGTGGCGCCGATGACGGTCGCCCCGCGGGCGCGGAGGGCCGACCAGAGCTCGATCTCGGTGGCGGCGTCGAGGGCGGACGAGACGTCGTCGGCCAGGAGGAGCTCGGCGTCGCAGGCGAGGCCGCGGGCCAGCGCGAGGCGCTGGACCTGACCGCCGGAGAGCCGGACGCCGCGGTGGCCGACCAGGGAGTCGGGGCCTCCTGCGCTCTCGACGTCGGGCAGCATCCGGGCGCTCTCGAGCGCCGGCAGCACGACCCGGTCGGGGTGGTCGAGGCGGACGTTGTCGGTGAAGGTGCCGGACAGGACCCGCGGCACCTGGGCGACGTGGGCGATCCGGCCGGGGCGCAGGAACGTCTCACGGTCGCCGGCCGGCTGCGCCGTTCCACCGGATCTCGCCGGTCGAGGAGACCAGACCGGCCAGCGCCGAGAGCAGGCTGGACTTGCCCGAGCCGACCTGGCCCAGGAGCAGCACCAGCTCCTGGGAGCCAACCGTCAGGTCGACGTCGCTGACGCCGATCGTCCCGTCGTCGTGGATGGCGGAGACGCCACGCAGCTCCAGGGTGCCCAGCGGGTCCCGGGGACCAGGCGCCGGGCGCCGGCGCCACACCGCGGACCAGGTCGACCCCCTGCGGGAGGTGCATCAGGTCACCGCCGCCGGCCAGCCGGCTGGTGGTCTGCATCCACGCGCGGGTGCCGGGAGCCTCCGTGATGACGGCGCCGGCCACCCGGCCGAACCAGTCGAAGCCGTTGACCGCACCGGCCACCAGCAGGGCCGTGGCCAGGCCCCAGCCGCCCGCGGCGAGGATGCCCCAGGCGGCGACCACGCCGCACTGCACCATCACGATCGGTACGCCGTCGAGCAGTGCCTGCACCCGGTGCTCGCGCACGGCCGCATCGACGCGGCCGCCGTCGACCTCGCGGAGGTGGGCGTGCACGCTCGGGGTCGACGCCGCCAGCTTCACGGTGCGGATCGAGTCGAGCGCCGAGACCAGCGAACGGCCGAAGCGGGCGCGGGCCGCGGCCGACGCGGCTGCTGACCGGCCCGCGACCGGGCGCCCGAGGGACGAGGCCAGGGACGAGGCCACCATCACGGCCAGCAGGACACCGCCGGCCAGCAGGCTCTGCGCCAGGACCGCGGTGAGCACGGCGATCGCCAGGCCGTTGCAGAAGTCGACCCAGCGGTCGGCGTACCGCGCCAGCCGGTCGGCGTCCATCGTGCGGGCGACCACCTCGCCGGGAGGCGTGCGGCGCAGCCGGTGCTGCTCCGTCTGTCCGGCGAGCACCGCCGTCCGGACCCGCAGCATCACCGCGATCCACCAGCGCGGGTAGAGCCGGATCGCCTCGGCGAGCAGGAGCGGCGAGGCCAGCAGGGAGACCACGACCGCGAGCGTCAGCAGGGTCGGGTTGTCGCCGCGCTGCAGGGCGACGACCAGGTGGCCCCAGATCCAGCCGGTCACGGCACCGAAGGCGCCGCAGACCGCCGAGGCCAGGAAGATCGCGACGCTCAACATGCCCCACTGCGGCTCGATCAGGAGCGCGGAGGTCGTGGCCCGGGCCAGCCCCGGGACCGGCTCGAGGACCGGCTCCGCGGGCGGCGCACCGACCCGTCGAGCGGTGCCGACCTGGGTCGACCCGGACGCCGCGACGGCCCTGCGGTCGTCGTCGTCCGACGCCTCCAGCAGCGACCGGAACGGCCCGGGCTCCGAGGCCAGCTGCGCGCGCGGACCGCGCTGCACCACCCGCCCGGCGTCGAGGACCGCGACCTGCTCGGCGCGCTCGGTGGTCGAGAGCCGGTGGGCCACCAGGAGGCCGGTGCGGCCCGAGAGCAGCCGGTCGGCGGCACGCACCACGTTGGCCTCGGTGACCGGGTCCATCCGGGCCGTCGCCTCGTCGAGCACGACGACGCTGACGTCGCGCACCAGCAGCCGGGCGAACGCCACCAGCTGCTCCTCCCCCGCCGACAGCGTGGTGCCGCCGGGGCCGAGCAGGGTGTCGAGGCCGTCGGACAGCCCGGCGACCCAGCCGTCGAGGCCGAGCTCGACGACCGCGGCCTCGATCCGGGCGCGCGGGACGTCCTCGAAGAGCGCGACGTTCTCGGCCAGCGTCCCGGCCAGGATCTCCGTGCGCTGGGTGACCACGCCGACGGCGGAGCGCAGCGACTGGAGCTCGAGGTCGAGCACGTCGACCCCGCCGAGGAACATCGAGCCACGTTCGGGCTCGACGGCACGCGAGAGCAGCGACGCCAGCGTGGACTTGCCGGAGCCGGTGCGGCCGACCAGCGCGAGGGTGGTGCCGGCCGGGACGTGCAGGTCGACGTGCTGGAGCGCGAACCGGCCCTCCGACGCCCTGCCCATGGGGATAGCGGAAGTGCAGGTCGGAGAACCGGAGGTCGAGCGGACCGTCCGGGACCGGCACGCCGTCGGTCGGCTCGCGCTCGGCGCCGAGGACCCCGCGCAGCCGCAGCACCGCGCCGAAGCCCTCCTGGAGGTCGGGCAGGTGCCGCGCGAGCTGGTCGACCTGACCGACGAACATCGTGGTGACCAGGAAGAGCGTGACCAGGGACGCGGTGTCGAGGTGGTCGTTGACGACCAGGGTGACGCCGACCAGCGCGGTGCCGGCGAGCACCGCGTGCAGCAGCGTCCCGGCCCGGCGGGTGACCGTGGCCTCGACCCGCAGGACCGCGTCGAAGAGGGCGTGCACCCGGGCTGCGAGCTCGGTGCACCGGCGCAGCACGTGGGCCTGGCCGAGGCTGGCGCGGAGGTCGTCGCGACCGGCGATGCCCTCCTCCAGCGCGGCCGCGTGGTCGGTCCACGCGGCCTCCTCGACGACCTTGCGGGTCGAGATCTCCGGCAGCAGCGGCCGGACGACGGCCAGCGCCGCCAGCCCGGTCACCGGGAACAGGAAGAACGCCGGCCACCAGGTCACGCCCGCGACGATCCAGAGCGGGCCGGCCGCGAAGACGGTGCGGATCGCCATCCAGCCGCTCTGCCGCAGCAGCGTGCCGACCTCGTGGGTGTCGTCGTCGATCCGGTCGAGCACCTCCCCCACGGCCTGCTCGGTCAGCGCCGAGAGCGGCTGGTGCATGGCGGCGTCGAGCAGGTCGGCGCGCAGCCGGCCCTCCGCGCGGTCCACCGTCCCCGCCCACAGGGTGCGGGCGACGGTGTCGAGCAGCGCCGCGCCGATCACGCAGACCGCGAGCACGGCGACCAGGCGGTCCGTCGCGTCCTCGGCGAGCCGGCCGGCGACCAGCGAGCCGAGCGACGTGCCGACAGCGGCGACCGCGCACGCGACGAGCGCGCAGACCGCGACCGGCGTACGCAGGCGGCGCCAGTCGACCGTGCGGGCCGGGGCAGGTGGGTCGAGGCGTGCGGACGTGACCGTCCGATCGGGGCCGAGAGTCGTGGACATCGGGGTCGACGGTACGGCGCGCCACGGACAGTCGTCGCCTGCTTTATGCGACCTGACAACCTGGAGCCCGGTCTGGGCGTCACAGTCTCCGGAGGTGGGTGGATGCGTCGGGTGTTCGTGGTGGGGCTGCTGCTGGCTGCGCTGATGCCGGCCGCCCCGGCGGTCGCCGCACCCGGTCATCGCGAGCGCGTCGTGGCGTGCTCACGCGGGCTCGTCGCGCTGACCTTCGACGACGGCCCGTCGGCGACGGTCACGCCCCCACTGGTGCGCCTGCTGCAGCGCGAGCGGGTGCCGGCGACGTTCTTCATGATCGGCCAGCACGTCGAAGCGCACCCCGAGATCGTCCGGATGGTCGACGAGGCGGGCTTCGCGATCGGCAACCACACCTGGGCGCACGACGACCTCACCACGCTCAGCGGTCCGCAGATCCGGGCGTCGCTGCGCTCGACCCGGCGCGCCCTGGTGCACGCCGGGGTGGTGCCGACGTCGCTGGCGCGCCCGCCGTACGGCGCCATGGACGAGCGGGTCCGGCAGGTGCTGGTGCGGATGGGCTACGCGCCGGTGCTCTGGAGCATCGACCCGCGGGACTGGGCGGGCGCGAGCACTCCGCAGATCGAGGCGCGGGTCCTCGGCGCCGTCCGACCGCACCGCGCCAACGTCGTGCTCCAGCACGACGGCGTCACCAACTCCCCCGCGACGCTGCGGGCCATCTCGACCGAGATCCGGCAGCTCCGGCGCCGGGGCTTCTGCTTCGCTGATCTCGACGCCACCGGCGCACCGACCCCGCCGGTGCCGATCGCGACGGTGCGGGCGGCCGAGCGTCGGGTCACCGAGGGTGAACGGGTCCGGTTGACCGTGCATCTCGACCGTCCGACCACGCGACCGACGTCGGTCCGGCTGACCGCACCGGGCCGGCTCTCCCAGCAGGTCGTGCGGTTCGGTGTCGGCCGCACCTCGGCACAGGTGTGGCTGCGGGTGGAGCAGGACCTGGCCGACGAGCGCCCCGAGCGCGCGGCGTACGGCGTCGTCGACGGCCGCGGGATCCAGGCAGGGGCGCCGCGCTACCTGCGGGTGGTCGACGACGACCCGGCCCCGGTCGTCGCACTCGGCGACGCGACGGTGACGGCGTCGCCGCTGCTGCCGACGGTGGCCGCCGTCGGCGTCCGGCTGGACCGGGCGACCGATCGCGACGTCGAGGTCGTCGCCCACAGCCGGCTGGGTCCGGCTCGGACGGTCGTCGCCGCCGGCTCCCGGAGCGCCGACCTCACGTTCACCGTGCCGGTCGGCACTCCGCGCGACCGGGTGCGGGAGGTGCGGGTCCGGATCCGCGGTGGTTCGGCCGTGATCGTCGTACGTCCGCCGATGCAGACGCGCCAGGAGGCCGTGCGGTCAGCTGTGGCGACGGTCCACTGGCCGTCCGTCTCGACGGTGCCCCTCTTCTAGAAGGTCCACCGGGACGGCGGCCGGCACGCTGACGGCGCGTCGTACGGCGCCGAGGTCCATCGGCGGCAGGTCGTACTGGTCAGCGAGTTCGTGACTGTCATGCGGACGGCCTGCCGCGCCCTCAGGAATCAGCGGCCTGCGCCTTGATCAGGACTCGCACCTGGGCGGCCGCGTGGGCGCTGGTGGCCGGCAGCTGGACGACGTACCAACGGTCGAGCTGCGGCGCCGCGATGTCGAACCTGACCCCACCGCCTGCCCCGAGCGTGACCTGACCCTCGAAGACGACCTGCCCGTTGCGCGTGGTCTGCAGGTAGACGTGGTCTCCGCCGCTGACCACCCACGACCGTCCCGGACACGGTCGACAACCGGTCGACCGTCCGCGCGCTCGCGGACAGCGTCGGCTGCACCGTGAGCTGTCGGGCAGCGCTGGCCAGCTTGGCGGTCTTGAGCCGGACCTGGATCGAGCTCTGCACCGGTCGGGTCACCAACGCGACCGACCCGTCGGCCGCCGTCCGACCGGTCGCGACCCGCTGCCACCCGCTGGAGGTGCGCTCCTGGAGATAGACCTGGACGTCGGGGACGGGCGTCCCGTCCGCAGCGGTCGCCTTGCCCGTGACGACCGCCGTGCCGCCGGCCGCGACCTTGCTGCCGGCACCGGCCGAGGAGATGTTGACGGCTGACGGCTCGGGGACCACCGGCGTGGTCGGATCCGGCGTCCCGCTAGGGGACGGCGAGGACGTCGGGTCCGTGGGGGCCGAGCTCGACGGGACGTCGGTCGGGCTCTCTGACGGCGTCGGGCTCTCGGACGGCGACGGGTCGGTCGTCGGTGTCGGCTCCACCGACTCCGACGGTGACGGTGACTCCGACGGTGACGGTTGGCCGAGGGCTTCTCGGACGGCGTGGCGACCGGGTGGGTCGGCGTGGGCGGCGGAGGCTCGGGCGTCGGCTCGGGCGTCGGCTCCTTGCGGGCCTCCTCCACGCGACGTTGCGACTCGGCCGGTGGGACCCCGATCGGTGACAGCACCGAGTGGACCGCGCGCTGGACCGGGTCCGGGAGGTTGCTCGAGTACGCCGCCGCGACGCCGCCGGTCGCCAACGCGACCACCACGGCCAGGGACGCACCCGCACCCAGACGTCGTACGGCGCGGTGCCCGACCAGGCTGGGCGTGGCCGCGACGACGGGCGTCGTGGCCTGGGCCGTCCGGAACATCTCGCGGTAGCGCTGCTCGTCGCCGAGCTCCACCGGCGAGCCCGGCGCAGTGAGCGCGTCGATCAGCGCCTGCTCGTCGAACTCTTCACTCGTCATGACTCACCACCTTCAGGTCGGGCCCGGTCGTTCGGGCCAGTGTCTTCAACGCTCTGTGCACTCCCACTCGGACCGCTCCGGGTCTCTTGTCCATCAGCTCTGCGACATCGGCGACGTCGAGGCCGGCCACCACCCTCAGGGCCACCATCTCGGCCTGGGTCGGAGGCAGCGTCGCGACCAGTCGCAGTGCTTCGGCCGTCGCATCGTTGGCGGCCGCCTCCTGCTCGGCGCTCGGTGCCGTCGGCACGTGGCCGCTGACCTCCACCGGGTCGGCGACCGAGACCGTCGTCAGGCCGCGTGACCGAGCCCGGCCCTGGTCGATGGCCCGGTGCCGCGCGATCGTGAAGATCCAGGCCCGGAAGTCGGCGAACTGACCCTCGAACGTCGGCAGGCCACGCACCACGTGCATCCAGGTCTCAGCAGCCAGGTCCTCCGCCGCGTCGTCGCCGCGCGCCTTCAGGTACCGCAGCAGGCGCGGGTGCAGGTCGCGCCACAACGTCGCGAAGCCTGCCTCGTCCCCGGCGCACGCCGCCACCAGGGCGATCTCGAGCTCGTCGGCGGCTTCCTGGTCGCGGACGTCCGCGGCGGTGGGAGCGTGCAGATCGGCTCGGGACGGCACCGTCCCGAGCCTGCGCGGCAGGCGTCCACCGTTCGTGGCGTCCAGCGTCACACCTCCGAGACTCGCGGTCGTCAACTCGTCCTCAATCGGTCAGAGTTGCGCTGGTGCTGGTCGCGAACCGCTTCCCGACGTACTGGAGACGGTAGTCGGTGCCGGGTGCACTCGGTCGGATGAACTGCGCCACGCCGGAGCTGCTGGTGCGGGCGGTGGCGATGTCGCTCCAGGTCCTCGTCGCCGGGTCGTAGGTCTGGAGCGTGACCACCTCGTCGCTGACCGGGTTGCCCTGGGCCCGGAGCTGACCGCTGATCGCAAACCCAGCCGCGCCGTCCTCGCCGCGGATCGACAGCGAGCTCGCCGGGAGCACGTCGATCTCGATCACCCGGCTCCAACCGGCAGGCAGGCCCGCGGCGGGGTTGACGCGCAGCCGGTAGCGAGTGTCGGCCGTCGGCGTGACGACGATGCTGACCGATCCGTCGGCGGCGGTGGAGCCGGTCCCCACCACGGCCCATGCGGTCTTCGAGCCGACCGGCTTGGCGAGCAGGTCCACGGTCGCGCCGGCGACCGCGCTGCCGCTCCGGATCACCGTGCCGCTGACCACCGTGCGCGAGCCGGGGTCGACGCTGGGCGGGTCGGCCGCGATGGTGACCGCCGGCCGCACCCCGACGCTGACGGTCCCGCTCCGGGAGGGCTGGAAGTTCTTGGTGCCCGCGAACGCGAGGCGGTAGGTGGTGTCGGTGCGGGGCCGCACGGTGAAGATCGCCTGGCCCAGCCGCATGGTGCGCTGGCCGGCACGGAACTGCCATCCGTTGGAGGTCGCCGTACGAGCCAGGAGGACGACGTACCGACCCCGCAGACCAGACTTCGCGGTGCGGAGGGTGCCGCGGACGATGGTCTTGGCACCCGGCGCCACCATCGGCTTGATGGCCCGGATCGAGAGCGTGGTCGGGGTACGGCGGACCGGGTGCTCCCCCGTCCGCACCCGGACCACCGCCTCCCCGCTGAACCGCGGCCGTGCATCGGCCGCCCCCGCGTAGTGCCAGCGGTAGTGCGTGGTGAGCTCGGGCCGGACGACCAGGGTCAGGCCGCCCTTCGCGTCGGCGGTGACGGTCCCGATCGGGGTGAAGACGGCCTCGCCGGCGCTCCGCGCCTCGAGGGCGACCGCGCGGCCCTCGGCGGAGCCGCCGGTCACCGCCATGTTGCCCGCGATGGTGACGGTCTCCGACGGCTGGATCGTCGGCTTCAACGACCGGATCGAGATCGATGTCGCGGCCGGGGCGACGGTCGCACTGGCGACCGCGGGCCCGGCGGCCCCGAGCACGCCGAGAGAGCTGAAGAGGAGCGCCGCGGCGATGGAGCCGGCAAGCGAACGATGACCGCGCATGCGGCTGCCTCCTGGGGATGGTTGGACGTCTCACCCCTGACAGCGTCGAGGGCGCCGTTTGCGTTACATCGCCCTCATCGGGCGCCGGCGGTCAGGCGACGACAGCCGCCGGGTAGACGCGCCGCGGCAGGCGCACCTCGACCGTGGTCCCGAGATCGACGCTCGACTCGACCGCGATGGAGCCGCCGTGGAGAGCCACGATGGCCTGCACGATGGTGAGCCCGAGTCCGGTCCCCTGGATCGCCCGCTCGATGGCGGTGGTGGACCGGAAGAAGCGGGTGAACAGCTGGCCCTGCTCGGACTCGGGGATGCCCATGCCGGTGTCCGTGACGACCAGCGTCGCCGCGTGGTCGTCTGCCTCCAGCCGCAGCTCGATCCGGCCGCCGTCCGGGGTGAACTTCACCGCGTTGCTGAGCAGGTTGACCAGCATCCGCTCCAGCTCGGCCCGGTCCCCCTCGAGCAGGACGGGACGGTCGGGGACGTCGACGGCCAGGTCCAACGACCGCGGGTCGAGCAGCCAGGCGACGGCGTCGTACGCCGCAGAGACGACGTCGCGCAGGTCTGTCGACGCGACGTCGATGCTCAGGGTCGCCGACTCGATCTGGGAGAGCCGGAGGAGGTCCTCGACCAGACCCAGCAGGCGCTGGCTGTTGCGCTCGACTCGCCCGACGAGCTCGAGCTGGGCGCGGTCGAGGTCACCGACAGCGCCGTCCGCCAGCACCTCGAGGTAGCCGACGATGCTGGTGATCGGCGTCCGCAGCTCATGACTGACCGTCGAGACGAAGTCGGACTTGACCCGCTCGAGCTCGCGCAGGCGCTCGACGGCGCGCTGCTCGGTGGCCAGCGCGTCGGCCAGCGCCTGCTCCGTCCGGTGGCGCTCGGTGACGTCCCGGAAGACCACCACGACGTCACGGACCCCGTCGCCGGCTCCGGGCGGAAGCGCGGTGGCCGAGAAGTTGAGCACCCTGCCCTCGGGCACTCCGGCGTTGCGGACCACCAGGTCGACGTCGTGCACCCGGTGCCCGGCCAGAGCCCGCAGGTGCAGCTGCTCGTCCCCCACCACCGGCGCGCCGTCGGGATGGAACAGGCCGTAGTTCTCCGCCGGCCCCACGGTCTCGGCGTCCGGCTCCACCCCGCCCATCAGCGAGACACCGGCGGGGTTGCGGAGCAGGATCCTGCCCTCCGAGTCGAGGACCACCAGGCCGTCTCGGAGAGACTCGACGATGGTGCTCAGCAGCCGCGTCTGCGTCTGCGCGGCGAGGCGAGCGCGCTCGTGCAGCCACCAGTTGACGAGACAGGCGGTGCAGGCGAAGGCGAAGAACGCCGCGTGCACCCCGGCGAAGAGCCAGGGGTGTTCCCAGGCCTTCGGATTGTCGTACACGGCCCGTGGGTTGAGCGTGCCCATGACGCCGTGGTGGATCAGCACGTAGGCGACGGCGAGGGCGAACGGCGCCCAGGCCTCGTAGAGCGCGATCACCGGGATCATCACGAAGAAGTGGAAGTGCGCCTCGATCATCCCGTCGGACAGGTGCACGATGACGCCCGAGCAGACCATCAGGCCGGCGGCCGCGATCGCGGCGGACAGGCCGCGGCCCAGCAGTCCGAAGCCCGCGAGCATCGCGGCCATCAGCACGGGCGACATCTCCACCCAGGCGTGGCCGATCGAGTTGCCGCGGTAGACGGCGTACAGCGGGATCGCGACCACGTGTGCCCACAACAGCACCATCACGGCCCGGTGACGCGTCTGCCAGGCGTCCTCGGGCAGCGAACCACCCCGCGGCAGCCAGGCAGGCCACCGCCCACCGACCGGCAGTGGTGAGAAGCGCACACTCACCCATCGGCCCGGAGGACGTGGACCTTAGACCTCCTTCATCCCCCACGGGCTGCCGTACTCGGTGAGCAGGTCCAGGAACGGCACCGCGTCGAACGCCTCGGGGCCGAGCACGCCGGCACCGCTCCAGGTGCCGCGCGCGAGCAGCTCCAGGGCGACGACCGGGTTGATCGCCGTCTGCCACACGACGCACTGGTGGCCGTACTCGCGCATCGTCCACTCGTTGTCGACCACGTGATAGAGGTACGTCGACCTGGGCTGGCCGTCCTGGCCCTTGCCGGTCACCCAGAGGCCTGCGCAGGTCTTGCCCTTCATCCGCGGGCCGACGGTGGCCGGGTCCGGCAGCACGGCCGCGACCACGTCGCGCGGGCTGACCTCGACGCCTTTCACGCGCACCTTCTCGGTGCTGTCGAGGCCGAGGGTGTGCAGCACCTTGAGGATGTTGATGAACTCGTCGCCGAGGCCGTACTTGAAGGTCGCCCGCTTGCAGTCGACCCAGCGCGGCATCAGGAGCACCTCCTCGTGCTCCACGTTGACGCACTCGACCGGCCCGATGCCCTCCGGGAAGTCGAAGACCTCCGGCTCGGAGAACGGCGGGGTCGTGAACCAGCCCCGCTCCTTCTCCCAGATCACCGGCGGGTTGAGGCACTCCTCGATCGTGGTCCACATCGAGAACGACGGCGCGAAGATCTCGTTGCCGTCGTCGTCGGTGACCACGAGGTTGGCGCCGTCGCGGGTGCCCAGCTCGTCGATCTCGCTGAAGAGGTGGTCGGCGGCGTACCGCGCGAAGACGTCGGAGAGCCCCGGCTCGACGCCGATGCCGACCAGGGCGAGACGTCCTGCCGACTCCCACTCGTCTGCGACCGCGAACTGCTCGTCGCCGAGCTTCACCCCCGTCTGCTCGTACGGCGCCTCCGGGTGCGGGTGCGACAGCGACATCGCCATGTCGAGGTAGTCGGCGCCCGCCGCGGCCGCGCCGTCGAAGATCGACATGTTGAAGACCGGGTCGACCGCGTTCATCACGTGGGTGATCCGGTGCTCGCGGCACAGCGCCGCCACCGACTCCGCGGACGACGCGTCGATCTGCGCCGCGGCGTACCTCTCGTCCTGCGCCGCCGCCTTCTCGGCCTTGGCGACGTCGTAGTCGGCGACCACGATGGCCTCGAAGAAGTCACGACGTGCGAGCGATCGCGGCGAATGCGCCGCCGACGCCCCCAGCGCCGACCAACAGGATGCGCATCGCGTCACTCACCGATGTAGCTCATCACATGCTTGATGCGGGTGTAGTCCTCGAAGCCGTAGCCGGAGAGGTCCTTGCCGTAGCCGGAGTGCTTGAAGCCGCCGTGCGGCATCTCGGAGACGAACGGGATGTGGGTGTTGATCCAGACGGCACCGAAGTCGAGGCGGCGCGACATCCGCAGCGCCCGGGCGTGGTCCTTGGTCCAGACGCTGGAGGAGAGCGCGTACTGGACGTCGTTGGCCCACGTCAGTGCCTGCGCCTCGTCGGTGAACTTCTGGACGGTCATCACGGGGCCGAAGATCTCGGTCTGGATCTGCTCGTCCTGCTGCTGCAGACCGGAGAGCACGGTGGGCTCGTAGAAGTAGCCCTTGTCGCCCTTGCGTGCGCCACCCGTCTGGATGCTCGCATGGTCGGGCAGCCGCTCGACCATGCCGGTGACGTGGGCGAGCTGGTTGGCGTTGTTGAGCGGGCCGTAGTAGGTCGCCTCGTCGTCGGGCATGCCGGTCGGCATCCCCTTCGCGGCCTCGGCCAGCGCCGCGACGAACTCGTCGTGGATGCCGGCCTGCACCAGCACGCGGGTGGCCGCCGTGCAGTCCTGGCCCGCGTTGAAGAGGCCCGCGCCGGCGATGCCCTCGGCAGCCTTGGCGATGTCGGCGTCGTCGAACACGATGCACGGAGCCTTGCCGCCGAGCTCGAGGTGCACCCGCTTGAGGTCGTGGGACGCCGCCTCGGCGACCTGCATGCCGGCACGCACGGATCCGGTGATCGCGACCATCTGCGGCGTCTTGTGGGAGACCAGTGCGCGGCCGGTCTCACGGTCGCCGCAGACCACGTTGAGCACGCCCGGCGGGAGGAACTCCTGGGCGATCTCGGCCAGCAGCGTCGAGCTCGCCGGCGTGGTGTCGCTCGGCTTGAGCACGACGGTGTTGCCGGCCGCCAGCGCGGGCGCGATCTTCCAGATCATCATCAGCAGCGGGTAGTTCCAGGGCGTCACCTGGCCGACGACGCCGATCGGCTCGCGGCGGACCCACGAGGTGTGGTCGGCCATGTACTCCCCCGCCGACTTGCCCTCCAGCATGCGCGCGGCGCCGGCGAAGAACTTGAAGTGGTCCGAGGCGTAGGGCATCTCCTCGTCCATCGTGAGCTGGATCGGCTTGCCGGTGTCCTTGCACTCGACGGCGTTGATCTCCTCGACCCGCTCCTCGATCGCGGTCGCGAGCTTCAGCAGCGCGTTGGAGCGGTCCTGCGGGGTCGCATAGCCCCAGCCCTCGAAGGCGGCGTCGGCCGCGGCGTACGCCCGGTCGATGTCCTCGTCACTCGACTTCGGCGCCTGCGCGTACACCTCTCCCGTGGTCGGGTCGATGACGTCGTACGTCTCCCCCGACACGCTCGCGACGAGCTCTCCGTTGATGACGTTCGTAAAGGTCTGATCGGCCATGATCGCGAGCCTAGTGATCTGACAACGGAATCTGTAGGGTCTGAGGCTCCCGAATGCGGATTTCGTTGAATCGAGGGCCTCATGCATCTGGGTACGACCATTCCGGCCTTGCCGGTGCGCGACGTCCCGACGGCGACGGCCTACTACGTCGACCGTCTCGGCTTCGACCTCGCGCACACCGACGGCCACTTCAGCGTGCTGCGGCGCGACGACGCGCGGATCCATCTGTGGGAGGCCTCCGACCTGTCGTGGCGCGGCCGGCACAGCCTGTCCGCACAGCCCGTCGTCAGCGGCGCCGAGTCCTTCCTCGCCGGCACCGCCAGCTGCCGGATCGAGGTCGAGGGCATCGACGAGCTGTACGCCGAGATGGAGGCCGCCGGGGCGCTGCACGGGGTGAGCAGGGGCGGCGCGGAGGACACCGACTACGGCAGCCGGGAGTTCCACGTCGTCGACCTCGACGGCAACCTGCTGACGTTCTACGTCTGGCGGTAGACGGCCGTCCCGTCGATCCAGGTCGACACGACCCCGGTGCCGCCGATGTCGTCCGCGGACCCGGCGAACGGGTCTCGGTCGAGCACGACGAGGTCGGCCGCCGCACCCGGCCGCAGCACGCCCGCACTCCGCACATCTTCGGGGCCGCGGTGGTTGATCCACGCCGAGCCGGAGGTGTACGCCGCGAACGCCGACTCCAGCGCGATCGCCTGCTCCGGCAGGAAGCGCTCGTGGCCGACCGGCCCGCTCTCGCCGTACGCCGTGCGGTTGACGGCGACGTGGATCGCCTCCATCGGGTTGGGGGTGCTGACGGGCCAGTCGCTGCCGGCGACCAGACGGGCGCCGGCGCGCTCGAGGTCGCCGAACGGGTACTGCCAGGTGGTGCGCTCCGGCCCGAGGAAGGGCAGCGTCAGCTCGACCATCTGCTCGTCGAGGCAGGCCCACAGCATCTGCAGGTTGGCCGCGACGCCGAGCTCGCCGAAGCGGCGTACGTCGTCGGGGTCCACGAGCTGGAGGTGGGCGATGTGGTGCCGGCGCTCGGGGTCGGTGCCTTCGAACGCGTCCAGCGCCTCGCGGGCACCGCGGTCACCGATCGCGTGCACGTGCACCTGGAAGCCGACGGCGTCCAGCAGGCGCACGTACTCGCGCAGCGCCTGCGGGTCGACGAACGAGTGCCCGGTGTTGGTGGTCGCGTGGCCGCAGCGGTCCAGGTAGGGCTCGACGAGCGCGGCCGTGAAGTTCTCGGCGACGCCGTCCTGCATCACCTTCACGCTGGTCGCGCGGAACTGGCCGTGGGTGTACTGCTCGCGCCGCGCGACGAGGTCGGCGATCTGCTCCTCGCCGCGGCTGCGGTCCCACCAGAGCGCGCCGACCACGTGGGCGGAGAGGTCACCCTCGCGCGCGGCGCGGAGGTACGTCGGACCGGGGTCGTCCATGCCGGCGTACGCCCCGACGATGGCGTCCTGCCACCCGGTCACGCCGTACGAGTGGAGGTAGCGCTGGCCCTCGAGGAGCGCGGCGTAGTACTCGTCGTCGGTCGTCTGCGGGGTGAGGCGGGCGACGGCGTGCATGGCGCCCTCGTGCAGGGTGCCGGTCGGGTGGCCGTCGGCGTCGCGCTCGAAGCGGCCGTCGGCCGGGTCGGGGGTGTCGCGGCGGATCCCGGCGAGCTCCAGCGCCCGGCTGTTGACCCAGGCGCCGTGGTGGTCGCGGTTGGGCAGGAAGACCGGCCGGTCGGGCACGACCGAGTCCAGGTCGGCCGCCGTGGGCGTCCCGCCGGGGAAGGCGGACATCGCCCAGCCGCCGCCGAGGATCCAGGGCCGGTCCGGGTGCGCGGCGGCGTACTCCTTGATGATGCGGAGGTAGTCGTCGCGGGTGTCGCCCTCGGTGAGGTCGCACCTGGTGCGCTCGAGGCCGCCCTGCACCGCGTGCACATGGGCATCCACGAAGCCGGGGCTCAGCAACCCACCCTGCAGGTCCACGACGTCGGTGGTTGAGGAAGGACGAAGTCCTGTCTCGAAACCACCGGTGACGGACACGATCCGCCCAGCGTCGACCAGCACCTCCCCAGCCCCGACGTACCGGTGCCCGTCGAAGAGAGCGCCGTTGGTGAAGAGCGTGGCCATCAGCGGCCTTCCAGCAGCGGGCCCGCAGGGTCGTGGCTGATCCCGTGCTTGCGGGCCGCCAGGCCCGAGAGCGCCTCGAGGCAGACCCGGTTGGCGAGGAACGCGGTGATCTCCGCGTGGTCGTACGGCGGCGACACCTCGACCACGTCGATGCCCGCGACGGGGAGCTCGAGGCAGATCCGGCGTACGGCGTCGAGCAGCTGGCGCGACGACAGCCCGCCCGGCTCGGGGGTGCCGGTGCCCGGCGCGTGGCCGGGGTCGCACACGTCGATGTCGACCGACAGGAAGACGGCGTCGCACTCGTCGAGGGCGATCTCGAAGGCCTCGTCCAGGCACTCCTCGAGGCCGCGCTTGCCGATCTCGGTCATCTCGTAGGACCGCATCCGCTGCTCTGCCATCCAGCCGAGCGTCTCCGGGCCGGGCCAGTAGCCGCGCAGCCCCATCTGCAGGAACCGGTCGCCCCGCAGCGCGCCCGACTCGATCAGCCGGCGCATCGGCTGGCCGTGGCCGTAGAGCGAGCCGAACTCGATGTCACCGGTGTCGGCGTGCGCGTCGAAGTGGATCATCGACACCTTGCCGTAGCCGTGGTGGCGGGCGACCCCGGTGGCATCAGGCAGCGCGATCGAGTGGTCGCCTCCCAGGACCAGCGGGATCGCGCCAGCGCTGGCCACGGCGTACACCGCGTCCTCGAGCGCGTGCAGGGAGCGCTCGATCTCACCCGGCGGCATCTCGACGTCGCCGGCATCGACGACCCGCACGTCCTGGAGCGCATCGACGCGCAGCGCGAGGTGCGGGCGGGAGCCGTCGTGCGGCAGGTAGTCGGTCTGCCTGATGGCCATCGGCCCGAACCGGGTGCCGGGGCGGTGCGACGTACCACCGTCGAACGGGGCGCCGACGACCACCACGTCGGCCGCGGCCAGTGCCGTGGCGTCGTCGAGATCGACGCGGTCCACGCCGAGGAAGGTGATGTCTGGGCCGAACTGCGGGCCGTACCGAGTCATGCACCCATTTCTACAACGGATTCCGGAGAAATCACACGCCCTAGCGACGGATTCACTTGCTTCTCTTGCCGTCAACCGCGCACCATGGAGGTATGAGCACCGCCGACTACGACCACCTGCAGCGCGCCGCGAAGGACCACCTGTGGATGCACTTCACGCGGCACTCGACCTACGAGACCGCCGACGTGCCGATCATCGTGCGCGGCGAGGGCGCCTACATCTACGACGCCCAGGGCAAGCGCTACCTCGACGGCCTCGGCGGGCTCTTCGTCTCCCAACTGGGCCACGGGCGCACCGAGCTGGCCGACGCCGCCGCCGCCCAAGCACGTGAGCTGGCCTTCCACCCGCTGTGGTCCTACGCGCACCCCAACGCGATCCTGCTCGCCGAGCGGATCGCGGGCTATGCCCCCGGCGACCTCAACCGGGTCTTCTTCACCACCGGCGGCGGCGAGGCCGTCGAGTCGGCCTGGAAGCTCGCCAAGAACTACTTCAAGCTCACCGGCAAACCCATGAAGCACAAGGTGCTGTCCCGCTCCATCGCCTACCACGGCACCACCCAGGGCGCCCTGTCCATCACCGGCCTCCCGCCCCTCAAGCAGCAGTTCGAACCCCTGGTCCCCTCCACCTTCCGGGTCCCCAACACCAACATCTACCGCGCTGAGGAGACCACCGGCGGACTCCTCGACGGCACCGACCCCGAAGCCTTCGGCCGCTGGGCCGCCGACCAGATCGCCGTCCAGATCGAGAACGAAGGACCCGACACCGTCGCCGCGGTCTTCCTCGAGCCCGTCCAGAACGCCGGCGGCTGCTTCCCACCCCCGCCCGGCTACTTCGCAACGGGTCCGCGAGATCTGCGACGCCTACGAGGTGCTGCTGGTCTCGGACGAGGTCATCTGCGCGTTCGGCCGCCTCGGCACCATGTTCGGCGCCGAGCGCTACGGCTACCAACCCGACATCATCACCTGCGCCAAGGGCATCACCTCCGGCTACTCCCCCCTCGGCGCGATGATCGCCACCGACCGCCTCATGGAGCCCTTCCTGCACGGCGCGGAGTCCTTCGCCCACGGCTTCACCTTCGGCGGCCACCCCGTCTCCACCGCCGTCGCCATGGCCAACCTCGACATCTTCGAGAACGAACACATCCTCGAACACGTCCAAGACAACCAAGACGCCTTCCGCACCACCCTGGAGCGGCTCCTCGACCTGCCCATCGTCGGCGACGTCCGCGGCGACGGCTACTTCTACGGCATCGAACTCGTCAAGGACAAAGACACCAAAGCCACCTTCAACGAAGACGAATCCGAGAAGCTCCTACGCGGCTTCCTCTCCAAAGCCCTCTACGACGAAGGCCTCTACTGCCGCGCCGACGACCGCGGCGACCCCGTCATCCAACTCTCACCCCCACTCATCTGCGACCAGACCCACTTCGACGAGATCGAACACATCCTCCGCACCGTCCTCGACAAAGCCGCCACCCTCCTGTAGCCGAGTCGGCGCCAGTTTGCAGCCGAGTCGGCGCTAGTTTTCAGCCCGAGGAGGGTTATCCACAGAAGTCCCGGGGCGGTGCTGAGGCGCGCACCCGGCGGGCAGGTGTCGCGGCATGGACACTCCCGACCTTCCTGGGCACCCCTTCACTACTGCAGCGGCACGGGACCTCGGCCTGGACGCGCCGACGCTCTTCCGGCTCGTCCAGGCGGGCGCACTCCGCCATCCGGTGCGCGACGTCTACGTGCCTGCGGCCATCCCCGACAGCATCGAGGTGCGCTGCCAGGCGCTCGGCCTGGTCCTGCCCGACGATGCGTTCATCTGCGACCGGACTGCTGCGTGGCTCCACGCGGGCGACCGCGCGCTTGCGCCCAACGAGCACCTCGACGTACCCGCACTCTCGTGCTTCCGCCCGAGCGACTGCGGCCGCCTTCGGAACAAGCTGGTCGCCAGCGGGGAGCGGGCGATCCGGGGCCGGGACCTGATGACGGTCGGTGGCCTGACCGTCACCACACCCCTGCGCACAGCACTGGACCTGGGGCGCCTCCAGCCGACGTCCGACCTGAAGCTGCATGGCATGGACACGATGCTCAGACTCGGGGCCTTCAGCCACGATCAGCTGCTCCGGGAGGTCCCTCGATTCAATCGTCAACGCGGCGTCGTGGAGCTCCGGGCCCTCGCGCCGCTCGCGGATCCAGGGTCGGAATCGTTCGGCGAGACGGCGCTGCGTCGACGGTGGCACGGAGCGGGGCTGCCGCGACCGCAGACCCAGATTCCCGTTCGGGTGGACGGCCGTGAGGTCTACCGGCTCGATCTGGGGCTCGAGGAGTTGTTGCTCGCCGCCGAGTACGAGGGTGAGCAATGGCACGGGGAGGATCGGTGGCAGTACGACGAGGAGCGCCGACTGTGGCTCGAGAGCGAACGCGCGTGGGCGATCGAGGTCTTCCGCAAGGGACATGTCTTCGGACTTCAGCAGGCCGCGGAGCCGCGATTACGTGCGGCGTACGACGCTGCACGGGCGCGCTACGGACTCCCGCGGACCTTCACCTAACTGAAACTGGCGCCGACTCGGCTGCAAACAAGCGCCGACTCGGCTCCTAGACCAGCGCGCGGGCGCGGCGGCGGGTGTTGACCTCGCCGCCGACCACGATCAGCACCGAGATCATGAACATCACCGTGCCGACGACGTTCACCTGCATCGGGATGCCGCGCTGGGCGACGCCCCAGACGTACATGGGGAAGGTCGTCGTGTTGCCGGCGTTGAGGTTGGTGATGATGAAGTCGTCGAAGGACAGCGAGAAGCTCAGCAGTGCGGCGCCCAGGATGCCCGGGAAGACCAGCGGGAAGGTGACCCGCCAGAACGTCTGTCTGGGCGTCGCGTAGAGGTCCATCGCCGCCTGCTCGAGGTTGTCGTCCATGCCCGCCAACCGAGATCTCACGGTGACCACGACGAACGAGATGCAGAACATGATGTGCGCGATCAGGATCGTCCAGAAGCCCAGCTGACCCGCGAACCCGGCAGCCACGAAGAGCGCCAGCAGCGAGGAGCCCATCACGATCTCGGGCGTGGCCATCGGCAGGAAGATCAGCAGGTTCATCGACGACCGGCCCGCGAAGTCGTGCCGCACCAGCGCGAAGGCCATCAGCGTGCCGAGGATGGTCGACCCGATCGTGGCGACCAGGGCGATCTCGATGCTGGTGCCGAGGGAGCTGCACATGCCCTCCGGAGCACAGGGGTGCAGCCAGTTGTCGAGGGTGAACCCGTCGAAGCGGTAGATGAGCCGGCTGGAGGGGTCGTTGAAGCTCATCAGCACGACCACGAAGATCGGGATGAACGTGTAGATCAGCACCGCGATGCCGAGGAGGAGCACCAGGTTGTTGCGCAGCCACCGCATCAGAGCAGCTCCTCGGTCCCGGCCCGGCGGACGTAGAACAGCACCATCGCGATGATCAGGATCATCAGGATCATCGAGAGCGCGCTGGCCGCCGGGTAGTCGTTGGCGTTGGTGAAGAGGTTCTGGATCACGTTGCCGACCATCCGCTGGTTCGGACTGCCGAGCAGCTGGGCGTTGATGTAGTCGCCGGCCGCCGGGATGAACGTGAGCAGGGTCCCCGAGACCACCCCCGGCAGCGAGAGCGGCCAGGTGACCTTCCAGAACCCGACGAACGGGTTGGCGTAGAGATCGCTGGACGCCTCGATCAGGCGGTGGTCGATCTTGTCGATGCTCGCGAAGAGCGGCAGCACCATGAACGGCAGGAAGTTGTAGGTGATGCCGGCGATCACGGCGACGGGGGTCGCGAGGAGCCGGCCCTCGGCGCCGAGGATGTGCACCGCCTGGAGGGCGTTCACCACGAAGCCGTCGTCGGCCAGGATGAGCTTCCACGACAGCGTGCGGATCAGGAAGCTGGTGAAGAACGGCGCGATCACCAGCACCAGCATCAGGTTCTTCCAGCGGCCGGCCTTGAACGCGATCGCGTACGCGAGCACGTAGCCGAGGATCAGGCAGAACAACGTCGACAGCCCGGCGTACCAGAGCGAGCGGACCAACGGCTCCCAGTACTCCCGGATCGCGTCCGGGTAGTTCTGGAAGTGGAAGGTCATCTCGTAGCCGCTGACCACCGACCCGCTCGGGTCGAACAGGCTGGCGGCGACGAGCGAGTAGAACGGGATGACGAAGAAGAGGGCGAGCCAGACGACGCCGGGGACCAGCAGCAGGTAGCCGATGAGGCCGCGGCGACGGCTCGACTCGTCGGAAGCCGGGGCCGTGGTGACCGGGGCTGCTCCAGCCGTGCTCGCCATCAGTCGTCGTCCTCCTGCCCGGCGCGCGCGTCCTGGCTGTGGTCGAGCAGGAACGCGTAGTCGGGTCGCCAGGACAGCTCGACGGACTCACCGCTGCGGTAGAGCCGGCGATGCCCGGTGTTCTGCTGGAACACCTGCAGCTCCTGGCCCCACGGCATCCGCACGAGGTACTGCGTGCTCACCCCGTTGAAGCTGACGTCGGTCACGACGCCGCCCGGGATCGAGTTGCCCGGGGCGTCCAGCTCCTCCCCCGGATCGCCGATCAGGACCTTCTCGGGTCGGATGCCGATCCAGGCCTTGTCGCCCTCGACGTGTGCACGCGCTGCCGGCACCGAGACGTCGATGCCGTGCATGTCGACCGTGACGAAGTCCGAGCTGCGACTCTTGATCTGACCCACGATCAGGTTGGACTGGCCGAGGAAGTTGGCGACGAACGTCGTGCGCGGGTTCTCGTACAGCTCCTCCGGGGCGCCCATCTGCTCGATCACGCCCGCGTTCATCACCGCGACCGTGTCGGCCATCGTCATGGCCTCCTCCTGGTCGTGGGTGACGTGGATGAAGGTCAGCCCGACCTCGGTCTGGATCCGCTTGAGCTCGATCTGCATCGCGCGGCGCAGCTTGAGGTCGAGCGCGCCCAGCGGCTCGTCGAGCAGCAGGACCTCGGGCTGGTTGATCAGCGCCCGGGCCAGCGCGACCCGCTGCTGCTGGCCGCCGGAGAGCTGGGCCGGCTTCTTGCGGGCCTGCGAGTCGAGCTCGACGAGGTCGAGCATCTGGCGCACCTGGTCGTCGACGTCCTTGACCTTGCGGCGCTTGAGACCGAAGGCGACGTTCTCGTGGATGTCGAGGTGCGGGAAGAGCGCGTAGCTCTGGAAGACCGTGTTGACCGGACGCCGGTAGGGCTTGGCGTACGTGATGTCCTGCCCGGCCAGCGTGATCGACCCCTGGGTCGGCGTCTCCAGGCCGGCGACCATCCGCAGCGTGGTGGTCTTGCCGCAGCCCGACGGGCCGAGCAGGGCGAAGAACGCACCCCGCGGTACGTCGAGGTCGAGGTCGTTCACGGCGGTGAACGAACCGAAGGACTTGGTGACGTTGCGCAGTCGCAACCCGTCGAACGAGTCGTCGCTCGAGGGTGACTGCACAGTGAGGTCAGCCGGCGATGACATCGTTGAACTCTCCTTCGTACTGCTGGGACTGCGCGTCGGACAGGGGCATGAAGTCGAACGCGGTGGCGAGATCTTCGTTGTCGGGGAAGATCAGCTTGTTGTCGACCAGGGACGGGTCGATCTTCTCCATCTCGGCCTTCGCACCCTCGACCGGACAGATGTAGTTGACCCAGGCGGCCAGCTTCGCCGCGACCTCGGGCTCGTAGTAGTAGTCGATCCACTTCTCGGCGTTCGCCTGGTGGGTCGCGAGGTTGGGCACCATCATGTTGTCGGCCCAGAGGGAGAGCCCCTCCTCGGGCGTGACGAACTTGATGTCCGGGTTGTCGAACTGCGCCTGGATGACGTCACCCGACCACGCCTCGCACGCCACGATGTTGCCGGCCGCGAGGTCCTGGATGTACTCGTTGCCCGTGAAGGACCGGACCTGTCCGCTCGCCACGACCTGGCTGCAGCCGCTCGATCGCCTGGCCCCACTCGTCCTCGGTGAACTCGTCGGGGTCGGCGTCGACGACGCGGAGCATGAACGCCATCGTGTCGCGCATCTCGCTGAGGAGCGTCATCCGGCCCTTGAGGTCCTCGCGGGTGAGCAGCTCCTCGAAGCTGCGCGACCTCCGGGACCTTCGCGGCGTTGTAGGCGATGCCGGTGAGGCCGGCCTGCCACGGCGCGCTGTAGGTGCGGTCCTTGTCCCACTGGCGGTTGCGGAGCGGGTCGATCAGGTTCTTGTGGAGGTTCGGGACGGCCTTGGCGTCGAGCGGCTGGATCCAGCCCAGGCCGATCATCCGCGCCGCCATCCAGTCGGTCATCACGATCATGTCGCGGTTGATGGACTGGCAGGCACCCATCTGGTTCTTCACCTTGGCGAAGAACTCCGCGTTGTCGTTGACGTCGTCGGTGTAGTCGACGCTGATGCCGGTGCGGTCCTGGAAGACCGACACCGTGGAGGTGGCCTTCTTGCGCGGGTCGATGTACGCCGGCCAGTTGGAGACGATCAGCTTCTTGTCGGTCGCCGACACGTCGGTCGCCCGGCACTCCGCCGGGTTGACCTGCGCCGCCGCGATGTCGAAGAACGGCAGCTTCAGCGCCGCGACGCTCAGCCCGGCGAAGGCCACCCCGCCCCCGGCCTTGAGCAACCTGCGACGGGAGAGCCCGCCACGTCCACCACCGGTGGGTCCCTGCACCATGCGGACTCCCTTCGAACTGCCTCGACGCATCGGATCGTGCCACGCAAAGGGGCCCCCGACAAGCGATCCCGTCGATTAGAAACATCCTCGCAACGAAATCGCTTGTCAACGGCCCGTCAATGTCCACGGGCTGTCAGACCTTTGACCGCAGCCGCCCACTAGGGAACCATCCCCCCATGAGCAGGAAGCCAGGACGTACGTCGCAGCCGCTCGACGACGTCTCGAAGGCGATCATCGAGCAGCTCCAGCAGGACGGCCGGCGGTCGTACGCCGCCATCGGCAAGGTCGTCGGCCTCTCGGAGGCGGCGGTGCGCCAGCGGGTGCAGCGCCTGATCGAGTCCGGCGTGATGCAGGTGGTCGCCGTGACCGACCCGCTGGAGCTCGGCTTCGCCCGGCAGGCGATGGTCGGGGTCAAGGTGTCCGGGCCGCTGGAGCCGGTCGCCGACAAGATCGCCGAGCTCGACGAGGTCGACTACGTCGTGGTCACCGCAGGCTCCTTCGACCTGCTCGTCGAGATCGTCTGCGAGAGCGACGAGCACCTGCTCGAGCTGATCTCCGGACAGATCCGGACGGTCGAGGGCGTGGCCGCCACGGAGACGTTCATGTACCTGAGCCTGCGCAAGCAGACCTACTCGTGGGGCGTCCGCTGAGCATCCGCACCGAGAGGGACCCGCACTACGAACGGCTCTCCCTCTGGCACGACACCGTCGACACCGACTGGACGCCACGTCCGGCGCTCGACGGCGACGTCGAGGCCGACGTCGCGATCGTCGGCGCCGGCTTCACCGGCCTCTGGACCGCGCACTACCTCGCCGAGGCCGACCCCGGGCTGCGCATCGTCGTGCTCGAGGCCGAGACGGCCGGCTTCGGCGCCTCGGGCCGCAACGGCGGCTGGTGCTCGGCGCTCTTCCCGGCCTCGCTCTCGACGCTCGCGGGGTACGCCGACCGCGACGCCGCGCTCGCCCAGCACCGGGCGATGCGCGAGACCGTCGACGAGGTGGTCCGCGCCGCCGCGGCGGAGGGCATCGACGCCGACGTCGACAAGGGCGGCACGATCACCCTCGCCCGCAGCCGGGCGCAGTGGTCGCGCGCGAAGGCCGAGGTCGCCGACGCCCGGGCGTGGGACCGCGGCGAGGACGACGTCCGCCTGCTCGACCGCGAGGAGGCGACCGCGATCCTGCGGGGCAGCCACACCCGCGGCGCGACGTACACCCCGGACTGCGCGGCGCTCCATCCCGCGCGTCTGGTCCGCGGGCTCGCGAGCGCGGTCGAGCGGCGCGGCGTGACCATCCACGAGCAGACCCGCGTCAGCGCGATCGAGCCCCGGACCGCGCGCACCGAGCACGGCGTCGTACGAGCCCGCACCGTGCTGCGCGCGACCGAGGGCTACACCGCCACCCTGGCCGGGCGAGCGGCGCACGATGGTGCCGGTCTACTCGCTGATCATCGCGACCGAGCCGCTGCCGCCGGAGGTCTGGGACGAGATCGGCCTGGCCCGGCGCGAGACGTTCACCGACCATCGCCACCTGATCGTCTACGGCCAGCGCACCGCCGACGACCGGCTGGTCTTCGGCGGCCGCGGCGCGCCGTACCACCTCGGCTCGCGGATCAAGCCCGAGTTCGACCACGACGAGAAGGTGTTCGCACGGCTCTACGCGACACTCATCGACCTCTTCCCCGTGCTCACCGGCACCCGCGTCACCCATGCCTGGGGCGGGGCGCTCGGCATCCCCCGCGACTGGTGCGCCTCGGTCGGGCTCGACCCGGCGACCGGGCTCGGCTGGGCCGGTGGGTACGTCGGCGACGGGGTCAGCACCACCAACCTCGCGGGCCGGACGCTGCGCGACCTGGTCCTCGGCCGCGACACCGAGCTGACCCGGCTGCCCTGGGTCGGTCACCGCTCCCCCGGCTGGGAGCGCGAGCCGCTGCGCTGGCTCGGCATCAACGCCGGGCTGCGGGCGATGACGCTCGCCGACGCCGAGGAGTCCCTCACCCGGATGCCGAGCCTGGTAGCGCGAGCGGTCTCTCCCCTGCTGGGATGAGGCCATGACGAAACGTGCGCTCGTCCGACGGCCCGGTCCCCGACTCGACGACGGCCTGCTGACCCACCTCGAACGGATCCCCGTCGACCTCGCCCTCGCCGAGCAGCAGTGGCAGTCGTACGTCGAGGCGCTGCGGGCCGAGGGCTGGGAGACGATCGAGGTGCCGCCGGCCGACGACTGCCCGGACGCGGTGTTCGTCGAGGACACCGTCGTGGTCCTCGACGACCTGGCGGTGATCAGCCGGCCCGGCGCCGACGAGCGCAAGCCCGAGACGGCGGCGACCGAGGAGACCCTGGCCGGCCTCGGCTACCGGATCGCCCACATCGAGGCGCCCGGCACCCTCGACGGCGGCGACGTCCTCAAGCACGACCGGACGGTCTGGGTCGGGATCGGCGGCCGCACCAACGCGGCCGGGCTCGAGCAGCTCGCCGCTCACCTGGCTCCGCTCGGCGCCCGCGTGGTCGGCGTACCGGTGGCACTGGTGCTGCACCTCAAGTCGGCCGTCACCGCGCTGCCCGACGGCACGGTCGTCGGCTTCGAGCCGCTGGTCGACGACCCGTCGGCGTGGGACGCGTTCCTCCCGGTGCCCGAGGAGGGCGGCTCCCACGTCGTCGTGCTCGACGAGTCGACGGTGCTGATGTCGACGAGCGCGCCGCTGAGCAGGGCGCTCTTCGAGGAGCGCGGGCTGCGCGTGGTCGCCGTCGACATCTCCGAGTTCGAGAAGCTCGAGGGCTGCGTGACCTGCCTGTCGGTGCGGCTGCGCTAGCAGCGAGTCAGCCGAGCCCGTTCGCCACGGTGTCGGCCGGCTTGGTCGTCGCGTGCAGCCAGGCGGCGAAGAACCCGTCGAGGTCCTCACCGCTGACCTCCTCGGCGAGCGCCTCGAACTCCGCGGTCGAGCCGTTGCCGCCCTTGCGGTCACCGACCCACCGGTGCAGCAGCAGCGAGAAGCCGGCGTCGCCGATCAGGTTGCGCAGGGCCTGGAGCGCCATCGCGCCGCGCTCGTAGACGCGACGGTCGAAGATCCGGTTGACGCAGTTCAGGTACGTCGGGCAGGGGTCCGCGACCTGCTGGTCCCAGAACTCGTCGTCGGCGTCGGCGGTGTCGTAGAGCTGGCGCAGCCGGGCGTCCCCCGACAACCCACCGTGGGTCTCGTCCCAGCGCCACTCCAGGAAGGTCGCAGCACCCTCGTTGAGCCAGATGTCGCTCCAGTGGCGCACGGACACCGAGTCGCCGAACCACTGGTGCGCGAGCTCGTGCACGACCGTGATCCCGGTCAGGCTCGCGGGTGAGTACGTCGGGCGGGTCTGGTTCTCCAGTGCGAAGCCCGGCTCGAGGCTGGTGACCAGGCCGCCGACGGTCGAGAACGGGTAGTCGCCGAGCTGGCCCTCGAGCCACCGCGTGATGGCGGCGCTCTGCCGCATCAGTCGCAACGCGCGTGGCTGCGCGGCGGTCGGCAGGGCCTTCGACACCGCGACCAGCCAGTGCCGGCCGTCCAGGACACCCTTGTCGATGCGGAACCGGCCGGCGGCGAAGAACGCCAGGTAGGGCGCCATCGGCTCGTCCGCGCGCCAGGTGGTGGTCGCGCGCGCGCCGTGCACCTTCCGACTCAGCTGGCGCCCGTTGGAGACCACGTCGTACGCCGTCGGGACGGTGATGCTGACCCGGATCCGGGCCTTGTCGAGCGGGTGGTCGTTGGCGGGGAACCACCACGGCGCCATGTGCGGCTCGTTCATCGCCACGACCTCGTTGGACCCGGCGAGCCAGTTGCTCTCCCCGGCGTACGAGTAGCGACCCGGCCGCCCGGCGTACCGCACCTGCACGTCCACGACCTCGCCCGGCTCGAGGCCGCGCGCCACGACCAGCTCGTGCTGCGTCTGGGAGAAGCCGACCGGGCGGCCGCCGACGCGCACGGACTGCACCGGCAGCAGGAGGTCGAGGTTGAAGCTGGAGATCGACGCGGTCCCCCGGACCCGCAGATCCGTCCACCCCGACAGCCGGCCCTGGCGGAACCCGTAGCGGTCGTGGATGTCGTAGGAGAGGACGTCGATGCCGCCGTTGCCGTCGCGTGGGAAGTACGGGTCCCCGATCCCGGATGCTCCGGGCGGGCGCACGTCGACGGCACCGAGCGACGGCATCCCCGAGCCCAGGGTCAGCGCGAGCGCCAGCCCGGCAACGAGGGCGGCAACGGTACGGCGAGGGCGCGACACCCGGGCAAGGTACCCGACCTTCCAGCAGGAGTTGGCACCGTCCTTTGTGCTATAACTCTATTGATTCACTGTACTTAAATGCGGAGGCGCAGATGCAGGTTCTTACGCTGGAGGTCCCGGAGCTGGGCAACCACACCCACCTCGTGCACGACGGCCGGCAGGCGCTGGTCGTCGACCCCCCTCGCGACATCTCGCCGATCGAGGCAGCGGCGGAGGCGGTCGGCGTGGAGATCGCCGCCGTGGCCGACACCCACATCCACAACGACTACGTCTCCGGCGCCCTCGGACTCGCCCGTCGGCACGGCGCCGACTACCTGCTCGCCGCCGACGAGCCCGTGCAGTTCGAACGGGTCGGCGTCCGCGGCGGGGACGTGCTCCCGGTGGGCGGCCTCGAGGTGACGGTCCTCGCGACCCCCGGGCACACCCGCCACCATCAGGCCTTCGCGGTGCGCGACCCGCGGTCGGCCTCGCCCGCCGCGCTCTTCAGCGGCGGCAGCCTGCTGCACGGCACCGTCGGGCGCACCGACCTGGTCGACCGACGCCTGCGCTTCGACCTCGCTCGAGCCCAGTGGCGCAGCGCCCGCTCGCTCGCGCTGCTCGACCCGGCGACCCGGCTCCTGCCGACCCACGGCTTCGGCAGCTTCTGCGCCGGCTCCCAGACGACAGGGCGTACTCCAGCCACCGAGACCGACGGCACGATCGGCGCCGAGCTGTCGGTCAACCCGGCACTGCTGCTGGACCGCGACCCGTTCGTCGAGGAGCTGGTCGCGGGCTTCGGCCCGGTCCCGGCCTACTACGACCACATGGCACCGCTCAACCGCGCCGGCGCCGGCCGGGCCCGGCCGCGCCCGGGACGACCGGTCACCCGCGACGAGGTCACCGACGCGATCCTCGACGGCCAGTGGGTCATCGACCTGCGCCAGCGCGACACGTTCGCTCGCGGCCATCTCGCCGGATCGGTCAGCGTCGAGTACTCCCACCAGTTCGCGACGTACGTCGGCTGGCTGGTCCCCTGGGCCGACGACCTCGTGCTCCTCTACGACAGCGCCGACGACGTCGGCTCGGCGCTGCACGACCTGGCTGCGATCGGCATCGAGGGGCCGGGCATCCACGACCTCGACCCGGCGGCCGCACTGCCGGCGACCTTCCGGCGTACGGACTGGGCCGGCTTCCGCGGGCACACCGGCCCGCGCGTCGTCGTCGACGTCCGCCAGCGCGACGAGTACGACGCCGGCCACCTGCCCGGCGCGGTCCACCTGCCGGTCCACGAGGTCGACCGGCGTGGCCTCGAGCTGCCGCCCGGTGAGCTGTGGGTGCACTGCCGCTCGGGCTACCGCGCGGGCATCGCGTCCAGCCTCCTGCACAACGCCGGTCGCAGCGTCGTGCACGTCGACGACTCCTGGGACCGGGTCACCGAGCTGGCGATCCCGACGACGGTCGCTGCCTGACTCGCAGAAACTGTTAAGAAACGCACCACCCGACCGAGCCACGATAATTCGGTTGCGGGCGCTCGGCGGCAGCGGCGACAGTTGCCCCGAGCGCCCGGAGCGACCGGTGCCCCAGCGAGAGGAGCGTGACATGTCCATGACTGTCCTTGGCCTGTCCGCAGACCACACCCCTTCTCGCTTCTGGAGCACCCCCACCGATGTCTCACGAAATCTCCGAACCTGAGCTCGACCCCGCCTTCGTCTTCGACTTCCAGGCGTACGACGACCTCGACGACGGCCAGCGCTGGTCCACCTGGCTGAGCGTCGAGCCGCTCTGCCGCGGCCCGCAGCCGCGACCCGACTGGGTCGTCACCTCCCAGGCCGCGGTCGACACCGACCTCGGCATCCTCAAGACGGGCAAGGAGGCCGACGCGTTCCTCCTCGAGCGCGCCGTCCCCGGCAGTCCGACGCCGTGGGCGAGTCCGTCATCCTGGTCGCCAAGCGCTACCGCAGCACCGAGCACCGCACCTTCCACCGGGCCGCGACCTACACCGAGGGCCGCAGCGTGAAGCGCTCCCGCGACGAGCGGGCGCTCAAGCGCAAGAGCACCTGGGGCAAGATCGTCGCCGCCGGCGAGTGGGCCGTCTCCGAGTGGGACGCGCTCAAGCGCTGCTGGGAGCTGGGCCTGCCGGTCCCCTACCCGGTGCAGATCGACGGCACCGAGATCCTGATGGAGTGGATCACCCATGACGGTGAGACCGCTCCGCGGCTCGCCCAGACCCGGCCGGAGCCGGAGCTGCTCGCGTCGTACTACGACCAGCTCCGCGACGCGCTCGCCGTGATGGTGCAGCACGGGATCGTGCACGGCGACCTCTCGCCGTACAACATCCTGGCCGCGGGCGACCGGCTGGTGATCATCGACCTGCCGCAGATCGTCGACCTGGTCGGCAACCCGACCGGCATGGACTTCCTGCTGCGCGACTGCACCAACGTCTGCACCTGGTTCACGGCCAGGGGGCTGGAGGTCGACCCCGGCGAGCTGTTCGCCGAGCTGATGGCGCACGCGTTCTAGAGTCGGCCGCCGTGAAGAGGGTCGTCCGTGGTGAGCCAGCACAGATCGTCCACGAGCTCGAGAGGTGGATGGCCGACCACCCGGGCGTCCCGGTCGACACCGACCGGACCTCGCTCTACACGGCGGCCGAGCTCTACAACACCGGCACGTACGACGCGTCGCTCGACGCCCGCGCCTACGCCTGGTCACGCGCGCCGCGCGACCCGCCAGGCCGCGTTGGCGCGGGCGCTCCACGACCACGCCATCGACCTCGCGCTCGACAGCTGGATCCACGGCAGGCACCTGGTCGGCGTGATGGGCGGCCACCGGATCGAGCGCGGGCAGCCGGCGTACGCCGAGGCCGCCCGGCTCGGCGCGGCGCTCGGCGCCGAGCCACGTCGTCGCCACCGGCGGTGGACCGGGCGCGATGGAGGCCGCCAACCTCGGCGCTCGCTTCGCCGGCCGCGCCGGCGACCTCGACGGTGCGCTCGCCATGCTCTCCGAGGTGCCGTCGTACCACCCGTCGGTCGACGCTTGGGTGCACCGCGCCTTCGAGGTGCTGGACCGCTACCCCGACGACGCGGACACGCTGGGCATCCCGACCTGGCACTACGGGCACGAGCCGCCGAACGTGTTCGCGACGGCCATCGCGAAGTACTTCCGCAACTCCACCCGCGAGGCGACGCTGCTCGAGGTGTGCGACGCCGGGATCGTCTTCCTGCCCGGGCTCGCCGGGACGGTCCAGGAGATCTTCCAGGACGCCTGCGAGAACTACTACGCCGACCGAGGAGTCGGTGGCTCCGATGGTGCTGGTCGGCGCGTCGTACTGGACCGAGGAGCTGCCCGCCTGGCCGCTGCTGCAGTGCCGTCGCGCGCGGTCGGCCGATGGAGCGTCACGTGCACCTCGTCGAGTCGGTCGAGGATGCGGTAAACCTGATTACTTCGGCGACGTGAACGGCTGCGACGCCTAGATTGACGCGGTGCAGATCTCTCGTCGTGACCTCGTCCGTTCCTCCGCCGCCGTCGGTGGCGTCGTCGCTCTCGGAGGCATCGGCCTCGCCGATGCCGCCGTCGCCGGGACCACCCCCGTGCTCCGGGCAACGACCCGCAACACCACCCTCGCGAAGGGTCCCGCTGGCGTCGGTGGGTGGCGCCCCGTCGTCACGCGCGCCGGCGAGAAGCACCTGGTGCGTGGCGGCCTGGGCGCCAAGCCCGGCAAGGGCCGGGCCAAGCGGCGCAAGCCGATCCTGGCGTTCGCCCAGATCAGCGACGTGCACATCATGGACTGCCAGTCCCCGCTGCGGCGCGAGCTCGGCGAGACCTTCAGCTCCAGCGCCTACCGCCCGCAGGAGGTGCTCACCGCCCACGTGGCCGACGCCATGGTGCGCGAGATCAACGCCGTACGGCGCGGTCCGGTGACCGGGCGCAAGCTCGCCTTCACCATCCAGACCGGTGACAACTCCGACACCGGGCAGTACAACGAGCTGCGCTGGAACATCGACGTGCTCGACGGCGGCACCCTGGCCATGGACTCCGGGGACCTGACAACGTCTACCAGGGCGTCATGGACCAGACGCCCGAGTTCTACGACACGCAGTACTGGCACCCCGACGGCACCCCGGAGGGCAAGACCGACGACATCGCGCGCCGAGCACGGCTTCCCGCCGATCCCGGGCTGCTCGACGCCGCCCGGCGTGCCGTTCGAGGCCGACGGGCTCTCGATGCCGTGGTACACCACCATGGGCAACCACGACGGTCTCGTGCAGGGCAACTTCCCGCTCAGCGACACCTTCAAGGCACCGACGCGATCGGCAGCACGAAGCAGACGTCGTCTCGGCGATACCGCGTGATCACCGCGGACCCCGACCGGCGGCTGCTGGACCGCGCCGCGTGGGTCGACGAGCACTTCACGACCACCCGCCGGCCGGTCGGCCACGGGTTCACCGCGCGAGAACAAGGCCAAGAACACCGCGTACTACTACTTCGACAAGGGCCTCGTGCGCTTCGTCGTGCTCGACACGATCGCCAACTCGGGCGACCAGCGGCGCCCTCGACGGCAAGCAGTTCGCCTGGCTCAAGAAGCTGCTCGACCGCAGCAAGCGCAAGCTCGTCGTCCTGTTCAGCCACCACCCGCTCGAGTCGTTCACCGACGAGGCGCTCGGCCGCCAGGATCGAGCGCGAGCTGACCAGTCGCCCGCACGTGGTCGCGTGGGTCAACGGCCACACGCACACCAACCAGATCTGGGCGCACCCCCGCAAGGAGAAGGGCAAGGTCGTCG
>CAVOJM010000008.1:0-58591 GCA_963696245.1 uncultured Actinomycetota bacterium
TGTAGGCGTTGACGCCCGCCATGTCGACGCCCTCGAGCGTCGCCTTCACGCCGAAGGTCTCGGACTGGCGTGTCTGGTCGGCGATCTCGGCGGCGTGCAGCAGCGCCTTGGTCGGGATGCAGCCGACGTGGAGGCAGGTGCCGCCGAGCGGGCCCTTCTCGACCAAGCCGACCGTCAGGCCCAGCTCGAGCCGCGCGGAGTGCACACGCGTAGCCGCCGGAGCCTGCACCGAGGATGAGGTACGTCGAAGTCGGTGTCGGCCACGCAGCCATCTTTGCACTTCTCCATGACGTGTCCACACCGACCTCCGACGTCAGGGGAACAGTCACTTGGGCACCCACTGGTACCCATCGGCATTCCTGGACCGGTTCCGCCGCGGCTCCTCGCCGAAGAGTGCGAGGCCGCGCTGCCCCGCACCGGGCATCGACTCGCGTGCGGGCGGGTTCGGGGACTCGGTCGACCTCGGAGGGCACCTTGCAGACCTCTGGGGGTCACCGAGCCGCCGCCGGCGTCGAGGGCTTCGTGGAGCCGCGCACCGCGGTCAGTGACGTCACGCTCCTGCTCGTCGCCCACGACGGCGAGTGGACCCGCCGCCGGGTCCCCGTCGGTCAAGTGGGCGCACGAGTTCTGCAACCAGCACCAGCATCCCGTCGTACGACGCCGCCGTGGTCGGCATCCCGCAGCGGATGCGCGACTACAACCGCCGCAAGAAGCAGCAGGGCCTGTAGCCACCCCGGCCTGCGGGCCGTGGGTGGTTGCGGTCGCGGATGACGAGATCTCGTGGTCGCCGCAGTCTGGGGTTGCGGGGCGATTTCCAAGTGGTCTGCCGGGTTCGGGCGCGCTGGGGTCGACCGTTGTGGTTGCGGTGAAAGAGAGGTGAAGAGCCGGCTTAGGTTCTTCGGTGGAAGGCGGACTTTTCCCGCCGGGGAGCTTGGTCATCTCGTAGTCGGGGCGGTGTGCCGTGGCGTGATGCTTCGGACGGGCGACCGTCCGCTGTCGAAGTCGGTGTTGCCGCCGAGTGCCCATTGGTCGTCGTGGTGGCCGTGACACATCGCGGGGGGCCAGTCACCGCCTGGGTGCGTGCAGCCGCCGTCGCGCATGATCATCGCCACCCGTTGGGCCCGGGTGTGGTAGCGGCGCCGGCGTCCGACGTCGAGGACCTCGGTTGCCGCCGAGCACGACGGGGATGATCTGGCCGGCGACGCCAGCCGGCCGGCCTGACCGGGGGAGATGGGGTCGCCGGTGTCGAGGATCGCTGCCCTGGAGGCGGCCCATCAGGGTCTCGAGGGTCATGGTCACCACGACGGTGGCGTTCACCCGCCGGAGTCGGGGAGACGGTCGGCGGGGTAGCGCTCGAGCAGCTCACAGAGCGCCCGGCCCATCCGCTGCGGTCCCGGGCGGCGGTCACCCGGGTCCGGGCCGGCTGGTGCTTGGGTGCGGCGATCGCGCGCAGGATCTTCGCCAGCATCGCGGCGTGCGCGGTCGGGAGGGTGAACCGGCCGTGGGTCGTGCCGTGGCCGTCGTCGGTCATCGTGAGCCGGCAGACCTGGGCCGCGTCGCGCTCCTCCTTGTCGAGGAGCTTCGCCTCGTGCGCGTCGGCGGTCTCGGGGGCGACGACGTCGAGGAGCCGCCGGCCCAGCAGCCGGAGGGCCCGGGCGTCGTGGTGGGCGGCCTCGGCCACGAGGTGCGCCTCGGCCTGCGCGACCAGGTCCTGGCCCAGGTCGTCGGGCAGGTCCTCGACCGCGCGCACGATCACCCGTGCCTCGTCCAGTAGCACCTCGCCAGTAGCGAGGGCGTCGTGGGTGATCGGGTGCGCCTCGAGGTCGTGACCGAGTTCACGACACGGTGCGCGTCAGGACGGGTCACCTTGGTCTGGTGCGCCAACCAGCACGCCGTGTTGGTGGCACCCACGTCCTCACCGACCTGCGAGGTCGTCGGCGTGGGCGGCGACGCGGGCCTTCAGCTCGCCGACCTGGGCCTCCAACGCGTCAGCTCCACCAACGTCGAGCGGGTCTCGACCGCGTCCATCGACCACACCGACGCGTCCACCACGGAGTCAGCAACATCGCGCATCTGCGCGGTCGCCGACGCCACCCGGTGGCGTGGTGTGGTCATCGCTGTCATGGTTCAACCCAAGCACTGACCACCGACAGCCAGACTGCCCGAATACCCCATGTTCGCAGGGGTTTGGGAAGCTTTCTCTCATTCTGGCGTGGTTTCGAGACGGCGCGGAGCCTTCCTCAACCACCGGAACGCCGGTGCATCATCAGCCGTGCAGATTGCCGGGCACTGAGATGTCACAACCAGCGCGGTGCGGACATTTCTAGGTATGGCTGACAACACCGAGGCGTTCACGCCGTGCTGGCAGCGGGACGCTCCCAGGCTCCTCGCCTACGCCCGCCGCCACACCGCGCTCGACGATGCCGCCGACGTCGTGGCGGAGACGTTCGCGATCGCGTGGCGGCGGTGGGGCGACGTCCCGGAACCGCCGATCGGGTGGCTCCTCCGGACCGCGGCTGGCGTGATGCGCAACCGGTCGAGGAGCTCGCGGCGCCACCACACCCTGACCGCGAGGATCGCGCTGCTGGGTCAGGCGGCAGCGGCCGCGGACACCGCCGACGCCGTCGTACGCCGGGACGAGGCGCTGCGCCGCCTGGCGTCACTCAGCGACGACCAGCGCGAGGCACTGCTCCTCATCACCTGGGACGGCCTCACCCACGACGAAGCCGCGAGCGTGCTCGGGCTCAGACCGGCGACCTTCCGCAAGCGGGTCAGCAGGGCACGCGAGCTCCTGGACCGCGACGAGCCGCCGCCTCCGCCACGTCACCGACCCGCACTCGTGCCCACCACCGTCACCCCGCAGGAGATGTCATGAAGATCAGCACCGACGTCCTCGAAGACCTTCGCCCCGACCCGGTGACCCTGGACCCCGCGTGGTCCCACGAGGTCCTGACCCGCGTGCTGTCCGAACCCGGTCACGTGACCACGACGCGACCGGCACGGCGACGGGTCGTCGTGGTCGGCCTGGCGGTCGCGGCCACCTCGGTCGCCGGCGTCGGCGTCGCTGCGGCGAACGGGCTGATGCCGCACTCGTTCACCGCTGCGTACTCGGGCTGGCAGCACTGGCCGGGCCAGCCCACCGACCCGGCGACGGCCGAGCGAGTGGCCACCGCCCCCGGACCCGACGGGACGGTCTTCAGCGTGCTGAGCACGGGGCACGGAGCGGCGGACTCGTGCCGCACGGCCGTGCTGGAGAGTGCCGAGAGCGCACGGCAGCCCCTGCCGGGCGAGTTCACGGACATCTACGGCGACTTCTGCTCGGACGCCCCGACGCTGCCGGACTTCGGCGGCGCGAACGTCTCCTACCAGGACGTCGCCGCCGGCTACACGGTGTCGGCGGGCGACGCCGTTCGTGCCGAGGTGCGTACGCCGGACGGGCAGGCCTACCCGGCCCTGCTGGTCGAGGGCGACTTCTGGGGCTGGTTCCCGCGCGAGGCGCACCCGACGCTGGTGGGCTTCGCCGCCGACGGCTCCGTCGTCGGCACGGTGCACCTGTACTAGCGGCTACTTCGAGTCGGCGAGCGCCCGGGCGAAGTCGACCAGGGTGCGCGACGGCGACACCGGTGCCGCCGGAGGTGGTGTGGCCCCAGGCCGCGCCGGAGTTGAACGACGGCCCGGCGATGTCGAGGTGCGCCCACGGCAGGCCGGCGGTGAACTCGCGCAGGAACGCCGCGGCGAACAGCCCGCCGCCCCAGCGGACCCAGTCGTGCTGGGAGAGGTCGGCGATCTTGCTGCTGTGGATCCGCTCGGTCATCGCCTCGGGGATCGGCATCGGCCACATCTCCTCGCCGGCGACGGCGGCCGCGGCGAGCACGTCGTCGACGACCTCGGGCGAGCCCATCACGCCGGCGACCCGGTCGCCGAGCGCGACGACCATGTGGCCGGTCAGGGTGGCGACGTCGAGGATCACGTCGGGCTTCTGCTCGGTGGCACGGACGAGGGCGTCGCCGAGCACCAGGCGACCCTCGGCGTCGGTGTTGCTGATCTCGACGGTGGTGCCGCCGTACATCGAGAGCACGTCGCCGGGGCGGGTCGCCGAGCCGGAGACCATGTTCTCGGCCATCGGCGCGAACGTGCTGACCTTGATCGGGAGCCCGAGCGAGGCGATCACGAACGTCGCCTGCACGACCGCGGCGGCGCCGGCCATGTCGGACTTCATCTCGTTCATGCTCTGCGCCGGCTTGATGGTCAGGCCGCCGGAGTCGAAGGTGATGCCCTTGCCGACCAGCGCCAGGTGCACCTTGGCGTCCTTCGGTGCGTAGGTCAGCTCGACCAGCCGCGGGGGAGCGGACGATCCGGCTCCGACGCCGAGGATGCCGCCGCAGCCGAGCTCGGCGAGCTGGACCTCGTCGTAGACCTTGATCGCGACCTTCGGGGCGCCGCGGCCCTTGGTGAGCTCCTTGGTCGCCTCGGCGCCACGGCGTCGGCGAACGCCGGCGGGGTGAGGTCACCGGGAGGCGTGTTCACCCAGTCGCGGGTGGTGGCGATGGCGCGGGCGACGAGCTGCGCCTCCTCGAACGCCGAGATCGTCTCCTTGCGGCGCGCGACCGACGAGAGCACGACGACCTCGCCGGGCTTGTCGGCGCTGTCCTTCTTGGCCTGGTTCGACTTGTAGGCGGTGTAGGTGTAGCCGCCGAGCAGATGACCCTCGGTCACGGCCCGGACCAGCTCGGGGGTGTCGGCGGGCAGCGCGATCGCGACGGACGCGGCGTTGGTGACCGAGCGGGCGGCGACGCCGGCGGCGCGGCGTACGGCGGAGGCGTCGGCCTTCTTGCCCAGGCCGACCAGCACCAGCAGGGGAGTCGAGATCGCGCCCGACGTCGGGATCTTGAGCAGCTCGCCGGCCTTGCCGGTCACGCCCAGGGACGACAGCAGCGGCCGCAGCTTGCGGCCGTACGCCGAGGCGACCTCGCTGCCGCCGTCGGCGATCTCGGGTCCCTTGGAGGTCTGGACGACCCCGACGACCACCGCGTCGCATCGGGTCTTCGCGGGGTTGGCGCTGCGCAGGGTGTAGGTCGTCACCCGCGCAGGATAGTCCGGTAGGTGGACCCGAGCTGGTCGGCTCGCCACCGTCACCGAATCCGCTGGCGCTCTCCGGATCGCCGAGAGAGCGCCGCTCCACGACCGGCACGAGGCGCTGGGCGCGAAGTTCGCCGCCTTCGGTGGCTGGTCGATGCCGTTGGAGTACCCCTCCGGCGTCGTGAAGGAGCACACCGCGGTCCGCGAGGCCGTCGGCATCTTCGACGTGAGCCACCTCGGCAAGGCGCGTCGTGGCCGGTCCCGGGGCCGCCGACTTCGTCAACCGCACCCTGACCAACGACCTGGGCCGGATCGGTCCCGGCCAGGCGCAGTACACGCTCTGCTGCGACGACGGGACCGGCGGCATCGTCGACGACCTGATCGCCTACCTCCACTCCGACGAGCGGGTGCTGCTGGTCCCGAACGCCGCCAACACCGCCGAGGTCGTACGCCGGCTCGAGGCCGCGGCCCCGGACGGCGTCACCGTCACCGACGAGCACCGCGACCACGCGGTGCTGGCCGTCCAGGGCACGAAGTCCGACGAGGTGCTCGGCCAAGCTCGGCCTGCCGGTCGGCCACGACTACATGTCCTTCGCGGTGGCTCCCTTCGAGGGCGCGGACGTCGTCGTCTGCCGCACCGGCTACACCGGCGAGCGCGGCTACGAGCTGATCGCCCCCAACGCTGTCGCGGTCCCGCTGTGGGACGCGCTGCTCGAGGCCGGCGCGGAGTTCGACATGCTTCCCTGCGGGCTGGGCGCCCGCGACACCCTGCGCACCGAGATGGGCTACCCGCTCCACGGCCAGGACATCTCCCTCGACGTCACGCCCAACGAGGGCCGGATCGGCTGGGCGGTCGGCTGGAAGAAGGACGCGTTCTGGGGCCGCGAGGTGCTGCTCGCGGAGCGCGAGGCAGGCCCGAAGCGGATCCTGCGCGGACTGGTCGCGACCGGCCGCGGCATCCCGCGACCGCACATGAGCGTCAGCCTGACCCCCGACGTACTCCTCGGCGAGGTCACCTCCGGCACCTTCTCGCCGACGCTGCGCAAGGGCATCGGCCTCGCGCTGGTCCCGTCGTTCGTCAACCCCGACGCCGAGGTCGGCGTCGACATCCGCGGGCGGCGCGAGATCTTCCAGCTCGTGAAGCCGCCGTTCCTCGACCCGTCCGTGCGAGAGGCCTGAGATGAACCTGCCCGAGCAGCCCCCGACCTTCCGCCCGCCGACCCCGGCCGAGCGGCCCTGGTGGTGGCGGATGGAGAACTCCGCCGGCGTCGAGGTGACCGTCACCGGCGACCTCGCCGACCAGCGGTTCGCCAGCCAGGCGGACGCCGAGTCGTGGGTCGGTGAGACCTGGTCGGACCTCGCGGCGGAGGGCGTCGACGGGGTCACGCTCTTCGAGCACGACCGCCAGGTCTACGGGCCGATGTCGCTGCACGCCTGACCCAGCAGGTCGCGACGGAACCTTTCTCGGGGTCTCGGGGGTCTGGTCGGTGAAGGCCTACGCGAGAAGGATGACCCCATGGCCAGGAACGACGCCGACTTCGCCGCCTACATGGCGGCGCGCTGGCCCTTCCTGGTGCGCTCGCTGGTCCTGATCGGTTGCCCCCGGCACGAGGCCGAGGACGTCGTCCAGACCGGGCTCGCACGCTGCTACGCGTCGTGGGACCGGGTCCGCAAGGCCGACGACGTCGACGCCTACGTCTACCGGACCGTGCTCAACTGCTGGCACAAGAGCCGGCGGCGGCGGTGGTGGGGTGAGCAGCCGACCGGGGAGCTGCCCGAGCAGATCCGGCCCGACGAGGTCACCGACCTGGTGCTTCTGCGGCACGCGCTGGAGGCCGAGCTGCGGCGGCTGTCGCCCGAGCACCGCGAGGTGCTGGTGCTGCGGTTCGTCGCCGACCTGTCCGAGGCCCAGGTGGCCGAGGTGCTCGACGTGCCGGTCGGCACCGTGAAGAGCCGGGTCTCACGGGCGCTGTCCGGCGTCGACCTGGCCGCGCTCCGGGAGGTGATCGGGTGATGTCGGAGCTGCTGGCCGAGGAGCTCTTCCGCAAGGCGAGCGAGTCGATCGACGTGCTGGCCCCGCCGCTGCAGGGCGTGGTCGACGAGGCGCGCACCCAGCGCCGGCGCCGTCGTCGAGTGATCGGCGCGAGCGTCGCGGCCGCGGTCGTCGTGGTCGCCGGGCTGACCTGGATCGGCACCCGGCCCCCGGCCGAGCCCGACGGGATCGGGCCGGCCACGGTCACGCACGCTGTCAACCCCGTCGACGTCGGGTGGTACGCCGCCGGCAAGCTGCACCTCGACAAGGTGACCGTCGCGGTGCCCGACCTCACCGACTTCGGCGAGGTCAACGACGGCGCGGTCTACGGCGACCGGTCCGGCCACGTCGCCTTCGTCGACGCCCAGGGTGAGCAGCGGCTGATCGGGACGAAGGCGGCCGGCGTACCCCTCGTGGTGTCCGTCGGGACGGGTTGGGCGGCCTGGATCGAACCGGTCGACGACGGCGGTCGGATCGTCGTCTGGGACGCGGTCCGCGGAGCCACCGTGGCCGAGCTGCCGGTCGGCCCCAGTGTCCGACTCATCGCCGTCGACCAGGACCACGTCTTCTACGAGACGCCGGCAGGCGACTACGGATGGACGCCGCCGAACGGCGAGCCCGTGCTGCTCGACCGCTCCGGACTGATCGAGGTCGAGTCCGCGACCCGGGTCTACCAGGAGGGCAAGACCATCGACATGGTGCAGCCGTTCTTCAGCGTCGACTTCAAACGGCCGGGGATCGACGCGATCCTCTCGCCGGGCGGCGACTACGCGGTGACGTCGTCGCCCGCGAGCAACGGGACGCCGCCCTTCCAGCCTCTTCTGTACGACGTCCGCTCGGGCAAGTCGCTCCCGACCGGCTTCGCGGCCGGACGACTTCGCCATCGACGCCACCTTCGGCGACAACCACTCGGTCGTCTACCTGGTCATCTACGCGGGAGACATCGTCGCGCCGCACCCCCTGGTGGTGCTGCGCACCTGCGAGCTCGGTGCGGCGCGCTGCTCCGACGTCGTACCCCTGTCAACCGACGAAGGAATGCCCGTTCTCGGCAGCTGACGAGCAGACTGCTGCCATGCGTTTCAGCCAGGTCGACGTCTTCTCCAGCGAGCCCCTGCTCGGCAACCCGGTCGCGGTCGTCCACGACGCCGACGGCGTGAGCGACGAGCAGATGGCGTCCTTCGCCCGGTGGACCAACCTGTCGGAGACGACGTTCCTGCTCAGTCCGACCGACCCGGCGGCCGACTACCGGCTGCGGATCTGGACCCCCGGCGGCGAGCTGCCGTTCGCCGGCCATCCCGACCCTCGGCAGCGCGCACGCGTGGCTCGAGGCCGGGGGAGTGCCGGCCGGTGAGGACGTGGTGCAGGAGTGCGGCGCCGGGCCTGGTCACGATCCGGAGAGGCGACACCCTCGCGTTCGCTGCGCCGCCGCTGGTGCGCTCCGGCCCGGTCGACGCCGACGACGTGACCGGGATCTGCCGGGCCCTGCAGATCCCGGAGGCGGCGATCGTCGAGACCACCTGGATCGACAACGGCCCGGGCTGGGTCGGCGTCCTGCTCGAGGACGCGGCCGCCGTGCTCGCGCTCGACCCCGACTGGGCCGCCTTCGGCGACCTCAAGATCGGCGTCGTCGGGGCGTACGCCGCCGGCCCGCTCGCCGTCGAGGTGCGGGCGTTCTGCCCGGGCTACGGCATGCCCGAGGACCCGGTGACCGGGTCGCTCAACGCCGGTATCGGCCAGTGGCTGGCGGGCGGGCGCCTGCCCGCGTCGTACGTCGCGAGCCAGGGGACGGCGCTCCAGCGCGCCGGCCGGGTACACGTGGTGCTGGAGGGGCAGACGGTGTGGGTGGGAGGCGACACTCGCACCACGGTGGCCGGAACCGTCGACCTCTGACGTCTAGGCTCGAACCGTGCAGTCCTACCTCGACCTTCTCCAGCGGATCCTCGACGAGGGTGTCGAGAAGAGCGATCGCACCGGCACCGGCACCCGCTCGGTCTTCGGCCACCAGATGCGCTTCGACCTGAGCGCCGGCTTCCCGCTGGTGACGACCAAGAAGATCCACACCCGCTCGGTCTTCGGCGAGCTGCTGTGGTTCCTGCGCGGCGACACCAACGTGAAGTGGCTCCAGGACCGCGACATCTCCATCTGGGACGAGTGGGCCGACGACAACGGCGACCTCGGGCCGGTCTACGGCTACCAGTGGCGGTCCTGGCCGACGCCCGACGGTCGCCACGTCGACCAGATCGCCCAGGTCGTCGACCAGATCCGCGGCAACCCCGACTCCCGGCGCCACATCGTGTCGGCCTGGAACGTCGCGGACATCCCCGACATGGCGCTCGCGCCCTGCCACACGATGTTCCAGTTCTACGTCGCCGACGGGAAGCTCAGCTGCCAGCTCTACCAGCGCTCGGCGGACGTCTTCCTGGGCGTGCCGTTCAACATCGCGTCGTACGCCCTGCTGACCCACATGGTCGCCCAGGTGACCGGGCTCGAGGTCGGCGACTTCGTGCACACGCTCGGCGACGCGCACCTCTACTCCAACCACCTCGACCAGGCGCGCCTGCAGCTGACCCGCGAGCCGCGGCCGCTGCCGACGCTGTGGCTCGACCCGTCGGTCACCGCGCTCGACGCCTTCGACCTCGAGCACATCGCCGTCGAGGGCTACGACCCGCACCCGGGGATCAAGGCGCCCATCGCCGTATGACCGCGCGTGTGGTGATGGTCGCCGCCGTCGCTCGCAACGGTGTGATCGGCAACGGCCCCGACATCCCGTGGCGGATCCCGGGGGAGCAGCGGCTCTTCAAGGAGCTGACGATGGGTCACGTCCTGGTCATGGGGCGTACGACGTACGAGTCGATCGGCCGCCCGCTGCCCGGACGCACCACGATCGTGCTGACCCGAGACCCGGCGTGGTCGGCCGAGGGTGTGCTCGTCGCCGGGTCGCTCGACGACGCGCTCGCGCAGGCGGCAGCACTGCCGGGCGACGTGATGGTCGTCGGCGGCGCGCAGGTCTACGAGGCGGCGCTGCCGGTCGCGACGGAGCAGGTGATCAGCGACATCCCGCTGTCCCCGGAGGGCGACGTGCTCTACCCGGCGTACGACGAGGCCGAGTGGGTGGAGACCGCCCGCGAGCAGCACGAAGGCTACGAGCGGGTGTTCCTGACCCGTTCCGCCTAGGGGAGCGCGGGCTCCAGGTCCTGCGGACGGTCGACCCGCGACGACGTGAGCAGCACCCCGGCCAGGCTGGCGATCAGCGAGGCGCCGGCGCAGATGGCGAACAGCACGCGGAAGGCCGCCAGCGAGGGGACCTCGACGCCGCCCAGGTCCATCGTGATCGAGGCGAGCAGGGTGCCGCCGATGGCGCTGGCGAGCGTGCTGCCGAGCGAACGCGCGAGGGTGTTGATGCCGTTGGCGGCGGCCAGCTCTGCGGCCGGCGAGTGACTGTTGATCAGGGTCGGCAAGGTGGCGTAGCCGATGCCCGTCCCGGCGCCGACGATGGCGGTGCCGAGGATGACCTGCCAGAGCTCGCCGACGAGCACGATGCGCAGCAGCAGGCCGGCGGTCAGGATCAGCCCGGCCAGTGTGAGCACGCGCGCGGCACCCCACGCGACGCAGAGCCTCGCCGTGACCGGCGCCAGCAGCAGCATCAGGATGCCGCTCGGCAGCAGGCACAGGCCGGCGACCAGGACGGACGCACCGAAGCCGTAGCCGGTGGCCTCGGGCATCTGCACGTAGGTCGCCGTACCGACGAAGCTGGCGAAGAGCGCGAAGCCGAAGAAGATCGAGGCGATGTTGGTGATCAGGATCGGCGGCCGCGCCAGCGTGCGCATGTCGACCAGCGGGCTGAGGACGCGGCGCTCGACCACGACCAGCAGGCCGAGCAGCACCACCGAGGTCGCGAGCAGGCCGAGGGTGCGCGCCGAGCCCCAGCCCCACGAGGAGGCCTGGGAGAGCGGCAGCACCAGGCAGACGAGTCCGGTCGCCAGCAGCACCATGCCGTACCAGTCGATGGTGCCGCCGCTGCGCTGCGGCGGCTCCTCGACCAGGATGAGGACGGCCACGGCGCTGACGACCGCGCCGACCGCGCCGATCCAGAAGAGCGCGTGGTAGTCGACGTTGTCGGCCAGGAGGCCGGCCAGCGGGAGACCGAGCGCGCCGCCGATGCCGAGCATCGCGCTGATGAGAGCTGTCGCGGAGCCGCGTCGTTCCGGCGGCAGCACGGTCGCCAGCAGGCTGATGCCCAGGGGGATCGCGGAGCTGGAGACGCCGCACAGCGCGCGGCCGGCGATCATCACCTCGATGTTGCTGGTCAGCGCGCAGATCAGCGAGCCGACGGCGAGCGCCGACAGGGCGACCAGGAGCATCAGCCGCCGCCCGAACATGTCCGCGAGGCGGCCGATGATCGGCACCGACACCGCGCCGACCAGAAGTGTCGAGGTCAGCAGCCACTGCGACTCCGTGGTCGATGCTCCGAGGTCAGCCTCGATCACCGGCAGCACCGGGATCACCAACGTCTGGGCCAGCGCCGCCATCAGGGCGCCGAGGCCGATGGCCCCGATCTCGAGGTTGGCGCGCGCGGGGGAGACCTGCTGGGTCATCGGGGTCCTTCGGCTGGGCATGGATCGGAGGCGCGACGTCACGGCGCGAACGAGAACCTAACGATCCGATCGGACTAAGTCAACAAGCGATTACATAGGCCACAATGACCCCATGACGCCCGTCGATCCGACCAACCGCCCGCGCAACGCCGAGGCCACCCGCCTCGACCTGCTGCGCGTCGCGCGCCGGCGTTTCACGGTGCTCGGCTACGACCGCACGACCACCCGCGACATCGCAGCCGACGCCGGCGTCAACGTCGCGCTGATCTCGCGCTACTTCGGGTCCAAGGAAGGTCTCTTCGCCGCGGTCATCGAGGACTCGGCCGAGGTGGTGGAGCCGTGGCGACCCGCGTCGATCGACGAGCTGGCCACCGTGCTCGCCGAGTCGCTGCGACCCCGACGCGTGGCCGGAGTTCGAGCACGTCAACCCGCTCGTGCTGCTGCTGCGCGACATCGACGACGAGCGGGTCGGCGCACTGCGCCGCGAGGCGCTGGGCTCCGCCGATCGACGCCTTCGCGGGCCTCGTCGGCGACGGCGACTCCGGCCGGTTGCGCGCCGACCTGGTCTTCGCGATGCTCGCCGGCGTCTTCCAGCTCCGCGGGCTGCTGCCCGACGAGCCGCTGGCCACCGCCGATCCGGACGTGCTGGCCCGCGAGATCATCGGCGTTGTGGAGCATCTGACAGGCTGAGCCCATGGAGCTCAGAGTCTTCACCGAACCCCAGCAAGGCGCGACGTACGACGACCTGGTGGTCGTCGCGCAGGAGGCGGAGCGGCTCGGGTTCGGGGCGTTCTTCCGATCCGACCACTACCTCTCCATGGGTGGCGACCCGATGCCCGGGCCGAGCGACGCGTGGATCACGCTGGCCGGCATCGCCCGCGAGACCAGCACCATCCGGCTCGGCACGATGATGACGAGCGCGACGTTCCGCCACCCGGGCCCGCTCGCGATCAGCGTCGCGAACGTCGACCAGATGAGCGGCGGCCGGGTCGAGCTCGGGATCGGCGCGGGCTGGTTCGAGGCCGAGCACACGAAGTACGGCATCCCCTTCCCGAGCACGCGCGAGCGCTTCGACCGGTTCGAGGAGCAGCTCGCGATCATCACCGGCCTGTGGGCCACCGACGGCGGCTTCAGCTTCGACGGTGAGCACTACCAGCTGACCGACTCGCCGGGCCTGCCCAAGCCGACCCAGCCCAAGCCGCCCGTCCTGATCGGTGGCCACGGCGCGAAGCGGACGCCCGCGCTCTCCGCGACGTACGCCGACGAGTTCAACGTGCCGTTCGCGGATCTCGAGACCACGAAGACCCAGTTCGAGCGGGTCCGGGCGGCGTGCGAGGCCCAGGAGCGCGACCCCGCGACGATGACCTGGTCCAACGCGCTGGTGCTCTGTGCCGGTGAGAACGAGGCCGACCTCGACCGCCGCGCGGCCGCGATCGGGCGCGACAAGGCCGAGCTTCGCGAGAACGGCCTGGCCGGCACGGTGCCCGAGGTCCTGGACAAGATCGCGGCGTACGCCGAGGCCGGCAGCGAGCGCCTCTACCTGCAGATGCTCGACCTCTCCGACCTCGACCACCTCCGGCTCGTGGCGCGCGACGTCATGCCGCACGTCGGCTGAGCGGACAGAGCGATAACCTGACTCCTATGACCTCTGCTGCACCTGCTGCGCCGTTCGGCCGCATGCTCACCGCGATGGCGACCCCGTTCGGTCCCGACGGGAGCCTGGACCTCGACGGTGTGCAACGGGTGGCCAAGCACCTGATCGCCAACGGTCACGACGGCCTGGTCGTCTCCGGCACCACGGGTGAGTCGCCGACGACCACCAAGGAGGAGGACGGCGAGGTCCTCGCCGCGGTGCGCGCCGCGGTCGGCCCCGACATCAAGCTGGTCGCCGGGGTCGGCACCAACGACACCGCCACCTCGACGTACCTCGCCCGCCAGGCCCGGGAGGGTGGCGCCGACGGCGTCCTGCTCGTGTCGCCGTACTACAACAAGCCCGGCCAGCGCGGCATCCTCCACCACTTCCGCCAGGTCGTCGACGTCGCCGAGCTCCCCGTGATGCTCTACGACGTCCCCGGCCGCACCGGCAGCCAGATCGCCCTCGAGTCCTTCGAGGAGATGGCGTCCTGGGAGTCGGTGGTCGCGGTCAAGGACGCCGTCGGCGACATGCCCCGCGCGGCCAAGCTCGCCCAGCTCGGCTACGCCGTCTACTCCGGCGACGACATCAACACCCTCGGCTTCCTCGCCCACGGCGCCTGCGGACTCGTGTCCGTGGTCGGCCACGCGGCCGGGAGCGATCTCGCGTCGATGATCGACGCGTTCCTCGACCGGCGACCACGCCGGTGCCCTGACGACCTACCAGCGGCTGCTGCCGGCGTTCGAGGCCGTGATGGGAGTGCCCAACTACGGCGCGACCACGGCCAAGGCGTCGCTGGAGCTGTTGGGCGTGCTCGACAACCGACACGTCCGGTCCCCGCTGGTCCCTCTCGACGACGACGAGGTCGCGGCGCTCCGCACCGGCCTCGCAGAAGCAGGTCTCTTGTGAGTCACCCCCACCCCGAGCTCTCCGAACCGGCCGCACTGGCGAAGGGGGGCCTCCGGGTCACCGCCTTCGGCGGTCTCGGCGAGGTCGGCCGCAACATGACCGCCTTCGAGTACGACGGTCGCCTGCTGATCGTCGACTGCGGCGTCCTCTTCCCCGAGGACCACCAGCCCGGCATCGACCTGATCCTTCCCGACTGGTCCTCGATCCGGGACCGCCTCGACACCGTCGAGGCGCTGGTGCTGACGCACGGCCACGAGGACCACATCGGCGCGACGCCGTACCTCCTGCGCGAACGCGGCGACATCCCGCTCGTCGGCTCGAAGCTGACCCTGGCCCTGCTCGGCAGCAAGCTGCGCGAGCACCGGCTCAAGGAGACCGTCCACCACGTCGTGAAGGAGGGCGACCGGATGACCTTCGGGCCCTTCGAGCTCGAGTTCGTCGCCGTCAACCACTCGATCCCCGACGCGCTCGCGGTCGCGATCCGCACGGGCGCCGGGATGGTGCTGCACACCGGCGACTTCAAGATGGACCAGCTCCCGCTCGACGGCCGGATCACCGACCTGCGGGCGTTCGGCCGGCTGGGGGAGGAGGGCGTCGACCTCTTCCTCACCGACTCGACCAACGCCGAGACGCCCGGCTTCACCCCGTCGGAGAAGACGATCACCCCGGTCATCGACCAGGTCTTCCGCGACTCCCAGCAGCGGATCATCGTCGCCTGCTTCGCCTCCCACGTGCACCGCGTCCAGCAGGTGCTCGACGCAGCGGTCGCCAACAAGCGCAAGGTCGCGTACGTCGGCCGCTCGATGGTCCGCAACATGGCCATCGCCCGGGACCTGGGCTATCTCACCGTGCCCCCGAACGTGCTCGTCGACGCGAAGGAGCTCGCCGACCTGGCGCCCGAGCGTCAGGTGCTGATCTCCACTGGCTCCCAGGGCGAGCCGATGAGCGCCCTGTCTCGGATCGCGCAGCGCAACCACAACTTCGTGCACATCGAGGAGGGCGACACCGTCCTGCTCGCCTCGAGCCTGATCCCCGGCAACGAGAACGCCGTCTACCGGGTGATCAACGGCCTGGCCCGCTGGGGCGCCAAGGTCGTGCACAAGGGCAACGCCCACGTGCACGTCTCCGGCCACGCCAGCGCCGGTGAGCTCCTCTACTGCTACAACATCGTCAAGCCGCGCAACGTGCTGCCGGTCCACGGCGAGATCCGCCACCTGCTGGCCAACGCCGCGCTCGCCCGGGCGACCGGCGTCGAGAACGTCGTCATCGCCGAGGACGGCGTCGTCGTCGATCTCATCGACGGCGTGGCCTCGGTGGTCGGCAAGGTCGACTGCGGCTACGTCTTCGTCGACGGCGCCTCGGTCGGCGACATCACCGAGTCCGACCTCAAGGACCGCCTGATCCTGGGCGAGGAGGGCTTCATCTCGGTGATCGTGGTCGTCGACTCGGTCAGCGGCAAGGTCTCCGGCGGCCCCGAGATCCACGCCAAGGGCAACGCCCTCGACGGCTCCAACTTCGAGGAGCTCCGCCAGCCGATCATCGACGCCCTCGACCGGGCGATCGCCGAGGGCAACACCGACTCCTACCAGCTGCAGCAGACCGTGCGCCGCGTCGTCGGCCGCTGGGTCAGCAACACCCACCGTCGTCGGCCGATGATCATCCCGGTGGTCATCGAGGCCTGAGCGTCACGCCGATCCATCGGGTCCAGTGCCTGCGCTGGACCACGAAACTCATGCCCGGACGACAGCTTCATCGTCCAGGCGCGAGTTTCATCGGTCGGCCGACGAAACTCTCCGGTCAAGACACGCACTCCTGTGGTGCGTGTGACTGGAGTGACCGCTGCGTAGTGTGGGTTCTATGGCGACCCGTACGTCTTCCCCGCCGGGTTCGCGGAGCAAGAGCACGTCTTCATCGTCCTCGACCTCGCGATCCCGGAGTACCAGTCCAAGGCGCAAGCCTGCCCCCAAGAAGCCGGTCAAGCGGACCACGAGCAAGCGCAAGCCTGCGCCGAAGCGTCCCGCCCCGCGCGCCGTACGCAACGGCCCGGGTCCGATCGCGCGCTTCTTCACGGTGCTCTTCCGCGGGGTCGCCGCCGTCTGGCTGGCGGTCGCCCACGGCGTCGGAGCGGTCGCCCGCAGCCTCGGGCACACCGCCCGTGACCTCGAGCCCGAGCACCGCCGCGACGGCGTCGGGCTGATGCTCTTCGGCGGCGCCGTGATCGTCGCCGCCGCCGTCTGGTGGCAGCTGCCCGGCTCGATCATGGACGCCGCACGCACGGTCGTCGAGGGCTCGGTCGGCAAGGTCGGCTTCCTCGTCCCGCTCGCGCTCCTCTTCGTCGGCTGGCGCACCATGCGCGACCCCGAGCAGACCGGCCCGGTCGGTCGTCAGGTCGTCGGCTGGGCGTGCCTGGCCTTCGGCATCCTCGGCATCGTCCAGATCGCCGAGGGCAACCCGCAGCCGGTCATGGGTGACACCAGCGACCTGCGCAGCGCCGGCGGCGCGATCGGGTACGTCGTCGCGAGCCTGCTCCTCGACCTGCTCCGCTCGGAGTTCGTCGTGGTCCCGCTGCTCGCGCTCCTCGCCTTCTTCGGCGTCCTCATCATCACCAGCACTCCGCTCTACCAGGTGCCGACCAAGCTCGCGGCCACCCGCGACCGGCTGCTCGGCCACGAGCCGGCTCCCGAGGTCGACCCCGACGCCACCCAGGCGATGCCGGCCGTCCGCGGCCGCAAGCGCAAGGGTCTCGACGAGACCGGTGAGATCGACCCGGACATGGGCGACCCGGCGTACGACAGCCCCGGTCCTCTCCGACCGTGAGCTCCGCAAGCGCAAGAAGCGCCTGGAGACCACCGACGACGGCCTCGACATCTTCGCGCCCGACGCCCCGACCGAGGTCGCGGCTCCGATCGTCGAGGAGAAGGTCGAGCTCGAGCCGCCGCCGCACACCCCGCTGCCGCCGCGCGTCGAGCAGCTCGCGCTGTCCGGCGACATCGCCTACTCGCTGCCGGCCAACGAGGTGCTCAAGCCCGGCTCGGTCCACAAGGCCCGCTCCAAGGCGAGCGACGCGGTCGTCGACCGACTCACCCAGGTGATGGAGGAGTTCAACATCGACGCACAGGTCACGGGCTACACCCGTGGCCCGACGGTGACGCGCTACGAGGTCGAGCTCGGCCCGGCGGTGAAGGTCGAGAAGGTCACCGCGCTCTCCAAGAACATCGCGTACGCCGTCGCCTCGGCCGACGTCCGCATCCTCAGCCCGATCCCCGGCAAGTCGGCGATCGGCATCGAGATCCCCAACGTGGACAAGGAGATCGTCTCCCTCGGCGACGTGCTCCGGTCCAACACGGCGCGCTCCGACCACCACCCGATGGTGGCCGGGCTCGGCAAGGACGTGGAGGGCGGCTTCGTGGTCGCCAACCTCGCGAAGATGCCGCACCTGCTGGTCGCCGGCGCCACCGGCTCGGGCAAGTCGTCGTTCATCAACTCGATGATCACCTCGATCCTGATGCGCTCCACGCCCGACGAGGTCCGGATGATCATGGTCGACCCCAAGCGGGTCGAGCTGAACGCCTACGAGGGCGTCCCGCACCTGATCACGCCGATCATCACCAACCCCAAGAAGGCCGCCGAGGCGCTGGCAGTGGGTCGTCCGCGAGATGGACATGCGGTACGACGACCTCGCCAACTTCGGGTTCCGCCACATCGACGACTTCAACAAGGCCGTCCGCGCGGGCAAGGTGCAGGTGCCTCCGGGCAGCGAGCGCGTGCTCACGCCGTACCCCTACCTGCTGGTGATCGTCGACGAGCTCGCCGACCTGATGATGGTCGCCCCGCGCGACGTCGAGGACGCGATCGTCCGGATCACCCAGCTCGCCCGGGCCGCCGGCATCCACCTGGTGCTCGCGACCCAGCGACCCAGCGTCGACGTCGTCACCGGCCTGATCAAGGCCAACGTGCCGTCCCGGCTGGCGTTCGCGACCTCGTCGGTCACCGACAGCCGGGTCATCCTCGACCAGCCGGGCGCCGAGAAGCTCGTCGGCCAGGGTGACGGCCTGTTCCTGCCCATGGGCGCCTCGAAGGCCGTGCGTGTGCAGGGCTCCTGGGTCACCGAGGCGGAGATCCACCAGGTCGTCAAGCACTGCAAGACGCAGCTCGAGCCGACCTACCGCGAGGACGTCACGGCCCCGGCCGCGGCGAAGCGCGAGATCGACGACGACATCGGCGACGACATGGACCTCGTGGTCCAGGCGATCGAGCTCGTGGTCTCCACGCAGTTCGGATCGACCTCGATGCTGCAGCGCAAGCTCCGCGTCGGCTTCGCCAAGGCCGGCCGGCTGATGGACATCATGGAGAGCCGTGGCGTGGTCGGGCCCAGCGAGGGCTCGAAGGCCAGAGACGTGCTCGTGAAGCCCGACGAGATCGATGCCGTGATCGCGACTCTCCAGGGGGAGATGTGAGCAACCTCAGCGCAGACCTGCAGGAGCAGACCGGCACCACCCAGAGCTCGATCGAGGTCCGTACCGACGCCCGCCTCGCGGCGGCGGTGGGCGGCGTGGCCTCGATCGTCGCGTTCGCCTACCTGGCGCGCGCACTCGGCGACGGCGGGTGGCTGGACTGGGTGGTGGTGCTCGTCACGAGCGCCATCGCGGCCGCCCACCTCCAGTCACTCGCCGACGCCCGCGTCCCGCTGCTCGTCGTGGACGAGCAGGGTGTCCGGATGCGCAGTGCCGGACTTCGCGGCGGCCGGGCCTGGCACGGCTTGCCCTGGGCCGACATCGAGGTCCTCGAGCACGAGCCGCGACGCGGTCTGTTCGGCGACGGCCGGATCACGCTGGTTCCCCTCGACGAGGACGACGTGCACCGCTCGGTGCCGCTGTCGATCTCGACGCGGGTCACCGGCGCCGACGACGACCTGACCGCGGCCCTCCTGCTGCTGGCCCCCGACGCCGACCAGGTGGTCGAGACCGAGCACGTCGGCCACGACCTGCGCCCGACGCTCGCGCACTACATCGACATCGTCTCCGAGCGGCTGCGCCCGCAGCACGACGAGTACGACGACGAGTACGACGACGGGTACGACGAGGACGACCTCGACGAGGTCGAGGACGACTCCGAACCCGAGCACACGGTCACGCTGCCGCCGATGGTCGCGAGCGCGACGCCGATCCCGCTGCGCGACCCGGTCGGCGGATCGCGCGCCGAGGTCCGCTTCGACGGCGCGGCCGCCCTGGCCACCGATGCTTCCGAGACCGACGACGAGTCGCGTCCCGGCCTCCCGGAGTCGCGCGAGCTGCGCCGGCCCGGCAGCGTCGACCTGGTCGAGGACACCGTGGTCTGGACCGACCGGGTCAGCCCGATCTCCCGCGAGGGCGACCCCGTCGCCCCGCTGGTCATCGACGCCATGCTGATCGAGCAGGGCTCGGTCGAGCCGGCCGAGGACCCGGTCATCGGTCCCGAGCTGGCCGCGGCCCGCACCCGGCTGGCCCTGACCGTCGACCAGCTCGCCGAGCGCACCCGGATCCGCCCCCACGTCATCGAGTCGATCGAGGTCGACGACTTCGCGCCGTGCGGCGGCGACTTCTACGCCCGCGGCCACCTGCGCACGCTGGCCCGGATCCTCGGCGTCGACGCGGCACCGCTGCTCGCGTCGTACGACGAGCGCTACGCCGATGCCCCGATCAACGCCCGCCGGGTCTTCGAGGCCGAGCTCGCGACCGGTGCCGACGGCCCGATCCGCAGCACCCGCGGCGGCCCGAACTGGTCGGTCCTCGTCGCGGCCGTGATGGCGCTCGTGCTGTGCTGGTCGATCGCCCGGCTGATCATGGACAGCCCGGTGGAGCTCCACCACCAGCCGGTGCTCAACGGCTCGCCGTCCTCGCAGACCAAGCTCGGCCCCGCCGTGCCGGTCGTCCTCGACGCCGCCAACGGTGGCACCCACGTGGTGGTCCGCGACGGTGCCGGCGACGTGGCGTTCAGCGGCGACCTGGCCTACGGCGACACGAAGACGGTCAAGGCCGCTCCGCCGGTCCGCATCCAGTCCTCCGACGGCGCCCTCAAGGTCACCGTCGACGGTCAGGACCGCGGCCCGCTCGGCGCCGAGGGCCAGCCCGCCCAGAACACCTTCGCCGCGGCCCAGTAGCCGAGCCGGCGCAGATTCACCCTCGAGTCGGCGCTGTTTCACCCAGGCCTTGGGTGAAACAGCGCCGACTCGGCATTTCGACGTCGTGCGGGGTGGGTTGACATACTCGACAGGCGATGACGACTGAGACCACACCTGCCCCCGCCCGCGAGCTGCTGTCGGTGGCGATGGTGACCCTCGGCTGTGCCCGCAACGAGGTCGACTCCGAGGAGCTGGCCGGCCGGCTCGAGGCCGGCGGGTTCCTGCTCGTCGACGACCCGGAGGACGCCGACACGGTCGTCGTCAACACCTGCGGCTTCGTCGAGTCGGCCAAGAAGGACTCCGTCGACACGCTGCTCGAGGCCGCGGAGCTCAAGGAGACCGGCAAGACCCAGGCGGTCGTCGCCGTCGGCTGCCTCGCGGAGCGCTACGGCAAGGACCTCGCCGAGTCGCTGCCCGAGGCCGACGCCGTGCTCGGCTTCGACGACTACCCCGACATCGCCGAGCGACTCCGCTCGATCGTCGCGGGCGAGGTCCACCACGCCCACACGCCCCAGGACCGCCGCCGGCTGCTGCCGATCTCGCCGGTCGAGCGCACGCTCTCCACGACGCCCGTGCCCGGCCACGCCTCCGGCCCCGCGTCCGTACGCCGCCGGCTCGACTCGGGGCCGACCGCCTCGCTCAAGCTGGCCAGCGGTTGCGACCGCCGCTGCTCCTTCTGCGCGATCCCGGCCTTCCGCGGCTCGTTCGTCAGCCGCCGCCCCAGTGACGTGCTGCAGGAGGCCCGCTGGCTCGCCGAGCAGGGCGCCCACGAGCTGTTCCTGGTCAGCGAGAACTCCACGTCCTACGGCAAGGACCTCGGCGACCTGCGGCTGCTCGAGACGCTGCTGCCCGAGCTGGCCGCCGTCGACGGTGTCGAGCGGGTCCGGGTGTCCTACCTCCAGCCCGCCGAGACGCGGCCCGGGCTGATCCAGGCGATTGCGAGCACGCCCGGCGTCGCGCCGTACTTCGACCTGTCCTTCCAGCACGCCAGCGCCGACGTGCTGCGCCGGATGCGCCGCTTCGGCGACCCGGAGAGCTTCCTCGGCCTGCTCGAGCAGGTCCGCGCACTCGCCCCGACCGCCGGTGTGCGCAGCAACGTGATCGTCGGCTTCCCGGGCGAGACCGAGGCCGACCTCGAGACCCTGTGCGACTTCCTGGTCGCCGCCCGCCTCGACGTGACCGGCGTCTTCGGCTACTCCGACGAGGACGGCACCGAGGCCGCGTCGTACGACGCGAAGCTCGACGACGACGAGATCCTGGCCCGCGTCGAGCACGTGTCGACCCTGGTCGAGGAGCTCACCTCGCAGCGCGCGATCGAGCGGATCGGCGAGACCGTCGAGGTGCTCGTGGAGCGCGTCGACGAGCGACGAGACCGAGGGCGAGCCGCCCACCAGGGTCCCGAGGTCGACGGTGCGACCTACCTCGTCGACAGCGACGCGCAGGTCGGCGACCTGGTGCGCGCGGTGGTGGTCGAGTCCGACGGCGCCGACCTCTACGCTCGGTCCTTGTGATGGCCGACGAGGTGCAGCAGGCGCCGCCCAGCAACTGGAACGTGCCCAACGTCCTGACGACCGTTCCGCATCGCGTCGGTGCCGTTCTTCGCCTGGGCGCTGCTGATCGACGGCGGCGACTCGATCACCTGGCGCTGCGTCTCGTTCGTGATCTTCGTCGTCGCGATGATCACCGACAAGATCGACGGCGACCTGGCCCGCAAGCACAACCTGGTCACCAACTTCGGCAAGATCGCCGACCCGATCGCCGACAAGGCGCTGACGGGGATGGCCTTCATCGGCCTCTCGATCGTCGGTGACATCTGGTGGTGGGTGACGATCATCGTGCTCGTGCGCGAGTGGAGCGTGACGCTGCTGCGGCTCTCGATCCTCAAGCGGGTCGTGATCGCGGCCGCCGACCTCGGCAAGATCAAGACCACCTTCCAGGCGATCGCGCTCGCCACGCTCTGCCTGCCGCTGCGCGACCCCGACCTGTCGAGCTGGCTGGAGGTGCCCGGCAACGTGATCTTCTACCTCGCCCAGGTGTGCCTCGCGATCGCGGTCGCGCTGACCATGTGGTCCGGCTACGAGTTCTTCCGCGACGTCTGGAAGCAGCGGGCAAGTCTGCGCAAGGCCTGAGCGCTCGCCTTTGGCGAGTTCTGCTCTTGCCAATGACGGGCTGACGGGCCGTCTTCCGGCGAATCGCGACCGCTGTGCAAAAGGTTGCCTGTTGTTGACCGCTGGGTCTGGATTTCCTGCGGGTCGCTGGGGTTAGGTGGCGCAGTCACGAACCCGATCCGTCGAAAGGTCCAACCAGTGCCCCCCAGTTCTCGGGCGCGCAGGGGCATGCGTGCTCTCGTCGCCATTTCCGGGCTCGCCCTCAGCGCGAGCTCCTTGGTCTTCGTCATCGGCTCCCGCTCACGCGGCGGCCTCGGTCGACATCAACATCCTGGCCACCAACGACTTCCACGGTCGGATCAAGTCCAACGGCGTCGAGGCCGGCGCCGCGGTGCTCGCCGGGGCGGTGAAGCAGATCCGTGGTGAGCACCCCAACACCGTCTTCGCCGCGGCAGGTGACCTGATCGGTGCCTCGACCTTCGAGTCGTTCATCAACAACGACAAGCCGACGATCGATGCGCTGAACGAGGCAGGGCTCGAGGTGTCCGCTGTCGGCAACCACGAGTTCGACAAGGGCTACGACGACCTGGTCAACCGAGTGATGGCGCCGGAGTCGGCGACCAACCCCGACGGCGGGGCGAACTGGCAGTACATCGGCGCGAACGTGCTGATGAAGGACTCCGGTGACCCGGCCCTGGACCCGACGTTCGTCAAGGACATGGGCGGCGTGCAGGTCGGTTTCATCGGGGCCGTGACCGAGCACCTTCCCGAGCTGGTGTCGCCTGGCGGCATCGCGGACATCAAGGTCACCGACATCCCCACCGCCGTCAACACCGAGGCCGACGCACTCAAGGCCGAGGGCGTCGACGTGATCGTGCTCCTGGTCCACGAGGGAGCGGCCAGCACCGACTGCGCGACGATGGACGACGACCCGACGTCCGACTTCGGAAGCATCATCTCCGGAGTCAACGACAAGGTCGACGCGATCGTGTCCGGCCACACGCACCTCGCCTACAACTGCAAGTTCCCGGTCGCAGGCTGGGCCGATCGCCCGGTGAAGGACCGTCCCGTCGTCTCCGCCGGTCAGTACGGCTACAACCTCAACCAGCTCGATCTCAGCGTCGACCCCGCCTCGGGCCAGATCCAGAGCGTCGACCAGAGCATCCTGTCGCTCACCACGGCATCGACTTCCGGGACCCCGCCGGTCACGACGTACGCGCCCAACTACCCGGCCGACGCGGGGACCAAGACGATCGTCGACGCAGCCGTGGCCGAGGCCGACGTCAAGGGCGCCGTCCCGCTCGGTGACATCGGCGGCGCCTTCAAGCGCGCGGCCCGTCCGAAGGCGACCGACCCGACGACCACCGAGGAGAACCGTGGTGGCGAGTCCACCCTGGGCAACCTCGTGGCGGAGGTGCAGCGCTGGGCGACCGAGTCGGAGACCACCGGGTCCGCGCAGATCGCGTTCATGAACCCGGGGGGTCTGCGCGCCGACATGGTGCGGCAACACCCCGGGCACCTACCCGACCACGCTGACCTACAAGCAGGCGGCCAACGTCCAGCCGTTCGCCAACACCCTGGTCAACATGGACATGACCGGCGCCCAGCTCAAGTCGGTTCTGGAGCAGCAGTGGCAGCCAGCGGGCTCGTCGCGACCGTTCCTCCGCCTCGGGGTGTCGAAGGGCTTCACCTACACCTACGACCCGACCGACCAAGACGGTCACCGGGATGTGGCTGGACGGCAAGCCGGTCAAGGCCGACACCAGCTACTCGGTGACGGTGAACTCGTTCCTGTCCACGGGTGGCGACAACTTCTTCGCCTTCGCTGACGGCACGCACAAGCAGGACACGGGCAAGACCGACCTGCAGGGCATGGTCGACTACATGACGAAGTTCGCTGCCGATCAGCCGCTCCCGGTCGACCCCAGCCAGCGGGCCGTCGGGGTCACCTTCCCGGCGGACGCGCCGGCGTCGTACGCCGCTGGCGACACGGTCGCGTTCGATCTGTCGTCGCTGGCCATGACCGGCGCCGGCGATGTGCAGGACAGGGAGGTGACCGTCTCCCTCGGCGCCAAGAAGCTCGGGACCTTCCCGGTCGACAACACCGTGGCCGCCGGTGCGACCGACGACGAGGCGGGCACGGCATCGGTCAGCTTCACGCTGCCCCCCGGTCTCAAGGGCGGCAGCGAAGGAGCTGCACCGTCACCGGCTCCGACACCTCGACGAAGGTCCCGGTCACCGTGGAGGTCGTGCGGGCCGACTCGAGGACCAGCGTTCACGCGACTCCGACGAAGGTCGTCGCCGGCAAGACCAAGGTGAGGATCAAGGTCGCGGTCACGTCCGGCGGCTCCCGGGCCCACGGCAAGATCGTGGTCAAGGCCGGGGGCAAGTCCTACAAGGCCACGCTCAAGAACGGCAAGGCCACGGTGACGCTGAAGAAGTTCGGCAGCACCGGCAAGAAGACGGTCAAGGTCACCTACCTCGGCAACGGCACCACCGCCGGGTCGAGTGACTCGCTGACCATCAAGGTCGTCAAGAACAAGAAGAAGTAGCACCGCGGGGCCCGCCGAGGGGCGGGCCCCGCGCCCCCACCCAGCTCCATCTCTCGGAAGGTTCAACCATGCCCTCGACGTCTCGGGCGTCGCGGCGTGCACTGGCCGGCTTCGCCGGTCTTGCCGTCGCTGTCTCCGGTCTGGCAATCGCCACGACCAGCCCCGCCAACGCCGCCAGCAGCGGCCTGGTCATCAGTGAGGTGTACGGCGGCGGCGGCAATGCCGGCGCCACCCTCACGAACGACTTCATCGAGCTCTACAACCCGACGTCCGCGCCGATCAGCGTCGCCGGGATGTCCGTGCAGTACCGCAGCTCGGCGAGCACGGCGGCCGCCTCCGGCGTGACCGCGCTGTCCGGCAGCGTGCCGGCCGGAGGTCACTACCTGGTCCAGGAAGCAGCCGGCACGGGCGGTACGACGGCCCTGCCGACCCCGGACGCGACCGGCACCATCGCGATGTCCGGCACCGCCTTCACGGTCTGGTTGGCCACCGGGACCGCCGCGATCAACCCGGCCGCCGACGGATCCACCGTCCGCACCGGGATCGTCGACCTGGTCGGCGTCAACAGCAACACGTTCGAGACCGCCAAGACCGCCGGCCACCGCCAACACGACCTCGGCGAGCCGCACCGCCGGTGACACCGACAACAACGCGACCGACTTCGCCGTCGGCGCACCGGACCCGCAGAACGCCGGCACGGTCACCCCGCCGGTCGACCCGGAGCCGACCGAGGCCACGATCGCGGAGATCCAGGGCACCGGGGACACCTCGCCGCTCGCCGGTGACACCGTCACCACCGAGGGCGTCGTGACCGCGGCGTACCCGACCGGCGGCTTCAACGGCTTCTACCTCGAGACGCCCGGCACGCCCGGACACCCCCGGCGCCTCCGACGCGGTCTTCGTCTACGGCTCGGCGGCGACCGCCGAGGTCGAGATCGGCGACAGCGTCGAGGTCACGGGTGACGTCAGCGAGTTCCAGGGCACGACCGAGATCTCCGGCGTTGCTGCCGACGACGTGACGGTGCTTCCGGACTCGCTCGGCACGGTGACGCCGCTCGCGGTCCCGTGGAGCGACCTCGACACCCCGGCCGAGAAGGAGGCCCACGAGGGGGAGCTCGTCCAGCCGCAGGGTGACTTCACGGTGACCGACAACTACGACACCAACTACTACGCGTCGTTCACCCTCGCCTCCGGCGACAAGCCGCTCGTGCAGCCCACCGACGTCGCCGACGACCAGGACACCGCCGCGATCGCCGCGATCAACGCAGAGAACGCCGCGAAGTCGATCACCCTCGACGACGGCGCGAGCATCAACTTCAACAGCACCGCCAACAGGTCGATCTCGCTGCCGTGGCTCTCGACGAGCAACCCGGTGCGGGTCGGCTCGGCCGTCACCTTCCACGAGCCGGTGGTGCTGGAGTACCGCAACAACCTCTGGAACCTCCAGCCCACCAGCCAGGTGACCGGCGACGGCGCCGATGTCGCGACCTTCACCAACACGCGCACCGCGGCGCCGGAGAACGTCGGCGGCGACATCCGCCTGGCGACGTTCAACGTGCTCAACTACTTCCCGACCACCGGCGAGGAGTACGTCGCCTCCGGCCAGGGCAGCTGCACCTACTACGACGATCGCGCCGGCAACCACATCACCGACAACGTCTGCGGCACGGACGCAAGCCCGGGCCCGCGCGGCGCAGCGACCGATGCGAGCCTGGCCCGTCAGCAGGCCAAGATCGTCGCGGCGATCAACAAGCTCGGCGCCAGCATCGTGTCGCTGGAGGAGATCGAGAACTCCGTCAGGCTCGGCCAGGACCGCGACGCCGGCGTCTCCACGCTCGTCGGCGCGCTCAACGCGGCCGCGGGTGCCGGCACCTGGGCCTTCGCCCCGTCGCCGGCCGCCGCGGACCTGCCGCCGACGGCCGACCAGGACGTCATCCGGACCGCCTTCATCTACAAGCCGGCCGACGTCTCGCTGGTGGGTGGCTCGAAGGTGCTGGTCGGGTCGGCGGCGTTCGCCGACGCGCGGGAGCCGCTGGCCCAGGGCTTCAAGGCCACGGGTGCTCCCGACTCCGACGCCTTCGCGGTGATCGTCAACCACTTCAAGTCCAAGGGCTCGGGCGTGGACGACGGCACCGGCCAGGGCAACGCCAACCCGGACCGGGTTGCTCAGGCCCATGACCTGAGCGCGTTCGCGAGCAGCTTCGCCTCGTCCCTCGGCACCGACAAGATCTTCCTCACCGGTGACTTCAACTCCTACACCCAGGAGGACCCGCTCCAGGTCCTGTACGGCGACGGCTACGTCGACCTGCAGACCCAGTTCAACGGTGGCGAGACGACGTACAACTTCGACGGGCTCGCGGGCTCGCTCGACCACGTGCTCGCCAACCCGGCCGCCGAGGAGATGGTCACCGGCACCGACGTCTGGCAGATCAACGCCGAGGAGTCGATCGCGTTCGAGTACAGCCGCTACAACTACAACGCGACCGACTTCTACGAGGCCAACCCCTACCGTGCCTCCGACCACGACCCGGAGGTCGTCGGGCTGGACCTGCCGGCGCTGCCGGTGCCGAAGGCGGTGTCGACCACGTCGGTCGTCGCCGTGCCGGGGGTCGCGATCGCGAAGCTCACGCCGGTCGGTCTGGTCATCCAGGTCAGGGCCGACGGCGCCACACCGACCGGTTCGGTCACGGTCACCTGGGACGGCCAGTCGAAGGACGTGAAGCTGGTCCGGGGGTACGCCGCGACCGCGATCGGCCCGTTCAAGACCGGCGGGACGCACCACGTCACCGTGACCTACGCCGGGACGGACACGATCGCCGCGTCGTCCGCCTCGACGGACGTGCAGGTCTACAAGCTGTTCTGAGCTGCCTTGGTCGCCCGAGCGCAGCTCGGGCGACCGCAAGAGCGCAGCAGCCGAGGATCGAGTGAGGTCTCGGTACGCCCGCCGGCGCTCGCTACTCGACCGACGACGGTTCGGTCCGGGTCGCGTCCGCGAAGGCGAACGCGGCCCGGACCAGCGCCAGGTGACTGAACGCCTGCGGGAAGTTGCCGATCATCCGGTCGTTGCCGACGTCGTACTCCTCCGAGAGCAGGCCGACGTCGTTGGTCAGTCCGCAGAGCCGGTCGAAGAGAGCGCGTGCGTCGTGCACGCGACCGGCTCCGGCGTACGCCGCCACCAGCCAGAAGGAGCACGCCAGGAACGGGTGCTCGTCACCGGCGAGGCCGTCGACGCCGGTCTGCGTGCGGTAGCGCAGCAGCAGGCCGTCGCGCATCAGGTCCTGCTCGACCGCCTCGATGGTGCCGAGCATCCGTGGGTCGTCGCCGGCGATGAAGCCGATCTCGGGAAGGACCAGGAGCGACGCGTCGACCTCGGTCGTCGCGTAGTGCTGGACGAACGTGTTGCGTTCGGCGTCGAAGCCCTTCTCCAGCACCTGCGCGTGGACGCGGTCGCGGAGCTCGCGCCACTTCTCGAGCGGACCCTCGAGGTCGAACTCCTCGATGGCACGGACGGCGCGGTCGAACGCCGCCCAGACCATCGCCTGCGAGTGGGTGAAGTGCTGCTGCGGTCCACGGATCTCCCAGAGCCCGTGGTCCTTCTTCTGCCAGGTGTCCGCGAGGTTCTCGACCAGGGCCCGCTGCAACGCCCACGCGTTGGCGTTGGCGTGCCCGGTGACCTGCCGGGTCCGCTCGAGCGCGATCATCACCTCGCCCACCACGTCGAGCTGGCGCTGGAGCGCGGCTCCGTTGCCGATCCGCACCGGCGTCGAGCCCTCGTAGCCGGGGAGGTGGTCGAGGGTGAGCTCGGTCAGCCGGCGGCTGCCGTCGGTGCCGTAGAGGATCTGCAGGTCCTGCGGATCTCCGGCGACCGCGCGCAGCAGCCAGCCGCGCCAGAGCTGTGCCTCCTCGGTGTAGCCGGCCTGGACGAGCGCGCCGATCGTCAGGGCGGCGTCGCGCAGCCAGCAGTAGCGGTAGTCCCAGTTGCGCTCGCCGCCCGGGTCCTCGGGCAGTGACGTGGTCGGGGCTGCGACGATGCCGCCGGTCACCTCGTCGGTGAGCATCCGGAGCGTCAGCAGCGAGCGCCGGACGATCCCCGGGTGCGGCATCACGTCGGGGCAGCGGCCCGACCAGTCCTCGTCGTCGGTGATGGAGGCGTTGATCCGGTCCTCGTGCTTGCCGAGGTCGTCGACCTCGAGGTGCGAGGGGAACCAGGTGGTCGAGAAGGTCAGCTCGTCACCTTCCTCGACGTCGAACTCGTCGGCGTGCCGGTGGTCGGTCGCGCGCGGCAGCCGGGGGCCGCGCAGGATCAGGCGGTCCGGCCCGCCGACCGCGACGATGACCTGCTCGCCGCCGATGGTCTCGCGCCGCACCCACGGCAGCACGGCGCCGTAGTCGAGCCGGACCATCCACTCGTGGCGCATCCGGACCGTGCCGCTGCGGCCGTTGATCCGTCGTACGACGTCGGCCCGGCCGTCGCCGCGGGGCATCACGTCGGTGAGCGTGACGATGCCGGTCGCGGTGGTGAACGTCGTCTCGAGCGCCCCGGAGCCGCCGATGTAGCGGCGGCTGACGTCGTACTCCGCGACCGGGCAGAGCTGCCAGTGGCCGTGGTCGTCGGTGCCGAGCAGGCCGGCGAAGCAGGCCGGGGACCCGAAGTTGGGGAGGCAGAGCCAGTCGATCGATCCGTTGAGCCCGACCAGCGCGCCGGTCTGCCGGTCGCTGATCAGCGCGTAGTCCGCGATGGGGAGGGCCATGCCTGGACGTTAGCCTCTCCCACATGGCGGACCTGCTCGAACGCGTGCACCGGCTGCTGCGAGACACCGGCAGCACGGTCGCGACCGCGGAGTCGCTGACAGGTGGCCGCCTCGGCGTGGCGCTGACCGACGTCCCCGGTGCGTCCGAGACGTACGTCGGTGGGGTGGTCACCTATGCGACCGAGCTCAAGGCGTCGCTGCTCGGCATCGACGAGCGGCTGATCGCCGAGCACGGAGTGGTCTCGCCCGAGTGCGCACGGGCGATGGCCGCCGGGGTGCAGGCGCTGACCGGCGCGACGTACGGCCTTTCCACCACAGGAGTGGCCGGACCTGCCGATCAGGAAGGTAAGCCGCCGGGCACCGTGTTCGTCGGCATCACCGGTCCGGGTGTGTCGGAGGCCGTGGCGCTGGAGCTCCACGGCAAGCGGCACCAGATCCAGGACCGAGCCACGAAGGAGGCGTTCACGGCGTTCGCGGCGGTCCTGCTCCGGGAAGAAACAACCCTCGGGTAGCGTTGGGACCACAGACTTCGGAAAGGGTGACGCGCATGGTGCTGTTTCGACGGCTTCTCGGCGACGTGCTCCGCGATCAGCGGATGCAGCGCGGCCTGACCCTGCGCGAGGTCTCAGCGGAGGCCCGGGTCAGCCTGGGCTACATCTCCGAGATCGAGCGCGGCCAGAAGGAAGCCTCCTCGGAGCTGCTCGCCTCGCTGTGCGGCGCGCTCGACATCCCGCTCTCCGACGTGCTCCGCGAGGTCTCCGACGCTGTCGCCCTCGAGGAGGCCGCTGCGGGTCTGACCCGCATCCCGGTCGCTCCTCGCGCCGAGGTCGTCACCTCCGCCGCCTGACGTCTCATCTCGACGGCTGGCAGCGCGGGCACCAGTAGGCAACCCGCGCGCGGGTCGGTTCTCCGAGCTCGGCGTGCTCGATCGGGGTGCCGCACCGCAGGCAGCGCTGGTGCGACCGCCCGTAGACCCACAGGCTGCGGCCACGGCGCTTGTCGCCGGTGGTGCAGATCTGCGCCATGGTGCGGTTCTGGTCGAGCATCGAGCGGGCGAGCCGGACCATCCGTAGCGGGTCGGTGACGGCGCCGACCGGCGTGCGGGGGTCGTAGCCGGTGAGGAAGCACAGCTCGGTGCGGTAGATCGTCCCGATCCCGGCCAGGTTGCGCTGGTCGAGCAGTGCCTCGCCGAGCGGCCGGTCCGGGTCGGCGGTCAGACGACGGACCGCCTCGTCCTCGTCCCAGTCCGGGCCGAGCAGGTCGGGACCGAGGTGCCCGACGACGTCGTCCTCCCGGTCGCGCCGGACCAGCTCGACGACGCCGAGCTGGAAGCCGACCGCCGTGCGGTCCACGGTTTCGAGCACGACCCGCACCACGTGGTCGGGCTTGCCCCAGCGCTCACCGGGCCGGAAGACCCGCCACGAACCCTCCATCTTCAGATGGGTGTGCAGCGTCCAGTCGCCGGTCGGTCCGTCGATCCGGGTGAGCAGGTGCTTGCCGCGCGAGACGGTCTCGACGACGATCCCGCCGCTCAGGTCGACGGTGGCGATCGCGGGGACCCGGAAGTCGGTGCGGGTCAGCTGCTGGCCGGACAGGCCCCGGTGCAGGCGCTGTGCCGTGCGCCAGACGGCGTCGCCCTCAGGCACCGGTCGACCTCAGCCGGAGTCCCTTCGGTGTCGCGACGAAGCCGGCCGCCTGGAGCGCCTCGCGCAGCGGCGTCGAGCCGGACCCGAGCAGCTGCTCGCCGTCGACCTTCTCGACCGTGAGCCGGCCGAGCGAGCCGCGCCGCACCGCCTCGGCCAGCGCGGCGGCGGCCGGGCCGAGCAGGTCGGGCTCGTCGCTCCAGGTGAGCAGGGTGCGGCCACCGCGCTCGACGTACAGAGTGAGGACGCCGTCGACGAGGACCACGATCGCGCCCGCCTTGCGTCCCGGCCGGTGCGAGCCGCCCTCGGGCCAGGGGAGTGCGGCGCCGTAGGGATTGGCGGGGTCGGTCGCGGCCAGCGCGACGGCGGTCGGCTTGGCGTCGGTCGCGACCTCGGAGAACGTGCGCAGCCGGTCGACGGCTCCGGCGGTGCCGAACTGAGCGGCCCCGAGACCGGCAACGAAGTAGCCGCGACGGCAGCGGCCGGAGTCCTCGAACGCGGAGAGCACCTTGTAGACGGCCGCGAACCCGCCCGGGACGCGTTCGCTGACGACCGCGCCGCGGGTGACGACGCCGTGGCGGTCGAGGAGCCGCTCGGCGGTGGCGTGGGCGCGCCGGGTCGGGTCGTCGTCGAGCGCGGGCAGCAGCGCCCAACGGCCGGCGGTCTCGGGCGGTCCGGTGCGCGTGGGCCTGCCCGGCCGGCCCGTGCGCGGTGGTGGGCGCCGGCTGCGGTGCGTCGGAGTGCCGGAGCGGGTGAGCGCGCGGAGCGGGGTCAGCGTGTCGTTGCTGATCCGGCCGGCCCAGACGAGGTCCCACAGCGCCGCCGAGAGCGCGCGGTCGTCGGTGGAACGGACCGAGTCGGAGAGCTGGCGGAAGAACCACGCACCACCCGGCGACAGGGCGTCGAGGACGGCCTGGTGGAGCTCGCTGTGCTCGAAGGGCGCGTGCTCGGGCAGCGTCAGCGGGGCCTGGTCGGCGAGGTGGAGCGAGACCCAGCCGTCGGCGCCGGGCAGCGCTGCGTGTCCGGCCCAGATCACCTCGCCCGCGGCGGTCAGCTCGTCGAGGTAGGACGGTTCGTAGTCGCGCACCCGCGAGCCGAGGACCAACGGCTCGAGCGCCGATGCCGGCACCGGGCAGCCGGCGAGCTGGTCGATCGCGCTGAGCACGCCGTCGACGCCGCGCAGCTTGCCGCCGACGTGCTGCCACGCCGCGACGAACCGGCCCAACGTCTCGGGCTCGACCGGCTCGATCTCCTGGCGCAGCTTGGCGAGCGAGCGACGACGGAGCCGGCGCAGCACCTCGGCGTCGCACCACTCCTGGCCCGAGCCCGACGGCCGGAACTCGCCGTCGAGCACCCGCCCCTGGGCGGCGAGTCGCTGGAGCGTGTGGCGGACGACGGCCGCGCCGAGACCGAGTCGCTCGGCGACGTCGGCGGTGGTGAACGGGCCATGGGTGCGCGCGAACCGCCCGACCAGGTCGGCGAGCGGATCGTCGACCGGATCGGTGAAGGCGTCGGGGGTGCCGGGCGGCACGGGTACGCCGAGGCCGTCGCGGAGGCGGCCGACGTCCTCGATCGCCGCCCACCGCTCATCCCCAGCCATCCGCAGCTCGACGACCCGGCGGGAGAGCGCGAGCGAGGCCAAGGCGTCGGGCACGTCGAAGTCAGCGGTGCGCGCCTCCACCTCGGCCGCGGTGAGCGGGCCGAGCAGCCGCAGCAGGTCGGCGATGCCTTCGGCGTCGCGGGCGCGCCGGTCGGGGGTCAGCCGCTGCAGCTCGGCCTCGACCTCGGCCAGCACCTCCGGATCGAGCAGCTCGCGCAGCTCGGCGCGGCCGAGCAGCTCGGCGAGCAAGCCCTGGTCGAGGGCGAGCGCAGCGGCTCGGCGCTCGGCGATCGGGGAGTCACCTTCGTACATGAACTGGGCGACGTAGCCGAAGAGCAGGCTGCGCGCGAACGGCGACGGCTGGTGGGTGGCGACGTCGACGACCTGCACCTCGCGCCGGTCGACGCCGCGCAGGAGAGCGACGAGCGCCGGCAGGTCGTAGACGTCCTGCAGGCACTCGCGCACGGCCTCGAGCACGATCGGGAACGACGGGTAGCGCGACGCGACCTCGAGCAGCGCGGCGGAGCGCTGGCGCTGCTGCCACAGCGGCGAGCGACGGCCGGGGTCGCGCCGAGGGAGCAGCAGGGCCCGGGCGGCACACTCGCGGAAGCGGGAGGCGAAGAGCGCCGACCCGCCGACCTCCTGGGTGACCAGCGCCTCGATCTCGTCCGGCTCGAAGACGATGATGTCGCCGCCCGGCGGCTCGGCGTCGGTGTCGGGGATCCGGATCACGATGCCGTCGTCGGAGGCGACCGCCTGGCCGTCGACGCCGTACCTCTCCCGGAGCCGGGCGTTGATGGCCAGCGCCCAGGGTGCGTGCACCGGGACGCCGTACGGCGAGTGCACGACCAGCCGCCAGTCGCCGAGCTCGTCGCGGAACCGCTCGACGAGCAGGGTGCGGTCGGTGGGGAGCTGGTTGGTCGCCTCGAGCTGCTCGTGGAGGTAGTTGACGAGGTTCGTGGCTGCGTACTCGTCGAGCCCGTCGCTGCGGGCGCGCTCCTCCGCCTCGGCCTTCGGGAGCGCGGACAGCTCACGGGTGAAGGCGCCGATCGCGGCGCCGAGCTCGGCCGGGCGACCGAGGGTGTCGCCCTTCCAGAAGGGCAGCCGACCGGGGATGCCGGGCGCCGGCGTCACCAGGACGCGGTCGTGGGTGATGTCCTCGATCCGCCAGCTGGTCGCACCGAGCGCGAAGACGTCGCCGACGCGGGACTCGTAGACCATCTCCTCGTCGAGCTCGCCGACCCGTCGGCCCGGCCCTTCGCCGCCGACCAGGAAGACCGCGAAGAGGCCGCGGTCGGGAATGGTGCCGCCGCTGGTGACGGCCAGGCGTTGGGCGCCGGGGCGGCCGGTCAGGGTGCCGGTGACCCGGTCCCACACCACCCGCGGCCGCAGCTCGGCGAACTCGTCGGAGGGGTAGCGCCCGCTGAGCAGGTCGAGCGTGGCGTCGTAGGCACTGCGCGGCAGCTGGGTGAACGGCGCGCTCTGCTTGAAGAGCGCGTAGAGCTCGTCGACCGACCAGGCGTCGAGGGCGGTGGCGGCGACGACCTGCTGAGCGAGTACGTCGAGGGGGTTGGTCGGGACGCGCAGCGACTCGATCGCGCCGGAGCGCATCCGCTCGACGGCCACTGCGGTCTGGGCGAGGTCGCCCCGATGCTTCGGGAAGAGCACACCGCGCGACACCTCGCCGACCTGGTGGCCGGCTCGGCCGACGCGCTGGAGCGCACTCGCGACGCTCGGCGGCGACTCGATCTGGACGACCAGGTCGACCGCGCCCATGTCGATGCCGAGCTCGAGGCTGCTGGTCGCGACCACGCAGGGCAGCCGGCCGCGCTTGAGGTCGTCCTCGATCAGCGCCCGTTGCTCCTTGGACACCGAGCCGTGGTGGGCCTTCGCGATGACCTGTTCTTGGGAACTCGCTGGCTGAGGTGCGAGCGGAGCGAGCCTCGAAACCCCCGACTGCGCCATCACCTGGGCTGGAGGGCGGGAGAACGCGTGGTCAAGGGCGTCGCCGGAGCCGCCGCCCGCTCGGTCGGTCGCGATCTCGTTGAACCGCGCGGTCAGCCGTTCGGCGAGCCGGCGCGAGTTGGCGAAGACGATCGTGGACCGGTGAGTCTCGATCAGGTCGACCACGCGCTCCTCGACATGCGGCCAGATGCTCTGCGAGCGCTGCGGGTCGTCGCTGTCCTCGTCGTACTCGTCCGGGGCGGTCATGTCCTCGACCGGCACGACGACCTTGAGGTCCCACTCCTTCTCGGACGGCGGGGCGACGATCTCGACCGCGGCCTGGCCACCGAGGAAGCGAGCCACCTCCTCGAGGGGCCGGACCGTCGCGGACAGCCCGATCCGCTGGGCCGGGCGTTCGAGCAGGGCGTCGAGGCGCTCCAGGCTCACCGCGAGGTGAGCGCCGCGCTTGGTCCCGGCGACGGCGTGCACCTCGTCGACGATCACGGTCTCGACGCCGCGCAACGACTCGCGCGCCTGGCTCGTGAGCATCAGGAAGAGCGACTCGGGCGTCGTGATCAGGATGTCCGGGGGAGCGGTGACGAGCTTGCGCCGGTCGGCCGCCGGGGTGTCGCCGGAGCGCACGCCGACGGTGACCTCCGGGACGGACACGCCCAACCGGTCGGCGGTGTGCCGGATGCCGGTCAGCGGCGCCCGCAGGTTGCGCTCGACGTCGACGCCCAGTGCCTTGAGCGGGGAGATGTAGAGGACCCGGCAGCGGTGCTGCTTGTCGTCGGGTGGCGGGCTGGTCATCAACCGGTCGAGGGACCAGAGGAAGGCGCTCAGCGTCTTGCCGGACCCGGTCGGCGCCACCACCAGGGCGTGTCGTCCGGCCCCGATCGCGTCCCACGCACCCACCTGCGCAGGGGTCGGCTCGGCGAACGCGGCACCGAACCAGGTGCGCGTGGGTTCGCTGAACCTCTCCAGGGCCTCGGCTGCCACGCGACCATCCTTGCTCACGCCTCCGACACTGGTGCCCCCACCGACGTGGCTAGCCGCGGTAGCTGCTGTCCGGATACATCTCGGGACACTGACCGCCCGGGGTGGTCGCGAGCTCGAAGTGCCAGATCTCGTTGGCGAACACCTGGCACAGCCCGTACGCCGCTCCGTGCCGGCTGAGCCAGTCGTCGGCGGCGGTCGGACCGATGTCGACGGCATCGCCCGTGACGTGCGCCGAGCTGTCGGGCGTCGAGACGAAGCGCCGGGCCGCCTCCTCGCTGCCGTACTTGGTGACCGCCTCGTCCAGGAGTCGCTGCTGGTGGGCCCGGCTGCGCCAGCCGCTGGTGATGACCAGCGTGACCCCGTCCTGCTGGGCATCGTGTGCCGCGGCCTCGACCGCCGCGAGCAGGTCCGGGTCCAGATGATCGGTCGACTGCACCCGCCCGACGCCGTCGTGCGCCGACTCGGTCGACTGGGTCGCCCGGCAGCCGGCGGCCACGACGGCGACGGTCAGCAGGCACGTGGCGAACGCGGCGGTGATGGGGTGCTCGGTCACCTCAGCAACGCTGGCAGCCGGAACGGGTCCGGGCCTCCGTCGCAGGTACCGGACCACCCGACCTGCGATCAATCCGTCCGGTGCGCTGGTACCGGGCATCTAGCCTGACGACATGACGACAGACGGGTTGCCGGGCGAGGCGTCCCTGGACGACGACCAGTTCCGCAGGCTCGCGGCGTACGGCGTCGAGCACGAGGTCCGCGCGGGCGAGGAGCTCTACGCGACCGGCGACTCGTCGTACGACCTGATCCTGCTCGTCGACGCCACGGTCGACATCGTGCGCGACGCCACCTCGACCGAGCCCGAGCACGTCGTCGTCAGCCGGGGTGCCGGCGACTTCCTCGGCGAGCTCAACCTGCTCACCGGGCAGACCGTCTACCTGACCGCGCGGGTCACCGAGTCGGGGCGGGTGGTCCGGATCGGCATCGACGCGTTCCGGCGGCTCCTCGCCGAGCAGGTCGACATCGCCGACGTGCTGCTGCGCACCTTCTCCGTACGCCGCGAGGCGCTCAAGGAGGCCGCCGGCAGCGCGCTGGAGCTCGTCGGCTGGGCCACGGCCGCGGAGACCCGCGCGCTGCGGGCGTACGTCGGCAGGCTGGCGCTGCCGCACGCCTGGTTCGACGCGTCGTCGGTGACCGGGCAGGCGCTGATGATCGCGAGCGGGATCGCCGAGAGCGACCTGCCCGCCGTGGTCGTCGGCGGCGAGGTGCTGACCAACGCGACACCCGGGATCGTCGCCGAGGCGCTCGGCTTCACCTACCGCAGCGACGGCCGCGACGTCGACCTGGTCGTCGTCGGCGGTGGCCCGGCGGGCCTCGCGGCCGCGGTGTACGGCGCCTCCGAGGGTCTCGTCACGGTCCTGCTCGACTCGTCGGTGCCGGGCGGCCAGGCCGGCACCACCTCCCGGATCGAGAACTACCTCGGCTTCCCGGAGGGCATCACCGGCGACGCGCTCGCCCGCCGGGCGATGGTCCAGGCGCTCAAGTTCGGCACCCAGATCTACGCCCCGTGCTCCGTCGCCGACCTGGAGGTCACCGACGGCGGTCCGACGCTCCACCTCGTCGACGGCACCGAGATCCGCACCCGCGCCGTCATCGTCGCGAGCGGGGCGCGCTACCGACGGCTCGACGTGCCCGGCTGGGACGAGCACGAGGCGGCCGGCTGCGTCCACTACTCCGCCACCGAGCTCGACGTGCGGGGCTACGAGTCCCGACCGGTCGTGGTGATCGGCGGTGCCAACTCGGCCGGACAGGCGGCTCTGTTCCTCGCCTCCCGCGGGTCGCGGGTCGACCTGGTCGTGCGCGGCGACGACGTCCGGAAGGGGATGTCCTCCTACCTGGTCGAGCGGCTGGAGGCGCACCCGATGGTGCGGATCCGTACGTCGAGCAACGTGCTCTCGCTCGCGGGTGGCGACGAGCTCGACTCGGTCTCGATCGGACACGGCAACGATGAGCCGGAGGTGGTCGAGTGCTGTGCGGTCTTCTGCTTCGTCGGCGCGGACCCGGCGACCGACTGGCTGCGGGGCGTCGAGCTCGACGAGGACGGCTTCGTGCTCACCGACGTACGTCTCGGACCCGAGCTGGGAGCGGATCGGCTGCCCTTCCAGACGAGCCTGCCCTGCGTCTTCGCCGCCGGTGACGTCCGCGCCGGGTCGATGAAGCGGGTCGCCGCGGCCGTCGGCGAGGGTGCCAGCGCCGTGGCGTCCGTCCACGTCGCGCTCGGCCGCCACGTCGAGGGGCCGAAGCCGTGAGGCGCGGTCTCGCACTCATCGGTGCTCTCGTCGTCGTGCTCACTGCCGGTGCACCGGCAGCGGCCGCCCCGGGGGTGCACCCGGTCGCCGTACCCGAGGAAGCTCGGGCGGTCGACACGTCCCATCCCGACCACGTGGTCGGGAGCGGCACGCCAAAGAGCTGTACGTCGGCCGCGGTGGTCAAGGCGGTTGCCGCGGGCGGCGTCATCACGTTCTCGTGCGGCCCCGACCCGGTCACGATCCCCATGACGCGCACGGCCAAGGTCGTCAACGACCACGGGCCGCGGGTGGTGATCGACGGCGGCGGTCTGGTCACCCTCGACGGCGGCGGCAAGCACCGGATCATCTACCAGGACACCTGCGACCCCGACCAGGTCTGGACGACGCCGCACTGCGACGACCAGGCGACGCCGCGGCTCGTGGTCCAGCACCTCACCCTCGCGCACGGCGACTCGACGGGACAGAGGTACGACGGTGGCGGTGGTGGCGCGATCTTCGCCCGCGGCGGCCAGTTGAAGATCGTCGACTCGACCTTCGTCGACAACCGCTGCGACCGCACCGGGCCGGATCTCGGCGGCGGCGCCGTACGCGCTCTCGACCAGTTCCAGGACCGCCCGGTCTACGTCGTCGGCAGCGTCTTCACCGGCGGGCGCTGCAGCAACGGGGCCGCGCTGAGCAGCATCGGGGTGTCGTGGTCGGTGCTGAACAGCACCTTCACGGACAACCGGGCGATCGGCCGCGGCGCCAACCCGGCCCGACACGGGACTCCCGGGGGCGGCAGCGGCGGTGCCATCTATCTCGACGGCAACAAGTTCACCCTCGACCTCGGTGGCACCGAGGTCACCGGCAACCACGCTCGCGAGGGCGGCGGCGCCGTCTTCTTCGTCAGCAACGACCGCACCGGGACGATGACGGTCCGGCACTCGACGCTCGAGCGGAACCCGAGCGCCGGCTTCGAGAACTACCCCGGGATCTTCTTCCTCGGGGCGCGTCCGCCGAAGGTGCGGCACTCCGTCGTCAGGTGACGCCCGATCAGCGTCCGTCCTCGTCCAGGTAGTCCTGGTCGGAGGCCGATCCGCTTCCGCCGGCCGGGTCGACCGCGGGAGCCGACGGCACGCGCGATCGCATCGGACAGATCGAGCGAGCGCACACCGAGGCGGACACCGACGGCGACCAGAGCGACGAAGATCGCCATCTGCGCGATGGTGTAGACGGCGAACGCGAGGTAGGCGACCGCGGCATTGCCGTCGTCGACGGTGGAGTCGGGCCACTGCGCGAGTGCGACCACCCCGGCGATGACGGCGACGACGAACCCACCGATTCCGAGGCCCCAGATCACGTCCTGGGCTTCATTGGCCTGCTTGGTCGACATGGCGGCTCCTCCGAGACGTGTGCGTTGGCGACACGGTAACCGAACCGGCGCGGACGGTGTCAGTCGTCGAGCACCGCGTCGAGCTCGATCTCGACCTTCCAGCGCGGGTCGAGCAGGCCCGCCACGACGACCATCGTCGAGGCCGGCTGGACGTCGCCGAAGAACTCACCGTGGACAGCACCGATCGCGTCGCCGTCGGCCGCGTCCACGACGTACTGCCGGGTCCGGATGACGTCGGCAGGCGACCCGCCGAGCTCGGCCAGCGCGGCCAGCATGATCTCCCAGCAGCGGCGTGCCTGGACCGCGGGATCGGGGTCGACCGACCCGTCCGGCCAGACCGGCGCCGTACCGCTCACGGCGACGACCGACCCCACGCGGACGGCCCTGCTGAACCCGATCGACTTCTCGTACGGCGAGCCCGATCGGGCGTGTGTGCGCTCCATGTCCCGAGGCTAGGGGTAATCGGGGGTGAGGAATGTCGGTGTCCGCGTCTAGGGTCTTTCCTCGTGGCAGACACCGACTCGATGATCCTGGCGCGCGGGCTGCGCAAGTCCTTCGGAGACTTCGAGGCGGTGCGCGGGATCGACGTCGACGTACGCCGAGGTGAGTCGTTCGGCTTCCTCGGCCCCAACGGCGCGGGCAAGTCCAGCACCATGCGGATGATCGCGGCGGTGTCGCCGGTGAGCGGCGGTGAGCTGCGCATCCTGGGCCGCGACCCGGCGGCCGACGGGCCCGAGATCCGGGCGCGGATCGGGGTCTGCCCGCAGGAGGACACCCTCGACACCGAGCTGACCGTGCGCGACAACCTGTTCGTCTACGGGCGCTACTTCGGCCTGCCGCGCAAGGAGGTCCGCGAGCGGGTCGACGAGCTGCTGGAGTTCGTCCAGCTCACCGAGAAGGCCGGCGCGATGGTCGAGGACCTCTCGGGCGGCATGAAGCGGCGGCTCACGATCGCGCGGAGCCTGATCAACCGGCCCGAGCTGCTGCTGCTCGACGAACCCACCACCGGACTCGACCCGCAGGCGCGGCACGTCGTCTGGGACCGGCTGTTCCGGCTCAAGCAGCAGGGCGTGACGCTGGTCCTCACGACCCACTACATGGACGAGGCCGAGCAGCTGACCGACCGGCTCGTCGTGATGGACAAGGGCCTGATCGTCGCCGAGGGGTCGCCACTGACGCTGATCGCCGAGCACTCCACGCGCGAGGTCGCCGAGCTCCGGTTCGGTGTCGCCGAGGAGGGCAACACCCACGAGGCGCTGGCCGAGCAAGGTCGCCGACCTGGCCGAGCGGGTCGAGGTGCTGCCCGACCGGCTGCTGCTCTACACCGCCGACGGCGAGGAGACGGTGGCCAAGGTCCACGAGCGCGGCCTCGAGCCGGTCGCCACGCTCGTACGCCGCTCCACCCTCGAGGACGTCTTCCTGCGGCTGACCGGCCGGACGCTGGTCGACTGATGAGCGAGTCCACCGCCCCCACCAGCCTGCTCGGCGGCACCGCGCGGCTGCTCGACTACTGGGCGATCGCCTACCGGCGCACCTGGAAGGGCAGCGTCATCACGTCCTTCGTCTCGCCGCTGCTCTACGTGCTCGCGATGGGCGTGCTGCTCGGCGGCTTCATCGAGGGCGACCCGAGCCAGCTCGAGGGCGCGACGTCCTACCTCGACTTCGTCGCGCCCGGTCTGCTCGCCTCGCAGGCGATGACGATCGTCTTCGGCGAGGTGACCTACCCCGTGATGGGCATGGTCAAGTGGCACAAGACCTACTTCGGGATGACGGCGACGCCGCTCGGGATCCGCGAGGTGATCCTGGGCCACATCGCGTTCACGATCTTCCGGGTCGCGATCTCGTGCGCGGTGTTCGTCCTCGTGATGGCGCCGTTCGGTGTCTTCGTGTCGGTGGCGGGAGCGATCGGCGCGTTCCTGGTCTCGCTGCTCGTCGGGCTGGCCTTCGCGACGCCGATCTACGCCTTCTCGGCCGGGCTGAAGGACGAGAGCCCGTTCGCGCTGGTCTTCCGGCTCGGGATGATGCCGCTGTTCCTGTTCTCGGGCGCGTTCTTCCCGATCAGCAACCTCGCCCCGTGGCTCGAGGCGCTCGCCAAGCTCACGCCCCTGTGGCACGGCGTCGACCTGACCCGGATGCTCACCCTCGGCACCATGGACTGGTCGATGGCCGCCGTGCACGTCGTCTACCTCGTGATGCTCGCGGTGGTCGGCTGGTTCTGGGCGGTCCGCCGGCTGACGAAGCGGATGGTGAGCTGATGGTCATGCTGAACACGGCCGTCGGTCGGTCCGCCCGCTCACCGCTCTCGCCGCGTGCCGCCACCGGGCTCCTGCTCTACCGCAACTACCTCGCCTACCGGCGCGGCTGGTACATCTTCGCCAGCGGCTTCCTCGAGCCGGTCCTCTACCTCTTCTCGATCGGCGTCGGCGTCGGCGCGCTGATCACCGGCTTCGAGTTCAACGGCGAGACCATCCCGTACGCCGAGTTCGTCGCCCCCGGCATGCTCGCCGCGTCGGCGATGAACGGCACCCTGATGGACTCGACGTTCAACTTCTTCTTCAAGCTGAAGTACAACAAGCTCTTCGACCAGATGCTGGCCACGCCGCTGACCACGATGGACATCGCCCGCGGCGAGCTGAGCTGGTCGCTGCTGCGGGGCGGGATCTACTCCGCCGGCTTCCTCGTCATCATGGTCGCGATGGACCTGGTGTCGTCGTGGTGGGCGGTCCTCGTCGTGCCGGCCGCGCTGCTCATCGGGCTCGCCTTCGGCGGCATCTGCATGGCGCTGACGACCTGGATGCGCAGCTGGCAGGACTTCGAGTACATCACGCTCGCCACGATGCCGATGTTCCTCTTCTCCGCGACGTTCTTCCCGATCACCGCGTTCCCCGAGTGGCTGCGGTGGGTCGTCGAGCTCACGCCGCTCTACCGCGGCGTCGTGCTGTGTCGTGAGCTCACCACCGGGGCGCTGTCGTGGGGGAGCGCGGTCTCGGTCGTCTACCTGGTCGCCATGGGACTGATCGGCCTGGCCGTCGTACGCCGTCGTCTCGACAAGCTGCTGCTGAAGTGAGCCGCCACGAGATGCCACGCCCGCACCCGGTCGTCCGGGTGCTCCTGCTGGTCCTGTTCGTCCGGCCGCGGGTCGAGGTGACGCCGGTGGCGCTGATCGTCTCGCTCGGGTGGTCGTTCCGCGTCGCCGTGCCTCGCGCATCGGTCGACGCGGTGGCCTCGGTGCCGTGGCGGCGGATGAGCATCGGCGCCCACGGCTGGCGCGGCCGCTGGCTGGTCAACACCACGCCCGGTCCGCTCGTGCGAGTGACCATCGACCCGGTTGCCCACGGCCGCGTCCTCGGCGTACCGATTCAGATCCGTGAGCTGACGCTCAGCATCGCCGACGTCGACGCGTTCCTGACCGACCTCCGCTGATCGATCACGCGAGCCGGAGCTGCCAGATCTCCGTGTCGATCCAGCGGTCGAACTTGCGCCCGACCTCGGACAGCACCCCGACCCGCGTGAAGCCGCAGGACCGGTGCAGCCCCTGGCTGCCCGGGTTGGGCAGCGCGATGACGGCGACGACGAGGTGCATCCCGTCGGCGCGGAGCCGAGCCAGCAGCTCGTCGTACATCGCCCGGCCGATGCCGCGACCACGAGCGTCCGGCGCCAGGTAGACCGATGTCTCGCGGGTGTGGGCGTACGCCGCGCGCGGGCGGTAGTCGCCGGAGTAGACGTAGCCCAGCACCACGCCCTCGGAGACCGCGACGAGCAGGTGGTCGCCCGGCCGTGTGAGGTCGAGCCGCGGGCGCCAGTAGTCGACACCGGGCGGCTCGGTCGCGAACGTCGAGATGCCGTGCCGCACCTCCTCGTCGTAGATCGCCGCGATCGCGGGCAGGTCGGACTCGGTGACGGACGGTCGGACGAGCGAGGCCATGGCGCCATCTTCGCGAACGGTGGCGGTATCTCGCGCGCGCGGGGTCGGCGGCGGCTGGGAGGATGACGCCATGACGATCACTCCCGGACACCAAGGACTGGACCTGGGTGCTCGGCCGCCCGTGCCCCGAGTGCGGCTTCGCGGCCGACGCCGTGAGCGTCGACCAGCTCGGCACCGTCATCCGCGACAACGCGACCAGCTGGGAAGCCGTGCTCACCCTCGCCGACGTCGCGGTCCGCCCTGAGCCCACGACGTGGTCCCCGCTCGAGTACGCCTGCCACGTCCGCGACGTGCACCGGATCTTCGACCTCCGGGTCGCGATGATGCTCGACGAGGTCGACCCGCAGTTCCCCAACTGGGACCAGGACGAGTCCGCCATCGAGGAGAGGTATGCCGAGCAGGACCCGGCCGTCGTCTCCGTCGAGCTGATGGACGCCGCCGATCGCGGTCGCCGACCGCTACGAGTCCGTCCCGCCCGATGCGTGGGGCCGGCGCGGCTACCGCAGCAACGGCAGCGAGTTCACCGTCGAGAGCATCGGGCTCTACCACCTCCACGACATCGTCCATCACCTCTACGACGTGCGCGCGGCCGTCGCGCGCGCGACGGTCGACGCCTACGACGCGTCCGCGGCGGCCTACCGCGACGGCATCCCGCCGATGTCGGCATCGGTCCACGCCGACCTGCGCGTGTTCGCCAGCGCTGTCGGACCGGGTGGTCGGGTGCTCGAGATCGGCAGCGGCCCGGGCCGCGACGCGCGCCTCCTCGAGGAGCTCGGGCTCGACGTGCGCCGCACCGACATCTCGACCGGGTTCGTCGAGCTGCTGCGTGCCGAGGGTCACGACGCCGACCGGCTCGACCCGCTCACCGACGATCTCGACGACCCGGCCCGCCCCGGCACGCCGTACGACGGGGTCTGGGCGGCGGCCTGCCTGCTCCACGTGGCGCGGGCCGACCTGCCGACCGTGCTCGACCCGGCTCGCCGACGCCACCCGGCCCGGCGGCGTGCTCGGCCTGGCCCTCAAGGAGGGCGACGGTGAGGGCTGGTCCCGCCACGGGCACGTGAGCGCGCCGCGGTTCTTCGTCTACTGGCGGGCCGAGCCGCTGCGCGAGGCCCTCGAGGGAGCCGGCTGGCAGGTCGACCACCTCCACGTCCGGCTGGGCAACGAGTCCGGTCAGCCGTGGCTCGAGGTCCGGGCGAGCCGCCGATGAGGCACACGGAGTTCTGGGCGCGCATGGACGAGGCCCTCGGCCCGGCGTACTCACGGTCCTGGGCCGACATGTTCGTGATCACCGAGCTCGGCGGTCGCACCGCCTCGGAGGCGCTGGCGGCCGGGGAGTCGCCCAAGCGGGTGTGGGCCGCGGTCTGGCGGGTCCTCGAGCTCCCGGCCAACAAGCAATGACCACCGGCGAGCGCACCGTCCTCGACATCGCGCTGGTCCAACGACGGACGATCCGCACGCTGGTCGTCGTCCAGGCGGTCGGCGCGCTGGGCATCACGATCGGCATCGCGACGGCGTCGCTGCTGGCCCGCGACATCTCGGGGTCCGAGAGCCAGGCCGGCCTCGCCCAGACCTTCCAGGTGCTCGGTACGGCCGTTGCGGCCTACCTCCTGGCCCGGCTGATGTCCCAACGGGGCCGCCGGATCGGGCTCGTGACCGGCTACGTCCTCGGCGCCGCCGGAGCCGTGCTCGCCGTGCTCGCCGGCGTGGTCGGCTCGATGGTGCTGCTGCTGACCGGTGCCTTGCTGCTGGGTGCCACGTCGGCCGCCAACGCCAGCTCGCGCTACGCCGCGACCGACCTGGCCGACGACGCCCACAAGGGCCGCGCACTGTCGACCGTCGTGTGGGCGACCACCATCGGCGCCGTCCTCGGCCCCAACCTGACCGGCCCGGCCGGCGCCCTCGCCGACCTGCTCGGCATCCCCGAGCTCACCGGTCCCTTCGCCCTCGGTGCGATCGGGATGGTCGTGGCCGCCGTGCTCGTCGGCGTCCTGCTGCGCCCGGACCCACTGCTGCTCGCCCGCGAGGTGGCCGGCGTGTCCGAGACGCCACCCACCGGCACCGCCTGGGCTCGCGCGCTCGCCGCCGGCCGTGAGCGTCCGGTGCTGTTCTTCGCGATGCTCGGCATGGCCTGCGCCCACGCCGCGATGGTCGGCATCATGATCATGACCCCGCTGCACATGGAGCACGGGCACGCCGAGCTGCAGGTGATCGGGCTGGTGATCAGCCTGCACGTGCTCGGGATGTTCGCGTTCTCGCCGGTGGTCGGGTTCCTCGCCGACCGCTACGGCCGTCCCTCGATGCTGGTGGTCGGCGCCGTGCTGCTCCTCGTCGCCGCGGCGCTCTGTGCCCGCTCGCCCGAGGGCAGTTCTTGGGAGATCTTCACGGGCCTGTTCCTGCTCGGTCTCGGGTGGTCGTTCGCCACCGTGTCCGCCTCCACCCTGATCGCGCAGCACGCACCGCTCGAGTCCCGCACCGACGTGCAGGGCGCGACCGACCTGGTGATGGGGCTGACCGCGGCCACGGCCGGCGGACTCGCCGGACTGGTGGTCGACGCGTGGGGCTATCCCGAGCTCTCGGTCTGCGCCATCGGGCTGGTCGCCCTGGTCGCGATCGCGGGTCTGGGGGCTCGAGCAACCACGCGACTGGCAGGGTGAACCCATGTCTGTCGCTGACGTCGCCGTGATCGGTGGCACCGGGTTCTACTCGTTCCTCGACGATCCGGAGGAACACGTCGTCGAGACGCCGTACGGCGCACCCTCGGCGCCGGTCGCTGTCGGCACGGTCGCCGGGCGCAAGGTCGCCTTCGTGCCCCGGCACGGTCCGCACCACGAGTTCCCACCCCACGCGATCCCTTATCGCGCCAACCTCTGGGCGCTGCGCTCGCTCGGCGTACGCCAGGTCCTCGCGCCCTGCGCGGTCGGCGGCCTGCGGCCCGAGGTCGCGCCCGGCGACATCGTCGTGCCCGACCAGCTGGTCGACCGGACCTACCGCCGGATCCCGTCGTACGTCGAGACCGGAGCCGTGCACCTGCCCTTCGGCGACCCCTATTGCGACCGGCTGTCCGCGACCGTCGCCGCGGCCGACCCGGTGATCAAGTCCGGGGGAGCGATGGTCGTCATCGAGGGCCCGCGCTTCTCCACCCGCGCCGAGTCGCGCAGCTATGCCAGTGAGGGGTGGACGCTGATCAACATGACCGGCCACCCCGAGGCGGCGCTGGCCCGCGAGATGCGGCAGTGCTACTCCGCGATCGCCCTGGTCACCGACATGGATGCCGGTGCGCGAGAGCGGTGAGGGCGTCGGCCAGGAGGAGGTCTTCGCGCTCTTCAAGGCCAACCTCGAGCGGTTGACCGGCATCCTGTCCCGCACCATCGAGACGCTGCCCGACCCCGACGGCTGCTCCTGCTCGACGTGGGCCGACGGCATCGACCTCACCTACGAGGTCCCGTGAAGGTCCTGCTGACCGGCTCCGCCGGCTTCATCGGTACGGCGATCGGTAGCGCGCTCGAGGCGGGCGGCCACGAGGTCGTCCGGGTCGACCTGATGCTGCCCATGGCGCACGGCTCATCCTCCGCGCCGGAAGGCACGCACCAGCTCGACGTGGGCCGCGCTGACCATTGGCCGCACCTGTTCGAGGGTGTCGACGTCGTCTGCCACCAGGCCGCCGTCGTCGGCGCGGGCGTCAAGGTCGGCGACCTGCCCGACTACGCCGCCCACAACGATCTCGGCACCGCTGTCCTGCTCGCCGCCATGCACGAGGCATCGGTCGACAGATTGGTGCTCGCGTCCTCGATGGTCGTCTACGGCGAGGGCCGCTACACCTGTCCCGAGCACGGCGACCAGATCCCACCGCCCCGCGCTCGAGAGGCCCTCGACGCCGGCGACTTCGACAACCACTGCCCGGCCTGCGGCGAGGTGCTGGGCTGGGCCCTGGTCGACGAGACCGCCCGGCTCGACCCGCGCTCGTCGTACGCCGCCAGCAAGGTCGCCCAGGAGCACTACACCTACGCGTGGGTCCGCCAGGCCGACGCGTCGGCGGTCGCGCTGAGGTACCACAACGTCTACGGCCCGGGGATGCCGCGCGACACGCCCTACTCCGGCGTCGCCGCGATGTTCCGCTCCTCGCTCGAGCGCGGCGAGCGACCCCAGGTCTTCGAGGACGGTGGCCAGATGCGCGACTTCGTGCACGTCGCCGATGTCGCCCGCGCCAACGTCGCTGCTCTGGAGTCGGTGGTCGCCTCCAGCAGCGGGCGGTACGACGCCTACAACGTCTCGTCCGGGCAGCCGATCCCGATCCTCGACGTCGCGCGGATGGTCGGGGCGGGCACGGGTGCGGGGATCGAGCCCGAGGTCACCGGCGGCTACCGGCTCGGCGACGTCCGCCACATCGTCGCCTCGCCCGAGCGCGCGGCGGCCGATCTCGGCTTCCGGGCCGAGATCCGTCCGGAGGACGGGCTGCGCGAGTTCGCGACCGCGCCGCTGCGGGACTGACTGAGTCTGCTCACCCCGCGCAGGGTTGCGGTCTCGACGTGAGCGCAGGGGCCGTCAAGAACTGCGCGATGGCCACGTAGCCGGGACATGCCACTCCGCGGCTCCCTGGCATCACTTGCCATTCTGGAAACCGACGGATAGTTTTCCAGTATGGAAACCAATCGTTCTCGCAATGAGCTGCAGGAGCAGCTCCACGAAATCGAGCGCGGCGAGAACGCGTCGTGGGTCGTTTACCCTCGTACGCCGGTCTGGTGGGCGATTGGATTCGGGCTGTGGGCTGCTGTGCTCACGCTGACCATCGGCCTGCTCGAGGGGATCGTCCAGGCGCTCATCGAGCTCTGTCTGATCGCGGTGATGGGTGGGGCGATGGCCTGGGACAGGCGGCGCCGTGGGACCTACCCGACCGGGCGTCCTCCGCGTGAGCTCAGGCCCGCCATCGGCATTCTCGTGCTCGGGGCCATCGTCGTGGGGGGCGTCGCCTGGTTCGTCGGCGCGCGGCTCAGCGTTGGGCTGGCGGCGGTCGTTGCCGCCGTCGGCGCCTGGGCCGTTGTCTCCTGGTACGAGCACTCATACGCCGCCATCGCGGCCCGGGTGCGGGAGCGACTGAAGTGAGGACGACGTCCTCTGCCCTCGACGGCCTCGACCCGGTCCTCAACGCCCCGAAGCGGCTGGGCATCATGGCCGTGCTGACGAGCTCGACCTCCGCTGACTTCGCCTTCCTGCGAGCCCACCTCGGCGTCAGTGACTCGGACCTGTCGAAGCAGGCGAGCCTGCTGGAGTCGGCTGGATACATCACGATCACGAAGAGCGGCCGAGGCCGCGGATCGAGCACGGCGTACAAGACCACCAAGCCGGGCCGCCAGGCCTACCAGCAACATCGCGCGGCCCTCCGTGGCCTGCTCGGAGAATGAGGCGCTCTCACCGTCGAGCACGGTGATGAGACTCTCCGACGCCGATGGCCTCGAACAGGCTCTTCGACAGCCAGTCCCGAGCGCACGTTGCCGCTCGGCATCAGATGCGGACGCGGGCGAGGCAGAACGCCCGAGTGAGAATGGATCCGGCACGGTGAGCGTAGATTGAGTTGGTGAAGCCTCCAGTGCGCCGACCGGTTCGGATCGCCATCGTCAACGACTACGACATCGTGGTCCAGGGTCTGGCGCGCATGTTCGATCCGCTCAAGGACCGCATCGAGGTGGTCGAGGTCTCCACCAACCAGCCCGGGGTGGAGCGCGTGGACATCGCGCTCATCGACTCGTTCGCGCAGACCAGGCACGTCAACGAGGTGCTGGCCGAAGCGAACGCGGAGCGGTACGTCTTCTACAGCTGGAGTCTGGAGCCTGAACTCATCGAGACCTGGGCACGATTCGGGGTCGTGGGCTTCCTGGACAAGAGGTTGACGGCCGAGGAACTCGCCGACGCCCTTGAGCGGATCCATGCGGGCGAGAGCGGGGTCACCAGCGCCGACTATCCGCCCTCGGTCGACTACGACCTCGGCGACTGGCCCGGCCGCGACCACGGGCTCAGCGCCCGCGAGGCGGAGGTGATCGCGCTGATCACCCACGGGCTGTCCAACGAGGAGATCGCCGCCCGTACCTACATGAGCATCAACACCGTCAAGACCTACATCCGCACCGCGTACCGGAAGATGGGCGTGGACAGTCGCACGCGCGCGGTCCTCTGGGGCGTCGACCACGGATTCCGCCCGGACAACATCGCCGCCGATGCGCCCGACAAGGTTCAGCCTCGTCAGTGAGGGCGCGCTCATCGGCGCGAGTGGATAAGGAGTGGCCTCCACCTCCGTTGAGAACTTCGGCGGCCCAGACCGGAGTCGAACCGGTCACCACTCTCGCGGCTTCTTCCTCGACGGATCCCTGCGGGCCTGGTCTGGCCGCGTGCACAGGGCACGGCCAGCGTCGATCTGAATCCGCAGATGCCGCCCAACCTGCCTAGCGGCGGATGAGCAGCCAGACGCTGGTAGCGACGACGATCCCGACGCAGATGGCCGTGATGAGACGCGGACTCGTCGGCATGGTGCTCTGACCCCTTCTCGCGGGGGTCCAAGCAAACCGACCACAGACGCCGAGCGCCATAGCCAAATAGGGCTGGCCCAGACAGGCAGGCTTCCGCTCATCGGCGGCCGACCGGAACGCGGCATCAGACGCGGACGCGTACTTCGTCGAGCGGAGCAGGCAGGTCACGGCGACGCTGAGCAAGCCTGACAGCGCTGACTGGGCGAGTCAGGTGCTGAGCCAGCCTACGCGTCTCGGCCGGCGGTCGACGTCACTCGGGCGCGCGATGGACCTTCGACCCGACGGCCGCGAGATCGAGTCACGTGATCGACGTCGACGGGGTCGTCAATCGACCCCTGGCACCGGGACGCTGCGGTGCGAGCGGCACTCGCGCGGTCAGGTCGCGAGCCGAGCGCGGAGCACACTGCGAGAACGACCGCGAAGACGTCCGTCTCCAAGCGGCGAACTGAAGCGCCGCTCGTGAGTGCACTTCCTACCAGCTCGTGTAGATCAGCTGTTGCACCAGCAGCGCGCAGACGAGCTGGAGCGCGAGCCCCCACCGCCGCCACGACTGCGGCAGGAGTGCGACCGACACCATCAGCCACGGCACGAACGGCAGCCAGATCCGCTCGACCTCGGCCTTGCTCATCCGGGACACGTCGGCGAGCACGATCGCCGCGGCCGCCGCACTCACGAGCCACAGCACGACCCGGTCTGCCCGACGACCCAGCGCGATCAGGTGCGCGATCCCCGCGCCGAGCAGCGGTCCGGTGCAGACGAGCAGCGCAGCGAGGTTGCCCCACATCCAGTACGACGCCGGGCGGTCGGCGGCGATGCCGTCCCAGTAGCGGTCGTTGAGCACCGGGTAGGCCGCCCACCACGAGAAGCCACCGACGGCGAAGGCCGACACCACGGCCAACGCGGCGAGAGCGGCGACCGGCAGCGGCAGCCACGACCGCGCCAGCAGCAGGACGGCGAGCGCGAGCAGCCCCGCCAGTGGCAGGCCGTAGGACATCATCACCGCGCAGCCGAAGAGCAGGCCGGACCCGATCGACCACGCGACCAGCCGACCGCGCGACGAGGACGTTGCACCGACGGCCAGGCACGCCAGCGCCCAGGCGACGACCGCCCCGAAGAGCGCGTCCCCCGACACCGCCATGAAGACCGCGGCCGGGGCGAACACCAGGAACGGCGCGGCCTTCCGCGCGATCGCCTCCGCGTCCAGCGCCCGCAGCGTGACCAGCACCGCCACCACCGTCGTCGCCGCCAGCACGGTCACGACCAGCCCTGCGACGAAGTCGCCACCGAGGCCGATCTTCACCAGCCCGACGAAGAAGAGCAGCGCGCCCGGCGGGTGACCGGCCGGGTGCGTCGGCCAGTTGTCGGGCGCCGACATCGGGATCCGGTCGACGTAGGTCGACAGCAGCGCGTGCACCGAGGTGACCTCGCGCGCGCTGCGCAGGTACTCGAACCGGTCGCCGAGCACCCGCGAGATCCCGGACGTCCCGTCCACGAACGCCAGCGCGAGCATCCAGGCGAGCGCGACGACGTACGACACCAGCAGCAGGCGGCGCCAGGACAGCCGCTCGGCGTACGCGAGGGCGAAGCGCCAGCCGAGCAGGGCGAGCACGATCGCGAGCAGGGTGCCGAGGTCGGCGACCTTCGGGTCCCAGTAGCCGTGCAGCGGCGGCAGCTCGCCGGTGCCCAGGCTGCGCGGCGCGCGCGCCCACACCTCCCAGTCGAAGAGCGGGGGAACGACGAACGCCGCCAGCACCAGGACCAGCGCGATCACGAGGCCGACCCAGGGCGCGCGGGCTCTCGTCGGCATGTCCAGACCATAGAGGCTGTCACCGCTTCGTAAGGGTTGACCCCGTTTGCCGGGTCTGGTTCGAGCACGTTGAAGGACATGGACATCGTCTGCGACCTCGTGCTCCCGTGCCGGGACGAGGCGGCCGCTCTGGAGCTGCTGCTCCCGGCCGTCCCGCCCCAGTTCGCGGTGGTGGTGGCCGACAACGGCTCGACCGACGGCACCGCCGACGTCGCCCGCCGGTTGGGCGCGACCGTGGTGACCGAGGATCGGCCGGGGTACGGCGCCGCGGTGCACGCCGGCCTGCTCGCGGCAACCAGTGAGTACGTCGCCTTCATGGACGGTGACGGGTCCTTCGACCCGGCCGAGCTGATGCCCATGCTCGACGACGTCCGCTCCGGGCGCGCCGACCTCGCCGTCGGCCGTCGCCGCCCCATCAGCAACCGGGTGTGGCCCTGGCACGCCCGGGCCGGCAACAGCCTGATCGTCTGGTGGCTGCGCCGTCGGATCGGGATGCAGGCGAACGACATCGCACCCATCCGGGTGTGCCGCCGCGACGAACTCCTAGGTCTCGATGTCCTCGACCGAAGGTTCGGCTATCCCGTGGAGCTTCTGCAGAAGGCAACGTCCGCCGGCTGGCGGCTGTCCGAGCACGACGTGACCTACCACCCGCGCGCCGTCGGCACCCGTTCGAAGGTGTCGGGGTCGGTCAAGGGCACCCTCCGCACGGCCCGCGACTTCTGGCGGGTGCTGTCATGAACGCAGACCAGAAGAACGCCCGCGTCCTCGTCGTCGCCAAGGCGCCCGTCGCCGGGCGCGTGAAGACTCGCCTCGGCGCGGACGTCGGCATGGCCACGGCCGCCGACCTCGCCGCCGCCGCGTTGCTGGACACGATCGCCGCGTGCAACGACGGGTTCGGCCCCGACGCCTGTCTGCTCGCGCTCTCCGGCGATCTCGCCGATGCCGTCCGGGGTGACGAGATCTCCCGTGCCCTCGAGGGGTGGTCGATCGCCCGCCAGCGGGGGAGCACCTTCGCCGAGCGGCTCGCCAACGCCCACGTCGACCTGCCTCCCGGCGGACCGGTCGTCCAGGTCGGCATGGACACGCCCCAGGTCACCCCCGACCTGCTCCACGACGCCGTCGCAGGCCTGGCTGACCACGCCGCCGTGCTCGGTCCCGCGGAGGACGGCGGCTGGTGGGTGCTGGCACTGCGCGCACCGGCGGATGCCCGCGCCCTGCACGACGTGCCCATGTCCACGCCGACGACGTACGACGACACCCGGCGCGCCCTGCTCGGCCTCGGCCTCGAGGTCGGCGCCACGGCCACGCTGCGCGACGTCGACACCGTCGCCGACGCCGACGTCGTGGCCCACGACGTGCCCGACGGCGAGTTCGCCCGGGTCTGGCGGGAGCGTCCGCGATGAACACCCCATTCGAGTGCTCGCTTCGCTCCGCTTCGAACAGGGACCCTGGATGAGCATCGACTCGCCGGTCACCCGGCTGCGCCTCGACGAGTGGGACCGCCCGGTCGACGATCACGAGTGCACGGTGCTCGCGCTCTGCGTGGGCCCGACCCTCGACGTCGGCTGCGGCCCCGGGCGGCTGACCGCCGCGCTCGCCGAGCGCGGCCACGTCGCTCTCGGCATCGACGTCGTCGGCACCGCGGTCGGCCAGACCCGGCAGCGGGGTGCGTCGGCCTTGCGTCGCAACGTCTTCGACGAGGTCCCGGGCGAGGGGCGCTGGCAGACAGCGTTGCTCGCCGACGGCAACGTCGGCATCGGCGGTGACCCTGTGGCCCTGCTCCGGCGGCTGCGCGAGGTGCTCGACCCGCGCGGTCGGGTGGTGGTCGAGCTGGCGCCACCCGGCACCGAGTGCAGCGATGACTGGGCGCGGCTGGAGTACGGCGACGGCCGGGCCCGCGTGCTGCCCTGGTCGGTCGTGGGCGTCGACGACATCGAGCCGATCGCCGAACGAGCCGGCCTGTCCGTCGTCGATCGCCTCGAGGCCGTCCACCGCTGGTGGGTCGTGCTCGAGGAGACCGAGGAGCAGGCATCGTGAAGCTCGTCCCTGACGAGGCTGACTTCACCTCCCGGCTGCGCAGTGCCGCGGTCACCGCCCGGGTCGGCCTGTGGCTCGGCATCTGCTTCGGCATCTGCTTCGTCACCGGGCTGATCAGCCACTACGCCCAGAACCACAGCCAGCCGATCCCGTTCCCGACCAGCCCGGCGTGGGGCTACCGGGTCACCCAGGGACTGCACGTCATCACCGGCACCGCGGCCGTACCGCTGCTGCTGGTCAAGCTGTGGTCGGTCTACCCCAAGCTGTTCAAGCGGCCCGAGAAGGAGGCCCGCAAGCTGCTCCTCGACGTGCTCGAGCGCGGGTCGATCGCGGTCCTGGTCGCCTCCGCGATCTTCCAGCTCGCGTCCGGGCTGGCCAACGCCGCGCAGTGGTACCCCTGGAGCTTCTCCTTCCGGAGCACCCACTACGCGATGGCCTGGATCGCGATCGGTGCCCTGCTGGTGCACATCGCGGTCAAGCTGCCGATCATCCGCGGCGCGCTCGGCGCCGACGTCGAGGACACGACGTACGACCGACCGGCGGCCACGGAGCCCGGTGTCCTCACCCGTCGGGGTCTGCTGCGCACCACGTGGATCGCCGCGGGTGTCGCCGTGCTGGCGACCGCAGGCAGCACCGTCCCGATCCTGCGGAAGGTCTCGGTCCTCGGCGTCCGCTCCGGCGACGGCCCCCAGGACATCCCGATCAACAAGTCGGCGTACGCCGCCCAGGTCACCGCCAGCGCGACCGCGGCCGACTACCGCTTCACCGTGGCGCACGACGACCAGGAGGTCTCGCTGACCCGCGACGACCTGCTCGCCATGCCGCAGACCACCGAGACGCTGCCGATCGCCTGCGTCGAGGGCTGGAGCGCCAGCGGCGAGTGGACCGGCGTACGCCTGCGCGACCTGCTCGACCTGGTCGAGATCCCGGGCGGCTCGGACATCCTGGTCACCTCGCTCCAGGAATCCGGGCCGTACAAGGCCACGCTCCTGCAGGGCAACTTCGCCGACGACGACCGCACCCTGCTCGCCCTCGCGCTGAACGGCGAGCCGCTCGCGATCGACCACGGCTACCCGGCGCGGCTGATCGCCCCCAACCGCCCCGGCGTGCTGCAGACCAAGTGGGTCCACCGGCTCGAGGTGGCGACATGAGGTGGGTGATCGGTGCCACCGGTGTCGTGATCGGTGCCTTCGGTGCCTGGTTCCTCTTCAGCCGGCAAGACCTCGACCAGCTCTTCAGCGCAGGGGAGTGGCTGGTCGCCGGCGTGATCCTCCACGACGCCGTCCTCGCCATGATCACGATCGCGCTGGGCGCGCTCGCCGTCCGCCTGGCGCCGGCACCGGCCCGCGCGCCGCTGGTCGTGGCGTTCATCGTGCTCGGCTCGGTGACCCTGCTCGCCGTACCCGTCCTGGGCCGGTTCGGCGCCCACTCGGACAACCCCACGCTCCTCGACCGCAACTACACCGCCGGCTGGCTGGTGCTCGCGGGACTCACGCTCGTCGCCGTGGTGGTCGCCACCCTCGTACGCTCTCGGGCATCCCGAGGAGGTGGGCATGGCCCGAGTGCTGGTCGTCGATGACGACCACACGGTGCGCGAGGTGGTGGTGTCCTACCTGCGCGCCCACGAGCACGACGTGGTCGAGGCCGTCGACGGGGAGTCCGCGCTGAGCGCCATGCGCGACGAGCCGGCCGACCTGGTCGTGCTCGACCTGATGCTCCCCGGCATCGACGGGATCGAGGTGTGCCGCAGGCTGCGCACCATCAGCGACGTCCCGGTGATCATGCTGACCGCCCTCGGCGAGGAGACCGACCGGGTGGCGGGCCTCGAGGTCGGCGCCGACGACTACGTCACCAAGCCGTTCAGCCCGCGCGAGCTGGCCCTCCGTGTCGACTCGGTGCTGCGGCGTACCGTCACCCCGCCCGCGCCCCGGCGCCTGGTCGACGGCGACCTGGTCGTCGACGAGGCCGCGCACACGGCCTTCCGCGGCGACGTGGCGCTCGCGCTGACCGCCCGCGAGTTCGACCTGCTCCGTTTCCTGCTGGCCAACCCGGGTACGGCGTACTCGCGCGACGACCTGCTGCGACAGGTGTGGGGCTGGTCGGTCGGCGACCACTCGACGGTCACCGTGCACGTACGGCGGCTGCGGGAGAAGATCGAGCGCGACCCGACCCGGCCGACCCGGCTGTGCACGGTGTGGGGCGTGGGCTACCGCTGGGAGGCGACCGATGGGTGACCGGATGCAGATCGTGCTGGTCGCGGCCGCCTGTGCGGTGGCGGTCGGGCTGGTCGGACTGCTTCTCGCGTGGCTGCTCCGGCACCGGTCGATCCGCTGGCAGCTCGGCCTGATCGTGGTCATCGCGATCGGCTCGGTGCTCGCCGGCGTGGTCGTGGTCTCCAGGCTGATGTTCCTCTCGACCCACGACTGGGGGGTCGTGAGCATGGTGGCGGGCGTGGCCGGGCTGGTCTCGCTGGTCGTCGCGCTCGCCGTCGGCACCGCCATCTCGCGCTGGTCCGAGACGCTGCGCGAGGGTGCGCGGCTGCTCGACACCGAGGGCTCGTACGTCGCGGACCCGCGTGGCCCCAGCGAGCTGCAGGCGCCTGTCGGCCGAGCTCGCACGCACGAGCGCGCGGCTCGAGGAGTCCCGGCTGCGCGAGGCGCGGCTGGAGGAGTCGCGCCGCGAGCTGGTCTCGTGGGTGTCCCACGACCTGCGCACTCCGCTGGCCGGCATGCGCGCGATGACCGAGGCGCTCGAGGACGGCATGGCCGCCGACCCGGACCGCTACCACCGCCAGATCCGGGCCGAGGTCGACCGGATGGTGCGGATGGTCGACGACCTCTTCGAGCTCTCGCGGATCCACGCCGGTGTGCTCACGATCAGCCCGGAGCCGGTGATGCTCGGCGACCTGGTCAGCGAGGCGATCGCCGGCGCCGACCCGGTCGCCCGCGCGCGCAAGGTCCGGCTCGGCGGCAGCGTCGACGAGGGCATCGAGATCACCGCGGACGCCGCCGGGCTCACCCGGGTGATGACCAACCTGATCATGAACGCGATCCGGCACACGCCGGCCGACGGCTCGGTCGAGATCCGCGGCCGGGTGGTGCCCGACGGCGTCGAGCTGAGCGTGAGCGACGAGTGCGGCGGGCTCTCCGCCGAGGACATGGGCCGCGTCTTCGACCTCGCCTGGCGGGGGGAGGCGGCGCGCACACCCGATCCGGACACCCGGGCCGGACTGGGTCTGGCCATCGTCAAGGGCATCGTCGAGGCGCACCGCGGTGCGGTGCGGGTCGAGAACGTCGGCGACCCCGGTGCCGGCCGGTTGCCGGTTCCTGGTGCTGCTCCCGTCCTGATCTCGTCCTGATCGGCGACACGCCGGTCGCGGTGTTCGGATCGAACAGGTGTTCGGGCTAGTTTCTCTCCACAGGTACGACGCGGGGCGAGGTTCTCCACAAGCACGACGACGCTGATCAGGCGATGTCGGTGGCTCGCTCTAGCGTCGCCGACGTACCTGGAACCCGACGAGAGACGAGGACTCAGCACATGGCTGGAGCAGACCGCGAGAAGGCCCTGGACGCCGCGCTCGCCAACATCGAGAAGCAGTTCGGCAAGGGCTCCGTGATGCGCCTCGGCGACGAGGTGCGTGCGCCGCTGGAGATCATCCCCAGCGGCTCGATCGCGCTCGACGTCGCGCTCGGCCTCGGCGGGTTCCCGCGCGGTCGCGTCGTGGAGATCTACGGCCCGGAGTCCTCCGGCAAGACGACCGTCGCCCTGCACGCCGTGGCCAACGCCCAGGCCGCCGGCGGCATCGTGGCGTTCATCGACGCCGAGCACGCGCTCGACCCCGACTACGCGAAGAACCTCGGCGTCGACACCGACGCGCTGCTGGTCTCCCAGCCCGACTCCGGTGAGCAGGCGCTCGAGATCGCCGACATGCTGATCCGCTCGGGTGCGCTCTCCCTGATCGTCATCGACTCCGTGGCCGCGCTCGTGCCCCGCGCCGAGATCGAGGGCGAGATGGGTGACAGCCACGTCGGCCTCCAGGCGCGGCTGATGAGCCAGGCGCTGCGCAAGATGACCGGCGCGCTGAGCAACTCCGGCACCACGATGATCTTCATCAACCAGCTGCGCGAGAAGATCGGCGTGATGTTCGGCTCGCCCGAGACCACCACCGGTGGCAAGGCGCTGAAGTTCTACGCCTCCGTGCGCCTCGACGTACGCCGCATCGAGACGCTCAAGGACGGCACCGACATGGTCGGCAACCGCACCCGCGTCAAGGTCGTCAAGAACAAGGTCGCCCCGCCGTTCAAGCAGGCCGAGTTCGACATCATGTACGGCAAGGGCATCAGCCGCGAGGGTGGCCTGATCGACGTCGGTGTCGAGGCGGGTCTGGTCCGCAAGGCCGGCGCTTGGTACACCTACGAGGGCGACCAGCTCGGCCAGGGCAAGGAGAACTCCCGCAAGTTCCTCAAGGACAACCCGGACCTCGCCAACGAGCTCGAGAAGAAGATCCTCGAGAAGCTCGGCGTCGGTCCGCAGGTCGACCAGGCCCCCGACGACCTCGCCTCGCTGCCCAACGAGCCGATCGGTGTCGACTCCTTCTGAGCGTGGTTTCGAGGCTCGTCGC
>CAVOJM010000009.1:0-160891 GCA_963696245.1 uncultured Actinomycetota bacterium
GTAAAGTGTTTGTGGGACAAGCCCTCGGCCTATTAGTACCGGTCGGCTAGGCATTGCTGCTGTACACCTCCGGCCTATCAACCCAGTGTTCTGCTGGGGGCCTTACCCGGTTAACCCGGTGGGAAACCTCATCTTGAAACGTGCTTCCCGCTTAGATGCATTCAGCGGTTATCACTTCCGAACGTAGCCAACCAGCCGTGCCCCTGGCGGGACAACTGGCACACCAGAGGTTCGTCCATCCCGGTCCTCTCGTACTAGGGACAGCCTTTCTCAAGTTTCCTGCGCGCGCGGCGGATAGGGACCGAACTGTCTCACGACGTTCTAAACCCAGCTCGCGTGCCGCTTTAATGGGCGAACAGCCCAACCCTTGGGACCTACTCCAGCCCCAGGATGCGACGAGCCGACATCGAGGTGCCAAACCATCCCGTCGATATGGACTCTTGGGGAAGATCAGCCTGTTATCCCCGGGGTACCTTTTATCCGTTGAGCGACGTCGCTTCCACATGCCGACGCCGGATCACTAGTTCCGACTTTCGTCCCTGCTCGACATGTCTGTCTCACAGTCAAGCTCCCTTGTGCACTTACACTCGCCACCTGATTGCCAACCAGGCTGAGGGAACCTTTGAGCGCCTCCGTTACATTTTAGGAGGCAACCGCCCCAGTTAAACTACCCATCAGGCACTGTCCCTGAACCAGATAATGGTCCTAGGTTAGACATCTAGTACGACCAGAGTGGTATTTCAACGTTGACTCCACACCCACTGGCGTGAATGCTTCACAGTCTCCCACCTATCCTACACAAGCCGAACCAAACACCAATACCAAACTATAGTAAAGGTCCCGGGGTCTTTCCGTCCTGCCGCGCGTAACGAGCATCTTTACTCGTAGTGCAATTTCGCCGAGTCCACGGTTGAGACAGCGCCCAAGTCGTTACTCCATTCGTGCAGGTCGGAACTTACCCGACAAGGAATTTCGCTACCTTAGGATGGTTATAGTTACCACCGCCGTTTACTGGGGCTTAAGTTCTCAGCTTCGACCTTACGGTCTTACCGGTCCCCTTAACCTTCCAGCACCGGGCAGGAGTCAGTCCGTATACATCGTCTTACAACTTCGCACGGACCTGTGTTTTTAGTAAACAGTCGCTTGGGCCTGGTCTCTGCGGCCTTCACCGCTTCCCACAGCAAGTGTGGTAACGGATCCGGCCCCCCTTCTCCCGAAGTTACGGGGGCATTTTGCCGAGTTCCTTAACCATGGTTTGCTCGATCGCCTTAGTATTCTCTACCTGATCACCTGAGTCGGTTTGGGGTACGGGCGGCGCATAGCTCGCTAGAGGTTTTTCTCGACAGCATAGGATCACCCACTTCGCCCCTACGGGCTCGGCATCACCTCTCAGGCACGTCATCAAAGACAGTGTTCCGGATTTGCCTAGAACACACCCTACGGGCTTACCCACGCTCTACCATCGGCGTGGTTGGGCTACCTTCCTGCGTCACCCCATCGCTTGACTACTACCAGATCGGGTCCCACGCTCCACAACCACGCCTCGCCCCGAAGGGTCCGGTCCGATGAAGCTTCGGGTGGTTAGCATCACCAGGTTCGTCATGGGCGCTACTTTGCCGGTACGGGAATATCAACCCGTTGTCCATCGACTACGCCTGTCGGCCTCGCCTTAGGTCCCGACTTACCCAGGGCAGATTAGCTTGACCCTGGAACCCTTGATCATTCGGCGGAAGAGTTTCTCGCTCTTCATTCGCTACTCATGCCTGCATTCTCACTCGTGTCGCGTCCACAACTGGATCACTCCGCTGCTTCACTCGCGACACGACGCTCCCCTACCCATCCAGACGTCTGAACCAACCTCGAGGGCGGCTTAACTATTGTCTGAATGCCATAGCTTCGGCGGATGACTTGAGCCCCGCTACATTGTCGGCGCGGAATCACTTGACCAGTGAGCTATTACGCACTCTTTCAAGGGTGGCTGCTTCCAAGCCAACCTCCTGGTTGTCACTGCGACTCCACATCCTTTTCCACTTAGTCACCGCTTAGGGGCCTTAGCTGATGGTCTGGGCTGTTTCCCTCTCGACTACGGAGCTTATCCCCCGCAGTCTCACTGCCGCGCTCTCACTTACCGGCATTCGGAGTTTGGTTAACGTCAGTAACCTTGTAGGGCCCATTAGCTATCCAGTGCTCTACCTCCGGCAAGAAACACGCGACGCTGCACCTAAATGCATTTCGGGGAGAACCAGCTATCACGAAGTTTGATTGGCCTTTCACCCCTATCCACAGGTCATCCCCTCAGTTTTCAACCTAAGTGGGTTCGGTCCTCCACGCGGTCTTACCCGCGCTTCAACCTGCCCATGGATAGATCACTTCGCTTCGGGTCTTGATCGTGCTACTCAAACGCCCTATTCGGACTCGCTTTCGCTACGGCTTCCCCACACGGGTTAACCTCGCAACACAACGCAAACTCGCAGGCTCATTCTTCAAAAGGCACGCCGTCACAAGAGACAAGCTCTCGCTCCGACGGATTGTAGGCACACGGTTTCAGGTACTATTTCACTCCCCGCCAGGGGTACTTTTCACCTTTCCCTCACGGTACTTGTCCGCTATCGGTCATCAAGGAGTATTTAGGCTTAACGGGTGGTCCCGCCAGATTCACACGGAATTTCAGGGGTTCCGTGTTACTTGGGATAACACTCAACAGTCCAAGCCTTACACTTACGGGGCTATCACCCTCTACGGCGCCACTTTCCAATGGACTTCAACTTCAACTTGGATTTCTTACTGTCTCCTAGGCCGGCAGACCTAGACGAGTGGTCCCACAACCCCCCACTTGCAACCCCTGCCGGGTATCACACAAGTGAGGTTTGGCCTCATCCGATTTCGCTCGCCACTACTCTCGGAATCACTTTTGTTTTCTCTTCCTGTGGGTACTGAGATGTTTCACTTCCCCACGTTCCCTCCACACGCCCTATATATTCAGGCGCGGGTAACACGACATGACTCGTGCTGGGTTTCCCCATTCGGACACCCCCGGATCACAGCTCGGTTGCCAACTCCCCAGGGCTTATCGCAGGCTCCTACGTCCTTCATCGGCTCTTGATGCCAAGGCATCCACCATGTGCCCTTCATAGCTTGTCTCACAAACACTCAACAAAAACTACAAAGACTCGACACCACCACGCTCCCCGACAGACACCCCAGGCTTCTGAAGACCCACAGGGCTGTTCATGGCGTCAAAAAGTGACAGCTCCTGGTGAAGAGCTGCCACAGATGCTCGCGTCCACTATCCAATTCACAAAAACCACACCCACCACACCCCAACCACCCCAACAGGGCGACCCGGTGCCTGGAGGCACAGAGAAACAGTGCGCCGACCCGAAGGCCAGACGGCTGAGTCCTCAAAGCCCAACAGTGTGTCAAGACCACGATCCTTCACCGGCACCCCCAGGTTCCACGCCCACCGACCCCCACAAGGGAAGCAGACAGACAGTACTGAGGAGACACCGACCCGAACCGGGTCGTTCATCGACGATTCCACTAGTGAACACCACCAATGCCACCTGAACGGATGCCAGGCGTGCGGGGTATGTGCTCCTTAGAAAGGAGGTGATCCAGCCGCACCTTCCGGTACGGCTACCTTGTTACGACTTCGTCCCAATCGCCAGCCCCACCTTCGACGGCTCCCTCCACAAGGGTTAGGCCACCGGCTTCGGGTGTTGCCGACTTTCGTGACGTGACGGGCGGTGTGTACAAGGCCCGGGAACGTATTCACCGCAGCGTTGCTGATCTGCGATTACTAGCGACTCCGACTTCATGGGGTCGAGTTGCAGACCCCAATCCGAACTGAGACCGGCTTTTTGGGATTCGCTCCGCCTTACAGCATCGCAGCCCTTTGTACCGGCCATTGTAGCATGCGTGAAGCCCTGGACATAAGGGGCATGATGACTTGACGTCATCCCCACCTTCCTCCGAGTTGACCCCGGCAGTCTCCTATGAGTCCCCACCATTACGTGCTGGCAACATAGGACGAGGGTTGCGCTCGTTGCGGGACTTAACCCAACATCTCACGACACGAGCTGACGACAGCCATGCACCACCTGTACACCGACAAAAAGGGGCCATATCTCTACAGCTTTCCGGTGTATGTCAAACCCAGGTAAGGTTCTTCGCGTTGCATCGAATTAATCCGCATGCTCCGCCGCTTGTGCGGGCCCCCGTCAATTCCTTTGAGTTTTAGCCTTGCGGCCGTACTCCCCAGGCGGGGCGCTTAATGCGTTAGCTGCGGCACGGAACCCATGGAATAGGCCCCACACCTAGCGCCCAACGTTTACGGTGTGGACTACCAGGGTATCTAATCCTGTTCGCTCCCCACACTTTCGCTCCTCAGCGTCAGGTAATGCCCAGAGAACCGCCTTCGCCACCGGTGTTCCTCCTGATATCTGCGCATTTCACCGCTACACCAGGAATTCCGTTCTCCCCTGCATACCTCTAGTCTGCCCGTATCGAAAGCAAGCACCGAGTTAAGCCCGGTGTTTTCACTCCCGACGCGACAAACCGCCTACGAGCCCTTTACGCCCAATAATTCCGGACAACGCTCGCACCCTACGTATTACCGCGGCTGCTGGCACGTAGTTGGCCGGTGCTTCTTCTGTACCTACCGTCACCACCATCATCGGCGCTTCGTCGGTACTGAAAGAGGTTTACAACCCGAAGGCCGTCATCCCTCACGCGGCGTTGCTGGATCAGGCTTCCGCCCATTGTCCAATATTCCCCACTGCTGCCTCCCGTAGGAGTCTGGGCCGTGTCTCAGTCCCAGTGTGGCCGGTCACCCTCTCAGGCCGGCTACCCGTCGAAGCCTTGGTAGGCCATTACCCCACCAACAAGCTGATAGGCCGCGAGCACATCCCCCACCGAAAAAACTTTCCACACAGATCCCATGCAGGACTGTGTCGTATCGGGTATTAGACACCGTTTCCGGTGCTTATCCCCAAGTGAAGGGCAGATTACTCACGTGTTACTCACCCGTTCGCCGCTCGTGTACCCCCGAAAGGGCCTTACCGCTCGACTTGCATGTGTAAAGCACGCCGCCAGCGTTCGTCCTGAGCCAGGATCAAACTCTCCGTTGAAAACAAAAAGTTGCCCCTGACAGGAGACACTGACAAAACTGTCAGAATCATTGTCAAAGAAATCGTCAACCACCACAAACCCCAAAAGGCCCTGAAGCAGATCGACGGGTAAAACAAACAAACTAATTCGTCGACTATGACACACTGTTGAGTTCTCAAGAATCAGACGCACACCGTCCTGATCTTTTCAGACCAGCGGCGGGGCAACCTGCAGAAACTTACCGGCTCCGATCGACCGAGTCAACTCGGGGCGATCCTCGCCAGCGCCGGGCATGAAGCACCCCTGACTTTTGGCCTCTCGACCGGAGTTGGGGGCGCCGCTCAGCGCGACAAGAAGAACGTTAGCAGCGCTCCCCCGGGACGCCAAAATCGGGGTGCTTCCACGCTCAGCGCGGGCGCAACGGAGTCGCTGGACGGTAGGTCGAGACGCTCGGATCACCGGTCTGCCAGAACCGCCAGGGCCAGTCGGGAGCGGCGCGGAGACCGACGCGGGGGCCGGTGGAGATGTCGGCCGGCGGCGTGCCGAGGGTCAGCGTCACGGGTCCGGTCGACAGATCAACCCCGTTGTCGGTGAGCTCGATGCCGAGCGCCTTGCAGAGACGGGCTGGCCCGCGGGCCAGGTCGCGGTCGGTCGCGCGCGGGCGGCGGGTGCGGGCCAGCTCGAGACCGTCGACGACCTCCCCCGCGCGGATCAGGACCGCGCTCGGCGTCCCCTCGGGTCCGCACACGACGTTGCAGCAGACGTGCATCCCGTAGGTGAAGTAGCAGTAGAGGTGGCCGGACGGGCCGAACATGATCGCGTTGCGCGGGGTCTGGCCGCGATAGGCGTGAGAGCCCGGGTCGTTCGGGCCGTCGTACGCCTCGACCTCGGTGATGCGTACGGCGACCGCACCGTGCCGGAGCACCGCGTTCAGCAACCGGGGGGCCTCCTCGAGGACCGGCCCGGACAGGTCAAGCAAGCCGGGCACGGTGTCCATCGACGAGGGTGGCCAGCTCGGTGAGCTGTTCGCCCACCCGGACCGGCGCCGTGCCGCCGTGGCCGTCGCGGGACGCGACCGAGCCCTCGACCGTGAGGACGTCGCGCACGGTGGGCGTCAGGGCGGGTGAGATCTCGGCGAACTGCTCGTCGGTGAGGTCGGCAAGCTCGATGCCGAGCTCCTCGCAGCGGCGTACGCACGCCCCGGCGACCTCGTGGGCGATCCGGAACGGCACGCCCTCGCGGACCAGCCACTCGGCGATGTCGGTGGCGAGCGAGAAGCCCTGGGGTGCGAGCTCGGCCATCCGCTCGGCGTTGAAGGTCAGGGTCGCGACCATGCCGGAGAACGCCGGCAGCAGCACCTCGAGGGTGTCGACGGAGTCGAAGACCGGCTCCTTGTCCTCCTGGAGGTCTCGGTTGTACGCAAGCGGAAGTGCCTTGAGCGTGGCCATCAGCCCGGCCAGGTTGCCGATCAGGCGACCGGCCTTGCCGCGAGCGAGCTCGGCGATGTCGGGGTTCTTCTTCTGCGGCATGATGCTCGACCCGGTCGACCAGGAGTCGTGCAACGTGACGAAGGCGAACTCGCGGGTCGACCAGAGGATGACTTCCTCGGCGATCCGACTGACGTCCACGCCGATCTGGGCCGTGATGTAGGCGAATTCGGCCACGAAGTCGCGGGCGGCAGTGCCGTCGATCGAGTTCGCGCTGGAACCGGTGAAACCCAGCTCGGCGGCCACCAGGCGCGGGTCGAGGCCGAGGCTCTGGCCGGCGAGGGCGCCGGAGCCGTACGGCGACTCGGCGGCTGTGCGGACGCGCCACTGCGAGAGCCGGTCGACATCGCGCAGCAGCGGCCAGGCGTGGGCGAGCAGGTGGTGGGACAGCAGCACCGGCTGGGCGTGCTGGAGGTGGGTGCGTCCGGGCATGATCGTCGGCCCGCTCAGGTGCGCCGTCGCCTGTCCCGCGAGCGCGTCGACCAGGTCGAGGACCTGCGCCGCGATCGCGACCGAGTGGTCCATGAGGAACGCCCGGAAGAGGGTCGCGATCTGGTCGTTGCGCGAGCGACCGGCGCGCAGCCGACCGCCGGTGTCGGCTCCGACCTCGACCAGGAGCAGCCGCTCGAGCGCGCCGTGGACGTCCTCGTCGCTCGGGTCGGGCAGCAGGTCACCCGCGGCGTACTTCTCCCCCAGGACGTCGAGACCCCGCAGCAGCTCGAGGTGGTCGTCGTCGGTGAGCAGCCCGGCACGATGCAGGGCGTTCGCGTGGGCCCGCGAGCCGGCGAGGTCGTACGGCGTGAGCCGCCAGTCGAAGTGCGTCGAGCGCGAGAGCGCGTCGAGCTCGGGTGAGGGACCGTCGGTGAACCGGCCGCCCCAGAGCTTGCCGGTGTTGGTGGCCTGCTTCTCGTCACTCATCAGTCGGTGCCGAACTCCATCGCGGCGTGGTCGAGCGCCTCGTCGTCGAGCGCCTCGGCGTTGACGGTCGGGTTGATCGCGATCCGGTCCGCTCCCCCGGCCTCGATCTCGCCGAAGAGGGTGCCGTTCTCGACGAGCACCTGGCCCTGGTCGAGCGGCTGGGCGGCGTACATCTCCAGCTTGGCGCGCGAGTCGGCGATGTCGAGGTTGCGCATCGTCAGCTGGCCGATCCGGTCGGTGGGACCGAAGGCGGCGTTCTCGGTGCGCTCCATCGAGAGCTTGTCGGGGTGGTAGGAGAACGCCGGGCCGTCGGTGCGCAGGACGGTGTAGTCCTCGCCGCGCCGCAGCCGGAGGGTCACCTCGCCGGTCACCAGGGAGGCGATCCAGCGCTGGATGGCCTCGCGGATCATCAGCGCCTGCGGGTCGAGCCAGCGGCCCTCGTAGAGCAGCCGGCCGAGCTGGCGGCCCTGCGCGTGGTAGTTGGCGATGGTGTCCTCGTTGTGGATCGCGTTGAGCAGGCGCTCGTACGCCGTCCAGAGCAGCGCCATCGCGGGGGCCTCGTAGATGCCGCGCGACTTGGCCTCGATGATCCGGTTCTCGATCTGGTCGGACATGCCGAGACCGTGGCGACCGCCGATCGTGTTGGCCTCGTGGACCAGCGCGACCGGGTCGGCGTACGTCGTGCCGTTGATCGCGACCGGACGGCCCGCCTCGAAGCGGATGGTGACGTCCTCGGTCTCGATGGCGACCGAGGGGTCCCAGAACTTCACGCCCATGATCGGCTCGACGGTCTCGAGGGAGACGTCGAGGTGCTCGAGGGTCTTGGCCTCGTGGGTGGCGCCCCAGATGTTGGCGTCGGTGGAGTAGGCCTTCTCCTTGGAGTCGCGGTAGGGCAGGTCGCGCTCGGTGAGCCACTGGCTCATCTCGGCGCGGCCGCCGAGCTCGTGCACGAAGTCGGCGTCCAGCCAGGGCTTGTAGATGCGCAGCTCGGGGTTGGCGAGCAGGCCGTAGCGGTAGAACCGCTCGATGTCGTTGCCCTTGAACGTCGAGCCGTCGCCCCAGATGTCGACGCCGTCCTCGTGCATGGCACGCACCAGCAAGGTGCCGGTCACGGCGCGGCCGAGCGGCGTGGTGTTGAAGTAGGTGCGGGCTCCGGAGCGGATGTGGAAGGCACCGCACGCGATGGCGGCCAGGCCCTCCTCGACCAGCTGGCGGCGGCAGTCGACGGCGCGGGCGATCTCGGCGCCGTACTGCTTCGCACGGCCGGGGACGCCGCTGATGTCGGGCTCGTCGTACTGCCCGATGTCGGCGGTGTAGGTGCACGGGATCGCACCCTTCTCCCGCATCCAGGCAACGGCGACGGACGTGTCCAGCCCTCCCGAGAACGCGATGCCGACGCGCTCGCCGGCGGGGAGGGATGTCAGGACCTTGCTCACGGTGTTTCTTCCTTCTGGTGGTGGGTGTCGTCGGCGAGGGCGAGGAACCGGCGGGCGAGGGCTTCGCCGCCTTCCGGCTCACGCCCGATCACCAGGACGGTGTCGTCGCCCGCGATCGTGCCGAGGATCTCAGGGAACTCGGCCTTGTCGAACGCCGAGGCCAGGAACTGGGCGGCGCCGGGCGGGGTCCGCAGCACGACCAGGTTGGCGCTGGACTCGGCGCTCACGAGGAGCTCGCCGCACAGGCGGGCCAACCGGGCCGCGGCAGCGGCGGTCTCCCCCGGCGCCGCGGGCCGTCGGTCGCCACCCTCGGCGGGCACTGCGTAGACGAGCGCGCCGGACGGCGTACGGACCTTGACGGCGTCGAGCTCGACCAGGTCGCGCGACAGCGTGGCCTGCGTGACGCCGAGCCCGCTCTCGGCGAGCAGCGTGGCGAGGTCGCCCTGCGAGCGCACCTCGTGGTGGGTGACGATCTCGACGATCCGCTGGTGGCGGGCGCTCTTGGTGACCGGACGCAGCGTGGCACTCATGCGTGGGCCTCCCAGAGGAAGGACATGATCGCCTTCTGGGCGTGGCGACGGTTCTCGGCCTCGTCCCACACGACGCTCTGCGGCCCGTCGAGGACCTCGGCGTCGATCTCCTTGCCGCGGTAGGCGGGCAGGCAGTGCATCGCGATGGCGTCGGGCTTGGCCTGCTCGAAGAGGGCGGTGGTCAGCGAGTACGGCGCGAAGACCTCGGCCCGAGCTGCGGCCTCGTCCTCCTTGCCCATCGAGATCCAGGTGTCGGTGACGACCACGTCGGCACCGGTGACGGCCGCGACCGGGTCGGGCTCGAGGACTGCAGAGCCGCCGGTGGTCGCGGCGATCGCCGGCCGCGCGCTCGACCATCGCGGCGTCGGGCGCGTAGCCGTCCGGAGAGCTGACCCGGACGTGCATGCCGGCGGTCGCGCCGGCGATCAGCCAGGAGTTGCCCATGTTGCAGGCGCCGTCACCGACGAAGGCGACGGTGAGGCCGGCAAGTGTCTGCTTGTGCTCGCGGATGGTGAGCAGGTCGGCGAGCAGCTGGCACGGGTGGAAGTCGTCGGTGAGCGCGTTGATGACGGGGACACCGGAGTGCTCGGCCATCTCCTCGAGGCTGGCCTGCGCGTAGGTGCGCCACACGATCATCGAGGCCTGGCGGCCGACCACGCGGGCGACGTCGTGGACCGACTCGCGCACGCCGATGCCCGCGAGGGCGCCGTCGACGAGCATCGGGAAGCCGCCGAGCTCGGCGATGCCGGCGGCGAAGGACGCCTGCGTGCGCAGCGTCTGCTTGTCGAAGATCATCGCGACCGTGCGCGGGCCGGCCAGCGGCTTCGCGTCGTACGGCGCCTGCTTGAGCTCGAACGCGAGGTCGAGGACCTGCGACTGCTCGGCCGGGGTGAGGTCGTCGTCGACGAGGAAGTGTCGGATCTTGGGGGCCGTCATCAGAGCCCTGCCTCGTCGAGGATCCCCGACCAGGCGGCGAGCAGCGCGTTGGCGTCGTCGACCGTGAGCACGAGCGGCGGCGCGAGCCGGATCCGCTTGGGGGTCGGGTTGTTGAGGATGAAGCCGGCCTTCTGCGCGGCGGCGACGACCTCGGCCGAGGCGTCGGCCGACAGGTCGAGGCCGATGAGGAGACCTTCGCCGCGGACCTCGGTGACTCGCGGGTCGGCGGCGAGACCGTCGCGGAGCTTCTGGCCGAGGACGGTGACGTGCTCGAGGAGGTCGTCGTCCTCGATCGTGCGGATCACGGCGAGCGCGGCGGCGCAGGCGACCGGGTTGCCACCGAACGTGGTGCCGTGGTTGCCGGGCTGGAGCAGGTCGCCGGCCGCACCGAGCGCGATGCAAGCCCCGATCGGGAAGCCGCCGCCGAGGCCCTTGGCCACGGTGACGACGTCGGGCGTGACACCGGTGTGGGCGAACCACTGCCCCGTGCGGCCCATCCCGGACTGCACCTCGTCGAGCCAGAGCAGTGCGCCGTGCTCGTCGGCGATCGTGCGCGCGGCGGCGAGGTAGCCCTCGGGAGGTACGACGACGCCGGCCTCTCCCTGGATCGGCTCGAGCAGGATCGCGGCGGTCTCGTCGGTGACCGCGGCGGCGAGCGCGTCGGCGTCGCCGTACGGGACGAAGGTGATGTCGCCCGGCAGCGGCTCGAAGGGAGCGCGGTAGGCCTCCTTGGAGGTCAGCGCGAGCGCGCCCATGGTCCGGCCGTGGAAGCCGCCCTCGGCGACCACGACGTGGGTGCGGCCGGTGCGACGGGTGAGCTTGAACGCCGCCTCGTTGGCCTCCGTGCCGGAATTGGTGAAGAAGACCTTGCCCTCCCCCGGCGAGCTGCCGAGAAGCCCGAGCAGCTTCTCGGCGAGCTCGACCTGGGGCTCGCTGGTGAAGAAGTTGGAGATGTGCCCGAGCTTCCCGATCTGGCTCGTCACCGCCTCCACCAGCGCGGGGTGGGCGTGTCCGAGGGCGTTGACGGCGATGCCGCCGAGGAAGTCGACGTACTCGTTGCCGTCCTCGTCCCAGACGTGGGCGCCCTGGCCGTGCGTGAGCACGAGCTTGGGCGGTCCGAAGGTGTTCATCAGGCTGGCGGCGTACCGCTCGCCCCAGGTGGGTTCAGTGGTGCTCACTGGGAGTCCCTCGCCTTCCGGGTCTTGGTCTCCACGCCGGGCAGCACCTGGGTGCCGACGCCTTCCTGCGTGAAGAGCTCGAGGAGCACGGCATGCTGCTCACGGCCGTCGACGACGGTCGCGCGAGGTACGCCGCCCTCGACCGCCAGGAGGCAGGCCTTCATCTTCGGCACCATGCCCGAGGCGAGGGTGGGGATGATCTCCGCCAGCGCTTCGGGACTGATCTCGCCGATGACGTCCTCGGAGTCGGGCCAGTCGAGGTAGAGGCCCTCGACGTCGGTGAGCACGAGCAGCTTCTCGGCGTTGAGCGCGACGGCGAGGGAGGCGGCCGCGGAGTCGGCGTTGACGTTGTGCACGCGACCGTGGACGTCGGGCGCGACGCTGGAGACGACCGGGATCCGGCCCGCCTCGATCAGGTCGAGCACCGACTCGGGGCGCACGTGCTTGACCTCGCCGACCAGGCCGAGGTCGACCTCCTCGCCGTCGATCACGGTGTTGGTGGGCTCGGCGGTGAACAGGCCGGCGTCCTCGCCGGAGCAGCCGACCGCCAGCGGGCCGTGCTCGTTGATCAGGCCCACCAGCTCGCGCTGGACCTGGCCGACCAGGACCATCCGGACCACGTCCATCGCCTCAGGTGTCGTGACGCGGAGGCCGCCGCGGAACTCGGACTCGATCCCGAGCCGGTCGAGCATCGTGGAGATCTGCGGGCCACCGCCGTGGACGACGACCGGCTTGAACCCGGCGAAGCGGAGGAAGGCGATGTCCTCGGCGAACGCGCGTTTGAGCACGTCGTCGGTCATGGCGTTGCCGCCGTACTTCACCACGACGATCTTGCCGTGGTACTGCTTCAGCCACGGCAGCGCGGCCGCGAGCGTGCGCGCCTTGGCCGGGTCGGGCTTGCTGGGGTCGTGGTGCGTGTGTGCGATGTCGCTCATGAGGAGTACGCGCTGTTCTCGTGGACGTAGGCGTGGGTCAGGTCGTTGGTCCAGACGGTGGCCCGCGCGTCACCGGACTTGAGGTCGATGGTCACGCTGACCTCACGCGGCTTCAGGTCGACCTCGGCCGGGTCGGCGTGCGGCGTGGACTGCTTGCAGACCCAGACGCCGTTCATGGCGACGTCGAGGTCGCCCGGGTCGAACTGCGCCTGCGTGGTCCCGATGCTCGCCAGGACCCGACCCCAGTTGGGGTCGTTGCCGAAGACGGCGGCCTTGAACAGGTTGGACCGGGCGACGCTGCGGCCGACGTCGACCGCCTCGTCCTCGGTCGCCGCGTTGAGCACGGTGATCGCGATCTCGTGGTCGGCGCCCTCGGCGTCGCGGAGCAGCTGCATCGCGAGGTCGGTGCAGGCCTGGGTCAGCGCGTCGGTGAAGTCCGGCAGCGACGGCGTGATCCCGCTGGCACCGCTCGCCAGCACCGTGACGGTGTCGTTGGTCGACATGCAGCCGTCGGAGTCGAGCCGGTCGAAGCTGACCCGGGTCGCCGCGCGGAGCGCGACATCGAGGTCGGCCGCAGGGACGACGGCGTCGGTGGTGAGGACGACGAGCATGGTGGCGAGCTGGGGCGCGAGCATCCCGGCGCCCTTCGCCATCCCGCCGATCGACCAGCCGGCGCCCTCGACGACGACCTGCTTGCTGACCGAGTCGGTGGTCATGATCGCCTCGGCCGCCTGCTGCCCGCCGTCGGCCGCGAGCGCGTCGTACGCCGCCTCGGTGCCGGCGAGGACCGCGGAGCGGTCGTTGGTGAGGCCGATCAGGCCGGTCGAGCAGACGACGACGTCGCCGGCACCGATCCCGAGCTTGCCCGCGACGGTCTCGGCCACGGCGTGCGTGGTCTGGAAGCCGTCGGGGCCGGTGTAGCAGTTGGCGCCGCCGGAGTTGAGGAAGACCGCGCGGACGATGCCGTCCTTGACGACCTCCTGGCTCCAGAGGACCGGGTTGGCCTTGCAGCGGTTGGCGGTGAAGACGCTGGCGGAGTCGAAGGTCGGGCCGTCGTTGACGACGAGCGCGACGTCCTTGGCTCCGGTGGACTTGAGGCCGGCGGCGACGCCGGCGGCCCGGAAGCCTGCGGGGGTGGTGATGCTCATTACGGGGCTACTCCTACGGTCGACAGGCCCAGGCCCTCATCGAGGCCGAGCGCGAGGTTCATGCACTGGACGGCAGCGCCGGCGGTGCCCTTGGACAGGTTGTCGATCGAGCCCACGGCGACCATTCGTCGGGAGTCCGGGTCGACCGTCACCTGCAGGTGGACGGCGTTGGAACCCGTGACCGACTTCGTCTGCGGCCACTGCCCCTGCGGAAGCAGGTGGATGAACTGCTCGTCGGCGTACGCCTTGGCGTAGACGTCGTAGACCTCGTCGGCGGTGAGGTCGGCGGTGAGCTTCGCCGAGCAGGTCGCGAGGATTCCGCGCGGCATCGGGACCAGCAGCGGCGTGAAGCTGACGCTGACAGCGCCGTCGACGAGCTTCGAGAGGTTCTGCGTGATCTCCGGGGTGTGCCGGTGGGTGCCGCCGACGCCGTACGCGCTGGCGTTGCCCATGATCTCGCTGCCGAGCAGGTGCGCTTTGGCAGCCTTGCCGGCCCCGCTGGTGCCGGAGGCCGCGACCACGACCACGTCGGGCTCGATGATCCCGGCCGCGATGGCGGGCGCGAGGGTGAGGGTGGAGATCGTCGGGTAGCAGCCCGGGACGGCGACTCGCGTCGCGCCGGTCAGCTGCTCGCGCTGGCCCGGCAGCTCGGGAAGGCCGTAGGGCCAGGTGCCGGCGTGGGTGCCGCCGTAGAACTTGTCCCAGGCGGCCGGGTCGGCGAGCCGGAAGTCGGCTCCGCAGTCGATCACCACGACGTCGTCACCCAGCTGGGCCGCGATCTCACCCGACTGGCCGTGCGGCAGTGCGAGGAAGACCACATCGTGGCCCGACAGGGTTTCCAGCGAGGTCTCGACGAGCACCCTGTCCGCGAGCGGCACCAGGTGCGGCTGGAGCACACCCAGCGGCTGGCCCGCGTTGGACGCCCCGGTGAGGGCACCGATCTCGACCTCGGGGTGGGCCAGCAGGAGCCGCAACAGCTCGCCCCCGGCGTACCCGCTGGCTCCGGCGACAGCGACGCTCTTCCTCGTCATGTGCATGACTATACAGACCATTTGCATGTTCATGAATTGCGGGTGCGCCCTGTCGGCGGTCCGACCTAGGTTCACTGCATGACGAGACTGCCGTACGACGACTACCTGCGCCACCTGACTGCTGACTCGGCCCGGTTCCGCGCTGTCCTCGCCGACTGCGACCCCAGCGCCCGGGTCCCGAGCTGTCCCGACTGGGACGCCGCCGACCTGCTGTGGCACCTCGGCGAGGTCCAGCACTTCTGGGCGGCGATGATCACCGGCCGTCCCCAAGGCCCCGACGACTACTCCCATGCCCCGCGCCCCGAGACGTACGCCGGGCTGCTGGACTACTTCGACGCCGGTTCCGGTGCACTGCTCGAGGTCCTGCCCGGGACCGACCCCGCCGAGGAGGCCTGGACCTGGTCGCAGGACCACACGGCCGGGTTCATCTACCGACGCCAGGCCCACGAGGCGCTGATCCACCGGCTCGACGCTGAGCTCACCGCCGGGCTGGTGACGCCGCTCGACCCGGTGCTGGCGGCCGACGGCGTCGAGGAGGCGCTCGACGTGATGTTCGGCGGCCGGCCGCCGTGGGGCACGTTCACGCCGCAGGACCGGTTCGTGCGGGTCGACGCCATCGACACCGACGACAAGGTGTGGGTCCAGCTGGGGCACTTCGCGGGTGCGGACCCGGAGGGCAAGGTCCACGACACCGACGACATCCACGTCGTCGCCGATCCCGGTCTCGAGCCCGACGCGGTGGTGCAGGGCACCGCAGGCGACCTCGACGCGTGGCTGTGGCGTCGCGGCGACGACAGCGCGATCACCGTGACCGGGGATCGGCAGATCTACGACCTCTTCCGTACCTGCGTGAACCACCCGATCAACTGAGTGGCCCCTGAAACCGCCATGAAGGCGGAGTGAAACCGGCCGGGGTCATGGTGTAGCCATGACACGACTTCCTGACACCGACCTGGCCGTTTCGGCCTCCGGGCTCGTCAAGACCTTCGGCGACTTCCGCGCGGTCGACGGGATCGACCTCGAGGTCCGCCGCGGCGAGGTCTTCGGTGTGCTCGGCCCCAACGGCGCCGGCAAGACCACCATGCTCAAGATGCTCGCCACCCTGATCCCCATCGATGCGGGCGAGGCCAGCATCTTCGGCGTCGACGTACGCCGACAGCCGCACATGATCCGCCAGCTCGTCGGCGTGACCGGGCAGTACGCCTCCGTCGACGAGAACCTCACCGGCCGCGAGAACCTGTGGCTCTTCGGCCGCCTGCAGGGCCTGTCCTCCTCGAAGTCCAAGACGACCGCGATCGAGCTGCTCGAGCGGTTCGGGCTCACCGACGCCGGCGACAAGCAGATCAAGACCTTCTCCGGCGGCATGCGCCGCCGGCTCGACCTGGCGGCGAGCCTGATCTCCCGCCCACCGCTGATCTTCCTCGACGAGCCGACCACCGGTCTCGACCCGCGCACCCGCGGACAGATGTGGGAGACCATCCGCGACCTGGTCCGCGATGGCAGCACCGTCCTGCTGACCACGCAGTACCTCGACGAGGCCGACCAGCTCGCCGACCGGATCGCGGTCATCGACCGCGGCATCAAGGTCGCGGACGGTACGCCGGACGAGCTGAAGGCCTCGGTCGGCAGCTCCACCCTGCAGCTGCGGCTCTCCCTGCCCAGCGACACCGCGGAGGCGGCCGAGATCGTGCGGCGGGTCCTCGGTGAGGAGCCGGTGCTGACGCCCGAGGCGGGCGGCATGAACGCCGCGCTCGGCGACGCCAACCAGGCCGCCGACGTCCTCATCGCACTGCGCCAGTCCGGTCTGTCGATCTCGAGCGCGACCGTCCAGAAGCCGACCCTCGACGAGGTGTTCATGGCCATCACCGGTCACGGCGCCGAGGACGAGGACTCCACGAACGAGCTCACCCTGGAGGTGACCCGATGACCACGACTCTGATCTCCGAGGCCGAGACCGCCCAGGTGCTCGACCGCACCCTCGCCGTCCGCCCGACCTTCCGCGACACCTTGAGCCAGACCTTCGCGATGGCCTGGCGCGCGCTGAAGAAGATGCGCCGCAACCCCGAGCAGTGGTTCGACGTGACCCTGCAGCCGCTGCTCTTCACGGCCATGTTCGCCTACATCTTCGGCGGCGCCATCTCCGGCAGCGTCGAGAGCTACCTGCCGACCCTGATCACCGGCATCCTGGCGCAGACCGCGCTCACCGCCTCGATGGCGACCGGCATCCAGCTCCGCGAGGACATGGACAAGGGCGTCTTCGACCGGTTCAAGTCGCTCCCGATCGCCCGGATCGCGCCGCTCGCCGGCCCGGCCATGGCCGATCTGGTGCGGTACGCCACCGCGGCGACCCTCACCATCCTGACCGGCATGCTGATGGGCTACCGCCCGGAAGGCGGCGTCGGCGGGGTGCTCGCCGGGTGGACCCTCACGATCTTCGCGGGCTGGTCGCTCGCCTGGATCTTCACCTACCTCGGCACCGTGGCCCGGAGCGCGCAGGCCGTGCAGGGCATCTCGATGATGGTGATGTTCCCGCTGACGTTCCTCTCGAACGCGTTCGTCCCGGTCGAGACCCTGCCGGGCTGGCTGCAGACCTTCGTGAACCTCAACCCGGTCTCGCTGGTGATCACCGCCCTGCGCGACCTGATGAACGAGGGTCAGTTCACCGCGAACGTCGGCTGGGCGCTGCTCGGCTGCGCGGTCGTGGTCGCGATCTTCCTGCCGCTCTCGGTGCGGAGCTACAGCCGCAAGATGTGAACGGCTAGCTCCCGAGCTCCGCGACGAGGTCCTTGACCTCGGTGCGGAGCTCGGTTGCCTTGCGGTCCGCGATCTCGGCACGCACCCGCGCCTCCTCGCCCGGCAGCACGGACTCGGCGAGCTCGAGGGCGGGCTCCCACGCGAGGCTGGGCAGCTGGCGGTTGTAGCCGAACCGGTCGGCGTAGACCAGCAGGCGTACGGCGAGTGCCGCGCGAGCCGGGTCGGGGTCGGCCGCGAGCTCCCAGAGGGCGAGCGCGAAGAGCGCCGACCCGAAGACGGGGTAGTCGAGGAAGCCAGCCGCCCCGTCGAGGATCTCCGGCGCCCGACGCAGCAGGTCGCGACGCATCCCCGCCACCTCCTCCGGGCGCTCGTGGCGCACGTGGGCGACCAGCGCGGCGGACTCGGCGTACAGCGTCCACGGCTCGTAGCCGAGCAGCATCTCGAAGCCCGGGAACCTGCGCGCGGACAGTGTCCGGACCGCGTCGCGGTAGGCGCGCAGCCCAGCCTCGACGCGGCCTGCGGCCAGCTCGAGCTCGGCACGGCCGCAGAGCAGGATGATCGCGCCGCCGAAGATGCCGGCCCCCATGTCCTGGGCCTCGATCTCGTCGAAGATCCGCTCGGCCTCCTCGATCCGACCGGCCTCCATGGCGCCGACGGCGAGCACGGCCTTGAGCTGGCCGACGTCTTCGTAGGCGCCGAGCGCCTCCATCACGGGGATCGAGTCGCGCGCGTAGAGCATCGCCGCGTCGATGTCGCCCACCTGCATGGTCAGGCCGGCGAGCTGCGCCCGGACGAGAGCCGCGGTCCAGGGACCTTCGGCGTCGTCGGTCCGAGCGAGGGCGGACAGCCCGCGCTCCTGCGCCAGACGGACCTCACCCTGGTTCTCGTGGAGCTGGCTGAGCCACTGCAGCGCGGTCTGAGCGATCCGGTTGTTGTCGTTGTCGCACAGCGCCTCGAGGGCGTCCAGCCGCTCCTCGCCGATGCTGAGGCGAGCCGCGAGCAGAACGGTGGCGGCGACCTCCGCACGGGTATGTCCTTCGCCGGGGCCGACCTCCTCGAGACGGTCGAAGACCGGTCCGACGACCGCGTCGGAGAAGATCAGCGAGTTGAACGCGACGGCGACCAGCGTGGCCCGGAAGGCATCGTCGAGCTCGGGGCTGATGTCGGCGGCGACGATGACGTCCTCGACGTCGGCGGAGATGTTGACGACCTTGAGGTGGCTGCCCTCGATCGTCCAGAAGTCGGAGAGACAGGCGACGAGCACGACGACGGCGTCGGCGTCGCGATCGCGCAGGCAGCGGCGGAGCAGGTCGACGAGGTTGCCCTCCTCGCTCCTGATCTCGCCCATCGTGTCGACCTGGTGCGGCCCGAAGAGCCGGGCATGGGCGCGTGTCGCGAACGCGAGGCCCCAGTCACGGAGCCGGGCGATCGTCTCGGCGTCGTCGCCGGCGTCGATCAGCTGCATCTGGCCGAACTCGCGGACCGTCTCCAGGAGCCGGTAGCGCAGCTCACCCGCGCCCTCCACGACCGTCACCAGCGACTGGTCGACCAGGCTCGACAACGGTCCCAGCGCGTCGCCGACCACCGCCTCGGCGCCGCCGAGGGAGAAACCGTCGCGGAAGATCGAGAGGCGGCGCAGCGCGGTGCGCTCCTCCTCGCCGAGCAGGTTCCAGCTCCAGTCGATGACCGCGAGCAGGGTCTGATGGCGCTCGGGCGCCTCTCGGGACCCACCGCGGAGCAGGGCGAAGCGGTTCTCGAGGCGCCGTTCGATCTCGGCGATCGACATGACCCGCACCTTGGCCGCCGCGAGCTCGACCGCGAGCGGGAGCCCGTCGAGCCGCTCGACGAGCGAGCGGACCTCTGCTGCGTCGAGCCGGACCCCGGGTCGCGCCGCCGTCGCTCGCTCGGTGAAGAGCTCGACCGCGTCGTCGAGGCCGAGCTGGGGCAGCTGGTAGACGCGCTCTGCTGCGATCCCGAGCGGAGCACGGGTGGTGGTCAGCACCCGCAGCGCGGGTGTGCGGGTCACCAGCACCTGCACGAGGTCGGCGACCGCGTCGACGAGGTGCTCGCAGTTGTCGAGGATGAGCAGGGCCGGGGCGGTGCCGATCTGGTCGACGATCCGGCCCACGCAGGTCGGTACGCCGCGCCGCGGCCGCGAGCCGGCCGGCGACGGACTCGCGCACGCCGAGCACGTCGCCGACCTCGACCGCGACGCCGTCGGGCGAGGTGACGCCGGCGAGCTCGACGAAGTGCACGACGGGCTGCTCGGCGAGCCGGCCCATCAGGTGGGCGAGCCGGGTCTTGCCGAGGCCGCCGGGGCCGACGATCGAGGTGACCCGGGAGGTCCGGATCATCCCCTCGAGCGCGACGACGTCGTCCTCGCGGCCGATCAGCCGGGAGGCCTCGAAGAGCAGTCCCTCGCGGACCGGGCGGTCGCGGGCGAGCAGCTCGGCGTGCAGTGCCTGCAGCTCCGGGCTCGGATCGACGCCGAGCCGGTCGGCGAGGTCCTCGCGGTAGGCTCTCGTAGCGATCGAGCGCAGCCGGGACGCCGTGCACGCCGGCGACCGAGCGCAGCAGGGCGGCGGTCACCTCGTCGTCGGGATCGGCCCGCTCCAGGAGCGGGAGCGCCGCGGCGTAGTCGCCGGCAGCAGCGAGCCGCAGGCCCTCGGGGCGCAGCGCCCAGACGTCGACGTCGGTGTCCTCGAGGGCGAGACGGTAGCCACGCGCCGTCCGCTCGATCACGTCCGAGCCGGTCGCCGACCGGGCCCGGGACACGACCACCTGGAGCGCCTTCGTGGGGTTGGCCGGGACGTCGTCGCCCCAGATCTCCTCCACCAGGGTCGACTCCGACAGGCCACGGGAGCCGGCCTCCGCGAGGCTGCGCAGCAGCGCGTGCGTGCGCTCGCCCGGGATCGGCTCGCCGTGCCAGGTGACGTCGTCGAGGACCGCGAGCCGAGGAGCGCTCGGTCCGTCAGCGCTGGACGGCACCGGTCCGCTCGGCGGCGACGCTCACGGCTGCGTTGCGCGCGGCTGTCGTCTCCTCCTCGGTCAGGGTGCGGTCGGGGGCACGGAACCTCAGCGCGAAGGCCAAGGACTTGTGGCCGGTGCCGACCTGGTCGCCCGTGTAGACGTCGAAGAGGCGGATCGACTCGAGCAGCTCGCCGGCACCCTCGCGCAGCGCGGCCTCGACCTCGGCAGCGGTGACCGCGTCTTCGACGACGAGTGCGACGTCCTCCTTGGCGAGGGGGTAGGTCGAGAACTCCGGGCCGGGCGTCACGTCTCGGGCGGCGCGCATCAGGAAGTCGAGGTCGATCTCGACCGCGGCGCTGCGCGCCGGCAGTCCGTACGCCGTGCAGACCTTCGGGTGCAGCTCGCCCGCGTGGCCGAACTCGACCCCGCCGACGCTCACCTGGGCGCAGCGACCGGGGTGCCAGGGCATCCGAGCGGCCGAGGTGACCTCGACCTCGACGCCGAGCTCGTCGCCGAGCCGGCGGACCAGCCCGATCGCGTCGGACCAGCCGGCCTCGCGGCCACTGCCCCACCAGCCGGATCGCTCGCGCTCACCGGCCAGGACGACCGCGAGGTGGAGCGGCTGGTCGGGGATGGCCTCGAAGAGCTTGGCCAGCTCGGCCTCGGTGGGACGCGACTCGACGCCGTAGATCGGGGCCGGACCACGGTCGGCCGGGAAGGCGACGGTGCCGGTCTCGAAGAGCGCGACCCCGGCGGCACCGCGGCCGATGTTGCGGGCGGCGGCCTTGAGCAGACCGGGCAGCAGCGTCGTCGTGTACGACGGGTCCTCGCTCGAGAGCGGGTTGGCGAGCCGCACCGTGTGGCGCAGCACGTCGTCCGCGGGCAGGCCGAGCGCATCGAAGGCGGCCTCGCCGACGAACGGGAAGCTGATCACCTCGACGCATCCGGCTCCGGCGAGGGTGCGCCCGATCCGGCGGCGCAGCCGCTGCTCGCGGGTCAGGCCGCGACCGGCCGCCTCGCGCGGGAGCACGGACGGGACCTGGTCGTAGCCGACGATCCGGGCGACCTCCTCGACCAGGTCGAAGGGGTCGTTGAGGTCGGGGCGCCACGCGGGCGGCGTCGCGGTGAGCGTGGTGTCCTGCTTGTCGAGCTCGCAGCCGACTGCCTCGAGGTTGGCGACGGTCGTCGCGGCGTCGATCGGCATGCCGGTCACCCGCGCGGGCAGGTCGTAGCTGATGGTGATCGTCGACCGCGCCGGTGCGGTGCCGACGACGGTCACGCCCGGGTCGGCCGTGCCGCCGCCGTACGTCGTGAGCAGCTCGACGACCCGGTCTGCGGCGGCCGGCGTGACGAGCGGGTCGACGCCGCGCTCGTTGCGCTTGCCCGCCTCGGAGGTCAGCTTGTGGCGCTTGCCGGTGCGGAACATCGAGGTGGCGTCCCAGTGGGCGGCCTCGACCAGCACCGAGGTCGTGCTCGCGGACATCTCCGTGGCCTCGCCACCCATGACGCCACCGAGACCGATGATCCCGGAGTCGTCGGTGACGACCAGGTCCTCGACCGACAGGGCCCGGTCGACACCGTCGAGAGTGGTGAGCCGCTCCCCCGCGGTCGCCCGGCGGACCCGGATCGGACCCTGCAGCTTGTCGGCGTCGTAGCCGTGGATCGGCCGGCCGATCTCGAGCATCACGTAGTTGGTGACGTCGACGGCCAGCGAGATCGGACGCATCCCGGCCTGGGTGAGCCGGCGGACCATCCAGTCCGGGGACGGCGCGGCCGGGTCGAAGCCGGTGACCTTGCGGGCGACGAAGACCGGACAGCCGGTCGGGTCGTCGATCTCGACCGGGTAGCCGTCGGCGTTGGGCTTGGGCACGGCGCGATCGGCCGGGTCGCGGTACGGCGCGGCGTAGGCCAGTGCGGCCTCGCGAGCGACACCACGCAGCGACAGCGCGTAGGCGCGGTCGGGGTTGATCTCGAACTCGATGACCTCGTCGTCGAGGCCCAGGACGGCGAACGCGTCGTCACCGGGGGCACCCGCATCGGCGGGCAGCACGATGATGCCGTCGTGGTCGTCGCCGAGACCCAGCTCGCGCGAGGAGCAGATCATCCCGGACGACAGGTGGCCGTAGGTCTTGCGCGCAGAGATCTGGAAGTCGCCGGGCAGCACGCCGCCGGGGAGGATCACGACGACCAGGTCGCCGGGCGCGAAGTTGTGGGCGCCGCAGACGATGCCCTGGGGCTCGCCGGTGCCGTTGGCGTCGCCGACGTCGACCGAGCACCAGTTGATCGTCTTGCCGTTCTTCTGCGGCTCGGGCTCGACCGTGAGCACCTTGCCGACCACGAGCGGACCGGTGATCTGGTCACCGGGTGCCTCGATCGCCTCGAGCTTGAGGCCGAGCGCGGTCAGCCGCGCGGCGAGGTCCGCGGTGGTGACGTCGGCCGGCAGGTCGACGTACTCCCGGATCCAGGAGACAGGGGCCTTCATGTGTTCAGAGTTCCGTTCCGAAAGCAGTGGTGAAGCGGACGTCGCCCTCGAAGAGCTCGCGCAGGTCCTCGATGCCGTGGCGGAACATCAGCGTGCGGTCGATGCCCATGCCGAACGCGAAGCCGGTGTAGCGATCGGCGTCGATGCCGCAGGCGGCCAGCACGCGCGGGTTGACCACGCCGCAGCCGCCCCACTCGATCCAGCCCTCGCCGCGACAGGTGCGGCAGGTGGCGCCGTCGAGCACGCCGGCGCCGCGGCAGACGAAGCAGACCAGGTCGACCTCGGCGCTCGGCTCCGTGAACGGGAAGTACGACGGGCGGAAGCGGGTGCTGATCCCCTCGCCGAACATCGAGGCGGCGAAGTGGTCGAGGGTGCCCTTGAGGTGGGCCATGGTGATGCCCTCGTCGATCGCCAGGCCCTCGACCTGGTGGAAGACGGGGCTGTGCGTCGCGTCGTACTCGTCGGTCCGGAAGACCCGGCCCGGGCAGACGACGTAGATCGGAGGCTCGCGGGTGAGCATGGTGCGCGCCTGCACCGGAGACGTGTGCGTGCGCAGCACGATGCCGTTGTCCTGGGGGTCGGTCCAGAACGTGTCCTGCATGGTGCGCGCCGGGTGGTCAGCCCCCAGGTTGAGCGCGTCGAAGTTGAGCCACTCGGCCTCGATGACCGGCCCCTCGGCGACCTCCCAGCCCATCGCGACGAAGATGTCGGCGATCAGCTCGGAACCGGTCGTGACCGGGTGGCGGGCACCGACGGCGACCCGGTCGGTCGGCAGCGTGACATCGACGGTCTCCTCGACCAGCATCCGCTCCTCGTGCTCGACCTCGAGCACGTCCTGGCGGGCGGCGAGCGCCTGGTTGACGGCACCGCGCGCCTGGCCGATCCGCTGGCCGGCCTCCTTGCGCGCCTGCGGCGGCAGGGCACCGATCTCACGGTTGGCGAGAGCGAGGGGCGACCGGTCGCCCGTGTGGTCGATCCGCACCTGCTTGAGAGCGGCGAGGTCCGCAGCGTCCACGATCGCGGTCAGGGCGGCGTCACGCGCGGCCTCGACCTCCTCGGACTTCAACGGGGTGACCTCCACGGGGTCGTAATCGGTGTTCGGTCCCGACATGTCTGCCTCTCGAGCGCGCGTGCAGCGGGGGCGTGCAACTGGGCAAGTCTAGGAAGGTCGGCAGCATCGCACGCGAACCGGTTCCTCCGGTGAGCGTGCGGCGCCTACCCTGACGTCTCGTCGGAGGGCAGCACGACGACGATGCGCGCGCCACCCGCGGACGCGTCCTCGATCGTGATGGTGCCGCCGTGGGCCTTCACCAGGCCGTTGACCAGGTAGAGGCCCAGCCCGGAGCCACCGCGTGCTCCCCCGGTCCAGAACTTGGTGAACACGCGGCGCCGCATCTCCGGCGCGATGCCCTCGCCCTCGTCCTCGACCACCAGCCGTACGTCGCCGCCGACCTCGTCGAGCGTCACGTGGACGGTGCCTTCACCGTGGCGTACGGCGTTCTCGACCAGGTTGGTCACGACCTGGGTGAACTTGTCGGGGTCGACGGTGATGCTCGCCAGCGCGGGCGCGGCCGTGAGCTCGATCGGTCGGCTGGTGCCGGCGCCGACCGAGTCGACCACCCGCCCGACCAGGACCGCCGCGTCGACGGGTCGCGGGTAGAGCTGCAGCCGACCGGTGTCGATCCGGGCGACGTCGAGCAGCTCGGCGATCAGCCGGCTGAGCCGGTCGGAGTCGGCGCTGACGGTCGTCAGCATCAGCTTCTTCTGGTCGTCGTTGAGCTTGTCCCAGCGGTTCAGCAGCGCCTGGACGAACCCCTTCACACCCGTGAGCGGCGAGCGCAGCTCGTGGGCGACCGTGGCGACCAGGTCGGAGCGCTCCCGGTCGAGCCGGGCCCGGCCTCGGCCGGAGCGGATGCTGATCGCGACCTGCTCGACCGGGCTGTCCAGGGCGGGCCGGTGGATCCGGGCGACGACCAGCACCTCGGTGCCGTCTGCGGCGAGCCAGGGTTGCTCGGGGACGCCTGTTCGGGTCGGGAGGCCGTCGTACGGGCAGTTGGTGGAGGTCCACGCTCGACCGTCCTGGTCCTGCAGGGCGAGCACGTCGGCGAGCGGCTGCCCGACGGAGTCGGCCGCGTCCACCCCCAGCAGCCGGGCGGCGGCCGTGTTGACCACGGTCACCAGGCGGTCCGGCCCGGCGAGGACGACGCCGTCGGCCAGGGCGTCCAGGTCCGTCACGCCGGTCAGCCTAACGGCGGTGGACGCGGGCGGAGGCGAAGAGGCAGAGGGCGGCGGCCGTGGAGAGGTTGAGGCTCTCGGCGCGACCGTGGATCGGGATCCGGACCCGGTGGTCGGCCAGAGCGGCGACCTCGTCGGGCAGTCCCCACGCCTCGTTGCCGAACAGCCAGGCGGTCGGCGCAGCGAGCAGCTCGTCGGCGTGGTCGAGGTCGACCTCGCCCGCGCCGTCCGCAGCGAGCACCTGCAGACCTGCAGCCCGGGCGGCGCGCACGGCAGCCGCCGGGTCAGGCTCGATCGCGACCGGCACGTGGAACAGGCTGCCCACGCTGGCGCGCACGGTCTTGGGGTTGTAGGCGTCGACCGAGTGGCCGGCGAGCACGACCGCGTCGGCGCCGGCGGCGTCCGCGCAGCGGATCACGGTGCCCGCGTTGCCGGGGTCGCGTACGTCGGCGCAGATCGCGGCGAGCCGCGCGGCGTCGACGACGTGCTCGACGGGTCGGTCGAGGAAGCGGCAGACCGCGACGACCCCGGCCGGGTTGACCGAGTCACTCAGCGAGGCGAGCGCGCGGTCCTCGACGAGGGTCCACAGAGGGGCAGCCGCCGCGAGATCGGCGTACTGCTCGGTGGCGGCGGAGGTCGCGAAGACCTCGACCACGCAGCCCTGCCCGGAATCCAGCACTGTGGAGAGGGCCCCCTCGACGGCCTTCGGGCCGTCGGCAAGGAAGAGCCGTCGCTCGGAGCGTTCCGAGCGACGGCTCAGCTTCCTGGACTCCTTGACGCGGCCGTTCCCCACTGTCAGGGGAGCGCCCGCGGTCGGCGGAGTGCTCAGGCGGAGACCTTGGGCGCGTTGACGTCCTCGGGCAGCGCAGCCTTGGCGACCTCGACGAGGGCGTTGAACGACGCCACGTCGTTGACGGCGAGCTCGGCGAGGATCTTGCGGTCGACCTCGACACCGGCGAGGCCGAGGCCCTGGATGAACCGGTTGTAGGTCATGCCCTGGGCGCGAGCCGCAGCGTTGATCCGCTGGATCCACAGCTTGCGGAAGTTGCCCTTGTTCTTGCGACGGTCGTTGTAGCTGTAGACCAGGGAGTGGGTGACCTGCTCCTTGGCCTTGCGGTACAGACGCGAGCGCTGCCCGCGGTATCCGCTGGCGCGCTCGAGGACGACCCGGCGCTTCTTCTGGGCATTCACTGCCCGCTTGACGCGTGCCACGATTTACTCCTTGTTGCTCAAAACTTGTTGGGTGCGGGGGTCTCGACAGGCTCGACCACCGAGGGGCGGGCGCTGGTCAGAGACCGAGCAGCTTCTTGGCGCGCTTCACGTCGGCCTTGGCGACCTCAGTGGTGCCGGACAGGCGACGGGTGACCTTGGAGGGCTTCTTCTCCAGGTTGTGGCGCATGCCCGCCTTCTGGCGACGGATCTTGCCCGTGCCCGTCACGCGGAAGCGCTTGCTCGCACCGGAGTGCGTCTTGTTCTTCGGCATCTCTGCTCTCTCTTCTCGTCCTACTGGTCGCGGTCACGACTGCTCGACCAGCGAGTTGTTGCGACGGCCGGGGGCACCGGCCGCGGGTCTCAGGCCTCGATCTCGGGATCGAGGTTCTCGGAGCGTCCGCGCTCCTTCTTCTGCGCCACCGGTCCGGCGGCGTGGGCGGCGTCGCGCTCGGCCTGCTCGTCGGCGACGAGGGCGGCGCGCTCGGCGGCCTTCGCGTCCTTGTCGGCCTTCAGATCGACCTTGGCGTCGGCCTTCTTCTTGTGCGGGCCGAGCACCATGATCATGTTGCGGCCGTCCTGCTTGGGCGCGGACTCGACGAAGCCCAGCTCCGTCACGTCCTCGGCCAGCTTCTGGAGCAGCCGGAAGCCCAGCTCGGGGCGGTGCTGCTCGCGGCCGCGGAACATGATCGTGATCTTGACCTTGTCGCCGGCGCGCAGGAACCGCACGACGTGACCCTTCTTGGTCTCGTAGTCGTGGGCGTCGATCTTGGGACGAAGCTTCATCTCCTTGATGATCACGTTCGTCTGGTTGCGACGCGCCTCGCGAGCCTTCTGGGCGTTCTCGTACTTGAACTTGCCGTAGTCCATGAGCTTGCAGACTGGCGGCTTGCCTTGCGGGGCGATCTCGACGAGGTCGAGGTCCGCCTCCTGCGCAAGCTTCAGGGCCTGGTCGGTCGGCACGATGCCGACCGTCTCCCCGTTGGGTCCAACGAGCCGGACCTCGGGAACCCGGATCCGGTCGTTGATTCGCAGCTCGGTGCTGATGTGTCCTCCTGGTGGCCAAGTGATACGGACTCCCCGCGATCACTGGCCTCCGCCGAGGAGGTCCGAAATCAACAAAGGCTTCCGCTGGTGCAAGCGGAAGCCAGTCGCGGCGCCCCCCACGCGAGTGGGAGTGCCATCAAAGGCAGTCAGGCTCACGACGAGGAAATATCCACGCCGCAGGCCATGCCTTCGGGACCGGACCCGACGACCTGTGGAGCAGGACGGTCGATGCGGGTGGGAGACGATGCTGCTGGCTCCGCTTGTGAGATCTGCTCCGGCTCTCCCGCGAACGGTCGGGTCGGAACTGATCGGTCAACGCTAGATGCTAGCCGAAGATTCCCCGTCAGGCCGAATCCAGGCGTGGCCCCCCGCGACCCGGGCGAGCGTCCACTCCTCGGCGAGTCCGCGCAGGTCATCGCCCTCGACGACGAACCGGACGGGTCCGGCGAGGTCGACGACCAGCGCCGCGGCGTCGTCCTGCAGCGCGGAGCGGGCGGCGAGCGAGGCGGCGACCGGCACCGGTCGGGCATCGGCGTTCCAGCCGGCGAGGGTCGCGGTGCCGGTGAAGGCGAGCAGCGCCAGCCGGCCGTCGGCTCCTTGGATCAGCACGGTCGCCATGTCGCTGGACTTCTCGCGGGCCAGCCCGGCGGCGTCGTACTCGACCTCGCCCAGCACCGCGACGACAGGCACCAGCACACGCGATCGTTGCAGGGCGGCGAGCGCCTCGACGTACGTCGACGGGTCGGCGTCCCACGCGGCCAGCGCCGCGGCCAGCTCGACGGAGGCGGAGCCGTCGTCGCTCGGGGAAGCCGGGATCGGGGATCACGCCGATGCGCGGCGTGCTGCACGTCACTCTCAACCACTCACCGATTGTCTCCTGCGCGGGTTTGAAGGGCGAAACCACGGGCAAAGTCGAGCGTGTCAGTTGACTTACCCCTCTTAGGTTGCGTAGACAGGGAGCCATGACGACCACTGCTCTGGCAGGGCCGCCTGCCGCCACTCACTCGGGACGGCGTGACGGTCAACGCACTCGATCCTCCCGATTCTCCTTCCTCCGGCGCTGGGTCTCCCCTCTCGTGATCCTCGGGCTCTGGGAGCTCGCCTCGGCCACCGGCTTGCTCGACGAACGCAAGCTCGCCTCGCCGGTCCAGATCGCCCAGGCCGCCTGGGAGCTGATCCAAGACGGCACGCTGGGCGAAGCGACGCTCGTGTCGCTCCAGCGGGTCGCGATCGGTTTCGCGATCGGCGCGATCGTCGGGGTCTCGCTCGCGATCGTCGCCGGTCTCAGCAGGATCGGGGAGGACGCCATCGACCCGCCGATGCAGATGCTCCGCACGCTGCCCCACTTCGGGCTGGTGTCGCTCTTCATCATCTGGTTCGGCATCGGCGAGACCCCGAAGATCGCCCTGATCGCCCTGGGCGCGACGTTCCCGCTCTACCTCAACGTGTTCGGCGGCATCCGCGGGATCGAGCGCAAGACGCTCGAGGCAGCGAAGTCGATGCACCTCACCTGGACCCAGCGGATCCGCCACGTGATCCTGCCCGGCGCACTCCCCCAGACCTTGGTCGGACTGCGGCAGAGCCTCGGCATCGCCTGGCTGTCGCTGATCGTCGCGGAGACCATCGCCCCCGACGCCGGCCTCGGCAAGCTGATCAACGACGCCCGCGAGTTCCAGCAGACCGACATCGTCGTCGTCGGCCTCGTCGTCTACAGCCTGCTCGGTCTCTCGACCGACTCCCTTGTCCGCTACATCGAGAGGAAGGCACTCGCATGGCGCGCGTGACCGATGAAGCCCCGCGCACACAGAAGTCGGAGTACGTCGCGCGGGTCCGCTCCCACAACCGATCCTTCGGCTCCACGGACGTGTTGAAGTCGATCGACTTCGACATCCGCAACGGCGAGTTCGTCGCCCTGCTCGGGCGCAGCGGCTGCGGCAAGTCGACGTTGCTGCGCAGCATCGCCGGGCTCGACCCGTCGCCCGCCGGCGAGGTCGAGGTCAACGGGCGCACCGGCGTGGCCTTCCAGGAGCCGCGACTGCTCCCGTGGCGCACGGTGCACCAGAACGTCGCGCTCGCACTGATCAACTCGCCCCAGAAGAAGACGCGCTTCAAGCTCGCCGAGGAGACCCTGGGCGAGGTCGGCCTGACCGACAAGCTCGAGGAGTGGCCGCTGCGGCTCTCCGGCGGTCAGGCCCAACGTGTGTCGCTGGCCCGCGCGCTGGTGAGCAACCCCTCCCTCCTGCTGCTCGACGAGCCCTTCAGCGCGCTCGACGCGCTGACCCGGATCGAGATGCACCAGCTCGTGATCGAGCTCTGGCGTCGTCATTCGATGGCGATCCTCGTCGTCACCCACGACGTCGACGAGGCCTTGGCGCTCGCCGACCGGATCGTCGTCATGGACGGAGGCCGGATGTCCCACGAGTGGGAGATCACCGCCCGCCGTGACGACCGCGCCCACACCCGGCCAGAGATCGCCCGGCTCCGCGCGGAGCTGCTCGAAGCGCTCGGCGTGCAGCCCACTCCCCCGAACCCGAACCGCAACCAGCTCGAGAACCAAGGAGCCGCATGAACCTCAAGAAGCTCGCCGTCCCCCTCGCAGGCATCCTCGCCGCGACTCTCGTCCTCGCCGGTTGCGGCGACGACAAGACCGGCAACGAGGACGCCGTCAGCGACAGCGGCAAGGTCGACCTCTCGAAGGTCACGCTCATCGTCGGCGACCAGAAGGGCACGAGCGCGAAGGCCCTGCTGACCGCCGCCGGTCTGGAGGACACGCCGTACCAGATCGAGTGGAAGGAGTTCACCTCCGGACCGCCGATGCTCGAGGCCCTGAACGCCAACGCCATCCACGTCGGCATGGTCGGCAACACCCCGCCGATCTTCGCCGCCGCGGCGGGCGGCACGTTCAAGATGGTCGCCACCGCGGCGTTCACCGGCAAGGGCGACACCATCCTGGTGCCGAAGGACTCGCCCATCCAGAGCGTCGCCGACCTCGCCGGCAAGACGGTCGCGGTCGCCGAGGGAAGCTCGGCGAACTACAACCTGCTCGCCCAGCTCGACAAGGCGGGCCTGAAGTACAGCGACATCGACGTCAAGAACCTCCAGCCGTCCGACGCCCTGGCGGCGTTCTCCAACGGCCACGTGGACGCATGGGCGGTCTGGGATCCCTACACCTCGCAGGCCGTCGTCGACGAGGATGCGCGCGTGCTCGCCGACGGTGACGGCCTGGTCAACGGCCTGAACTTCCAGGTCGCCTCGAAGGCCGCTATCGACGACCCGGCGACGACCGCGGCACTCAAGGACTACCTGACGCGCATCACCAAGGCGCAGATCTGGTCTTCGCAGCACCGAGAGGACTGGTCGAAGGTATGGGCCGAGCAGACCGGCCTCTCGACCGACGTCACCACGGCCGCAGCCAAGAACCGCCCGGTGACCCCGACGGCGATCGACCAGTCCGTGATCGACTCCGAGCAGGAGATGGCCGACGCCTTCCACGACAACGGGCTCATCCCCGACGAGGTCGACGTGTCGAGCTTCTTCACCGACGAGTTCGCCGACGCCACGACCGGATCGGCCGTGGAATGAGCGAGCCCGGAGCGTCCGAGCTGAAGCTGCACTGGTTCCTGCCGACCTCCGGCGACAGCCGGTCGCTGGTCGGGGCCGGCCAGGGCGTGCCGGGTGAGGTGCGGGGCGGGCTGAGCGAGACCCTGGGACACGGGTTCCGCGAGCCGACGATCGACTACCTCGCCGACGTCGCCCGCACCGCCGAGAAGGTCGGCTTCGAGGGCGTGCTCACCCCGACCGGGACGTTCTGCGAGGACGCCTGGCTGACGACGGCCGCGCTGCTGCGCGAGACGTCCACGCTGAAGTTCCTCGTCGCCTTCCGGCCGGGCGCGATCAACCCGGTGCTCGCGGCACAGATGGCTGCGGCGTACCAACGGATCTCCGACGGCCGGCTGATGCTCAACATCGTCACCGGCGGTGAGCCGCGCGAGCAGGCGCGCTTCGGCGACTTCGCCTCGAAGGACGAGCGCTACGCCCGCACCGACGAGTTCCTCTCGATCCTGAGGGGTGCGTGGGAGCAGGCGCCGTACGACTTCTCCGGCGACCACTTCCAGGTCGAGGGCGCGATGGTGAGCGGCGGGATCGACGTGCCGGACATCTACTTCGGCGGCTCGTCGGGTCCGGCCGGACCGGTCGCGGCGAAGCACGCGGACGTCTACCTGACCTGGGGCGAGCCCCTCGAGCAGGTGCGCGAGAAGCTCGACTGGATGCGCGGGCTCGCCGCCGAGCAGGGGCGCACCCTGCGCTTCGGTCTCCGCATCCACACCCTGTCGCGCGAGACGTCCGACGAGGCGTGGGACCACGCCCAGTGGCTGCTCGACGGCCTGGACCCGGCGACCATCGCCAAGGCACAGGACGCGTTGCGGCAGAGCGAGTCGACCGGTCAGCAGCGGATGCTGTCGCTGCGCTCCGGTACGGCGTACACCTCGGCGCGTGAGCTGGAGGTCGCGCCGAACCTGTGGTCCGGCGTGGGCCTGGTCCGCGGCGGCGCCGGCACGGCCCTGGTGGGCAGCCACCAGGAGGTGGCCGACCGGCTCGAGGAGTACCACCAGCTCGGGATCGACGAGTTCATCCTCTCGGGCTACCCGCACGTCGAGGAGGCCTACTGGTTCGGTGAGGGCGTGATGCCCCTCCTGCGCCGCAAGGGACTGCTCGCGGACGGCGCTGAGAGCACCTCGGCGTAGCCGCCTCTGCCTGAGCCGATCTCCGGCTGGTCAGCCGTGTGGGACGCTTGATGGCGTGGATGACGCAGCCTGGGCGGCACTGACGCTGAGCCTGACGGTGCTGGGCGGGATCTGGACCTGGATCTCGTTCCAGCGCCGCGGCCTGTCTTCCGGGTTGCGCGCACTCGCGTTCACCCTGCTGCCGCTCGCGGCGTACCTCACCAAGACGTTGCAGATGTTCACGAAGATCGTGAACGCGGTGACCTCCTGGGCGTCCAACCTGGTGTTCAACCCCTTCGTGTGGGTCGGCGTCGGACTGGCGGGGGTCTCGGCGGTGCTTGTTCGTGGCCTCGGGTCGGATGCGCGCAGCGCGAGCGCGCTAAGGTCGCGCCCGCCGACGCACCCGCGGCTCGTCGGACCCGCGAAGGCGGGTCGGCCCGCGCTCGCGGACGACGACGACATGGCCGAGATCGAGGCGCTGCTGCGCAAGCGAGGAATCAAGTAATGGCAGACACCCGGGTCACTCCCGGGCCGGTGGACCGCAACCAGCTGTGGTCCCGGCTCAACGATGCGGTCGCCAAGCACGGCGTACCACTGTCCAGCCCGATCTTCGTGGTCGACCTCGACGCCTTCGACGCCAACGCCGCCGACCTGCGCCGCCGCGCCGGCGGTCTGCCGATCCGGGTGGCCTCCAAGTCGCTCCGCGTCCCGGCGCTGATCAGCCGGGCGCTGGCGACCGAGGGCTTCCACGGCGTCCTCGGCTACACGCTGCGCGAGGCACTGTGGCTGCACGAGCAGGGCATCTGCGACGACATCGTCGTCGCCTACCCGACCGTCGACCGGGGTGCGCTGGCCGAGCTGGTCGCCTCGCCGGCCGCCGCTGCCGCGATCACGCTGATGGTCGACAACGTCGCGCACCTCGACGTGATCGACAGCGTGCGCTTCTCCCCCACCGTGCCGATCCGGATCTCGATCGACGTCGACGCCGGGCTGCGCAAGGCCGGACAGCACTTCGGCCCCAAGCGCTCGCCGCTGCACGACACCGCGAGCGTGGTCGCGCTGGCCCGCGAGATCACGCGGCGCGACGGCTTCCGCCTGGTCGGCGCGATGACCTACGAGGGTCAGGTCGCCGGCCTGCAGGACACGGTCCCGACCGCGAAGGCCAAGTCGATGATCGTGCGCCAGGTGAAGGCGCTGTCGCTCACCCAGCTCGCCGTACGCCGTCGCGAGATCGCCGACGCGCTGCGTGAGTTCGCCGACCTGGAGTTCTGGAACGCCGGCGGCTCCGGCTCCGTCGCGGAGACCGCGGCCGACCCGGTCGTCACCGAGATCGCGGCCGGCTCCGGCCTGCTGGTCCCCACGCTGTTCGACCACTACCGCTCGTTCGACTCCGCGGCCCGCGTCCTACTTCGGCCTGCCGGTCACCCGGCGCCCCGGCCCCGACACGGTCACCGTGCACGGCGGCGGTCTGATCGCCTCGGGCCCGATCGGCCCGGACCGGCTGCCCACGCCGTGGGCGCCCGCTGGGCTGAAGCTGATCACGATGGAGGGCGCCGGCGAGGTGCAGACGCCCCTCACGGGTCCCCCGGCGGCGCAGCTGGAGATCGGCGACCTGGTGTGGTTCCGCCACGCCAAGTCCGGCGAGGTCTTCGAGCACGCGAACTCCGTGCAGCTGCTGTCCGGGAGCGAGTTCGTCGACACCGTGCCGAGCTATCGCGGGTACGGCCAGGCCTTCTAGGCCGTGGACCCCGCGTCGGTCCTCGCCCTCGTGGATGGCCGGCCACCGACGCTGGGCGGCGGACGGCTGCTGTGCATCGACGGACCGTCGGGATCGGGCAAGACCACGCTCGCCGACTGCCGTCGCCGAGCTCGCACCCGGAAGCCGGGTCGTGCACATGGACGAGCTCTACGACGGCTGGACGGGGCTGCCCGACGTGGGAGCCCAGCTGGCGAGCCTGCTGACGCCGCTGGCAGACGGCCGGCCGGGGACCTACCGCCGCTACGACTGGCACGCGGCAGCCTTCGCCGAGACGGTCACGGTGGAACCCGCGCCACTGGTGGTCGTCGAGGGCGTCGGGTCCTGGGCGCCGGAGCTCGCCCGGCTCGTGACCGCCCTGGTCTGGGTCGACGCGGAGCCGGGACGTCCGGAAGGCGCGCGGGATCGAGCGCGATGGCGAGTCGTTCGCGCCGTACTGGGACGCCTGGGCGCTCGCCGAGCAGAAGCACTTCGGCCGATGCTCGACCCGCGAGCACGCCGACCTGATCAACGGTTGACGAGACCGCGCAGCTCCCGCACTGCCTTCTTGGCGCGGTTGCCGTCGGAGCCCTGGATGCCCATCGCCGCGACCGTCGTGCCGTCCGCCAGGTCGAGGGTCACCCAGGGCGCACCCGGCGGCAGGTGCACGGCGACGATCTGTGCCCATTCGTACTCGTGGCGTCGGTAGCCGTTGACCACGACCAGGCGGCCCTCCTCGGCGACCACCCGCGAGCGCATGAGCGCGTAGAAGAGCGTGAACGCGAGGAGCGCGAAGAAGACGAGCGTCCCGCGCTGGAACACGGTGAACTTGGCCCGGGTCTCGGCGTCGAAACCGATCCAGGCCAGCGCGCAGACCATCAGCAGGCCGCCGCCCAGGACCGCTCCCGCGACCCGGACGCCGAGCGGCCGCCACGTGTGCGGCAGCGCGACCGGCGGCGTGGACTCAGAGCCGGCAGGCATGGATGTCGGTGAGGAGGATGCCGCGCGCGCCGATGTCGTAGAGCTCGTCCATCAGTCGCTGGGAGCCGGCCCGCGGGACCATCGCGCGCACCGCCACCCAGCCGTCGCGATGCAGGGGGGCGATCGTCGGACCTTCGATGCCGGGGGTCAGCGCAACGGCGTCACCGACCCTGGCCTCCTCGATGTCGTAGTCCATCATCACGTAGCTGCGAGCGACCAGGACGCCGTCGACGCGGCGCTTGAAGACCTCGAACCCGTCCGGGACGCCGCCACTGCGGGTGACCAGGACCGCCTCGGACTCGAGGATCGTCTCGCCGAACACCTCCAGGCCCGCCTGGCGCAGCGTGCTGCCGGTCTCCACGACATCGGCGACCACGTCGGCGACACCGAGCTGGATGCTGGTCTCCACGGCGCCGTCGAGCCGGGTCACGCTCGCCTCGATCCCGCGCTCCTCGAGGAACGCGCGCACCACTCCGACGTACGACGTGGCGATCCGGAGGCCGGCCAGCTGCGACAGGTCGGAGTAGACGCCCTGCGGGCCGGCGAACCGGAACCGGCTGCGGCCGAACCCGAGGCCCATGACCTCCTCGGCCTTGGCGCCCGAGTCGGTGAGCAGGTCGCGGCCGGTGATGCCGACGTCGAGGGTGCCCTCCCCGACGTACAGCGCGATGTCGCGCGGGCGCAGGTAGAAGAACTCGACGCCGTTCTCGGTGTCGATCAGGGTGAGCTGCTTCGCGTCGTCGCGCTGCCGGTAGCCGGCTTCGCGCAGGATCTCGGACGCGGACTGCGAGAGCGACCCCTTGTTGGGGACCGCGATCCTCAGGAGAGACATGGTTGCTTCCTACAGGTGGGCGTAGACGTCGTCGAGCTCGATGCCGGAGGCCAGCATGAGCACCTGGGCGTGGTAGAGCAGCTGGCTGATCTCCTCAGCGGTCCGCTCAGGGCCCTCATGCTCGGCGGCCATCCAGGACTCCGCCGCCTCCTCGACCAGCTTCTTGCCGATCGCATGCACTCCGGCGTCGAGCTCACGCACGGTGCCGGATCCAGCGGGTCGGGTCCGGGCCTTCTCCTGCAGCTCGGCCCAGAGCTCGTCGAACGTCTTCACGGTCAGAGAGCCTACGGCGTGCGGCCGGCTGACCTCGGCCAGGGTCCGGGCGGTGAGCAGCGCGGCGGACGTGGCCTCGTAGCCCTTGTCCTCCCGGGAGTGCGGCAGGCCGGCGCGCTCGAGCGCCTGCTGGTCGTTGTCGCACGTGAGCACGCCGAACCCGACGGCGACCGTGTGGTCGAGGCCGACCCGGACCAGACCGTCGGTCGCGGCGTTGCACACGTAGTCGAAGTGGGGCGTGCCACCGCGGATCACGACGCCGAGGGCGACGACCGCGTCGTACCCCTGCTTGGCGAGCGCGGACGCGACGACCGGCAGCTCGAAGGTGCCGGGCACGCGGACGATGCGCTGCACCGTGGACGTTGTACGCCGCCAGCGCCCGCTCGGCGCCGGCCAGCAGTCCGTCCATCACCTGGGTGTGCCAGCTGGCCGCGACGACGGCGACCTTGATCGCGCTGGCGTCGAAGACCTCCTGGTCGGGTGCTCCGTCTCCGGACATCTGTCAGGCTCCGTTCGCGAGATCGGCCGCCTCGGCGGCGAGGTTGGGGAGATCGTGGCCCATCCGGTCCCGCTTGGTCAGCAGGTAGGCCAGGTTGTGGTCGTTCGGGTGCGGGGTCAGCGGGACGCGCTCGGCGACGTGCACGCCGAAGTCCTCGAGGTTGTCGACCTTGTCGGGGTTGTTGGTCATCAGCCGGACGCTGGTGACACCCAGGTCGCGCAGCACCTGGGTGGCGGTGCCGTAGTGGCGCGCGTCGGCAGGCAGCCCGAGGTCGAGGTTGGCGTCGACGGTGTCGCGACCGCCGTCCTGGAGCTGGTAGGCCTGCAGCTTGGCGACCAGGCCGATCCCCCGGCCCTCGTGGCCGCGCAGGTAGACGACGACGCCGCGGCCCTCCTCGACGATCCGCTCCAGCGCTTCGTCGAGCTGCGGTCCGCAGTCGCAGCGGCTGCTGCCGAAGACGTCGCCGGTCAGGCACTCGGAGTGCACGCGGGTGAGGACCGGCTCGTCGCCACTGACGTCGCCGTAGACGAGCGCGATGTGCTCGGAGTCGTCGACGGTGATCCGGTAGCCGTACGCCGTGAAGTCGCCGTGCCGGGTCGGGAGCCTGGTCTCGGCGACCCGGACGACGAGGTTCTCGTGGCGGCGGCGGTAGCGGACCAGGTCGTCGATCGAGATCATCGCGAGCCCGTGCTCGTCGGCGAACTCGCGCAGCTCGGGCGCACGCTTCATGGTGCCGTCGTCGTTGACGACCTCGACCAGGACGCCGGCGGGCGTGAGACCAGCGAGGGTGGCCAGGTCGACGGCGGCCTCGGTGTGGCCGCGGCGGACCAGGACGCCGCCCTCGCGGTAGCGCAAGCGGGAAGACGTGGCCTGGCCGGGTGATCTCCCACGGCTCGGTCGCCGAGTCGGCCAGGACGCGAGCCGTGTGGGCACGGTCGGCCGCGGAGATGCCGGTGCTGACGCCGTCGCGTGCGTCGACCGAGATCGTGTACGCCGTACGCAGCTTGTCCTTGTTGTGCGGCGTCATCAGCGGGATCTCGAGGCGGTCGAGCATGTCGGCCGGCATCGGCACGCAGATGACGCCGCTGCTGTGCCGGATCGTGAACGCCATCAGCTCCGGCGTCGCCTTGCTGGCGGCGAAGATGATGTCCCCCTCGTTCTCGCGAGTCTGGTCGTCGACGACGATGACCGCCTTGCCGGCGGCGATGTCGGCGATGGCGCGCTCGATGCTGTCGAGGCGGACGCCGTCGTGCTGGACGTCGTGAATGCTCATGCGCGTACTCGCTTCGCTCCGTGCGCGCATGAGGCACATGGCGCGCTCTGTTGATTGATTCGCTCGCTGCGCTCGCTCATGCTGAGACCTTCTCTCGTTGTTGCTGACCGGCAGCGGCGGTGGTGACCCGCAGCCAGGTGATGAAGCCGGCGATGCAGAGACCGCCGTAGAAGACGTAGAGGATCGCGGAGGGGTAGTAGCCCGAGTGCCACAGGAGCGGCACGCCGACCAGGTCGACCGCGATCCACGCGAGCCAGAAGTCGTTCCAGCCGCGGGCCATCGCGTAGGTCGCCAGCATCGAGCCGACGAAGATCCAGGCGTCGCACCAGTAGTACCAACGCGGTGCGGGCCAGCCGGCGCCGACGACCGTGAAGACCCACTGACAGATCAGGACGCCCGCGGCCGCGGCCACCAGGTAGGCCACCCGCTCGCGCGCGGTCGCCCAGCGCGGGTCGATCGCGGGGACGTCACCTCCGCCGTGCGCGTTCTTGGCCTGCTGCCAGCGGTGCCAGCCGTAGATGCTGGTGATGATGAAGAAGACCTGGCGACCGGCCTGGCCGAACAGCGGCTGCTGGGCCTGGGCGTCGAAGGTGGCGGCGATGAAGACGGTGAAGAGCAGGACGTTGCCGATGATGCCGACCGGCCAGGCCCAGACCCGGCGGCGCAGTCCCCCGACGGCCGAGGCGAACCCGAAGGCGTTGCCGACGATCTCGCGCCAGGTGATCTGGTGGCCCGAGATGGTCAGGTGGGCGTCGTACAGCGTGGAGAGACTCATGCCTGCTCCTTGGTGAACGGGAGGAGCCGCTCGACGTACTTGGCGATCACGTCGACCTCCAGGTTGACCCGGTCGCCGGGCTGGCGGAAGCCGAGGGTGGTGCGGGCGAGCGTCTCGGGGATCAGGCTGACCGTGAAGCTGTCGTCCTTGGCCTCGACGACGGTGAGGCTGATGCCGTCGACGCTGATCGAGCCCTTGTCGACGAGGTAGCGACTCAGCTCCGTCGGGAGCGAGATCTCGACCAGCTCCCAGTGCTCGCTGGGGGTCCGGCTCAGCGACGGTCGCCGACGCCGTCGACGTGGCCCTGGACGATGTGGCCGCCCAGGCGCTTGTCGGCGGTGACGGCGCGCTCGAGGTTGACCCGGTCGCCGGGGCGTACGCCGTACAGGCTGGTCTTGTCGAGCGTCTCCTGCATGACGTCGGCGGTCCAGGTGTCCCGCTCGAGCGTGGTGACCGTCAGGCAGCAGCCGTTGACCGAGATCGAGTCGCCGAGGCCGGCGTCCTCGAGCACGGTGGTCGCGCGGATGGTGAGGCGGATCGCGTCGCCCTGGTCCTCGAGGGCGGCGACGGTGCCGAGCTCCTCGACGATTCCGGTGAACATGTCAGTGGCTCCTTTCAAGGGCGAGTCGGGGGTCAGGGTCAGGCGGACGTTGGGCTCCTCGCCGTCGATCGCCGTCGAGCACGGTGATGTCGGTGACCCGGGGGCGGAACGCGTCGGCGATGGTGGTGATTCCGAGGTCGGCGACGGCACTCCGGCCGGCGCCGAGCAGCATGGGGGCGACGTAGACGACGATCTCGTCGACCAGGCCGGCCTCGAGGAACGCAGCGGCCAGCGTGGGGCCGCCCTCGAGGAAGACGTGCTGGCGGTCGCGGGCGAAGAGCTCCTTCAGCGCGGCGTGCGGGTCGCGGGTGCGGAGGTGGACGCTCTCGGCGTCTGCGTTGAAGATCCGGCGGCCGGGATCGAGGTCGCGCTCCCCCATCACCGCGCGGAGCGGCTGGTGCTCGATCGGCTGGTCGTGCTCGTCGCGGACCGTGAGCAGCGGGTCGTCGACGGCGACGGTGTTGGTGCCGACGAGCATCACGTCGCAGAGGGCGCGGAGCCGGTGCGTGTCGAGGCGGGAGGCCTTGCTGGAGACCCAGCGGCTGGTGCCGTCGGCGGCGGCGCTGCGACCGTCGAGGGTGGTCGCGAACTTCCAGGTGACGAACGGGCGCTGGTGCTCGACCGCGAAGGTCCAGGCCTCGTTCAGAAGTCCCGATTCGACCGCCAGAAGTCCCGACTCGACGTCGACGCCGGCGGCGCGCAGGGTCTCCGCTCCCCCGGCGGCGACCGGGTTGGGGTCGGACTGCGCGAAGACCACGCGGCGTACGCCGGCCGCGATCAGCGCCTCGGCGCACGGGCCGGTGCGACCGGTGTGGTTGCAGGGCTCGAGCGTGACGACCGCGGTGGTGCCCGCGCGCCCGCTCTCCGGCGTGGGCGAGCGCGTCGGCCTCGGCGTGCGGGGTGCCGGCGCCGCGGTGGTAGCCCTCCGCGACCGTGCGGCCCTGGTCGTCGATGAGCACGCAGCCGACCCGCGGGTTGGGGCCGGTCGGGACGCCAGGCGTGACCGCGAGCTCCAGGGCGCGCCGCATGGCGGCCTGCTCGGCTGCGGTGGTGCTCATCGAATGGGCCCCTCATGTCCGTTCACGGACTCCGGGGCAGACGGGTCGCGCACGTACGACGTACGTGGAACGACACCTGCGTGCGCTTCCCATCCGGACTTTAACCGTCGGTCCAGGAATTTCACCTGGTCAACCGGTCACTGGCTGTGAACGGGTCGCGGACTTCTGATCTCTCAGTCACCGCCGGCTCGGAATTACACCGACCCCAGAGCACGCGAGTTGAAAACTCGTCGGGGCGAGTCTGCCACAGGGTGGCCGGTTCGACTCCGTGGGACGGGTCACATCGCGAACCCTTGCCCGGTCGCACCTACGGGGCCACGGCCGCCGACGGTCCGCGGCGTCAGCACCGGCGCGGTGGCGGTTGCCGGCCCGGCGCCGCCGGGGCGGCAGGTCGACCTCGTCCACCAGGTGCGGGTAGTACTCGCGCGAGCGCCCCCCGGGCTCGAAGGCGGCCAGCACACGCAGGCCGTTGAGCTCGATGTAGCGGAAGCTGAGCCGCGCGACGAGGATCGTCACCCCGAGCACCATGGCGGTGGTCAGCAGGAAGTCCCACTGACCGCCGTCGCGGTGCGGGAGCAGCCCGTGGCTGCGCAGCACTCGCATCGTCGGCTCGTGGAGCAGGTAGATGCCGTAGCTGATCACCCCGAGAAAGGCGAGCGGCCGCCACGACAACCACCGGGACGGGGCATACGGGTTCATCACGATCGCGGCGATCCACAAGACGGCGACCGTGGCGAAGACGAGGTGCCACAGCTCCGAGGTCGCCGAGTCCTGGTACGTCGGGCGCCTGACCACGGCGAGGGCGACCAGCCCGAAGCCTGCGACGACGAGCGACCACCTGGTCCAGGCGTGCCGGAGCTCGGCGCCGTGCGCGACCACGACCGCGAGCAGCATGCCGAAGGCGAAGATGGGCATCTTCGCGAGCGGGCCGAACCAGATCGGCCACTCGTCGACAGCGCGATGATGCACCGCCCAGAACAGCCACGCGATTCCGGCCGCGCACATCGCCAGCGGCAGCAGGAGAACGAGGGCCGAACGCCGCGCGCCAGCGGTCGTGCCGGCGCAGCACCTGCCGATCACGGGCACCGTGAGCGCCATCAACAGGTAGAAGTGGAACTCGACGGCGAGCGACCAGGCCGGGCCGTCGGTCCAGAAGATGTACTTCTGGCTGTAGACGTGGGTCATCGTGGTGTGCAGCAGGAGGTCTCGCCACTGTCCTGGCAGCGAGGTGTTCGAGATGCTCCAGACCAGGAGGATCACGGTGTAGTACAACGGCAACAGGCGCGCTGCGCGACGCATCAGCATGTCGATCGCGGACGACGGCCGGCCACCCGCCAGCCCGGCTCGGACTGCTGGCAGGTAGAGCACGAACCCGCTGAGCACGAAGAACAGTGCCACCGCACCATCGCTGAGCGTCACCAGCACCGCCAGCAGCCTGCGGTCCAGCTCCGAGGTCGTGACCTCGCCGAGGGTCTGGTTCTGGTAGGCGTGGAAGAAGATGACGGCGACCGCCGCAAGACCACGAAGCGGGTCGAGGGGAAACCGACGCCGGTCGCGGGGCCGCTCCGGGTGGAGCTCGCGGCGGTGGGTGCGCTGCGCGGGAGGAGCGGCGACGACCGCGGTCATGCCGCCACCTCCTCGGTCAGTTGAGCCACGACCGCGGGATGTGCCCGCATCGTGCCGCGTGGGGTGACGGTCCACTCGTGCTCTCCGGTCAGCTCCTTGATCTGGGCGACGCGGGCGATCAGGTTCTTGAACTCGTTGTAGAAGATGCTGGAGAACAGCAAGTACCAGAGGAACCACGAACGCCGACGCCTGATCTCCGGCGCGGCCAGTCGCCAGGCGAACAGCACCTGCACCGGTCCCGAGGTCGCGGTGTACAAGGTCGTGAGCAGGAAGAGCGGCGAGGACCACGACAGTCCGCCGTCCCGCCAGGCGATGAAGGCCAGCACGGCGACGATCATCGGAGAGATCCACGGGTAGATCTCGCGCCAGGCGAGCAGCACCAGCAGCCCGAACCTCTGGCGGCCGCTGATCGACCGACTGCGCATGGCCCACGGAAGCTGGCGCAAGGAGACCTGGAACCAGCCCTGCGCCCACCGCATCCGCTGCCTCCACAGCGCCCGCGTGGTGACCGGCGCCAGCTCGCGGCTCACGAGCCCGGGATCGTTCACGATCGTCTTGCCGTCGAGGACCGTGCGGATGGACACGTCGATGTCCTCGGTGAGTCGGTCGTACCGCATCCGCATCTGACGCAGCACCGATGCCCGCCAGTAGCCGTTGGAGCCGCCGAAGAGGCCGAACCGGTGCATGCTCGCCCGACCGGGGTGGCTCACCGCATAGATCTGCTCGAACTCGACGGCCACCGTCCTGGCGATGACGGAGTCGTCCCCGTTGCGGACCACGCAGTGGCCCTGGACGACGTCGGCACCGTCTGCGATCCAGTGCCACGCCCGGGTGAACGCGCCGGGCATGGGGTGATGGTCCGCGTCGAAGATCCCGATGAACTCGCCCCGAGCGACCAGGAGCGCGGCGTTGACGTTCTGGGCCTTGGACGAGCTGTCCGGCACCCGGAGGATGTCGAGGTGCGGATGGGTGCTCGCCAGCTCGGCGAGCTCTGCCTCGACCGCCATCTCGATCGGCGAGTTGTACGCCAGGATCACCTGCAGCTCGCCCGGATAGTCCTGGGCGAGCAGGTGCGAGAGCGTCTCGACGATCGAGTCCGCCTCGTTGGGGAGGTAGGCGGCAACGATGGCGGTCGCCCGCGGCGGCTCCTCGACGGGCCGATCGGGAAGGGTGGGTGGGGTCAGTGCGTGCAGCGATTCGACCCAGATGAGCACCGCGGTGACGCCGAGAGCCACCACCACCACGAAGTAGAAGAAGGTTGCGGTGTCCACGCCGGCGCGGTACGCGAGGACCATGAAGACGAACGGCAGGACGATGCTCACCAGCCCGGTCGTCAGGATCTGCAGGGCCAACCGGACCCCTGACGGCAGGAACCGGCCCGGCCGGCGGGTCCTGGCCACCTTCACGCAGACGAGGTCTCGCCTCCTCAGGGCCCGATAGGCCGCCGCCGTGACGCCGCTCAGCAGCGTGCGCGCCCGGGCCGGGGACGAGACCCGATCCGAGACCCAGGTCCAGCCCGCCCCGATGTCCACGTAGTGGGTGCTCCCGTCCGGCAGCCGCCAGGGACGCTCACCGAGCCGCCGGCACATCTCCTCGATCCGGCGGCTCAGACCCCGCGCCTGGGTCGCGGTGAGCAGCGCGACGACCCGCCCGCGGAACTCGTCGACCCAGACCTCCTCGAGCTCGCCGAGTCCCGGAGCTATCTCGTCCGCGAGGGCGCGTGCCAGAGCCGGGAGCACGGCGCTGCTGCGGCGGCCGCAGTACTCGTCCTGGCGGGAGACGGCGATGACCACCAGGAAGCGCGGCTGTTGCCGGCGATGCGTCTTGGCGATCAAGGGTTGGCCGAGGTGGCCAACCAGAGCGTCCACGACGTCGAGCGGACGGGTCGGACGGGTCGATTCGAGCATGGAAGGTCCCCCCACTTGTCGCATGAGGAGCACGGCTGTCGCCGGTGCCCCCGAGTGTCCGAACGTCGACTCCGGACACCTCAAGGATCCGAGGGGACGTCACCTCGACGCGAGTAAAATCCGGCCGTTCACGCAGGCTTTACGAGACCCGCCTGGGGGTGCCGGCACCCTGACACCGCGCCGTGACACGACCTAGTCACAACGGTCCATGCCGTGACCGCCCGTTCAGGTGGTTGCAGGTCAGACGAGCGAGAGGGTCGATCACAGACCCTGACCGGCGACCGCCTGAGCCCTGGCCCGCAGCTCGCCGATCATCCGGTCAGGGTCGTCGGCGGAGTAGACGGCCGAGCCGGCCACGAAGACGTCGGCGCCGGCCTCGGCGCAGCGCTCGATCGTCTCCAGCGAGACGCCGCCGTCGACCTGGAGCCAGGTCTCGACGCCGTGCTTGTCCATCAGCTCGCGGGCGCGCCGGATCTTGGGCAGGCAGAGGTCGAGGAACTTCTGGCCGCCGAAGCCGGGCTCGACGGTCATGATCAGCACCATGTCGAGCTCGGCGAGCAGGTCCTCGTAGGGCTCGATCGGCGTCGCCGGCTTGAGCGCCATGCTCGCCCGGGCGCCGTGGCTGCGGATCTCGCGCGCCAGCCGGACCGGCGCCTTGGCGGCCTCGACGTGGAAGGTCACCGAGCCGCAGCCGGCCTCGACGTACGCCAGGGCGTTGCTGTCGGCGTCCTCGATCATCAGGTGGGCGTCGAGGGGCACGTCGCTGACGCGGGCCAGCGCCTCGACCATGGTCGGGCCGAAGGTGAGGTTCGGGACGAAGTGGTTGTCCATCACGTCGACGTGCACCCAGTCGGCGCTGCCGATCCGCGCGACCTCGGCGCCGAGGTCGGCGAAGTCGGCGTTGAGGATGCTCGGCGTGATCTGGATGTGGCCCACGGCCGGAAGTCTAGGGTGACGGCATGTCGACCTTCGACGCGTACGTCGCCCATGTGCGCGACGTCGTGCTGGCAGCCGAGCCGGAGGCCGAGGAGGGCACCAGCTACGGGATGCTCGCCTGGCGCCTCGACGGCAAGCCGCTGCTCGGCGTCAACGAGGCGAAGGCGCACATCGGGATCTATCCCTTCAGCCCGCCCGCTGTCGACGCGGTTCGCGACCGGCTCGACGGGTTCACGGTCACCAAGGGCGGCGTGCAGTGCACTCTCGAGCGACCGGTCCCCGACGACGTGCTCGTGTCGCTGGTCGCGCTGCGGCGGCGCCGAGATCCGCGGGTAGGTGCGACCCTTCATTCCTCCGGGTCGACCGGCGGCTCGGCCCCGTCTCGCTCGTCGCGGTCGGCCCACTCGAGGAGCGGCGCGATGTCGAACTCGTGGTCGTCGATGTCGGCGTGCAGGTCGCCGAGCTCCGCGAAGCGCTGCGGGACGGTGAAGATCGTGAAGTCGTGCGGGTCGACGGCGTCGACCTCGTCCCACCGGATCGGGGTGGAGACGCGGGCGTCGGGGACGCCACGGACGGAGTACGCCGCGGCGATGGTGTGATCGCGGGCGTTCTGGTTGTAGTCGACGAACAGGTGCTTGGGGTCGCGGTCCTTGCGCCACCAGGTGGTGGTCACGTCCTGGGGCGCGCGGCGCTCGACCTCGCGGGCGAAGGCCAGCGCGGCGCGGCGTACCTCCTTGAAGCCGTGCTCGGGGCGGATCCGCACGTAGACGTGCAGCCCCGATCCCCCGCTGGTCTTCGGGAAGCCGGTCGCGCCGAGCTCGTCGAGCACCTCGTGGGCGACGTGGGCGACGCGCTGCACCGTGGCGAAGTCGCACTCCGGCCCGGGGTCGAGGTCGATGCGCCACTCGTCCGGCTTCTCGGTGTCGTGCGCGACGGCTGTTCCAGGGATGGAACTCGACGGTCGACATCTGGACCGCCCAGATCACGCTGCCGAGCTCGGTGACGCAGAGCTCGTCGGCCGTGCGGTTCCAGCGCGGGAAGTGCAGCTGGACCGTCTCGACCCAGTCCGGCGCACCGCCGGGCAGCCGCTTCTGGTGCACCTTGTCGCCGGCCAGTCCCTTCGGGAACCGGTGCAGCATGCACGGCCGCTCGAACAGCGCGTTGACGATGCCCGGGCCGACGGAGAGGTAGTAGTCGACCAGGTCGAGCTTCGTCGCGCCCGACTCCGGGAAGTAGACGCGGTCCGGGTTGCTGACCCGGACCGTGCGGTTGTCGACCTCGATCTCGACCGAGGGCGGCTTCGACGGCATGGAGCCAGCCTAGGACTCCTAGGCTGTACGACGTGGACTTCGACCAGCCGCCCGTCGTACGCGTCGAGGTCGACCCGGAGCAGGCGGCCTCCGCCGCGCGAGTGGCCGATGACGATCCCGGCGGTCGCGCAGGTGGTCACCGACGGGCTGGACCTCTCGCCGTTCGTGACGTTCCTGGTCGGCGAGAACGGCTCGGGCAAGTCCACGATCGTCGAGGCCGTGGCCGAGGCGTTCGGGCTCGGCGCCGAGGGCGGCTCGACCGGTAGCCGGCACTCCACGCGCGCCACCGAGTCGCCACTCGGGCGCGCGCTCAAGCTGCAGCGCGGGCTCGGCGCGAGCCGGTGGGGCTTCTTCCTCCGCGCCGAGACGATGCACGGCTTCTACAGCTACCTCGAGGACAACCCGAAGCCGCCGGGCCAGGGGTCCAGAGGAGCCCCGCTACCACGAGATGAGCCACGGCGAGTCGTTCCTCGAGGTGCTGCGCACGCGGTTCGACTCCCCCGGCTTCTACTGCCTCGACGAGCCCGAGGCCGCGCTGTCCTTCTCGTCCACGCTCGGCCTGATCGGAGCGCTCGGCCGGATCGTCGAGAGCGGCGGCCAGGTGCTCTGCGCGACGCACTCCCCCGTGCTCGCGGCGATGCCCGGCGCGACGATCCTCGAGGTCGGCGAGTGGGGACTCCGGCGTACGACGTGGGAGGAGCTCGAGCTCGTGCAGCACTGGAAGGCCTACCTCGACGCCCCGGGTCGCTACCTCCGGCACGTGCTGGACTGAGTCAGCCCTTGCGCAGCAGCGCGATGAACATCGCGTCGGTGCCGTGTCGGTGCGGCCACAGCTGGACGGTGCCGGGCAGCGGGCCGGCGCAGTCGGGGACCTCGGTGAGCAGGGCCGCCGCATCGTCCAGGATCACGTCCTCGCGACTCGCGAGCACGGCCTCGACGACACCGCGGGTCTCCGCGAGCACCGGCGAGCAGGTCGCGTAGAGGACCACGCCGCCGGGACGGGTCAGGTCGAGGGCAGCCGACACCAGCGCCTGCTGGAGCGGCACGAGGCCGACCAGGTCTTCGGGGCGACGACGCCACCGCGACTCCGGCCGACGACGCAGAGCACCCAGCCCGGTGCACGGCGCGTCGACGAGGACCCGGTCGAAGGACCCTGGGCGGTACGGCGGAGCGGTGCCATCGGCAGCCACGACCCCGGCCACGCCCGAGGCTCCGGCGAGCGCACGCCGGACGAGGCCCGCGCGGTGGACCTGGCGTTCCGAGGCCACCAGCAGCGCGCCGCGTTCGGCCGCGAGCGCGGCGAGCAGGGCCGCCTTGCCGCCCGGCCCGGCACAGAGGTCGAGCCAGCGCTCGTCGCGGCCCTCCACCGGCGCCGCCGCGGCGACGACAGCGACCAGCTGGGAGCCCTCGTCCTGCACGCCGGCGCGGCCGTCGGCGACGGCCGGCACCTGGCCGGGGTCGCCACCGTCGAGCACCACGCCGTACGGCGAGAACGGAGTGGGCGTACCCGGCAGCTCGTCGCGGTCGACGCGGCCGGGACGGGCGACCAGCGTGACCCGCGGCGGGGCGTTGTCGGCAGCCAGCAGCGCCTCGAGCTGGCCTTCGAACTGGTGGGGGGCGTCACCGAGGGCCGCGCGCAGCTCGTCGACGACCCACGCGGGGTGGCTGTAGGCCGTGGCCGGGTCGGGAGCCACCTCGGCCACCCAGGCGGCGAGGTCCTGCCGGGAGACCTTGCGCAGCACCGCGTTGGCGAAGCCGCCGGCACCCGGCGCCGACCTTGTCGCGGACCAGGTCGACCGTCGTGCTGATCGCGGCGTGCGGCGGCACGCGCATCGCGAGCAGCTGGTGGGTGCCGAGCCGCAGCCCGTCGAGCACCTTCGCCTCGACCTTCGCCAGCGGCCGGTCGATCGACGCCGCGAGGATCACGTCGTAGAGGCCCTGCCAGCGGATGGTCCCCGAGGCGAGCTCGGTCGCGAACCCGGCGTCGCGACCGCTCAGGCCGTACTTCCGCAGGGTCGAGGGCAGGACCAGGTTGGTGTAGGCGTCGTCGACGCGGACCGCCTTGAGCACGTCGAACGCCGCGAGCCGGGCGGGATCGACCTTCGAACGTCGCTCAGCCATCGCCGAAGTACTTCTTCCGCAACGAGACGGGCGCCTTGGCCGCCCACGCATCGGTGATGATCTCGACGAGCTCGGCGCGCTCGATCTCGCCGAGCCGGCTCTCCTGCACCAGGACGGCGTTGTAGCCGTTGAAGTGATCGATGGTGAAGAACGGCAGCCGCTCGTCGTCGACGAGGGCCTGCTTCTCGACCGCGTCGGCGACCGTGATGACGAGCAGGTCGTCGTAGAGCTCACCCGTGTCGGGGTCGACCGCGGTCTTGTGCGGCGCCCGGTAGAGCAGGAAGCCCTTGCCGCGCACCTTGTAGGTCGGGCGGTCACCCCACGAGGTGCCGAGCTCGACCTCGGGCAGCGACCGGCAGATCTCGTCGATGTCGTCGGGACCGGCGGGTCGGCTCATGGCGTCAGCTCGCGCCGAGCACGAAGCCGGACTCGAGGCGCAGGCCGCGCGCCCAGTCGGCGGCGGGCATCTGCTTCTTGCCGACCGCCTGGACGTCGCCGAGGCGTACGGCGTGGGTGCCGGTGCCGACCAGCAGCATGGACTTGCCGACCGCGACCTCGCCGGCCGGCAGCTGCTGGTCGGTGAGGGTGACCGGGCCGAGCTTGAGCCGCTCGCCGGCGTACGTCGTCCACGCACCGGGAGCCGGCGTGCAGGCGCGGATCTGGCGGTCGATCGCGATCGCGGGCTGACTCCAGTCGACCCGGGCGTCGTCGACGAGCACCTTGGGCGCGAAGGACAGACCGTCCTCCTGCTGCGGTCGGGCGTCGATGCTGCCGAGCTCGAGGCCGTCGAGGGTCGCGACGAGAAGGCCGGCGCCGCCCTCGGCGAGGCGCTCGAGCAGGTCACCCGCGGTGTCGGTGGGCAGGATCCGCTCGGTCATCACGCCGAACGTCGGCCCGGCGTCGAGCTCCTTGACGATCCGGAACGTCGTCGCACCGGTGACCTCGTCGCCGGCCCAGATCGAGTGCTGGACGGGGGCGGCGCCGCGCCACGAGGGCAGCACCGAGAAGTGCAGGTTGACCCAGCCGAGCTCGGGGATGTCGAGAGCCGACTGCGGGAGGAGGGCGCCGTACGCGACCACGGGGCAGCAGTCGGGCGCCAGCGCGCGCAGCTCGTCCTGGAACTCCGGGTCGCGCGGGTGAGCAGGCTTGAGGACGGGTACGCCGAGCTCCTCGGCGCGCAGGGCGACCGGGCTGGCGACGAGCTTGCGGCCGCGGCCGGAGGGGGCGTCGGGTCGGGTGACGACGCCGACCAGCTCGTGGGGCGAGTCGGCGATCGCGTCGAGGGACGGCAGGGCGACCTCGGGGGTGCCGGCGAAGACGAGCCGCATCAGGGGAAGTGCGCGCCCGAAGGTCGGGTGCGGCGAGACCTTGACGGTCGGCTGCTCGAGCCCGAACCACTCGGCCTCGCGGATCGCCTTCATCGCGGCCTTGCGGGCCTCGGTGTCGAGCCGGTCGACGAACAGCACGCCGTCGAGGTGGTCGGTCTCGTGCTGGATCGCGCGGGCCAGCAGGTCGGAGCCCTCGATCACGACCGGCTCGCCGTGCATGTCGAAACCGCGCGCGACGACCGACAGGGCGCGCTTGCAGTCGAACGTCAGGTCCGGGATCGACAGGCAGCCCTCGAGGCCGTCCTGCTGCTCCTCGGAGAGGTCGAGTCGCGGGTTGACCAGGTGGCCGAGCTCGCCGTCGACGTGCCAGGTGAAGACCCGCAGACCCACGCCGAGCTGCGGCGCGGCGAGCCCGGCGCCGGGCGCGTCGAGCATGGTGTCGGTGAGGTCCTCGACCAGGCGACGCAGCTCCTTGTCGAAGTCGACGACCTCGAGAGCCGGGCGGCGGAGCACCGGATCGCCGAACAGGCGGATCGGTTGGATGGGCACCGCCCCATCCTAGGGAGCGGCTCAGAGCGACTGCGGATCGACCTGCACCCGCACCGGATCGAGCTTGCGGGCTCGACCGGACCCGCTGCAGCTCACCGAGCGCCCGCGACAGGGCCGCGCCCTGAGCCCGTGGCACCCGGACGACCAGTCGGCTCTCCCCCTCGCCGACGTCGACCGGGCCGAGCAGCTCCGCGTCGGCAGGCGCGGCGAGCAGGGTGATCGCGTCGTCCACGGCACCCGGCTCGCCCGTGATGGTCGCCAGGCGGCTGGCCGGAGGGAGGTGGGCCTCGACCCGCTCGGCGCTCTCGCGCGCGGCGTAGCCGGCGGAGTCCCACCGGACCAGCGACTGGAGGGCAGGGTGGCTCGGGTCGCCGACGGCGACCACCCGCCCGCCGGGCGCCACCAGCCCGGCCGCGTTGGCCCAGCGACGCAGGGCTTCCTCCCCGGCGCGCAGGTCGACCCGCGAGAGCAGCAGCCAGGTGTCGAGGAGCACGACGGCGGCGTACCCAGCCGGGGCGACGGGCTCGGCTCCCGGGGTGGCCACCACGACCTGCGGCTTGCCGTCGACGGTGGCGAGCACGCCCGCGCCGGAGCTGGTGCGGACCGGTGTGTTGGGGAAGGCGCGACCGAGCTCCTCGGCGGTGCGGGCATCGCCCAGCACCGGCGCGCGGAGCCCACGGTGGCCGCACTCGCCACAGGCCCAGGCGTCCGCGACGGTGCCGCACCACCGACAGGCGGGCGGCGTGGTCGGGCCGGTCAGCGCGAGCGGCCCCTGGCAGGCCGCGCAGCGGGCCGGCGTGCGGCAGCGCTCGCAGGCCAGCGAGGTGACATAGCCGAGCCGTGGCGTCTGGACGAGCACGGGCCCGCGCTCGAGGGCGTCGCGGACGGCGGTGTGAACCTCGCGCGGCATCCGCGAGGCCCGGGCCTGACCATCTCGGGCCATCGCGGAATCGTCGGCTCCGGCGATCGTGACGGTGACCCGGCGGCGTACCTCGTCGCGGTCGGGACCGAGCTCACGCGCCCAGCCGGTGCGGACGAGGTATTCGGCCTCGACGGTGCGCACGAAGCCGCCGAGCAGGGCGGCCGCACCCTCCCGCTCGGCGCGCAGGAGCAGGGTCTCGCGGGTGTGGGGATAGGGCGCGCGCGGCTCGGCGTGGAGGTCGTCGCCGTCGTCCCAGATGACGACCAGACCGAGGTCGCGGACCGGCGCGAAACTCGCGGCGCGGGTGCCGACCACGAGCCGCCGCGCGCCCCGGCTGATCGCCAGGAAGTCGCGGTAGCGGCGAGCCGGACCGGAGTCGGCGGTGAGCGCGACGTGGTGGCCGGTCCCGAGCAGCGTGGTCAGCGCACGGTCGACCCGGGCGACGTCCTTGCCGTCGGGCACGCACACCAGCGCCCCGCGACCGGAGGCGTAGGCGGCCGCCATCGCGTGGGCGACCAGCACCGGCCAGTCGGTCGCCGGGGCAGCTCCCCAGACCGCCCGCGGACTCCCGCCCTCGGCGAGGTGGCGCAGGAACGCCGGCCCGGGCTGGTGGTCGGCCCAGGCCACCTCACCGGCCGCGGGGTCGTGCTGCCACGGGCCGGCCACCGGCGACTCCTCGCGCTCGGTGGTGGCGTGCCGGCTCGGCACGGCCAGCCGAAGGACGTCGGACCGCGTGCCGGCGTAGCGCTCGGCCACCTCGGCGCTCAGCGCCGCGATCTGCGGCGCCAGCACCGGCTCGGCGCTGACGACCCGGCGCAGCGGCGCCAGCCGGCCGGTGTGGTCGGACGCGGCCGCGCGGCCGACGACGTAGCCGTCGACGTCCTGGCCGGCGAACCGCACCTTGACCCGGGCGCCCGCCACCGCGGTGTCGGCCATCGCGGCCGGCACGGTGTAGTCGAACGGCCGGTCGAGGTGGGCGAGCGGCAGGTCGACGAGCACCTGCGCGACCGGGTCGACAGCAGCCGGCTCGGCCTCCGCGGCCTTCTTGGCCCGCGTCGCCCGGGCCTTCGCCTGGGACGCCTTGACCGTCGCTCGAACCATGCCCGGCAGCAGCTCGGGCTGCTGCTCGGACGGGTCGGTCATGCGCGCAGTTCTACCAGCGCGCGCCGACCGTCACTGACCGACAGCGGCCTTGAGTGCGTCGGCGCGGTCGGTGCGCTCCCAGGTGAACTCGGGCAGCTCGCGACCGAAGTGACCGTACGCCGCGGTCTTGGCGTAGATCGGCCGGAGCAGGTCGAGGTCGCGGATGATCGCGGCCGGGCGCAGGTCGAAGACCTCGAGGACGGCCTTCTGGATCTCCTCGTCGGACACCGTGCCGGTGCCGAAGGTCTCGATGAAGACGCCGACCGGCTGGGCCTTGCCGATCGCGTAGGCGACCTGGGCCTCGCAGCGACGGGCCAGGCCCGCGGCGACGACGTTCTTGGCGACCCAGCGCATGGCGTAGGCCGCCGAGCGGTCGACCTTCGACGGGTCCTTGCCCGAGAAGGCGCCGCCGCCGTGGCGGGCCATGCCGCCGTAGGTGTCGACGATGATCTTGCGACCGGTCAGGCCGGCGTCGCCCATCGGGCCGCCGACGACGAAGCGACCGGTCGGGTTGACCAGCAGCCGGTAGCCCTCGGACGGGATGGTGAACGTGTCGAGCACCGGGTCGATGACGTGCTTCTTGATGTCGGCCTCGAGGGCGTCGAGCTCGGTCTCCTCGGCGTGCTGCGTGGAGAGCACGACGGTGTCGACGCGGACCGGACGGTTGTCGGCGTCGTACTCGATGGTGACCTGGGTCTTGCCGTCGGGCCGCAGGTAGTCGAGCGTGCCGTCCTTGCGGACCTCGGAGAGCTTCTCGGCGAGGCGCTGCGCGATCACGATCGGCAGCGGCATCAGCACGTCGGTGTCGTCGCAGGCGTAGCCGAACATCAGGCCCTGGTCGCCTGCGCCCTGCTTGTCCATCGCGTCGACGGAGCCGGTGCGGCTCTCGTGGCCGGTGTCGACGCCCTGGGCGATGTCGCCGGACTGGCCGCCGATCGCGACCATCACGCCGCACGAGGCGCCGTCGAAGCCCTTGAGCGAGGAGTCGTAGCCGATCTCGAGGATCCGGTCGCGGACCTGCTGCCTTGATGTCGACGTAGCCGGTCGTGGTGACCTCACCGGCGACGACCACGAGACCGGTGGTCAGGAGCGTCTCGACGGCGACCCGGCTGTGCGGGTCCTGCTCCAGCATGGCGTCGAGGACGGAGTCGCTGATCTGGTCAGCGATCTTGTCCGGGTGACCCTCGGTCACGGACTCCGAGGTGAAGAGACGTCCAGTCACAAGCAGCACTCCTGTTATCTGAGATGGCGTGTGGCACACGATAGCCAGCGTCCCGGATCGCGGGACGCCGGTCTCAATCCTGCAGCCTGGTGGCCACTTCGTCCCAAATGACGTGAGCCAGCACACTCTTCGAGCCGCGCGGGACCTCGACGACCGCGCCGTCGGCACCCAGGATCACGGCCTCGTTGTCGGGGCTGCCGAAGACGGCTCCCCCGCTGACGTCGTTGACGACGAGCAGGTCGCAGCCCTTGCGGGCGAGCTTGGCCCGGGCCAGGTCGAGGACGGACCCGGTGTCGTCGCCGGTCTCGGCCGCGAAGCCCACGATCACCGAACCCGCATGGGAGCGGTCGGTGCTGATCTCGCGGAGGATGTCGGGGTTCTGGGTGAGCTCGAGGCTCGGCGCCGAGCCGTCGGCGGCCTTCTTGATCTTGGCCTCGCTGGTGCCGATCGGCCGGAAGTCGGCCGGAGCGGCGGCCATCACCACGGCATCGGCGGACACCGCGGCACCCACGACCTCCTGGCGCAGCTGGGCGGTGGTCTCGACGCGGACGACCTTGACGCCGGCCGGGTCGGGCAGCGTCACGTTGGCGGCGATCAGGGTCACCTCGGCGCCGCGGGCAGCAGCCGCGCGGGCCAGCGCATAGCCCTGGAGGCCCGAGGAGCGGTTGCCGAGGAAGCGGACCGGGTCGAGGTACTCGCGAGTGCCACCGGCCGACACGACGACGTGACGACCACTCAGGTCGAGGGCACCGACGCCCCGCACCAGGACCTCTCGGCAGATCTCGAAGATCTCCCGGGGCTCGGGCAGTCGGCCCTTGCCGGTGTCCTTGCCGGTGAGCCGGCCCTCGGCGGGCTCGATGACCAGGGCTCCGCGCGCACGCAGCGTGGCGACGTTGGCCTGCGTGGCCGGGTGCTCCCACATCTCGGTGTGCATCGCCGGGGCGAAGACCACCGGGCAGCGCGCGGTCAGCAGCGTGTTGGTGAGCAGGTCGTCGGCCAGCCCGTGCGCGGCCTTGGCGAGCAGGTCGGCGGTCGCCGGGGCGACCACGACGAGGTCGGCGGACTGGCCGATCCGGACGTGGGGCACCTCGTGGACGTCGGTCCACACGTCGGTCGAGACCGGCTTGCCGGACAGAGCGGACCAGGTCGGGGCACCGACGAACTCCAGCGCGGCCGCGGTGGGTACGACGGTGACGTCGTGGCCGGACTCGGTGAACTGCCGGAGCAGCTCGCACGCCTTGTAGGCGGCGATCCCCCCGGAGACCCCGAGAACGACACGGGGCCGCGTCCCCTGGGGGGAAGCGGCCTCGTGGATGGGGCTGGTGGTCACCTGCGCGACTCGAGCATCACACGTTCGACGAGAAGCCCGCGTCGGCGGCGGCGGCCTTGGCAGCAGCCTCCTCGGCGGCGAGCTCGGCCGGGTCGATGTCCTCACAGGTCAGGAGGTCCTCGTTGATCTCGCGCAGCGCGATCGAGAGGGGCTTCTCCTGGACGTGGGTGTCGACCAGCGGGCCGACGTACTCGAGCAGGCCCTCGCCGAGCTGGGAGTAGTAGGCGTTGATCTGTCGCGCGCGCTTGGCGCTGTAGAGGACCAGCTTGTACTTGCTGTCGGTCTTGGTGAGCAGGTCGTCGATCGAGGGGTTGGTGACGCCCTCGGCGGCGATGTTGGGAGCAGACACGCTTGGATGCCTCACAGATCTGTTGGGGATTGCACCATCAAGGCTACCAACTGCTCGGCTGCATCGTGAACTTCGTGGTTGACGATCGTCACGTCGAACTCCTCCTCGGCCGCCAGCTCCTCACGCGCGGTGCCGAGCCGACGCTCGCGTTCCTCCTCCGTCTCGGTCCCCCGACCGACCAGCCGGCGGACCAGCTCGTCCCAGGACGGCGGCTTCAGGAAGACGAAGAGCGCGTCGGACATGGTCTCGCGGACCTGTCGCGCGCCCTGCAGGTCGATCTCCAGCATCGCGGGCCGACCCGAGGCCAGGGCCAGGTCGACGGGCTGTCGGGGCGTGCCGTAGCGGGCGGACTTGTGGACGACCGCCCACTCGAGCAGGTCGTCCTCGGCGATCATCTTGTCGAACTCCTCGTCGGAGACGAACCAGTAGTGGACGCCGTTCTCCTCGCCGGGACGCGGCGCGCGAGTCGTCGCGGACACGGAGATCCACACCTCCGGGTGCCGGGCGCGTACGTCGGCGGCGACGGTGCCCTTGCCGACCGCGGTCGGTCCCGCCAGCACGACCAGGCGGGATCGGCCCGGCAGCCTCAGTCACGCGCCGCGAACTCCTTCTCGAGCGCCGCGACCTGCTTGGCACCCAGACCTCGGACCCGACGGCTCTCGGCGATGCCGAGCTTCTCCATCAGCTGACGCGCGCGGACCTTGCCCAGACCGGGCATCGACTGGAGCAGGTCGACGACCCGCATCTTGCCGATGACCTCGTTGCGCTGACCCTCGTGGAGCACGTCGGAGATCGACGCTCCGGAGTTCTTGAGCCGGTTCTTCACCTCGGCCCGCTCCCGTCGGGAGGCGGCGGCCTTGTCGAGCGCCGCCTGGCGCTGTTCGGGAGTGAGCGGGGGCAGAGCCACGTGCGCGGGTCCTTCTATCGAGGGTCGAAGCGATGTCGGGTCAATCTAGTCAGAACCCGGACCGACCAGCAATCGGACCCGTCTCAAGACGCTCAGAGTGTGAGCGGCGTCTTGCAGACGTCGCGCGCCTGCTGGTCGAGGTCCTGGAAGGCGCGCAGGGTCGTGCCGCTGCCGAGCTCCTTGGCCGCGGCGTCGATGACCGCCTTCTGCTCCTCGGTGACGCCTGCCGGTGGCTTGTCGCGGTCGTACGTCGCGGGGTCGACGCCGGCGTCGTCGAGGGCGCCGCGCAGCGCCTCGATCCGGGTGACCACCTGCTGCCACTCGTCGGTGATGTCACCGGGCGCCTTGTCCTGGAGCTGCTTGAAGATGTCCAGCGCGTCGAGCAGCGCGTCCGGCTGCCCGGTGCCGACGATCTCGCTCAGATGCTGCTGGTTGTCGGAGACGGCGTTGCAGTAGTCGTCGCTCGAGTCACCGCACCCGGCGAGCAGTGGCACCAGGAGTGCGAGGACCGCGAGGCGTCTCACGCGCGCAGCTCCTCGTTGGTCCGCAGGACCAGGTCACGCATGGCGGCCGGGTCGGGCCCGAGCCGGAGCACCTCGCGCGACGAGCTTGGCAGCACCGCTGCGGTCGAGCCGAAGAGACGTCGTACGTCGGCGAGCGTGCCGCCCTGGGCGCCGAAGCCGGGCGCGAGGACCGGGCCGTTGAACGCGAAGTCCTCCGTCGCCTCGCCGATGGTGGCTCCGATCACCGCGCCGAACGAGCCCAGCGGCTCGGCGTCCGCGTTGAGCCGGCGGAGGTGGTCGAGCATCAGCCCGGCGACGGTGCCGCCGCCGTCGGCCGTCGCGTGCTGGACCTCGGGGCCCTCCTTGTTGGAGGTCAGGGCCAGCACGAAGACACCCCCGTCGTGCTTGCGGGCCGTGTCGAACACCGGGTCGAGCGAGCCGAAGCCGAGGAACGGGCTGACCGTGATCGCGTCGGACGCGAGCGGCGAGGTCGGGTCGAGGTAGGCGTCGGCGTAGGCCTGGCTGGTGGAGCCGATGTCTCCGCGCTTCACGTCGAGCAGCACCAGCGCACCGGCGGCGCGGGAGTCGGCGATCACCCGCTCGAGGACGGCGATGCCGCGACTGCCGAAGCGCTCGTAGAACGCCGACTGCGGCTTCACGACGGACACGTGCGGGGCGACCGCCTCGACCGCGGTGAGCGCGAACCGTTCGAGCCCCGCGACGTCGTCGTCGAGCCCCCAGTCGTGGAGCAGTCCGGCGTGCGGGTCGATGCCGACGCAGAACGGGCCGCGGTCGGCGATCGCGGCGTGCAGGCGGGCTCCGAACGTCATGCGACGGTCTCCTCGGTCAGGTCTGCTGCCAGTCTCGCAGCGGTGGTGGGGTCGTGGAGCAGCGCCGTGCCGACCTGGACGGCGATCGCGCCGGCGACGAGGAAGCTGCGCGCGTCGGCGGTGGTGCCGATGCCGCCGCCACCGACGATCTGTACGTCGGGCAGGGCGGCGTGGACCTCGGATCACGCAGCGCAGCGCGATCGGGCGGATCGCGGGCCCGGAGAGTCCGGCCGGTCGGCCGTCGGGCAGCGCGCCGGGCTGCGCGTCACCGACGACGACGGCCGCGGCCCCGGCATCGATGACCGCACGGGCCGTCTCGACGATGCGGAGCAGGTCGGGGCGGAGCTTCGCGAGGACCGGCAGCCCGCGGGGCAGGTCTCGCTGGACGGCGGCGACCACGCCGGCGGCCTGGAACGGCTCACCCGACACGGCCACCTCGATCGCGGACAGGCCGGGTGCGTGTCCGAGGCGGCGCGCGAGCTCGGCGTACTCCCCCAGGCTCCGGCCGGCGATCGACACGACGACGCGGGTCCCGGAGCGCACCAGCCAGGGCAGCTCGGTCGCCAGGAAGTGCTCGAGACCGGGGTTGGGTCCCTCGGCGTGCAGGAGCCCGGAGGGCGTCTCGACGACGCGTGGGGCGACCGCGCCGAGGCGCGGCGTCCAGGGTGATCGAGCGGGTGACGAAGCCGCCGAGCGCGGCGAGGTCGACGTAGGGCTCGAGCTCGCGGCCGGTGCCGCCGCAGCCCGAGGCGACCAGCACCGGGCTGGCGAGGGTGAGGCCGGCGAGCTCGGTCACGACAGGTCTCCCCACCGGACCCGGTCACCGCGGAGGACGGGACCTTCGCTGCACCCGCGTACGACGCGCGCTACGCCGTCCTCGCCGACCACCGGGACCGGGCAGCCGTGGCAGAGCCCGGTCGCGCACGGATGGGCGACCTCGACCGCGGTCTGGCTCCAGGCGCCGTGCTCCTCGGCCGCCTCGGCGACGGCGTGGAGGGTGTCGTGGGGGCCGGCGGCGTAGACGACCTCGGCCTCGGAGCGGGCCAGCGCCTCCTTGACCACGTCGGCGACCCGGCCGCGCTGGCCGACCGACCCGTCGGCGGTCACGACGGTGACCGCGCGGGCGGAGCGGCGCGCCTCGAGCGCGGAGAGCAGGTGTGCCTCGTCGCGGCCCGCGACGAGCAGCGTGACCGCGCAGCCGCGCTCGCGGAGCCGCTCGGCCAGGGGGAAGAGCGGCGCCGCGGACCAGTCCTCGCCGACGAGCAGGCAGCTCACCGGCTCCTTCGGCAGGGCGAACGGTCGCCCGAGCGGACCGGTGAGGGTCAGCTTCGCGCCCGGCTTGAGCGAGGCCAGCCAGGTCCCGCCGAGGCCGGACGGCTCGACGACGAGCTGGATCGCGGCGCCGTAGCCACCGACGCTGCGGATCCGGTGGATCCAGTACGAGCGGCGGGCCAGGTGTGCCGAGTCGCCGAGGGTGACCGCGACGAAGGTGCCGGGACGGAACCGCTCGGGCACTCCGGGGGCGACCAACGTCAGGTGGAGGTAAGCACCGACCCGCTTGGCGTCGAGCACCTCCCCCGTGACGTGCAATGTCATCGCGGGTCATCCCCGGACGCCTCGCAGTCGGACACCCTGCGCGATGCGTCGGGGCCACAGCGGGCCCTCGTAGATGAACGCGGTGTAGCCCTGCAGCAGGGTCGCGCCGGCGTCGAGCCGGGCCTGGGCGTCCTCGACGGTGGTGATCCCGCCGACGCCGATCAGGGTCAGGTCGGGGCCGACCCGGTCGCGCAGCAGCCGGAGCACGTCGAGCGACCGTCGCGGTCAGCGGTCGGCCGGAGAGCCCACCTGCGCCGATCTCCTCGACCTTCGCGGCCGGACGTGCGCAGGCCCTCGCGGGAGATCGTCGTGTTGGTGGCGATGATGCCGTCGAGCCCGATCGCGAGCGCCAGGTCGGCGACCGCGAGGACGTCGTCGTCGGAGAGGTCGGGGGCGATCTTCACCAGCAGCGGGGTGCCGTCGGCGATCGTCTGCACCGCGGTCAGGATCGGCTCGAGCTTCTCGACCGCCTGCAGGTTGCGCAGGCCGGGCGTGTTCGGCGAGCTGACGTTGACCACCAGGTAGTCGGCGTGCGGCACCAGCAGCCGCGCGGACTTCTCGTAGTCGCGGACCGCCTCGTCCTCGGGGACGACCTTGCTCTTGCCGATGTTGATTCCGAGGACGGGTCTCGATACGCCCCTCGCTCGTTCGTCGCGACGGGCTGCTCGACCAGCAAGGCGCCGCGCGACGACCTCGGCGCCGTCGTTGTTGAAGCCCATCCGGTTGATCACGGCCCGGTCGTCGGTGAGCCGGAAGAGCCGCGGCGTCGGGTTGCCCGGCTGCGCCTCCCCCGTGACCGTGCCGACCTCGACGTGGCCGAAGCCGAGCGCACCGAGGGCGTCGATGCCGACGGCGTTCTTGTCGAAGCCGGCGGCCAGGCCGAGCGCGTTGGGGAAGGTCAGCCCGAGCGCCTGCACCGGCTCCCCCGGCGTACGACGAAGAGCCGTGACCGGTCGGGCCGCCCGGATCGCCCGGAAGGCGCTGTGGTGCGCCTTCTCGGGGTCGCTCCGGGTCAGGACGTGGTCGAAGAGGGTGCGAGTAGATCAACGGCGGGCCCAGTCCTGCAGCGACCGGACGCCGATGTCGCCGCGCTCGAGCGCCTCGATGCCCTGCACGGCAGCGCCGAGACCCTGGACCGTGGTGATGCACGGGATGTTGGCCATCACCGCGGCGGTGCGGATCTCGTAGCCGTCGAGCCGGGCCGAGGAGCCGCTGGCCGAGCCGTTGGGCGTGTTGATCACCAGCTGGATCTCGCCGGCGAGGATCAGCTGCACGGTGGTCTTCTCACCGTTCGGGCCCTCGCCCTCCCAGTGCTTGCGGACCACGGTGGTCTGCACCCCGTTGCGGCGCAGCACCTCGGCGGTCCCCTGGGTCGCGAGGATCTCGAAGCCGTGGTCAGCGAGCACCTTGATCGGGAAGATCATGTGCCGCTTGTCGCGGTTGGCCATGCTCACGAAGACCCTGCCACTCGTGGGCAGCGGCCCGAACGCACCGGCCTGGGCCTTCGCGAACGCCGAGCCGAAGTCGGCGTCGAGGCCCATCACCTCACCGGTCGACTTCATCTCCGGCCCGAGCACCGTGTCGACCTGCTTGCCGTCGGGCGTGCGGAACCGGTTGAACGGCATCACCGCCTCCTTGACCGCGATCGGCTGGTCGGCCGGCAGCGTGCCGCCGTCGCCCTCGGCCGGGAGCATCCCCGTGGCGCGCAGCGCGGCGATGGACTCGCCCATCATCACGCGGGCAGCGGCCTTGGCGAGCGGCGTCGCGGTCGCCTTGGACACGAACGGCACGGTCCGGCTGGCGCGCGGGTTGGCCTCGAGCACGTAGAGCACGTCCGAGCCGAGCGCGAACTGGATGTTGAGCAGGCCGCGTACGCCGACGCCTCGGGCGATCGACTCGGTCGCCACGCGGATCCGGTCGATCTCGGCCTTCGCCGAGGGTGATCGGCGGCAGCGCGCAGGACGAGTCGCCGGAGTGGATGCCGGCCTCCTCGATGTGCTCCATCACGCCGCCGAGGAAGAGCTCCTCGCCGTCGAAGAGCGCGTCGACGTCGATCTCGACGGCGTCGTCGATGAAGCGGTCGACCAGCACCGGGTGGGCCGGGCCGATCTCGGTCGAGCGGGCGATGTAGCTCTCGAGCGAGGCGTCGTCGTAGACGATCTCCATGCCGCGGCCGCCCAGGACGTACGACGGCCGCACCATGACCGGGTAGCCGATCTCGGCCGCGATCCTGTGGGCGTCGGGGAAGCTCGTGGCCATGCCGTACTTCGGTGCCGGCAGGCCGGCGTCGGCGAGCACCGCGCCCGAAGGCACCGCGCTCCTCGGCCAGGTGGATCGCCTCGGGCGAGGTGCCGAGGATCGTCACCCCGTTGTCCTTGAGGCCCTGCGCCAGCCCCAGCGGGGTCTGGCCGCCGAGCTGGCAGATGACGCCCAGGACCGGGCCGGCCTGCGTCTCCGCGTGCACGATCTCGAGCACGTCCTCCAGCGTGAGCGGCTCGAAGTAGAGCCGGTCGGAGGTGTCGTAGTCGGTCGAGACCGTCTCCGGGTTGCAGTTGACCATGATCGTCTCGTAGCCCGCCTCGCTCAGCGTGAGCGACGCGTGGACGCACGAGTAGTCGAACTCGATGCCCTGCCCGATGCGGTTGGGGCCGGAGCCGAGGATGATCACGGCCGGCTTCTCGCGCGGCGAGACCTCGGTCTCGTCGTCGTACGACGAGTAGTGGTACGGCGTCGCAGCAGCGAACTCGGCGGCGCAGGTGTCGACGGTCTTGTAGACCGGCCGGATGCCGAGCGCGTGTCGCACACCGCGGACGACATCGGCGGTCATCCCCCGGATCTTGCCGATCTGCACGTCGGAGAAGCCGTGCCGCTTGGCCAGGCGCAGCACCTCGGGCGTGAGCTCCGGGGCGGCGGTGACCTCCGCGGCGATCTCGTTGATCAGCATCAGCTGGTCGACGAACCACGGGTCGATCTTGGTGTGGTCGAAGACCTCCTCGGCGGTCGCGCCGGCCCGGATCGCGTCCATGACCTTCTTCAGCCGGCCGTCGTGCGGGACCTCGATCTCGGTGAGCAGGGCTTCCTTGTCGAGCTCGACCCACTCCTGGTGCCAGTCGAAGACGGCGTCCTTCGACTCCAGCGAGCGCAGCGCCTTCTGCAGCGACTCGGTGAAGTTGCGGCCGATCGCCATCGCCTCGCCGACCGACTTCATGTGCGTGGTCAGCCGCGGGTCGGCGCCCGGGAACTTCTCGAACGCGAAGCGCGGGACCTTCACGACCACGTAGTCGAGCGTCGGCTCGAACGCGGCCGGGGTGCTCGACCCGTCGGCGCGCATCGTGATGTCGTTGGGGATCTCGTCGAGGGTGTAGCCGATCGCGACCTTGGCGGCGATCTTGGCGATCGGGAAGCCGGTCGCCTTGGAGGCCAGCGCGCTCGAGCGCGACACCCGCGGGTTCATCTCGATCACGATGACGCGGCCGTCGGCCGGGTTGACGGCGTACTGGATGTTGCAGCCGCCGGTGTCGACGCCGACCTCACGGATGATGTCGATCGCCAGGTCGCGGAGGTGTTGGTACTCGCGGTCGGTCAGCGTCATCGCCGGGGCGACGGTGATCGAGTCGCCGGTGTGGACGCCCATCGGGTCGAAGTTCTCGATCGAGCAGATGATCACGACGTTGTCGGCCTTGTCGCGCATCACCTCCAGCTCGTACTCCTTCCACCCGATGATCGACTCCTCGATCAGCACCTCGGTGGTGGGACTGGCTGACAGGCCGGCGCCGGCGATCCGGGCCAGGTCGTCCACGCTGTAGGCGATGCCGGATCCGGTGCCGCCCATCGTGAACGACGGCCGCACGACGACGGGGTAGCCGAGGTCGGCGACGGCCTTCTCGCAGTCGTCGAGCGAGTGGCAGACGAAGCTGCGGGCGGTCTCGCCGCCGACCTTCTCGACGATGGCGTTGAACAGCTCGCGGTTCTCGCCGCGGTGGATCGCGTCGAAGCTGGCGCCGATCATCTCGACGCCGTACTTCTCGAGCACACCGTTCTCGTGCAGCGCGATCGCCGCGTTGAGCGCGGTCTGGCCGCCCAGCGTCGGCAGCAGCGCGTCGGGGCGCTCCTTGGCGATCACCTTCTCGACGAAGTCAGGCGTGATCGGCTCGACGTACGTCGCGTCGGCGAACTCCGGGTCGGTCATGATCGTGGCCGGGTTGGAGTTGACCAGGATCACCCGGATCCCCTCGGCCTTGAGCACCCGGCAGGCCTGGGTGCCGGAGTAGTCGAACTCGCAGGCCTGGCCGATGATGATCGGCCCGGAGCCGATCACCATCACGGACTTGATGTCCTCGCGGCGGGGCATCAGACGGTTCCTTCCATCAGCTGCACGAACCGGTCGAAGAGGTACGCCGCGTCGTGCGGACCGGCGGCGGCCTCGGGGTGGTACTGGACGGAGAAGCCCTTGAGCTTCCCTTCGTTGGTCGAGCCTGTCGGAACCCGGAGCTCGAGGCCCTCGACCACGTCGTCGTTGAGGCAGACGTGGCTGACGCTGGCCTCGCCGTACGGCGTGGTGGTGCTGCCCTCGAGCGGGGCGTCGACCGCGAAGCCGTGGTTGTGGGCGGTCACCTCGGTCTTGCCGGTGGTGCGGTCCATCACCGGCTGGTTGATGCCGCGGTGGCCGTACTTCAGCTTGTAGGTGCCGAAGCCGAGCGCGCGGCCGAAGAGCTGGTTGCCGAAGCAGATCCCGAAGTAGGGCAGGTCCGCGGCGAGCGCGCCCTGGAGCACCTCGACCTGGTGGGTCGTGGCGGCCGGGTCGCCGGGTCCGTTGGAGAAGAACAGGCCGTCCGGGGAGACCGCCTGGATCTCCTCGAGGGTGGCGGTCGCGGGGAGGACGTGGACCTCGATGCCGCGCTCGGCCATCCGGTGCGGCGTCATCGTCTTGATGCCGAGGTCGACGGCCGCGACGGTGAAGCGCTTCTCGCCGACGGCAGGGACGACGTAGGTCTCCGCCGTCGACACCTCGGAGGCGAGCTCGGCGCCGGCCATCTCGCCGGACCCGCGGACCCGCTCCAGCAGCACGCCGGGGTCGGTCTCGGTCGAGGAGATCCCGACGCGCATCGCGCCGCGCTCGCGCAGGTGACGGGTCAGCGCGCGGGTGTCGATGCCGGAGATGCCGACGACGCCCTGGGCGCGCAGCTCCTCGTCGAGGGTGCGCTGCGAGCGCCAGTTCGAGGCACGGCGTGCGGGGTCACGGACGACGTAGCCGGCGACCCAGATCCGGCGAGGACTCCGGGTCCTCGTCGTTGACGCCGGTGTTGCCGATGTGCGGAGCCGTCATCACGACGACCTGGCGGTGGTACGACGGATCCGTGAGCGTCTCCTGGTAGCCGGTCATGCCGGTGTTGAAGACCGCCTCGCCGAAGGTCTCGCCCTCTGCGCCGTACGACTGACCGCTGAAGGTGCGCCCGTCCTCGAGGACCAGGATCGCGCTCTTCGACACCGCGCTCATGCGACTTCCTCTCGAGAGTGCGGGCTGCCCGGGCGGCGGTGAGTCAGCAACCGTTCTCCGCGACCAGACGGCCGAAACGGTTGCCTGCGCACCGCTCCCCGGCGCGACTGCGGGCGGCGGTGAGTCAGCAACCGTTCTCCGTGGCCAGACGGTCGAAACGGTTGCCGCACACCGCTGCCTGGTGCCGGCTCATCGCGGCCATCACGCAGCTTCCCGTCGAGCACGGTGGCCTTGCCGCGCAGGAACGTCGCGACCACGCGGCCGGGCAGCTCCATGCCGGCGTACGGCGTGTTGCGGCTCAGGCTCGCGGACTCGCTCGGCTCGATGGTGCGCAGCGCGGCGGGGTCGTAGAGCACGACGTTGGCCGGCTCACCGACCTCGATCGGGCGGCCGTGGTCGGCGACCCGGCCGATCCGGGCCGGCGCGTAGGACATCCGCTCGGCGACACCGGCCCAGTCGAGCCTGCCGGTGTCGACCATCGTCTGCTGCACGATCGAGAGCGCGGTCTCGAGGCCGAGCATGCCGAAGGCGGCGGCCGCCCACTCGCAGTCCTTGTCCTCGTGGGGGTGCGGCGCGTGGTCGGTGGCGACGATGTCGATGGTGCCGTCGGCCAGGCCCTCGTGGAGCGCGGCGACGTCGGTGGCCGAGCGCAGCGGCGGGTTGACCTTGTAGATCGGGTCGTACGTCGCGGCCAGGTCGTCGGTCAGCAGCAGGTGGTGGGGGCAGGCCTCGGCCGTGACGCTCCAGCGCCCGTCCTTCTTGGCCTTGCTCTTGGCCCAGCGGATGATGTCGACGGACCCGGCGGTGGAGACGTGGCAGACGTGCAGCCGGGAGCCGACGTGCTCGGCGAGCAGCACGTCGCGGGCGATGATCGCCTCCTCGGCGACGGCCGGCCAGCCGGCCAGCCCGAGGCGGCCGGAGAGCTCGCCCTCGTTCATCTGCGCGCCCTCGGTGAGCCGCGGCTCCTGGGCGTGCTGGGCGATCACGCCGTCGAAGGCCTTGACGTACTCCAGCGCCCGGCGCATCAGCACCGCGTCGCTGACGCACTTGCCGTCGTCGGAGAAGACCCGGACCCGGGCGGCCGAGTCGGCCATCGCGCCGAGCTCGGCGAGCGCCTCGCCGCGCAGCCCGACGGTGACCGCACCGATCGGGTAGACGTCGCAGTAGCCGGCCTCGCGGCCCAGCCGCCAGACCTGCTCGACGACGCCGGCGGTGTCGGCGACCGGCTCGGTGTTGGCCATCGCGTGCACGGCGGTGAAGCCGCCCAGCGCCGCGGCCTGGGTGCCGGACTCGACGGTCTCGGCGTCCTCACGGCCCGGCTCGCGCAGGTGGGTGTGCAGGTCGACCAGGCCCGGCAGTGCGATCAGCCCGGTCGCGTCGATCTCGATACGCTCGCGGCGCTCGCTGCTCGATCAGCCGACCTCGGGGCCGATGTCGGCGATGACGCCGTCCTGCAGGAGCAGGTCGCCCGGCTCCCCGCCCAGGACGGCGACGTTCTTGATCAGGTAGGAAGTGCTCACTCTTCTCCTCCGACAGCCGGCTCGGAACCCCCGAGCAGCAGGTACAGGACGGCCATCCGCACGGCGACGCCGTTGGTGACCTGCTCGACGATCACGGAGCGCGGCGAGTCGGCCACGTCGGCCGAGATCTCCATGCCGCGGACCATCGGGCCGGGGTGCATGACGATGGTGTGGTCCTGCAGGCTCGCCATCCGCCTGCCGTCCAGGCCGTAGCGCCGGGAGTACTCCCGCGCGGTCGGGAAGAACCCGCCGTGCATCCGCTCGCGCTGGACGCGCAGCATCATCACGGCGTCGGCCTTGGGCAGCACGCTGTCGAGGTCGTACGACGTCTCGACCGGCCAGCCCTCGATGCCGACCGGCAGCAGGGTCGGCGGAGCGACCAGCGTGACCTCGGCCCCCAGGGTGCGCAGCAGGAGTGCGTTGGACCGGGCTACCCGGCTGTGCAGCACGTCGCCGACGATCACGATCTTGCGGCCCTCGAGCCCGGCGCCCTTCGACGCAGCCGAGGTGGCGCCCCAGATGGCGGGAGAGCGTGAACGCGTCGAGCAGCGCCTGGGTGGGGTGCTCGTGGGTGCCGTCACCGGCGTTGACCACGCTGGAGCGGACCCAGCCGGAGTGGGCGAGGCGGTGCGGCGCGCCGCTGGCGCCGTGGCGTACGACGACCGCGTCGGCGCCCATCGCCTCGAGCGTCAGCGCGGTGTCCTTGAGGCTCTCGCCCTTGGAGAGGCTCGAGCCCTTCGCGGAGAAGTTGATGACGTCGGCACTCAGCCGCTTGGCCGCCGCCTCGAAGGAGATGCGGGTGCGGGTGGAGTCCTCGAAGAAGAGGTTGACCACGGTACGACCGCGCAGCGCGGGCAGCTTCTTGATCGGCCGGTCGGCCAGCTCGCGGAGCTCGGCCGCGGTCGACAGGACCAGCTCGGCGTCGTCGCGGCTGAGATCGGCCGCGCTCAGCAGGTGTCGCTTCACTGGGACCCTCCTTCGGAGCCGACTCCCTGGATCGTCACGGCGTCGATCTCGTCGACGCCCGCGAGGTTCACCTTCACCCGCTCGACCAGGGAGGTCGGGAGGTTCTTGCCGACGAAGTCGGCGCGGATCGGCAGCTCGCGGTGGCCCCGGTCGACGAGGACCGCGAGACGGACGGCGGTGGGCCGGCCGATGTCGTTGAGGGCGTCGAGCGCGGCGCGGATGGTGCGGCCGGAGAAGAGCACGTCGTCGACGAGCACCACGACCTTGCCGTCGATGCCACCGGCCGGGATGTCGGTCGGCAGGAGCGCCCGGGCCGGCTTCATCCGCAGGTCGTCGCGGTACATCGTCACGTCGAGCGACCCGACAGGCACGTCGTACCCCTCGACGGAGGCGATCCGCTCGGCGATCCGGCGCGCGAGCGGGACCCCGCGGCTGGGGATGCCGAGGAGGACGAGATCGTCGGCGCCCTTGTTGCGCTCGAGGATCTCGTGCGCGATGCGGGTCAACGCCCGGGTGATGTCACCGGCGTCGAGAACGACGCGGGTGGGGCCAGGAATGGGTACGTCCTGAGGGTGCGCAGGCAACTGCCTCGGACCTCCTTCTCCGCCTCACAGGACGGCTCGTTAAAGGATGTCGATCGGGTGTGACCTTACCTCCGCGTCGACCGCGTCGGCGAACCGGCACCGGCGTTTCTCAACCGCTGGACGAGTCCTCCAGCTCGTCCGCCCACGCCGGGTGCTCCTTGCGCGCCCACCGGGTCGAGACGGTGCCGGTGCGCATGCCCCGTCGTGCCTCGGGGTCGCGCACGGCGAAGGCGATGTGGCCGATCACCAGGAGCCCGAGGCCGAGCGCGAACCAGTCGTGCACGAACGTCGCGCCCGATCGCCAGGACAGCTGCACCAGCCCGGTCCAGTACATGATCGAGCCGGTGCCGAGCAGCACGACGGTCGAGCCGGCGACCAGCCAGGCGTTGACCTTCTGCCCGGCGTTGAACTTCCCGACCCGGATCCGGCCGTCTCGGCGGGTCCGCGACCGCAGCCACTGCCAGTCGGCGGAGGTCACCCGGTTGAGGCGGCGTACGTCGACGCGGTAGGCCGCCGACAGCGCGCCCAGCAGCATCGGCACCGGCAGCGCGAGCCCGCTCCAGACGTGGATCGTCTCGACCAGGTGACGGTGACCGACGGCCAGCATGATCGAGCCGTTGTAGAGCACGAACGCGGTCACCAGGCAGATGCCCATCAGGATCGCCACGACCCGGTGCACGAGCCGCTCGGTGGAGGTGAAGCGCGGCAGCGACACCGCCTCGGAGTCACTCACCGATGATCCCGTCCAGCGGATAGCCGCGGTCCTCCCAGTAGCCCGGGAGGTTGCGCTGCACCAGCTCGATCTCGGAGAGCCACTTGGTGCTCTTGTAGCCGTACATGGAGGCGGAGTAGATCCGCACCGGCCCGCCGTGGTCGTGGGTCACCGGCTTGCCGTACATCTGCAGGGCGACGATCACGTCGTCGGCCCGCGCCTGGTCGAGCGTCATGTTCTCGGCGTACACGCCGTCGAAGGATCGGAAGCGGACCGCAGCCGCCTCCGCCGTCGGGCCCGCCAGGTCGAGGATCGAGGAGAGCCGGACGCCGGTCCACGGCACGTCGGGCACGTGCCAGCCGGTGACGCACTGGAAGTCCCAGGTCATGTGGACCTGCGGCAGCGCCTGGAGGTCCGCGAGCGAGTAGGTGACGGGTGGTCGACCCGGCCGAAGACCTTGAGGGCGTACGTCGTGGCGTCGCGCGGCTCGACGGTGCCGGTCACCGAGTAGTAGCGGAACGTGTTGCCGAGCGGGACCAGCGTGGTGAGCCCGGTCGGGTCGTTCATGGTGACCGGGGCGAGGAACCGGCTCAGCCCGTCCTGCACCGAGGCGCCGGCGACGACGCCGACGGCACCGAGGCCGATCAGCCCGAGGACGACCCGTCGGCCGACCGGCGCGCCGTCAGGGTCGACGCCCACGGATGCCGACCGACATGAGGACCACACCGACGACCAGCACGATCGGTCCGATGATCGACCAGGTCGTCGTACCGCTCATCGAGCTGCCCTTGACGACGTCGAGTCCCTGCAGGGTCCAGAGCAGCCCCACGAGCACGACCACCACACCTGCGACCACCCACAACGGCTTTGCCATGGCTCAACTCAACCACGCGCTGCCTGAGCGCGACGCGTCTGCGTCTTACGCCTCGGTGACGTCGAGCAGCACCTTCCCGACCGTGCCGGCCTCGACGGCGTCATGGGCCGAGGCCGTCCGCTCCAGCGGGACGTGGTGCAGCGGCAGGCCGGCGTCCTCGCCCACGCGGAGCGATCCGGCGGCGACGGCCGCGTTGACGTCGTCGACAGCGGCTCGCACGAGGTGCGCGTGCAGCGTGTAGAGGATCAGGAACTGGAAGCGCAGGTTCTTGCCGAACGCCGCCCGCAACGGCATGGTCAGCTCGTCGCCGCCGTTGTTGGCGTAGATCGAGACCAGGCCGTGCACCTTGACGACGTCCAGGTCGATGCCGATGTTCTGGGCGGGCGCGACCTCGACGGCGATGTCCACGCCGTCGGGTGCGATCTCCCTGATGGCGGCCGTGGCGTCGGTCTCGCGGTAGTTGACGACGTGGTGGGCACCGGCCGCCCGCGCGAGGACGGCCTTCTCCTCGCTGCTGACGGTCGTGATGACCGTCGCGCCGGACCAGCGGGCCAGCTGGATCGCCGCGTTGCCGACAGCGCCCGCTCCCCCGGCCACCAGGACGACGCGGCCGGCCAGGGTGCCCGGACCCAGGCGGCTCGGGCCGTCCTCGGCCGCGGTCAGCGCGCGGTGGGCGGTCACCGCGGGCACTCCGAGGCTCGCGCCGAGGTCGTACGACGCCGCGTCCGCGAGGTGCGCGACCCGCTCGACCGGCTGGACGGTGAACTCGGCGGCAGTGCCGTAGGGCCGGCCGTGCTGCGCCAGCACCAGCCACACCCGATCGCCCACGGCGTACTCCGCGACGTCCGGCCCGACCGCGTCGACGACGCCGGAGCCGTCCTGACCGGGGACCACCTCGTCCCAGCCCGCCATCGTCCCGGCCCGGAACTTCCAGTCGGTCGGGTTCACGCCGGAGCGGACCACCCGCACCCGGACCTCGCCCGGGCCGGGCTCGGGCAGGTCGCGCTCGACGACCTCCAGGACGGACGACGGACCGGTCTCGCGGTAGACGACTGCACGCACGGTGGTGGGACCTCTCGATCGATGGGTACTCCTACGGTGGACACAACCCGACATCAGGAGGATCCATGCCCGAGCTCCCGTTTCCCGACGACGTACGAGCACTGCTGCTCAAGCCCAACCCGGCGGTGGTCACGACGCTGCGCTCCGACGGCCAGCCGATCTCGGTCGCGACCTGGTACCTCCTCGAGGACGACGACCGGGTGCTGCTGAACATGGACGACACCCGGGTCCGCCTCCAGCACCTCCGGCGTGACCCGCGGGTCACCCTGACGGTCCTCGACGAGAACAGCTGGTACACCCACGTCTCCCTGATCGGCCGGGTCGAGGGGCTGGTCGCGGACGACGGACTGGCCGACATCGACCGGCTGAGCACCCACTACGGCGGGTCTCCGTATCCCGACCGCGAGAGCCCGCGCACCAGCTGCTGGCTGACCGTGGAGAAGTGGCACGGCTGGGGCGCCGCCAAGAGCTGATCCGGCTCTGGTGCACGCCGAGAAGACACCGACCCGGCCCGTCCGCTCGGGTCGAGCGAGCGGAAGAGCCGGGTCAGCGGGTCTGGGCCGTGCGGTAGAGCCGGGTCAGAGCGCCGCGGCCATCCCGGCGCAGGCCTTGAGCCACTGCATCCGGGTGTGCTGCGAGAGCTGGTTGTAGGGCACCACCGAGCCGGCGACCAACGCCGGGTCGTAGGGCACGCGGTAGACCCCGCGGGTGCGCTGCTGGTAGACCTCGACCAGGTCGGCGGCGAGCTTGGCGTCGACCTTCGCCGACGGGTCCGAGAGGATCGTGACGGTCTTGTACTTCAGGTTCTGGTAGCCCGCGTCCTGCAGGGCGTCGAGCATCCACAGGCCGCTGTAGCCGGTGTCCTCGCGGACCGTGCTGGTCACCACCAGGAGGTCGGCGGCACCGGCGGCGGCCAGCCAGTTCTCGGCGCGCATGTTGTTGCCGGTGTCGATCAGGATGACCCGGTAGAAGCGCTCGAGCAGCTTGTGGACCGCGTCGAAGTCCTGGGCCCGGATCGTCCCGGTCACGTCCGGCCGCTCGTCGGAGGCGAGCACGTCGAAGTGGGCATCGCCCTGCGAGCGGACGAACGCCCCGAGGTCACCGATCCGCGACTGGTAGACGTCGGTGAACCGCTCGAGGTCCTCGAGCAGCTCGCGGGTGGTGTTGCGGTGGGTGCTGCGGGTGCCCCGGATGCCGAGGGTGCCGCGGGTCTCGTTGTTGTCCCAGGCGACCACGCCGCCACCACGCACGGTGCCGAACGTGTAGCCCGCTGCGAGCACGCCGGTGGTCTTCGCGGCGCCGCCCTTGGGGTTGATGAAGGCGATCGTGCGCGGGCCGTCGAAGTCACGCTGGATCGACTGCCGGTCGAGCTCGTAGGCGAGCTCGTCGGGCCCCATCCGAGGAGTGATCAGGCCACCACTCCACTTGCGCATCTTGCCGCGCCAGCCCCAGGTCGCCGGGCCGTGCTCCTGGTCGGCGTCACGACGGTCGAGGAAGTCGGTCGCGGACATGAACCGGCGTACCTCCCCCTCGGCCTCGGTCGGAGCTTCGGCCGGCACCTCGACGGGCGCCTGGGCCGTCGGCGCCAGCACGAGCGGCGCGGCCGGCGGGGCGCTCGGCGGGGGTCCGACGGGCGGCGGCGTGGTCGGGCGGTACGCCGGGGGCGGGCTGGTCGGCTGGGACGGAGCGAGCGGCTCGGGCGGCTCGGCAGCGGCCTCGACCAGCGGGTCGACCAGCGGGTCCGTCAGCGGGTCGGTCAGCGGGTCACGAGCGCCGGCACCGTCCGGGCGGGACTCGCGACGCGCGGCGTAGGCGGCGAAGTCCTCGGGCGTGTAGAGCCGGTCACTGGTGTCGTCGGCGTCGTGTCGCGAGCCTCCCGAGCTCCAAGCGTCCTGCGACATCGGTGTCCTCCCTCAACTGGCAGGTGGGTCCTGCTGCGGTGCTTCTTCCCCCGATTACGGCCGGTCACACCGACCAGGCTCAGAAGTCTCGACAGGCGCGACGTGCGGCGTAACGGTCGATCCGAGAGTCACTGGCCGACACGTCGCAACCAGCGACCTTGACCGGGCCGATCTTGGTCAGGGTCGAGTAGGTGCCGGTGATCTTGTCGACCGAGGTCCCGTCGTTGTACGGCGCCCCGCAGACTCGCTTGGTCCAGCTGCCCGAGTAGAGGTTCGAGCCGCGGTAGACGAGATAGCTCCGGTTGTGTGGCCCGGTGTTCTTGAGATGCATCCGGCCGTAGACGACGTCGTCGATGTCGCCGTGCTCGATCGGTCCGCCACCGGAGTCCAGGATCTGCGCCCGGTCAGCCGCGGTGAGCGTCGTGCTCGGGTCGTCCGCGCGCACCCTCAGCCGGATGACGTCCGCGCGATTCAGATCCAGCGCCTTGCTGCCGATCGCGCTCCCGGGAGCGAGGCTGATCCCGTGGGCGTAGACGACCACGGGCCGCTGGCGCTGCAGGTCGATGGCCGTTCGGGGGACGAAGCCCTCGACCTGGCACTCAGCCGGCTCGGCGCTCGCAGGCGAGGCGGTCGGCGCGCTCGCCGAAGCCGCCTGGCTCGAGTCGGCGCTCGGCTCACCGTCGGACGACGAGCAGCCCCCGATCAGGATGCCGCCGATGGCGATGGCGATCACGACGCGGAGCCTCAACAGGACAGTCACTCCCGGTATGTCTCCCCCGGCAGGCACCGCGAAACGTCTCAGCCCGCCAGGTCACCCAGCGCTGCGGCGATCGCGCGGTGAAAGGTCGGGTAGGCGAAGTGCATCCCCCGCAGCGTCGCGACCGGGATCTCCGCGTGGACCGCGGCCGTGAGCAGACCGACCACCTCCCCGCCGTACGGCGAGACGACGGTGCCGCCGACCAGCACTCCCCGGTCGGCGTCGGCGACGACCTTGACGATCCCCTCGGCCTCGTCGATCCAGCCGCGGCTCGCCTTCGGGATCTGGGCGTGTCCGACCGCGACCCGGATGCCCGCTTCCCGGGCCTGGTCCTCGGTCAGCCCGACCGACCCCACCTCGGGATCGGTGAAGGTGACCCGGCTGACGGCGCGGTAGTCGGCCCACGGGCCGTCCTCGCCGAGCAGGTCACGCACGGCGACCTGGGCCTGGTAGATCGAGACGTGCGTGAAGGCACCGTGGCCGGTGATGTCACCGACTGCCCAGAGCTTCTCCCCGGCACGCATCCGCTCGTCGGTCGGCACGTGGTCGGTGTCGTCGAGCCCGGCGAGGTTGAGGTCGCGGCCGGTCGCGACCAGCAGGTGGGCGGCAGTGACGGTCCCGTCGTCGAGCGCGAGCCTGAAGGCGCCGTCGTGGTCGACCGTGCTCACGGTGACGCCGGTGCGGACATCGACGCCGTCGCGGCGCAGTGCGGCCTCGACGACCCCGGCAGCTTCCGGCTCCTCGGGGCCGAGGATGCGCTCGGCGGTCTCCAGCAGCGTCACCCGGCTGCCGAGCCTCGCGGCCGCCTGCGCCAGCTCGCAGCCGATCGGCCCGCCGCCGAGCACGACCAGCGACTCCGGCGCCTCGGTCTGCCGCATCACCTCGCGGTTGGTCCAGTACGGCGTGCCGGCCAGTCCTTCGATCGGTGGCACGGCCGCGGTGGTCCCGGTGTCGAGCACCACGCCCAGGCGCGCGTCGTACGTCGTGCCGTCGACCTCGACGCGGCCCGGGCCGATCAGCCGGCCCTCACCGCGGACGATCCGCACGCCCGCAGCCTCGAGCGGGACGGCGTGCTGGGCGTCGGTCCAGTCGTGATTGGCCTCGCGGATCCGCTCCGCGGCTCGAGGCCACCCCTGGCGCGCATGCGCGGAGTGGACCAGCAGCTTGGACGGCGTGCAGCCCCAGAACGGGCACTCGCCGCCCACCAGCTCCTTCTCGACGCCGACGACCTCCAGCCCGGCCTCGGCGAGCTTGCGGGCGGCGTACTCGCCTCCGGGGCCGAGCCCGAGGACCACGACGTCGACGGTCACCGGGAGAGGTGCCGCGCCTGCGCGAAGGTGAACAGGCCGAAGCACGCGAGGCCGACGCCGACGAGTGCGAGCAGGACCTGTCCGAACGGCTGGTCGAGGATCTCGAAGAGCGCCTGGTCGAGGCCGCCCGACTTCTTGGCGTCGTGGGTGATCGCTGCGTAGCAGAAGAGGCCGCCGACGATCACGAAGGCGATGCCCCGGGCGCTGTAGCCGGCCTTGCCGAACGCGATGTACGCCGTCCCGCTCTTGCCGCTGCGCCCCTCGCCGTCGAGCTTGTCGGCGAAGCCCTCGGTCCAGGCCCGGTAGATCTGGTAGACGCCGAACCCGATGATCGCGAGCCCGACGGCGGCGACCAGGAGCTGTCCGGCCGGGAGGTTCATCAGCTTGGCGGTGAAGGTCTCCTCGCCCTTCCCGGACGAGCCGCTGCCGATGGCGATCTTGACCCCGCTGTAGCCGATCACGATGTAGACGACGGCCTTGCCGGCCGACGCGAGCCGCTTCACGAGGCGCTTCTTGCCCTCCTCGTCGCGGTGCCCGAAGCCAGCCTCGATCAGCTGCCACAGGGCGAGCAGGAACATGCCGAGCGAGACGACCCAGATCAGCACGCCGCCGAACGGCTGCTGGGCGAGCTCGCGCAGCGCACCGGAGCTGGACGGCGCGCCGGAGCGGTCACCGAACGCGAGCTGGATCGCGAGCCAGCCGATCAGCACGTAGACGACGCCGTACGCGACCAGACCCGCGCGGGCGACCCAGTCGACCCAGTCGCCGTCAGGAGAGATCTGCGAGCGCGGACTCGATGGCGCGGTGGAAGGTCGGGTAGGCATAGATCATCGTCCTGAGCGTGTCGACCGGCACCTCCGCGTGGACCGCGACGGCGAGGAAGCCGAGGATCTCGCCGCCCGCGGGTCCCATCGCGGTCGCACCGACGAGCACCCCACGGTCGGCGTCCTCGACGACCTTGATCAGGCCGTGCCCGCCGGGGCCGTAGGTGAAACCCCGTGAGGAGCTCTCCAGCTGGGTCGAACCGGTGCGGACCGTGAGCCCTGCGTCGCGCGCCTGCTGCTCGGTGATGCCCACGCCTCCGACCTCGGGATCGGTGAACGTCACGTGCGGCAGCGCGTGGTAGCGGGCAGCGGCGCCGCCCTGGCCGAGGATGTCGCGCAGCGCGATCGCGGACTGGTACATCGAGACGTGCGTGAACGACGCCCTTGCCGGTCACGTCGCCGATCGCCCAGAGCTTCTCACCGACGCGCAGCCACTCGTCGACGGTCACGGTCCGCGCGCTCGGGTCGAGCCCGACCGTCTCCAGGCCGACGTCGTCGAGGTTGGGCGTCCGGCCGGCCGCGACCAGCACCTTGTCGGCGGTCAGCGTCTCCCCCGTGTCGAGGCCGAGGGTGAAGGCGCCGTCGGCGTACGCCGCGCTCTGCAGCTCGACGTCGGTCAGCACCCGGATCCCCTCGTTGGCGAAGGTCTCGGCGAGCAGCGCGGCGGCCTCCGGCTCGTTGGCCGGGATCAGTCGCGGTCCGTGCTGGACAACGGTCACCCGCACGCCGAAGCGCGAGAAGACCTGCGCCATCTCGCAGCCGATCGGTCCGCCGCCGATGACGACCAGGGAGCCCGGGAGCTCCTTGAGCTGCACGGCGTCGCGGTTGGTCCAGTACGGCGTGTCCGCGAGCCCGTCGACGGGCGGGACGGCGGGACGGGTGCCGGTGTTGAGCACGACGCCGCGCCGGGTCGCGTAGGTGTGGGTGGTGCCGTCCGGCTCCTCGACGCTCACGCGACCGACGCCGTCGAGGCGGGCGATCCCGTGGTGGACGGTCGCGCCGGCGTCGCGAAGCCGGTCGACGGCGATCGTGTCGTCCCAGCCGGTCGTGGCCTGCTCGTCGATGCGACGCGCCACGACGGACCACGCCGGGACGATGGTGGCCTCGCCCGCGACCTCGGCGGCCCGGCGTACCTCGGCCACGGCGTCCGCGCCGCGCACCATCATCTTGGTCGGGATGCACCCGTAGTAGGGACACTCACCACCGACCAGGTGCCGGTCGACGACCACGACCTCGATGCCCGCCTTCGCCGCGCCGCTGCCGAGGGCTTCACCGCCCGGACCCGCGCCGATCACGACCAGGTCGACCTCACGCTCGCTCATGGCTCCAGCATTCCGGAGACGTCAAGCGGACGGAAGGGACGTCAGTCGAGCGAGGCCTTGTTGCGCTGCAGGTTGCCGAGGATGCCGTTGACGAACTGGGGCGACTCGTCGGTGGACAGCTCCTGCACGAGGGCCATGGCCTCGCTGATCGCGACGTGGTCCGGGACGTCGTCGGCGTAGAGCAGCTCCCACAGGCCCAGGCGCAGCACGTTGCGGTCGACCGCGGGCATCCGGTCGAGGGTCCAGCCCTCGGAGTACGACGAGAGCAGCTCGTCGAGCCGGGCCTGGTGCTCGACCACGCCGCGCACGAGCACCGCGGTGTAGTCGTTGGTCGGTCCCTCGCCATCGGCGATCGCCGAGTCGAGTGCCGCGACCGCGGACTCGCCGCGCACGTCGGACGCGAAGAGGATGTCCAGGGCGCGCTTGCGGGCCTTCGAACGGGCGCTCAAGACTTGACGCGCCCCATGTAGGACGAGTCGCGGGTGTCGACCTTGACCTTCTCGCCCTGGTTGATGAAGAGCGGGACCTGGATCTCGTGACCGGTCTCGAGGGTGGCCGGCTTGGTGCGGCCGGTGGCCGAGTCGCCGGCGAGGCCGGGCTCGGTGAAGGTGACGATCAGCTCGACCGAGGCCGGCAGCTCGATGAAGAGCACGCGACCCTCGTTGGTGGCCACGACGGCCTCCTGGTTCTCCAGGAGGAAGTTGGCGTTGCCGCCGACGATCTCGGGCGCGATCTCGATCTGCTCGTAGTCGGAGACGTCCATGAAGACGAAGGACGAGCCGTCGTTGTAGAGGTACTGCATCGTGCGGCGGTCGACCGTGGCGGTCTCGACCTTGGTGCCGGCGTTGAAGGTCTTGTCGACGGTCTTGTTGGACTCGACGTTCTTCAGCTTGGTGCGCACGAAGGCGGGACCCTTGCCCGGCTTGACGTGCTGGAACTCGATGACGGCCCAGAGCTGGCCTTCGATGTTGAGAACCATGCCGTTCTTCAGGTCGTTCGTGGTTGCCATGCGCGCGTGTCAGCCTTACTTGCGTCGAGAGTCGGAGTGCCGGCCCGGACGGACCGGGCAGCAGCGACCGAGTCTATCGGCAGCCGCGCGGTCTGCCGAACTGCCGAGCCGCTCGAGAGCGTCAGGCAGCCCTCAGGCCAGGCTCCACACGATCTGCACGGTCACCTTGCCGGTCTCCTTGCCGGCCCGGATCGGCGTCTTCGACAACCCCATCACAGCACTGTCGTAGGCCATCGCGCCGCGTGCGGCGCTGGCCGTCGGGGTCGGCACCGGCTCGCGTGCACCTCGCGGAGCGTCAGCACCTCGCCGAGGTCCTGGCCCGAGGCCTCGGCGTACTGCTGCGGCCTTGGCCTTCGCCTCGGCGACCGCTGCGTCCCGCGCCTCGGCCATCACGGCGTCGGTGTCGCCGACCAGCAGCCGGATGTCGCTGACCCGGACGTCGTTGCCACCGGCCACGACCGCGGCGCTGACGGCGGCTCCGCCCTGCTTCAGGTCCTGGACGAGGACCCGCGCTCGCTGGGAGACGCGGTAGCCGCGGATCGTCGGCGGGCCGTACTGGTGGTAGTCGTAGACCGGGGTCATCGACAGACCCGTGGTCTGCACGTCGGACTTCGCGACGTCGTGGTCCGACTGCGACGCGAGCACCCGCTCCATGGTCGCGTTGGCGTCGTCGAGCGCCGTGTCGAGGTCGTCGCGGGTCAGGCTGACCGCGACCGCGAAGGAGAGCTCGTCGGGCACGGCCGTGGCCTCGCCCGTCCCGCTCATGGTCAGCACCCGGTGCTCGGGGCTTGCCGAGGCCGTCTCGTCGTCGGCTGCGTTGGCCCGACCACCACCGCTGCTGCCGAGGAGGTAGGCGACCACGAGGGCCAGGACCACCACGGCCGTGAGCAGGATGCTGCGGACGCTCAGCGTCATCTGTGCGCTCATGGCGGGTCGGACGCGGACGACCCCCGATCGGTTCCACCCGTGGCGGTCCAGTCCACCCCGAACGGGCCATACCGGTTGGCAGACGGGTCTTCTACCGTCGACCGATGACGACTCTCAAGCGGCAATGGCTCGGCATCACCATCGGCATCCTCGCGCTCTTCGTCGCCCTCAACGGGCCGGCGATGGCGACCGACGCGGCGCGACAGGCCGGGAAGCTGATCACCGGCAAGCAGATCAAGGACGGCTCCATCGAGACCAAGGACCTGAGCAAGAAGGCGCGGACCGCCCTGAAGGGCAAGACCGGCGCGACCGGCCGGGGCTCCCGAGCGCGCCGGCCCCAGGGCGACGCCCGGTGACGACGCCACGATCAACGGCGTACCGGCTGGCGGCGACCTGACCGGCACCTACCCCAACCCGCAGCTCGGCCGCGACACGGTCGGCATCCCGGAGATCGCCGTGATCCCGGCGGTCCGGATCGTCGGGTCCGCGGCCTCGATCCCGGACCACCACGGTCACGACGGTCAACTGGGGCTCCGGCCAGCAGTACGAGACCGTCGCCTCGATGTACGACCCGGCCGAGGGCACCAAGCTGGTCGCTCCGGTCAGCGGTCTCTACCTGGCCCACGTCTCGCTCGGCTTCAACGGCAACGCCACCGGCGTCCGCACGGTCGCCATCGCGATCAACGGCAGCAACTCGAACCCGGCCTGCTTCGACCGTCGACCCTCGGCCAGCGCCACGCTCGCGACGTTCGTCAACGCGACCTGCGTGGTCAAGCTGAACGCCGGCGAGTTCGTCACCGCCACGGTCACCCAGACCTCGGGCGCCGCGCTCGGGTTCAACGGCTTCGAGTCGGCGTCGCTGACCTGGCTGGGCACGCCTCGACGCTCAGGCAGCGGGCGATGACCTCGAGCGCCATCCGGTAGCCGTCGATGCCGTGGCCGGCGATCACCTCGACGGCGTACGGCGTGACGACCGAGGTGTGGCGGAACTCCTCGGGGCGCTGGTGGGGGTCGGAGATGTGCACCTCCACCAGCGGGGCGATCAGCTGGGCGCAGGCGTCGAAGATCGCGTAGGAGTAGTGCGTCCAGGCGGCGGCGTTGAGCACGACCGGGCTGGCGTCGTCGGCGGCGGCGTTGAGCCAGTCGAGCATCTCGCCCTCGTGGTTGGTCTGGCGCACCTCGACCTCGAGGCCGAGCTCGCGGCCCCACCCGACGCAGAGCTCGGCGAGCTCGGCGTGGGTCGTGGTGCCGTAGATCTCGGGCTGGCGCTGGCCGAGCCGGCCGAGGTTGGGTCCGTTGAGGACGAGGACAGTCACGAAGGTCCTCCGATCGCCGGAGTGGCCCCGGAGATGGCGGCGTAGGCCGCGCGCAGGTCGGCCTCGGACGGCCCGGCGAGCACGGTGGGCCGGGCCAGGTCGGCGAGCACCACGAAGCGCAGCTGGGAGCCCCGCGACTTCTTGTCGACCTTCATGGCCGCGTGCAGGTCGTCGAACGCGGCGCCGTCGTACGACGTGGGCAGCCCGACGCGGCCGAAGGCGCTGTGGTGCCGGGCGACCACGGCGGGGTCGAGGCTGCCGGCGCGGGCGGCCAGCTCGGCGACGTAGACGCACCCGATCGCGACCGCCTCGCCGTGGCGGATGCCGGTAGTCCTCGTGACGCTCGATCGCGTGCGCCAGGGTGTGGCCGTAGTTGAGCACCTCGCGGCCGGGGTGGCCGTCGGCGCCGCCGGTCTCCTTGAGGTCGCCGGCGACGACGTCGGCCTTGACCCGGATCGCGCGCTCGACCAGCTCGCGCAGCTCCGGTGAGTCGGCGGTGAGAGCCTCGGGCTCGGTGCGCTCGACCAGGTCGAGGATCGCCGGGTCGGCGATGAAGCCGCACTTGATGACCTCGCCGAGCCCGGCGACCAGCTCGGCCCGCGGCAGGGTCGCCAGGGTGGCGAGGTCGCAGAGCACGCCGGCCGGCTCGTGGAACGAGCCGACGAGGTTCTTGCCGGCGCCGGTGTTGATGCCGGTCTTGCCGCCGACCGCCGCGTCGACCATGCCCAGCAGCGTGGTCGGCACGTGCACGACCCGGACGCCGCGCAGCCAGGTCGCGGCCACGAAGCCACCGAGGTCGGTGGTGGCGCCGCCGCCGAACGTGACGACGGCGTCGGAGCGGGTGAAGCCGGCCTCGCCGAGCGCCTCCCAGCAGGTCGCGGCGACCGCCGCGGTCTTGGCGGCCTCGCCGTCGGGGATCGGCAGGTCGAGGACGTCGTAGTCACCGAGCGCTGCCGCGACGACCGACGCGTCGAGGCTCTGCGGGTGCACCACCGCGACCGGGTGACGCCCGACGCCGAGCAGGGGCGGCAGCCGGTCGGCGAGGTCGTGACCGACCACGACGTCGTACGGCGCCGGGCCGGCGACCCGGATCGTCGTGTCGCTCATCCTGTCCGCCGTGTGGGTGAGGGCCGCCGCGATCTCGTCCGCGACCTCGGCCGCGCTGCGCCCGTCGGTGTCGACGACGAGGGTCGCGACCGACTCGTAGACCGGGGTGCGCTCGTCGAGCAGCGCCTTGATCCGGCTCGCGGACGTTGCCGAGCAGCATCGGGCGCGACGAGCCGAGCCCGACCCGCTTCACCGCGTCGGAGAGGCCGACGCGCAGGAAGACCACGTCGTGGCCGGCCAGCAGCTCGCGGGTGCCGGGGTCGAGCACCGCTCCCCCGCCCAGCGCGAGCACGCCGTCGTGGGTGGCCAGCGCCTCGGCGACCGCGGCCCGCTCCAGCGCGCGGAACGTCGCCTCGCCGGAGTCGACGAAGATGTCGGAGATCGTGCGCCCCTCGGCGGCCTCGACGTCGTGGTCGGTGTCGCGCACCGTCGTGCCCCACCGGTCGGCGAGCAGCCCGGCGACCGTGGTCTTGCCGGCCCCCATCGGGCCGACCAGCACGACGGTCACTTGAACCGCAGGGTGTCGAGGTAGGACTCGGCGTTGCGCCGGGTCTCCTGGACCGAGTCGCCGCCGAACTTCTCCAGCACGGCGTCGGCCAGCACCAGCGCGACCATCGCCTCGGCGACGATGCCGGCGGCCGGGACCGCGCACACGTCGGAGCGCTGGTGGTGGGCGACCGTCGCCTCGCCGGTGGCGAGGTCGACGGTGCGCAGCGCGCGCGGGACGGTGGCGATCGGCTTCATCGCGGCCCGGACCCGCAGGATCTCGCCGGTGGTCATGCCGCCCTCGGTGCCGCCGGAGCGGCCGCTGACCCGCCGGATGCCCTCCGGGGTCGGGACGATCTCGTCGTGGGCGAGCGAGCCGGGCGTCGCCGCGAGCTCGAAGCCGTCGCCGACCTCGACGCCCTTGATCGCCTGGATGCCCATCAGGGCACCGGCCAGCCGGGAGTCGAGGCGCCGGTCCCAGTGCACGTGCGAGCCGAGGCCCGGCGGCAGCCCGTGGACGACCACCTCGACGACGCCGCCGAGGGTGTCGCCGTCCTTGTGGGCCTGGTCGATCCGCTCGACCATCTGCTTGCTGGTGTCGGCGTCGAGGCAGCGCACCTCGTCGTCGTCGAGGCGGGCGACGTCGTCGGGCTCGGGCCACAGCCCGGCCGGGGCGCGTACGCCGCCGAGCTCGATGACGTGGGAGACGATCCGGGCGCCGACGGCCTGCTCGAGGAAGTTGGAGGCCACCCGGCCGAGCGCGACGCGGGCGGCGGTCTCGCGGGCCGAGGCACGCTCGAGGATCGGGCGGGCGTCGTCGAAGTCGTACTTCTGCATGCCGGCCAGGTCGGCGTGGCCGGGGCGCGGGCGGGTCAGCGGCGCGTTGCGGGCCATCGCCTCCAGCTCGACCGGGTCGACCGGGTCGGCCGACATGACCTTCTCCCACTTGGGCCACTCGGTGTTGCCGACCTGGATCGCGACCGGGCCGCCCTGGGTCTCGCCGTGCCGGACGCCGCCGACCAGGGTCACCTCGTCCTGCTCGAACTTCATCCGGGCGCCGCGGCCGTAGCCGAGCCGGCGGCGGGCCAGGGCGTCGCCGATGTCGTCGGACGTCACCCGGACGTGGGCGGGCAGCCCCTCGAGGATCGCGACCAGGGACGGGCCGTGGGACTCGCCCGCGGTGAGCCAACGCAGCATGGGACCAGTCTTTCACGGCGTACGGCGGGCCGGACGGCTCACCCGGTCGCGAGATGGCTCCACAGCGGCTGGCCGACCACGACGCCCGCCAGCGCACCCGCGAGCAGGAACGGCCCGAACGGGTAGGCCGCCTTCAGCCGGGACCGGTCCCACCGGACCAGCGCGACCGCGAGGCCACCGAGCCCGAAGACCAGGAACGCCCCGTAGATGCCGATCACCAGCTCCGCCCAGCCCGAGGTAGCCGAGGGCGAAGCCGAGCACCGCGGAGAGCCGGACGTCGCCGTACCCCATCCCCGCGGCGTGGATCCACCAGAGCGCGTGGAAGAACGCGAACACGACCAGTCCGCCGATCGCCGCCCGGCCGAGCGCGGGCAGGTCGTCGTCGAGCAGCGCGCTGGCAGCGCCGAGCAGCACGACGCCGATCGGACCGGGCGCACCACGGCGGTCGGCAGCAGGTGGGTGTGCAGGTCGACCACCGCGAGCGCGACCGAGACCGGCACCAGCGGCAGCAGGAGCAGGAGCGGCCAGTCGAGCCCGGTCACCGCGCCGACGAGCGCGCCCGCGATGCCGGCGAGCCAGGGCACTGATCACCGCGAGGTGCGGTCGGGCGGCGACCGCGCCGTAGGCGGGCGGGTCGTGCTCCGGGATCCGGGCGATCAGCGCCGGGACGAACAGGCCGGCGTTGCCGCACAGCAGCAGGCCGAGCAGCGCCGCCGCCGGGTCGAGGTTCACCCGTCGGCCCGACGCGCCGCCAGCGCCTCCTCGCCGGCGGCGCGCATCGCGGCCAGCGGACCCGGGACGCCGGTGAAGAGCTCGAACTGGAGGACCGCCTGGTGCACGAGCAGGTCGAGCCCGCTGACCAGCACCCGGTCGCCGACGGCTGCCGCCAGCGGCGTCGGCCACGGGTCGTAGATCACCTCGAAGACGACCGGTGCGTCGGCGCAGCGCGCGACCAGCGCATCGTCCTGGGCGGCCGCCGGGATCGTCGAGACGACCACCTCGCCGTCGACGCGTCCCTCGGCGAGGGTCCCGACCTCGACGGCCGGAGCGGCGGGGTGGGCGGCGATCACGGCCGCCGCCTCGGCGGCCCGCTCGGGCGTGCGGGCCAGCAGTCGCACCCGGCGCGCACCGAGCTCGACCAGGGCCAGCCCGGTCGAGGCGGCGGTGGCGCCGCCGCCGAGCACGGTCGCGGCGGTCACCGGGCCGTCGTACCGCTCCCGGACGGCGGCCGACGCCCCCGGCAGGTCGGTGTTGTCGGCCAGCACCACGTGGCCGTCCTCGAGGACGAGCGTGTTGGCGGCACCTGCGAGCATCGCCCGCTCGGTCACCGTGCGAGCCAGCGGGATCGCCCGGCGCTTGAGCGGCATGGTCAGCGACAGCCCGCGCCAGCCCGCCCCCAGACCGAGCACGAAGTCCTCGAACCCGGCCTCGGGCACCCGGACGGCGTCGTACGTCCCAGTCGAGCCCGGTCGCCACGTATCCCGCCCGGTGCAGGGTCGGCGACAGCGAGTGGGCGATCGGGTCACCCAGGACGGCGCACCTCATCGGCGGCCTAGCAGCCGTCGGACTGGTCTCGCAGTAGTCCGGCAGCTCCTGCTTGAACTGGAGGAACTCGCTGGTAGTCGTCGGTGAACTTGGTCTCGCCGGTCTTGAGGTTGACCGTGACGTAGAAGAACCAGGCGCCGTCGGCCGGGTGCGCGGCCGCGGCGATCGCCTCGTCGCCGGGCGCCTCGATCGGGCCCGGCGGCAGGCCCGGGTCTGCGCGTAGGTGTTGTACGGCGAGTCGACGACCGAGTCGATCTCTCCTCGGTCGGCACGGCGATCAGCGACCGGCCGAGCGCGTAGTTGACCGTCGCGTCGATCTGCAGCAGCCGGCGTGGTGGTCTCGGTGTCGAGGTCTCGAGCCGGTTGTAGATCACCCGCGCGATCTTGGGCATGTCGTTGCCCCGACCCTCGGCCTGCGACCAGGCTGGCGACCGTCATCAGCTCGGCGGGCGTGTAGCCGAGGTCGGCGGCCGCGCTCTCGAGGTCGGCGTCGTCCGCGGCCTGACGCCAGCGGTCGACCATCGCCGTGAGCATCGTGGTCGGCGTCGCCGTCGGACCGAAGTCGTAGGTCGCCGGGAACAGGTAGCCCTCGGCGTTGCCGTCGGCGTAGTCGGGCAGGCCCAGTGCGTCGGGGTTGTCGACGACCTTCTGGAAGTCCTCCTTGGAGAACTTCGTCTTCTTCGCGAGGATCGCGATGATGTCGACCGCGCGCAGGCCCTCGGGGATGGTGACGGTGTTCTTCACCTGGTTGTCGGGGTCGACGAGGATCTCGACGACGTCGTCGGCGGCCATCTCCTTCTTCAGGGGATAGAAGCCGACCTGGATCTTGGTCGAGTCCTCGTTGGCGGCCGCCGCGTCGGTGAAGGCCTCGACCGAGGCGACCACACCGGCGGCCTTCAGGTTGCGACCCATCTGGGCGATGGTGTCGCCCTCGTCGACCTCGAAGCTGACCCGGCCGTGCCCGGGTCCCGGGTAGTCGTCGGCGGAGTCGAACTGGTCCTTGAGGACGCCCATCCCCCACGTGACGACGAAGTAGAAGCCACCGACGATGATCGCGAGGGCCACCAGCACGGCGATGCAGCCGGGCACGCTGCGGCGCTTGGTGCCGCGACGCCGACCCGGCTCGTTGGCCGGCTCCTCGTCGAACGGCACGCTGTCGTCGTACGCCGTCTCGTCGTCCCGGGTGGGGTCCTGCTCGTCGCTCATCTACGTCTCCTCGACGATCTCGCCCGGCGCGGCCCCCGTGGCGCGTTCGGTGTCCAGTGCGTGCTGCAGGATGAGGACGGCGGCTGCCTGGTCGACCACGGCCCGCCGCTTGCCCCCCTTGCGGCCTCGGTCGCGCAGCATAGCCTCCGCGGACACGGTGGTCATCCGCTCGTCGACCAGCCGCACCGGGACCGGCGCCACCCGCGGGCCAGCGCGGCGGCGAACTCGCGCACCTTGAGCGCCGCCGGCCCCTCGCCTCCGGACAGCGACCGGGGCAGCCCGACGACCACCTCGACGACCGTGCTCTCGGCCTGCTCGGCGGCCAGGATCGCCGCGATCCGGGCCAGGTCGCCCTTGCCGCGGCGCACGGTCTCGACCGGCGTCGCGAGGAAGCCGGACGGGTCGCTGCGCGCGACCCCGATCCGGGCGTCCCCGGGGTCGATGCCGAGCCGTACGCCGTGGCGCATCAGCCCGCCGCGACGCGGCCGACCTCGGCCGTCACGAGGGCGATGGCCTCGTCGATCCGGGAGGCGTCGGTGCCGCCGCCCTGGGCGACGTCGTCCTTGCCGCCGCCCTTGCCGCCGACCAGCGGGCCGACCGCGCGGACCAGGTCGTTGGCGCTCAGGCCGCGGGCCCGCGCGTCGTCGTTGACCGCCGCGACCACCGAGACCTTGTCGTCGGCCGCACCGATGACGACCACGACACCCGGCTCGCCCTGCGGCAGCCGGCCGCGGACGTCGAGCGCGAGGGTGCGTACGTCGCCGCCGCCGACACCGTCGGCACGGTGGGCGACCACGTTGACCGGGCCGACCTTCGTCGCGCCGGCCGCGAGCGTGCCGGCGCCGGCGAGCAGCTGGCTCGCCCGCGCCCTCTCGATCTCCTTCTCGGCGCTCTGAGCCGCTCGACCAGGTCGCCGACCCGACCGACCAGGTCGTCGGGCTGGGTCTTGAGCAGACCGGTGAGCTGGGCGACGACGTCACGCTCGCGGGCGAGGTAGGCGAAGCCCTCGACGCCCGTGAACGCCTCGATCCGGCGGTTACCGGAGCCGACCGACGACTCGCCGGTGATGACGACGGTGCCGATCTGCGAGGAGTGGTCGACGTGCGTGCCACCGCAGAGCTCGCGCGACCAGGGTCCGCCGATCTCGACGACGCGGACCTTGGTGTCGTCGTAGGTCTCGCCGAAGAGCGCGATCGCGCCCCACTCCTTGGCCTCGGACAGCGTCATGTACTGCCAGCCGACGGGCAGGTCGGCGCGCAGCGCCTGGTTGGAGACCTGCTCGATGTCGCGCACCTGCTCCGGCGACAGGCCGGTGGTCCAGCCGAAGTCGAGGCGCAGGTAGCCGGGCCGGTTGTAGGAGCCGGACTGCAGCGCGGAGGGACCGAGCACCTCGCGCAGCGCGGCGTGCACGACGTGGGTGCCGGAGTGCGCCTGCCGGGCGCCGGTGCGCCACTCGGGGTCGACCCGCGCGTGCAGGACGTGGTCGCCCGGCGTGAACTCGCCGTCGACGACCCGGACCTGGTGGACGACGAGACCGCGCACCGGGCGCTGGACGTCGAGCACCTCGAGCCGGCCGCCGTCGAACTCGATGGTGCCGGCGTCGGCCGCCTGGCCGCCGGACTCGGCGTAGAACGGGGTGCGGTCGAGCACCAGCTCACCGACGTCGCCCGCGGTCAGCGACGCCGCCGGAGCGCCGCCGATCAGCAGCGCGAGGGCGTTGGACTCGGTCTCGAGCGTCTCGTAGGCGCGCCAGTCGGTGGGTCCGTGCTCGTCGAGGACGGTGCGGTAGACACCGGTGTCGGCGTGCTGGCCGCGCTTCGCGCGGGCGTCCGCCTTCGCGCGCTCGCGCTGCTCGGCCATCAGCGCGCGGAAGCCCTGCTCGTCGACCGCCAGGCCCGCCTCGGACGCCATCTCGAGGGTCAGGTCGATCGGGAAGCCGTAGGTGTCGTGCAGCGCGAACGCCTTGTCGCCGGAGAGCGTGGTCGCTCCGGCCTTCTTCACGTCCTGGGCGGCCAGGTCGAAGATCTGCGTGCCGGACTGGAGCGTCTTGCGGAACGCCTCCTCCTCGGCGTACGCGACCCGCGAGATCCGCTCCCAGTCGGTGTGCAGCTCGGCGTAGGTCTCGCCCATCTTGTCGCGGCTGACCGGGAAGAGCTCGGGCAGCGCCGGGTCCTCGTAGCCGAGCAGTCGCACCGAGCGGACCGCACGGCGCAGGAGGCGTCGCAGCACGTAGCCGCGCGCCTCGTTGCCGGGCGTGACACCGTCGGCGATCAGCATCATCGAGCTGCGGACGTGGTCGGCGACGACCCGGAAGCGCACGTCGTCCTCGTGGTCGGCGCCGTAGCGACGACCGGTGAGCTGCTCGGCCATCTGGATGACCGGGAACATCACGTCGATCTCGTACATGTTCTCGACGCCCTGGGTCATGAACGCGACGCGCTCGAGACCCATGCCGGTGTCGATGTTCTTCTTCGGCAGCGAGCCGGCGATGTCGAAGTCGACCTTGGAACGCACCGCGCTCAGCTCGTCCTGCATGAAGACGAGGTTCCAGAACTCCAGGTAGCGGTCCTCGGCGGAGAAGTCGCCGTCGGCGCCGTACGCCGGGCCACGGTCGATCAGGATCTCCGAGCACGGGCCGCCGGGGCCGGGAACGCCCATCGACCAGTAGTTCTCGGCCTTGCCGAGCCGCGCGATCCGGTCGTCGGGCAGGCCGGTGATCTTGCGCCACAGCGCGACCGCCTCCGGGTCGTCGACGTAGACGCTCGGGTAGAGCTTGCTCTCGTCGAAGCCCCAGCCGCCGTCGGACTGCGGCTTGGTGACGAGCTCCCACGCGAGCTCGATCGCGTGCTCCTTGAAGTAGTCGCCGAAGGAGAAGTTGCCGCACATCTCGAAGAACGTGCCGTGCCGCGTGGTCTTGCCGACGTCCTCGATGTCGGGGGTGCGCACGCACTTCTGCACGCTGGTCGCGCGGTCGTACGGCGGGGTCTCCTGGCCCAGGAAGTAGGGCTTGAACGGCACCATGCCGGCGTTGACGAACAGCAGGTTCGGGTCGTCGAGCAGCAGCGATGCCGAGGGCACCGGGGTGTGGCCGTCGCGCTCGAAGTGCGCGACGAACCGCCGGCGAATCTCCGCGGTGTCCATCAGGTGCTGCCTTCCTCTTCTGGTTCGGGGTGCGCCGGTGCGACGGCCCTGTGCCGTCCGCCCTCCAGCTCTGGTCTTCCATGAGGCACGAGCCCGAGCTTCTCGCGCAACTCCGATTCCTTGTCGGCCTGCCCCTGGGCGACCTCGTCGCGGAACATCCGGGCCCCGGTCTCGAGTGCGCCGAGCCGGTCCTTGAGGCCGTCGACCGTGAACACCTCGGCCGCCCGGCGACCGCGGACCATCACGTAGACGGCGGTCCCGGCCCCGGCGACGAACCAGAGCCCGCGCTTCATGCGGCCCCGCTCCTCACAGCCGGCCCTTCCTCGCCCATCTGGGCCCGCTGCCGGGTCGCCCACTCGCGGCGGGCCTCGCGGGTGTCGACGCGGCGCTGCTTGCGGGCGCGCTTCACCTCGCGCTTCATCTCGAAGCGGATCCGGTTGCGGGTCTCGGGGGCGAGCGCACGGCGTACGCCGTGGACGAGGCCGCCGGCCTTGACGACCGTCTCGCGCAGCACCAGGTCGGCGAACAGCGCCGTGCTGACCTGGGGCGCCGGCTGCTCGGGCTCGAGCGCCTCCTGGCCGAGGTCGGTGATCACGAACTCCGCCGTCGACCGCCGGGCGGGCGCCGACGGGTCGATCCAGCCGGCGGGTCAGCTCGTCGAGCTGCTCGCGCAGCGCAGCGGTCTCGGCGCGGGCATCGGCCACCGCGCGGTCGGTGCGGGAGCGGGCGCGCAGCAACGCCACGGCGAGCACCAGCGCGACGAGCGCCAGCACCCCCGAGACGACGGGCGCGATCCAGTCCTGCATGGTCACCGACCCTATCCGCTCCACGGATGAGCCGGCGTACCCGCTCCCAGCGTTCCTTGATCGCTGCCTCGGCGCCGAGCGAGGTGGGCTTGTAGTACTCGGCGTCCGCGACCACGTCGGGGGCGTACTGCTGCTCGGCGATCCCGAACGGCTCGTCGTGGCTGTACTTGTACGTCGTGCCGTGGCCGAGCTTCTTCGACCCGGCGTAGTGCGCGTCGCGCAGGTGGGCGGGCACCGGCCCGATCTTGCCGGCCTTCACGTCGGCGGACGCCGCGCCGAGCGCCGTCGTGACGGCGTTGGACTTGGGCGCGACCGCGAGCGCGATCGTCGCGTGCGCGAGGTTGAGCTTGGCCTCGGGCATCCCGATCAGCTGCACCGCCTGGGCCGCGGCGATCGCGGTCGGGAGCGCGGTCGGATCGGCCAGGCCGACGTCCTCGCTGGCCAGGATCACCAGCCGCCGGGCGATGAAGCGCGGGTCCTCCCCCGCCTCGAGCATCCGGGCGAGGTAGTGCATCGCCGCGTCGGCGTCGGAGCCGCGGATCGACTTGATGAAGGCGCTGGTGACGTCGTAGTGCTGGTCGCCCTGCCGGTCGTAGCGCACCGCAGCCTGGTCGACCGCGGTCTCGGTCGTCTTCAGGTCGATCACGATCGGACCGGCCCCGTTGGTCGAGCTCGTCGAGACCGCTGCGCCGGCCGCTGCCTCGAGGTAGGTCAGCGAACGGCGGGCGTCTCCCCCGGCCAGCCGGACCAGGTGGTCGAGCGCGTCGTCGTCGAGGCTCACCCGGCCGCCGAGCCCGCGCTCGTCGACCAGGGCCTGCGCGACCACCGCCCGGATGTCGTCGTCGGTCAGCGACTCGAGCCGCAGCAGCAGGCTGCGCGAGAGCAGCGGCGAGATCACGCTGAAGAACGGGTTCTCGGTGGTCGCCGCGATCAGCGTGACCCACCGGTTCTCGACGCCGGGCAGCAGGGCGTCCTGCTGGGCCTTGCTGAACCGGTGCACCTCGTCGACGAAGAGCACGGTCTCCTGGCCGGTCGCGACCAGCTCGGCGCGCGCCGCGTCGATCGCGGCGCGCACCTCCTTGACGCCGGCCGAGACCGCCGACACCTCGACGAAGCGTCGGTCGGTCTGCTGGCTGACGATCGCCGCGATCGTGGTCTTGCCGGTGCCGGGCGGACCCCACAGCAGCAGCGACATCGACTGGTCACCCTCGACCAGTCGGCGCAGCGGCGAGCCCGGGGCTCGCAGCTGCGCCTGACCGACCAGCTCGTCGAGGGTCCGCGGACGCATCCGCACGGCGAGCGGCGCCGAGGCGTGCGTGTTGGCGTTCAGCGACCCGCCGCCACCACGAGCGGCCGGCAGCGGAGGTCTCGAAGAGTCCGTCGTCCACGCGCTCAGGTCTAGGCGGTGGCTGGGACGGTCAGACGGTCGGCGAGGTCGAACGCCATCGTCGTTGCGCTCGAGGTCGAACCACGTGTCGGCGTAGCCGGGCTCGTTGCCGAGGTCGGTCGCCGGCGTGGCACCGGGGTCCGGCGTACCGGAGTCGTCGACGCCGAGCAGCGAGGCCGTGACCGGCTTGACCGGGTGGTTGCCCAGCTCGCCGGCGAAGTGGCAGGCGACCTTGTGGCGCTTGCCGATCTGCAGCAGCGGCGGCTCGACCCGGGCGCAGATCTCCTGCGCCAGCGGGCAACGGGTCCGGAACCGGCAACCCGACGGCGGGTTGATCGGGCTGGGCACGTCGCCCTCGAGCCGGATCCGCTCACGCCGACCACCGATGACCGCCTGCTTCACGTCCGGCACCGCGGAGAGCAGCGCCTGCGTGTAGGGGTGGTACGGGCCGGTTGTAGAGCGTCTCGCGGTCGGCGATCTCGACGATCTTGCCGAGGTACATCACCGCGACCTCGGGGCAGAAGTGCCGCACGACCGCGAGGTCGTGGGCGATGAAGAGGAACGCGATGTCGAACTCCTTCTGCAGGTCCTGGAGCAGGTTGATCACCTGCGCCTGGATCGACACGTCCAGCGCCGACACCGGCTCGTCGGCGACGAGCAGCTTGGGCTGCAGCGTGAGCGCGCGGGCGATGCCGATGCGCTGGCGCTGGCCGCCCGAGAACTCGTGCGGGTAGCGGTTGTAGTGCTCGGGGTTGAGACCGACGACCTCGAGCAGCTCCTGCACGCGCGGCAGGATCTTGTTCTTCGGCACGACGCTTGTGGATCGCCAGCGGCGCACCGACGATCGCGCCGACGGTGTGCCGCGGGTTCAGCGAGGTGTACGGGTCCTGGAAGATCATCTGGATCTCGCGGCGCAGCGGCTTGAGGCTGCGCGCCGAGATCTTCGTGATGTCCTTGCCGTCGAACTCGATCGAGCCGCCGGTCGGCTCGTAGAGCCGGGTGACCAGCCGACCGGTCGTGGACTTGCCGCAGCCGGACTCACCCACGAGTCCGAGCGAGCCACCCGCCGGGACCTGGAAGGACACCCCGTCGACGGCCTGGACGTGGCCGATGGTGCGGCGGATCACCCCGGCGGACTTCACCGGGAAGTACATCTTCAGGTCCTTGACCTCGAGGATCGGCCTGGCGTCGGGGTCGGCCTCGGTCGCCGCGTGGGCGCTGATCGGCGAGACGTACTCGGCGACGTCGTCGGTCGGGTCCTCACCGGAGGGTCGCGGGTCCTCGTTCGGCATCATCCCCGAGATGACCGGCTGGGTCGTCCAGTCGCGGTCCCGCTCGCGGCGGTCCTCGTCGCTCATCGTTCCTCCACCAGGTCCGGCGCGATCTCCGGCAGGACCTCTTGTTCGTAGACAGCGTCAGGGTCGGTCAGGTGGCACCGCTTGAGGTGCGTCTCCGTCCGAGTTCCCGGCACCAGCTCGGGCATCACCGTGCGGCACAGGTCGCCCTGCACCTTCGCGGAGTGCGTGCACCGCGGGTGGAACGCACACCCCGACGGCGGGTTGAGCAGGCTCGGCGGGTTGCCGGGGATCGGGATCAGCTTGGCACTCGTGTCACCGGCGACGTCGGGCACGCTGGAGAGCAGGCCCCAGGTGTACGGCATCTCCGGGTGGGTCAGCAGCTCCTTGGCCATGCCGTACTCGACGGCCGCGGCCGGCGTACATCACCAGGACGTCGTCGGCCATCTCGGCGATGACGCCGAGGTCGTGGGTGATGATGATGATCGCGGACTCGAACTCGCGCTGCAGGTCCTGGAGCAGGTCGAGGATCTGCGCCTGGACGGTCACGTCGAGCGCGGTGGTCGGCTCGTCGGCGATCAGCAGGCTCGGGTTGTTGATCAGCGCCATCGCGATCATCGCGCGCTGACGCATGCCGCCCGAGAACTGGTGCGGGTAGTCGTCGACGCGACGGTCCGGCTGCGGGATGCCGACGCGGTCGAGCATCTCGATCGTGCGGGTGCGCGCGGCCTTCTTGCTGACGCTGTGGTGGACGCGGTAGGCCTCGGCGATCTGGTTGCCGACCGTGTAGTAGGGGTGCATCGCCGACAGCGGGTCCTGGAAGATCATCGCGATCTCGGCGCCGCGCTTGCGGCGCATCTGCTCGTCGCTGATCTGGAGCAGGTCGGTGCCGTCGAGCAGGATCTGGCCGCTCACCTGGGCGCTGGTCTTGCGGTGCAGGCCGAGGATCGCCGAGCTCGAGACGGACTTGCCGGAGCCGGACTCGCCCACGATGCCGAGGGTGCTGCCCTTCTCCAGGGTGAAGGACAGGCCGTCGGTGGCCTTCACGACGCCGTCGGGGGTCGGGAAGTGGACCTTGAGGTCCTGGACAGAGAGGAACGGTGTGGTCATCAGTGCTTCCTAGTCCGCTCAGTCCAGCCGGACACGCGGGTCGATGTAGGCGTACAGGACGTCGACGACGATGTTGGCCATGATCACGAACGCGCCGGCGAGCAGCAGCAGGCCGATCAGGACCGGCAGGTCGTCGGACACGTTCGCGCGGACGGCGAGTGCGCCGAGTCCGTGGTAGCTGAAGACGGTCTCCGTGATGATCGCGCCACCGAGCAGGCTGGCGAAGTCGAGACCGATCATCGTGACCAGCGGGGTGAGCGCGGCCCGCAGCGCGTGCTTGAACAGGACCTTGCGCGGCGCGAGCCCCTTGGCCGTCGCCGTGCGGATGTAGTCCTCGGAGAGCGACTCGAGCACGAAGGCTCGGGTGATCCGGACGTAGCCGGCCAGGTAGAACAGCGCCAGGGTCATCGCAGGCAGGATGCAGGTTCGTCAGCCAGCCGCCGATGCCGCCCTCGGCGATCGTCTCGTACTGGGGGAACGGCAGCCATTGCCACTTGATGGCGACGTACTTGATCAAGAAGATGCCGACGAAGAACGTGGGGAACGCGTAGACGACCAGCGTCAACCCGACGATCCCTCGATCGATGAGTGACCCCTTGGTCACCGCCGCGAGGAGGCCGAAGAGGATGCCGAGAGTGACCCAGATGAACACCGCCATCAGGGCGAGCGAGATCGAGACCGGCGCGGCTTCCTTGATCAGCTGCGTTGACGGTCTTCGCGTTGACCTGGGAGTAGCCGAAGCACGGGGCCGGGCAGTGCGTCACGACGTCGGGTGCCGCCGCCTGCAGCTCGGGGTCGTCGGGGTAGTCACGACCGACGACGATGCCCTTGAGGAAGTCGGTCCACTGCTCGAGGACCGGCTTGTCGTAGCCGAGCGCCTTCTCGGTGGTCGCGCGCTTCTCCGGGGTGCAGTTCTTGCCACAGGCGAACCTGGTGACATCCACCGGAGAGGCGAAGAAGAGGAAGAACGTCATCAGGCTCAGGGCGAGCAGCAGGACGATGCCGATGAAGATGCGGCGCACGAGATAGGCGAGCAAGGCCGGATCTGCCTTCTTATGTCGAGTGGGCGTGGAGCCCGTGGAGGGGTGGGGACCCGGCGAACCGGGCCCCCACCCTGCTGGGACTAGTTAACGCTAGACCTAGCAGTCAATCACTGCGTGACGCCGATCGGACCGAGGTCCGGGTACGTCGACGAGGCGGCATCGGTCATGAAGCCCGTGATGCCCGAGCCGTACAGCCAGTAGAAGACACTGGTGTCCAGCGGGATGTAGGCGGTGTCGTTCGCGAGAACGGTGTCGGCCTGGGTGAGCAGGTCGTTCTGGGTGTCGATGTCGGGCGCCGTGGCGGCCTTGTCGAGGAGACCCTCGAACTCGTCGCTCTGGTAGTAGCCGTAGTCCTGGCCGAGGTTCGTGACGTTGCCGGAGGCGTCGGTCGCGAAGTTGGCCCGGCTGTCGAACAGCGGCGGCAGCACCGTCATGGCCGACGGCCAGTCAGCACCCCAACCGGCCCACACGACATCGCTGTCCTTGTCGGGCTGGTTGATGACGTCGTAGTACGTGTCGGCGAGCGGGTCGAGGGTGACCTTGAAGCCAGCCTTCTCCCAACCCTCCTTCAGCACTGCAGCGGTCTTGTCCTGGGTCTCGGACTGGCCGTAGGTGTACTTGATCGGGTACGGCAGCGTCACGCCGGCCTCCTCGAGGAGAGCCTTCGCGGCGTCGGGGTCACCGTCGTTCGAGCCGGAGAACGCCTCCTGCTCGGAGAAGCCCGGCAGGCCCGGGTTGATGATCGACTCGGCGGGCGTGCCGGCCTTGTCGCCACCCTCGGCCTTGATGTAGCCGTTGACGTTGGTCGCGAGCGCGAGGGCCTGGCGGACCTTCGGGTCGGTCAGCGTCTGCTGGTTCGGGACCAGGTAGTTGGTGTACGGCGAGTCGACCAGCTTGGTGCGGTCCGCGATCGGGCCCTCGATCTGGCTGAAGTACGCCGGGGGGATCCGAGCGGAGGTGACGGCGTTCTTGTCGTCACCCGAGTCCGCGATCAGGCGGTCCAGGATCGGCTCCGAGTCGGTGTAGAGCTCGTAGTTGATCTGGTCCGGGTTGGCCTCGCGGAGCTTCGCCGGCTCGTCGGTCGACGGGTCGTAGTTCTCGTTGCGGACGAACGTCGCACCCTTGTTGACGTCCCAGGTGCCGCCCTCGACCTTGTACGGGCCGTTGGACATGACGATCCACTTGCTCTTGTCGCCCTTGTCGATCGACTCCTTGTAGGGGTCGGTCACCATCAGGGACGCCACGGAGAGCGGGAAGTCCGGCCACGACTTGTTGAAGTGGTAGGTGATGGTCTTGCCGTCGCAGGTGACGGCCTTGTCGAAGAGCTCCTGGCCGGTCTTGCGGTAGGGACCCTTGTACATCGAGCCGCCCTGGGTCGGCCGGATGTCGAGGTAGCCCTTGATGTAGAAGCCGGCGCCGCCGGTGAGGATGTCGTCGGCGAACGCACGCGAGGCGCCGTACTTGAAGTCCTCACACGTGATGTCGGAGCCGTCTTCCCACTTGATGCCGTCCTTCAGAGTGAACGACCACTCCGTGTTGTCATCGTTGTGGGTGCCGGTGTCGGTCGCGAGGTCGGCGACCGGCGTGTCGGCAGTGTCGGTGTCGTCGCTGAAGGGGAACGCCACGAGGGAGCGGTACAGCGTCCGGCGGAAGTTCGCCAGCTCGACACCGTAGTAGATCCGCTGCGGGTCCGTGCTCTCGAACGGGAAGTGCTGGAGGTACTCCAGCGTGCCGCCCTTGGCGCTCGCGGCACCCGGGGTGCTCGTTGCCGCTCGGCTCGTCGGATCCGCCGCCACAAGCCGCCAGAGCAGCAGCCATCATGACTGCTGTGGCGCTCAGGGCGACCATCCGCTTTCGCATCTTGGCCATTCTTACTTCTCCTTGGATGAGTGTCGCGCCGAATCGGCGGCACTTTTCGGCGACGAATGCCGCCGAAGTCTGGTTATCGATCGCCCTTGGGGTCGAGGGCGTCGCGGAGTCCGTCTCCGAGCAGGTTGAACGAGACGACGATGATCGCGATCAGGAAGGCCGGCGCGAAGAAGTACAGGAAGTCTCCCGTGGCGTACTGGATCGCGTCGTGCAGGATGTTGCCGAGCGTCGGCGTCGGCGGACGCACGCTGACGCCCAAGTAGGCGAGCGCGGCCTCGGCCGAGATGAACGCGGGCATGTAGAGCGTGAAGGTCACCAGGACCGGCGCCCAGAGGTTGGGCAGCAGCTCCTTGAACCAGATCCGGCGCTTGCTGGCACCGAACAGGCGCGCGGCGTCGACGAACTCGCGCTCGCGCAGCGAGAGCACCTGGCCGCGGATCAGGCGACAGGTGCCGGTCCAGCCGAAGAAGCCGAGCACCAAGATCACGAAGAGGCCCTGCGAGAGTCGCCCCGTCGGGACGTGGAAGGTCTCGGTCAGCACCGCGAGGCCGATGGAGGAACCCGCGAGGAGGAGCAGCGTCTGCGGGAAGGCGAGGATCAGGTCGGTGAACCGGCCGACGATCGAGTCGACCCAGCCGCCGGAGAAGCCGGACGACGATGCCGAGCACGACGCCGATGACGACCGCGATGATCGACGCCGAGACCGAGACGACCAGCGAGAACGTGATGCCGAGCCAGATCCGGCTCAGCGTGTCGCGACCGATACCGGGCTCGACACCGAGCGGGTGGGACCAGCTGATCCCCCACCAGTCGCCGATCGGCAGGTTGTCGGGCCCGATCAGGTCCTGGTTGGTGGTGTAGGGGTCGAGGACGCCCGCCGCGACGAGGATCGGTCCGGAGATGCCGGCGACGAAGTAGAAGATGACGATCGCGGCAGCCAGCATCGACTTGCGGTCCTTGCGGAACCGCGTCATCGCCAACTTGGTCGGCGAGTTGCTCGTGATCGCCGTGGAACGCTGACCCTTGCCGTTCGGCTCGGGCGTCTGCTCCTCGAGTTCGTTCACCGGAGTGGCGGTCATGGCACCTCTGTCTGGTCGGGCGTGCTGATCATCGGCCGCTTCCCGCTCGGATCGCGAGTGGGAGCGGGGGTCGACGACCGCAGCGACTCTATGTGACGCCGGCGCTTCACCGGGTCATCCGCGTGTAACGATCTGATCTCGGCGAAGCACCGCTTACATCCGTCGGATCGGCCGTCCGACGCGACAGGATTCCGCCGCACGGCGCTCCGACCGTGGACCTTGCGTCGAGACCCGCCTTTCACGACAGGTCCTCCGCAGGCAGCCCACGTCCCGAGCGGTCATCCGGACGCAGATCACCTTCCGGACGACGCTGCTCCGTTATGCCGTTGCTATGCAGGATCGGCGTCCGGCCGGCTGGACGTCGGGCTTCGCGTCCACGCCGGCCTCCTTGCGCTGCTCGGGCGTGATCGGGGCCGGCGCCGCGGTGAGCGGGTCGAAGCCGCCACCCGACTTGGGGAACGCGATCACGTCGCGGATCGAGTCGCTGCCCGAGAGCAGGGCGACGATCCGGTCCCAGCCGAAGGCGATGCCGCCGTGCGGCGGGGCGCCGTACTTGAAGGCCTCGAGCAGGAAGCCGAACTTCTCCTGCGCCTCCTCCTCGCCGATGCCCATGATCGCGAAGACCCGCTTCTGGATGTCCTCGCGGTGGATACGGATCGAGCCGCCGCCGATCTCGTTGCCGTTGCAGACGATGTCGTAGGCCCAGGCGATCGCGTTGCCGGGGTCGGTGTCGAAGGTGTCGAGGTCCTTCGGCGACGTGAAGGCGTGGTGGACCGCGGTCCACGCGCCGCTGCCGACCGCGACGTCACCGGCGGCGGTGGCCTCGTCGGCGGGCTCGAACAGCGGCGCGTCGACGATCCACAGGAAGCTCCAGGCGTCCTCGTCGATCAGGCCGCAGCGGCGGCCGATCTCGAGCCGGGCGGCACCGAGCAGCGCTCGGCTCGAGCTGCACCGGGCCGGCCGCGAAGAAGACGCAGTCGCCGGGCTGGGCGCCGACGTGGGCGGCCAGGCCGGCCGCCTCGGCCTCGCTGATGTTCTTCGACACGGGTCCGGTGAGGTCGCCGTCCTCCTGGACCAGGACGTAGGCCAGGCCCTTGGCGCCGCGCTGCTTGGCCCACTCCTGCCAGGCGTCGAGCTGCTTGCGGGGCTGGCTCGCTCCGCCCGGGCATCACGACCGCGCCGACGTACGGCGCCTGGAAGACCCGGAACGGGGTGTCCTTGAAGTAGTCGGTGCACTCGACGAGCTCCTGGCCCATCCGCAGGTCGGGCTTGTCGGAGCCGTAGCGCTGCATCGACTCGGCGTACGTCATCCGCGGCAGCGGGACCGGCACGTCGTGCCCGACCAGCTTCCAGAGCGCGACCAGGATCTCCTCGGCGACCGCGAGGACGTCGTCCTGCTCGACGAAGCTCATCTCGATGTCGAGCTGGGTGAACTCGGGCTGCCGGTCGGCGCGGAAGTCCTCGTCGCGGTAGCAGCGGGCGATCTGGAAGTAGCGCTCCATGCCGGCGACCATCAGCAGCTGCTTGAACAGCTGCGGGCTCTGCGGGAGGGCGTACCAGGAGCCGGGCTGGAGGCGCGCGGGCACCAGGAAGTCGCGGGCGCCCTCGGGCGTGCTCCGGGTCAGGGTCGGCGTCTCGATCTCGACGAAGTCGTGGGCGTCGAGGACGTCGCGCGCGGCCTTGTTGACCTTGCTGCGCAGGCGGATCGCGTTGTTGGGCGCCGTACGACGCAGGTCGAGGTAGCGGTGCTTGAGCCGCGCCTCCTCGCCGACGTCGATGTGGTCGCTGATCGGGAACGGCAGCGGCGCCGCGGCGCTGAGCACCTCGACGTCGGTGGCGACGACCTCGATCGCGCCGGTGGCCAGGTTGGGGTTCTCGTTGCCCTCCTTGCGGGCGGTGACCTCGCCGGTGATCTTGAGGCAGTACTCGGCGCGCAGCTGGTGGGCGACGGCCTCGTCGCGGATCACGACCTGGACGACGCCGCTGGCCTCGCGGAGGTCGATGAAGGCGACGCCACCGTGATCGCGACGGTTGGCCACCCACCCGGCGAGGGTGACGGTCTGGCCGACGTGCTCGGCGCGGAGTGCGCCGGCGTCCTGGTTGCGAATCACTGTGTCTTCTCCTGGTTGCTGATCACCTGCGGTCGCAGGTCTTCCTCGGGTGGGGTCCAGGTCGCCGGGTCTGCGGCCACCTGCTCCCCCGATCGGATGTCCTTGACCTCGTCTCCCCCATCATCGGCGGAGCCGGGGAACCAGACGAACGGGATTCCGCGCCGCTCGGCGTGCGGATCTGCTTGCCGAACTTCTGGGCGTTGGGGGCGACCTCGCACGCGATGCCGCGGGCGCGCAGGGCGTCGGCGACCGCGGTGCTGGCGGGCCGCGACTCCTCGTCGGTGACGGCCACCAGGACGCAGCTCGGTACGGCGCGGCTGCCGGCGAGCACACCGTCGGCGAGCAGCGGGATCAGGGTGCGGGAGACGCCGAACGAGACGCCGACACCGGGGTACGTCGTCTTCCCGTCCGAGGCGAGGGCGTCGTACCGCCCTCCCCCGCCGACCGACTTGAGCCGCTCGTAGCCCTCCATGAAGATCTCGACGACGGTGCCGGTGTAGTAGTCCAGGCCGCGCGCGATGCGCAGGTTGGCCTCGACGGTGACGTGGCGGTGGCCGCCGGCCGCGCAGCCCTCGACGACGGCGGCGAGCTCGGTGAGGCCCTGCTCGAGGAGCTCGTCCTCGACGCCGAGGGCACGGACCTGCTCGACGAACGACGTGTCGGCGACCCGGATCGTGGCCAGCTCGAGACACCGCTGCGCCTGCTCGGGCGTCGCGCCGGCGTCGCTGACCAGCAGCTCGGCGACCCGCTCCGCGGGCAGCTTGTCGAGCTTGTCGATGGTGCGGATCGCGGCCGTGACGTCGGGGACGCCGAGGCCGCGGTAGAAGCCCTGGATCAGCTTGCGGTTGTTGAACTGGAAGCTCACCGGCGGGATCGGCAGCGCGTCGAGCGCCTCGACCATCACCCGCATCACCTCGACGTCGTGGTGGAAGGGCAGCTCGTCGCGACCGACGATGTCGACGTCGGCCTGGGTGAACTGGCGGTAGCGGCCCTCCTGCGGCCGCTCGCCGCGCCAGGCGGGCTGGATCTGGAAGCGGCGGAACGGGAACTCGAGGTGACCGGCGTGCTCGAGCACGTAGCGCGCGAACGGCACGGTCAGGTCGAAGTGCAGGGCGAGACCGGCGTCGCTGTCGCTCTCACCGGCCTGGAGCCGGCGCAGGACGTAGATCTCCTTGTCGATCTCGCCGCCCTTGGCCAGCCGGTCGAGCGGCTCGACGACGCGGGTCTCGATGTTGGCGAAGCCGTGCAGCTCGAAGGTGCGCGACAGCGACGCGATGACCTCGCGCTCGACGGCGCGCGCGGCGGGCAGCAGCTCGGGGAACCCGCTCAGCGGGGTGGGCTTGGCCATGTCAGAGATCCTGCAGGAAGGGGTTGGTCGCGCGCTCGCGGCCGATGGAGGTCTGCTCGCCGTGGCCGGGCAGCACGACGATGTCGTCGGCGCAGCGGTCAGCACCTTGCTCTCGAGGCTGCTGCAGCATCGTCGGGTGGTCGCCGCCGGGCAGGTCGGTGCGGCCGATCGAGCCGGCGAAGAGCAGGTCGCCCGAGAACATCACCTCGGAGATGTCCTCGGCGGCGTACGGCGAGCGGAAGGTCACCGAGCCCTCGGTGTGGCCGGGCGTGTGGTCGACGACGAAGCGCAGGCCCGCCAGCTCGAGCTCCTGGAGGTCCGTGAGCTCCTGGACGTCGTCCGGCTCGGCGAACGTGTAGTCGCCGCCGAGCAGCATCTGGCTGGTCTCGCGGGACATCCCGGACATCGGGTCGGCCAGCAGGTGCCGGTCGTTGGGGTGGATCCACGCGGTGGCGTCGTACGTGCCGGCGACGGGCGCGACGCACCACATGTGGTCGATGTGCCCGTGCGTCACGAGCACGGCCACCGGCTTGAGCCGGTGCTCCCGAACCAGCTCCGCGACACCCGTCGCGGCGTCCTTGCCGGGGTCGATGACCACGCACTCGCTGCCGGGTCCGGTGGCGGCGACGTAGCAGTTGGTGCCCCAGGGACCCGCGGGGAAGCCGGCGATCAACACCCCGGCAGACTATCGAGCCGGCGGACGGGTCGTCGCATCGGTGCTGGTCGCCCGCGCGAGCGACCCGACCTTCTTGACTAGCATGGTCACCACGTCCTGCCCGAAGTGGCGAACGAGGATCGAGCGGAGTGCAGCTGTGACGAGTGATCAGTGGGGTCGAGTCGACGACGACGGGACCGTCTACGTGACGACCGCCGACGGCGAACGCTCCGTCGGGCAGTACCCCGAGGGCACGCCTGAGGAGGCGCTCCACTTCTTCACCGAGCGGTACGCCGCCCTCGCGTTCGAGGTCGAGCTGCTCGAGAAGCGGGTCAGCTCGGGCGTGATGTCGCCCGACGAGGCCGCCACGTCGATCAAGACCGTGCAGGAGCAGGTGGTCGGCGCCAACGCGGTCGGCGACCTGGCCACTCTCTCCGCGCGCCTCGAGGCACTGGGACCGGTCCTCGAGACCCAGCGCGAGGCCCGCAAGATCGAGCGGGCCCAGAAGTCGGCCGAGTCGAAGGCCGCCAAGGAGAAGATCGTCGGCGAGGCCGAGGTCCTCGCCGAGGGCTCCGACTGGCGCAACGGCGCCAACCGGATGCGCGAGCTGCTCGACGAGTGGAAGGCGCTCCCCCGCATCGACCGGTCCTCCGACGACGCGCTGTGGCGGCGCTTCTCGACCGCGCGCACGGCGTACACCCGTCGCCGCAAGGCGCACTTCTCCGAGCAGCACGAGAAGCGCGACGCGGCCCGGTCGGTCAAGGAGCGGCTCGCCACCGAGGCCGAGGCGCCTGGCGACGTCGACCGACTGGGGCCTGACCGCGGGGCGCTACCGCGACCTGATGCGCGAGTGGAAGGCCGCCGGCCCGGCTCCGCGCGAGATCGACGACGCGCTGTGGAAGCGGTTCCGCGGTGCCCAGGACGCCTTCTTCGGTGCCCGCGACGCGGCCGCTGCCGCGGAGGACGAGGAGTACGCCGCCAACGCGGTCGTCAAGGAACAGATCCTGGTCGAGGCCGAGGCGCTGCTCCCGATCACCGATCTCGACGCCGCGAAGAAGGCCTTCCGCGACATCGCCGACCGCTGGGACGCGGCCGGCAAGGTCCCGCGCGACCGGATCAAGGAGCTCGAGGGCCGGATCCGCAAGGTCGAGACCGAGATCCGCGGGGTCGAGGAGGATGCCTGGAAGCGCTCGGACCCGGAGAAGTCCGCCCGCGCCGACGACATGGTCTCCAAGCTCGAGGCCGCCATCGCCCAGGTCGAGGCCGACCTCGAGAAGGCGAAGGCCGCCGGGAACGACAAGAAGATCAAGGAGCTCGAGGAGAACCTCGAGTCCCGGCAGTCGTTCCTCGAGATGGCGAACGCGCGCGCACTCGGCTCGACTCCGGCCTCGCAAGCCGCCGCGTCCGGCCGCTAGTGGTGCCCGGCCGCTCCCGAGTCGCTGTCGACTGACAGCGCGGCCGTTGACGGACAGGCCGGGTGGACGAGACCGCATCGCCAGACGAAGCAAGGTCCGGGTCAGCGCCTGGACCTGAGGACGGTCCCGGCCGGAGTGTCGAGTCGCGCGTCTGCCCGGTCGCGTCAGTCGGGCATGCCCGCCACGTCAGCGCAAGTAGCGCCGACTCGACCTACTGCGTGACGCGGTAGGCGTCGAAGACGCCCGGCACCGAGCGGACCGCCTTGAGGACGGTGTCGAGGTGCTTGGCCTCGGCCATCTCGAAGGTGAACCGGCTCTTGGCGACCCGGTCGCGGTTGGTCGAGAGGTTGGCGCTGAGGATGTCGACGTGGGCGTCGGAGAGCGCCATCGTGATGTCGGAGAGCAGCCGCGCCCGGTCGAGGGCCTCGACCTGGATGTTGACCAGGAAGCTGGACTGCCCGGTCGGTGCCCACTCGACGTCGAGCAGGCGCTCGGGCTGCGACTGCAGGCTCGCTGCGTTGGTGCAGGTCTGACGGTGCACGGAGACTCCCCCGCCCTTGGTCACGAAGCCGAGGATCGGGTCGCGGCGGCACCGGAGTGCAGCACTTCGCGAGCTTGACCCAGACGTCGGGCGCGCCCTTGACGATCACGCCGGCGTCGCCGCCGACGGGCACCTTGGGCCGGCCTCGCCGCCCGGTGATCGTGACGCCCTCGGCGAGGTCCTCGGCAGCGCCGTCGTCGCCGCCGTGCAGGTCGATGACCCGGCGTACGACGGCCTGCGCACTCAGGTTGCCCTCGCCGACGGCGGCGTACAGCGCCGAGACGTCGGCGAGCTTGAAGTGGACCGCGGCGAGCATCAGCGACTCGTGGGACATCAGCCGCTTGAGCGGCAGCCCCTCCTTGCGCATCAGCTTGGCGATCTGCTCCTTGCCCCGGTCGATCGCCTCCTCGCGCCGCTCCTTGGTGAACCACTGGCGGATCTTCGAGCGCGCCCGCGGCGACTTCACGAAGCCGAGCCAGTCGCGTGACGGGGCGGCGGTCGGCGCCTTCGAGGTGAAGACCTCCACGACGTCGCCGTTCTCGAGCGCCGACTCGAGCGGCACCAGTCGCCCGTTGACGCGCGCGCCGATGGTGTGGTGGCCGACCTCGGTGTGGACGGCGTAGGCGAAGTCGACCGGCGTGGAGCCGGCCGGCAGCGCGATCACGTCACCGCGCGGGGTGAAGACGTAGACCTCGGCCCGGTTGATCTCGAAGCGCAGCGACTCCAGGAACTCGCCCGGATCCTCGACCTCGTTCTGCCAGTCGAGCAGCTGGCGCACCCAGGTCATGTCGTCGTAGTCGCCGACCCGGTCGGTGTCGACACCGGCGCGCCCGTCCTCCTTGTACTTCCAGTGCGCAGCGACGCCGTACTCGGCGCGACGGTGCATGGCGTAGGTCCGGATCTGCAGCTCGACCGGCTTGCCCTGCGGGCCGATCACCGTCGTGTGCAGCGACTGGTACATGTTGAACTTCGGCATCGCGACGTAGTCCTTGAACCTGCCGAGGACCGGGTTCCAACGCGAGTGCAGGACGCCGAGCACGGCGTAGCAGTCGCGGTCCTCCTCGACGAGCACGCGGATGCCGACCAGGTCGTAGATGTCGGAGAAGTCGCGGCCGCCGACGATCATCTTCTGGTAGATCGAGTAGTAGTGCTTCGGTCGTCCGGTCACGGTCGCCTTGACCTTGGCCTCGCGCAGGTCGGCACCGACCTGGTCGATCACCTCGGCCAGGAACTGGTCGCGCGACGGCGCGCGCTCGGCGACCATCCGCACGATCTCGTCGTAGATCTTGGGGTGCAGGGTCGCGAACGCGAGGTCCTCGAGCTCCCACTTGATGGTGTTCATGCCGAGCCGGTGGGCCAGCGGGGCGTAGATGTCGAGCGTCTCGCGAGCGACCCGCTCCTGGGTCTCCTGCTTCACGTAGCGCAGCGTGCGCATGTTGTGCAGGCGGTCGGCGAGCTTGATGACCAGGACCCGGATGTCGCGCGACATCGCGACGATCATCTTGCGGATGGTCTCGGCCTGCGCCGAGTCGCCGTACTTCACCTTGTCGAGCTTGGTGACGCCGTCGACGAGCCGGGCGACCTCGTCACCGAAGTCGGCGCGCACCTGCTCGAGGGTGTACGGCGTGTCCTCGACCGTGTCGTGCAGCAGGGCGGCGGCCAGCGTGGACTCGGTCATCCCGATGTCGGCGAGGATCGTGGTGACCGCGAGCGGGTGGGTGATGTAGGGGTCGCCGCTCTTGCGCGTCTGGGTGCCGTGCATCTTCTCGGCGGTCAGGTAGGCCCGCTCCAGCAGGGCCAGGTCCGCCTTCGGGTGGTTGGCCCGGACCGAGCGGAACAGCGGCTCGAGGACCGGGTTGGCCGACTGCCCGCGGGCGCCCATCCGCGCCAGCCGGGCACGCATGCTCCGGGTGGATGTGGAGGTGACGGGCTCCGAGGCTCGCTCCTCCACCTCGGGCGGAGCGGTGCTTTCCTCGGTCACTCCGTCGAGTCTAGGTCGTCAGACGGTCATCAGGGTCGTGAGGTCGACATCGCCGATCGCGTCGCGACCGGGCAGGAACCCGAGCTCCATCAGCATCGCGACGCGCGTGCACGCTCGCACCGCACCGCTCGACGAGCTCGTCGGTCGCCTTCGCGGTGCCGCCGGTCGCGAGCACGTCGTCGACGAGCAGCACCCGCTCACCCGGACGCAGCGCGTCCTGGTGGAGCTCGAGGGTGGCCTCGCCGTACTCCAGCGCGTAGGAGACGGCGTACGTCGCGCGCGGCAGCTTGCCGGCCTTGCGGACCGGCACGAAGCCGACGCCGAGGGCGAGCGCGACGGGCGCGCCCAGGATGAAGCCCCGTGACTCCATGCCGAGCACCTTGTCGACCACGGGTCGGCCCGACTCGTCGCGGCCGGGGGCGGCCAGCGCCTCGATCACCGCGGTCAGCGCCGCGTGGTCGGCGAGCAGCGGGGTGATGTCCTTGAAGAGGATCCCGGGCTCGGGGAAGTCCGGGACGTCCGCGATCAACGCGAGCGCCGCGGCCAGCTCCGGCCCGGGATCAGACGTCACTTCTTGCCGCGCTTGGACTTCGGCTGCCGCGACGGCTGCTGACGACCCGACGCGTTGCTCTGCTCGACCGGGCCGCGCGCGGCCGGCGCGATCCGCCCGCGGTTGGACGCCTCGGGCGCCCGCGGCGGTGCCGTGGCCGGCCCGGACGGCCGCTCGTCGTCGAGGTCGGCGTCGTCATCGTCGCTGTCGGTGTCACGGACCGGCATGTCCTCGGTGAAGGTCGGGACCGACGCGTAGCGGTCGGCCTCGAGTGCCTTCTGCCGAGCCTTGTCCCGCTTCTCGGCCTGGATGACGTCGGTCTCGCCGGCCTTCATCTGCACCAGCAGCGGCGTCGCGATGAAGATCGACGAGTAGGCACCGGCGGCCATGCCGACGAACAGCGCGAGCGAGAGGTCCTTGAGCGTGCTGGCACCGAGGTAGACAGCACTGACGTAGAGGATCGCGCCGACCGGGATCAGGGCCACGATCGAGGTGTTGATCGACCGGACCAGGGTCTGGTTGACGGCCAGGTTGGCGGCCTTGGCGTACGTCGTCCGGCTCTCGCGCAGGTTCTTGGTGTTCTCGCGCACCTTGTCGAAGACGACGACCGTGTCGTAGAGCGAGAACCCGAGGATGGTCAGGATGCCTGTCACCGTCGCCGGCGTGACCTCGAACCCGGACAGCGCGTAGACGCCGATCGTGATCAGGATGTCGTGCGCGAGCGCCACGATCGCGGCCACCGACATCTTCCACTCGCGGAAGTAGGCCCAGATGAAGAGCACGACCAGCACGAGGAAGACGACGAGGCCGATCGCCGATCGCTTGGCGACCTCCTTGCCCCAGCTCGGACCGACCGACGTCGTCTGCAGGTCACTCGCGCTGGCGCCGGTCTCGTCGAGGATGACCTGGGTGATCTGACGGCTCTCGGCCACGGTGACCGGCTTGACCTGGACCACCAGCGAGTCCTGGCCGCTCGTCGTGACGGTGACCTGCTGGGCGGCCTCGATACCGGTCGCGGCAACGGCGTCGCGGAGGTCGTCGGCCGCGGCCTGCGTGGACTCGTCGGCCGGCGAGGCCGGTCACCTTGTACTCGGCACCGCCGACGAACTCGATGCCCATGTCGAGGCCCTTGACCGAGAGGCCCAGGATCGCGGCGAGCGACGATGACCGCCGAGACGGCGTACCAGAGCCACTTGCGGCCGACGAAGTCGATCGACTTCCGACCGGAGTAGAGGTCGTTGCCCAATCGCGAGAACTTGCCCATCAGGCCCTCCCTCCCACGGTGATCTTGTCGATGCCCAGCGACTCAGCGTCGAGGCCCGAGAGCTTGTGCCCCCGGTTGAAGAACTTGTACCTGGCCAGCAGGCTCACCATCGGGTGGGTGAACCAGAAGAAGATCGCCAGGTCGATGATCGTGGAGAGACCGAGCGCGAACGCGAAGCCCTTCACGACACCGGCGGCGAAGATGTAGAGGACGACCGCGGCGAGCAGCGAGACGGTGTCGGCGGCCAGACAGGTGTTCCTGGCTCGCTTCCAGCCCGCCTCGACGGCGACCCGCATCGACTTGCCGTCGCGCATCTCGTCGCGGATCCGCTCGAAGTAGACGATGAACGAGTCCGCGGTGATGCCGACCGCCACGATCAGACCGGCGATGCCGGGCAGGGTCAGCGTGAAGCCGGCCGTCTTGCCGAGCAGCAGCACCATGCCGTAGGTCACGGCACCGGCCACCAGCAGCGACGCGATGACCACCAGGCCGAGGCCGCGGTAGTAGATGAGGCAGTAGAGCATCACCAGCAGCAGGCCGATGAGGCCGGCGAGCAGGCCGGCCGAGAGCTGGTCACCGGCGAGCGAGGGGCCGATCACCTCGACCTGGGTGCCGTCCTTCTCGAAGGAGATCGGGAGGGCACCGAACTTGAGGCTGGTCGCGAGCGACTTCGCCGAGTCCTGCGTGAAGTTGCCGCTGATCTGCGGCGTTGCCGTCGAGGATCGGGCTGTTGAACGTCGGGGCCGAGATGACCTGACCGTCGAGGACGATCGCGAACTGCTGCTCGCTGCCGGACATCGCCTGCGACAGGTCACCGAAGACGCCCTTGCCGTCGCCACCGAGGCCGAGCTGGACGATCCAGGCGACCTGGTTCGGCGGGACCTGGGCGTCGGCCTGGTCGAGGTCGGTGCCCTCGATGACCGCCGGGGAGAGCAGGTACTTGGTGGCGGCGTCGTCCTCGGTGCCGCAGGTGACGAGGTACTTCGTCGGGTCGTCGACGACCGGCTTCGTCGACGGGCAGGTGTAGGCGTTGAACGCGTCGATCGCCTCCTGGCCCGGGTCCTGGATGAAGGCGAGGCCCTGCGTGGCCGGGTCGTCGGACTTGGTCGGCGCCACCGACGGCGAGTCGCTCGGCGACTCGGCGGGCGAGTCGGAGGGAGACTCCGTGGCGGACGCCGGACGGCGACTCGGTCGGCGAGGCGGAGCTGCTCGGCTTCTTCTTGCCGTCCTTCTTCTTGTCCGCTGACTTGTCGGCAGCGAAGAAGCCCGGGCGGTTCTTGGGGCTCGCCTTGTCCTTCTTCTTGTCGCCCTTGCCGTTGTCGCTGGCCTGGGCGGACGGGGTGTCCGAGGCCTGCGGCTGCACCGGGACCGTGGCGCCGTCGGCAGGCGCGCTGGCGCCCGGAACGGACGGCGAGGTCGTGGCGGTCGCACACGGGCCGGGCACCTGGCTGGTGCACGCGACGGTGCGGAACCGGAGCTGCGCCTGTCGCTTCACGAGGTCGACGAGCTCGTTGTCGGTGTTGCCGGGGACCTCGACCACGATGTACTTGTTGCCCTGCGTGGTGACCTCGGCCTCGGAGACACCGTTGGCGTTGACCCGCTGGTCGATGATGTCCGCGGCCTCGGTGAGGTTGTCCTTGGTGACGTCGTTGCCCGAGGCGGTCAGCGTGATCCGGGTGCCGCCCTCGAGGTCGAGCCCGAGCGCGGGCTTCCAGGTGCCACCGATGGCCACGAGGCCGAAGATGATCGCCACCGCGATGAAGAACACCACGAGGGTGCGCCCCGGGCGTGCGGTCTTGCGTGCCATGTCAGTTCTCCTGCGGGCCGTCGATGACGGGGCCCTGGTGCTCGTCGGTGTCGGCGCTGATCGGCCGAATCGGTCGGCTGCTCGGCCCGGGTGGTGATCGTGCCGACCGCGCCGCGGGCGACCTTGATGGTCACCCCGTCGGCGATCTCGACCCGGACGGTCTCGTCGTCCATCTCGCGAACGGTGCCGAACACCCCCGAGGTGAGCACGATCTCGTCACCTACGGACAACGAGGACTGCATGCCCCGGAGTTCCTTCTGCCGCCGTGAAGCCGGACGGATGATGAAGAGCCAGAAGAGCAGCGCGATGCCGACAAGCGGCAGCAACTCCAGCACGAAACAACCTCTCGAGCGCGATCAGGGAGCGGCGGGCCACGAAGGGGGCCGACCGACGGGCAAGTGTAACCGTGAGGGTGGTCCACCTCACGAATCGGCCCTACTCACTCCTCGAAGAGGGTCGCCTCGCCCTCGCCCGGGGTCCGCGAGGGTGCCGTCATCCCGAGGTGGGCCCAGGCCGCGGGCGTGGCGACCCGGCCCCGCGGCGTACGGGCCAGGAAGCCGTTGCGGACCAGGAACGGCTCCGCGACCTCCTCCACGGTCTCGCGCTCCTCCCCGACCGCGACCGCGAGGGTGGAGACGCCGACCGGTCCCCCGCCGAAGCGCCTGCAGAGTGCGTCGAGCACGCCCCGGTCGAGACGGTCGAGGCCGAGCTCGTCGACCTCGTAGAGGGCGAGAGCAGCGCGGGCGACCTCGATGGTGACGACGCCGTCTGCCTTGACCTGGGCGTAGTCGCGGACTCGGCGCAGCAGTCGGTTGGCGATGCGAGGGGTGCCCCGGGAGCGGGACGCGATCTCGGCGGCGCCGTCGGCCTCCAGCTCGACGCCGAGCAGGCCCGCGGAGCGGTGGATGATCAGGTCGAGCTCGTGCGGCTCGTAGAACTCCAGGTGGGCGGTGAAGCCGAACCGGTCGCGCAGCGGACCGGGCAGCAGCCCGGCCCGGGTGGTCGCACCCACGAGCGTGAACGGCGGGATGTCGAGCGGGATGGCGGTGGCGCCCGGGCCCTTGCCGATGACGACGTCGACGCGGAAGTCCTCCATCGCCATGTAGAGCATCTCCTCCGCCGGCCGCGCCATCCGGTGGATCTCGTCGACGAAGAGGACGTCGCCCTCGTTCATGCCGGACAGGATCGCCGCCAGGTCGCCCGCGTGGGTGATGGCCGGGCCGCTCGTGAGCCGCAGCGGCGAGGTCATCTCGCTGGCGATGATCATCGCCAGGGTCGTCTTGCCCAGTCCCGGGGGCCCGGAGAGCAGCACGTGGTCGGGCGCCCGGCCCCGACGACGAGCAGCCTCGAGGACCAGGCCGAGCTGGTCGCGGACCCGGACCTGGCCGACGACCTCGTCGAGCGAGCGCGGGCGCAGCGCCGCCTCGATGGTGCGCTCGTCGCCGTCGGCCTCCGCAGCGGTCAGCGACGCGATGTGCACCTCCTCCGCGGCGGCCAGGTCGTCCTCGTACATGCTCAGGCCTTGCTCAGCGTGCGGAGGGCGGCGCGCAGCAGGGCGCCGACGTCAGGGCTCGACCCGGCCTCAGGGGCAACGGCGTCGACGGCCTTCTCGGCGTCGCGCGTCGTCCAGCCCAGACCCATGAGGCCCTGGTGGACCTGCTCGCGCCACGACTCGGTCGAGGCGGCGGTGGCCGGCCGGCCGCCGGTCGGGGAGCCGATCCGGTCCTTGAGCTCGAGGATGATCCGCTGAGCGCCCTTCTGGCCGATGCCTGGCACCCGGGTCAGCGTCTTGACGTCGTCGGAGGCGATCGCCCGCCGGAGGTCGTCGGGCGCGAGCACGGCGGTGATCGCCTGGGCGACCTTGGGGCCGACGCCGGACGCCGTCTGAACGAGCTCGAAGATCTGCTTCTCGTCCTCGTCGACGAAGCCGAAGAGGGTCAGCGAGTCCTCGCGCACGACCATGCTGGTCGGCAGCGTGGCGGTGTGGCCCGGACGGAGCGTGGCCAGCGTGCCGGGCGTGCACATCAGCTCGAGGCCTACTCCCCCGACCTCGAGGACCGCACTGTTGAGGGTGACGGCGGCGACCTGGCCGCGGACGAAGGCGATCATGCTCTGCTCCTCGCGACCGCGACGGCCGCATCGATCCGGGCCTGGGCGCCACCGCGCCAGATGTGGGTGATGGCCAGCGCGAGCGCGTCGGCGGCGTCGGCCGGCTTGGGCATCGCGTCGAGCCGCAGGATCCGGGTCACCATGGCGCCGACCTGGGCCTTGTCGGCCCGGCCGTTGCCGGACACCGCAGCCTTGACCTCGCTCGGGGTGTGCAGCGCGACCGGCAGCCCGCGCCGCGCGGCGCAGACCATCGCGATGCCGCTGGCCTGCGCGGTGCCCATCACGGTGCTGACGTCGGAGCGCGCGAAGACCCGTTCGATCGCGACCGCGTCGGGCTGGAACTCGTCGAGCCAGGCGTCCACGCCCTTCTCGATGGTCACCAGCCGCTGCGGCACGGCCAGGTCGGACGACGTGCGCAGCACGTTGACGTCGACCAGCGTCAGCGGCCGGCCGACGGACCCTTCGACCACGCCCATGCCGCAACGGGTCAGGCCGGGATCGATCCCCAGCACGCGCATCGGTCAGCCCTTTCGTCCGAACAGGTGTTCGGAGGCAACGCTAACCCTGGTGGCGGCTGGGCGTCGGCGCGACACGCCCGCGTCGGCGGACGCCGCGCTCACTCCTCGTCGATGGCGTCCAGCACGTCGTCGGGGATGTCGGCGTTGCTGTAGACGTTCTGCACGTCGTCGAGGTCGTCGACCGCGTCCACGAGCCGGAAGACCTTGCCCGCGACGTCGACCTCGCCGACCGGGATGTCCATGGTCGCCACGAACTGGACCTCGGCGGAGTCGTAGTCGATCCCGGCCGCCTGGAGCGCCGTGCGTACGGCGACGACGTCACCGGGCTCGGACTGGACCTCGAAGCTGTCGCCGTGGTCGTTGACGTCCTCGGCTCCGGCGTCGAGGGTCGCCTCGAGGACGTCGTCCTCGGTGACCTCCCACGGCTTGCCGCCGCGCTCCTGGCCCTTGTCGACCACGACGACGCCCTTGCGGGTGAAGAGGCGCGAGACGGAGCCGGGGTCGGCCATCGTGCCGCCGTTGCGGGTGACCGCAGTGCGGACCTCCATCGCGGCGCGGTTGCGGTTGTCGGTCAGGCACTCGACCAGCAGCGCTACGCCCTGGGGTCCGTAGACCTCGTACATGATCGTCTCGTAGTCGACGCCGCCGCCGTCGAGACCGCCGCCGCGCTTGACCGCGGAGTCGATGTTCTTGTTCGGCACCGACTGCTTCTTCGCCTTCTGGACGGCGTCGTAGAGCGTCGGGTTGCCGGAGAGGTCGGGGCCGCCCATCTTGGCCGCGATCTCGATGTTCTTGATCAGCTTGGCGAACAGCTTGCCGCGCTTGGCATCGATCGCGGCCTTCTTGTGCTTGGTGGTCGCCCACTTGGAGTGGCCAGACATGCGTCCCTCTTCTACTCAGCTCTCGCGAACCAGATCCACGAACAACTGGTGGATCCGGGTGTCGCCACCCACCTCGGGGTGGAACGACGTCGCCATCAACGGGCCCTGGCGGACCGCGACGATCCTACCTGCGGCCGCACCCTGCTCGACGCGCGCGAGCACCTCGACGCCTGATCCCACGGCCTCGACCCACGGCGCCCGGATGAAAATGGCGTGCACCGGCTCGTCGAGCCCAGTCACGTGCACGTCGCCCTCGAACGAGTCGACCTGCCGGCCGAAGGCGTTGCGCCGGACGGTGATGTCCAGGCCGCCAAGCGTCTCCTGGTCGCGGGTGCCGTCCTCGATCCGGTCGGCCAGCATGATCATCCCGGCACAGGTCCCGAAGGTCGGCAGGCCCTCCTTGATCCGCTGTCGAAGCGGCTCGAAGAGGTCGAACGTCCGGACCAGCTTGGCCATCGTGGTCGACTCGCCGCCGGGGATGACGAGCCCGTCGCAGGCGTCGCAGCTCAGAGGCACGGCGTACGGTCACGGCTCGGACGCCGAGCCCGTCGAGCATTCGGACGTGCTCGCGCACGTCGCCCTGTACGGCGAGCACGCCGACCGTCGGGGTGGTGGTCACCAGCCGCGTTCAGCCAGCCGGTGCGGCTGCGGGATCTCGTCGACGTTGATGCCGACCATCGCCTCGCCGAGGCCGCGCGAGACCTTCGCGACCACGTCGGGGTCGTCGAAGAACGTGGTCGCCTTGACGATCGCCTCGGCGCGCTGCGCCGGGTTGCCGGACTTGAAGATGCCGGAGCCGACGAAGACCCCCTCGGCGCCGAGCTGCATCATCATCGCTGCGTCGGCGGGGGTCGCGATGCCACCCGCGGTGAAGAGGACGACGGGGAGCTTGCCCTTCTCGGCGACCTCCTTGACCAGGTCGTACGGCGCCTGCAGCTCCTTGGCCGCGACGTACAGCTCGTCCTCCTCGAGGGCGCCGAGCCGGCGGATCTGCTTGCGGATGGTCCGCATGTGGGTGACCGCGTTGGAGACGTCACCGGTGCCGGCCTCGCCCTTGGAGCGGATCATCGCCGCACCCTCGGTGAGCCGACGCAGCGCCTCGCCGAGGTTGGTCGCACCGCAGACGAAGGGGACCGTGAATGCCCACTTGTCGATGTGGTTCTCGTAGTCGGCCGGGGTCAGCACCTCGGACTCGTCGATGTAGTCGACACCCAGGCTCTGCAGCACCTGCGCCTCGGCGAAGTGACCGATCCGGGCCTTGGCCATCACCGGGATCGAGACGGCCTCGATGATGCCGTCGATCATGTCCGGGTCGCTCATCCGGGACACGCCGCCCTGGGCTCGGATGTCGGCCGGGACCCGCTCGAGGGCCATCACCGCAACGGCGCCGGCGTCCTCGGCGATCTTCGCCTGCTCGGCGTTGACGACGTCCATGATCACGCCACCCTTGAGCATCTCGGCCATGCCGCGCTTGACCCGGGTGGTGCCAGTGCTGTCACTCATGGGGAGAGGGTAGTGCCGCCTCCGCCAGCGCCTGCTTCCGGACCACCCACACCCGCTGCGCGACCGTCACGGTCGACGCGATCGCGAGGAACCACAGGGCGATGTAGAGGAGAACGGGCAGGTCGAAGATGGCACTGAAGGCGGTCAGCACGAGGATCGCGACCAGCCGGTCGGCCCGCTCGGCGATGCCGACCTTCACCGAGAAGCCGAGGGTCTCGCCGCGGGCGCGGGCGTACGACGTGACGCCGCCCATCAGCAGGCAGACCAGGCAGAGCACCAGGTAGAGCTTGTCCGGCTCCTCCCACGCGAAGTAGAGCGCCAGCCCGATGAAGATCGCACCGTCGGCGACCCGGTCGAGGGTGGAGTCCCAGAAGGCGCCGAACTTGCTGACCCGGCCGGTGGTCCTGGCCATGTAGCCGTCGAGCAGGTCGCTGAAGACGAACGCGGTGATGACCAGGACGCCGGTCAGCAGCTTGCCCTGCGGGAAGAAGATCAGCGCGCCGGCGCAGACGCCGAGCGTGCCGACGAAGGTCACGGCGTCGGGGCTGACCCCGAGGCGGATCAACAGGTGGGCGACCGGGGAGATGACCTTCGTGAAGAAGGCGCGGAAACGTTCCATCATGGCGGCAGCAGGCTACCGGTCGAGACGGTCAGACCGCCTGCGGCACGGCCTGCGGGTGCTCGAGCACCGGGCCGAAGGCCAGCTCGGCCGCGCCGACCAGGGGCGAGTCGTCGCCGAGCCGGGCCGATCGGATCAGCGTCTCGGCCCGCGGTGACACCAGGGTGCTGCGCTGCAGCCCGTCGTTGACGCGCTCCTCGGCGGCCCGCCACACCTGCGCGAGCGTGCCACCGAGCACGACGATCTCCGGGTTGAGGAGGTTGACCAGCGCACGGATGCCGACACCGCACCACTCGGCGACGCTGTCGACGGCCTCCGCGGCCCGCTGCTCCCCCGCCCGCGCAGCCGCGATCACCTCGGCCACGGCAGGAGGGCCGCCGCCCGGCAGTCGGCCGGCCTGCTGGAGCAGGACGTTCTCGCCGACCTTCATCTCCCAGCAGCCGGCAGCACCGCAGCGGCACGCCGGGCCACGGCTGTCGACCTGCATGTGACCGACCTCGCCGGCGTACCCCCGGGCGCCGGAGAGCGGACGCCCACCGACCAGGAAGCCGCCACCGATGCCGACACTCGCGCTGAGGTAGGCGACCTCGCTGAAGCCGACCGCCGCCCCGCGGGTGTGCTCGGCGAGCACCCCGAGGTTGGCGTCGTTGCCCGTCGAGACCGGTCGCCCGAGCCGCTCCGCGAGCAGGTCGGTGAACGGCACCTCGACCCAGCCGAGGTTGGGCGCAAAGCGGACGAGCCCGTCGGCGGCGCGCACCGCACCGGGCACCGCAACGCCGACACCGAGGACGCGTCGCTGGCCGGAGCCGACGAGCACGTCGTCGATCATCTGGGCGACCGACTCGACGACGTGCTCGACGTCGTGCTCGCCGCGCTGGTGGCCCCGGGTACGACGGTCCAGGAACTCGCCACCGAGGCCCACCAGCGCGACCGCGATCCGGTCCACGCCGACGTCCACGGCGACGACGACGTTGTCCTCACGGGGCACGACCAGGTGTGAAGGTCGCCCCGAACGCCCACCCACCGCCGACGTCTCCTCCGACACCAGACCGAGGCTCTGGAGCTCCCCGGTCAAGGCACCGATGGTGCTGCGGTTGAGTCCCAGCTGGCGCGTCAGGACCGCACGCGTCGTGGGGCCGTGCGTGTGCACCGTCTGGAGGATCGCGCGCAGGTTCGCGCGGCGAAGCTCCTCGGTGCCGACGCCGGTGGGGGTGGGCACAGTACTCCTTCTCTGTCGACGACCCTGTCAGGCCCGACCGGTTGCGGTGGCTCGGCGCCGGCTGATCGCGTCGACGCTGGCGGCCACGAGCAGCACCATGCCGGTCACGATGTACTTCCGGCTGTCGGGCTGGTTCATCAGGCCCATGCCGTTGGCGATCACCGCGATGACGGTGCCGCCGATGACGGCATCGACGATGCGGCCCTTGCCTCCGAAGAGGCTGGTGCCACCGATGACCGCCGCGCCGACGGCGTAGAGCAGGGTCGGGCCGCCACCGGAGACGTTGTTCACGCCGCCGCTGTAGCTCGCCAGCATCAGACCACCCACCGCCGCGACCGTGGAGCACATCATGAAGCAGCTGAGCTGGACCAGCTGGACGTTGATGCCCGCTCGACGCGCCGCCTCGGCGTTGCCACCGACGGCGTACACGTGGCTGCCCCACCGGGTCCGGCCCAGCACAGCGCTGAGCACGAGGGCGAGACCGAGGATGATGACGAGCGAGATCGGCACGCCCTTGATCGACTTGATGTGCGCGTTCGGGCTGCGCTCGATCGACAGGTAGAACACGACCAGGAAGACCAAGATGGCAAGGCTGCCCGACTTCAGCGCCCAGAGGAGGTCCGGCTCACTCGTCAGCCCGTTGCTCCGACGCCGCCTGTTGTTCGCGAACGTGAGCCCGGCGTAGGTCCCCACGAGCGCTACCGCAACGACCCATCCCAGCCAGACCGGGAGGTTGTCGCTGTTGAGCTTGGCGATGAAGTCGCCCGAGTTGATCGACCCCTTCTCACCGATGAACGTCAGCAGCACGCCCTGCAGCGCGAGGAACGTGGAGAGGGTCACGATGAACGAGGGGATGCCGAGCCGGGAGACGATCACGCCGTGGAACGCACCGATCGCCGTGCCGGTGAGCAGCCCGGCCACGATGGCCAGGGCGGTCGGCCAGTTGTGGTTGGTGAGCAGGACGGACGTCACGGCGGCTGACACGCCGCCGGTGAAGCCGGCCGCGAGGTCGATCTCGCCGAGCAGCAGCACGAAGACAAGGCCCATCGCGATGATGGTGACGCCGGCCGACTGCTGGATCAGGTTGCCGAAGTTGAACGCCTTGGTGAAGGTCTCGGGCCGCAGGACGGAGAAGGCGATGACGAGCACGACCAGCCCGAGGACGGCCGGCATCGAGCCGACATCGCCCCCACGGATCTTGGCGACGTAGTCCTTCCACAGAGTCCCGAGCAGAGTCGTCGGGCTGCACGTCATGGATCTCGTCAGTCGCGACGCTCATGCCGCGTCCCCCTTGTTCAGCTCGCCGGTCGTGATCGCCGTGACGATCCGATCCCTGGTGGTGGAGGCGACGTCGACCTGGGCGACCATCTGGCCGAGGTAGAGGACCGCGATGTCGTCGGCGACCTCGAAGACGTCGTTCAGGTTGTGGCTGATCAGCACGACCCCGAGACCGCGGTCGGCGAGGCGACGGACGAGCTTGAGGACCTGCTCGGTCTGTGCCACGCCCAGGGCCGCTGTCGGCTCGTCGAGGATGACGATCTTGGAGTTCCAGAGGACAGCGCGCGCGATGGCGACCGTCTGTCGCTGGCCACCCGAGAGGGAGGCGACGTCGCGTGCGCACGGACTTCAGCGTGCGCACAGAGAGGCCGTCGAGCGTCTCCCGGGCCCGAGCCTCCATGGTGTCCTCGTCGACCATGCCGTGCTTGGTGACCTCGCGGCCGAGGAACATGTTGTGGACGACGTCGAGGTTGTCGCACAGGGCGAGATCCTGGTAGACGACCTCGATGCCCAGCGCGTTCGAGTCGCGCGGACTCTTCACGTGGACGGCGTTGCCCTCGAAGGTGTAGTCGCCCTCGTCGAAGGGATAGATGCCGGCGATCCCCTTGATCACCGTGCTCTTGCCGGCTCCGTTGTCGCCGACCAGCGCCGTCACGCGACCGGGCCGGATCGTCAGGTCGACGCCGCGCAGCACGTGCACGGCGCCGAAGGTCTTCTGAACACCGCGCAACTGCAGCAGCGGCTCTTCACTCGACATTGCATTGCCCTTCCGAGGGTTTTGATCGTTGAAACGGGGGCCCGCCCAGATGGACGGGCCCCCGCGTTTCAAGCTTTCAGGCGACCGCTAGGCGATCAGCTGACGCCGTACTTCGAGCACAGGTCCTCGATGCCCTTGCAGATGTCTGCAGCGGTGGCCTGGCCGGCCGCGACGACGTCCTTGACGTTGTCGGCGGTGATCCAGACCGGGGTGGCGAGCACCGACGGGACGTCGACGCTGAGCACCGAGTCGTTGACCGTGGCAGTCGCGATCGACGACGGGTCGTCGCCGTTGATGATCGCGATCGCCAGGTCCGAGGCAGCCTTCGCCTCGAGCGAGGTGTCCTTGAAGACGGTGCCGAACTGGTAGCCCTGCAGGACGTTGGCGAGGCCCTCAGGCGTCGCGTCCTGACCGGTCACCGGGATCTTGCCCTCGACGCCAGCGGCCTTCTCACGAGCGATCACGCCGCCAGCCATGCCGTCGTTCGCGGTGATCAGGCCGACGAGGTCCGGGTGGGCCGCGTAGAACTGGTCGAAGACCTTGCCCGCGGTGTCCGGGTCCCAGTCACCGGTCTGGTCGCCGACGACGTCGTAGCTGCCGTCGTCCTTGATGACCTGCTCGTAGCCCTGCTTGAAGAGCGTGGCGTTGTTGTCGGTCGCAGCGCCGTTGATGAACGCGATGTTGCCGCTCTTGGTGCCCTGGCCCTGAAGACCGTCGATCAGACCCTGGCCCTGGAGCTGGCCGACCACCACGTTGTCGAACGACACGTAGTAGTCCGCGCCGCCGCCGAGGGTGAGGCGGTCGTAGTCGATGACTGCGATGCCCGCGTTCTTGGCCTTGTCGATGCACGCCTTGCCCGAGTCCGGGTCGAGGTCGGTCTCGATGAGGACGTTGACGCCCTCGGTGATCATCTGGTCGCAGAGCTGACCGAACGTGTCGGGCGAGCCCTCGGCGTTCTGGATGTCCGACTCCAGGCCCGCGGCCTTGAAGGCGGCCTCGAGGTTCGGGCGGTCCTGCGTCTCCCAACGCACCGACGACTTCGAGTCGGGAAGGATCACCCCGACCTTGCCGGTTGCCTTGCTGCCGCCGTCGCTGCTGCCGTCGCTGCCGCCGTCGCTGTCGCTGCTTCCGCACGCCGCGAGGGCGCCGAATGCCAGCACTCCCACTGCTGCGAGGGACGCGAGACGCGCACCGTTGTTCCTGACCATTTCCTCGACCTCCATGGTTCGGGATCCGTGACCACTGTCATGTGACGACAGTCACCGGGTATGTTGTGGGCGACAACATACTCACGGCCATCCGAGCCGGGCAAGCGCTTCAGGGCGCGTGTTTTGTTGCACGTTCAAACTAAGTCGATTCACGCCTGAGCGTGACCAAATCGTAATCGAGACGAGGAGCCCGATGAGCGACTACACCCCCACCCGCGACGACCGATTCTCCTTCGGCCTGTGGACCGTGGGCTGGCAGGGCGTCGACGTGTTCGGCGGCGCGGTGCGACCAGAACTGGCCCCAGCCGAGGCGATCCACCGTCTGAGCGACATGGGCGCGTACGGCGTCACCTTCCACGACAACGACGTCTTCCCCTTCGACGCCGACGCGGCCACCAGGGAGCAGCACCTCGCGCCGTTCCGCAAGGCGCTCGAGGAGACCGGCCTGGTCGTTCCCATGGTGACGACGAACCTCTTCTCCCACCCGGTGTTCCGTGACGGAGGCTTCACCAACAACGACCGCGACGTACGCCGGTTCGCGATCCGCAAGGCGGCCGACCAGGTCGACCTGGCCGCCGAGCTGGGCGCGAAGCTCTTCGTCGCCTGGGGCGGTCGCGAGGGCGCCGAGTCGGGTGCGGCCAAGGACGTCAAGACCGCGCTCGACCGCTACGCCGAGGCGTTCAACACCCTCGGTGCCTACGTCATCGAGCAGGGCTACGACATCAAGTTCGCGATCGAGCCCAAGCCGAACGAGCCGCGCGGCGACATCCTGCTGCCGACGATCGGTCACGCGCTCGCGTTCATCAACGAGCTCGACCACCCCGAGATGGTGGGCCTCAACCCGGAGACCGGGCACGAGGAGATGGCGTCGCTCAACTACGCGCACGGCCTGGCCCAGGCGCTGTGGCACGGCAAGCTCTTCCACATCGACCTCAACGGCCAGACCGGCCCGCGTTACGACCAGGACCTGCGCTTCGGTGCCGGCAACGCGCGTGGCGCCTTCTGGACCGTCGACATCGTCGAGAACGGCGGCTACGAGGGCCCCCGCCACTTCGACTACAAGCCGCCGCGGACCGAGGACATGGACGGCGTCTGGGTCTCCGCGGAGGCCTGCATGCGCAACTACCTGATCCTGCGCGACAAGGTCCGCGCGTTCCGCGCCGACCCCGAGGTCGTGCAGGCGCTCAAGGACGCCCGTCTCGACCAGCTCGCTACCCCGAGCCTTGCGGCCGGCGAGACCGTCGCCGACCTGCGTGCCGACTCGTTCGACCCGGACGAGGCGGCCCAGCGGGGCATGGCCTTCGAGAAGCTCGACCAGCTCGCGCTGGAGCACCTGTACGGCGTACGCGGCTGATGCTCGACTGATCCCGACCTGCGCCCTCGCCCGTGACCTGCGTCGCGAGCGAGGGCGTACTGTCGCGGTACGGCGGCCGGTCAGGCCTCCCCCTCAGAAAGATCCCCATGAGCGACAAGTCGCCACGGCAGGGCATGACCAAGAAGACCGGCAAGTCCATCAAGGAAAAGCGCGCCGAGAAGCGCGACAAGGGATCGACGGAGACGCTCTCGGACAAGATCCACCCGACGAAGCGCAAGTGAACCTCCTGGGCCTCGGGGTCGTCGGCTCATCGGCCAAGGAGAACGAGCACCGGCTCCCTCTGCACCCCGAGCACATCCCACTGCTCGACGCAGACATCCGGGCGCGGATCACTCTCGAGCACGGGTACGGCGAGCACTTCGGTGCCTCGGACGCGTCCTTGGCCGAGCACGTCGCCGGCTTCGCGTCGCGCGCCGACATCCTCGCGACCTCGGACGTGGTGCTGCTGCCCAAGCCGCAGCACTCGGACGTCGCCGCGCTGAGTCCTGGCCAGGTGCTGTGGGGCTGGCCGCACTGCGTCCAGGACACCGAGGTCACCCAGCTGGCGATCGACCGCAAGCTCACGCTGATCGCCTTCGAGGCGATGAACCACTGGACGCGGGACGGCTCGGTCGGCCTGCACGTCTTCCACAAGAACAACGAGCTCGCCGGCTACTGCTCGGTGATCCACGCGCTGCAGCTGGCCGGACTGACCGGTGACTACGGTCGCCGACTCACCGCGATCGTGATCGGCTTCGGCGCCACCGCCCGCGGTGCGGTCACCGCACTCAACGCGCACGGGATCCACGAGGTCGCGGTCCTCACCAACCGCGAGGTCGCGGCCGTCGGCTCCCCCATCCACTCGGTGCGGATCCGCCAGTTCGACCACGAGCCCGGTGACACGCACCTGAGCCACGTGATCACCGAGCGCGGCCGTGAGCCCCTCGCCGCCTACCTCGCCGAGAACGACGTCATCGTCAACTGCACGCTCCAGGACACCGCCCACCCGTTGACCTACCTGCGGACCGACGAGGTGGACGCGTTCCGTCCCGGAAGCGTGATCGTCGACGTCTCGTGCGATCTCGGCATGGGCTTCGAGTGGGCCCGTCCGACGACGTTCGACGACCCGACCTTCGAGGTCGGCAATCACGTCCTCTACTACGCGGTCGACCACAGCCCGTCGTACCTCTGGAACTCCGCGACGTGGGACAACAGCAACGCACTGATCCCCTTCCTGCGACCGGTCCTCGAGGGCCCGGCGTCGTGGGACGCGGACGAGACCCTCAGCCACGCCATCGAGATCCGGGAGGGGCGCGTGGTCAATCCGAGCATCCTGGCCTTCCAGGGCCGGTCGGCCGAGTCGCCGTACGCCCTGGTCTGAGCAGGTCGGCGATTCGGACGCGCCGAGCCCGGTGGCTGTGGATACTGAGCCCAGACCGTGGGAGGAGTGCACCGTGCAGCGTCAAGATGACGACCTGCAGCTGCTGGACGCGCTGAGCCTTGCGGTCCTCGCCTCCGACGCCAGCTGGTGTCGTGACGTTCGCGAACAACGCTGCGACACAGATGTTCGGCCGCAGCGTCCAGGAGCTGCTGGGCAGCCAGGTCGTCGACCTCGTCGCACTCGGTCCTGGCGAGACACCGGCTCTGCCAGCAGTGCTGCAGGGCGTGCAGTGGCGTGGGGACGTCACCGTCAGCCGCGGCCAGGACGACGACATCGTCGCCGAGGCGACGGTGAACCCGATCCTCAGCCCGGACGGCGAGGTCGTGGGCGCCATCGCCGCGCTCGAGGACATGACGGAGATCCGTCGTACCGAGGCCGAGGCCGCGGAGGGCGAGGTCCGGCTCCGGCTCGCGCACGCCGCCGCCGAGCTCGGCACGTGGCACTGGAACGCCCTCGACGGCACCAACGTCTGGGACGACCAGATGCACCGCATCTACGGTCTGCCGCCGGGCGGCTTCGACGGCACCTGGGACGCCTGGGTCGCCAGCATCCACCCGGACGACCGGGAGGAAGCCATCGGGATCGTCCAGCAGGCGATGGGCAACCTGTCGAGCTACGTGCTCCGCAACCGCATCGTGCGTCCCGACGGCCGACCCTGCTGGATCGAGGCGCACGGCAAGGTGCTCGTCGGTCCCGACGGCGGCCCGGCCGGCACGATCGGCTGCCTCCAGGACGTGACCGCGCGGATCCTGATGGAGCAGCAACAGGCGGACGCAGCGGCCCGTGCCCTCCTCCTGCAGCAGGTCACCGGGGACTTCTCCGAGGCACGGACGCCCGACCAGGTGGCGGCCGTGCACACCGCCAGCCTCGAACGGGTGCGCCAGCTGATCAGCACCGAGCCGGACGCTCCCGGTCTCCGAGGCGGACGCCCAGCTGCTCGACACGCTGGCCTCGCAGCACGAGATCGCGGCCGCGCGCGCCGACCTCTTCCTGCACACCACGAGCGATCTCCGAGGAGCTGCAGTTCAGCCTCGCGGCGAGCCCGCTGCCGGCACTCGAGCGGTTCGAGATCGCGGCGTTCTACGCACCCGGCGGCGACGACCTCGAGCACGTCGGGGGCGACTGGTACGACGCCATCGGCTCCCCGACCGGCGGCCTGGTCCTGGTCGTCGGCGATGTCATGGGCCGCGGCGTCCGAGCGGCGACCACGATGATCCACGTGCGGTCCGCCCTGCGCGGGCTGCTGACCGTCGAGACCTCCCCCGCCAAGCTCCTGACCGCCGCCGACCAGATGATGACGCGCGACGCGCCCGACCAGTTCGTGACGGCCGCCGCCCTCCACATCGAGCCGGACACCGGAACGCTGGAGCTCTCGAACGCCGGACACCCGCCGCTGGTGCTGATCCGCGCCGACGGCACGGCCGAGGTCGTCGAGGGCGGCGCCGGACTGCCGCTGGCGGTCCAGCCCCTGGACCGTCGTACGTCCGTTCGGGTGACGCTCGAGCCGGGTGCGACCGTCGTGCTGGTCACCGACGGCGTGGTCGAGTCCAAGGACCGCGACATCGACGAGGGCATCGAGCTGCTCCGTCAGCGAGCTGCGGAGCTGGCGGGCGGTTCGTTGGAGGCGCTGGTCGCCGGCCTGGCCGACCTCGCCGACGAACGCCTCCACGACGACGTCACGGTCGTGGCGGCGCGCCTGCGCTGAGGGCGTCTACGACGTCTGCCACTGCGGTCGGGACACCGGCCGCGGCCCAGGTGACACCGGCTGCCTCGACGCGTGCCGCAGCACCGCCGACGCCGAGGATCAGCGCCCGACCAGGCAGGTCGTCCCACGCCGGGAGCGAGTGCTGACAGCGCACGTGCAGCGCCCCCGTCGCGATCGCGGTCGCGTCCATCGAGGCGGAGCCGAGCATCCGCAGGGTCGCCGCGCCGCCGACCAGTCGGTCGAAGGCGGCGCCGACCTCCCCGCCGTACGACGGCGGGTGCAGGTAGGTCGTCATGCACGAGGCCGCGAGCGGCCGGTCCTCCAGCGGCGGCAGCGGTACGCCGTCGACCGTGGTCGGCAGGTCGGGGCCACCGACGTAGGTGCGGCCGGTCGCGGGGTGATGGACCGCACCGAGCACGAGGTCGTCGCCGTCGGTCAGGGCGATGGCGGAGCACCACCAGTCGAGCCCCGCCACGAAGTTGTAGGTGCCGTCGACCGGGTCGATCACCCAGGTCCGGCCACTGGTGCCCTCGTGGCTGGCACCCTCCTCGCCGAGGATGCCGTCGTCGGGACGCTCGGTCCGGAGGGTGTCGACGACGAGCTGCTCGGCGGCATGGTCGGCGGCGGTCACGACGTCCGAGATCGAGGTCTTGTGCTCGGTCTCGAGTCCCTCGGCGCGCATCCGCTGGGCCAGCGAGCCGGCCTCGCGGACCAGGCGGGCCGCGAGCTCGGCGTCGCTGGTCACGCCCAGGCCTCCGCCAGCAGGGCGCGAGTGTCAGAGAGCAGCTGCGGGAGGGTCTTGGTGCCACCGAGGACGGTGATGAAGTTGGCGTCGCCCGACCAGCGAGGCACGACGTGCTGGTGCAGGTGCTGCGACAGCGAGCCGCCGGCGACACCACCGAGGTTGAGACCGACGTTGAAGGCGTGCGGCCCGCTGACCTTCCGGATCGCGCGCACGGCCTGCTGGGTGGTGGTCATCAGCTCGGTGACCTCCTCGTCGGTGAGGTCCTCGAGCTCGGCGACGTGGCGGTGCGGGAGGACCATCAGGTGGCCGGGGTTGTAGGGGTGCAGGTTGAGGACCGCGAAGCAGGTCGGACCGTGGTGGACGACCAGGCTCTCCTCGTCGGGCAGCTCCTCCATCGCGCAGAACGGGCAGCCTCCGTCCGGCGCCGGAGCGCTCGGCGCGACGTAGGCCATCCGGTGCGGGGTCCAGAGCCGGTCGAAGCCCTCGAACCCGTCGCGCTCGTGGCCACCGGGATCAGTCATGGGCCCAACCCTAGGGTGAGCGCATGACGTCACCCACGCTGCGGCCCGCCGTACCGGAGGACATGGCGCGCGTCGCCGACATCTGGCACGCCGCCTGGCACACCTCGCACCCCGGGCACGTGCCCAACGGACTGACCGCGGGGCGCAACCTCGCCGCCTTCCACGAGCGGACACCGGCGCGGGTGGGCGACACCACCGTGGCGGTGCTCGACGACGAGGTGGTCGGCTTCATCATGATCGACCGCGACGAGGTCGAGCAGGTCTTCGTCGACCCGAGCAGGCACGGCAGCGGCGTCGCGTCGCTGCTGCTCGACGAGGCCGAGCGCCAGGTCGCTGCGGGCGGCTACGACGTCGCGTGGCTGGCGGTGGCGATCGGCAACGCCCGCGCCCGCGCGTTCTACGAGAAGCGCGGTTGGACCAACGAGGAGGACCTGCCGTACGAGGCGACCGCGGATGGCACGACGTACATCTCGCCGTGCCGCCGCTACGTGAAGGCCGTGTCCTAGGCCCCGATCCATGAGCTCCCGGCCGCGCCGGTCCAGACAACGGGCGTGACGTCGGGCGCTAGACCTGCTCGCGCGACGCGACCGCGTCGGCGACCCGCTTGATCGCCTCGTCGATCGGCACGCCGTTGTCCTGGCGACCGTCGCGGTAGCGGAAGGACACCGCACCAGCAGCGACGTCGTCGGCACCGGCGATCATCATGAACGGCACCTTCTGCAGCTGCGCGTTGCGGATCTTCTTCTGCATCCGGTCGTCGGAGTCGTCGACCTCGACCCGCAGGCCCTGTGCCTTCATCTTCTTCGCGACGTCGTACAGGTAGTCGGAGAAGGCGTCGGCGACCGGGATCGCCTGGACCTGCACCGGGGCGAGCCACGGAGGGAACGCGCCGGCGTAGTGCTCGACGAGCACGCCGAAGAAGCGCTCGAGCGAGCCGAACTTGGCGGAGTGGATCATCACCGGCTGGTGCTTCTGGCCGTCGGCGCCGTTGTACTCCAGCTCGAAGCCCTTGGGCTGGTTGAAGTCGTACTGGATGGTCGACATCTGCCAGGTGCGGCCGATGGCGTCCTTGGCCTGGACCGAGATCTTGGGTCCGTAGAACGCCGCCCCGCCGGGGTCGGCGACCAGCTCGAGACCGGACTCGATGGCGACGTCCTCGAGCGCCTTGGTCGCGATCGCCCACTCCTCCTCGGAGCCGACGAACTTGTCGGGCTTGGAGTCGTCGCGGGTGGAGAGCTCCAGGTAGAAGTCGTCGATCCCGAAGTCGCGCAGCAGCCCGAGCACGAAGTTGAGCAGGTGCTTGATCTCGCCGGGCGCCTGCTCGGGGGTCACGTAGGAGTGCGAGTCGTCCTGGGTCATGCCACGCACGCGGGTCAGACCGTGGACGACACCGGACTTCTCGTAGCGGTAGACCGAGCCGAACTCGAAGAGGCGCAGCGGCAGCTCGCGGTAGGACCGGCCCCGCGAGCGGTAGATCAGGTTGTGCATGGGGCAGTTCATCGGCTTGATCATGTAGTTCGAGCCCTCGAACTCCATGGGCGGGAACATCGTGTCCGCGTAGTACGGCAGGTGCCCGGACGTGTAGAAGAGCTGGTCCTTGGTGATGTGGGGCGTGCCGACGTACGAGAAGCCCTCCTCGATGTGCCGCTGGCGGACGTAGTCCTCCATCTCGCGCTTGATCACGCCACCCTTGGGGTGGAAGACCACGAGGCCGGAGCCGATCTCGTCCGGGAAGCTGAAGAGGTCGAGGTCGCGGCCGAGCTTGCGGTGGTCGCGGCGCTCGGCCTCCTCGATCCGGTGCAGGTGCTCGTCGAGCGCCTCCTTCGACTCCCAGGCGGTGCCGTAGATGCGCTGCAGCATCTTGTTCTTCTCGTCGCCGCGCCAGTACGCCGCGGCGCTGCGCATGAGCTTGAACGCCGGGATCCGCTTGGTGGTCGGCAGGTGCGGGCCGCGGCACAGGTCGCTCCACGCGACGTCGCCGTTGCGGCGGACGTTGTCGTAGATCGTCAGCTCGCCGGCGCCGACCTCGGCACTCGCACCCTCGATCGACTCGGTGGTCGAGCCTGTCGAGGCCCCTGCGCCCTTGAGCCCGATCAGCTCGATCTTGTAGGGCTCGTCCTGCAGCTCGTGGATCGCGTCGTGGTCGCTGGTGACCCGGCGCTCGAAGCGCTGGCCCTCCTTGATGATCTTCCGCATCGCGGTCTCGATCTTCGCGAGGTCCTCGGGGACGAACGGGGTCTCGACGTCGAAGTCGTAGTAGAAGCCGTTCTCGACCGGCGGGCCGATGCCGAGCTTGGCCTCGGGGTAGAGCTGCTGCACGGCCTGGGCCATCACGTGCGCCGTCGAGTGGCGCAGGATGTCGTGTCCGTCCTTGGAGTCGATCGCCACGCCCTCGACGACGTCACCGTCCTGCAGCTCGTAGGACAGGTCCCTGAGGGAGCTATCGGCTGGCGAGCCTGTCGAGACACGGGCCGCGATGACCGTGGTGTCGTCGGCGAAGAGCTCCCAGGCCTTGGTGCCCGTCGTGACCGTCCGGTCCTCACGCGCGTCGGCGTGGACGAGGACGATCTTGAGGTCGGACACGGGGGGCTCCTTGTCGGTGGGGAAACGGATCAGCAGCGTATCGAGGACACACCCGACGACGCGCATCGGTTTCGGGCGCTCCTGCTCGTCGCACATCGCACGCACCACGTCGGCGGCGGTCTTGAAGTCCATGGCGGTGGTGGTGGTGATGCCTGTCCCACCGTCCGGGTCGGCCCGGGCGTACGCCGTCCCGGTCTCGTTGCACGCCCGGAAACCGCGGATGAGCGCCGGGTTGGCGCGGATCGTGCCGAGTTGCTGTGCGGGCTCCAGGCGGCTGCTCCCCCCGCGCTGCCCTCGCGCGTGTGGTCGTCCGCGCGACGACAACGGAGGAATCGCGGGAAGCGTGTCAACCGAACAGGGCTCTCAAGGGTTTCCATGGTGAATGAGCTGCCAGACCGGCCAGCATTCCAACCGAAAGAGGAACAGTCGATGCCAGCAGACCGCGCGGTTGCGGTGTCTCGGACAGCTTCGGCTGCCAGCGAGTCTGGTGACCTGTTCACCGAGCTGTTCGCGAGCCGGTTCGCCGAGACGACTCGACTGGCCGGCCTGATGGGTGCAGACGACCCCGAGAACGTCGCGCAGGAGGCGTTCGCACGACTGCACTCGCGGATGAACAAGTTCAACGACGCCCACGAGGCGACGGCATACCTTCGCGCCACGGTCTGCAACCTGTCCCGATCACGCCTGCGGCACCTGAAGGTCGCCCGCCGCACGGCCCCGATGCTGGCTTCAAGCGACGTAGGGGTCGACCCAGCGAGCTCCGTCTCCGACACCGACCAGGTGCTCGGCGCGCTGCGTCAGCTCCCTGGCCGTCAACGGCAGGTCATCGTGCTCCGGTACTGGCTCGGCCTGCCCGAACGCGACATCGCGGAGACCCTCCACATCTCTGCCGGCTCAGTGAAGGCGCACAGCCACCGCGCCATGACCACCCTCAACCAGCTGCTCACCCAACAGCAGCAGGACAACAACGGCGACGGCCCGACCGGCGCGACGAACTCGCGGGAGCACTGATGATCGGTTCCGACGAACTCTCCTCGAAGCTCGAGGTCGGCCGCGGGGACCTTCGAGCCCCAGCGAGCACCCAGCGACGTACTGGACCACGTCATGTCGCGCTCGGGGCAGCTGCGTCGCCGCCGTCGTGGCGCGACAGCAGCCGCCGTACTCGGCTTGGCGGCCGTCCTCGCCGTCGCCGCGGTCGGGGTGAGCACTCTCGGCCCTGACAACACCTCTTCCCCACAGCCCGCCGGCCAGACCGACACCGGGTGGGCCGTCGCATCCGGCTCAACCGTGCAGCTCGGCAACGGCAAGACCATCGACCTGCACCAACCGGTCGGGTTCCTGTTCCAGACCTCGGCCGGCGTGCTCGTGAACTTCGGCCCGAGGAACGCTCCGTGGGGGGGAAGCCGCAAGTACGCACTGTTGTCCCAGGACGGTGCCACCCGCACTGACTTCACCATCCCGGTCGACGACACGCTCCCGGGCACCGACCCGACCCAGCCGTACGCCGTCTACGCCCAGGCGACTGACTCGCCGACCACCTGGGACCTCGTCGTTCGCGACCTGCGCGTCAACAAGGTCGTGGAGACGATCCCGGTCAAGGGCTCCTACACCTGGACGGACAACATCCCCGAAGGGGTCCCGGGCGTCTTCCTCAGTGGCTCCCACGTCTACATCAGCTTCGATGACACCGCCGTGTCGGTCGATCTGAAGACGCGCAAGGTCACACCGAACGACGTGTTGCCGGCCAGCCGAGGTGATGTACATCGAGCGGAGGCAAGGCCAGGTCCTTCGGCGACATGACGATCAGCGACGACGGCACCATCGAGCACACCTGGCAGATCGTCGACATCGCTACCGGAGACGTCGTGCTGAAGAGCGACGGCCCGGACGAGCGAGTCGTCCAGGCCGTCTCCCCGGACGGAAGCCACGCGATCGTCTCGGCCGCGTGCATCATCGGTTCGACCGTCTGCGACGAGATCCCGAGCACGGCGTTCATCTACGACCTGAACACCGGAGACCATGTCGAGCTGAACTCCAAGGACGCTCTGCTCAGCTGGACAGCGGCCGGTTCCGTGCTGCGGGTCACCCCGGCGGCCGGCACGGTCGACGTCTGTGACGCAGACTCCGCGACGTGCGAGTCCACCAGGCTCAAGGTCGCTGACAGCGACGTGCAGGTGCCCGGCGTCATGAACTGGTGACGGTCCACCGGCCCCATACCGTCGGACATCGCGGACAAGCCGAGGTGAGTGCGTCCAAGCCCGCAACTCGGACACCAGGAACCTAGTAGTTCAGCCTTCCGGTCGCGTCGATCCTCAACTGGAACAGGTCGGGCTGGCGCTTGCAGCCGACGACGGTTCCCTTCACCTTGTACGTGCCGCCGCCCGACACGTTCGCGTACGCTCCGGTGCCTCCGACTGCCTTCCACGTGCCGCGTTCGATGAAAACGCCGTAGCACGCCTTCTTGTCGAAGTGTTGACCCTGACCTTTGCGTTGGTGCTTGACGACTACCGCGCCCTTCGGGAAGACGAACCGGTCCTTGTGGTTGTTGATCACCTTGTCGACACCTCTGGCGTGGATCACACCGAGTCCGATGACCGGGTCACCGGAGTTCGACTTCGGGTTGTTGCTCAGGCCGATGAAGTGGACGCTGCCCGCCTTGTCGGCATGGTGGACTCCGGTGGCGACGGCGGACGGGACGCTCAGCAGTGCCCCTATCAGGCCCAGCATGATGGCGAGGAGGCGAATGCGTGTGTTCATGGGATGACCCTTCCGTTCCCCTCTGTGAGGGCACTACTGCCCCGGCCGGTCCGGGACTCGTTACCACCCACGATTCGCCCGAAGGTTCCTCGTTTCGTCCCTAACATTGGGGAGTAGGGCAACATTCGGACTTGCCGCGTCAAGGACGGCATGGCGTGTCCGCTCCTCCTCGCCCAGGGCGTGGAGAATGCGGTCTCTCTCGACAACGGGACGGACTCGGCAACGAAGACCGCGAAGGAACTCTCGCCGCGACGGACACCCAGGACCTTGTCCGGCGGGTACCCCCGGAAGGTCCACATGGCCACCTGGTCGGGAGAGTCAGGAAGATCGAACCACGGGGGTCTGTGCCCGTGTCCTGACATTCGGCCCGGTCAGCGATGGCGTAGCGCGCTGCCACGTGGTCGGTGACGCTGTAGGCCGTGTAGACGACGCCGCTCAACCTCACCTGGTCAGCGCAGTCGGCGGTGCTGATGCCCGTATTCGACGACTTGACGCCGCATCCGGTCGCCGCGAGAGCGAGCGCAAGAACGAAACCTCCGGCTGCGGCCCTCGTGTCCGAAGTCTGCTGCCTCATGTGGCTCAGACGTGGCTCAGCACCACCGCGTTCCCAACGTCCGCCCATGCCGCTGACCCGACCGTGCGCGGTCATGCTGCGGGACCGCACAGTCGCCTGCGGGGTGGGCATGACGAGCGCGCAGGGCGCTTGCGATGTCATCGACGACCGGCAGACCGGCAGACCGGCAGACCGGGTGGAAGGTAGTCCTTGCCCTCGCACGCACGGTCGCTGACACTGAAACAGTTCTCTGCGCCTGCCGAGAGGATCGCCATGAGCGCCGTCACTACCGCAACCCGAGTCCCGGCGGGCCCAGCGCTGTGGGCGCAACGCCGTCGACTTCGCCGCCAGGACACGCGATCTCGCCACCTGGGCGAGCTATTCGCGATGCGGTCCCTGCTTGACCGGGCTACCGACATCGTCGCCACGGAGTGGGTCCGCGGCGCTTGGTTCAACGTCACCACCACCGCCGGCCCGAGAGCGGTCACGGCCTATGACCTCGGCCTCGTGGGAGACAACCCGGTCACTGGCGCGTGCCTGGTGGGTTCGATCGTGCACGCTGCCGGAGGGCCTGCGACGGTGCGCACGCAACTGCGTCCGACGGACCGTGGCCCTGACCTGGCACGTCCTGCGCGAAGATCCCGAAAGACCGGTCCGATGGTGTCCGAGCCCGCACGACCAAAGGTTGCAGGTCCTCGACCTCACTCGCTGGAACGACTTCCCCGGGCGCAAACAGAGTGAGGTTGCCGAGCTCCTGCGCTCAGCGCAGCATGCAGCTGCCCGTCAGCACGAGCGGCACCTCCTCAGGCAGTAATCCGCGCACTTGGCGAGGAATGGTTCCGCCGCTTACCGGGTGTTGGAACGCATGCTCCCACCGTCCGGACATCTTCCTAGGATCGACCCCATGACGTCCGGCTCGCTCGACTTCGGCGCCTCCCGCGAGGAACCGGAGAAGGCACAAACCGTCGTCCAGCGCGTGACGGTGCAGTTCCACCCGAACTGGCCCCACAACGAGGGGCAGGTCATCGAGTCGATGGCTGTCGACGGCGTCTACCGCTCCCAGTTCGAGACCGGAATATCGAACGGCGGACTGACCGCCATCAACCGAGGCGACCGGTGGCGTTGGGAGAGCCGACTCTTCGAGGGTCGTTACGACCAGGCACCGATGTCAGCCCGTCCGGTCTACGGCGCATGGAATCGCCGCTGCGACCCCTACGGCGGGGCCATCCGCTTCGGTTCCTCGTACCTTCGACTTCGGCCCGAGGTCACGCAGCGTTACAACCTTCTGCTTCCCGGACTCCGTGCTGGAGCCCGTAGACGTGGGCGGACCAGTGCTGCTGCCGCACCTGTGTCGGCTTGCAGACGAGTCCGGATTCGACGATCTCGACGAGTGCATTGAGGCGCACATCCACGGCGGCGTGCGGTTCGACACCGATGTCGAAGCCGTCGTGCTCGACCCTTGTTTCCTCGGGACTGCAGTCGAAGAAGCGGCGCATCGGCTCGGGTGTCCGATTGAGTTCATCCTCGGCTTCCGCGCATCGCCCGACGACTTCGATACCGAGTACCGAGGTCGGCACATCGTTGAACTCGCGCACCGACTGGGTGACGACCTCACACCGACCGTCATCGGTGATGCAGCGCGCGCCGGAGGACACCCGCCGCAGCAAATCAAGCAGGTGTGGCACTGCCTGGCCCGCTTCGGGCGGAAGCCCTGGGACGGCTGAGTCTCCCCTCCGCAGCCCGCCGTCCGACGTTTGGTCAAGCGCCTCGGCCCGGTCGAGCCGTCTCACTAGTAGCCGTCCCGACGTACTCATCTACTGCCTTCCGCTCGATCGGAGCTGACGATCACAGCGCCATCCCGACGTTCGGCTGGTGTCGGCGATCTGTGCTTGGCTTCGTTCTTCTGAGCCACCCAGGAGGACCCTCGTGACCCGACCCGAAGCGGCAAGCCGACCCGTTGACCGAACCCTGGGGAGCCGGTGGGGTGACGACCTCGCGGTGCCGATGGGACTCGGGACCAACACGTTCGGACGCACTACCGACATTGCCGCGTCTCATCGGGTTCTGGATGCGTTCGCCGAAGCCGGAGGTGTCCTGGTCGACACCGCTGACACCTACTCCGACGGCGCATCGGAAGTCATTCTCGGAGACTGGATGCGGGCGCGGAACAACCGTGCCGACGTTGTCGTGACAACGAAGTGCGGCAACCATCCGCCCCTGGACGGACTGTCCGCGACGATGGTGGCTGCTGCCGCCGACGAGTCGCTGCGTCGACTTGGCACCGACTACATCGACCTGTACTTCGCGCACTACCAGGACGACGAGACGCCGATCTACGAGACGGCGGAAGCATTCGACGCCCTGGTCCGCGCCGGCAAAGTCCGGGCCATCGGGCTATCGAACTTCACCGCCGCTGCCGTCCACGAGTGGATCGACACGGCCACCAGCAATGGCTTCGCCGCACCGGTGGCACTCCAACCGCACTACAGCTTGGTCCATCGGCAGCCGTTCGAGGCGGAGTTCGCCCCACTCGCGAGCGAGGCCGGTCTCGCGGTGCTTCCCTACCGTGCTCTCGGCGGCGGATTCCTGTCGGGCAAGTACCGCGCCGAGGCCGACACCGAGAATCGAGCCAGGGGCGGCGGCGTCCGGCCTCTGATCACGCCCCAGGGCCTGGGCCTGCTCGACACCATCGACGCGATCGCCCAGGAGCACGACGTCAGGGCCGCCGCAATCGCTGTTGCCTGGTTGATGCACCGCCCGACGGTCACAGCACCGCTGGCCTCTGCCACCTCCGGGCGCAGCTCGACGACCTCTTGGCAGCGCCAGCGATCATGCTTGACGAAGCGCAGATCACCCGTCTCGACACTGCGTCCGACGGGCTCGGCTAGTCCTGGACTTCTTCTGAGACGCTCCCAGGCCGACACGGTCAGAACCTCGGTCGAACGCACGCTCATTGACGCCGGATCGTGTGCGGTCAGCCGATGAGCGGACGCGACATCAGCCTGCGAAGCGCGGCCTCCACAGCCACAGCAACGACCGGCGCATCGGGCGGGCGTCACGATGCTTCCACGCCAACGAGACCGCCGAGATCGGGTGCCTGCTACCCCACCGGGCGTCCGACAGGACCCTCGCTGTGAAGGCAATGTCGATCTCACGGGCGTGAGGTTGATAGACACTCGCAAAGTCGCGCACCAGGAGCTCCGCCTCGTCGATGCCTCGACCACGGATCGCCTCGCAGAGCATCCGGTAGTCAGAGGCGTATCGCGCGCTGTATGCCGCCATGGCCTCGTCTTCGTTGTCCATCCCCGCCAGATTAGAACCGTCCGGATCTGCCGCGACCCGCGGACTCACATGCCGCGATCTGCGCGGATCGGAGGTGCCCGACGTTGCCCGGAATGGGTCCCCGACGATGGATTCCGCAACTGCGACAGGACACAGCCGCCGCCGGTGTCTGCCGGTTCCGTGGTGACGTCGCCGACGGCGACTGCTTCCGCCGGTGGTACCCCACCCGGATCCGCCCAAACCGCGTCCCCGGTGAGCGCAGGAGGTCCGAACTGTCGGGTCCTACCGCTGATCGTGGGCGCGTGGGTCTAGGCGTGGGTGACGAGTGGCACCGTGATGCGCAGACAAGTCCCGCTCTGCTGCGCGACGATGTGCAACTCGCCGCCCAGGTCCTCGATGATCGAGCGGGCGATCGCGAGGCCGAGGCCCGCGCCCTGCTTGGCCTCGTCGATGGCGTGCTGACCCCGGTAGAGCCGGTCGAAGACCTGGGTTGCCTCGTGGGCAGGGATCCCAGGGCCGGTGTCTGCCACGTCGACCCAGGCATGGTCGCTGTCGCGTGCCACTCGGGTCTCGACGCTTCCGCCGCGCGGGGTGAACTTCACTGCGTTCGAGACGACGCATTCCAGTGCACGCTCCAGCCACCGCTCCTCACCTCTGCACCAGGATCGGTACGCCGTGGGTGTCAGCTGTGAGAGTCAGACCTGCGGCCTCGGCGCGTGACTGGTAGTCGTGGACCACGTTCTCGACCACGACCAGCAGGTCGGCCATGGCGTGTCGCTGCACCGACCGAGGACCGGTCGATGGCTGAGACGGTCAGGAGATCCTCCACGAGGTGCAGCTGCCGCTGGGCGCCTCGCGTGATCATTGCCGTGTACCTCTCCAGCCGGAGCCCGTAGTTCGTCGTCCTGGATTCCAGCGACCTCGTCCGCGAGGAGCTCCACGCTGCCGAGGATTGACGTCAGTGGCGTCCGCAGCTCGTGAGAGACCGTTGCCATGAACTGGTCCTTGAGCACCTCCGACTCTCCCCGCAGAGACTCGACGTCGGTGAGGTCCCGCACGATGCAGCGATCAGGACCTCGTTCTCGTGCCCAGTGACGAGAGCGTGACGCTGACCGGGAACGTCGTACCGTCCTTGCGGCACGCCACGACGCGAACTCCCAGGGCCATCTCGCGGGTGCGCGCGTTCCCGATGAACCGCTGCCGGACGCCGACGTGATGGCCTCGCTGCTGGCTGGGCATGAGGATCTCGACGGGCTGCCCGATCAACTCGCTCTCCTCCGTAGCCGAACTTCGCCAAGGCGCGGGAGTTGACCATCACGATCCGGCCGTCAGCGTCGGCGATGACGCTTCCCACGCCGACGGCGTCCAAGAAGTTGCGCAGCGGCCCGCTAGGCCCACCAGCCGCGTCTGAACGGTCGACCACCATCAGGGAGAAGTACGTGGCACCGGAGCGCAGTCGCACGACCCGCGCAGCGATTCGCACCGGGAACTCGGAGCCGTCGGCCCGTAGCGCCCACAAGTTGCATCTGGACGGTCCCTGCATCAGGTGTGTTCGAGCATGAGTCTCGTAGACGCGCCAGTAGTCCTCGGACAGTCGGGCCGGGGCCAGCATCCGGGCCGGTTGTCCGATCACCTGCGATCTGTCCCGCCCCAGCATGCGCTCCGCCGCCTGGTTGACGAGCACCACGACGCGGTCAGTGGTGAGCAGCAGTCGCGGCTCGTCCGCCTCGTCGAACAAGCGCCGCAGCGCCTCCCCAGCACCCTCCAGCATCTGCGCTAGCGGATCCGACTCCACTGCACTGGGATGCTCCACGAGGAATCCTCTGACTCAGATGGAAGCGCTTGCCGAAGCCGCCCGACGAGTCTAGGGGCGCGTTCAGATGCTGGTCCACAAGTCGGATCCGCGCACTCACACGCCGGACGTCTCGTCGGCATCCGGCGTTTCGGTCGAGGTGGTGTCCGAAGGATCGGGCCCAGAAACACATCAGGCCCGGCAGAAACCGGGCCTGACCTGCGAAAACGCGGGTGGGCGATACTGGGTTCGAACCAGTGACCTCTTCGGTGTGAACGAAGCGCGCTACCACTGCGCCAATCGCCCGAGTTGTGCGGTCGCAGACTCTAGCGCACGGTCCGGCTCAGAACACATTCGGGCACCTGCGTCACGGACCGACCCCTCGGCCGTCTCCCTGACGTGACCCAGCAGCCCATCTCGCGCACGCTGACCCAGCAGATGACCCTGCAGTGCCTCGACGCCCGAGGTCGCAGCATCGACCTGCCGGCATCGCTCGGTTATGACCCGAGCGACCCGTGGGCGGTGGCGGTCACCTTCGGTGGCCCCGACGAGCAGATCTGCTGGATCGTCGGCCGCGACCTGCTCCTTCAGGGCGTCACCGACCCGGCCGGCGAGGGCGACATCCTGCTGTGGCCGAGCATCGACGAGAACGGCCGGGCAGCGGTGGTCATGGAGCTCTGCTCCCCCGACGGCCGGCTGGTCACCCAGCTCCGCACGCACGACCTCTACCGGTTCCTGACCCGCACGCTCGCGCTGGTGCCGCGGGGCACCGAGTGGATCGACCTCGACGTGCTGGTCGGCGAGCTGACCCGGGACTCAGAGTCCCAGTAGCTCCAGGCTCGCGCGTGGCCCAGGTCTCCTGCGCCTCGAGGGTGATGGGGCCGGGAGCCGGCAGCTCGCGGCCGTCCCAGTGCGAGACGGCCTGCACGTCGCGGGTCGTCGACGCCAGGAACACCTCGCTCGCGCGCCCGATCACCGAGATCGGTTCGTCGACCTCGCGTCCGCCGTACCACTCGAGGATCAGGCCGCGGGTCACTCCCGCGAGGCAGCCGCTGCCGAGGGTCGGCGTCCGCAGCTCCCCGTCCACGACGTAGAAGACGTTGGACCCGGTGCCCTCGCAGAGGTTGCCCGTGGTCGTGGCGAAGATCGCCTCGGTCGCGCCCTGAGCCTTCACGTGGGCGAGCGCGACGACGTTCTCGGCGTACGACGTGGTCTTCACACCCGCCAGTGCCCCTCGCTCGTTGCGCGGCCACGGCACCGTCGCCACGCGGGTCGTCTCGGGCCACGGCTGCATCGCGTCGGCAACCACGATCAGCGTCGTCGGGCCGTCGCCGCGACCAGACCCCATCGGCGCCGGCCCGCCGGTGACCGTGATCCGCAGGCGACCCAGCGGCAGCTCGACGCCGCCGAGGACGGCCTCGATCCCCCGCCGTACGTCGCCCTCGTCGACCGCGGGCAGCCCGAGCGCCTGGGCGGACCGCTGGAGCCGCGCGAGGTGCAGGTCGAGCCCGAACGGCAGCCCGCCGACGACCTTCACCGCCTCGAAGACGCCGTCGCCGACAGTCAGTCCGTGGTCACTGACGGACACCGCCGGCGCGGTCGGGTCGTCGAGGAGTTCACCGTTGATCCAGGCACGCATAGCGCCACTCTAGGAGCGCCGAACACCCCGCGAACGGCAGGCAACGCGCCGGGGCGGACCCGATTTTGCGCGGTCCGGGGCATCGGCTACTGTTCTCAAGCACGCCGACCGGGAGACCGGACGGAGCGCAGGCGGACATAGCTCAGTTGGTAGAGCGCAACCTTGCCAAGGTTGAGGTCGCGAGTTCGAGTCTCGTTGTCCGCTCGGAGAGGTCTCTCCCCAGTTTGGCCTCCGTGGTGGGTTGGCCGAGAGGCGAGGCAACGGACTGCAAATCCGTGTACACGGGTTCAAATCCCGTACCCACCTCCATGCAGTCACTCTCACAATTCAAGACCCGGGCGATTGGCGCAGTGGTAGCGCGCTTCCCTGACACGGAAGAGGTCACTGGTTCAAACCCAGTATCGCCCACCAACGAAGGTCCCGACGCCCAGCGTCGGGGCCTTCTGTCGTCTGTAGGGGTGGTAGCGAGCGCGCGGCGTGGCCGCCGTCCACACGGAAGAGGTCACTGGTTCACACCCAGTATCGCCCACCAAAGGCACAGAGTTACTGCAGGTCAGAGGCCCTCTCGAGGGCCTCTTCCTGATTTCGGCGAATGTTGCGCCGTTTCACACTTGGGCGCATCGAGCGCGCATACTGGGGGGAATGTCTACTTCATCTCGCCAGCCGCGTCATCTGGCCACCAGCCCCTTTGCTCCCAAGCTGGAGCGGCCGATCGAGACCTTCGAGGTCTCCGACCTGGTGTCCCACGACTCCTACGGCCTGGGCCGCGTCGTCTCGGTCGAGCCCGCCGCGGTGTCGGTCGACTTCACGTCGCGAACGGTGCGCATCCCGAGCCCGTTCAGCAAGATGACCCGCCTGTAGCAGGCGGTATGCGCCGCCTGTAGAAGGCGGCAGTAGCGGTCGGCTGAGCGACCACGCTGCGAAGGTCCTCCGAGGACAGGGAGGGCCCGAGGGCAGCGACGACCTCGGGCCACCTCCCTGTCGACGTTGCGTCCCCCGGTTCCGTGTCCCGGAGGCGACCACACCAGCGTCTCGGGTCACCGGAAGCGGTCTTCTCAGAGCGTAAGCCCGGGCACCCCCGAAGCGGGCGTGGTTGCGGAAATCTGGAGATAAACGTGGACACCCGGCGGCGCGACACCCGCTCCCGTCCCCCGTACCTGTCGGAGGGGCGCGCGGGCCGCCGGGGCTGGATCAGCATCCGTGACGTCACGTCCCCGACGGCTCACCCGGAGGGATGAATCGCGCTCAGTCGTCGTACGCCGGAAGCGTGAACTGGAAGATCGAGCCCTGTCCGGCGGGGTTCGCAAGGGCCTCGATGCTCCCGCCGTGCCGGTTGATGATCCGCCGCACGATGGAGAGACCGAGCCCGCTGCCCTCGTACTCGCGGTCGTGAGCGCGGTGGAACTCATCGAAGATCTTCTCGCGGTCCTCGTCGGGGACGCCGATGCCGTGGTCGATGACCTCGATCGTGACCAGCCGGGCGTCGCTGCGGCAGCCGCGGACGATGATCTTGGGCTCCTCACCGGGTGCGACGTACTTCAGGGCGTTGCCGACCAGGTTGTCGAGCACCTGGCGCACGAGCACCGGGTCGGCGAGGACGAGCGGGATGGCCTCGGCGGTCACGAGGCCCTCCGCGTGCCGGCCGGCGGCGACCTCGGCAGCCAGGGCGGTCACGTCGACCCGGCTGACGTCGAGGTCGCGAGCGTTGCTGGTCGCGTGGGCCAGCAGGTCGCGGATCAGCTCACGCATCCGGCGCGAGGCCGATCGCACCCGGGAGACGAACTCGCGGGCGAGCTGAGCGTCGAGCGCACCCGCGTCCAGCTCGTCGGCGATCATCTCCGTCCAGCCGTCGATCGCAGCCAAGGGGTTGCGCAGGTCGTGGGCGACGACACCGGCGAACGCCGAGAGCTCCTCGCGGTGGGCGTGCTCGGTGGTCGTGTCGCGAAGCAGGAGCAGCGCTCGGGCCCGGATGAGGACCTCGTCGCGCGGGAGCGGGATCGCTGAGACGTTCAGCACCCGCTCCTCGCCGGTGCTGGCGACCTTGATCAGGACCTCGACGTCCTGCACCGTCTCGCCCCGCAGCGCGCGGGCGGTGGGGCGCTCGGCGTCGGTGAGGAGCACACCGTCGACCGACCAGCTGCTCAGCGACAGCCGCGAGGCGGTGGTCAGGGGCTCGCCCTCGACGCCCAGGGCCTGGGCCGCGGCGTCGTTGTGCATCAGCAGCTCACCGGTCTCGTCGACGACGAGGACGCCCTCGGTCATCGACCCGATGACCGCGGAGCGGATCCGCTCGCCGTACTCCGCTTCCTCCTGGGCACGGCGCAGCTCGTCGGAGAGCGACTGCCGCTCGTCGCGGCCGGTCGAGAGGCCGAGGCCGGTGATCACCATGGTCGCGATGTAGAACTCCGCGAGCAGGTAGCCGAACTCGATCCGGTCGACGGCGGCGAACGGGCCGATCTGGACCATGGTCAGCCCGAGCGTCGCCAGACCGATGAGGAACGAGTGGCCGGCGCTGAGCACGGTCGAGAACCGGAGCCCGCACCACACGGTCGCAGCGAGGAGCGGGAAGGCGATCGGCAGGTCCTCGAAGGAGAACGCCACGACGTACATCGCGACCGTGAAGGCCACCATGGCGACCAGCTCGGCCCAGGTGCCGTCGCCGAGCAGCGGTCGTCGGGGTGCGTCCGAGGTGAGCCGCTGTCCCAGCAGGAGGCCGAAGGTGACGATGATGCAGGCGCTGCACAGGTTGCGGCCGAACCACAGCAGGCCCGCCATGGTCGTGTCGTCGCCGGTGAGCGCGGTGATGCCGACGGAGGTCAGGATCGCGCCGACCGTCATCGCAATGACGAGCGCCGCTCCGAGGCGGGCCAGGGCGCGCGGTCGATCGAGCGCCCGGTCGCCACCACAGCCCCACATCTGCGGGCACCAGGCGCGCAGCAGGAACACGGCGAGCAGCGTCTGGATGAGCGTCGTGGCCGCGAAGATGCCGGCCTGCTCGGGCTCGGCGCCGGTGATGGTGTTGGCGCCGTACGCGACTGCCGCCAGAAGGAGCGTCTCGATGCTGAGGACGCGGACGCCGCGGAGCAGGAACCACAGGACGGCGACGCCGCCGATCGGGATCGCGGTGCCGAAGCCGGGCGCGGGGTAGTCGGTGCGGTCGCCGATGAGAGCGAGCGCGCCGAGGAGCGCCGCGAAGCCCACAGCGAACCCGGGACTCACCAGCGCCTGCAGTTGCTTCCGGTCTCCCGGCATCCCACCCCTGTTCGGGCCCCCACCCACGGCCAGAGGCTAGCCGCAACCGCCGGTGAATGTGGGGATCCCGGGATTAGGACTCGTCCGTGGCGAACTCCTCGTCGTGGGTGCCGGGGCGAGGCGCCCAGGGCAGCTCACGAGCCGGTCGTACGACGATCAGGCGGTCGCCACGGGCGAGCTGGGTGACCACCGGGTCGAAGTAGCGGTAGACCTTCTCGTCACGCACGACCGCGATCACCTGGTCGGGCAGCTGCTGGGGCTGCTTGCCGACCTCGGAGACGATCAGGTCGCGTTCGGCGACCTCCAGGCCCTCGCCGTACGTCAGCAGGTCCTCCATGACCGACCCGAGGGTCGGCGAGAGCGAGGAGAGCCCGAGGAGGCGACCGACCGCGTCGGACGAGGTGATCACCGAGTTGGCACCGGACTGGCGCATCAGGGCGACGTTCTCCTGCTCGCGCACTGCGGCGACGATCCAGACATCGGGGTTGAGCTGCCGCACGGTGAGCGTCGCGAGGACGTTGGAGTCGTCGCGGTTGGTGGTGATGATGACCCGCTCGGCGTCCTTCACCCCGGCCCGCCGGAGCACGTCGCGCCGGGTGGCGTCGCCGGTCACGACTGCGAGACCGTCGGCGTGCGCCTCCTGCAGCGCCTCGGCGCCCGGGTCGACGACGATGATCGACTCACGGTCCTGGCCGTTGTTGACCAGGGTGTCGACGGCCGCGCGGCCCTTGGTGCCGTAGCCGACCACGACGACGTGGGCTCCCATTTTCTTCCTCCAACGTGCGACGCGGAGCATCTCGCGACCCTGCGAGGCGAGCACCTCCAGGGTGGTCCCGATCAGCAGCACCAGGAAGGCGATGCGGAGCGGGGTGATGATGAAGGCGTTGATCAAGCGCGCGTGCGCGGCGACCGGCGCGATGTCGCCGTACCCGGTCGTGCTGAGCGTGACGGTCGAGTAGTAGATGGAGTCGACGAGGTCGACGCCGAAGTACGGCGGGTCGTTGCTGTCCCGGTAGGCGTGCCGGTCGAAGTAGACGATCATCACCGTGCCGACGAGGATCGTGATCGCCAGCAGCAGACGCCGGCTCAGCTCCCACCAGGGCGAGCGGCTGTTGTCCGGCAGGGAGAGGTTCCCGCGGATGCGACCTACGGTGATGTCGCTGGTGTCGTCCGGCACGGTGGGCAATCTAGCCCGTCGTCTCGCGGGAGCCGATGCGGCGTAGCCGCTGCATCAGCTCGAGTCGCGCGAGCATCGTCGTCTTCTGCGGGAAGACGGTGTCGAAGGCGGCGTTGACGGCCGCTCCGATGAGCACGGCGATGGACACGAGGTAGAGCCAGAGCAGCACCGCGATCGGCGCGGCGAGCGGGCCGTAGATCGAGCGTGAGTCGGTCGCGGTCACGGTCAGGAACTCACGCAGCACGTAGGAGCCGACGACCCAGCAGAAGAGCGAGAACGTCGCGCCCGGGAGGTTGAAGCTCCAGTTGGTCCGGACCGGGACCGACACGTGGTAGAGCGTCGCGAGGAAGCAGATGCAGATCACGATGACCGCGGGCCAGTAGAAGTGCATGAGGAAGTCGAGACGCTGGGGCAGCCAGTCCTCGACCAGCGTCGGGCCGGCCACGACCAGCGGGATCGAGACCACTCCGGTGACCATCGCGAGGACGTAGAGGAGGAAGGAGAGCGCCCGCGCCTGCACGATCCCGCGGTGACCGCCGAGCCCGTGCATGATCGTGATGGTGTCGACGAAGACGTTGAGCGCCCGCGACCCGGACCACAGTGCGAGCACGAAGCCGATCGAGATGATGTCGAAGCGGCCGCCCCTGAGCACGTCGTCGATGGTCGGCTCGATGATCTTGTGCACGGCGCCGTCGGTGAGCCCGCGCTGCGAGAGGTCCAGGATGGCGTTGCGGACGTCGTCGACCTGGCCGGGGCTGAACTGGTCGGTGACGAAGCCGATCGCGCCGGCCATCGCGAAGATCAGCGGCGGCACGGACAGCACGGCGAAGAAGGCGGCCTCCGCGGCCAGGCCGGTGACGCGGTACTTCAGGCAGGAGGCGACCGTCGCCGTGATCAGCCGCCACACCACGTCGGCGGTGCTGCGCAGCCACTCCCGGAACGACTCGGCGGTCGAGCGGGAGGGACTCTGAGTCTCCTCCACCGACGCCATGGAACTACCGTAGACACATGCGTTCCGAGATCCGGGTAGCCACGAACCAAGCGCCCCTACTGGTCGGTCACAACGTGGTCACGGCCGATGCCGCCCTGGTCGAGGCGGTGACCCGGCACGGGTCCTCCGACGTCGTCCTCGACCTGGTCGGGCTGGGTGCCGAGGCCGGCACCGCCGAGGCCCGCGAGCAGGGCATGCTCGCCAACGAGCACCACCCGGAGCTCACGCCGTACGACCGCTACGGCAACCGGATCGACGAGGTCGAGTTCCACCCCTCGTGGCACTGGTTGATGGAGCGCGCGGTCGGCCACGGGCTGGCCGCGGCGCCGTGGGAGTCCGACGAGGCGCACGCGCACGTGCGCCGGGCCGCCGGCTTCATGGCCTGGTCACACACCGAGCCCGGGCACGGCTGCCCGATCTCGATGACGTACGCCGCCGTGCCCGCGCTGCGCGCCGACGACGCCCTCGCGAAGGAGTGGACTCCCCTGCTGGCGTCGCTCTCCTACGACCCCGGCGTCCGGGCACCGTCGACCAAGCTCGGCGCGCTCGCCGGCATGGGCATGACCGAGAAGCAGGGCGGCTCCGACGTCCGGGCCAACGTCACCGAGGCGCGCCGTACGTCGGTCGACGGCGACTACACCCTGCACGGGCACAAGTGGTTCACGTCCGCCCCGATGAACGACGTCTTCCTGGTGCTCGCGCAGACCGAGGGCGGGGTGACCTGCTTCGTGGTGCCGCGGGTGCTCGCCGACGGGACGCGCAACCAGCTCGACGTCGTACGCCTCAAGGACAAGCTGGGCAACCGGTCCAACGCGTCGTCGGAGCTGGAGTTCGACGGCACGCTCGCGCACCGGCTCGGCGACGAGGGCCGCGGGGTCCGCACCATCATCGAGATGGTCGCGGCGACCCGCCTCGACTGCGTGCTCGGCTCGACCGCGCTGATGCGGCGCGCCGTCAACGAGGCGACCTGGCACGCGTCGCACCGCTCGGCGTTCGGCTCGCTGCTCAGCGAGAAGCCGCTGATGCAGAACGTGCTCGCCGACCTGGCCGTCGAGGCCGAGGCCGCGACCGCGCTCTCGATCCGGCTCGCGGCGGCGGTCGACAACCTGGCCGACCCGCACGAGGCGGCGCTGCGCCGGATCGCGCTGCCGCTCTCGAAGTTCTGGGTCTGCAAGCGCACGCCCGCCCTGGTCGCGGAGGCGCTCGAGTGCCTGGGCGGCAACGGCTACGTCGAGGAGTCCGGGATGCCGCTCCTCTACCGCGAGGCGCCCCTCAACTCCGTCTGGGAGGGCTCGGGCAACGTCAACGCGCTCGACGTGCTCCGCGCCCTGGGTCGCGAGCCCGAGGTGCTCGACGCGTGGATCACCGAGGTCGGCCGCGCCCGCGGCGGCGACGCCCGCCTCGACCGCGCCGTCGAGGACACGCTCGCGCTGCTCGGCTCGCTGATGGGCGAGCCCGGGTCGATGGAGCGCCACGCCCGCCGCCTGGCGATGCGGATGGCGCTCTGCCTGCAGGGCTCGCTGCTGGTGCGCTACGCCCCGCCCGCAGTGTCCGACATCTTCTGCGGGTCCCGCCTCGGCTCGTCGTACGACGGGGTCTTCGGCACCCTCGAGGGCGGCAACCTGCGCGCCGTCGTCGAGCGCGCGACGCCGGTCATCTCGTGAGCACCACGCGCGAGTGGGACGCCGCGTCGTACGACGCCCTCCCGCTCCCCCACGTCGGCTGGGGTCTGCGGGTGCTGGACCGGATGGACCTGGTCGGCGACGAGCTCGTGCTCGACGCCGGTTGCGGCACCGGCCGTGACGCGGCTGCACTGCTCGCGCGGTGGCCGGGCGTGCGCGTGATCGGGCTCGACGGGTCGCAGCAGATGCTCGACCAGGCGCGGTCACGGCTCGGTGACGGGGTGACGCTGGTGCGCGCCGACCTCACCCAGCCGCTGCCGCTGCCCGAGCCGGTCGACGCGGTGATGAGCGTCGCGGCCTTCCACTGGATCCGCGACCACACCGCACTCTTCGAGCACCTGCACGCGGCGATGAAGCCCGGTGCGTCACTGACGACCGACTGCGGCGGCCGCGGCAACGTCGCCGGCGTCAACCGTGCGCTGGCCCAGGTGACCGGGGAGCTGCACGACGGGTGGGAGTTCGCCGGCGTCGAGGACACCCGCGCCCGGCTCGAGGCCATCGGCTTCGAGGTCGCTGTCGGTCGCGTCTGCGCCCGGATCCGTTCCGCTGCGAGGACCCCGACATCCTCGAGCGCTACCTCGCCTTCGTCGTCCTCGGCTCGAAGCTCGACGCGCTGCCCGAGTCGGAGCGCGCCGGCTTCGTCACCGAGGTGCGGCTCGCCATGGACGAGCCCGTCGTCGACTACGTGCGGCTGGAGATCGACGCGCGTGGCTCGCTAGACAGCCGAGCGTCTCGCAGGACCGAACGCTCCGACGGTGGTCCGCACGACGATCACACGAGGTCGCGTCGTCGGAGTCACTGTCGCCGCGCTGGCTCTCTCCGGCAGCGTTGTCGCGGCGTACGCGGCGAGGCGTCTCCGGTCGCCACCGAGTCGTCTACGAACCAAGACGATCACGGCCTGCGTCAGCGATCGAGACGGGCGTGACGCGGCTCGAGACGGTCAAGCCGCCGCGCAGCTCCCAGAAGCCCCGCGACCGGCGGCTCACCTGGAACCAGCAGGGGCCAACGGGCCCGCAGGGCGAGACCGGGTCCGTGGGCCCGACAGGAGCACCCGGCCTGCCCGGACCGAGGCGTCGACCGCGACCAGCGGCCTCGGCACCGACGTGAGGTCACCTCGGCCCGCGATCGTCGCCGACGGCACCTGCTGACGGGCGCGCAGGTGGGGGCACCCGTCGACCGACTGTGCTCCTGCCAGGTCGAGGACGGTCGCGTACGACGTCCCCGCGATCACGACCGCGGGACGGTGGTGGGTGCGCGGCACGGCCGACACCGCCGACGGCCCCACGCCGTACGCCTTCTTCGTGAAGCTCGTGCAGACGTGGTCGCGATCGCCGCTGTTCGCCGAGGTGCCGGAGGAGTTCCGCGAGGTCGCGGCGGCGAGCTTCCCCTGGCGCACCGAGGCGGCCGTCTACAGGTCCGACCTCGCGAACCGCCTGCCGGACGGGCTGCGCCTCCCCCGCGTCTACCGGGTGCACGAGGTCGACCATGAGTCCTACGCGGTCTGGCTCGAGGCGGTGCCGGCGGTGGACACCACGTGGGACGAGCCGCGGTTCGAGCGGGCCGCCCGGCTGCTGGGTCGGCTCGCTGCGAGCCGGACGGTCGCCGAGCTGGCGCGTGTGGGCGACTTCCCCTTCGTCGTCGCCCACTACGCGAGCAGTGGGCAGAGATCTGGGCACGACCAGAGCGACGACGACTTCCACAACCTGCTCGGCCCGCGCGCGGAGGACGAGTCGGTCGTCGTGCTTCGACCTCGGCGGCGCATGGCTCGGTCGGTCCGCGAGCGGCTGGCGCATCGAGTCCGCGATCGTCGGCGTACGTCGAGCCTGGGCCGAGGGCTGCGACGTCGCACGACGAGGCCATCGCCCGCGACCCGACCGGCCGCGGTGGCGGCCGAGCGTGCGACGGTGACGAGGTTCAGCCTGGACCTGCTTGCGCCAGTGCAGCCCAGTGATCAGGAGAGGTTCAGACCGGGGTAGAGCGGGTGCTTGTCGAGCATCTCGGCCGACGCGTCCTTGACCTTGTCGGCCACGCCGTCGCCGAGCGCGTACGACGCCTTGGACGGCCCGCCCGCCTTGGTGGTGCCGGGCTGGGTGTTCTGCAGGACGTGGACGATCAGCTCGGCGACGGTGTCGAACTCGTCGTGGCCGAAGCCGCGCGTGGTCAGCGCCGGGGTGCCGAGGCGGACGCCGGAGGTGTACCAGGCGCCGTTCGGGTCGGACGGGACGGAGTTGCGGTTGGTCACCACGCCGGCGTCGAGCAGGGCGGACTCCGCCTGGCGGCCGGTGAGGCCGAAGGACGACACGTCGAGCAGCACGATGTGGTTGTCGGTGCCGTCGGTGACGAGCTTGGCGCCACGGGACATGAAGCCGTCGGCGAGCGACTTGGCGTTGTCGGCGACCTGCTGGGCGTAGGTCTGGAACGCCGGCTGGCGCGCCTCGGCGAGCGCGACGGCCTTGGCGGCCATCACGTGCGAGAGCGGGCCACCGAGGACCATCGGGCAGCCGCGGTCGACGCTCGAGGCGTACTCCTCCGTGGCCAGCACCATGCCGCCGCGCGGGCCGCGCAGGGACTTGTGCGTGGTGGTGGTGACGATGTGGGCGTGCGGGACCGGGTCCTCGTCGCCGGTGAAGACCTTGCCGGCGACCAGCCCGGCGAAGTGCGCCATGTCGACCATCAGGGTGGCGCCGACCTCGTCGGCGATCTCGCGCATCTTGGCGAAGTTCACGCGACGGGGGTACGCCGAGTAGCCGGCGACGAGCACCAGCGGCTTGAACTCCTTGGCCTTGGCGCGCACGACGTCGTAGTCGAGCAGCCCGGTCTCGGGGTCGGTGCCGTACTGCTGCTGGTGGAACATCTTGCCGCTGATGTTCGGGCGGAAGCCGTGGGTCAGGTGGCCACCCGCGTCGAGCGCCATGCCGAGGAGCCGCTGGTTGCCGAGCTCGTGGCGCAGCTCCTCCCAGCCCTCGTCGGTCAGGTCGTTGACGTTCTTCTTCTCCAGGCGCTCCAGCCACGGGCCCTCGACCCGGTGGGCGAGGATCGACCAGAAGGCGACCAGGTTGGCGTCGATGCCGGAGTGCGGCTGGGCGTAGGCGTAGTCGGCGCCGAACAGCTCGCGGGCGTGCTCGGCGGCGAGCGCCTCGACGGTGTCGACGTTCTGGCAACCGGCGTAGAAGCGGTGACCGACCGTGCCCTCGGCGTACTTGTCGCTCAGCCAGGTGCCCATGGTGAGGAGCACGGCGGGCGAGGCGTAGTTCTCGCTGGCGATCAGCTTGAGCGAACCTCGCTGGTCGGCCAGCTCCTGGCGGGTGGCGTCGGCGATCCGCGGCTCGACCGAGGCGATCACCTCGAGGGCCTGCGAGTACGCGCTGCTGGTCAGGACTGAGGAAAGATCGGTCATGCGCCGCAAGCCTAGTGTCGGTCGCGCGGGTACGCCGAGCGGCCGCTCGGCTCGGACGCCGTGTCTCACATCATGGATCTCTGTCTCACATCATGGGATTTCAACTTGTGGGAGGCGCGTCCGCTCCCTGAGACTGCTTGACATGACCTCTGCTGTGACGACGTACCTCGTGGTTCGACGCCACGTGGACTTCGGTCGCACCCGCAGCATGATGTGTTGGCATTCCTGACCAGCCGTCGCCCGCGAGCTGACCCCGGTCACTGAGTCTCCCGAGCAACGGGCTCGCCGGTCGTGAGGTCGCTCGACCTCCTCTCCGTCAAGGAATGCGTCTCTCGATGACCGACCTGCGTTTCACCGCCAAGAAGCCCACCAAGACCGAGGTCCCGCGCCCCAAGCGCGGTGAGGGTCAGTGGGCGTTCGGCTACACCGAGCCGCTGAACAAGAACGAGCAGTCCAAGAAGGACGACAGCCCGCTCAACGTCCGCGACCGGATCCTCTACACCTACTCCAAGCGCGGCTTCGCCTCGATCGACCCGGCCGACCTGCGCGGCCGGTTCCGCTGGATGGGCCTCTACACCCAGCGCGCCCCGGGCTTCGACGGCGGCAAGACCGCGATGCTCGAGGAGGAGGAGCTCGACGACGAGTTCTTCATGATGCGGGTCCGGTCCGACGGCGCGCTGCTCTCGCACGACGCCGTACGCGCCCTCGGCACCATCGGCGTCGACTTCGCGCGTGACACCGCGGACGTCACCGACCGCGAGAACATCCAGTTCCACTGGATCCGGATCGAGGACGTCCCTGCGATCTGGGAGCGGCTGGAGGCCGCCGGCCTCGACACCATGGAGGCCTGCGGCGACTCGCCGCGCCCCTTCCTCGGCTCACCGGTCGCCGGCGTCGCCAAGGACGAGATCATCGACGGCACCGCGGCGCTCGTCGAGATCAAGTCGCGCTTCATCGGCAACCCGGACTTCGCGAACTTCCCGCGCAAGTTCAAGACGGCGCTGACCGGCCACCCGAGCCACGACGTCGCTCCCGAGGTCAACGACATCGCGTTCGTCGGCACGGTCCACCCCGAGCACGGCGCCGGCTTCGACCTGTGGGTCGGCGGAGGGTTGTCGACCAACCCGATGCTCGCCCAGAAGATGGGCGTCTGGATCCCGATCGACGAGGTGGCCGACGCCTGGGAGGGCGTGGCCTCGATCTTCCGCGACTACGGCTACCGGCGGCTGCGCTCGCGCGCCCGGCTGAAGTTCCTGGTCGCCGACTGGGGCATCGAGAAGTTCCGCGAGGTCCTCGAGAACGAGTACCTCGAGCGCAAGCTGGTCTCCTGCGAGTCGCCCGCCTCCCCCACCGGCCACCGCGACCACATCGGCGTCCACGAGCAGCAGGACGGCAACTTCTACGTCGGCATCGCGCCGACCGCAGGTCGGGTCTCCGGCACGCTGCTGGTGCAGCTCGCCGACCTGATCGAGGAGTACGGCGTGGCGGGCGCTCGCCTCACGCCGTACCAGAAGATCGTGCTGATCGGCGTCGCGCCGGACGTCGTGGAGACCCTCGTCGAGAAGCTCGACGCGATCGGGCTCTCCGCGCGCCCGTCGTACTGGCGGCGCAACACGATGGCCTGCACCGGCATCGAGTTCTGCAAGCTCGCGATCGTCGACACCAAGGAGCGCGCGCGCAACCTGGTGACGGAGCTCGAGAAGCGCTTCCCCGACCTGGACACGCCGATCACGGTCAACGTCAACGGCTGCCCGAACGCTTGCGCGCGCACCCAGCTGGCCGACATCGGCCTCAAGGGCCAGCTGGTGATGCACGAGGGCGAGCAGGTCGAGGGCTTCCAGGTGCACCTGGGTGGCGCCACCGGGCTGCAGGCCAACTTCGGCCGCAAGCTGCGCGCCCACAAGGTCACCAGCGCCGGTCTCGACGACTACGTCAGCAGCCTGGTCCTGAACTTCCAGGCCGACCGCGAGGACGGCGAGTCGTTCACGACCTGGGTGCTCCGTGCCGACGAGGAGCTGCTGCGCGGCGACAAGACGTTGGAGGCGGTGAAGGCATGAGCGAGCGCGCCGTCCCCTTCCACTGCCCCTTCTGCGGCGAGGAGGACCTGCGCCCGCACGAGGTCGTCTCAGAGTCTGGCGAGGTCAGCTCTCCGCACGGGACCTGGGAATGCCGCGGGTGCCTGCGCGCCTTCAGCCTGAAGATGCTCGGCTTGATCCGACCTTCAGGAGCTGGTTCGCAATGACCGCCGCAACCACCACGTCCGCCCGCAACTACCGCGGGATCGAGACCGAGGGCCGTTCGCCCGAGGAGCTGCGCGAGCTCGTCTCCCACTGGGGCGCCGAGCTCGAGCTGGCCCCGGCCGAGGTGATCGTCGAGTGGGCGGCGGCGACCTTCGGCGAGCGCTTCTGCGTGACGTCCTCGATGGGTGACGCCGTGCTGACCGACGTGGTCTCCAAGGTGGTGCCCGGCATCGACGTGCTCTTCCTCGACACCGGCTACCACTTCGCCGAGACCGTCGGCACCCGCGACGCCGTCGAGGCGACGATGCCGGTCAACCTGATCTCGATCACGCCGGTGCAGAGCGTCGCCGAGCAGGACGCGACGTACGGCAAGGACCTCTACAAGACCGACCCGGACCTGTGCTGCAAGCTGCGCAAGGTCCAGCCCCTGGCGGAGCGCCTCGCGAACTACGACGCGTGGGCGACCGGCCTGCGTCGCGCCGAGACCAAGAACCGCGTCATCGCGCCGGTCATCGGCTGGGACGCCAAGAAGGGCAAGGTCAAGGTCTCTCCGCTCGCCCGTTGGTCCGACGAGCAGGTCGAGAAGTACATGGCGGACAACGGTGTCCTGGTCAACCCACTCGTCTACGACGGCTACCCGTCGATCGGCTGCTGGCCGTGCACGCGGCGCGTGGCGCCCGGTGAGGACCCGCGCAGCGGTCGCTGGGCCGGCACCAACAAGACCGAGTGCGGAATCCACTCATGATCAGCACGAACCCCGGCTCGAACACAGAACGGAGGCTCCTCTGATGGCAGCTCCCGCATTGGTGGCCCTGGCTCACGGAAGTCGTGACCCGCGGTCCGCCGCCACGATCAAGGCCCTCATCGACGAGGTCCGCACGATGCGCCCCGACCTCAAGGTCGAGGCCGCGTTCCTCGAGCTCTCGAAGCCGAGCTTCACGACGGTGATCGACCGGCTGGTCCGGTCCGGCCACGACGAGATCGTCGTCGTACCCCTCCTGCTCACCGAGGCCTACCACGCGAAGGTCGACGTGCCGAGCGCTGTCGCCGAGGCCGGCGCGCGCCACCCCGGGGTGCAGATCCGGGCCACCTCGATCCTCGGTCTGGAGCCGCGCTTCCTCGAGGTGCTCGACATGCGGATGCGCGAGGCCCTCAAGGAGTCCCGGGTCCGCGAGCTCGACGCACTGGTGCTCGCAGCGGCCGGCTCGAGCGACCCGCTCGCCAACCAGGCCGTGGCCCGGCTGGCCCGGGTCTGGGGCGCTCGGCACAAGCTGCCCGTGACCGCGGCGTTCGCCTCGGCGTCCCCGCCGGCCACCGGCGAGGCCGTCCGCGCGTTCCGCGCCGAGGGTCGCCGGCACATCGCCGTCGCGTCGCTGTTCCTGGCGCCGGGCTTTCTGCCGGACCGGGCCGCCGAAGACCGATCCCGACCTGTGCTGCGAGCTGCGCAAGGTCGAGCCTCTCGCGGAGCGGCTCGCGAACTACGACGCCTGGGCGACCGGCCTGCGTCGCGCCGAGACCAAGAACCGCGTCATCGCTCCCGTCATCGGCTGGGACGCGAAGAAGGGCAAGGTCAAGATCTCTCCGCTCGCCCGTTGGTCCGACGAGCAGGTCGAGAAGTACATGGCGGACAACGGTGTCCTGGTCAACCCGCTCGTCTACGACGGCTACCCGTCGATCGGCTGCTGGCCGTGCACCCGGCGGGTGGCGCCCGGTGAGGACCCGCGCAGCGGTCGCTGGGCCGGCACCAACAAGACCGAGTGCGGAATCCACTCATGAGCAGCACGAACCCTGGCTCGAACACAGAACGGAGGCTCCTCTGATGGCAGCTCCCGCATTGGTGGCCCTGGCTCACGGCAGTCGTGACCCGCGGTCCGCCGCCACGATCAAGGCACTGATCGACGAGGTCCGGGCGATGCGCCCCGACCTCAAGGTCGAGGCCGCGTTCCTCGAGCTCTCGAAGCCGAGCTTCACGACGGTGATCGACCGGCTGGTCCGGTCCGGCCACGACGAGATCGTCGTCGTACCCCTCCTGCTCACCGAGGCCTACCACGCGAAGGTCGACGTGCCGAGTGCCGTCGCCGACGCCGGCGCGCGCCACCCCGGCGTGCAGATCCGGGCCACCTCGATCCTCGGTCTCGAGCCGCGCTTCCTCGAGGTGCTCGACGTGCGGATGCGCGAGGCCCTCAAGGAGTCCCGGGTCCGCGAGCTCGACGCACTCGTGCTCGCGGCGGCCGGCTCCAGCGACCCGCTCGCCAACCAGGCCGTGGCCCGGCTGGCCCGGGTCTGGGGTGCTCGGCACAAGCTGCCCGTGACCGCGGCGTTCGCCTCCGCGTCCCCGCCGGCCACCGGTGAGGCCGTCCGCGCGTTCCGCGGCGAGGGTCGCCGGCACATCGCCGTCGCGTCGCTGTTCCTGGCACCGGGCTTTCTGCCGGACCGGGCCGCGGAGCTGGCGCTCGAGGCCGGCGCGATCGCGGTCTCCGAGCCGCTCGGCGCCCACCCCGAGCTGGCCCGCACGGTGCTGGCGCGCTACGCCGTCGGCGCCGTCGAGCTGGTCCCCGTCTGACGAGAGGTCGAGTCGGCGCGTCATGACGCGCCGACTCGACGTCATTTGGCGGGCAAGATGCGCCGACTCGGCACTTCGGGGCAGGTGCGCGGTACTTCCGGTGGAGGCGGGTGAGGGGGCCCGCTTCCTAGCGTTGCGAGCATGACGATCCTGCGCTCGGACGCACGGCACCACCTGGGTGATGGCCCCTGCCTCGACATCGACCTCGATGCGATCGCGCGCAACACGCGGCTGCTGAGCCGAGCGGGCCACGGGCGAGCTGATGGCGGTCGTGAAGGCCGACGGCTTCGGCCACGGCGCCCTCGACGTCGCGCGGACCGCTCTCGCGCACGGCGCGACCCGGCTCGGCGTGACCAGCCTCGACGAGGCGTGGCCGCTGCGGGACGCCGGGATCAGTGCACCGGTCCTGAGCTGGCTCAACCCGGTGGACGCTGACTTCGAGTCGGCGACCTCGCGCGACATCGACGTCGCGGTGCCGACCATCGCGCATCTCGAGGCGGTCGCCCGGGTCCCGGGTCGCAGCCGGATCCACCTGCACGTCGACGCCGGGATGGCACGCGACGGCGCTGCTCCCGACACCTGGGCGCAGCTGTGCCGGGCGGCCCGGCGCTCGGAGCATCGCGGCGAGGTCGAGGTCGTCGGGGTGATGGGCCACCTCGGGTGTGCCGACGACCCGATGGACGCGTGCAACACGATGGCGCGCACCCGCTTCGCCTGGGCGATCGAGACAGCACGGTCGGTGGGGCTGCGACCCGGCCAGCGGCACCTCGCCGCCACGGCGGCGACCCTCACGGATCCGCGCTCGCACCACACGATGACCCGCGTCGGCGCCGGCCTGGTCGGCATCGACCCGTCCCGCACGACCAGCCTGAGCCCCGCGATGACGCTGACGGCGCCGATCGTGTCCGTACGCCGGGTCCGGGCCGGTACGCCGATCGGCTACGGCCACACCCACCTGACGTCCCGCCCGACCCAGCTCGCGCTGGTGCCGCTCGGCTACGCCGACGGGCTGCCCCGCTCGGCCTCCGACCGGGCCGAGGTGCAGCTGCGTGGGCGGCGGCACCCGGTCATCGGGACGATCTCGATGGACCAGCTGGTGATCGACCTCGGCGACCGCGCGGCCGAACCGGGCGAGACCGTCACGGTCTTCGGACCCGGAGATGCCGGAGAGCCGACCGTGGCCGACTGGGCGACCTGGGCCGACACGATCGAGCACGAGATCGTGACCGGCATCGGCGCGCGCGTGCGCCGCCGGGTCCGCGCCGTCCCCCACCTGCGGAGCCTGTCGTGAAGCGGGTCGCCGTGATCGGCGGCGGCCAGAACGGCGAGCACGACGTGTCACTCGCCTCCGCCGCGTCGGTGGCGGCGGCGCTCGACGTCACGGCGTACGACGTCGTGGCGCTGACCATCGGACCCGACGGCACCTGGCGCGATCGTGGCGGTCGCCCGATCGGGCTGTCCGGCGCCGCGTGCGTGCTGCGCAGCTGCGACGTCGTCTTCCCGGTCGTGCACGGTCCCGCGCGGCGAGGACGGCGCCCTGGCCGCGCTGTGCGAGCTGGCCGGACTCCCCTACGTCGGCTCGGGGGTCGGTGCGGGCGCGCTCGCGATGGACAAGTGGGCGACCAAGCTGGTCGCGAACGCGGTCGGCATCGCCACGGCACCCGGCCACGTCATCACCCGGGCGACCGCCGCGCACGAGCGCTGGACGCACCCCGTCGTGGTGAAGCCGGTGGCCGCCGGCTCGAGCCTCGGCGTCAGCCTGGTGACCGAGCCGGACGGACTGCGACCGGCCCTGGACGCCGCGCTCGCGCTCGACGGTCGCGCCCTGGTCGAGGACGTCGTCGCCGGTCGGGAGATCGACGTCGCGGTGCTGCGCCGCGCGGACGGCTCGCTGTTCGTGCCGCCGGCGCTCGAGATCGTCGCGGACGGTCTCTTCGACCACGAGCAGAAGTACGACGGGCACGCCGACTTCCGGGTCCCGGCGACGCTCAGCGGGGTCGACGCCAAGGCGCTCATGGACGCGGCCGTGGCGACGTACGACGCCCTCGGCTGCTCGGGGGTCGCCCGGGTCGACTTCTTCCTCACCGAGGACGGCCCGGTGCTCAACGAGGTCAACACCGTGCCGGGGATGACCGAGCACTCCCAGGTGCCTCGGATGTTCGCCGCTGCAGGGATGTCGTACGCCGACCTGCTCGACGAGCTGGTTCGTGGCGCCCTGTGATTCCCTTGCGTCCATGACCTGGCGACACTGGATCCCGGACGCGCTCCTGGGCTTCCTCGTCCTGGTCGCCGGGCTGGTCGAGATCGACGGCAACATCTTCTTCGGGCTCGAGCCCGCGCCCACTCAGCATCGTGGTCGGCCTCGCCGTCGCCGTCGGCCTGTCCCGGGCGATGCCCGGGGTGGCGTTGGCCGTCGCCTGGCTCACCGGCGCGATGCAGGTGTCGAGCGGAACGCCGGCGATGGTGACCGAGCTGGCGTTCGCTGTGGTCGCGTTCGGCTGCGCGCGTTGGGGCAGCACCGCGGTCGTCTGGCTCAGCGGGCTGTCGATCCCCGCCAGCGTGGCGATCGCGATCGTCTGGCTGGACATCGACGCCTTCTACGGCGTGATGAGCCGGACCGGTCTGCGCACCCTCGCGGAGACGGCGTCGCGTGGGAGCGACTGGCGTCCGGCCGTCGGGATCATGCTCCTCGCTCTGATCGCCGCACCGTGGTTGCTGGGGCTGGCCCTGCGTTTCTGGGCCAGCGCCAGCGAGTCCCAGGAGTCGCAGGTGAGCGCCGAGGCGGCGCGCGACCAGGCCGAGGAGATCGCCCAGCTGCGCGAGGAACAGGCCCGGTTGGCTCGCGACGTGCACGACGTCGTCGGGCACTCGCTCGCGGTGATCCTCGCCCAGGCGGAGTCGGCGCAGTACCTCAAGGACGCCGACACCCAAGGGCTGAAGCAGACCATGACCAACATCGCGACCACGGCGCGTACGTCGCTCGACGACGTCCGCCAGGTGCTCAGCAGCACCAACGGAACTGCCGCACCGAGCACCCGGCAGGGCAGCCTCGACAGCCTGGTCGACGGCGTCCGCGCATCCGGCCACGAGGTCGTGTCGACCGAGGTGGGCGCTCCGCAACCGCTCCCGCCCGAGCTGGAGGTGGTCGCCTTCCGGGTCCTGCAGGAGATGCTCACCAACGCGATCAAGCACGGCCACCGGGGCGCACCGATCATGGTCGAGCGGCACTGGGAGGGCGAGCTGAGGATCGAGGTCCGCAACGTGATCGACACCAGTGCTGACGAGACCCAGCCGCTGGTCCTGGCCGACCCGGTCCCCGAGCGCCGGGGTCAGGGCCTCGAGGGGATGCGCCGCCGCCTCGAGGCGGTCGGCGGTCGCCTCGACGTACGCCGTCGCGCCGAGGCCAGCGGCCCGACCTTCACGGCGACGGCGTGGGTCCCGGTGAGGTCTCGATGAGCATCCGGGTGCTGCTGGTGGACGACCAGGACCTCTTCCGCGAGGGCGTGCGCGTGATCGTGGATGCCCAGGACGGCATGGAGGTCGTCGGCTCGGCGAGCGACGGCCTCGAGGCGATCCAGCTGGTCGACGACCTGGCGCCCGACGTGGTGCTGATGGACATCCGGATGCCCGAGATGGACGGCGTCGAGGCAACCCGCCAGATCTTCCTGCCCGAGCGGGTGTCGCGGCGTACGACGCCGGTGCGGGTCATCGTGCTGACGACCTTCAACCTCGACGACCGGGCCGCGACCGCGATCCGTCACGGAGCCAGCGGGTTCCTGCTCAAGGGCACCACTCCGGTGATGCTCGCCGACGCGATCCGCACGGTGCACTCCGGCAACGCCGTGCTCGCCCCGCAGGACCTCTCGGTCCTGCTCGACGGGCAGTTCCGCTCCCGGACGCCCACACCGCCGGCGTACCTCTCGCTGACCGAGAAGGAGCGCGAGGTGTTCGACGCGGTGGCCAAGGGCCTGTCCAACACCGAGATCGCCGGCCTGGTCTTCGCGAGCGAGTCGACGGTGAAGACCCACGTGGGCGCCGTGCTGCGCAAGCTCGGGCTGCGCGACCGGGTGCAGATCGTGGTCTTCGCCCACGAGCACGGACTCGTGGGCTAACCGACCAGCTTCTCGACGAGGTGGTCGAGCTGACGGGCCGGGTCGAGCGTGACGCCGCCGTGGACCGGGCCGGGCTGGAGGACGGTGCTGCGCGGGGCCTTCACGAAGCCGAAGCGCTGGCTGATCGGCGCCGAGGCCGCCGCTCCCCCGCGCTCGTCGCCGGCGCAGACACCCTCGACGAAGCTCAGCGCCTCGCAGACCTGGTCGATGTCGAGCCCCGGGTCGAACGCCTGGAGCCGGTCGCGGTCGACCCGCCAGGACACGTCGAGGAAGTCGGTCGCGTGGCAGTAGAGGACCACGCCCACGTTGACGAACTCCTCGCGGTCGACGCGGGGCACGCAGCGGAGCACGACGTACTGGTAGGCGAGCTTGCTCATCGGATCGCACCCTGCGCCTGGTCCTGGGCAGGGAGCCACTGACGGGTGCCGAGCCGAGCCACGAGGAAGGACACATAGGCGGCGCGTACGGCGTCGGGCGTCTCCGCACCGGGCACCGGCTCGAGCCACACGTCGGGCACCTCGGCCAGGATGTCGGTGAGCACCCGCTCGTCGAGCAGCGCGGTCAGCTCGGCGTCGACCTCCGGCAGCTCGGCGACCCGGTCGCCGAAGACGTGGTCGGCGGGGCTCCACGGCTGGGCGGCGAACCTCGCCGGGTCGGTCACGCCCCCACTCCACGCGTGGTGGAAGTAGAGCGCGGCACCGTGGTCGATCACCCAGAGGTCGCCGTGCCAGAAGAGCAGGTTGGGGTTGCGCCAGGAGCGGTCGACGTTGGCGGTGAAGGCATCCAGCCACAGCACCTTGGCGGCGACGCCCGCACCGGTCGGCAGCTCCCCGTCGAAGCCGAAGGCGCTCGGCAGGAAGTCGACGCCGAGGTTGAGGCCCGGACTGGCGTTGAGCAGGTCCTGGACCTCCTCGTCGGCCTCGTAGCGGGCGATCTCGGGGTCCAGGTCGAGGGCGACCAGCTGCGGGGGTGCGCAACACCGATCCGTCGGGCGAGCTCGCCGACGATCACCTCGGCGACGAGCACCCGCACGCCCTGGCCCGCACCGCGGAACTTGCAGACGTAGGTCCCGAGGTCGTCGCCCTCCACGATGCCCGGCAGGCTGCCGCCCTCCCGCAGGGGCGTGACGTAGCGGGTGACGGAGACGGTGGGGATCACCGGCACACCCTAACGATCGGGACCGGCAGGCGGACTATCCGTTTACCGGTGCCCCCCTCGGGTATTCGAGGGCAGGCGTCCGGAGGGGACGCCCCTCGGGAGGACAGGAACCCATATGCGCATCCGACGCCAGCTCACGGCTCTTCTCGCCACCACGCTCGCTGCGACCGCCGTCGGCGTCGTCGCGACCGCCACACCCGCGGACGCGGCCGTGCCGACCCGCGTCGTCCTGCAGGTGAGCCACCCCAAGGCGCACTTCGGCGACAAGCTGTCGATCACCGGTCAGGTCCAGGGCCAGCAGACCGACGGCACCTGGGCGGCGGTGCCGGCCGGCTCCGCGACCCTGCAGTTCAGCCCGAAGTCCGGTTCCGACTGGACGACGCTGGGCTCCGACGACTCGGCCGGGAGCTTCTACTTCTACCCGGAGAAGGCCCAGAAGTCGGGCAGCTTCCGTGTCGTCTACAGCGGCGGCACCTACGGCGACTACCAGTTCACGCCGACGACGTCGGCGGGCAAGTCGGTGAAGGTCTATCGCGACCTGCACGACAAGCTCACCAGACCCGGCAACCGGCTCGTGCTCAAGGGCAAGGTGTCGCCGTCGTACGGCAAGAAGGCGGTCGTCGTCGAGCGCCGCACGACCAAGCACGGGAAGTGGAAGAAGTTCAAGAAGGTCCGCACGGACAAGAAGAGCCGCTGGTCCGTCCAGCTGCCCGCACCGCGCCGCGGCGAGTGGTACTTCCGTGCCTACACGCCGAAGTCGGGCGGCCTCGAGAAGTCCCTGTCGAACTACTCCTACACGACCTACCGGCTCTGACCAGCGGTCGACCGGGTCAGGCGATCGGCTTCTCGTCGATCAGCCTGGCCCGCTCGGCCTCGATGTCGAAGTCGTTGGGCGGCCAGTCGAGCTCCATCCCGCGCAGGGCGCGCAGGAGAAGCTGGCCGATCGCCAGGTTGCGGAACCACTTGCGGTCGCTCGGGACGACGAACCACGGCGCGTGCTCGGTGTTGGTGCGCTCCAGGGCGATCTCGTAGGCGTGCTGGTAGTCGCTCCAGTAGGCACGCTCGTCGATGTCGGAGGAGTGGAACTTCCAGTACTTGGTGGGGTCGTCGAGGCGCGCCAGCAGCCGCTCCTTCTGCGTCGCGGCGGAGATGTGGAGCATGCACTTGAGCACCACGGTCCCCTCCTCGACCAGTCGCTGCTCGAAGGAGTTGATCGCGTCGTAGCGGCGCTCGATCTCGTCGGCCGGCGCCAGCTCGTGGATCCGGGCGATGAGCACGTCCTCGTAGTGGGAGCGGTCGAAGACCCCGACGTACCCAGGTCCGGGCAGCGCGCGCTCGACCCGCCAGAGGAAGTCGTGCTCTCGCTCCTCCTCGGTCGGCGCCTTGAACGACGTGATCCGCACGCCCTGCGGATCGACCAGGCCGACGGTGTGGCGGAGCACGCCCCCCTTGCCGGAGGTGTCCATGCCCTGCAGCACGAGCAGCACGCGACGCGACGAGCCGGCCACACCCTGGGCGAAGAGCCGCTCCTGGAGCTCGGACAGCTCGTCGCCCAGCGAGAAGAGGAGCCGCTTGCCGTCCTTCTTCGATCCGTCGTAGCCGAGCTTGGCCCGGGTGGGGAGCGCGGCCAGGTCGACCGGACCGGACGGCAGCTGCAGGGGGTGGGTGGTCACTCGAGCACTATCCCAGCACCCGGCGTACGTCGAGGGAGCAACCGATGACCGTGGCCGTGGTGCCGTCGCCCTGCGGCTCGTCGAACCAGAGGCCCTGGGTGAACCCGGCCTTGGCGAGCATCCGCAGGGACGCGCGCGTTGCGGTGGTCCGGGGCCGCGAAGTAGGTCCCGGCGTCCGGGAACCGGTGCTGGGTGCGCGCCATCCAGGCCCACAGCACCCGGGCGCCGAGCCCGCGACCCGACCACTCCTCCGCCAGGGCGTAGTCGACGCCGATCGCCTCCGGGTCGGGACCGAGGACGGCGAAGTCGGGATAGTCGCCGATCCGGTAGTCCTGCACGAACCCCACCGAGCGGCCGTTGACCTCCGCCACCCACATCCGGGTCGGGCTCATCCCGTCGATGCTCGGGCCGTACTGCTCCGCGACCCGCTCGGGCGTCGGGTCCCCGTCGGACGCCCACCAGCGGTGGAGGTGCTCGGTCTGACGCCAGCGGGTGACGTCGGGCAGGTCGCCTCGGGTCATCGCCCGGATCGTGTAGCGGTTGTCGTGGTCGACGAGGAACTGCTTCACCTCGCCGGACAGGTCGACCGGCACCGGGTCGCCGTGCACGCTCCCGGCCGTACGACGCGCCGCCGCCGACCACGACTCGTCGTCGTGCACCACGCCCTCGAGGTCGCGGCCGCGGTCGTGGACCACGACGCGGATCGGTGACTCGGTCACCGCTTGCGCTGCACCAGCGGCGGGGCAGCCGACCACGGGAAGTCGATCCAGGACTCGGTGTGCCGCCAGACGTAGTCGGGCCGCACGACCGTCCAGGGCTTCTCGTAGATGACCGCCATCCGCGCCTCGGCGACCTGGTCGGCGCAGAACTCCCGCACGATCTCGAGGGTCTTGCCGGTGTCGGCGACGTCGTCGGCGATCAGCACCTTCAGACCCGCCAGGTCGACCGCCGCCGGAGTCGGCGGCAGCATGATCGGGACGTCGAGTCGCTCGTCGACGCCGGTGTAGAACTCGACGTTGACCGCCGACAGGTTCTTCACGTCGAGCGCGTAGCCGAGACCCATGCCCAGGCCCAGGCCACCGCGGGCGATGGAGAGCACCAGGTCCGGCTCGTAGCCGCTGTCGACGACTTGCTGGGCGAGCTCCTGCACCGCAGTGCCGAACAGCTCGTAGGTCAGGATCTCGCGCTCAGTCGCCACGAGACGGATTGTGCCGTCAGTCCGTCGCGGCCCGAAGCTCCTCTCGCACGATCGCGAACGACATGCCCGAGCCGTAGCCCTTGCGGGCGAGCAGCCCGACCAGCCGCCGGGTGGCGGTGGTGTCGTCGACCCGGGACAGGGTGCGCAGCTTCTTGCGCACCAGCGCCCGGGCCGAGGCCTCCTCGTCGGCCGGGTCGACCTCGTCGAGGACCTCGCGGGCGGTCTCGTCGTCGATGCCCTTGCGCCGCAGCTCCTGGGCCAGCGCCCGTCGGGCCAGGCCCTTGCCCGGCTGACGGGACTGGACCCAGGCCCGGGCGAAGGCCTCGTCGTCGACCAGCCCGACCTCCTCGAACCGGTCGAGGAGGCGGGTGGCGACGTCATCGGGCACGAGCTTCTTGGCCAGCTTGTCGCTGAGCTCCTTGCGGCTGCGCGCCTGACCGGTCAGCTGGTCGAGCAGGATCTTGCGCGCGACCGCTTCCGCGTCGGCCTCGGGCACCTGCACCGCGGTGTCCTCGGGCGGCGGGGTGACCGGGGCGGGGCGGACGCCCTGGGTCCAGGCGTCCACCCCGGCCGAGACGTCACCGAGCCAGTCGGGCGCGGGTCGGTCTTCGTGGAGAGTCATCCGGTTCCTCCCTGCGTGACTGCCAGGGTGGTTTCGAGGCTCAGGCCTGGCGGCCTTCGCACCTCAACCACCGACATCGCTGGTTGAGGTGCGAGGAGCGCTA
>CAVOJM010000010.1:0-153505 GCA_963696245.1 uncultured Actinomycetota bacterium
CGGAGGACCTTCTCCATCGCCTTGCCCTTGGCGAGCTCGTCGACGAGCTTGTCGAGGTAGCGGATCTTCTGCATCAGCGGATCCGTCGACGTCCTCGACCCGGATGCCGCACACGACCCCGGTGATCAGCGACGACGTTCGGGTTGAGGTGAGCGTCGGCGAAGAAGTCCTCGAACGTCGTACCGGCATCCAGGTGAGCTCGAAGCGCGGACTCGTCGAAGCCGGTGAGCCACTCGATGACCTCGTCGAGCTCGGCCTTCGTGCGCCCCTTCCGCTCCACCTTCGCCACGTAGGCCGGATAGACCGAGGCCACGCTGGTCGTGAAGATCCGATGCACAGGCCCAATCTAGGACGTCAGCGCGCCAGCGAACGCCGGATCACGTCGTTCGCTGCGCGCTGGAAGCCGGTGACGACCGCCTCCAGGGTGAGCTGCCGTAGACGGGAGACGGTGCGCTCGAGACGCTCGGCGTCCTCGGGCGAGTGCGGTTCGCGCCGGTAGGGCTCGAGCACCTGCGTGTGCAGGATCGTGGTGAGCTCGTCGGCCAGCGCGGTCATGTGCCGACGGATGGCCTCCTCGGCGAGGCCGGCGCTCGACGCGGGCAGGTCGAGGTCGAGCAGCTCGAGGCCGACGTGCAGGTTGGGCAGCACGAGGTAGCCGTCGTCGACGAGCTCGACGGTGCCGAGCTTGACCAGCAGCGCGAGGTCGTCGTCGGACAGGCGACGGTCCGCCTTCTTCTCCAGCTGACGCCGGGTGAGCACCTCGGCCGGTGCCGGCGACCAGGAGGTCAGCATCGCCCGTTGCAGCATCAGGTCCTCGACGGTGGCATCGGTGGGCAGGGTCGCGAAGTAGCGCTCGATCGCCTGCAAGGTGAAGCCGTGGTCCTGCAGCGCGCGCACCATCTCGAGCCGCGCCCGGTGACCGGCGTCGTAGTAGGCGACCCGGCCGCGACGCTCCGGTGGCGGGATCAGACCGAGGCTCGCGTAGTAGCGCGTCGTCCGCACCGTGAGCCCGACCGCAGCCGCCAGCTCGTCGATCGTCATGCGGCGACCCTACCTTGAACGTTGACAGTGCTGCTGTCACAGTGTGCCTGTCATCCCACCTGTCTTCCGGAGGCCCGCCATGCCTGACGCCCCGTCCATCCTCGACCAGGAGCACGACGACTTCCGCCGTACCGTGCGCGCCTTCTTGGAGAAGGAGGTCGTGCCGTTCCACGACCAGTGGGAGAAGGACGGCCAGGTCAGCCGCGAGGTGTGGACCAAGGCCGGCGAGGCGGGCCTGCTCTGCTTCGACGTCGCCGAGGAGTACGGCGGCGCCGGGGTCTCGGACTTCCGCTACAACATGATCGTCGCGGAGGAGATGTGCCGGGTCGGCGCGAGCGGCCCGGGCTTCCCGGTCCACACCGACATCATCGTCCCCTACATCAGCCAGCTCGCGACCGACGAGCAGAAGCAGCGCTGGCTGCCCGGCCTGGCGAGCGGTGAGCTGATCTCCGCGATCGCGATGACCGAGCCCGGCGCCGGCAGCGACCTCCAGGGCATCCGTACGACGGCGATCGACAAGGGCGATCACTACGTCCTCAACGGCTCCAAGACCTTCATCAGCAACGGCATCCTGTCCGACCTCGTCATCGTCGTGTGCCGCACCGACCCCGACGCCGGCCACAAGGGCATCAGCCTGCTCGTCGTCGAGCGCGGGCATGAAGGGCTTCGAGCGCGGCCGCAACCTCGACAAGGTCGGCATGAAGGCGCAGGACACCGCCGAGCTCTTCTTCGACAACGTCGAGGTCCCGAAGGCCAACCTCCTCGGCGAGGAGGGCTCCGGCTTCATCTCGCTGATGATGAACCTCCCGCAGGAGCGGATCTCGATCGCGGTGATGGCGGTCGCCGCCTGCGAGCACGTGCTCAACCTCTGCCTCGACTACGCCAAGCAGCGCGAGGCCTTCGGCAAGCCGATCGGCAAGTTCCAGAACACCCGCTTCGTGCTCGCCGAGATGGCCACCGAGGCCCACATCGCCCGGGTCTTCGTCAACGACTGCGTGACCAAGCTGAACGCCGGCGAGGTCGACACCACGCTCGCGTCGATGGCGAAGTGGTGGACCACCGAGCTGCAGACCAAGATCGTCGACCGCGGCGTCCAGCTGCACGGCGGCTACGGCTACATGCTCGAGTACCCGATCGCGAAGGCCTTCGTGGACAGCCGGATCCAGACGATCTACGGCGGTACGACCGAGATCCAGAAGGAGATCATCGGCCGTTCACTCGGCCTCTAGGCTGTGACCCACGCCACTCGTTGACCCACCCCGAGGAGTTAGTCGCATGAGCACCGACGTCCAAGCAGAGCGTGCCGGAATCGACGAGCAGATCGCGGGTCGGACGATGATCGACGCGCTCGCCGACACGGCGCAGAGCGCGGCCGACAACCCGGCGTACTCGGACAAGCACGACGTGCCCGAGGGCGAGTCATGGCGGACGATCACCTGGCAGCAGACCCGCGAGCTGGGCCTCGACGTCGCGGCCGGGCTCGTCGAGCTCGGCGTGGCCGCCGGCGACACGGTGGCGATCATGGCCAACAACCGGATCGAGCACTTCCTGGCCGACATCGGCGCCGTGCACGCGGGCGCCACCCCGATGTCGATCTACAACACGCTCTCCAACGACCAGGTCGCGTACGTCGCCGGGCACGCCGAGCCCGCCGTCGTGATCGTCGAGAACGCCGACCACCTGGGTCGTTGGGCGAAGGCGCTCGACACCGCGGCCAGCATCCGCAAGGTGGTCGTGATCGACCCCGACGCCAACCCGGGCGGCGACCGGTTCGAGACCTGGGCCGACCTGGTGGCGAACGGTGCGGCCTACCGCGCGGCGCACGCGGACGAGGTCACGGCCCGCGCCGACGGCGTCACCCCCGAGTCCCCCGCGACGATCCTCTACACGTCCGGCACGACCGGGAACCCCAAGGGCGTCGTGCTCACCCACCGCAACGTGCTCTTCGAGGCGCTCGGCAGCCAGGAGGCGGCCGGACTGGTCGATCCGCAGATCGGGGTCAGCTACCTCCCGCTCGCCCACATCGCGGAGCGGATCCTCGGCCTCTACGGCCCGCAGATCCAGGGCAGCCACATGCACGCCATCGGCGACCCCGCGCTGCTCCTCGGCGCGCTCGGCGAGGTGCACCCGACGGCGTTCTTCGGGGTGCCGCGCGTGTGGGAGAAGATCAAGACCGGCCTGTCCGCCAAGCTGGCCGCCGATCCCGACCCCGACAACGTGACGATGGTCCAGAACGCCATGGCGGCCGGGCTCGCGTGGGTCGAGGCGCAGGAGGTCGGGCGCGAGATGACGCCCGAGATCGAGGCGGCCTACCAGGCCGCCGAGGAGCAGATCCTCGGCCTGCTCAAGCTGCTCCTCGGGCTCGACAAGGTCACCTGGGCCGGCTCGGCCGCGGCCCCGATGCCGCTCGACGTCGCCAAGTTCATGGCCGGGCTCGGCATCGTGGTCTACGACGTCTACGGCATGACCGAGACCTGTGGTGCCGTCACCTCCAACGGACCGGGTGGCTTCAAGCTCGGCACCGTCGGGCGCTGCAACCCGGGCATGGAGGTCAAGCTCGGCGAGGACGGCGAGGTGCTCGTCCGCGGACCGGTCAACACTCCCGGCTACCACCTGCAGGAGGACGCCACACGCGCGCTCATCGACGAGGACGGCTGGCTGCACACCGGAGACATCGGCACCCTCGACGACGACGGCTTCTTCGCGATCGTCGATCGCAAGAAGGAGCTGATCATCACCTCGCAGGGCAAGAACATCGCCCCGTCGAACATCGAGAACTACCTCAAGGAGTCCCCGATCATCGGCCACGCGATGGCGATCGGTGACGGCCGTCCGTACGTCGTCGCGATCCTCACCCTGGACGGGGAGATCGCCCCGATCATGGCCGCCCAGCTGGGGATCGAGTTCACCGACCTCGCCGACCTCGCCCAGAAGCCGGAGATCCTCGCCATCGCCCAGGCCGCGGTCGACGCCGCCAACGAGCGCCTGTCGCGGCCCGAGCAGGTCAAGTCCTTCGAGCTGCTCGGCGTCGAGTGGACCGCCGAGTCCGAGGAGCTGACGCCGACCCTCAAGCTCAAGCGCCGGGTCGTGAACACCAAGTACTCCGACGTGCTGGACCGCCTCTACGGCTAGGACACGCCCTGGGCCCGATAGGGTCACCGGGTGCTGCGGTCACCCTTCTCCCGGGTCGCCGCGCTCGCCCTGGCCGCAGGTGTCGTCTGGCTGCCGTTCGCCGGACGGACACTGAGTCCTGACGAGGGCGGCCTGCTGATACTGGCCCACCAGTGGTCGCCCGGCACGTCGGTGTACGGCGACTACTTCGTCGACCGTCCCCCGCTGCTGATCGCGCTGGTCGGCCTGGCCGACGGTGCCTGGTCGCTGCGCCTCATCGGCATCGCCGCGCTCGTCATCACCGTGCTGCTGGCCGGCGTCGTCGGTCGGCTGGCTGCCCCCGGCGTACCTCTCGCTCCGGTGCTCCCGGCCGCCACGGCCGCCATCCTCGCGGCCAGCCCGCTCTTCGGCGGCACGGTCGTGAACGGCGAGCTCCTCGCCCTGCCGTTCCTCGTCGGGGGCCTCGCCGCGACCGTCGCCGCCTTCCGCGCCGACACGCCGTGGCCGGCCCTCGGCTGGGGACTGCTCGCCGGAGCGGCCGGCGCCTGCGGCGCGCTCGTCAAGCAGAGCCAGATCGACGTCTTCGTGTGCGCGGCGGTGCTGCTGCTGACCCGGCGCCGGCTGCGGCCCTTCCTCGGCGTCGTGGTCGGCGCGCTCGCGACCGTGGCGGTGGCCGTCTGGCTCGCCTCGTTGAAGGGCACCTCGTCGAGCGAGCTCTGGGACGCGGTCGTCGTCTTCCGCGGGCAGGCGGCCTCGGTGATCGCGGCGTACGCCACCGACTCGACGTACCGGCGACTCGCCGGCGTGCTGCTGGCGCTGGTCGCCACCGGCGCGCCCGTGCTCGCCGCGGTCCTCGCGCGACCGCTGGTCCGGCGGGCGGACCACACACCCGACCTGCGCTGGCCGGCGCTCGCGACCCTGGCCTGGGAGCTCGCCGTCGTCCTGCTCGGCGGCAGCTACTGGCTGCACTACCTGCTGGGACTGATCCCCGGCTTGGTGTTGCTCACCGCGGCCGCCGTCCAGCGCCCGCTGCCCGGCCGGCGCGCGCTCCGGATCGCGTACGGCGTGGCCGCCGCCTCCACCGTCATCACGCTGACCGTCGCTGCGGTCCATCCCGTCGACCGCGCCGAGGAGCCGGCGATCGCCTGGCTCGCCGACCACGCCGAGCCCGGCGACACGGGCGTCGTCGCCTTCGGTGCCCCCAACATCCTCGAGGCGACGGGATTGGTCAGCCCCTACCCCGACCTGTGGAGCCTGCCGGTGCGCGTGCACGACCCCGACCTCGCGGACCTGACCGCGCTTCTCGACGCCGAGGACCGGCCGACCTGGCTGGTCGTGGCCGGCACCTCGCTCGGGACCTGGGGAGTCGACGCGACCACGGCCGACCGGGCGCTGGCCGAGCACTACGAGGTCGCCACCACCGCGGGCGACTGGACGATCTACCGCGAGAGCGAGACCTCGTGACCGCGCGCACCCGCGCGCTGACGGCGTACGCCGCGGCGCTGCTGGTCTGGAGCCTCGTCGTCGGCATCCCCAACGACCCGGCGGGCGTCATCATCTGGATCTGGTTCGGCACCATCGCCTGGGACATCGACGCACCGACCGCCGCGCACCTGCAGTTCTGGCGCGACTGGTGGAAGCCGCTGCTGCTGATGGTCGTCTACTGGCTCGGTCGTGGCCTGGCCGACAACATCGGCATCGCACCGCACTACTCGATGCCGATCCGGGTCGACGAGTGGCTCGGTCGTGGTGTCGCCCCGACGGTGCGGCTTCAGCACGCGTGGTGCGGCAACCCCTGCACCAACGACGGCCCGCCGCACTGGTGGGACACCCTGCTCACCACCGTCTACGCGTCGCACTTCCTGGTCGCGCTGACGCTCGCCGGCGTGCTCTACGTGCGCGACCGGCTCGAGTGGGAGCGGTGGCTACGCCGCTACATCACCCTGCTCTTCGCCGGGCTGACGATCTACGTGCTCTACCCGATGGCCCCGCCGTGGATGGCCGCCCGCGATGGCTACCTGCCCGAGGTGCACCGGATCACCAAGCTGGGCTGGTCGCAGCTCGGTGTCGGCGGCCTCGACCTGCACCGGCAGACGATGGTCATGTTCGGGATGGGCAACAAGGTCGCCGCGATGCCGTCGCTGCACTGCGGCATCGCCTGCCTGGTGGCGCTCTACGGCATCAGTCGCCTGCGTACGCCGTACCGCTGGCTGCTGCTGCTCTACCCGGTCGCCATGGCGACCGCCCTCACCTACTTCGCCGAGCACTACGTGATCGACGCGATCTGCGGCTGCGCGCTCGCCGGCCTGGTGATGCTGTTCGTCGGCCGGTGGGAACGCAAGCGCGCCGCCTAGCGCACCTACGGGTACATCCGGCACGGCTGGCTGCGCAGCGAGGCACAGGCAGGCGCCTTCTTCGGCACGTCGATGCCCGCCACCACCGGCAGCACCAGCTTGGACGGGTGCTCGGCATCGGTGGCGATCTCGACCTGCTCGCCGTGCGAGATCGTCTGATCGAAGGCCCACAGCGGCCGCGCGCCGCCCGGCGCGTCCACGGTGATCCGGATCCGCGACCCGGCTCGGAAGGGCTGGGCGAACGGGAGCAGCCCGAGTCGGACCTCGGTGAACTCGCCCGCGGGCAGCGGACTGGCGTCCGCCTCCAGGTCGGTGTGGAACGGGTAGATCGACGTCGACTGAGCAGGGTCGAGCTTGCGGTGGCTCGCCCGCAGCCAGCCGGACTGGACGTAGATCTCGGTGCCGTTCGGCCGCACCTCGGTGATCGTTGCCTCGAGGTCGGTGTCCGGGGCGGAGGAACGCACCCAGAAGTCCAGCGATCCGGTGCCGATGGTCACGACCGTCTTCTTCAGCGGCGCGGTGATCCAGCCCAGACCCTTGCCGTCCGGGATCTGCTGCCAGTCGTAGTCGGGATGCGCCTTCCAGATGCCGCCGCTCGACCCGGTGTAGTCGGTCGCGGGGAGCGCCGTCGGGTCGGCCAGGTAGCTGCGCGGCGTGGTGTCGGCAGCGGCGACGGTCGGTGCTCTGCCGGCGAGCGCGCCGCCGGGTGTCAGGAACCACGACGTGGGAGTCGCTCTCTTGATCGGCCACGAGCCGAACGACTTCTTGAAACGGGGAAGCGGCGAGCCGGACGGCTGGCCGTCGGCCGCGCCCTCCTCGAAGAGGATCTTGAGCGGCTTCTTGGACTCGAACTTCTCGAGCGCCTGCTTGTAGGTCAGGCCGTTGTAGTTGAGGCCCTTCGGCAGGCTGAGGCCCTTGACGCCGGTGAGGGTCTCCGCGAGCTTGCCGGCGATGTACTGCTTGATGACCTCGTTGCCCGGCACGCGGCGACCCGACGTAGAGGTCGAGGAAGTCGGCGTACCGGCGGAAGACGCCCAGGCTCAGCGACTCCGTGTGCGAGCCGTTGACCATGGTCGCGTAGACGTGCGGCGAACCGGTGAAGTCGTCGAGCATCGCCGGGAAGTGCCCGCCGGTCTGCTCGTCCTGCCACGCGCCGGCGATGAAGATCGGCACGTTGATCTTGTGGGCGAAGAGGCTCGGGGTGATCGGGTCGCCGATCCCGGCCGAGTAGTAGGGGTTGTCCTCGATCAGCGCGAGCTGGTCCGGGTTCTGCAGGCGCACGTCCTGGTTGGCCTCGCAGACCGTGTCGCCGGCGTCGACCTGCCCCTGCTCCCAGCCCTGGCCGTAGGGCTCGGCCTGCTCGTCGCGCTCGTTGGCCCACGAGACCGCGAAGCCGGTGTTGAGGATGCCGCCGGGGAAGAGCGTGCCGCGGTAGGTGTCGTCGATGACCGACAGGGGCGAGATCGCGGACAGGTGCGGCGGCTGCGTCTGAGCGACGTAGAGCTGCTCGATGCCCGGGTAGGAGATGCCGACCATGCCGACCTGGTGGAACTTCGCCCAGGGCTGGGCCGCGATCGTCTCGATCACGTCGTAGCCGTCGAGGCTCTGGATCGGCTCGAAGGCGCGGAAGGAGCCGCCGGAGCAGCCGGTGCCGCGCACGTTCACGCCCACGTAGGCGTAGCCCAGGTTGGTGTAGATCTGGGCGAACGTGGAGTCGGCCGGGTTGCTGGGGGCGTAGCCGGAGTACTCGACCACGGTCGGGAACGGGCCCTTGCCGGGCGGGAGCGAGACGTTGGCCGACAGGGTCGTGCCGTCGCGGGTGGTGATGTAGCCGAAGCCCTTGGTCATCGTCTGGCTGGCGTAGAACGAGTGGGCCGGGGCCGGGTCGTCGAAGTCGGTCACGGTCGCCGGGTCGGAGACGGTCGCGGGGCTGCTCGTCGTACGCACGGTGTAGACGCCGGCGTCCAGGTCCCGCCAAGCGAGGCTGCCCGCCGTGTCGACCGTGCCGGAGGCGACGACGGCGTCAGCGGCGTCGACCAGGTCGAGCTCCTGACCGGGCGTCGCGTCGAGCACGTAGAGCTGGTTGACACTCGGCCGCACCAGGAACGTCGTCGGGTCGGCAGCACTCGCGGTGTCGATCGCCGTGATCGTTCCGAGGAGCAGCGCACCCAGCGCCAGGACAGCGAGTGACGCTCGTCTCATCGTTCCCATGTCCGGATGGTGCCACAGTCGGACGCCGCGTCTTTCGAAAGGAGGCCGTCAGCCGACGTACTCCTCGCGCAGCTTGCCCTTGACCATCTTGCCGGTGGGCGTGCGCGGCAGCTCGTCGCGGAAGTGGAACTCCCGCGGCACCTTGTAGTGGGCGATGTGGTCGCGGGCGTACGCCGTGAGCTCGGCCGCCAGGTCCGGCCCGGTCTCGACGCCGGGCGCGGCCTCCACGAAGGCGACCACGCGCTCGCCCATCTCCTCGTCGGGGACACCGAGCACGGCGATGTCGGTGATCGCGGGGTGCATGCTGAAGAGGTCCTCGACCTCCTGCGGATAGATGTTCACGCCGCCCGAGATGATCATGAACGCCTTGCGGTCGGTCAGGTAGAGGTAGCCGTCCGCGTCGACGTAGCCGAGGTCGCCGACGGTCGTCCAGCTGTCGTGCTCCGGGTGCTGCGTGCTCGCGGTCTTCTCGGGATCGTTGTGATAGCTGAAGGTCCGCTGCTCGCGCTCGAAGTAGACCGTGCCGACCTCGCCCGGCCCGAGCACCCTGCCGTCGTCGCCGCAGACCCGGATCACGCCCATCAGCGCGGTGCCGACCGAGCCGGGGTGGTCGAGCCAGCCCTGCGAGTCGATGAAGGTCGCGCCGTTGGACTCGGTCGAGGCGTAGTACTCGTGGATGATCGGGCCGAACCACTCGATCATCCGGCGCTTCACGTCGACCGGGCACGGCGCGGCCGCGTGGACGACGACCCGCAGCGAGCTCACGTCGTACGACGCCCGCACCTCGTCGGGCAGCTTGAGCATCCGCACGAACATCGTCGGCACCATCTGGGTGTGGGTGACGCCGTGCTCCTGGATCGCCCGCAGCGCACCCTCGGCGTCGAACTTCTCCATCATCAGGAGCGTCCCGCCGAGGGTGTGGATCACGCCGCCGAAGCGCAGCGGCGCCGCGTGGTAGACCGGCGCCGGGGACAGGTAGACGGTGTCCTCGCCGAAGCCGTAGAGCGTGCCGAAGACCATCGGGTAGACGTAGCCGGGCTCGTCGACCGAGATCTGCGGCAGCGGCGGCTTGATCCCCTTGGGCCTGCCCGTCGTGCCCGAGGAGTAGAGCAGGTCGTCGCCGTGCGGCTGCTCGGCCAGCGGCTCGGCACTCGCCGCGGCCAGGGCGTCCTCGTAGTCGCCGTCGAAGGTCAGGACGGTGTCCACGTCGATGTCGAGCGCGGCCGCGAGCTCGGTCTTCGCCGGCGAGACCAGCAGCGCCTTCGCGCCGCAGTCGCGGACGATGTAGGACACCTCCTCGGCCGACAGGTTGTGGTTGACGGCGGTGATGTAGAGCCCGGAGCGCAGCGCGGCCCAGTAGGCCTCGTAGGCCTCGGGCCGGTTGTCGGAGAGCAGCGCGACCACGTCGCCCACGCCCAGGCCCGCCTCCTGCAGCACGTGGGCGAGGCGCAGGCTGCGCTCGTCGAGCTCGGCGTAGGTGAGGGTCCGCCCGGACCCGGCCATCACGAGTGCCGGCTTGTCGGGGAACTTCTGTGCCCAGGTGCCCGGATACATGGATCGAACCTAGCCCGACGGCGCGGTGTCACATTCGGACCCGCTCGTTCGTCGTACCTGTGACCGATGAGAAATGTGTCCAGAACCGGTCGAATCAGGGCAAACCCCGATGCAACTGTCCCCGCTGGCTGAAAGAGTTCTCCCATGCACCGTCAGATCGCCGGCAAGCTCACCGGCCCCAGGACCAAGTGGATCGTGCTCGCCATCGGCATCGTGATCTTCCTGACCTGCTCCCCGTTCTTCAACAAGCTGGCCGACGTCGAGAACAACGAGGCCGGCTCCTGGCTGCCGCAGAGCGCCGAGTCGACCAAGGCGCTCAACCAGCTCGAAGGCCTTCCAGGACGAGAACGACATCCCGACCGTGGTCGCCTACGAGAAGACCTCGGGCCTCACCGACGACGACAAGACCGCTCTGCAGCAGCAGGCGACCGAGTTCGCGAGCGTGGACGGCGTGGTCTCGGTGGGCGAGCCGGAGTATTCCGCTGACGGCCAGGCCGCGCAGATCCTTGGTCACCCTCAACTACGGGTCCGAGGGCTGGAACTCCCTGCCCGACGGCACCGACGCACTCCGCGCGATCGCGACCCTCGACGGTGGCGACGTCTACATCACCGGCCAGGGCGGCACCGGCGCCGACCAGGCGGCGGTCTTCAGCGGCTCCGACATCAACCTGCTGCTGGTCACCCTGGGCGTGGTGATCCTGATCCTGCTGATCACCTATCGCAGCCCGATCCTCTGGATCCTGCCGATCTTCTGCGCGCTGGTCGCGCTGGCCGCGTCCAACGCCCTCATCTACGTGCTCGCCAAGCACGCCGGCCTGACGGTCAACGGCCAGAGCGCGTTCATCCTGACCGTGCTCGTCATCGGCGCCGGCACCGACTACGCGCTGCTGCTGGTCGCCCGCTATCGAGAAGAGCTCCGCATCCACGAGGACCGGCACGAGGCGATGGCGGTCGCCCTCCACCGGGCGGCACCCGCGATCATCGCCAGCGCGATGACCGTCGCGATCGGCATGCTCTGCCTGACCCTGGCCGAGATGAACTCGACCGCCGGGCTCGGCCCCGTCCTCGCCATCGGCGTGGTGGTCACCCTCGTCGTCATGGTGACCCTGCTGCCGGCCCTCCTCGTCGTCTGCGGCCGCTGGGTGTTCTGGCCCAAGCGCCCGACGTTCGGCTCCGAGGAGCCGACCACCGCCGGCATCTGGGCCCGCGTCGGCAAGTCCATCGCGAAGCGCCCGCGCAAGGTCTGGATCGTCACCGTCCTGCTGCTCGGCGTCGCCTGCCTCGGCCTCGTCAAGCTCGACGCCTCGGGGCTGACCAGCGACGACACCTTCACCCACGAGGTCGAGTCGGTCGCCGGCCTGCAGATGCTCGACGACCACGGGCTGACCGACACGTCCAGCCCGGTCATGGTGGTCGCCAACGCCGACCAGGCCGACGCGGTCGCGGCCGCGATGAAGACCGTCGACGGGATCGGCGACCTCTACCCGTCGCCGCCCCCGAAGGACGGGCTGGTGCTGATCTCGGCCCCGCTCGTGGCCGACGCGTCGTCTCCGGCCGCCTTCGACACCGTGGTCGACGTCCGCGACGCCGTCCACGCGGTCCCGGACGCCGACGCCCTCGTCGGCGGGTCGTCCGCGATCTACTACGACATCCAGCAGGCGTCCCACCGCGACGACCTGGTCATCGCCCCGGTCGTGCTCCTCGTCGTGCTGCTGATCTTGATGCTGCTGCTCCGGGCCCTGCTCGCGCCGCTCATCCTGATCGCGACGGTCGTGCTGTCGTACGGCGTCGCGCTGGGCATCTCGGCGCTGATCTTCACCCAGATCTACGGGTTCCCGACGACCGATTCGGGGTTCCCACTCTTCGCCTTCGTGTTCCTGGTCGCGCTCGGGATCGACTACAACATCTTCCTGATGACCAGGGTCCGCGAGGAGACCGTCATCCGCGGCACCCGACAAGGATCGTTGGTCGCTCTCGCGACGACTGGTGGCGTGATCACGTCGGCGGGGCTGGTGCTGGCGGCGACGTTCGCGATGCTCGGCACGCTGCCGCTCGTCTTCGCGGCCGAGATCGGGACCGCGGTGGCGATCGGTGTCCTGCTCGACACGCTGATCGTCCGGTCGGTGCTGGTCACCGCGATCAACCTCGACCTGGGCGGCAAGATCTGGTGGCCGAGCAAGCTCGACCGCGACCCGGTCGTCCAGCCGCCGGAGCCTACGGCGGAGGACGTGCCGGTCCCGGCTAGCCTGAGCGGGTGAGCGAGCAGCCGACACCCCAACAGGTACGCCGGGCTCTGGCCCGCGCCGAGCGCGGGGCCGCGTTGGACGTCGCCGAGGCGACCGTGCTCCTCGCCGCCGTCGGGCGAAGACCTGGACCGGCTCTGCGCGGTCGCGGGCCGGGTCCGAGACGCCGGTCTGGTCGCTGCCGGGCGGCCGGGGGTCGTCACCTACTCGCCCAAGGTCTTCATCCCGGTCACCAAGCTCTGTCGCGACCGGTGCCACTACTGCACGTTCGTCGAGTCGCCCGGCCAGCTCACGCGCACCGGGCACTCGATGTTCCTGTCCCCCGACGAGATCCTCGCGATCGCGTCCGAGGGCGCAGCCATGGGATGCCTCGAGGCGCTCTTCACGCTCGGCGACCGGCCCGAGGACCGTTGGCCGGAGGCCCGCGCCTGGCTCGACGAGCAGGGCTACGACTCGACGCTCGCCTACGTGCGGGCGATGGCGGTCCGGGTGCTCGAGGAGACCGGGCTGCTGCCGCACCTCAACCCGGGCGTCATGTCGTGGGAGGAGATGAACCGGCTCAAGCCGGTCTCGCCCTCGATGGGGATGATGCTCGAGACCACGTCGCGACGGCTCTTCGAGACGAAGGGCGAGGCCCACTACGGCTCCCCCGACAAGGACCCGGCCGTGCGGCTGCGCGTCCTGGAGGACGCCGGTCGCCTCTCGATCCCCTTCACCACCGGCCTGCTGGTCGGCATCGGCGAGACGCTCGAGGAGCGCGCCGAGACGATCTTCGCGCTGCGCCAGGTCTCCCGCGCCTTCGGTGCCGTGCAGGAGGTCATCGTCCAGAACTTCCGGGCCAAGCCCGACACGGCGATGCGGCACGCCGACGACCTGGCGCTGGACGACTACCGCGCCACGATCGCGGTCACCCGGATCGTGCTCGGCCCGAAGGCCCGGGTGCAGGCACCGCCCAACCTGGTCGACCTGGTCGGAGTGTCAGGCGCTGCTCGAGGCCGGCGTCGACGACTGGGGCGGCGTCTCGCCACTGACCCCCGACCACGTCAACCCCGAGCGGCCGTGGCCGTCGCTCGAGCGGCTGCGCGACCTCACCGCGACCTGCGGCTTCGAGCTGAAGGCGCGACTGACGGTCCACCCGGAGTACGTCCGCCAGGGCGAGCCGTGGCTCGACCCGCGGGTCTCGGGCCACGTCGCCGCGCTCGCGACCGAGGACGGCCTGGCCAAGCCCGACGTACGCCCGGTCGGCCTGCCCTGGCAGGAGCCCGACGGCGGCTTCGCCAGTGTCGGGCGCACCGACCTCTTCGCTGCCGTCGACACCGAGGGGCGCACCGACGACCGCCGCTCCGACTTCGCGAACGTCTACGGCGACTGGGACTCGGTCAAGGACGCCGCGGCCCTGACCGGCCAGGTGGACGGGGCGCCTGCGGTGATGCACGCGGAGGGCGCCGACGCCCTGCGTGCCGCCGAGGCCGACCCGGGCAACCTGTCCGACGAGCACGCCTACACCCTGATGACGGCCGAAGGTCCGCTGCTGGAGCAGGTGTGCCGGCTCGCCGACGACCTGCGTCGCGCGACGGTCGGCGACGACGTGACCTACGTCGTCAACCGCAACATCAACTTCACCAACGTCTGTTACGTCGGCTGCCGCTTCTGCGCGTTCGCCCAGCGCCGCACCGATGCCGACGCCTACTCGCTGTCGCTCGACGAGGTCGCCGACCGTGCCGAGGAGGCCTGGGACCTGGGCGCGACCGAGGTCTGCATGCAGGGCGGGATCGACCCGGAGCTGCCGGCCTCGGCGTACTTCGACCTGGTCAGTGCGGTGAAGCAGCGAGTGCCCGACATGCACGTGCACGCGTTCTCGCCGATGGAGGTCGTCAACGGCACCGCCCGCACCGGCCTGTCCATCGAGGACTTCCTGATCAAGGCCCGCGAGGCCGGCCTGGGCTCGCTGCCCGGCACCGCCGCGGAGATCCTCGACGACGAGGTCCGCTGGGTGCTCACCAAGGGCAAGCTCCCGACCCGCACCTGGATCGAGGTCGTCTCCACCGCCCACCGCGTGGGCATCCCGACGACGAGCACGATGATGTACGGCCACGTCGACAACCCGCGCCACTGGGTCAACCACCTGCGGGTGCTGAGCCGGATCCAGGACGACACCGGTGGCTTCACCGAGTTCGTGCCCCTGCCGTTCGTGCACACGTCCGCGCCGATCTATCTGGCTGGCGTCGCCCGGCCCGGACCGTCGATGCGCGACAACCTGGCGGTCCACGCGATGGCCCGGATCTTGCTGCACGGCCGGATCCGCAACATCCAGACCTCCTGGGTCAAGCTCGGCGTCGACGGCACTCGCGCCATGCTCCAGGCTGGTGCGAACGACGTCGGCGGCACGCTCATGGAGGAGACCATCTCGCGGATGGCGGGCTCCGACCACGGCTCGGCCAAGACGGTCGAGGAGCTCATCGAGATCGGCGCCGGCATCGGCCGGCCCGTGCGCGAACGCAGCACGACCTACGGCGCAGGAGGCCACGCATGACCAGCTCGGACAACGGCGGCGACAACGACGCGGAGATCTACGACGGCTACAGCGTCGACGACGAGGACCAGCCGGGCAACATCGACGACCTGGGTGACTCCGAGGTCGCGGACGAGCTCGACCGCGGCTACTCCCCGCCGGAGAAGTACTCCGCCGGCCAGGGCTACGGCAACACGCCCTGGGAGGAGGAGCACCGCGAGAGCATCGACCAGCGGATCGGCCAGGAGGAGCCTGACGTCGACCCGTACGCCGAGACCGATGACTCCCGGTTCGATGATGTCAGCCTGGACGACGGCGAGGTGGGCGGAGCCCGCGCCGGCCGGCTGGTCGACAGCGACCAAGGCCTCGGCGAGGACCAGGAGAAGGACCTCGTGGGCGACGACGTCGGCATCGACGACGGCGCGGCGTCCGCCGAAGAGGCTGCGGTCCACATCGTCGAGGACTTCCCCCAGGAGTAAGGCGCCGGGTCATTGGGTAAGGACTCTCCGGCGCGCGGGAGGTCCGCGCACCAGGGAGGGAGCTCAACCCATGGCATTCATTCTGTGGATCCTGGCCGTCATCCTCGTGGTGAGCGGCATCGTTTCGTTGTTCCGCGGGCAGATCCTGTGGGGCGTCGTCCTCATCATCGTGGGCCTGCTCGTCGGCCCCGGCGGCGTCAGCATCTTCACGAAGTAGCGCCTGATCTGACACGGGGTCGGCCGGGTGGTAGGCGGAAAACGAGAACACGTTCTAGTCTGAGCGTGTGCGCTTCTCGATCAGTACCGCCTTCCAGCCGGTCGACCACCTGTCCGTCCTCGCCCGAGCCGCCGACGAGCTCGGCTACCACTCGATCGCGGTGCCCGACCACGTGGTCGACATCGAGGAGCTAGAGACTCCCTACCCCTACACCGCCGACGGTGGCCGGCGGTGGGACTTCTCGGCAGCCTGGCCGGACCCGTGGGTGCTGATCGGGTCGCTCGCCGCCGTGACGACCCGGCTGCGGTTCTTGACCTCGGTCTACGTCCCTGCGATCCGCAGTCCGTTCCAGGTCGCCAAGAGCGTGGGTACCGCCGCGGTGCTGTCCGGCAACCGGGTCAGCCTGGGCGTCGGAATCGGCTGGTGCCGTGAGGAGTTCGAGCTGCTCGGCCACGACTTCCACACGCGCGGCAAGCGGACCGACGAGGCGCTCGCATTGATGGCCGAGCTCTGGAAGCCGGGCTGGACCGAGTTCGAGGGCGAGTTCTACACGGCGCCTCGACTCGTCATGGAGCCGACGCCGACCGAGCCGATCCCGATCATCATCGGCGGCCTGTCCGAGGTGGCCTTCAAGCGCGCCGCCCGTCACGACGGCTGGGTCGGCGACCTCTACACGATCGACGAGGCCACGGCCCTGGCCGCGAAGCTGGCCGAGGCCCGTCGCGCGATCGGCGCCGAGGGCGACTTCTCGGTGATCACCGCTCTCAACGACGCCTTCCTGCCCGAGCACTTCGCGCGGGCCGAGGCCGGCGGCGTCACCGACTGCTGGACGATGCCGTGGGCCTACTACCACGGCCTCGAGGCGAGCCTCGACCAGAAGGTCGACGGCATGGAACGCTTCGCGAAGGACGTCCTGGTCCCGCTGAACGGTTGATCTCGGGACGCAACACTCGAAATTGAAGAACCGCCGAGGTCTCGGGTCCTCGGCGGTTCGACAACAACGTTAACGGTTTCGTAGGTCAGCGTCTTGAAAATGACGAAATCGGCAGGAAATTTCTTCCTACTCCCACGCGAAGCCTCTCGCAAGATTCCTTGGAGGCCGACAGTCGGGCTGGGCGAACCAGCACCACGTGCTTCGCTGCGAGTGCCGATCCGATGGATTCAAACCACTCAGCCGAGAGCCCAGAGGTTGCGGGTGGCGGCGTCCGCGCGGCGGTACTTGGACTGGCTGGGGTGCCAGTCGTAGCCGTCGCGGCTGTCGTATCGGGCGTGGGCGTAGCCCTGGCGGAGCTGGGCGAGACCGGTGTCTCGACCGCCGTCACGGACGTAGCGAAGCAGCCGACCGTAGCGGTCCTTGTCGTCGGTCGAGGCCGGGTTCACCAACCGCACCTTGCCCTCGACCATCCGATCGAGGTTGCGCTTTGCGGCCAGGTAGTACGGGCGTCCCCGCTCGGGGGTGTCGATGCCGATGAGGCGGACGTACTGGCCGTTGGTGAGCCGGATCGTGTCGCCGTCCACGACGTAGCCCACCCGAGCCCCGCCACCTGATGCCTGATGGTGGCTCCCGGAGCCACCAGTGCCACCGGGAACGCTTGAGCCGTAGTAGTACGGCGCGGGATTGGACTCGCAGGCGACACCGTCACCCTCGGCGTCGAGACGGTGCGGGTCCACTCGGGGGCCACCGGCGTTGAGGTAGAAGATCTGGGCTGCGCGCTGCGAGGCGAAGTCGCCGCAGTCGCGGTCGGCTACCGCGTTGGCGGGGACCGAGGCCAGACCGACGGCGACACTGGCAGCCACCAACGCGATGGCGGTGCGGACGATGGTGCTTCGCATGCACGTTCCTTCTGGGGTTCCGAGATGAGTTGGCCGGGCACGCCCTCCCGCCCCCAGGATCGGGAGGGTGCGCCCGGCCAGCACGACTCGGCTGAGGCGAGTCGCCTACCTGGAGTCCCAGATAAGTCGCTGACGTGAACTCTATCAGTTTTCTATTCGCCGATTATGAGAGTGTCATAAGACTTTCATCGACGAACGACTGCTAGGGTGAGCCACATGCCGCGCCCCTATGGAGACCCTGTAGAGATAGTGACGGGACCGATCCCGGCGCAATCTCCGTTCATCCCGGCAGACGCCAAGATCGTGGTCGGGGCAGTCGCCCCGGCGTCGCCAGATCCGATCCCGCTGGTGCTGCTACCTGGCTTCGAGTACCGGATGCGAGAGTGGCGGCACCCGAACACCGGCGAGATCCACTGGCGGCTTGAACGGAGGAAGTCCGCCCAGCCGAGCGAAGCCGACGAGTAGCCTCACCTGACCTCCTCTCGGACGGCCGCGACCGTGGTGCGCTTCCGCTCTGCGCGATCGGCGCGAAACCGCAGGTCAGAGCTGGTGGCTTACTCCCACTCGATCGTGCCCGGGGGCTTCGAGGTGATGTCGACGGCGACCCGGTTGACCTCGCGCACCTCGTTGGTGATCCGGGTCGAGATCCGCTCCATCACGTCGTACGGCAGCCGAGCCCAGTCGGCGGTCATCGCGTCCTCGGAGGTCACCGGGCGGATCACGACCGGGTGGCCGTAGGTGCGGCCGTCGCCCTGGACGCCGACCGAGCGGACGTCGGCGAGCAGCACGACCGGCATCTGCCAGATGTCGCGGTCCAGGCCGGCCCGGGTCAGCTCCTCGCGGGCGATCGCGTCGGCCTGGCGCAGGATGTCGAGCCGGTCGCGGGTGACCTCGCCGATGATCCGGATGCCGAGGCCGGGGCCGGGGAACGGCTGACGCCACACGATCTCGGCCGGCAGCCCGAGCTGCTCGCCGACCAGGCGGACCTCGTCCTTGAAGAGGGTGCGCAGCGGCTCGACGAGCTCGAACTCGAGGTCGTCGGGCAGGCCGCCGACGTTGTGGTGGGACTTGATGTTGGAGGTGCCCGCTCCCCCGCCGGACTCGACGACGTCGGGGTAGAGGGTGCCCTGCACGAGGAAGGCGACCTTGTCGCCCTCGGCCGCCGCGGCGCCGAGCACCTCGGCCTCGGCCGCCTCGAAGACCCGGATGAACTCGCGGCCGATGACCTTGCGCTTCTCCTCGGGGTCGCTGACCCCGGCGAGCGCGTCGAGGAACTGCTTCTCGGCGTCGACGACCTTGAGGTCGACGCCGGTGGCGGCCACGAAGTCGCGCTCGACCTGCTCGGTCTCGCCCTCGCGCATCAGCCCGTGGTCGACGTACACGCAGGTCAGCCGGTCGCCGATCGCGCGCTGCACGATGGCGGCCGCGACGGCGGAGTCGACGCCACCCGAGAGGCCGCAGATGGCCTGGCCGCGGTCGCCGATCTGGGCGCGGATCGCCTCGATCTGCTCCTCGACGATGTTGACCATCGTCCAGGTCTGGCGGCAGTGGGCGATGTCGTGGAGGAAGTGCTCGAGGACCTGCTGGCCGTGCTCGGTGTGCAGCACCTCGGGGTGCCACTGCACGCCGGCCAGGCCGCGGTCGACGTCCTCGAACGCGGCGACCGGCGTGACGTCGGTCGACGCGAGGACGGTGAAGCCCTCGGGCGCCGCGGCCACCGAGTCGCCGTGCGACATCCAGACGTTGTGCTGGGCCGGGATGTCGGCCAGCAGCGTGCCGGGCGCGGAGACCGAGACCGGGGTGCGGCCGTACTCACGGGCACCGGTGTGGGCGACCTCGCCGCCGAGGCCGCGGGCCATCAGCTGGAAGCCGTAGCACATGCCGAAGACGGGGGTCCCGGCCGTGAAGACGGCCGGGTCGATGGTCGGCGCGCCCTCCTCGTAGACCGAGGACGGGCCGCCGGACAGGATGATCGCCTTCGGCCGGCGGGCCAGCATCTCGGCCACCGGCATCGTGTGGGGCACGATCTCGGAGTAGACCCGCGCCTCGCGCACGCGTCGCGCGATCAGCTGGGCGTACTGCGCTCCGAAGTCGACCACCAGGACCAGATCGTGCTCCGCCACCGCCGTCATGGCGTGAGCCTATCGAGCACGGTGCTGCCCTCGCGAAACCGCATCGCACCTGACCTGAGAGTCGTGCCGTTGGTCCATTCACAGCTCCCTGGTCAGGTACGACGACCAAGCCCGCAGCCGAGACACGCATCAGGGCCCGGCCGGGGAGGGAGGGATGGCCGGGCCCTGATCGTCCACGCCTCTTCTGGACAGCGCGCGGACATGGGACCCGGCGGTGGGAGGGAGCGTGTTTGCCGGGTCCGCTGGCTCAACGAGGGGTCCAGACCCGGGTCACGGCCGCCACACAGGTATTTCGACCTTTTCTGGACGGGTTGCGTCGAGCGGTCAGCTGACGCCGACGATCGGCAGCCGCAGCGCGCCCGGAGCGTCGTCCGGGACCACCGGCGAGCCCGGTCGTACGGCGTCGATCCGCTGGTAGTCCGCCCCCAGAGCCGGTCGACCGTCGAGCTCGCCCTTGTTGGGCCAGAACGCCATCGCCCGCTCGGCCTGCGCAGTGATCGTCAGCGACGGGTTCACCCCCAGGTTGGCGGTCACGGCCGAGCCGTCGGCGACGTGCAGACCCGGGTGTCCGTAGACCCGCTGGTAGGGGTCGACGACACCGGTCTCGCTCGAGTCTCCGATCGGGCAGCCGCCCAGGAAGTGGGCGGTGAGCGGCTTGTTGAAGGCGTCGCCGACCGCGCTGCCCGGGAAGCCGCCGGTGATCCGCGCCATCGCCCGGATCGCCTCGTTGCCGGCCGGGATCCAGGTCGGGTTGGGCAGGCCGTGGCCCTGCTTCGAGGTGACGTAGCGCTTGCGGGTGAAGGGGATCCGCTTGGTGTACGTCGTGATCGAGTTGTCGAGGCTCTGCATCACCAGGGCGATGATCGTGCGCTCCGACCAGTGCTTCATGTCGTAGAGGTTGGCGACGTCGCGGCGCTGCCGCCACATCTCCCGCAGCCAGGTCCGCCAGCGCGGCTCGTCGCCGTCGCCGTCGGTCAGCACCGACTGGAGCAGCGACATCAGGTTGCTGCCGGGTCCGTAGCGGACCGGCTCGATGTGGGTGTTCGGGTCGGGGTGGAAGCTCGACGTGATCGCGATGCCCTGGCTGTAGTCGACCGACGCGTCGGGGGCGATCACGCCACCGATCGACTCGGAGTTGGTGCGCGACAGGTGACCGAGCCGCTGCGAGATCGCGGGCAGGTGGCCCTCGTCGCGCATCTTGTGGAGCAGGCGCTGGGTGCCGAGCGCCGACGCCGCGAAGACGACCTGCTCCGCGGTGAGGACCCGGCGCACCGACCGGCGGCTGACCTTGGCCTTCGTGTAGCGGACGTGGACGTCGTACCCCCCACTCCCGCGCGGCGCGACGCGGGTGACGGTGGTGAGCGGCAGCACCGTCGCGCCGTTCTGCTCGGCGAGGTAGAGGTAGTTCTTGACCAGGGTGTTCTTCGCGTTGTGGCGACAGCCGGTCATGCAGGAGCCGCAGCCGATGCAGGTCTTGCGCTCGGGACCGGCGCCACCGAAGAACGGGTCGTCGACGGTCTGGCCCATGCCGGCGCCGGGTCCACCGAAGAAGACACCGACCGGGGCCGGGTGGAAGGTGTCGGCCACGCCCATCTCGGTGGCGACCTTCTCCATCACGTCGTCCGACGGCGTGCGGAGCGGGTTCTCGACGACGCCGAGCATCCGCTTCGCCTGGTCGTAGTACGGCGCCAGCTCGTCCTGCCAGTCGGTGATGTGGCTCCACTGCTGGTCGGCGTAGAACGCGGGCAGCGGTTCGTAGAGCGTGTTGGCGTAGACCAGCGAGCCACCGCCGACACCGGCACCGGAGACGATCAGGCAGTCCCTGAGCGCGTCGATGCGCTGGATGCCGTAGCAGCCGACCTCGGGTCGGAAGAGGTACTTGGTCGCCTCGAACGACGTCTCCGGCAGGTCGTCGTCCTCGAAGCGGGCACCCGCCTCGAGTACGCCGACGCGGTAGCCCTTCTCGGTGAGCCGGAGTGCGGTGACCGAGCCGCCGAAGCCGGAGCCGACGACAAGCACGTCGAAATCGAAGGCCATCAGGCGCGACCGAGCTTCTTGAGGAGACGCAGGTTGAAGGTCATCACCTTGGCGTACAGCTCGTCGGACATGCCGTGCTGCGGCCCGAGGGCCATCACCCGCTGGGTCGCGACCGACTGCGTCTCGGTGAAGCGCAGCACGCCCTCGGCGCCCTGGCGCCGGCCGGTGCCGGACTCGCGCATGCCGCCCATCGGGGTGTCGAGGCTGGCGAACGTCGCACCGAAGGCCTCGTTGATGTTGACCGTGCCGCACTTGATGTGGCGGGCGATGTAGCGGGCGCGGGCGCCGTCCTGGCTGTAGATCGAGGCGTTCAGGCCGTAGTCGCCGCCGTTGGCGCGCGAGATCGCGTCGGCCTCGTCGTGGAACCGGTAGAGCGACACGACCGGGCCGAAGGTCTCCTTGCCGAAGCAGGTCATGTCGGGCGTGACGCCCTCCAGGATCGTGGGCTCGAAGTAGTAGGGGCCGAGGTCGGGCCGGTGGTTGCCACCGGTCAGCACCCGGGCGCCCTTGGCGACGGCGTCCTCGACGTGGGCGACGACGGTGTCGAGCTGCTGCTGGGAGATCAGCGTGCCCATGTCGTTGCCCCAGTCGAGCGTCGCGCCCAGGGTCATCGCCTGGGTGCGGGCGACGAAGCGCTCGACGAACCGGTCGTAGACCTGGTCGGCCACGAACATCCGCTCGATCGAGACACAGAGCTGGCCGGAGCTGGAGAACGACGCGCGTACGGCGCCCTCGGCCGCCTTCTCGAGGTCGGCGTCACGCAGGACGAGGAGCGGGTTCTTGCCGCCGAGCTCGAGCGAGCTGCCGATCAGCCGGTCGGCGCACGCCTTCGCGACGACCTTGCCGGTCGCGGTCGAGCCGGTGAAGCAGACGTAGTCGGCGCGCTCGATGATCGCGCCGCCGATCTCGGGGCCGGGACCGGCGACGACCTGCCAGATGTCGCGCGGGAAGCCGGCCTCCTCGAGCAGCTCGGCACCGAGCAGCGCGGACAGCATGGTCTGCGCGTCCGGCTTCGCGACGACCGCGTTGCCGGCGACGATCGCGGCGAGGCCGTCGATGAGCGCCAGGTTGAAGGGGTAGTTCCACGGCGAGATGATCCCGACGACGCCCTTGGGCACCCGGTTGATCTCGGCGCGCGTCAGCACCGGGAAGACACCCGGGACGCGGCGGGTGCCGAGGTGGCGGCTCGCCGTACGCCCGTAGTAGCGAGCGGTGAGCGCGACGTGCAGCGGCTCGTCGAAGGCGTGCTTGCGGGCCTTGCCGTTCTCCCACACGATCAGGTCGACGATCTCGTCCTGCCGGTCGAGCACGATGTCGTGCAGCCGCAGCAGCATCTGCGGCGCGCACGTCGATCGGCACGCGCGACCAGGCCAGCTGGGCCTTGCGGGCGCGGGTGAAGGCCTCGGCCACGTCGGCCTCGGTCGACTGCGGCACGTGGGCGAGCGGCGCGTCGTTGAGCGGCGAGCGGACCTCCGCGGTGGTGCCGCTCGTCGCGACGAGACGGGCGGTCAGCGCCGCGACGTACTCAGGCTCGAGGGCGTACGACGCCCGCGGGTCGTGCTCGGGGTCGTGGGGACCTTCGACGACCGGGCCACCCGACGGAGTGGGGTTCTGAGCGCTCATGATGCCGAGGGTATGTGAGCCCGGTCTCCCAGACCACCGAGTCTCAGCCGAACAGCCCAGGATTCACGGAGACCGGGCGCGCGAGGGTCGGCCGGATCTCGCGGTAGGCGTCCACCATCGGCGCGATCTCGTGCGGCTCGGCGCCGTGCAGGATCACCGAGTGGCAGCCGAGCTCGAGCTCGCGGGCGATCGTCGCGGCGGCGTCCTCGGAGCGGCCGCGGGCCGACGCCGTCGAGCCACTCGTCGGGCACCAGCTCGGCGATCCGGAGCAACGTCTCGGTGTCGGCCGAGCGCGTCGATGGCGCCGGCCGCGGCCGCGGTCGGTGAACACCTCCGACGTCTTGAGCCGCTCCCACGGCGCCGGGTCCCAGCCGTTGACCGAGACCAGGGTGTCGCCGTACGCCTGGAAGTAGGTGACCAGCCGGCCGACGCCGCGGCGCAGCTCGTCCTCCTCCGAGAGGCCGTCGGGTACGGCGGCCAGGCAGGACCAGATGCGGACGGCGTCGGGGTCGCGACCGGCCCGCTCGGCGCCGCGGCGTACGGCCTCGATCGAGCTCAGCGTCGCCTGCTCGGAGAAGAACGTGTGCATGACGACGAAGTCGCACAGCTCGCCGGCCAGCGCCATCGTCTTCGGACCGACCGCGACCAGCCCGAGCGGCGGGCCCCTCCCCCAGGCCGCTGCGGTTGTGGAGCACCGGCCACTTGCCCGCCGGGCCGTCGTGGTCGAGCACGAAGCCGTCGGTCCACAGCTGGCGCAGGATGCCGATGAAGTCGCGCAGCACCGCCTCGGTGACCACCGGCTGACCGATCGCCTTCCAGTGCTCGGCCGCGCCCCGACCGAAGGCCATCGCGTAGCGGCCCTCGGTGAGCGGCGTGCAGCGTCGAGCCCATCGTCGCGGTGATGATCGGGTGCCGCATGTGGTGGTTGATCGCGGCGCGGCGATGCCCGAGCGACGGCGCCCGACCGGCGACCGCACCCGCGAGCACGCCCGCCTCCTTGACCGTGAACCGCTCGCTGATCATGCACGAGCCCAGCCCCAGCCCTTCGGCGTCGGTGGCCTCGGAGAAGATCTTGCGTGCGTCGGCGGGGTGGTGGGTGACCGCGTAGTAGGCGAGCTCGTTCAGCTGGTCGGTGCGAGCTGCTCGGTCACGGCTTGTAGATCGACTTCAGCTCGGTGTACTGCGCGAGGCCCTCGGGGCCGAACTCGCGGCCGATGCCGGAGTTCTTGAAGCCGCCGAACGGCGCCGCGAAGTCCATCGTGTAGGTGTTCACGCCGTAGGTGCCGGCGCGGACCTGACGGGCGACGTCGAGGCCGGCCTCCACGTCGCCGGTCCACACGGTGCCGGCCAGGCCGTACTCGGAGTCGTTGGCGATCCGGACCGCGTCGTCCACGTCGTCGAACGGGATCACCGAGAGGACCGGGCCGAAGATCTCCTCCTGGGCGATCCGCATGCCGTTGTCGACGTCGGCGAAGACGTCGGGCCGGACGTACCAGCCGGACGACGAGCCCGTCGGGCATGCCGTTGCCGCCGAGGACGACGCGGGCGCCCTCCTCCTGGCCGAGCGCGATGTACTTCTCGACGCGCTCCTGCTGGCGCTGCGCGACCATCGGGCCGATCTCGGTGGCCGGGTCGATCGGGTCGCCGACCTGCATGGCGCCGACCGGTCTCGACGAGCGCGTCGACGACGTTGTCGTAGTTGGCGCGCGAGGCGAGGATCCGGGTCTGCGCGACGCAGGCCTGGCCGGAGTTCATCAGCGCGGTGAACTTCAGGCCCTCCATCGTCGCGGCCAGGTCGGCGTCGTCGAGGACGATCGCGGCCGACTTGCCGCCGAGCTCGAGCGAGACCCGCTTGAGCTGCTCACCGCACACGGCGGCGATCTTGCGGCCGGCGGCGGTCGAGCCGGTGAAGGCGACCTTGTCGATGCCCGGGTGCGCGACCAGGTGCTCGCCGACCTCGCGGCCGGCGGCCACGATGTTGACGACACCGGCGGGTACGCCGGCCTCCTGGAGCAGCTCGGCCATCAGGTAGGTGTCGAGCGGGGTCTCCGGCGCCGGCTTGATCACGATCGTGCAGCCGGCCAGCAGCGCCGGGATCAGCTTGGACATGATCGTGAACTGCGGGACGTTCCACGGCGGGATCGCGGCGACGACGCCGACCGGCTCGCGGCGCACGATGACCTCGCCGAGCGAGCCGGCGCGCGTCTCCTCCCACGGGAACGTCGCGGGCGATGCCGAGGAACGCCTCGATCTGCATCCACGGCGCCGGCGCCTGCGCCAGGTTGGAGAACGACGAGCGGCGAGCCCATCTCGGTCGAGATGATCTCGGCCATCTCGCCCATCTTGCCGGCGTACAGGTTCGAGAAGTTCTGGACGACGTCGATCCGCTCCTGCCGGGCTCATCCGCGGCCACGGGCCGGAGTCGAAGGCGCGGCGGGCGGCGGCGACCGCGGCGTCGATGTCGGCGACGCTGCCCTCGGGCACGGTCGCGACGACCTGCTCGGAGTGGGGCGAGACGACCTGGATGGTGTCGCCGGTGGCGGGGGCGGCCCAGTCGCCGTCGATGAAGAAGGTGTCTGGTCGAGGCGTCATGGAGGTCTCCTGTGGTGCAGACGGTCAGGGGGCGAGGGTGAAGAAGTCGGTGAAGCCGGAGGGGTCGTGGCGGCCGATGACGAAGTGCTCGAACAGGCCCCAGCCCTCGGCGCCTGTCGGCGGTCGCGCCCGGCCGACGTGGTCGATGCAGCCGAACATGAAGCGGCCCTGCACGGCGGCGTCGTCCATGTCGTAGGTGACCCGCTCGGAGAAGTTCTCGCCCTTCCACGTGCCGTGGATCCAGTCCGGGTCGCCGCCGTAGCCACCACCGACGTGGAGCGGGACGGCGAGCTGCGACTCGACCTCGAGGACCAGGGGCTTGCCCTCGGGCGTGCGTGCACCGGATGGTCGCGCCGGTCGGCGTGCGGGTGCCGGAGGCGTAGTGGATGTCGACCAGCGGCCAGCCGAGCTGCTCGACCCGGCCGTCCTTCCAGACCCGCGTGCAGTCGTTGAGGGTCCGGTGGCCGTCGGGCTCTCCTGGATGATCAGGCAGACCGCGTAGTCGTCGAACTGCATCGGGACGTAGAGCCACCACATGCCCTCGAACGGCGGGTTGGCCGGGCGCCCGGGCGGCTCGGCCTCGCCGACCGGCCGGATGCCCCACGAGCGGTCGCGGCTGCCGAGCCAGGTCGACGGGTCGACGGTGATCTCCTCGCCGTCGATCGATGATCGTGCCGCTCCACGAGCCCATCTGGGCGAACCGCTGGGCGTCGAGCGTGACCCGGCTGCCGGAGCGCAGCACGTGCGGCAGCTCCTGGATGACGTCGCAGGTGCCGTCCCAGGTGAGGTCGGTGGAGATGCCGTCGGTCTCCTCGAGGACGATCCGGAGCTTCTTGAGCGGGTCGGTGACCTCGATCCGGTAGTTGCCGACGTGCGGGTTGAGCCGGTCCTGGTCCATCACGTCGGACAGGTGCACGGCGGTCTGCTTGCCGTTGCGGGCGACCAGGAAGAACGCGTCCTTGGTGCCGAGGTTGGGGTAGTAGCCCATCCCGGAGATCACGAAGATGTCGCCGCTGCGGTCGTGGGCGTTGAAGTACCAGCGGTCGTAGAAGTTGCGGTCGCTGCTGTTGGCGTAGGCCATCGGCAGCGGCGCCTGGTGCAGCGGGAACTCGTCCAGCGGGGTGATGTCGTTCATGCGCCGACCTCCTCGAGCAGACGCTCGATCAGCGGCTTGCAGTGGAAGAGCGACTCGATGTCGTCCGGCCGCTCGATCTCACCGAAGTGGATCTGCCGGGCACCGGTGCGCATGAAGACGATGCACCACTGGACGCCGTTGTAGACGTGGTACCAGCTGCAGGTCGCCGAGGGTGACGCCGGTGATCCGCTCGTACTCCGCCTTGAGGTCGTCCTCGTGCAGGAAGTGCGGCATGCCCGGCATCCCCATGACGCCGGTGATCGACTCGAAGACGCTGTGCGCGAAGACCATCCACGACACGTCGAGCTCGCGCGGGCCGATCGCGGCCATCTCCCAGTCGAGCACGGCGACCGGCTCGAAGTCCGGTACATCATGTTGCCGATGCGGGAGTCGCCCCAGCACAGCACGGTCTCGTCCGGTGCTCGGCATGTTGGCCTCGAGCCAGGCGAGCGCGCGCTCGACCAGCGGCGAGCGGCCGATGTCGGCGACGGCGAACTCGTACCACTCCTTGGTGCGGGAGAGGTTGCGCTCGAGCAGGGTGTCGCCCGGCGTGGCCGTGGCGGGCCGGGTCGAGGAAGTCGAAGGTGTCGGCGGCGTCCGGGATCGCGTGGAGCTCGGCGAGCACCCGCGCGGAGTTGTCCTGCAGCCGGCGCTGGTCCTCGCGGCGAGGCGTCGGGAGCCAGTTGTCGCCGAAGTTGTAGGGCAGCACGTCCTGCGGGACGACCCCGTCGATCCGGTCCATCAGGAAGAACGGCGTGCCGAGCACCTCGCCGGTCGGCTCCATCCAGCGCACGGCCGGCACGGGGACGTCGGTCTGCTCGGCGACGATCCGCATCGCGTCGTACTGGTCCTGGAGCTCGTAGTGCGCGAAGACCGGCAGGTCGTGGGCGGCCGGCGCGACCCGGGCGACGTACTCGCCGTGCTTGGCCTCGCCGTCCTCGGTCCAGTCGACGTCGAGGACGAGCGTCTCCGAGGACATGCCGTTGGCGTCGATCCCGCTGTGCAGCGTGACGACCGGGTCGGCGCCCTGCGGGCAGCACCGTGGCCAGCCATTCGGCCAGCCGGGCCGGCAGGGTCGTCGCATCCCTGCTCGATCGCTGCATCTTCATGTCGGCCGGCGGGGGCGCCTGGGTCACGTTCTTCCTCCCTCGGATGCTGTGACAGGGGTCTCACACGCTGAGGCCAGCATCGGTGGAACGTGTTCTAGTTGTCAATGAACCGGGCGGGTCATTCGACACGTGTCAGTTCTTCGTGGGCGCCCCTCAGACGATGTCGGCGACGCTGACCCGCGCCTCGTCGGCCTCCTGGTCGGTGAGCTTGAGCTGGGACTGGCGCTCGGCCTCGACCCGGCGCAGGTAGTGGTCGACCTCGTCGGCGGTGCGGGCCGCGTCCCAGCCGAGCTCGGCGGCCATCAGCGCGGCGGCAGCGGGCGCGGCGGAGACGCCGCGGTCGAAGGTCTCGATGGAGATGCGGGTACGCCGGGTGAGCACGTCGTCGAGGTGCCGGGCGCCCTCGTGGGTGACGGCGTAGACGACCTCGGCCGCGAGGTAGTCCTCGGCGCCCTCGAGCGGCAGCCCGAGGGCACGACGCGACTCGACGAGCGCGAGCAGGTCGTCGACGAGGCCGCCGTAGCGGCCGAGCAGGTGGTCGATGCGGGCGACGTGCAGGCCGGAGCGCCGCGCCAGCAGCACTCGCTGGTTGGTGCGCGTCTCCCAGTCAGCGGCGCCGAGCAGCGGCACCCGGTCGGTGATCGAGTCGCGGATCGTGAGGTTGACCGTGGTCTTCAGCGAGTGGGCGGCCGCGTCGACGGCGTCGCGGCCCATCACGCGGTACGTCGTGAGCTTGCCGCCGGCGATCATCACCAGGCCGGGCACCGGTGTGACGACCGTGTGCTCGCGCGAGATCCGCGAGGTCGGCTCGGACTCCCCGGACAGCAGCGGGCGGAGGCCGGCGTACACGCCCTCGACGTCGTCGTGGTCGAGCGGCTCGCGCAGGATCGCGTTGACGTGCTCGAGGATGTAGTCGATGTCGGCCTTCGACGCCGCGGGGTGCGCCTTGTCGAGGCTCCACGGGGTGTCGGTGGTGCCGATGATCCAGTGCCGCCCCCACGGGATCACGAACAGCACGGACTTCTCGGTGCGGACGATGAAGCCGGCCTCGGAGCGGATCCGGTCGCGCGGCACGACCAGGTGGATGCCCTTGGACGCCTGCACGTGCAGCGAGCCGCGGCCGCCGACCATCTCCTGGATCTCGTCGGTCCACACGCCGGCGGCGTTGACGACGACGCGGGCGCGCACCTCGAAGTCCTGCTGGTTCTCCAGGTCTCGAGCGCGTACGCCGACCACGCGCTCCCCCTCGCGCAGGAAGCCCAGCACCTGCACCCGGGTGGCGACGTGCGCGCCGTTCGCGGCCGCCGTGCGGGCGAGGGTCAGCACGAGCCGGGCGTCGTCGACCTGGCAGTCGTAGTACTGGATCGCGCCGGTGATCGCCTCGGTCTTGAAGTCCGGCGCGATCCGGGCGACCTGGCGCCGGAAGAGGTGCTTGTGGCGCGGCACGCCCATGTCCGACTTGCCGAGCATCGCCATCGCGTCGTAGAGCGTGAGGCCTGCGCCGACGTACGGCCGCTCCCAGCCGCGGTGGGTGAGCGGGTAGAGGAACGGCACCGGGCGGACCAGGTGCGGCGCGAGCCGGGTGAGCAGCAGGCCGCGCTCCTGGAGCGCCTCGCGGACCAGGCCGAAGTCGAGCATCTCGAGGTAGCGCAGGCCGCCGTGGATCAGCTTGCTGCTGCGGCTGCTGGTGCCGCTGGCGAGGTCGCGCTGCTCGAGCAGGCCGGTGCTGAGGCCGCGGGTCACGGCGTCGAGCGCGGTGCCGGCGCCGACCACGCCACCGCCGACGACGAGCACGTCGAGCTCGGCCTGTCCGCCGATCCCCCGCATCGCGGCGAGCGCCTCGTCACGGGCCAGCGGGCTGAGGGCGGAGCTGGGACGGACCATGTGGCCAGTGTCGCAAACCCACATGACGGCAATGTTCCGCGCCGGCCCGCCACGAGCCGGTTGAATGGACTGTGACATCTCGAGCTGGTCGCACGATCGGCGCCGTCGCGACGCTCGTCTGCGCCGTCGGGCTGCTCGTGGTCGCCGTGCTCGGGGCTTGGGCGATCCGTCCCCAGCCGACCGGCGCGAGCGAGCCGGACGCCGGGGTCACCATCTCGCTGGACGACGCGCCGGACGATGCGACGCCGGCAGATCCGGCCGACCCCACCGAGGCCGGCCCGCGCACCGCCGACATCGTGATGAGCGGCGACCTGCTGTGGCACAACACGGTGTGGTTCAGCGCGGCCGAGGACCATCGCGAGCACCGGCGCAGGCGTCCGCTTCGACTTCGACTCGACGTTCGCGGAGATGAAGCCGCTCATCGAGTCGGCGCGACCTGGCGATCTGTCACGAGGAGGTGCCGTTCGCGGCGCCCGGCGCGAAGCTCCGGAACTACCCGGTCTTCGCGGCGCCGCCGGCGATCGCGGCCTGGATCGCCACCATGGGCTGGGACGCGTGCACGACGGCGTCCAACCACAGCATGGACGACGGCACGGACGGGATCTTCCGGACCGCCGACCTGCCTGGAGCGCAGCGGGGGTCGCGCACGTCGGCACCTTCCGCAGCCCGCAGGAGCGGCGCACGCCGGTCATCATCACCACCGACCAGGGCGTCAAGGTCGGCATCGTGGCGGCGACGTACGGGCTGAACGGGTACGTGCTGCCCGTACGGCCAGGAATGGGCCGTCTCGCAGCTCGGCGACACCGACGACCTGCACGCGCAGGCCGCGCGGGCGCGCGAGGCCGGCGCCGACATCGTGGTCGCGCACGTGCACTGGGGCACGGAGTACGACCACCAGCCCGACGCGACGCAGGTCGCGCTGGCCGAGCGAGCTCACCGCCGACCCGAACATCGACCTGGTGCTCGGCGAGCACGCGCACGTCGTCCAGCCGATCACCAAGGTCAACGGCAAGTGGGTCGTCTACGGCATGGGCAACATGATCGCCCAGAACGACGTCAAGACGCTCGACGCCTACGAGGGCATCACCGTCGACTTCGGCTTCACCCAGCGCCCCAACGGGACGTACGGCGTCACCCGCGCGGCGTACGTGCCGACCCAGTGGAACCACTACACCCGCGGCAACCCGATCCGGATCGTCGGCGCGGTCGGCGAGCACCTGGCCTCGATCCGGGCCGCGGTGAACGTCCTCGGCCGCAACGCCGGACTCGTCGAGGATCCACTGCCCTAGATCCTGTCGGTTTCGAGCGGGTGCTGCGACATCACCACGTCAGGATGAGCACAAGGCCCATCCCAGTCCGAGGAGCCAGACCATGGAGTACATGTTCCTGATCACCGTCGACGAGACCCAGGCGATGCCGGCCGACCCGACCGCCGACGGGTTCGAGGAGATGATGGGCGCCTGGTTCGCCTACAACCAGATGCTCGTCGACGGCGGCCACTTCATCGCCGGCGCCAGCCTGAAGCCATCGTCCACCGCGACGGTTGCCAACCTCGCCACGGGGACGGTCACCGACGGCCCCTACACCGAGACCAAGGAGCAGGTCGGCGGCTTCTACGTCGTCGAGGCGCGCGACCTCGACGAGGCGATCGCGCTGGCCCAGAAGATGCCGGTCCCGGCCGCGGTCGAGGTCCGGCCGGTGATGTACCGACCGGGAGCGTGACCCTCGACGAGGCGCTCACCCGGCTGGCGCGTGAGGACAGCGGGCGGGTGCTCGCCATCCTCGCGCGCCAGCACGGCGACCTCGACCTCGCGGACGAGGCCGTCCAGGACGCCCTGCTCGAGGCCGTGCGCACCTGGCCCGAGCGCGGCGTCCCCGACAACCCCGCGGCCTGGCTGCTGACCGTCGCACGCCGCCGGGCCGTCGACCGGATCCGTCGTACGACGTCCGCGCGGCGCCGCACCGACGCGGCGGCGTACGACGTGGTGGAGGCGGCCGAGCCCGCCGCCGACCGCGGCCTGGTGGAGGAGGACCCGAACCAGATGGACGTCTCCGACGAGCAGCTGCGGCTGATCCTCCTGTGCTGCCACCCGGCGCTCAACCGCGACGCCCAGGTCGCGCTGACCCTGCGCCTGGTCGGCGGGCTCACGACCACGGAGATCGCCGCGGCCTACCTGGTGCCGGAGCCGGCGATCACCCAGCGGATCGTCCGGGCGAAGCGCAAGATCCGCGACGCCGGGATCCCCCTCACCATCCCGGACGCGCTCGACGAGCGGGTCGACACCCTGCTGACCGTGCTCTACCTGGTCTTCAACGAGGGCTACCTCAGCCAGGGCGACGCCGGCCTGCTCCGCGTCGACCTCGCCGACCAGGCGATCAGGCTGACCCGGGTGGTCCGGTCGCTGCTCCCCGAGTCGGGTGAGACCGCGGGCCTGCTCGCTCTCGAGCTCTACCAACGCGCCCGCTTCGCGACCCGGCTCGACGGCGCAGGCGACCTGGTCCTGCTCGAGCACCAGGACCGCAGCCGGTGGGATGCAGCGATGGTCGCCGAGGCCAACCGCCTCCTCGCGCACGCGTTGGCCGCCGGCCGGCCCGGCGCCTTCCAGCTCCAGGCCGTGATCGCGGCGCAGCACGCCAACGCCCGGACCTACGCCGACACCGACTGGCCCGCGATCGCCGGCGCCTACGCGCAGCTCGACGCGCTCACCGGATCGGCGGTGGTGCGGCTCAACCACGCGGTCGCGGTCGGTCAGGCCGACGGCCCGCACGCCGGGCTGCGGATGCTCGACACGGTCGAGGGGCTGGACGACTTCCACCTGCTGCACGCGACCCGAGCCGACCTGCTGGCGCGGGCCGGCGAGCCCGAAGTGGCGCGGGCGGCGTACGACCGAGCCATCGGGCTGACCACCAACCCGGCCGAGCGCCGCCACCTCCAGCGCCGGCGCGATCAGCTGTAGGTGCGCTCCCCCAGCGACGGCCGGTGGTCGCTGGTCATCGTGTGCGTCGCGCGGGTCTGGGCGACCAGCTCGATGTCGAGGTCCGCGATCGCGAGACCTTCCTCGTCACCGAGCCGCGCGATCGGTCGGCCCTCGGGGTCGTAGACCGCCGAGCCGCCGATGAACTCGAAGTCACCGCACCGGCCGGTGAGGCCGGAGAAGACGACGTACATGCCGTTCTCCAGCGCCCGTGCCGCGTAGTAGAGGTCGCGCCGGTGGGCACCGCCCGGGAAGTACGCCGCCGAGCTCAGGTAGCCGACCGCCCCGTCGAGCGCCGCGGCCTGGGCGTGCTCGGGGAAGCAGCCGTCGTAGCAGATCGACAGCCCGAGCTGGTGGCCGTCGACGGTGATCGAGGCTCCGTGGTCGCCGGTCGTGAAGACCGTCTTCTCGAGGCCGTCGAGGTGCTGCTTGTCGTACGGCGCCGTGGCGGTCCCGTCGGGCCGCACCACGATCTGCGAGAGGCGACGCTCGCCGTCGCGGCGCAGGGCGGTGCCGACGACGACCGTCACGCCGGGCGCGGCCGCCGACCGGAGCGGGTCGAGCCAGGCGCCGTCCAGGTCGGCCGCGTCGGGCAGCGGGCCGTCGAACGCCGCGACGTCGTACCCGGTCAGGAACGCCTCGGGCAGCACCAGCAGCCGGACGTCCTGGGTGGCCGCGAGCCCGGTCAGCCGAGCGGCCTGGCGGACGTTGGCGGCGAGGTCGCCGGAGACGGAGGCCGCCTGGCCCGCTGCCACCCTCATGCCTTGGCCGCCTCGACGGCTTCCTCGAGCCCGCGCGCGGCGAGCCGGTCGGCGCGCTCGTTGCCCTCGTCGCCGGCGTGGCCCTTGACCCAGTGCCACTCGACGTCGTGGTGCGCGACCGCCTCGACCAGCTGCTGCCAGAGGTCGACGTTCTTCACCGGCTGCTTGGCACTGGTCCGCCAGCCGTTGCGCTGCCAGGAGATCACCCAAGCGGTGATGCCGCTGCGGACGTAGGTGCTGTCGGTGTAGATGTGCACCACGCTGCGCCGCTTGAGGGCTGCGAGCGCCTGGATCGGCGCCATCAGCTCCATCCGGTTGTTGGTGGTGGAGCCGGCCTCACCGCCGCAGAGCTCGAGCTCGTGCGGGCCCTGACGCAGCAACGCACCCCAACCGCCGGGGCCGGGATTGGGGATGCAGGCGCCGTCGGTGTGGATGACGACCTCATCCGTCAGGGGGCCGTCACTCAACGACGACCTCGACCCGCTGGAACTCCTTGAGCTCGGTGTAGCCGGTCGTGGCCATCGAGCGCTTGAGGGCGCCGACCAGGTTCATCGTGCCGTCGGCGACCCGGGACGGACCGAAGAGGATCTCCTCGAGGGTGCCGACGGTGTCGAACTGGACGCGCTGGCCGCGCGGGAGGTCGTGGTGGTGGGCCTCGGTGCCCCAGTGGAAGCCACGGCCCGGAGCGTCGGTGGCGCGCGCGAACGGCGAGCCGACCATCACCGCGTCGGCGCCGCAGGCGACGGCCTTGGCGAGGTCACCGGACTTGCCGATCGAGCCGTCGGCGATGACGTGGACGTAGCGGCCGCCGGACTCGTCGAGGTAGTCGCGACGCGCGGCGGCGACGTCGGCCACCGCGGAGGCCATGGGTACGGCGACACCGAGCACGGTCCGGGTGGTGTGCGCCGCTCCGCCGCCGAAGCCGACGAGCACGCCCGCCGCACCGGTGCGCATCAGGTGGAGCGCCGCCTGGTGGGTGGCGCAGCCACCGACGACGACCGGGACGTCGAGCTCGTAGATGAACTCCTTGAGGTTGAGCGGCTCCGCCTGCGAGGAGACGTGCTCGGCGGAGACCGTCGTACCGCGGATCACGAACATGTCGACGCCCGCGTCGACCACGGCCTTCGCGAACTCCTTGGTGCGCTGGGGCGAGAGCGACCCGGCGACCGTGACCCCGGACTCGCGGATCTCGCGCAGCCGCTCGGTGATCAGCTCGGGCTTGATCGGCTCGGTGTAGATCTGCTGCAGCCGGCGGGTCGCGTCGACGCCCTGCAGGCCGGCCACCTCCTCGAGCAGGTCGGACGGGTCCTCGTAGCGCGTCCAGATGCCCTCGAGGTTGAGCACCCCGAGGCCACCGAAGCGGCCGAGCGCGACCGCCGTGGCCGGCGACATCACCGAGTCCATCGGCGCAGCCAGGATCGGGAGCTCGAACCGGTAGGCGTCGATCTGCCAGGTGGTGCTGACCTCCTCGGGGTCGCGGGTGCGCCGCGACGGCACGATCGCGATGTCGTCGAAGGAGTAGGCACGTCGTCCGCGCTTGGCCCGGCCGATCTCGATGTCCGTCACCGGCTCAGACTACCGAGGAACTGTCCGAGGCAACCATTCGGGTGGCCCAGCCGGTCGAGCAGGGTATGGATGCCTTGACCGGAGCACATCGCCCGGCAATCTCGGGAGGCGACGTGACCGCGGCCGTGGAGTTCGACGAGTTCGTCGCCGCGCGCTCGTCACGGCTGTTGCGTACGGCGTACCTCCTCACCCGTGACCACGCCCTCGCCGAGGACCTGCTGCAGACCGCGCTGACCAAGGCGTGGTTCTCCTGGTCGCGGATCCAGGGCGACCCGGAGCCCTACGTCCGCAAGATCCTGGTCAACACGTTCTCGTCGTGGTGGCGGCGGAAGTGGAACGGCGAGCAGGCGCACGCCGACCTGCCGGAGCCGGATCCGGTGCCCGGTAGTCCGGACGACGACCGGCACGACCTCTGGACGGCGATGGGCCGGCTGCCCCGGCGCCAGCGGGCCGTGATCGTGCTGCGCTTCGTCGAGGACCTCAGCGAGGCGGAGACCGCGCGGCTGCTCGGCATCTCCCCCGGCACCGTGAAGAGCCAGACCAGCAAGGCGCTCGCCAAGCTGCGCATCGACCCCGCCCTCGCGCTCGCAGCACGACGAAGGACCCCTCATGAACACGCTCGACGACCTCCGCAACACGCTGGACGGCAGCACGCCGACGGCCTCGACGACACGCGAGCGCTACATCCGCCCGGTGGCGGTGCACGCCCGGATCCGGGTCGTCCGCCGGCGCCGTACGCGCCTCGGTCGCCGTGGCCGCGGTCCTGGCCGTTGCCGCGACCGCCGTCGGCGTCGGAGCGCGCTCCGTCAACCGGACGGCGTCGCCCCGGCAAGCTCGGTCGTGGACGTCGACGTGCCGCGGCAGGTCAGCGTCACGGGCTTCCCCTACGTGGCGTCTGCCCGAGACCGCGGCAGCTCTCCGCGGACACCCGTCTGCGGCTCGAGTCCGGTGACCGGCGGTGTCACTCGCGGGGAGCGGTCTCGGCGACGGGTCGGCGACGCTCTACGCCGACGGCGAGCCGATCGCCCGCACCCAGGGCGCCGACGATCTCGAAGTGCCAGTGCCGACCGGTGCCACCGTGCGTCAGGGTCCACCTCAACGGCACGCCCAACGGTGCTCGAGCAGGCGTGGCCGTCTACGGCGCGACGGGCGGACTCGCCGACGGCGTCGTCGATGCCGACGAGACGGCCGTCTTCCGCACCACCATCGGGTCCGACCGGCTTCTGGCCGGCGCGTTCTCCGATCCGGGCCGGTCCGACGTCCGCGGTGAGCTTCACCGGCTCGTTGAGCGACGTGCGCTTCTCGGACTACTGCTCCACCGACGAGGAGGGTCTCTGGCTCAACGTCGAGATCGACGACATGGGACCGATCAGCGGGCCGTGCCGCGACTACGCGACCAACGACCCCGGCACGTCGAGCTCGAGCTTCGAGGGCGGGCGAGTCCGCGATCGCACCGTGCACGCCTACCTGACCCGGGGCGCCGACGGGCCCGTGGTGAGCTCGGACTCCACCGTGGTCGGCGTCGCGGTCTACCGGACCCCCGTCGCAGACAGCATCCTCGGGCATGAGGCGTGGCCTCCGACCGTGGAGTACGCCGGGCGCCTGTGGACCCTCGACCGGGTCGTGCACCAGTCGTCCGGCGACGGCGGGACCATCGAGGTCCCGGTCGACACCGCCGACGGTGACCGACTGGTCGGCTTCGTCGCGTCCGAGCCGCCGGGTCTCAGTCCACGTGGAACGGCCGGCTCGAGCACGGCGGATCGAGCAGACATCAACCGCGACAGGATCGACGGCGCCAGGGAGCTTCGCGGGTCGTGCTCTGCTCGCCGGAGACCGCTACGAGGTACCGGCTCGCGAGCGGCGGCGGCGAAGACTTCGACGGTGGCGCTGCTGGTCTACCGACCCGAGTAGTTGGGCGCCTCGACGGTCATCTGTACGCCGTGGGGTGGCTCTCCTGGAGCGAGGCCTGGGTGATCCGGACGAAGCGGCCGTTGTCCTGCAGGTCGGCGACGGTGCGCGAGCCGGTGTAGAACATCGACTGGTTGAGGCCGCCGATCAGCTGGCGGGCCACCGCGGCCAGCGGGCCGCGGTAGGCGACCTGGCCCTCGATGCCCTCGGGCACGAGCTGGTCGTCGCTGGTGACCTCGGCCTGGAAGTAGCGGTCCTTGGAGTAGGACTTCTTGCCCCGGCTCGACAGCGCGCCGAGCGAGCCCATGCCCCGGTAGGACTTGAACTGCTTGCCGTTGACGAAGACCAGGTCGCCGGGCGACTCCTCGCAGCCGGCCAGCAGCGAGCCGATCATCACGGTGTCGGCGCCGGCGACCAGCGCCTTGGCGATCTCGCCGGAGTGCTTGAGGCCGCCGTCGGCGATCACCGGCACGCCGGCGGGCTTGCAGGCCAGCGATGCCTCGTAGACCGCGGTGACCTGGGGTACGCCGACGCCGGTGACGACTCGCGTCGTACAGATGGAGCCCGGCCCGACGCCGACCTTGACCGCGTCGGAGCCCGCGTCGATGAACGCCTGGGCGCCCTCTCGCGTCGCGACGTTGCCGCCGACGACCTGGACGTGGCGGGTGGCGGGGTCGGACTTGAGCCGCTGCACCATGTCGAGCAGCAACCGGACGTTGCCGTGGGCGGTGTCGGCGACGAGCACGTCGACGCCGGCGTCGACGAGCGTGGTCGCGCGCTGCCAGGCGTCGCCGAAGTAGCCGATCGCGGCACCGACCATGAGCCGGCCGGCGCCGTCGTTGGAGGCGAGGGGGAACTGCTCGGACTTCACGAAGTCCTTGACCGTGATCAGACCGGTGAGGTGACCGGCCGCGTCGACCAGCGGGAGCCGCTCGCGCTTGTGGCGGCGCAGCAGGAGGGTGGCGTCGTCGCGGCTGATGTCGGACGGCCCGGTGATCAGCGGCATCGGCGTCATCACCTCGTCGACCTTGGTGGTCGCCCACTCGGCGACCGGCGTGAAGCGCAGGTCGCGGTTGGTGATGATGCCCAGCAGCCGGTTGTCGGCGTCGACGACCGGGAAGCCGGAGACGCGGTACTCACCGGCGAGCTTGTCGAGCTGCTCGAGCGTCTCGTCGGGGCCGATGGTGACCGGGTTGGAGATGATGCCGGTCTGGGTCCGCTTCACGAGGTCGACCTGGTAGGCCTGGTCCTCGATCGAGAGGTTGCGGTGGAGCACGCCGAGCCCGCCCTGGCGCGCCATCGCGATCGCCATCCGGGACTCGGTGACCGTGTCCATGGCGGCGCTGACCAGCGGCACCTTGAGCGAGATCTCGCGGGTCAGCCGCGAGGTCAGGTCGATGTCGGCCGGCGCCAGGTCGGAATGACCCGGCAGCAGGAGGACATCGTCGTAGGTCAGACCCAGTGCGGCGAACTTCTCCGGCAGCTCCACTCCCCCAGCCTACCGGCGCGACCCCGCTCAGGTACGAAGCGGCTTGAGGTCGCGGACCGGCACTCGCACGGTGAGGGTGTCGGCCGCCATCCGGATCCGCCCGCGCAGGCCGGCCGCCATCACCATCGGCAGCACCGCCTGGTTGTCGGACCGGGTGGTCAGCACGATCTCGGTGGCGCCCAGCGTGTGCGCCAGCCGGGCCGCGTCGACGAGCAGCCGGGTGCCGATGCCCCGGCGCTGCCAGGCCGGGTCGACGCGCAGCGTCACCGGTCGTACGCCGGGCTCCTCGGCGGCCGACCGCACCACCGCGAGCCCCACGGGGGTCCCGTCGATCATCGCGGCGACCGAGTCGCCGTCGACGGTGTACTCGGGCGTCGCCCCACCGCCCACGCGACGGCTGTGGCTCGGCGACATCGCGCTCTCGCGGCTGCGCTCGAGGACGTCGGAGACCAGGTCGGCGATCGCTGCGCCGCGCGCGTGCTCGGTCGCGGTGAACGGCGCCGAGCGGCGGACCTGCACCTGCACGTCGCCGACCGTCATGTCCATGACGTCGAGGTCCTGGCCCCGACCGGCGGCCGGGTCGGCCTCGGCGTCGAAGAGCCGCGCGACCACCTCGGGGAAGGACGCCGGCTGGGCCAGGATCGTCCGCGACGCCTGGACGTAGCGCGTCGGCTGGTCGCTCAGCGCGGCCTCGGTGCACGGCCCGGCGCTCACGGACAGACCGCCGCTGCGGCCGATCAGGTCCGCGAGGTCGGCCTCGGTCCAGTCGTCCGGGGTGCTGAGCACCAGCTCGTCGGTCACCGACTCGACGCCCGGGAAGATCTGCAGTCCCAAGATGTTGACGCCGGCCTCGCCACAGGTCGCCGCCAGCATGGCCAGCGCCCCGGGTCGGTCGGGCAGCGTCGTACGAACCCTCCACAACATGGGCTCAGCGTCGTCGTCGCAGGTTGCGGGATGGCGACCTCCGTGTTTCCGCAGTGCTACGTCTCGGGTGCTGGCTCCACGGCGCTCGGGGCCGACCTGAGAGGGTGACTCCGTGCTCGGAGTCCTGAGGCGGCACCCGGTCGTCGTCGCCGCCGTCCTGGTGTTCCTGGCCCGACTGCCCGCGCTGACCCGGCCACTGCGCGCCGACGAGGCCGGCTTCCTCCTCGTGGCCCGGTCGTGGGACCCGCAGGCCGACAGCATGTTCGGGCCCTACTGGGTCGACCGGCCGCCGCTCCTGATCGCGGCCTTCAAGGCCGTCGACCTGACCGGCGGCGAGGTCGCGCTCCGACTCCTGGGCGCCGTCGTCGCGGCGGTCGTCGTGGTGCTCGCGGCGTACGTCGCCCGCCTCGCCACCGGCCTGCGCGCGGCGCCCTGGGCGGCCGTCATCGCGGCCGCGCTGCTGGCCAACCCGATGATCGACGTGGTCGCGGTGAAGGGCGAGCTGCTGGCCCTTCCCCTCCTGCTGGGCAGCATGCTGCTGACCCTGAGCGCCGTACGCCGCGGCTCGATGTGGGCCGCCTTCGCGGCGGGACTGGTCGGCGCGACGGCGCTCGGCATCAAGCAGAACCTGGCGTCCGCCCTGGTCTTCGCAGCGGTGCTGCTCGTCGTCTCGGCGCTCACCGGCCGCCTGCCGGCTCGCGAGATGCTCCGCCTCGCGGCCGCCGGAGTGCTGGGCGTGGCGGTGCCGGTGCTGGCGACCGTGGGCTGGGCACTGGCGGCGGGAGTCCGGCTCTCCACGCTCTGGTACGCCGTCTACGGCTTCCGCTCCGACGCCGCCCGGGTGATCGCCGACGGCGCCAGCGACGCGCCGCAGCGCCGGGCCCTGATCCTGCTGGCGATCGCGATCGGCTGCGGCCTGCTGCCGGTGATCGCGGGGCTCTTCATCCACCTGCGCCGGCTGTGGCCCGACGACCCGCCGCTGGTGGCGGCGACGGTCGCCGTGGTGGCGTTCGACGTGGTCGCGCTGGTCGCCGGCGGCAGCTACTGGCAGGACTACCTGCTGCCGCTGGTCCCGAGCGCGGTGCTGTGCGTCGCGCTGGTCGCGGGCCGCCCGGACCGGGCCGGGCGGATCATGCGTGGCGTCGTGGTCGCCTCGGTGGTCTCAGCCGTGCTGGCGATGGTCTTCTGGCTCGTCTGGAACGTCACCGGGCAGCAGGAGTTCGACGAGGTCCACACGGGCCAGGCGATCGCCGACGCCGCGGAGCCCGGAGACACCTTGGTCGTCTTCGGCGGTCGGGCCGACCTCCAGGACACCAGCGGGCTCTCCTCGCCGTACCCCTATCTCTGGAGCCTGCCGATGCGCACCCGCGACCCGGAGTACGCCGACCTGGCGACCCTCCTCGGCGGCCCGCACGCCCCCACGTGGCTGGTCGAGTGGGTCGACTTCGACGCCTGGTCCGACGCCGGCGTCGCCGAGCTCGAGTCGGTCGTCGACGCGCACTACGTCGAGCACGGCACCGGCTGCAACGGCGGCACGATCTACCTGCTCAAGGGCGTCGAACGTCCGCCGGTCACTCCCGACTGCCCCTGAAATGCCGAGTCGGCGCTGTTTCACCCTGAGGTACTGGGTGAAACAGCGCCGACTCGGCGATCAGACGATCAGTGGCCGTGGCCGTGCCCGTGGCCGGCGGACGCCGGGGCGTCGTCGTCCTCTTCGGGCTTCTCGACGATCAGCGTCTCGGTCGTGAGCAGCATGCCCGCGATCGAGGTGGCGTTGACCAGTGCCGAGCGGGTGACCTTGACCGGGTCCAGGACGCCCTGGGCGACCAGGTCGCCGTACTCCTCGGTGGCGGCGTTGTAGCCGTTGCCGAGGCCGAGCTCGCGGACCTTGGTGGTGACGACGTAGCCGTTGACGCCGCCGTTCTCGGCGATCCAGCGCAGCGGCTCGTCGGCCGCCTTGCGGACCACGCGGACACCGGTGGCCTCGTCGCCGGTCAGACCGAGGTCACCCTCGAGCACCGACACGGCGTGGATGAGAGCGGAGCCACCGCCGGGGACGATGCCCTCCTCGATCGCGGCGCGCGTCGCGGAGACGGCGTCCTCGATGCGGTGCTTCTTCTCCTTGAGCTCCACCTCGGTGGCGGCGCCGACCTTGATCACGCACACGCCACCGGCGAGCTTCGCGAGACGCTCCTGGAGCTTCTCGCGGTCCCAGTCGGAGTCGGTGTTCTCGATCTCGGCCTTGATCTGGTTGACCCGGCCCTCGACCTCGGCCTTGTCGCCCGCGCCGTCGACGATGGTCGTGTCGTCCTTGGTGACGACCACGCGACGAGCCTGGCCGAGCACCTCGAGACCGACCTGGTCGAGCTTGAGGCCGACCTCGGGAGCCACGATCTGACCGCCGGTCAGGGTCGCGATGTCCTGCATCATCGCCTTGCGACGGTCACCGAAGGCCGGAGCCTTCACCGCGACGGCGTTGAAGGTGCCGCGGATCTTGTTCACGACCAGCGTGGACAGCGCCTCGCCGTCGACGTCCTCGGCGAGGATGAAGAGCGGCTTGCCGGCGGCGATGACCTTCTCGAGCAGGGGAAGCAGGTCGGAGACCGACGAGATCTTGCCCTGGTGCAGAAGGATGTAGGGGTCGTCGAGGACGGCCTCCATGCGCTCCGGGTCGGAGACGAAGTACTGGCTGATGTAGCCCTTGTCGAACTGCATGCCCTCGGTGAACTCGAGCTCGGTGCCCATGGTGTTGGACTCCTCGACGGTGATGACACCGTCCTTGCCCACCTTGTCGAAGGCCTGCGAGAGCAGGTCACCGATCACGGCGTCGCGGCTCGAGATGGTCGCGACCGAGGCCATGTCCTCGACGGACTCGACCTCGCGGGCGGCCTCCTTGAGGGCGTCGCCGACGGCCTCGGCCGCAGCGTCCATGCCCCGCTTGAGGCCCATCGGGTTGGCACCCGCGGCGACGGCGCGAAGGCCCTCGTGGACCATCGCCTGCGCGAGCACGGTGGCCGTCGTGGTGCCGTCACCGGCGATGTCGTTGGTCTTGGTGGCAACTTCCTTGCACAGCTGCGCACCGAGGTTCTCGAAGGGGTCGTCGAGCTCGATCTCACGGGCGACGGTGACACCGTCGTTCGTGATGGTCGGCGCGCCCCACTTCTTGTCGAGGACGACGTAACGGCCCTTGGGGCCGAGCGTCACCTTGACGGCGTTGGCGAGCTTGTCCACGCCGCGCTCGAGGCTGCGGCGGGCGTTCTCGTCGAACTCCAGGATCTTGGGCATTGCTCTCCTCTAACGAAGTCGGGTCGTGTGCCTGAGCAGCGCATCAGCGCGGCCGTGAGGCACACGACCCGGGAAATCAGGAAACGATCGCGAGGACGTCGCGCGCGGAGAGGATGAGGTACTCCTCGCCGGCGTACTTGACCTCGGTGCCGCCGTACTTGCTGTAGATGACCTTGTCGCCGACGTTGACGTCGAGCGGGACCCGGTTGCCGTTGTCGTCGATGCGACCCGGACCGACGCTCAGGACCTCGCCCTCCTGGGGCTTCTCCTTGGCGGTGTCCGGGATGACCAGGCCGGAAGCCGTGGTCTGCTCGGCCTCGAGGGCCTTGACGACGATCCGGTCCTCGAGAGGCTTGATGTTGACCGACACGATGTCGACCTCCACTTTCTGGCACTTCGATGTGTGGGTGGTTCACGTCTGTGCTTGCGGTTCCGGTACGCCGTCGCGGGGGTCGCACCGAGCTCGCAAGCGCTGGCACACTCACGGGGAGAGTGCCAGATCCGAAACTAGCACTCCCCCCAACCGAGTGCCAACGGTGCCCCCGGGTGCGAGGATCGCGCGGTGGACCTCGACGCCTTCCGCTGGCTGCTGACCGACGACGGCCAGCGCCTGCTCGCGGCCGCGGTCGACGCGGGTGACGACTCGCTCCAGACCCAGACCCGGCTCCGGCGTACGGCGGAGCCCGCGCACGTCGCCGCCGCGATCACCCAGGCCCGCCTGCGGGTCCGGGCGCGCGACAAGTTCGGCGAGCTCGCCGGCCGGATGTACTTCACGCCCGACGGCTACGAGCAGGCCACCCGACTGCGGGTCGCCGAGCACCGCGCGGCCCGTCTGGTCGCGGCCGGGACCGAGACCGTGATCGACCTCGGCTGCGGGATCGGCGGCGACCTGATCGCGTCGTCGCGCGCAGGTCTGGTCTGCGCGGGCATCGATCTCGACCCGCTCCGCGTCTACGTCGCCCGCGCCAACCTGGAGGCCCTCGGGCTGGACGGCGCGGTCAGCGTCGCGGACGCGACGAGCATCGACACCACTCCCTTCGAGGTCGCCTTCGCGGACCCTGCCCGTCGTACGGCGCGGGGCCGCACCTTCGACGTCGACGACTGGACTCCGCCGTGGCCGTTCGTCCTCGGCCTGCTCGGCCGCGACGCGTGCGTGAAGGTCGCGCCCGGCATCCCCCACGACCTGGTCCCCGAGGGCGTCGAGGCGGAGTGGGTCAGCGACCACGGCGAGGTGAAGGAGGCCGCGCTGTGGTCCGGCCGCCTGGCGACGACCGCGCGGCGGGCCACCGTGATCGGCGAGGGCGGACTCGCGACGCTGACCGACGAGGACGACCCGGGTGCGCCCGTCCGCGCCGTGGGCGCCTATCTCTACGAGCCGGACGGCGCAGTGATCCGGGCCGGACTGGTCACCGCGGTGGCCGCCGGCGTCGACGGCGGCCTGGTCGACGAGCACATCGCCTACGTGACGTCCGACCAGTCGTTCCACACGCCGTTCGCCCGCGGCTACCGGGTCATCGAGGAGCTGCCCTACCGCGAGAAGCCGCTGCGGGCCGCGCTGCGCGAGCGCGGCATCGGCCGGCTGACCATCAAGAAGCGCGGCGTGGACGTCGTCCCCGAGGAGCTGCGCAAGCGGCTCGCCCTGCGGGGCGACGAGGAGGCGACGATCGTGCTCACCCGGGTCGCCGGCGACGGCACCGCGCTCCTCGTCACGCCGTTCTGACGGCTCTCCTCAGAAGTCGGCCTTCTCCGCACCGATCGTCGTGTCGTCGCCGTGGCCGGTGTGCACCACCGTCTCGTCGGGCAGCTCGAAGAGCTTCGCCCGGATCGACTCCTTGATCAGGTCGGAGTCCGAGTAGGAACGACCGGTCGCACCAGGGCCACCGTTGAAGAGCGTGTCGCCGGTGAAGACGCAGCCGAGGTCGGGCGCGTAGAGGCAGACGGCACCCGGCGCGTGGCCTGGCGTGTGCAGCACCTGGAGCGTCGTACCCGCGACCTCGATGGACAGACCGTCCTCGAGGTCGAGGTCCCACAGGTAGTTCTGGTGGGTCAGCTCCCACAGCGGCTTGTCGGCCGGGTGCAGCATGATCGGCGCGATCACCTCCTCGCGCAGCGCCGGCGCCACGCGGACGTGGTCGTCGTGCGCGTGGGTGCAGATGATCGCCTTGACCTTGCGGTCCCCGACGACGGCCAGGATGTCGGCGACGTCGTGCGGGGCGTCGATCACCACGCACTCGGTGTCGTCGCCGATCACCCAGATGTTGTTGTCGACGTCGAAGGTCTCGCCGTCGAGGCTGAAGGTGCCGCTGGAGACGGCATGGTCGACGCGCGCCGTCACGAGAACAGCACCACCGAACGCAGTACGTCGCCGTGGTGCATCTTCTCGAAGGCGGCCTCGATGTCGTCGATGCCGATCTCCTCGGTGACGAAGGCATCCAGGTCGAGGCGGCCCTGCTGGTAGAGGTCGACCAGCATCGGGAAGTCGCGGGTCGGCAGGCAGTCGCCGTACCAGCTGGACTTCAGCGAGCCGCCGCGACCGAAGACGTCGATCAACGGGATGTCCGGGAGCTTCATGTCCGGGGTCGGGACACCGACGAGGACGACGGTGCCGGCCAGGTCGCGGGCGTAGAACGCCTGCTTGTAGGTCTCGGGGCGGCCGACGGCCTCGATCACGACGTCGGCACCGTTGCCACCGGTGAGCTCCTGGATCGCGACGACCGGGTCGGTGGACGAGGAGTCGACCGTGTGGGTCGCGCCCATCTTCGTGGCCTGCTCGAGCTTCTTGGGGTCGATGTCGACCGCGATGATCGGGCTCGCACCGGCCAGCGCGGAGCCGGCGATCGCGGCCACGCCGACGCCGCCGCAGCCGATGACGGCGACGGACTTGCCGCGGGTCACCGCGCCGGTGTTGATGGCGGCACCGATGCCGGCCATCACGCCACAGCCGAGCAGGCCGACGGCGGCCGGGCGGGCCGACGGGTCGACCTTGGTGCACTGGCCGGCCGCGACCAGGGTCTTCTCGGCAAAGGCGCCGATGCCGAGCGCAGGCGAGAGCTCGGTGCCGTCCTCGAGCGTCATCTTCTGGGTGGCGTTGTGGGTCGCGAAGCAGTACCACGGCTCACCGCGGTCGCAGGCCCGACAGTCACCGCAGACCGCGCGCCAGTTGAGGATCACGAAGTCGCCGGGAGCAACGGCGGTCACGTCGGGACCGACGGCCTCGACCACACCCGCGGCCTCGTGGCCGAGCAGGAACGGGAAGTCGTCGTTGATCCCGCCCTCGCGGTAGTGCAGGTCGGTGTGGCAGACACCGCACGCCTGCACCTTCACGACCGCCTCGCCCGGACCGGGATCCGGCACGTTGATGGTGACGACCTCGACCGGCTGACCCTTGCCGCGAGCGACCACGGCCTTCACCTGCTGCATTGCTGCTCCCTCTGCTCGAAACGTGTCGCGCTCATGCAACCGTATGCGGACCCACCTCGTGTAGGGGGTGTGCCCACCACACAGACGAGGAGCGGATCGGTGACGGACTTCGAGTCCTGGCTGGTCGCTCGCGAACCCGCTCTCCAACGGCTCGCCCTCCTGCTCACCGGCGACTCGCACAGCGCCCAGGACCTCGTCCAGACCTCGCTCGCCAAGCTCTACCTCGCCTGGGACCGGCTCGAGGACCGCGGCAACATCGATGCCTACGCCCGCCGGATCCTGGTCAACGAGCACCGCACCGCGTGGCGACGACCGTGGCGCCGGCGCGAGGTCGTCACCGACGTGCCTCCCGACGCACCCGGCCCGACGATCGAGTACGACGGCGGCCGCGAGGCCGTCTGGCAGTTCGTCGCGTCCCTGCCGCCACGCCAGCGCGCCGTGATCGTGCTCCGCTACTACGAGCAGCTCACCGAGTCCGAGATCGCCGACGTCCTCGGCGTCTCCACCGGCACCGTCAAGTCCCAGGCGAGCCGCGCGATCGCCGCCCTGCGCAGCCGGATGCCCGAGGAGCAGTCATGACCAGTCCCGAAGACCTCCTGAGCGACGCGCTGCACGACCGGGCCGAGCGGGGCGATCTGCCGTCGACCCCGATGGGCGCCGTCGTGTCGACCGCCCGCACGATCCAGCGCCGCCGTCGGGCCCGCAACGCTGCGGTGACCGCATCCGTCGTCGCCGTGCTCGCCACACCGTTCGTGATCGCCGCGATCCATGGGGCCGACAACGGCACCGGACCGGTCGACACCCCGCCGACGCCGACCCCGCACGTCCGCCTCGCGAACGTCGCCCTCGGTGAGCGCGCCCGCGGTGCCCTGGATCGACGGGAGCGTCTACGTCGCCGCCGACGGCACCCGCACCACGCTCCCGCTGGACCACGTCTCCAACGCGACCCCCTACCGCGGCGGGTTCCTCGCCGTCACCACCGGGCCGGACCTCGGCCCGCGGGTCGTGCTGCTCGACCGGGACCTGCGGCAGGTCTGGGAGCGCTGCGGCCAGGGCAGCATCGCGGTCAACCGGGACGGCTCGAGCACGGCGTACGCCGCCGGCGACTGCCGCAGCACCGACACCACGCTCCACCTGGGTCCCACCGACGCGAGCGAGGACGAGCGCACGCAGCGGCTCCCCCTGGAGCAGACGATCCCGGTCGGCATCGTCGGCGACACCGTCGTCACGACTGCCCTCGACGGGGCCCCGACCCAGGTCACCGACCTCGAGGATGCGCCTGAGCCGGTCGCCGGCCTGGCGTACGCGACCGGCGTCGACGAGCCCCTCGGCCTGGTCAGCGGCCAGAGCACCGGCCAGGAGATAACGGGGGTCGTGGTCGACCTCAGCTCGGGCTCCACGCGCTGGAGCGCACCGGGGTGGTACCTCTCTCGCGTTCAGCCCGGACGGGTCGATGGTCCTCGGCGTCCAGGACAACGGGAGCAGCCCGACGGCATTCGCGGTGTTCGACGCCGAGACCGGCAAGAAGCTCCACACCTTCGCCCAGCTCGCGGGGTTCGAGGCGCAGCAGACAGTCTGGGAGGACGACGACCACCTCCTGAGCGTGACCACGCAGGGCAGCACCCAGGCGATCCTCAGACTGACGCTCGACGGCGCGATCGAGCGCACCACCGAGACCGCGCCGTACGACAAGGACAGCTTCGAGGTCACCTACGCCTTCGCCCCGCGACCCTGACACCCGGCGATTGCAACCATCTCGGCCGGGTTCGCGTCATGGTGGTGTGTCGACGACGGAGACAGGAGCCACGATGACGGACCGGGACGCCGACTTCACGGCGTACCTCCAGGCCCGCCAGGGCCAGCTGCTGCGCACGGCGTACCTCCTCACCGGTGACCAGCACCAGGCCGAGGACCTCCTGCAGACCGTCGCTCGCGAAGCTCTACCTGGCGTGGGACCGGGTCCGCGACCGCGAGTCGGTGGACGCCTACGTGCGCCGGATCATGGTCAACGAGCACAACTCCCTGTGGCGGCGAGCCTGGAAGCGACGAGAGGTCACCACCGACGTCGTGCCCGAGACGACGCCCTTCCTCGACGAGTACGACGACGGCAGCGGCGCCCGGCTCTGGACGGCCGTGCAGACCCTGCCGCGCAAGGCCCGAGCCGTGCTGGTGCTGCGCTACTACGAGCAGCTCAGCGAGGCCGAGACCGCCGACGTCCTCGGCATCTCCGTCGGCACCGTGAAGTCCCAGACCAGCCGGGCGCTCGCCGCACTCCGCGAGCACACGCCGACGACCTGCGCCCCGCCACCGGGAGGAGGAGCGATGACCGACGAGACCCGTCTGACCGATGAGCTGACCCGCCGCGCCGAGAGCGTCCACGGCGTCGGACGCTCACCTTCGACGACGTCCGCGGCCGGGCCCGCGAGATCCGGCGCCGTCGGGGCGCGGCGGCCACGGTCGCCGCGGCGGTCGCGGTCGATCGCCGCGTCGTCGTCCCGGTCTCCCTGGCGGTCGGCGGCTCCGGCGGCGAACGAACCCGGAACCGGCACCGAGCCCGACCACGGCCGTCGACCCGAACTCCGCCGGCACTCCGACGACTGCAGGACGGCGTGATCGTCTACCCGACGGGACCGCGGATCGCCGCTCGACGTCGACAACGCGACCAGATCCAGGCGTTCGCGCCCTGACCGACGGTGGGTGCTCAGCGTGCTCACGACGAGCACGGCACGCCGGCCGTCGTCGGTCGACGACGGCCGGGCAGGCGGTCGCGAAGTACTCGACCAACGGTTCACCTGACGTCGCCGACGACCACCAGGCCGTGGCCTGGATCGACCCGAAGGACCTCGCGTGCAGGTGCTGGCGGCCGGCGCCGACGAGCCCGCAGACCCTGCCCGACATCCCGACGCGGCCGAGGACCCGGGCCGGCATCGATCACCGGCGACTGCGCCAACGACCTGCGAGGTCGTCGGCGACCGGACACCACGGCGACTCGGGCCGAGCTGGGCGGCCTCGACGGCCGGCGACGTCCAGGACGCTGCCCGCCGACGTGCCCGCGTCGTCGACGCCAGCGCCGGACGGCAGCCTGCTCGCGGGCGTCGACATTCATGCCGACCACGGGACGACATCCACGTCTGCGGCGGCGTCTACGACCTCGAGCCACGCGGACTTCCGTCCCGCAACTGCGAGGACAACGTCTACCGCAGTTCTCCCCGGACGGCGGCGTCTGAGCCTCGCGACGACCTTCGCCGACGGCGAGGCCCGACGGCGTCACGATCCGCGACGCTCACAGCCGGCGGGACCCGTCAGCCCGCCTGAAGGACGTCGTCTCGGTCTCGAGCTTCGCGTGGGAGGACGACGACGCCACCTGCTCGCGGTCGTGCGTCGCGGACGACGGCCAGTCGTCGCTGGTCCGGGTCGGACTCGACGGCAGCGACCCCGAGGTCGTCGTGCTCGATGGGCCCAGACCGCAACCTGGAGACCGTTGCCGAGTTCATCGTGTCCGGACTAGGGGTCCGAGCATAGACCAAAGTCGGAGGCGACCGGAGACCGGACGTCGCTAGGTTAAGAGCCATGTTTACCGCTCTCGGCCGTGTCGCGTCCCGTCGTCCGTGGTGGGTCATCGCCGCCTGGGTCGTCTTCGCCGCCCTGGTCATCGCGTTCGCACCCAAGCTCACCGCGACCCAGGACCAGGCCGACTTCCTGCCCGGTCACTACGAGTCGATCAAGGCCGCCAACCTCCAGGACAAGGCCTTCCCGCAGGCCACCCAGGTCGGCGCGATCATCGTCTTCGACCGCGAGGACGGCAAGCCGCTGACCGACGCCGACAGCGCGGAGATCACGAAGGTCGTCGACGGCCTCAACGGCAACCTCGAGCCCGCCTTCACCGGCGCCCAGGTGCAGCCGCCGTCGGAGAACAAGCTCGTGCAGATCGCCGGTGTCGGCCTGTCCGACGACTCGACCGGCTACGACCAGGCGGCGTTCGACGCGGTCGAGGACCTCCGCAGCCAGCTCGACACGGCCATGGACGGCAGCGACCTGCAGTACGGCGTGACCGGTGCCGCCGCGTCGGCGTACGACTCGCAGGAGGCGTCGAAGAACGCCGAGGCGATCGTCGGCATCGCGACCGTGCTGCTCATCATCGTGCTGCTCTCGATCATCTTCCGCAGCGTGATCATCGCGCTGATGCCGATCCTCGTGGTCGGCCTCGTGTCGCAGGTCGCGACCGGCCTGATCGCGACGGCGAACAAGATCTTCGACCTCAAGGCCGACAGCTCGATCCAGGTCATCCTGATCGTGGTGCTCTTCGGCATCGGCACCGACTACATCCTCTTCTTCCTCTTCCGCTACCGCGAGCGGCTGCGCGAGGGCGAGGAGACCCGTCCTGCGGTGGCGCACGCCCTCGAGCGTGCGGGCGAGGCGATCGCCTCGGCCGGCGGCGCGGTGATCGTCGCGTTCATGGCGCTGGTCCTGTCGTCGCTCGGCATCTTCAAGTCGATCGGGCCGGCGCTCGCCATCGCCGTCGCCGTCACCCTGGTCGCCGCACTCACGCTGGTCCCGGCGATCGCAGCGGTGCTCGGCAAGTCCATGTTCTGGCCGTCGAAGGCGTGGCGCAACGAGCCGAAGTCGGCCCGCTTCGCCGCCGTCGGTGGGTCGCTCGGTCGCCACCCGGTGCGCTACGCGGTCGCCTCGGGCGGCGTGATGCTCGTGCTCGCCTGCTTCGCGCTCGGCTTCAAGCCGACGTTCGACCTCTCCAGCTCGGGCGCGCCGAAGACGGCCGAGTCCGTGGTCGCCCTCAAGACGCTCGAGAAGGGCTTCCCGGCCGGCGCGACGGACCCGACCACGGTGCTCCTGCACTCGACGAACGGGGAGCAGCTGACCGAGGACGAGCTCACGGCGTACGCCGCCGAGCTCGGCAAGGCCCAGGGCGTCGCCCAGGTCGCGCCGGCGCAGAAGTCCGAGGACGGGCAGACCGCCAGCTTCAGCGTCTACCTCGAGAACGACCCGAGCTCCGACCAGGCACTGGCCGACATCAAGGGCCCGATCCGCGACGCCGCGCACAGCGCGGCGCCGGACGGCACCCAGGCCCTGGTCGGCGGTACGACGTCGGTGTTCGTCGACTTCCAGGCCGCGATGAACCGCGACTACGCCGTGGTCTTCCCGGTCGCCGCCCTGGTCATCTTCATCATCCTGGCGCTGCTCCTGCGGAGCCTGGTCGCGCCGGCCTACCTGATGGCCTCGGTCGTGCTCGGCTTCGGCGCGACGCTCGGCGCCGCGGTGCTGGTCTTCCAGCACATCAAGGGCGACGACGGGCTGATCTTCCTGCTGCCGATCTACATCTACCTGTTCGTGGTCGCGCTCGGCACCGACTACAACATCTTGATGATCGCGCGACTACGTGAGGAGACGCGCGAGGGCAAGAGCTCCCGCGACGCCGCGGCCCAGGCGCTCAAGCACGCGGGTCCGACGATCGCGGCCGCGGGCCTGATCCTCGGCGGCACGTTCGCGTCGCTGATGCTCGGCGGCAACGCCTTGCTGGTGTCGATGGGCTTCGCGATCTCGTTCGGCATCTTCATCGCGGCGTTCGTGATGGCGATGTTCTTCACGCCCTCGATCACGGCGCTGCTCGGGCACGCCGCCTGGTGGCCCGGCCACGGCGACGAGCAGGCCCCGAAGGAGCTCTCAGACGAGAACGCTGGTCACCGGTAGCGACGAGTCGGCCGGGAGGTCGAGCGCGGACGGCGTACGTCCGCGCGCGACCATCTCGGACCCGAGCGCGGCGACCATGGCGCCGTTGTCGGTGCACAGGCCCGGACGCGGGACCCGCACCCGGATGCCGAGCGCCGAGGCCCGCTCCTCGGCCATCGCACGCAGCCGGGAGTTCGCGGCGACACCGCCGCCGATGAGGATGTCCTCGATGCCCTCGCTGACCGCGGCGTCGAGCGCCTTGCGGACCAGCACGTCGCAGACGGCCTCCTGGAAGGACGCCGCCACGTCGGCGACCGGCACCGGCTCACCGGAGCGTTCACGCGCCTCGACCCAGCGCGCGACGGCCGTCTTGAGGCCGGAGAAGGAGAAGTCGAAGCGGTGGCGCTCCAGGTCGCGGCGCGCGGTCAGGCCGCGCGGGAAGTCGACGTACACGCTGCTGCCCTCGCGGGCGACTCGATCGATGTGCGGCCCACCCGGGAAGGGCAGCCCGAGGAGTCGTGCGACCTTGTCGAAGGCCTCCCCCGCGGCGTCGTCGATGGTCGCGCCCATCGGCTCGACCCCGACGGTGACGTCCTCGACGCGCAGCAGGCTGGAGTGGCCGCCGCTGACCAGCATCGCCAGGCAGGGCTCGGGAAGCGCGCCGTGCTCGAGCTGGTCGACAGCGACGTGGGCGGCCAGGTGGTTGACGCCGTAGATCGGCTTGCCGAGCCCGACCGCGAGCGCCTTCGCCGCCGCCACGCCGACCATCAGCGCACCGGCCAGACCAGGACCGCTGGTCACCGCGATCGCGTCGACGTCGCGCAGCTGGATCCCCGCGGTCTCGCAGGCGCGCTCGATCGTCGGCACCATCGCCTCGAGGTGGGCCCGGCTGGCGACCTCGGGGACCACGCCCCCGAAACGGGCGTGCTCCTCGACGCTGCTCGCCACCGCGTCGGCCAGCAGCGTGTGGCCGCGGACGATCCCGACGCCGGTCTCGTCGCAGGACGTCTCGATCCCGAGGATGAGCGGCTCGTCCATACGGACATCTTCACACCCGGCAGGTAGGGACGTAGGTTGACCCGGTCAACCACGCCCTCTTCACTCTCGGAGAACACATGCGAATCTCGGGACGCGCTGTCGTGCGCACTCTCGTTGGCACCACCTCGGCCATCGCTCTTCTCGTCGGCACGACGGCCCTCGCCAACGCGCGGACCGTCGACGACTCGACCCTCACCCCGAAGACCGAGTTCACGATGACCGTGAACCCGTACGACGGCACCGTCGCCGCGCCCGCCTCGGGCGCGGACATCCCGAACATCGACTCGGTGAAGTCGACGATCCGGACCTACTACGCCGCCGCCAAGGACGCCACGAGCGGCCTGTACGTGGCCAACAAGACCAGCGTCGCCGTACATCACCCAGGTGAAGGCGCTCGAGCAGGGCATCCTGGCCGACCTGCCGCAGGCCGCCCCGGCCAAGAGCGCCGTCGTCTTCGACGTCGACGCCACTCTGCTCTCGGACTTCGACTTCGAGGAGGCGACGCACTACAACTACGACGCCGCGGTCAGCGCCTCGTGGGTCTCCGGCCACCTCTACCCGGCCGTCGCCGGCATGCCCGACCTGCTCCGCACCCTCAAGGCGCGCGGCTACGACATCCAGGCCGTCACCGGCCGGCCCGCCACGCAGGAGGCCGACACCGTCGCCAACCTGACCGAGCAGGGCTTCACGACGACCGGCGGCACACCGATCTTCACCGCCGACAACGTCACCACGACCGGCTCCTACACGCCGGCCGCGAAGCCGGCGTACGTCGACTGCGCCGCTGACGGCAACGCCGCCTCCTGCTCGACGGTCGAGAAGAAGGCCTTCACCCGCAAGAACATCGAGGACAGCCAACGGCTCGAACGTCGTCCTCAACGTGGGCGACCAGTGGAGCGACCTGATGGGCGGCTTCGCCGACGACACCGTCAAGCTGCCGAACCCGACGTACTTCCTGGCCAGCCTCGACATCGCCGGCGCCCCGGCGAGCGACAGCACGATGAAGCCGCCGACGTCGTACACGATGAAGCCCGACGGCTCCAGCGGTACGACGGTCGCCAGTGGTGACGACATCCCGAACATCGACCCGCTCCGCAAGGAGATCCGCGCCTACTACAACGCGCCCGCCGGGCTCGCGAACCGCTCCACCTCGAACTACATCACCGAGCTGGGCAGCCTGCAGCAGACCTGGGGTCCGGAGATCGAGAACTCGTGCATGGCCGGCAACGCCGCGATCGCCAAGGCCAAGAAGCAGATCGCCACGACCAAGGCGGACCTCGCCCAGCGCCAAGAAGGCGCTCGCCGACTCCAAGGGCAAGAAGGCAAAGGCGAAGGCCCGCAAGAAGGTGCAGCGTCTCCAGAGCGAAGCTGGCCTCGCTGTCGGTGCCGAGCAAGCCGGCGGTCGTCTTCGACGCCGACGACACCACGCTGTGGACCTACGACATGGAGGACGGGGCGATGAAGTTCAACTTCGACCCGGCGCTCCAGGACACCTGGGTCCAGGACGAGAAGTTCGCCGCCGTGCCCGGCATGCCGGAGTTCGTCGCCGACGTCGCGGACGCCGGCTGCACGGTCTTCGGCCTGACCGGCCGCAACACCGGTCAGAAGTACGCGACGCTGGGCAACCTGAGCAAGGTCGGCTACTCCGACTTCCGGGCCAACCGCTACTACACGAAGTGGGTCAGCGGCGCGACGCCGCCGGCGTACATCGACTGCGGCGCGGACAACACCTGCTCGACGATCGAGTACAAGTCGCAGACGCGTGCTCACATCGAGGACACCGGGTTCGACATCGTCGCCAACCTCGGCGACCAGTTCTCCGACCTGATCGGCGGCTCCGCCGACCAGGTCTACAAGCTGCCGAACCCGACGTACTACCTGCCGTGAGCCTGGTCTGACTCAGGCCGATGCGCCGCAGCCTCGAGCGAGGCTGCGGCGCATCACCACGGCGGTCGCGCCGTCGCGGTAGTACTTGCGCCGGCGGTCGACCTCCACGAAGTCGCGGGCGGCGTAGAACGCCATGGCTCCGGTGTTGTCCGCCCGGACCTCGAGCAGCACCCGGTCGGTGCCGGCCTCCCGGGCCGCCTCGATGACGGCGTCGAGGAGCGCGGACGCCAGCCCACTGCGCCGATGGTCGTAGTCGACCGCGATCCGCTGGAGCTCCGCGATGTCGCCCACGATGCTGGCCGTCGCGTGCCCGAGGATCTCTCCCTCGACCTCCGCGACCAGGTAGCGGATCGTCGGCAGGTTGCCGGTGACGCCCTCGCGCACCAGGCCCTCGGACCAGGCGTCGTCGCCGAGGTTGTCGAACTCGAGATCCGCGATGGCGTCCACGTCGTCCGGGGTCGCGGCGCGGATGATCACGACACGCGCTTCGGTGCGTGCGCCGCCTCGGCGTCCGGTCGCCGGAGGTAGAGCGGCTCCGGGTCGACCAGCTCGGCGCGCTCCTCGCTCACCACGCGGGCCAGCCAGCCGGCGCCCGGCGCGGCCGGACCGGTGCGGTGCGGGAACGAGTCGGGGTAGAGCGCGCCGCCCTCTCCGACCACCCAGTCGTCGGTGGCGAGGGCGGCCGGCTTGTCGACGACCGGGCCGGCGAGCCGGATCCCCCGCTCGTCGTACCGCGCGAGGTAGACCTCCTTGCGGCGGGCATCGGTCGCGACCACGAACTCGCCCGTCACCGCGCCGGTGTCGACGGCCTCGACCGCGAGCGCGTCGAGCGAGCACACGCCGTACACAGGGATCTCCAGCACGTAGGCGAGAGTCCGCGCGGTCACCAGGCCCACGCGCAGCCCGGTGAACGGGCCGGGTCCGACCCCGACCGCGATCGCGGTGAGGTCCTGGCGGACGATCCCCGCCTCGCTCATCACCTGCTCGATGAGCGGCGCGAGCTGCTCGGCATGCTTCATCGGCCGCTCCGCGAGGCGTTCGACGACGACGTCGTCCCCGTCGTGGAGGGCGACGCTGACCAGCGGGGTCGCGGTGTCGAAGGCGAGGAGCACGGTGTCGAGGCTAGCCAACGGGGCCGTTGCCGAACTATGGGGATCCGCGGGCGCTGGGGGGCGCGCCACCGGTTGGTCCGGAAAGGCCCGTTCCGCGCGCTTGGCTTCGGCCCTGAAGGCGGACGGGCTTTCTCATCTCCTGCCGTCTCCGTTGGTTGAGGAGGTCCTCTGCGACCGTCTCGAAACCCCGCAGCCGACGCGGGCGATGTGCGGAGGCAGCGAGCCGCCGGGACGTGCGCGCCGATAGGCATCTACGGGGTACGGCGGCTTCGAGTCGTGCCGTTCCCGGCTTCCGGGCTCTTCCGGTGGTTGAGGTGCGGCGAAGCGGCCTCGAAACCACCCTCCGGAAACAGTCAAAAGAACTTCTGAAAGTGTCCACATCCCGGTCACCACAGGGTTTTCGGGGTCTGACTGTCGGTGGCCAGTGCTTGGGTTGAACCATGACCACGACAGCACCCATCGACTCCCCGACCGGGGTGCTCGACGCGCTGCGTGAGCGAACGGCAGACCTCAACCAAGCCGAGATCGACCGGTTCATCCTCGCTGTCGAGTGGGCGATGATGCACCCGGTCGAGTCGATCATCCACGCGGCGATGGTCGACGGGACCGAGGACGAGCTCGCGATCGCCGGCGCGGGTGCACCGCTGGTCGCGGAGTTCTGCGTCGCCGAGCTCGCCCTGGCGCTGGGCATGTCCACCGAATGCGGGGAAGCGGTACCTCGGCGACGCCGTCGAGACCCGCTACCGACTCCCGCGCCTCTGGACGCGGGTGATCGCTGGCGAGGTGCCGGTGTGGAAGGCCCGCAAGATCGCCCAAGCCACCCTGTCCCTCCCGGCCGACGGTGCCGGGTTCGTCGACCAACACGTCTCCCCGGTCGCGCACCGGTGCACGATCGCGCAGCTCGAGCGCACCGTCGAGGAAGCCCGCGACCTGTTCGACCCGGTCGAGGCCGAGCACCGCCGCCTGCTCGCCGCCGAGCACCGTCACTTCGACACCTACCTCGACCAGGTCTCCTCCGAGGGCACGGTGCACATCGAGGGCGAGCTCGACCTCGCCGACGCCCTCGACCTCGAGACCGCCATCAGCACCGGCGCCCAGCACCTCGCGGACCTCGGCTGCAGCGAGTCCCTCGACGTACGCCGCTCCATGGCCGCCGGCCTCCTGGCCCGCCACCAGCTCGCCCTCGACCTCAACCAGCCTGACGACCAGACCCACGCGACATACCCGGCGCCGTCCGTGTTCGACCACGCCGCGACGTGAAGCCACGCCAGGTCGTCCTCTACGTGCACCTCACCCAGGCCGCCCTCGTGAGCCGCACCGGACAGGCCTACGTCGAGAACACCCGGACCACGGTCTCGGTCGGCCAGGTCCACGACTGGTGCACCCACCCATCGGTCGCACCCGACACCGAGGTCGTGATCCAACCCATCAAGCCACTCCGCCACACAGCCGAGAGCTACGCGGACCACGACCCGGACGCACCCCCACGACATACGCGCTGAACCGACCCCGCGGGCCACGGCCAGCGGGGCCACCGGCGCGCCTACGACCCCAGTTCGACCGCGATGTCGAGCTGACCGGCGTGCCGGGCGTACTCCGCCAGCACGTGGAAGCAGATCCACTCCAACGTCGGCGGATCGTCCGCGAACCGACCACCCGGTGAGCTGACCGCGTCGAGCGGGAACGCGCGCAGCATGTGCCGAGTCCGCTCACCGATCTCCTCGAGCCGGGCCGCCAAGCGCCTCAGCAGTCACGTCCTCGGCGACGTGCCACCGTCCGCCGAGCTCGTCGTCCCACGGCTCGTCGACCGTCCAGTCACCCCAGGGCTCGTCGACCGGCTCGCCGAGGAAGCCCCACACGAACCAGCGCTGCTCCATGTGCAGGACGTGGCTGAGCAGCTCGATCGGCGTCCACCCGGACGGCAGCCGGCTGGTCCGCCGTTCCTGCTCGGGCAGCGACAGCACGGTCGCCGCGAGATCGGCGCGCACCCAGTCGAGGTACGCCGACCACCGCTCCGCTCCGGCAGCGCCGTGCTTCGGCGGCTCCAGGTCGTCGCGGTCGACGCGGTTGTCCTCGGACATCTCGATCTCCATCCAGGTAACGGTCTGGACCAGCCCTCAGGTCCGATCCGATCATGCCGAACTGGATGGCATCGGTCGCAGGGGTCACGGTTACCCCGGACGCTCAGCGGGCTCTGCGTCTCGACTTCCCGGGTTCTCGGGCCTGGGGACCATCGGGGAAGGTCGCGGGCTCGGGCCTGCGATTCCCGCGCCTCTCATCACGCCGGGCTACGGTCGAGCGATGACCACCCTCATCGGCCGACGCGGTGTCGGGGGCTTCTACGCCCTGCACCACCACCCGTGGCTGGTGGTCGTGCTGCTGGCGGTCGTGGTCGTCCTCGTCGTGTGGCAGCAGCGGAACCGCTGAGGCGGCTCAGTCCTCGATCCGGTTGCCGTCGGCGTCCCAGTGCGACTCGACCTTCTTGCTCGGCTGCACCCGCGGCGGCTCGCCCGGCATCTTCGGGTAGTCCGGCGGGAAGTTGAGCTCGCCGCCGGGCAGCTCCTCCCAGAGCTTCAGCAGCGGCTCGAGCGAGTGGGCGATGTCGTCGATGCCGGCCCAGGGGTCGCCGTCCTTCATCCGGTCCGGGACCGTGAAGAGGTTGTAGTCGCGCGGGTCAGTGACCGTCGCGAGCTCGTCCCACGTCATCGGCGTCGACACGGGCGCGCCCGACAGCGGCCGGAGGGAGTACGCCGAGGCGATCGTGCGGTCGCGGTTGTTCTGGTTGAAGTCGACGAAGATCCGCTCGCCGCGCTCCTCCTTCCACCACTCGACGGTGACCCCGTCGTCGCGGCGGGCGAGCTCGCGGCCGAAGCCGATCGCCGCGTGCCGAAGGTCGGTGAACTCCCACTCCGGCTTGATCCGCACGAAGACGTGGACGCCCCGGTTGCCCGACGTCTTGGGATAGCCGGTGATGCCGAGCTCCTCGAGGAGCTCGCGAGCCACACCGGCCACCCGGACCGCGTCGGAGAACGTCGTGCCGGGCTGGGGGTCGAGGTCGATGCGCAGCTCGTCGGGGTGGTCGACGTCCGCGCGGCGCACCGGCCACGGGTGGAAGACCAGGGTGCCCATGTGCGCGCACCACACGGGTACGGCGATCTCGGTGGGGCAGATCTCGTCCGCCGTACGCCCCGACGGGAAGGTCACCTCGACCGTCTCGAGGTAGTCGGGAGCGCCCTTCGGGACCCGCTTCTGGTAGAACGCGTCGGCGTTCTTGTCCTGCGGGCCGGTCGCGAGCCGCATCCCCGGTCGTACGCCGGAGGTCCAGCGCTCCAGCGCGGTCGGCCGGTCGCGCAGCGCGCGCATCAGGCCGTCGTCGACGCTCGCGAAGAACTCCGCCACCATCAGCTTGGTGACCTCGGGCGTCGTGTCGGTGGCCTCGTAGATCACCCGGTCGGGGCTGGACACGCGGACGGCGCGGCCGCCGGCGTCGACCTCGGCAGCAGGCGTCTTCGGCATGGGCCCACGCTAGTCGGGTCGGGTGGCTTCGAGGCTCAGGCCTGGCGGTCTTCGCACCTCAACCGCCGAGCCAGGTCGACGGTGAGGTGCGAGCGAAGCGAGCCTCGAGACACCGCAACGTCAGAGCAGCGAGTTCGGCTGGAACGTCGGCCGCTGGTCGACGTCCTCCTTGGCCGGCCGCACGAACTCGAAGCCGGCCGTGGTGACCAGCTCCGTCGTGTCGTCGGACCAGGCGTCGCGCGCACTCGACGTGCATCGGCGGCAGGTGGAAGGCGTTGCGGCCCACCTCCTCCGCCGTACCGACGAAGGCGATCGGCCGACCGAGCGGTCGCTCGCAGACGCCGCAGATCCGGCTCAGCGCGCACTGCGTCACCCAGGCGCGGTCCATCGTCCGGGTGCTCATGCGGGCTTGCCCCGGTAGTAGGCGCCCGTCTCGGTACGACGCGTGGGTCGCTCGGCGTCCGTCCGGCGGCCCCGGTCGATCGACGGCGACGGCGGCTCGGGCTTGTCGGAGGACGTCATCGAGTTGGGCAGCGACAGCTTCATGATCGTGCGCAGCGCCTGGCCGTACTGCTGGTGCAGCGGGCCGGTCGTGTACGGGATGTCGTACTTCTCGCAGAGCGCCCGCACCTTGACCGCGATCTCCGGGTAGCGGTTGCTCGGCAGGTCGGGGAAGAGGTGGTGCTCGATCTGGAAGCCGAGGCTGCCGGACATGATGTGCAGGAGCTTGCCGCCCTCGAAGTTGGCGGAGCCGAGCATCTGGCGCAGGTACCACTCCGCGCGGGTCTCGTCCTCGAGCTCCTCCTCGGTGAAGTGCAGCGCACCGTCGGGGAAGTGCCCGCAGAAGATGATCATGTAGGACCACAGGTTGCGGGTCAGGTTGGCGGTCGCGTTGGCCTTGAGCGTCGACTTCCACTGCTTGCCGCTCAGCGCCGGGTAGACGACGTAGTCCTTGAGCACCTGGTTGCGGCCCTTGCGCGCGATCTGGCGCAGCTGCCGCTTCATCTCCACCGGGTCCTTCTTGCCCTTGCGGATCGCCTCGAGGTCGAGGTCGTGCAGCGCGACGCCCCACTGGAAGAGCCCGGCGAGCAGCGCGTTGAAGACCGGCTGGCCGAGGTAGACCGGGTGCCACTTCTGCTCGCGGGCCATCCGCAGCACGCCGTACCCGATGTCGTTGTCGTGGCCGAGCACGTTGGTGAACTGGTGGTGGATGTAGTTGTGCGAGTGCTTCCACTGCTCGGCCGGCTGCGCGGTGTCCCACTCCCAGTTGGAGGAGTGGATCTCGGGGTCGTTCATCCAGTCCCACTGGCCGTGCATGACGTTGTGGCCGATCTCCATGTTCTCGAGGATCTTGGCCGCGCCGAGCATGGCCGCCCCCGCGAGCCACGCCGGCTTGCGCGTCTTCTTCGACTGGAGCCCGGCCATCAGGGTGACCCGGCCGGCGGCGGCGAGGCCGCGCTGCACGGTGATCATCCGGTTGATGTACGCCGCGTCCGCGTCGCAGCGGGACTCCTCGATCTCGGCGCGGATCGCGTCGAGCTCGCGGCCGAGCTGCTCGACCTCCTCCTCGGTGAGGTGGGTGTACTCCTTGACGTCGGCGATGGCCATGCGGTCCTTTCGTCGATCTGTCGATCAGATGTCGAAGGTGCAGTCGCCGACCGGGACGGTCACGCAGGTCTGCACCTGTTCGTTGGGCTGGTCGAACTCGTCGCCGTTGCGCAGGTCGCGGATCGTGCCGTCGACCAGGGTGAGCGTGCAGGTGTGGCAGATGCCCATCCGGCAGCCGTAGGGCATGCCGACGCCGGCGCTCTCGCCGGCCTCGAGCACGGTCGTGGCGCCGTCGACCTCGACGGTCTTGCCGGAGGTGCGGAAGGTGATGGTGCCGCCCTCGCCGCCGTCGCCGCGCAGAGCTTGAGCGAGAACCGCTCGAGGTGCAGCCGCTCCTCGAGCCCGGCCGCCTCGAAGTGCTCCGCGATCGCGTCGAGCATCGGCCCCGGCCCGCAGGCCCAGGTCTCCCGCTCGCGCCAGTCGGGGCAGATCCGGTCGAGGTCGGCGAGCTCGAGCATCCCGTCGGTGTCGGTGTGCAGCCGGTGCACGGTGAGCCCGTCGTGCCGCTCCTCGAGCGCCGCCAGCTCGTCGCGGAAGATCATCCGGTCCTCGGTCGGCGAGGAGTAGTGCATGACGACGTCGGGCATGCGTGCCCGCGCCGGTCCAGGGTCCGCAGCATCGCCATCACCGGCGTGACGCCGCTGCCGCCGACCAGGAACAGCATCTTGGCCGGCGGCGGGTCGGGCAGCACGAAGTCGCCCTCGGGCAGCGCCAGCCGGACGATCGTGCCCGGCTCGAGGCCGTTGACCAGGTGGGCGGAGAGCTTGCCCTCGGGCATCGCCCGCACCGTGATCGCGATGGTCCGGCCGCGGCGTACGCGGCGGCGAGCTGACCGAGTAGGAGCGCCACTGGAACTTGCCGTCGACCTGCACGCCGATCCCGACGTACTGCCCGGGGCGGTGGTCGTAGCGCCAGCCCCAGCCCGGCCGGATCACCAGCGTCGCGGCGTCGTCGGTCTCGGGGACGACCTTCTCGACCCGGCCGCGCAGCTCGCGCTGGCTCCACAGCGGGTTGAGCAGGCGCAGGTAGTCGTCGGGATGGAGCGGCGTGGTGAGCTTGTCGCCGGCGCCGCGCACCCGGTCCCACGGGATCGTGGGGCTTGCTGTCATCCGTTCAGTGAACACGTGTTCTCCGAAATCGTCAACGCCTGAAGGGGTGTAGCGGTGGTCACACCCGTACCCCTGCCGGGGCGCGAACCTCTTGGCTGGACCACTACATTTGGGGCATGGCCTACAACGTGGAGAAGACCGACGAGGAGTGGCGCGAGGAGCTCTCGCCCGAGGAGTACGCCGTGCTCCGCCAGGCCGGCACCGAGCGCGCCTTCACCGGGGAGTACACCGACACCGAGACCACGGGCGTCTACTCCTGCAAGGCGTGCCACGCGACAGCTCTTCGAGTCCGACACCAAGTTCCACTCGGGCTGCGGCTGGCCGTCGTTCTACCAGCCGATCACCGACACGATCGAGTACATCGAGGACGTCTCCCACGGCATGAAGCGGGTCGAGGTCCGCTGCGCCAACTGCGGCTCGCACCTCGGGCACGTCTTCCCCGACGGCTACGGCACGCCCACCGGCGACCGCTACTGCATCAACTCGATCAGCCTGACCCTCGAGCCCACGGACGCCTGAGGTCCTGCTGGACCAGACCCGTCCGGTGCGCTAGCGAGTCGGTCAGCATCGACCGCACGACCACGACGCCGTCGCCGTAGTCCTGTCCGACCCAGTCCTGCAGCGAGCCGTCGTCGTAGATGACGTCGACCAGCACGTGCCGGCCGTCGGCGTACGCGCCCTGGGCGCCGGGCAGGCTGCGGCCGACCTCGGCGGCGATGTCGCTCGAGCTCGGCGCTCGGTGTGCTCGTCGGCGGCGGCGGGTAGACCGGCGGCTCCACCGGCCATCGGGTCGTAGAGCGCGGCCGGGACCGCGTCGACTCGACGGTGAACGCGCTCGCCGTCCCAGGTGCCGGTGAGCGCGAACTGTCCCCAGCGGATGCCGCCCTGGTGCTCGAACATGCCGCTGGTGGTCGGCCCAGTCCCAGCCGACGATCGGCGGCCCGCCGCACTGCGGCGGGTAGGACTCGGCGACCGGGCCGAGGCAGAGCTCCGGGCGTGCCGGTGTCCATCACGGTGACCAGGCCGCGGGTGCGCACCGGTGCCGGGCGCGGCCGGCGCGGTCGCCGGTGCGGCTCGGCGAGTCGGGACCGGCCGGGTCGGTGGCGACGGTGTCGGCCGTCGGTCGCCGCAGGCCGCGAGCGAGCGAGCAGCGGCCGCGAGGGCCAGCAGCGATCTTCATGCCGGTCCGACGTACGACCGCCGAGCCGGACCGGTTCCCGGCTAGGGCAGCCGGTCGACCAGGTCGGCGATCGGCGACCAGGGCGCCGGTGTAGAACGGCACCTCCTCGCGGACGTGCCGGCGGGTCTCGGAGCCGCGCAGGTGCCGCATCAGGTCGACGATCCGGTAGAGCTCGTCGGCCTCGAAGGCCAGGATCCACTCGTAGTCGCCGAGCGCGAAGCTGGCGACCGTGTTGGCCCGCACGTCCGGGTAGTCGCGCGCCATCTTGCCGTGCTCGGCGAGCATCCGGCGGCGCTCGGCGTCCTCGAGGAGGTACCACTCGTAGGAGCGCACGAACGGGTAGACGCAGACGTGCCGCTTCGGCTCCTCGTCGTCGAGGAACGCCGGCACGTGGCTCTTGTTGAACTCCGCCGGGCGGTGCAGCGCCATCTGCGACCAGACCGGCGCCGAGGCGGCCGACCGAACGCCGTACGCCGGAACCGGTGGTAGGCGGCCTGCAGCTCCTCGGAGGTGGTGGCGTGCCACCAGACCATCAGGTCGGCGTCGGCGCGCAGCCCGCTGACGTCGTAGACGCCCGCGGACGACGACGTCGGCCTCGGCGAGCTCGGCGAAGAGCTTCTCGACCTCGGCGCCCTCGGCCGCGCGGTCGGCGTCGTCGCCGAGCGACGGTCGTCGAGCCGGAACACCGACCACATCGTGTAGCGGATGGAGTCGTTGATCTCCCGTGCCTTCTGCGCCTTGCTGCTCATGCCTCCATTGTGACGCGCGGTCAGTCGCGGCCGTAGCCGGCCTCGCGCGCCGTGATGATCGCCTCGGCCCGGCCGGCGGCGTGCAGCTTGGCGTAGATGCCGGAGACCGCGTTGCGCACGGTCTTGTTGGAGACGAAGAGCTCGCGGCGATCGCGTCGTTCGACCGGCCGGCGGCGAGCAGCCGCAGCACGTCGCGCTCGCGGTCGGTGAGGTCGGGGAAGGGCTCCGGCTCCGCGGCCTTCGTCAGCGCGCCCGGCGAAGTACGTCGCGACCCGGGCGGCCAGCGTCGCGCCGAAGACCATGCCGCCGGCGCGGCGGCACGGATCGCGGTCTGCACCTCGTCGGCGCCCGAGCCCTTGAGCAGGTAGCCGCGACGCACCGGCCCGCATCGCGCTGAGCACGGTCTCGTCGTCCTCGTTCATGGTCAGCATCACGACCCGGACGCCGGGCTGCCGCCCGGTGATGATCCGGGTCGCCTCGATGCCGTCGAGCCGGGGCATCTGGATGTCCATCACCACCACGTCGGGCGCGGTCTCGGCGACGACGTGCATCGCGTCGCGGCCGTCCTCGGCGGTGCCGACGACCTCGATCCCGTCGAGCGCGCCGAGCAGCGACGACGAGCCCCTCGCGCACGATCTGGTGGTCGTCGACGACGACGACCCGGATGTCGCTCACGTGTGCGCTCCTCAGCGGGCAGCCAGGCGCGCACGACGGTGGTCCCGCCGGCGGCGGGCAGGTGACCTCGCTGCGGCCGCCGAGCTCGGCGGCCCGCTCGCGCAGGCGAGCGCAGGCCGACGCCGGCCTGGCGCGTCGCGCGGGGATGCCGACGCCGTCGTCGGCGACCTCGACGCAGCAGGCCGCCGTCGACGACGGCGAGCCGGACCGTGCAGCGGTGGCCGCGGCGTGCCGGGCGACGTTGGTCATCGCCTCGCCGGCGATCCGGTACGCCGCCACCTCGACCGCGGCCGGCAGGGCGCCGAGGTCGTCGGCCACGACGGTCGCCGGCGGGTCGAGCCGCTCGGCCTGCTGGCGCAGCGCGCCGACCAGGCCGCGGTCGTCGAGCGCGGGCGGCCGCAGGTCGTGCACGAGACGGCGTACGTCGGCGACGACGTCCTGGACGTGCCGGCTGGTGGCGGCCGACCTGGGCCTTGGCGGCCTCCGGGTCCTTGTCGACCAGCAGCCGCGCCGACTCGAGCTGGAAGACCACGCCGCTGAGCGCCGGGCCGAGCCCGTCGTGCAGGTCGCGGCGGATCCGGCGGCGCTCCTCCTCGCGGGCGGCGACGAGCCGCTCGCGGCTCTCCTGGAGCTCCTCGGCGAGCCGGCTGGTGCGCGCGGCGGTCGCGGCCTGGCGGACCAGGTCGCCGAGCAGCTCCTCGTCGCGCCGGGACAGCCGGCTGCGCAGCCCGCGCGCCGGCAGCACCAGCCGGCCGACCTCGGTCGTCGCGGTAGGTGATCGGCAGGGTGCGGACGTCGGCCGGGCGCTCGCCGTACGTCGCGACCAGCCGCTCGCCGCCGCTCCGGTCGACCTCGACGCTGACGAAGCCGACCCCGAACGCGCCGGCGACGGCGCGCGCGACCGCGGCCAGCTGCTCGGCTGCCCTCGTCGGCGGTCTCGAGGGTGGAGGCCAGGCCGGCGACGACGTCGTACGGGTTGGCCCGGTCGCCGAGGACCAGCCGGCGCACCCAGCGCGAGAGCCGCTGCCGCAGCGGGCCGTAGAGCAGGACCGTCAGCAGCAGCACGACGAGGACCACCTGCGGCTGCTCCAGGGAGTCGCCGAGGACGGCGTCAGCACGGCGACCACGACGAGGTCGACGACGACCAGCACGAGCGCGAGCGCGGCGACGACGACGGTCCGGCCGAGCAGGTCCTCGATCGGGACCAGCGCGGGTTGACGATCGCGACCGTCATCGCGATCGGCACCAGCGTGATCGCGACGAAGAACGACGGCGTCGCGTGAGCGACCCCGAGGTCGAGCGCGAGCGACACGAGGACCACCACGCGACCGTGACCAGCGCGCCCCAGAGCAGCCAGCGCATCTGGTCGCGGTCGGTCCCGCGAGAGCGCGCGGTAGCGGCTGACGACGACGCCGATCGGGACGACCAGGCCGAGCACGGTCACGAGCTGGAGGGTGCCGGTGAGCACGCCGGCGAACGGACGCGGTCGCCTCGATCGTGGTCGGGTCGAGGTCGAGCCCCGGGCGGCAGCGTCGACCGGGCGTCGACGCGCCTCGCGACGGGCACGACGTCGAAGGCCAGCGCGCTGAGCACCATCGACGGCCATGCAGACCCAGCTCGCCACACCCCACCGCCCGGGCAGGAACCGGCCGTCGGGGAAGATCAGCGGCAGCACGACGATGGTGGCCGACGAGCAGCGCGGTGAAGCGGACCAGGAACCACACGCGCGAAGGTCGAGCCCCGGGCAGCGCGTCCTCGGTCGACGAGGCCGAGCCGGACGTAGGACTCCGAGACCCCGTCGAGGCTCCAGAACAGCGCCGACGCCGCCCAGCGCCCAGCCGATCACCCGGTGGCCGCGGGCTGCGGAGCACGATGGTCGGCGAGCACGCCGATCACCAGCCCGACGCAGCACCGGTCCCGACGCCGTTGCCGACCTCGGCGTCCGTCGCCGAGGGAGTAGAGCACCGACTGGCCGCGCGACCGCGAGCTCGAGCAGCACGATCGCGACCAGGCACGAGGCCGGTCGCGGTCGGAGGCAGAGCAGCGACCGGCCAGGAGGCCGGTCGCTGCTCGACGTCGCGGTCGGATTCATCGGCACATCATGACCGGAACGCCCGGTCACCGAAGGTGAATCCGACCGCGGTGACGACCAGCCAGAGCGCACCGGTCATGCCGGCCATGTACTCCAGCGGCGAGATGCCGAGCACCACGGTCAGGCCGCCGAGCACCAGCCCGACCCGGCCGATCCAGCGCGGGACGCCGCCGCGCGCGGCCGACGACGACGAGGGCCAGGCCGGCGAGGCCGGCGAGCACCCAGCAGCCACGGGATGGTGCCGATCCAGTGGTTGTAGATCGCGGCGGTGCCGTCGTCGACGATCCCGTCGTCCTGGGCGATCGGCATCATGAACTCGGTGTCGAGGCCGGCGCCGAGCACGGTGACGACCGCGGTGCCGGCGAGGCCGACGAGGGCGACGACCGGGGCGAGGCCGTCGGGCGGACGCGGCCCGCAGCCGGCGGTGCAGGCCCGGCGGCGAAGACGCACCATCAGCACGGCGCCGAGCGTGGTGATCGAGTGGAAGGCGAACATCAGGCCGGCCTTGTCCGGCAGGGCGTCGGCGACGCCCGTCGCGGTGCCGGCGAACTCGTCGCGGTAGACGACGTCGATCATCGACGGAGGTGACGATCGTGCCGATGCCCGGCGAGGCCGGCGCCGATGCCGGCGACCGCCCAGGCGCGGGAGGTGCCGGGCGGCGGCTCGGGAGTGCCGGCGACGTCCGTGCGGACCGGGTTGTGTGGTGGTGACGTGGGTGGTCATCGCGGTGCGCTTTCTGTGAGTGGGGTGCTGCTCGATGACCCGAGGTTGCCGGGCCCGTTGTCCCGCGGCACAGGGACAACGGGGCAGAGTGCGACGTACGCTGGCGCTCCACCGACCCGGAGGTCCGCATGTTCTGGTTGATCGCAGCAGCTGTCGCACTCATCCTGTTCGCGGTCGCCTGGTGGACCAGCGGCCGGGCCCGCAAGGGAGTCGACGCGGACTCGCTCCGCCGCAGCCGGGGCGCGATCGACGGCAACGTCAACACCGTGCACGACCCCGGCCACTCCGGCCCGGGTGGAGTCGGCCTGGGCGGCGGCAGGGGCCGGCTTCTAGAGCAGCCCGCGCGCGGCGCGGTGCGCCGAGGCGATGACGGCCGGGATGCCGACGCCGTCGTACGCCGCGCCGCAGACCGCGAGGCCGGGCACGGCGTCGACCGACGGCGCGGATCCGGGCGACCCGGTCGAGGTGGCCGACGGCGTACTGCGGCAGCCCGCCGCCCCAGCGCTGCACGTGGGTGTCGACCGGGGCGGCGGTCAGGCCGACGGCCTCGCGCAGGTCGGCCAGCGACCAGGCGACCAGCTCCTCGTCGGTGGCCTGCAGCGCGACCTCCTCGCCGTAGCCGGCCCAGCGAGGTGCGGAGCAGGAGCAGCCCGCCGCCGGCGGCGCGGACCCAGGCCCACTTGGCGAAGGAGAACGTCGACGCCTTGATCCGACGGCCGTCGACGGGCGGGACCAGGAAGCCCGAGGAGTCGGTCGTCGCGAGCGACGGCACGGCCGACTCGCGGAACGCGAAGGTCACGACCGCCATCGACGCGTAGTCGACCGAAGCCAGCTCGGCCGCAGCGAGCGGCGCCACCGACGCCAGCAGCCGCGCGGTCGGGAGCGGCGGGCGTGGCGAGCACGACGGCGTCGGCGCTCGACCTCCTCGGCCGCGGTGGTCGGGCCGACGGTCAGGGACCAGCCGGTCTCGGTGCGCCGCAGCTCGCGCACGGTCGCGTCGGTCCGCACCGACAGCGTCGCGGCGAGCAGCTCGGGCAGCCGGGCCATGCCACCGGCGATGCCGGCGAAGACCGGGAGTCCCGGCCGTTGCTCCGGAAGCGACCCGCCCTCGGCGAGGGTCACCAGCTGCGGCACGGTCGCGCGCGCCGACAGCAGCCGGGCCTGGCCGGCGTAGACACCACCGAGCAGCGGCTCGACCAGCCGGTCGGTGACCTCGGGCCCGAGCGGTCGTCGACGAGGTCGCCGACCGACACGTCGCCGTCGTACGACGTGGGCGGGAGCGACGCCGCCGCGCGCACCCGGGCCAGGCCGTCGTCCGAGAGCATGCCCGACTCCGCGAGCCGGTCGAGGTCGAGCGGCACCCCCATCAGCGAGCGCGGCAGCGGCCGCAGCGCGCTCGCGCGTCCAGACCCGCGAGGAGGTCAGCCGCGGGTGCTCGATCGGCAGCCCGAGCTCCTCGGCCAGCTCGACACCCTCGGGGCGCCGGTTGAGCATCGCCTCGGCGCCGACGTCGACGGTCACCCCGGCGACCGACGCCCGGTGCAGCTTGCCGCCGACCCGCGGCGAGGCCTCGAGGACGAGCACGTCGTGGCCCGCGGCGACGAGATCGCGCGCGGCCGTCAGGCCGGCGATGCCGGCACCGACCACCACCACTCGCTTGCCCACAGGGCCAGCGTGTCAGACGGATGACCCGGGCCGCGGTGACGGGTGCGGCCGGCCGCGGCCCGGGAGTCTCATCCGGCTCAGCCCGCGAGCCGGCCGAAGCCGCTGCGGTGGAAGACCAGCGGCAGCGAGGTGTCCGCGAGTGCTCGACGGCGTGCAGCTCGAGCAGCACGATCGTGTGGTCGCCGGCCTCCACCTCGCGGTAGATCGAGCAGTCGAAGCGGGCCAGCCCGTCGTCGAGGGTGACCGCACCGTCCTCGGTCGCGCTGACGTCGAGGTCGTCGAAGCGGTGCTCGACCGGCCCGGCCAGCTGGCGGCACACCTCGCCGTGGTGGTCGGCCAGGATGGTGACGCCGAGGTGGTCGGAGCGCCGCAGGCCGGGCCAGGTCTTGGACGTGTTCGCGATCGAGAACGGGATGAGCGGCGGGTCGAGGCTCACCGACGTGAACGAGCTCGCGGCCAGCCCGACCAGCTCGCCGTCGACCTCCGCGGCGACGGCGACGACGCCGCTCGGGAAGACGCCGAACGCCTCGCGCAGCCGGACCGGGTCGAGGTCCTGGTTGGTGGTGAGCCGGGTGATCGGGGTGGTCGTCATGCGAGAGCTCCCATCTTGTTGTAGAGCCTGCTGTCGAGGATGGCGCGGACGGTGGGCCGGGCCAGCTCCAGCCAGTGGGCGTAGGCCGCCGGGTCGTCGTGGGCCGAGTCGACGACGTACAGGCCCTTGGCGGGTACGACGCCACCGATCTCGGTCAGCACCGGCCGCAGGGTCAGCTCCGGCGCCAGCGCGTGCGCCGGACCCGGCGCCGAGCATCAGCGGGATCGCGACGCCGCGTCAGCCCGGTCGGTCGCGAACCGGTCGAGGAAGAGCTTGAGCAGGCCGGTGTAGGCGCCCTTGTACGTCGGGGACGCGACGACGACGAGGTCCGCCGCGCCGACCTGGGTCGACCAGCTCGGCGACGATCTCGTCCTGCCAGTCGAGCAGGCGCGGACCGAGCTCGGCGAGGTCGACGACCAGGTCGGGCGCGTGCCCACCGAGCTCGGTGGCGACGTACGTCGCGGCCGCGAGCGTGCGGCTCTGCGGCTTCGGGTTGCCGACGACGACGGCACGGGCTGCGGTCACGACGCGGCCGCCTCGACGCGCGCGCCGAACGGCACGGCGGAGGTCGTCGACTGCTGCGGAGCCGGGTGCTGCCACAGGCCGCGCCGGGCCAGCTCGGGCAGCACGCCCTCGCCGAACCAGTAGGCCTCCTCGAGGTGCGGGTAGCCGGAGAGCACGAACTCGTCGATGCCGACCGCGTGGTACTGCTCGATCAGGTCGGCGATCTCGGTGTGCGAGCCGACCATCGCGGTGCCGGCACCGCCGCGGACCAGGCCGACACCGGCCCAGAGGTTGGGGTGGATCTCCAGCCCGTCCTTGGAGCCGGCGTTGAGGTCGAGCATCCGGGCCTGGCCGACGGACTCGCTCTTGCGCAGGCCGGCCTGGACCCGGGCGACGTCCTCGTCGGAGATGCCCTCCAGGAGCCGGTCGGCCTCGGCCCAGGCGGCCTCGGAGGTGTCGCGGGCGATCGTGTGCAGCCGGATGCCGAAGCGGATCTTGTCCTCGCGACCCTCCTCGGCGGCGAGCTTGCGGATCCACTCGACCTTCTCGGCGACCGCGGCCGGCGGCTCGCCCCAGGTCAGGTAGACGTCGACGTGCTTGGCCGCGACCTCGCCCGCGGCCGGCGAGGAGCCACCGAAGTAGATCTCGGGCAGCGGGTCGGGGATCTGGGTGAGCACGGCGTCCTCGACGTGCAGGTGCTTGCCCTCGAAGGTCACCGGCTCGCCGGTCCAGAGCGCGCGGACGATCGTGAGGAACTCGTCGCACCGTTCGTAGCGGCCGTCCTTGTCGAGGAAGTCGCCGAACATCCGCTGCTCGTGGCTCTCGCCACCGGTGACGACGTTGAGCGCGAGTCGTCCGCCGGAGAGGTTCTGGAAGGTGCCGGCCATCTGGGCGGCGAGGAACGGCGAGGTCAGGCCGGGCCGGAAGGCGACCAGGAACTTCAGCCGCTCCGAGACGCTGCTCAGCATCGCGGTCGAGATCCACGCGTCCTCGCACCAGGCACCGGTCGGGGTCAGCGCGGCCTCGAAGCCGAGCTGCTCCGCGCTGCGCGCGATCTGGCCGAGGTAGGGCACGGTGGCGGGGCGGCCGGACGCGCCGGCTTCGACGCCGTGGCCGCCGCCGACGACCTGGCGGCCGTCACCTCCGTTGGTGGGCAGGAACCAGTGGAACTTCAGGTTGCTCATCACTTCCTTTTCGGTGATCGAGTGCCCGCGAGGTACGAGCGGGCGTATCGAGATTCCTAGAGCTGACCGTGGTTGGGCGGGAGCGTCCCGTCGACGGCGTACCGCCCGAGGTGCTGCACCTTCCAGGACGCGGGGTCGTGCAGGGTGTGGGTGCGTGCGTTGCGCCAGTGCCGGTCGAGGTTCAGCGAGGCGAGCGCGGACCGGGTGCCGGCAACTTCGAACATACGGCTCCCGACCTCGACCGCGGCACGTGCGCTGGACGCCCTGGCCGCCGCCACGGCGAGGCTCGCCTCGCCCGCGGTCTCCTCGGTCGAGGTGACGATCGGCGTGCTCGACGGCGAGCCCGGCCTCGGCGAGCAGGGCCTCCGCTGCGCGGACCTCGAGCTCCATCTGCCCGAACGCGTGCACGACCAGCGGGTCGTCGGCGGCCCGCTCGACCCCGCGTCGGGGTAGGGCCGGCTCTTGGTGGTCACGAAGGCGGCGGCCTCGTCGAGCGCCGCCCGCGCGATGCCGGTGTCGATCGCCGCATGCAGCAGCTGGGCGAAGGCGCCGTAGGTCTGCGGACCCTCGAAGGTCAGGTGGTACGGCGTGATGCGCGACCGGTGCACGAGCACGTGCTGGAGTCGCACGGTCCCGCTGGCGGTGGTGCGCTGCCCCATGCCGTCCCAGTCGTCGACGACGGTGACGCCGTCGGCGCGGGCATCGACCCAGGCGACGTGCATCGGGCCGTCGTCCGCCGAGGTGGGCGAGCACCGGGATCCAGTCGGCGAAGAGCGCGCCGGTGCTGTAGCCCTTCTCACCGTCGAGGACCCAGACGTCGTCGTGCGCCTCGCTCTCCGCCGGCCGCAGGGTGGTCCGGAAGTCGCGCACGTGCTTGGTGCCGACCTCGGACTGGGCGTTGCCGAAGCGCTTGCCGGACAGCGCCTCGCCGAAGAAGAACGCCTGCTGGGCGCCGGTGCCCTGGTGGCGCAGCGCGTTGACGTAGACGAAGTGGCTGTGCGGGATCTGCGCGACGTTGGGGTCGCCGATCGCGAGCAGCCGGAACACCTCGGCCACCGCGCCGGCGCGCAGGTCGGCCCCGCCGTACGCCTCCGGCACGGTGATCCCGAGCAGGCCGGAGGCCGAGAGCGCGTCGATCTGTGCGGCGGGCAGGATCCGCTCGGCATCGCGCTGGGCGGCGCCGACCGCGAGCTCGACCGACAGCTCGGCCGCGACCCGCACGGCTGCCGCGGGGTCGAGAAGGGGTACGACGTTCTCGAGCTCGAGTGCTGCGCTCATCCCGGGACTCCTCTACACCTGTATGTCGACTAGATTGCTGGACTTTGACGCCGAGTGCAAGGCGAGACTGCCCACCACGCTCCCGTTTCTGGCGATGGGGTGAAAGGCTCTGCCTTTCACTTGAAGATCGATGCGGGCTACGATCTCGACAGCCATTGTCGAGCAATCTACTCGACTATCGAGCAGGTTCAAGGAGTCCGCGTGCGCATCGAGCAGCTCGAGTACATCGCCGCCGTCACGCAGCACGGGTCGCTGCGCCGTGCCAGCGAGCACCTGCACATCTCCCAGCCGGCGCTCAGCGAGGCGGTGACCAAGCTCGAGCGGGAGCTCGGCGTCTCGCTGCTGGACCGGCGCCGGTCGGGGGCGCGGATCAGCCGCCGTGGGCGCGAGCTCCAGCAGTACATGGTCGAGGTGCTGGAGGCGGTCGACCGGCTGCGCACCGCGGCCGGCGACCAGCAGGCCGGCCACCACGTCGTACGCATCGGCACGGTGAGCACGGCGACGTCGACGCTGCTGGTGCCCGCCGTCCGCGAGTTCCGCTCCGTCCACCCCGGCGGCACCGTCGAGGTGCTCAACACCCAGCAGGCCGACATCGACCAGGGCCTGCGCGAGGGCACCATCGACCTCGGCCTGGTCAACGTGCTCGCCGGCGACGACCAGCCCACCGACCTGGTGAGCACGATCCTGGTGCACGGCCGCCCGATCGCTGTGCTCCCCCAGCGGCCACCCGCTGACGAGCGAGACGCAGGTGACGATCGACCAGCTGCGTGCCGAGCCGTTCGTCGCGATGCGGGCCGGCTACCTGATGCACCGGTTCGCGCACCGGCTCTTCGGCGCCGAGATGCCGTCGGTGTCCTACACGACCGACGGTGCCGAGCTCGGCAAGGTGATGGTCGCCGAGGGCCTGGGCTTCACCGTGCTGCCCGACTACAGCGTGGTCGGCGACCCGATGGAGAAGGCCGGGCTGATCACCCACCGGCCGATCGCCGACGACAGCACCGGCGTCAGCCTGGTCCTGCGCCAGCGCCGCCAGCAGCACGTGCCGCGCGCCGGTCCGCGACCTGGAGAGCAGCGCTGGTCACCCGCGCCCGGGCCCACCGCCACGGCAGTGCGGGAACCGACTAGGTGGAGGTCGCGTCCCACCAGGCATGAAGCTCACCCCGGCCCGCGCCTTCGCCCCCGCCCTGGTCGTCCTCGCTCTCGCGCTCGGAGCGGGGTGCTCGAGCGGCGGCGACTCCGCCGACTCCGGCTCGACGTCCGACGTCGCGGCGGGCGGCAGCGCGCAGGACGCACCGGAGGCGGCGGCGCCCTCACCGGCGGACGGCATGTTCAGCGTCGCCGACGCGGGTCCGCACGATCGGTGGCGAACGCCCCGCAGCCGGACCAGCTCGAGCGTGCGCTGATCAAGCACGGCAACGTGGCGCTGCGGGCCGACGACGTCGGCAAGGCGCAGTTCTCGGTGCAGAAGGTCGTCGACGCGCTACGGCGGCCAGGTCACCGAGGAGAAGACGACCACGGACGACGACGGGCACCCGGCGTACACCCGGATGGTGCTGCGGATCCCCGTCGAGCACTTCGACGACGCGATGGCGGATCTCAAGGGCGTCGCCGAGCTCGAGTCGGCCAACACCAACGAGGACGACGTCACCACGAAGGTGATCGACACCCAGACCCGGCTGAAGGTGCAGAAGCGGAGCATCGCGCGGATCACGACGCTCTTCGACCGGGCCGAGAGCATCCGCGACATCATGGCGATCGAGGCACAGCTCTCTCGCCGACAGGCGGTCCTCGACTCGCTGGAGAAGCAGGCGGCCTACCTCGCCGGCCAGACCACGCTCTCGACGATCACGGTCAGCGTCGACCAGATCCCGGAGAAGAAGGCGTCGTGGTCGCTGACGACGACAGCGGGTTCGTCAGCGGCCTCACGGCCGGCTGGGACGCCCTGACCACCTTCGCCGTCGGCGCTCGCGACCGTCGCTCGGCGCACTGCTCCCCTGGCTGATCGTCGTGGCGATCGTCGGCCCGCCGGTGCTGCTGCTGGTGCGCTCGATCAGGCGTCGGCGGAGTAGGACTGCACGAACTCCGTCAGCCGCTTGAGCTGATCGGGGTCGGTCGACGGGATGACGCCGTGGCCGAGGTTGAAGATGTGGCCCTTCGCGGCGCGACCGGCCTCGATCACCTCGGCGGCGCGGGCGGTCATCACCTCGGCGGGCGCGAAGACGAGGGTCGGGTCGAGGTTGCCCTGCACGCCGCGGTCGCCGACGAGCGGGATCGCGTCGGCGAGCGGGGTGCGCCAGTCGACGCCGACCACGTCGGCACCGGCCTCGCCCATCAGGCCGAGCAGGTTCGACGTACCGACCCCGAAGTGGATGCGCGGCACGCCGAGCGCGCCGGCCCGCTCCAGCACGCGGGCGGAGTGCGGCATCACGTGCTCGCGGTAGTCGGCCGGGGTCAGCGCGCCGGCCCACGAGTCGAAGAGCTGGACGGCGGAGGCGCCGGCGCGCGACCTGCACCTCGAGGTAGGTCGCGGAGATGTCGGCGATCTTGCGCATCAGCGCGTCCCAGACGTCGGGGGCGCCGAACATCATCGCCTTGGTCTTCGCGTGCTCCTTGGACGGACCGCCCTCGACGAGGTACGACGCCACGGTGAACGGCGCGCCCGCGAAGCCGATCAGCGGGGTGGCCGCCGAGCTCGGCGACCAGGCCGCGGACCGCCTCGGTGATGAAGGGGACGTGGTCGGGCGTGAGGTCCGGGATCGCCTCGACGTCGGCGAGGGTGCGCACCGGGCTTGGCGACGACCGGGCCGACGCCGGGCTCGATGTCGAGGTCGACGCCGACCGCCTTGAGCGGCAGCACGATGTCGGAGAAGAAGATCGCCGCGTCGACGCCGTACCGGCGCACGGGCTGCAGCGTGATCTCGACGACCAGCTCGGGGTTCATGCAGGACTCGAGCATCCCGACGCCCTCGCGGACCCGGAGGTACTCCGGCAGCGAGCGGCCGGCCTGGCGCATGAACCAGACCGGGGTGTGCGGGACCGGCTCGCCCCGCGCTGCCTTGAGGAAGGCGCTGTCACGGAGCTCGGGCATGACCTGAAGCCTCGCAGGTCGGTCGGCGTGTTCGCACATCGGGGAAACGGGACCCGACCTACTGTGAACCCATGGTCGTCGGTCAGGAGACACACCCGGGTCCGGGTGCGGGCGCGCGCGCCCCCGGAGTTCCGGGAGGCGGTCGCGACCATGCACGCCGCCCGGTTGCGCCCCGAGATCTTCTGCGAGGAGATGCCGGCACCCCAGCGGATCGCGCCCTACGCCTCCGCCCTGTCCGCCGACGTCACCGTCGACGACACCGACGTCGGCACCGGGCGGATCATCCTGCTGCACGACCCCGCGGGCAACGACGCCTGGGACGGCACCTTCCGCTGCGTCGCCTACGCCCGCGCCGAGATCGACCTCGAGCTGATCACCGACCCGATGCTGGCCGTGGTCGGCTGGTCCTGGCTGACCGAGGCGCTCGACGCCCACGGCGCGGCGTACGTCGCCGTCTCCGGCACCGTCACGCGGGTGGCGACCGAGAGCTTCGGCGGGATGGCCGACGAGGGCGGCACCGCCCAGATCGAGATCCGCGCCTCGTGGACCCCGGTCGTCCCCGACGACTCCCCCGACCTGGCGCCGCTCGACCTCGCGCCGCACGTCGAGGCGTGGGGCGAGCTGCTGTGCACCGCGGTCGGGCTGCCGCCGGTACCCGAGGGTGTCACCGTGATGCCGAGCCGCCGCGGCCAGCGCGGTGGCGGACTCTGACCTCATGGCCGACGACGAGACCACGACCGCACCCGACGAGCCCGAGACCAGCACGCCCGAGCCGCCCGCGCCGCCGCTCCTGACGCTGCGCGACGGCCTGCCGCCGGTCGTCGACACCCCGCCCCGGCTGGCCGAGGTGTGCGCGCGCCTCGCCGCCGGCACCGGCCCGGTCGCGATCGACGCCGAGCGAGCCTCCGGCTACCGCTACTCCTCGCGCGCCTACCTGATCCAGCTGCGCCGCGAGGGTTCGGCGACGTTCCTGGTCGACCCGATCGCCTTCGACGACCTCGCCCCGCTGCAGGAGGTGCTCGACGGCACCGAGTGGATCCTGCACGCCGCCACCCAGGACCTGCCCTGCCTGGCCGAGGTCGGCCTGCGCCCCTCCGCGCTGTTCGACACCGAGCTGGCCGGCCGGCTGCTCGGCTACCCGCGGGTCGGCCTCGCCACGCTGGTCGAGACGCTGCTCGGCTCCCGGCTGACGAAGGAGCACTCCGCGGTCGACTGGTCGACGCGGCCGCTGCCGGCGCCGTGGCTCGAGTACGCCGCCCTCGACGTCGAGGTGCTCGTCGAGCTGCGCGACGATCCTCGGCGACGAGCTGGTCGCCGCCGGCAAGGACGAGTGGGCCCGCCAGGAGTTCGAGCACCTGCGCGGCTTCGAGCCGACCCCGCGGGTCGACGCCTGGCGGCGTACCTCCGGGCTGCACCGGGTCCGCGGACGCCGCGCCCTGGGCGCCGTACGCGCGCTGTGGGAGACCCGCGACGAGATCGCCGAGCAGCGCGACGTGACGCCCGGCCGGATCATCCCCGACTCCGCGATCGTCGTCGCCGCGCAGGCGATGCCGACCGACAAGGCCGCGCTGCTCGCGACCAAGGGCTTCCACGGCCGCGGCGCCGAGCGCTACGCGAGCCGCTGGGTCGCGGCGCTGCAGGAGGTCGCGGCGATGGAGGAGAACGACCTGCCGACCCGCTCCCCGCGCGGCGACGGCCCGCCGCTGCCGCGCGCCTGGGCCGAGAAGGACCCGGTCGCGGCCCGTCGGCTCGCCCTCGCCCGCGAGGCACTGGCCGCGCTCGCCGAGGAGAAGCACCTCCCGGTCGAGAACCTGCTCACCCCCGACTACCTCCGCCGCACGCTCTGGACGCCGCCCTCCACCCGCGAGCCGGCCGCGCTGGCCGCGGCCGTGGCGACGCAGCTCAGCGGGTACGGCGCCCGCCCCTGGCAGATCGAGCTCGCCGGCCCGGTCCTCGTCGACGCGATCCTGACCGCCGACGTCGAGCCGGTCACCGCTCCGCCTGCTGACGGCGAGTCAGCCGCGGAGTCGCTGCGGGTCAGCGGTGAGTCAGCAACCCTTTGGCGGACTCAGACGGCTGCAGATGGTTGCCTGCTCACCGCCGGCCGGGAGTCGCTCTCAGCTAGTCCGAGGGACTCTCCGAGTCTGACGGCGACGGCGAGACCGACTCCGGGTCCAGGACGGTCTTCGACTCGTCGTCGATCTCCTGGGTGACGGCATCGAGGTCGAGCACGCCGACGCCGTACACGAGCTCCTCGAGGCTCGGGCTGCACGGTCGCCTCGAGCGCCGAGATGGTGTCGATCAGCGGCGAGAACCGCATCGAGCGGACGCTGCTGTTGAAGACGTTGGCGTGCTCGGGCTGGCGGCCCGGCTGCAGGAAGTCGTCGGTCAGCGCGACCGCGAGGTTGGCCGGGGCGAGGTAGCCGGTGCGGGTCACCGTCGCGACCGAGTCGTCGGCGAGCTCGTGGACCATGAAGTCGGCGCCCGCCGCGGTGCTGGCCGCCGTCGCGCGAGAGGCAGAGGCCGGTGACGTCGCCGACGGTCGCCGAGCTGTCGAGGACCGGCATCGGCATCACGTCGAAGTTCAGGCCCGGGATCAGGCGCAGCTGGGGCACCAGCGAGCGGTAGCCGGCGATCATGCCGAGCTTGCCGCGGATGAACCACTTCAGCGGCGAGGCGCTGGCCAGCTGGTTCTCGTCGAGGGTGACCTGGGGCCTGCGGAGCAGCTCGAGGGTCCGCTCGAGCGCCGACTTGCTGTCGTCGCTGGAGAAGGCGAGCGACTTCGGGTCGTCGTCGTCGTCGAAGACCGAGCCGCCGCCGGACTCGATGAACGGCGACAGTCCCGCGAGCGTCGGGGCGATGTGGACGCCCTTCGCCGCGGGCGGGACGGCTCGCGAACTCGGCGGCCGCCGCGAACTGGTCGAAGGTCCAGCTGGTCGCATCCTCGTCGGGAGCATCCAGGCCGCGGTCGCGCATCCGGTCGAAGTCGACCAGCGCGGTGTTGTAGTAGATGACCATCGGCGAGACGCCGTACGGCATGCACTGCAGCCGGTCATCGGTGCTGAAGGCCTCCAGCGCGTCGCGCGAGTAGCCGTCACCGAAGTCGACGTCGCGCTCGTCGAGGAGGTCGTCGACGGGCTGGGTGTAGCCGTTCTCGAGCAGCCAGCTCAGGTCGCTGCGCGAGGCCAGGAACACGTCCGGGACGGCCGCGCCTCCCTCGATCGCGCTCCGCATCGAGGCCCGGTCGGGCCAGGTCTTCAGCTGGACCTCGCTGACGTCGGGCTTGGCGTTCCAGGCGTCGACAGTCTCCTGGAAGGCGACGGTCTGGTCGTGCGGCCCGAAGACACCGAAGGTCAGCGGCGGGGTGAGCGGCGCGGTCGTCGGCGGAGCCGGGTCCGGCGGGCCCTCCGAGTCTCCGGTGCACCCAGCGGCGGCGAGCGCCAGCGCAAGCACCAGGACCACCCCGGCACCGAGTCCCCGCTTCGACCTCACGCTGCACCCTTCTCGCCGCACCCGTTCACACCCGCGCCCGGGAGGCGCCCGGGCCACCCTAGCGACTGTCGCGGCAAACTCGGTGGCTCAACCGAGGTCGTGAAACTCACGCGCGCGCTCGACCACCCGGTCGAAGATCGCCCGGTCGAGCGCGGCGCCCTCGCGGCGTACGGCGCTGGGCGCGAGCCGCAGCAGCCGGTCGAGCCGCACCTCGCTGGGTCGCCGCTCGCGGTCCCAGCCGCCGGTGCCGACGTCCATCCAGTGCCGGCCCCAGCGCGCCTCGTCGGCGGCGTCGCGGTCGTGGTCCTTGCTGGTCAGCATCAGCCCGAGCAGCGAGCGACCGTCCTGGCCGATCAGCAGGACCGGGCGGTCCTTGCCCTGCGCCGGGTCGTCCTCGTAGGGCACCCAGCCCCAGACGACCTCGCCGGGGTCCGGCCGGCCGTCGGCGCGCGGGGCGTAGGAGACCTTGCCGGTGTTCGAGCCACTCGTCTTGGGACGGCGTCGGAACAGGCTACGCAGGGATCGCATGGACCGAGAGTAGAGAAGAGGAGTACGCCGGACCGGGAGCGCCTCACGGCGCGTGGCCGCTCGAAGCGGCTTACTTTGGGACCCGGGGCTGCCACAGCCCGACGTACTCCGCGTCAAGTCTAACGGGATCAGCCCAGTCCTTGTTCCAGCTCGACATGACCCGCGGCCTCGAGCTGCTCGGACAGCACGAGCATCCGCTGCACCTCGGCCGCGCTGGGGTCCGGCAGCGCGGCCCGGCCGGTCGCGACGACCCGGGCGAACGCCGCCGCGCGGAGCAGCACGTCGGCGAAGTCGCCCGCCGCGATCCCGCTCAGCACCTGGTCGACCATCGCCTTGAGCTGGTCGGGTCCGGGCGGGTCGGCGACGCCCGCGACCACCCGGGCCACCTGGGCACTGCGCCGCCCGGCCTCGAACTCGCGCGCGACACCGACCGGGTCGGCGTACACCCACGAGCGCAGCAGGTAGAGCCGCCACAGGCAGCCGGCGAGCGAGTCGGCGGGCGCGCCCGACCAGACCTCGGCGATGGTCTCGATGCCCTCGGTGTCGGCGAGGTGCAGCAGCCGCTCGGCGACCTCGGCGTCGTCCGAGTCACGGGCGCCGCGCACCAGCAGGGTCGCGGCCCGGTCGGCGGCCTCGCTCACCAGGGCCGGGTCGGTCCCGCCGACGAGCGCCTCGAAGAAGTCGCCGCCCGCCGCGATCGGGCGGTGGTGGGGACGCTCGCTCACGGTTGAAGGCTACGTCGGATGCGCTGGTCGCTGACGGGGTAGGGCGTGCCGAGCTGCTGGGCCCACAGCGAGACGCGGTACTCCTCGAGCATCCACCGCACCTGGCGCAGGTCGCTCGCCCGGCGGTCGGCCGTCGGGCAGCGCGTCGACCTGGTGCAGGTAGGCGTCCTGCAGGTCGGCGATCTGGTCCTGGAGCTGGCGGTCCCGGTTGACCTGGGTCGGCAGCTTCTCGCGGCGCTGCGCGAGGGCCGCGAGGTAGATCGGGTAGCGGCGCAGCTGGGTCGCGCCGGCCTCGCCGACGAACCCGCGCTGCACCAGCCGCGCGAGCTGGCTCCGCATGTCGGTCAGCGCCGGCAGCATGACCATGTCGGCCCGGCCGCTGAGCGCCTTCTCGGCGGTCCGCCACGCCTCCAGCACCCGCATCACGTCGGCGACGACGGCGCGCAGGTGCTGCTCGTGATCGCGCGCGGCCTCGGCCAGCAGGGCGTCGTACGCCGCCCGGTCGCGCACCGCCGGGCGGGCGTCGACGACGGATTGGAGCACCGCGGCACGGCAGTCCTCGAGCAGCTCGGCGACCGACGGGTACGGCGAGCCGGCGAGGCCGAGCTTCTCGGCGTTGGTCGAGCCCGTCGAGCACCCGCTTGACCGGCGACGTCGCACCTCGAGCAGCAGCAGCCGCCGTACGCCGAGGCGGTGCCGGGCCTCCTGCTCGGACGCCGAGCCGAAGACCTGCAGGCCGACGGTCCCGCCCTCGTCGACGAGCGCGGGGTAGCCCTGCACGTCGTGGCCGGCCCGGCGCTGGGTGAAGGAGCTCTCGATCGTGCCGAAGACCCACGAGGTCTCGCCGGTGCGCGCCAGCCCGCTGTCCGAGGCGACCTCGGCCAGCGCCTGCGCGAACTTCGGGCGCAGCGGCTCCTTGAGCGCCTCGAGGTCCTTGCCGCGGGCCTGCTCGCGGCCCTCGTCGTCGACGACGCGGTAGGTCGGGCGCAGGTGCTCGGGGACCTTGTCCCAGTCCCAGGCCTCGCGCGGCACCAGCAGCCCGGTCGTCGAGCGGCACCAGCGCTCGAGCGCGTCGAGCAGCGGCTCCTCCCCCGGCGGCACGGCGGCCAGGAACTCGCGGGCCTTGTTGGGGGCCGGCACGAAGTTGACCCGCAGGTTCTTGGGCAGGCTGCGGATCAGGCTGGTGACCAGCTCCTCGCGCAGGCCGGGCACGTTCCACGAGAAGTCGTCGGCCTCGACCCGGTTGAGCGTCGCGACCGGTACGTCGATGGTCAGACCGTCCTCGGCGGAGCCCGGCTCGAAGTGGTAGCTGATCGGGAAGGTCAGCCCCTCCCCCCATCAGAGTTGGCTTCCCAGCGCTCGGGGTAGTCGGCCGCCCTGATCTCGTCGGCCGCGTCGTGGGTGAGCATCGACGGGTCGAAGGTCAGCAGGTCGGGCTGCTGGTGCCGCGTCTTCTTCCACCACTGGTCGAAGTGGGCGCCGCTGACGACCTCGGCGCCGACGCGGGCGTCGTAGAAGTCGAAGAGCGTGTGCTCGTCGACGACGATGCCGCGCCGCCGGGCCCGGTGCTCGAGCTCCTCGGCCTCCTCGAGCAGGCGGCGGTTGGTCTCCAGGAACTTCTGCCGGCTCGACCACTCGCCGTAGACCAGCGCGTGCCGGATGAAGAGCTCGCGGGACAGCGCGCGGTCGACCTTGCCGTAGGAGATCAGCCGGTCGGCGACCAGCGGGACGCCGTACAGCGTGACCCGCTCGTGGGCCATCACCGCCGCGCGCTTCTTGCTCCAGTGCGGCTCGGAGTAGGTGCGCTTGACCAGGTCGCCGGCGAGCTGCTCGGCCCACTCGGGCTTGATGGCGGCGTTCTGCCGCGCCCACAGCCGGCTGGTCTCGACGAGCTCGCCGGCCATCAGGAACTGCGGCTGCTTCCGGGCCAGGCCGCTGCCCGGGAAGATCGCGAACCTCGCGCCGCGGGCGCCGAGGTACTCGCGCATCGGGCGCCGCCCGCCGGCCTTCTCCTTCTCGCGCTCCTCGAGCAGCCCGATGTGGGAGAGCAGCCCGGACAGCAGCGCCTGGTGGATGCCGTCGGCGTCCGGGTTGTCCGCGGGCTGGCCGACCTGGATGTCCATCTCCTTGCAGACCTGGCGCAGCTGGGACTCGAAGTCCTGCCACTCGCGCACCCGCAGGTAGTTGAGGAACTCGCGCTTGCACATCCGGCGGAACGCCGAGGACGAGAGCTCCTTCTGCTGCTCCTTGAGGTAGCGCCAGAGGTTGAGCCAGGTCAGGAAGTCGCTGCCCTCGGCCTTGAACCGCGCGTGCTGCTGGTCGGACTGGGCCTGGAACTCGGCGGGCCGCTCGCGCGGGTCCTGCAGCGACAGCGCGGCCGCGATCACGATCACCTCGCGCACGCAGCCGAGCCGCTCGGCCTCGAGGATCATCCGGGCCAGCCGCGGGTCGATCGGCAGCCGGGCCAGCCGGCGCCCGACCTTGGTGAGGTTCTCGTTGGTCGAGCTCGTCGAGACACTCAGGGCGCCGAGCTCCTCGAGGAGCTGCACGCCGGCCTGGACGTTGCGCTTGTCGGGCGGCTCGACGAACGGGAACCGCGCGATGTCGCCGAGCCCGAGCGAGGTCATCTGCAGGATGACGCTGGCCAGGTTGGTGCGCAGGATCTCGGGGTCGGTGAACTCCGGGCGGCCCTCGAAGTCCTCCTCGGAGTAGAGGCGTACCGCGATGCCGGCCTCGACGCGGCCGCACCGGCCGGAGCGCTGGTTGGCCGACGCCTGGCTGATCGGCTCGATCGGCAGCCGCTGCACCTTGGTGCGCACCGAGTAGCGGCTGATCCGCGCGACACCGGTGTCGACGACGTACCGGATGCCGGGGACGGTCAGCGAGGTCTCGGCGACGTTGGTGGCCAGCACGACCCGGCGTCCGGCGTGCCGTGGGAGCGAAGACCTTGTGCTGCTCGGCCGCCGAGAGCCGGGAGTAGAGCGGCACGATCTCGGTGCGTGGGAGATCCTTCATCGCGTCGGCGGTGTCGCGGATCTCCCGCTCGCCGGGGAGGAAGACCAGGACGTCGCCGGGTCCTTCGGCGGACAGCTCCTTGACCGCCTCGACGATCGCCTCGGTCTGGTCGCGGACGACGACCTCGCCCTCCTCGTCCTGTCCGTCGAGGTCCATCAGCGGGCGGTAGCGGACCTCGACCGGGTAGGTGCGCCCGGACACCTCGACGACGGGCGCGTCGAAGTGCTTCGCGAACCGGTCCACGTCGATCGTCGCGCTGGTGATGATCAGCTTGAGGTCGGGCCGCTTGGGCAGCAGCCGCTTGAGGTAGCCGAGCAGGAAGTCGATGTTGAGCGACCGCTCGTGCGCCTCGTCGATGATGATCGTGTCGTACTTGCGCAGCTGCCGGTCGCGCTGCAGCTCGGCGAGCAGGATGCCGTCGGTCATCAGCTTGACCCGGCTGGCCTTGGAGGTGCGGTCGGTGAAGCGGACCTGGTAGCCGACCAGGTCGCCGAGCTCGGTCCCCAGCTCGCTGGCGATCCGCTCCGCGACCGACCGCGCGGCGATCCGGCGCGGCTGGGTGTGCCCGATCAGGCCTCCGCCGTTCTTGCCGCGCGCCCGCGGCCCAGCTCGAGGCAGATCTTCGGCAGCTGGGTGGTCTTCCCCGAGCCGGTCTCGCCCGCGACGATCACGACCTGGTGGTCGCGGATCGCGGCGGCGATGTCCTCGCGGCGCTGGGTGACCGGCAGCTCCGGTGGATAGGTGATCTGGAGCGGCTCGGTCATGACGCCACCCATTGTGCCGTGGACGCAACGTAGAACGTGTTCTACATTCACGGCGTGACTGAAGCGCAGGAGTACGACGTCGTGGTGGTCGGTTCCGGCGGGGGCGCCCTGACCGGCGCCTTCCTCGCCCAGAGGGCCGGCCTGTCCACCGTGGTGGTCGAGAAGACCGCACTGCTCGGCGGGACCTCGGCGTACTCCGGTGGTGCCTGCTGGCTGCCCGGCAGCCAGGTCCAGCAGCGCGCGGGCATCGGCGACTCGACCGACGGCGCGCGCGCCTACCTCGACGCGGTGCTCGACGAGCCCGACCAGGACCGGGTCGAGGCGTTCCTCGCGCACTCCCCCGAGCTGGTCGCCGCGCTCGAGGAGGCCGGGATCCCCTTCGAGTGGCTGCCGTTCTCGGAGTACTACGACGCTCCGGGCCGGGTCGCGATCGGGCGGTCCATCCAGCCGGTCAGCATCAAGCGGGGCGACCTGACGCCGCGAGGTCGCCGCACTCGTGAGGCCGCCGGTCGAGCGCGACCGCGTCGGCGAGGGCGGACGCAACACGCTCTCCGGCGGTCAGGCGCTGATCGCCCGGTTGCTCGAGGGCTTCGTGGGCGACGGCGGCACCGTGCTGACCGAGCTCCCGATGACCGGCCTGGTGCTCGACGGGGACCGGGTCGGCGGGATCGCCGCGATGACGCCCGAGGGGCCGGTCGAGATCCGGGCCCGCCGCGGCGTGCTGATCGCTGCCGGCGGCTTCGAGGGCAACGCCGAGGAGCGGGCCGCGCACGGCGTGCCCGGCGACGTCGCCTGGACGATGGCCCCACGCGGCACCAACACCGGGGAGCCGATCGCGGCCGGGGTCGCGATCGGCGCCGCCACCGACTACAGCGGGGTCGGCTGGTTCTGCCCGGGCCTGGAGCAGCCGGACGGGGGCGGCTCGTTCACGCTCGGCTTCCGCTCCGGCCTGATGGTCGACGCGCACGGCCACCGCTACGCCAACGAGGCGCTCCCCTACGACCAGTTCGGCCGGATCATGGCCGAGGCCCCGGAGCGGATCCCGTCGTGGCTCGTCTTCGACTCCCGCGAGGGCGGTCGGCTGCCGGCCATCGCGATGCCCGAGGGCGATCCGGCCGAGCACCTCGCGGCCGGCACCTGGGTGCAGGCCGACACGATCGGCGACCTGGCCGACCGGATCGGCGTACCCGTCGACGCGCTGGTCGCCAGTGTCGAGCGGTTCAACGGCTTCTGCGAGAGCGGCGTCGACGAGGACTTCGGTCGCGGCGCGGACGAGTACGACTCGTTCTTCACCGGCGGTGCAGCGCCCACCCCGTGCGACCAGGCACCGTTCTACGCCGCCCGGTTCGTCCTCTCCGACCTGGGCACCAAGGGCGGCCTGGTCACCGACACCGCCGGCCGGGTGCTGCGCGACGACGGTACGCCGATCGCCGGGCTCTACGCGTCGAGCAACAGCACGGCGTCCGTGTTCGGCCAGCGCTACCCCGGACCGGGCGCCCCGCTCGGCTCGGCGATGGTCTTCGCCTCGCTGGCCGTGCGGGACCTGGTCGGCTAGCCCTGCGGCTGGATCTGCTGCGGAGCCTGCTGGCCGTTCGGCGGGGCGACGCCCTGGCCGGGGCCGCCGAAGCCACCCCGCTGGATCTGGCCCGGGCCGTCGGGGCCGTCGCCGTGCACGGCGTAGCCGATGAAGCCGCCGACGATGCCGGCGAGGAGGAGGGCCATCACGCTCCCGACGATCAGCAGCGGGAGCCCGATCCGGCGGTCGCGCAGGCGCGGACGCGGAGGCCTCGGCTGCGACGGGCGGTCGGGCGGCGAGGCGGCGTCGCGCGGTTGCTCGACGGTCTGCTCGGTCATGGCCGCAGCGTCTCGAACGCGCCTGTGAGGACGCTGTGGCAGCGCGATGAGAACGGCGTGAGCAGCGCACAGTACGTTCACAGGAAAGCCACAGACAGCACCGGCAAGGTGTGGCCCATGGACCTGACCCGACCCGACGGATCTCCCCTGCGCGTGCTCGTCGTCGACGACGAGGTGAACATCGCCGAGCTGGTCTCGATGGCGCTGCGCTACGAGGGCTGGCAGGTGTCGATGGCGCACACCGGGTCGAAGGCCGTCGCGGCCGTGAAGGACCTCCGGCCCGACGCGATCGTGCTCGACATGATGCTGCCCGACTTCGACGGCATGGAGGTGCTGCGCCGGGTGCGCACCACCGAGCCCGACGTACCCGTCGTGTTCCTCACCGCCCGCGACGCCGTCGAGGACCGGGTCGCCGGCCTGACCGCGGGCGGCGACGACTACGTGACCAAGCCCTTCTCGCTCGAGGAGCTGGTCGCCCGGCTGCGCGGGCTGATGCGGAGGTCCGGGGCACGCCAGGCCGAGACGACGTCCGTCCTGGTGGTCGGCGATCTCGAGCTCGACGAGGACAGCCACGAGGTACGCCGCGGCGGGGAGGAGATCACCCTGACGGCGACCGAGTTCGAGCTGCTGCGCTTCCTGATGCGCAACCCGCGCCGGGTGCTGAGCAAGGCGCAGATCCTGGACCGGGTCTGGAACTACGACTTCGGCGGCCAGGCCAACGTGGTCGAGCTCTACATCTCCTACCTGCGCAAGAAGATCGACTCCGGCCGCGACCCGATGATCCACACCATGCGCGGCGCCGGCTACGTCCTGAAGCCGACCACATGACGAGGTACTTCGCGTCCCTCACCTCGCGCCTCGTCGTCACGACGGTGCTGCTGGTGCTCGTCGTCTCGGTGCTGATCGGCACCGCGACCACGTTGGCGATGCGCACCTACCTGACCGACCAGCTGGACCAGGACGTCAAGTCGTCGCTCTCCCGGGCGTTCGGTCCGCCGGGCGGGCCACCGTCCGGCATCCGGTCCGATGCCCAAGCGCCAGGCACGCTGCTCGCCATTCTCGGCGACAACCCGAGCGGCCAGGTGATCAGCGGCGAGCGCGGGGCGGCGCCGACCGAGGTCTCGGCCGAGGCTCTGGACCAGCTTGCGGAGGTGCCGACCGACGGCGACGTGCACGGGGTCGACCTCGACGGCATCGGGTCCTATCGGGTGATCGCGATCGATGCCGGCAACGCCACCGTCATCAGCGGCCTGCCGTCCACCGACGTCGACGACGCCGTGACCAACCTGGTCCAGCTCGAGGCGATCCTGACCTTGCTCGCGGTGATCGTCGCGGCCGGCGCCGCCCTGGTCGTCGTACGCCGCCAGCTGCGGCCGCTGCGCGAGGTCGCCGCGACCGCGCACTCGGTGTCGGAGCTGCCGCTCGCGGAGGGCGAGATCGAGCTGACCGAGCGGGTGCCCGCGCACCTCACCGACGAGCGGACCGAGGTCGGCCAGGTGGGCGCCGCGCTCAACACCCTGCTCGAGCACGTCGGGACGTCGCTCGCCGCCCGGCACCGCAGCGAGCAGCAGGTGCGGCAGTTCGTCGCCGACGCGTCCCACGAGCTGCGCTCGCCGCTCGCGACGATCGCGGGCTACACCGAGCTGGCCCGCCGCCGGCCCGACGACCCGGCCGTCGTCGGGACCGCCCTCGACAAGGTCGAGGAGGAGTCCGGCCGGATGACCTCGCTGGTCGAGGACCTGCTGCTGCTGGCCCGCCTCGACTCCGGGCGGCCGCTGGAGCGCCGGCCGGTCGACCTGACCCGGCTGCTGCTCGAGGCGGTCTCCGACGCCCGGGTCGTCGCGCCCGACCACCGGTGGCGGCTCGACGTCCCGGACGACGCGGTGGACGCGCCGTACGAGGTCTCCGGCGACGAGCTGCGCCTGCACCAGGTGGTCACCAACCTGCTGACGAACGCCAGCAAGTACACCCCGGCCGGCACGACCGTCACGGTCACCGTGCGTCGCGACGGGTTCGCCGTCCACGACGACGGCCCGGGCTTCCCGCCGGGGCTGGCCGAGCACGCCTTCGAGCGGTTCGCCCGCGGCGACGCCGCCCGCACCCGCGGCGCCGAGGTCGGCGTCGGGCTCGGCCTGGCCCTGGTCGAGGCCATCGTCACCGCGCACGGCGGCCAGGTCGGCCTCACGTCACAGCCCGGCGACACGACCGTGGACGTCAGCTTTCCCCCGTGATCAAGCAGGGATGATCGCGATCACGGCGGGCAGCGAGATCGCGACGATCGTCGAGCAGCTCCTCGCGGGAGACGCCGCGCGGGTCGTCGATCCAGGACAGGACCAGCTCCTCGGTCATCGCCGACCAGCCGCGCACCACCAGCCGCGAGGCCGGCGTGTCGGGGATGATCGCGCCCTGCGGGTCCTCGCGGAAGATCCGGCTGTTGAGGCCGTCGCGCGCCTCCTCGTAGATCGCCCGCAGGCTCTCGTTGCCGCCGGCGGCCGCCTTCACCAGCGAGACGTAGCCCTCGTGGTTGGCGATCACGTAGTCGACGTACGCCGTCACCGACGTCATCAGCCGCACCAGCGGGTCACCGCCGGCGGGCGGCGCGGTCTGCTCGATCAGGTCGTCCGCGGCCCGGCGTACGACGGCCTCGTGGAAGGCCTGCTTGCTGCCGAAGTAGTGGTAGAGCAGGCCGCGGGAGATGCCGGCCTCCTCGGCGAGCAGGTCGATCGACAGCTCGTCGAGCGAACGGGTGGCCAGCAGTCGTACGCCGAGGTCGAGGAGCTGCTCGCGGCGCTGCTCGGGCGAGAGCCGGGTGCGTGTGGTGGTGGTCACAGCGCTCACTCTATTGACAGTCATTCAATAACGCCAGTACCGTCGCGCCATGACATCGGCACCTGTCCAGCACGTCGACCATCTCATCGTCGGCGCCGGCTTCGCGGGACTGTGCGCCGCGATCAAGCTCCAGGAGGACGGCGAGACCGACTTCCTGGTGGTCGAGAAGGGCTCCGACGTCGGCGGCACCTGGCGCGACAACACCTACCCGGGCGCCGCGTGCGACGTCCCGAGCCAGCTCTACTCCTTCTCCTTCGCGCCCAACCCGGAGTGGACGCAGCTCCTACTCCCCCAGCCGGAGATCCAGGACTACATCCGCGGGGTCGCGAAGCGCTCGGGCACGCTGGACCGGTTCGTGTTCGACACCAGCTTCGACGACGCGTCCTGGGACGAGGCCGCCGGCCGCTGGACCGCCCAGATCACCGGCCCGACCGGCACCCGCACCGTCGTCGCGCGCACCCTGATCGTCGGCGCCGGCGGGCTGTCCGAGCCCAAGCTGCCCGACATCGAGGGCATCGAGACCTTCCAGGGCGAGCTGTTCCACTCCGCGCGGTGGGACCACTCCGTCGACCTGACGGGCAAGCGGGTCGCCGTGATCGGCACCGGCGCCTCGGCGATCCAGATCGTCCCGGAGCTGCAGCAGGTCGCTGGGCACCTCGACGTCTACCAGCGCACCGCGCCCTGGGTGATCCCCCGCAACGACCGGGTCTACAAGCCGCTCGAGCGGCAGGCGCTGCGCCGGTTCCCGTGGCTGCGGCAAGCTCTACCGCACCGGCATCTACTGGGCCCACGAGGGCTACGTGCCCGCGTTCACGATCGAGCCGAAGATCGCCGCGCCGGCGCAAGAAGGCCGCGCAGGCGAACATCGCCAAGGGCATCACCGACCCCGAGCTGCGCGCGAAGGTCACGCCGCACTTCGAGTTCGGCTGCAAGCGGGTGCTGCGCTCCAACACCTACTACCCCGCCCTCGCCGCCGACAACACCGAGCTCGTGACCGACCCGATCGCCAAGGTCACCGGCAACGCGGTCGTCACCAGCGACGGCGTCGAGCGGCCGATCGACGTGCTCGTCGTCGCGACCGGCTTCTACACGACCGAGCTGCCGATCGACCGAGCACATCACCGGCGCCGACCGGTCGCACCCTCGCCGACGTCTGGCGCGAGAGCGGGATGGCGGCCTACAAGGGCACCACCGTGCCGGGCTTCCCCAACCTCTTCATGCTGGTCGGCCCCAACACCGGCCAGGGCCACACCAGCATGGTCTTCATCATCGAGTCGCAGGTCGCCTACCTCCGCGACGCGATCCGCACCATGCGCGGCCCGCGGCTGGGCGGCGGTCGAGCCGCGCGCCGCGGCCACCCGCAGCTGGAACGCCGGCCTGCAGCGCCGGATGAAGCGCACCGTGTGGACCACCGGCGGCTGCCAGAGCTGGTACCTCGACGAGCACGGCCGCAACACCACGCTCTGGCCCAAGTCCACCTTCACCTTCCGGCGCCAGCTCGCGAGCTTCGACGCCGACGCCTACGACGTACGCACCACCACCCGAGAGGACCTCCCCGCATGAAGACGTTCGACGACAAGGTCGTCGTGATCACCGGAGCCGGCTCCGGCATCGGCCGCGCGCTCGCGCTCGACCTGGCCCGGCGCGGCTCGCTGCTCGCGCTCTCCGACGTCGACGACGCCGGGCTGGCCGAGACCGTCGCGCTGGTCCAGCGCGCGGGTGCTCGCGAGGTCCGCTCCGACCACCTCGACGTCGCCGACCGCGACGCGTTCGCGACGTACGCACTGTCGGTGGTCGAGCAGTTCGGCCGGGTCAACGTCGTCATCAACAACGCCGGCGTCGCGCTGGCCGGCAACCTCGAGGACCTCGAGTACGCCGACATGGACTGGATCATGGGCATCAACTTCTGGGGCGTCGTGCACGGCACCAAGGAGTTCCTGCCGCACCTGATCGCCTCCGGCGACGGGCACCTGGTCAACCTGTCCTCGCTCTTCGGGCTGGTCTCGATGCCCGGGCAGAGCATGTACAACGCCGCGAAGTACGCCGTGCGCGGGATGTCCGAGGCGGTGCGCGAGGAGATGCTCGTCGCCGACCACCCGGTCGGCGTCACCGTCGTGCACCCCGGCGGCATCAAGACCGCGATCGCCCGCAACGCCCGCTACTCCGCCAAGGAGGACGGCGAGGAGAGCGCCAAGTTCTTCGACAAGAAGCCTGGCCCGGATGAGCCCCGAGCGGGCCGCCGAGATCATCCTCAAGGGCGTCGAGACCGACAAGGCCCGGGTGCTGGTCGGCATCGACGCGCACGCGGTGCACCAGATGGCCAAGCTCGCTCGGGTCGCGCTACCAGGACGTGGTCGCCAACCGGGCGAAGAAGCTCGTGCCGAAGGGCACCCAGATCGTCTGAACGATCAGCGCTTCTTGCGGGCCTCGTTGCGGGTGCGCCGCGAGGTCCGGATCGGTCCGACCAGTCGCGGTCCGGCCAGCCTGCTCTCGAGCCGGTGCGCCTCGCGCTTGAGCGGCTGCGCGACGTACTCGCCCAGGATCACGCCGGACGCGAGCGCCAAGGCGATCGAGGCCGCCGTGAAGAGCGCGAGCAGGCCCTCGGAGGTCTGGTAGCCGCCCTGGGTCAGCAGGCGTGAGCCCGCGGTAGATCGACAGGCCGGGCAGCATCGGTACGACGGCCGGCACCACGACCACCAGCGGCGGCACCCGGAGCCGGCCCGCGACCGTGAAGCTGACCAGGCCGACCACGAACGCCGCCGCGGCTGTCGGCCAGGTGCGGCCGAAGCCACCCACGCTGCCCGACTGGGACACCGCCATCGCGACGGCTGCGACGAGCCCGATCGGGATCAGCGAGCGCCGCGGTGCGTAGCTGGCGAACGCGAAGGAGGCCGCACAGATCGCTGCTCCGATCGCCGTGATCGGGACGCCGGTGATGTCGGCCGCCACCCCGACGTCGAGGTCACCGACGTCGACGCCCAGGTAGTCGCCGAGCTGGAGGCCGCCGCTGACGCCCGCGATCACGCCGGCGGTCGCGAGCAGAGCCTCGGTCAGCCGTGCGCCCGCGGTGACGTAGAAGCCGGAGAGGGCGTCCTGGAGCGCACCCATGAAGCCGATCCCGGCGAGCAGCATGATGATGTTGGCGCTGACCACCAGCGAGGTGTTGAGGCCGAGCTCCGGCGCGGCCACCGCGACCGCGATCAGCATCGCGACACCGCCACCGGCGACCTGCCGGTAGAAGAACGGGAGCCGACGCCGCGCCATCACCAGCTGGAGACGGTCGATCACCACGGCCGCGACGAAGGCGATCGCCACGACCGCCGGTCCACCGCCGAGCTGCAGGCCGACACCGGCGCACATGGCGCCCCAGCCGAGGGTCACCGCCCAGCGGGGCGTGGTGTGGCCGGACGACACGATCCGGGCGAGCCGGGTGCGGGCCTCCTTGAGCTCGACGTTGCCGGCCAGGACGTCGCGCACCAGGTGGTCGACCAGCGTCAGGTCCTCGTAGTCGATGTCGCGCTGCTTGACCTGGCGGATCAGCACGAACGCCGGCTCCTCGGGGTCCGGCTGGAAGCTCATCGACAGCGAGGTGAAGGTGACGTCGACGTCCGGGTGCCGCACCCCGAGCTGCCAGGCCAGCGACTGCATCGAGGCGGTCACGTCCGCTGCACCGGCGCCCGACGACAGCAGCAGCTCACCGACCCGGAGACAGAAGTCGAGCGTGAGGTTGAGCTCGCGCGCGTCGGACATGGCCGCCATCGTGGCACCTGGCTGGTAGACAGTCGATGTGACACCTGCACCCGGTGACGACGTACGCCTGATGATGACGAAGTGGGGTGATCGGCCTCACTGGGAGCTGGACGCGACGTACCTCGGCAGCGACGAGCACGGCGACTGGGTCGGCGCACCGGCCGGCACGCTCAACGCCCGGCCCGGCGCCCGTTTCATCTCGGAGGTCGACGCGGTGACCCTGGTCCCCCGGGCCGCCGGACCTCGCGTGGTGCCTGCCGACGTTCCACACGCCCGGCATCTGGTGCACCCTCTACGTCGACATCACGACGCCGGCGGTCTGGGACGGCCGGCTGCTGCGCGCGGTCGACCTCGACCTGGACGTGATCCGGGCGCTGGTCATGGCGCACGGGGCGGCCGGGTGTGGGTCGACGACGAGGACGAGTTCGCCGAGCACCGGGTGCAGCTCGGCTACCCCGACGACGTGATCAAGGCCGCGCTCGCGGCCACCGAGCGGGTGCGCGCCGACGTGATCGCGGCACGAGCGCCGTTCGACGGTGCTGCAGACGCCTGGCTCGCCCGCGTGGGCGAACTCGCCGACCGCTGACCTGTGGAACGCTGGTGCGCGTGCGCATCGACTTCCACGCCTCCCCCGAGCCGACGCTCGGCGTCGAGTGGGAGCTCGCGCTCGTCGACCGGCGCACCCGCGACCTGCGCAACGACGCGACGCACCTGTTCGCGCGGGCCAAGCCACGGCTGCCGGACCCGAACAAGCTGCACAAGGAGCTGCTCCGCAACACCGTCGAGATCGTGAGCGGCATCTGCCACACGGTCGACGAGGCGATCACCGACGTACGCCGCACCCTCGAGGCCGTCGTCCCCGCCGGCGACGAGCTCGACCTGGACCTCTACGGCGGCGGCACCCACCCCTTCGCGTCGTGGACCGTGCAGCAGCTCAGCGAGGGCCACCGCTACGAGGAGCTGATCAACCGCACGCAGTGGTGGGGCCGGCAGATGCTGATCTGGGGCGTGCACGTGCACGTCGGGCTGCCCGAGCGCGACCGGGTGATGCCGGTGCTGTCGGCGCTGCTCAACTACTACCCGCACCTGCAGGCACTGTCGGCGTCCTCGCCGATCTGGGCCGGGATCGACACCGGCTACGCGTCCAACCGGGCCCTGATGTTCCAGCAGCTGCCGACCGCCGGGCTGCCCTTCCAGTTCGAGACCTGGTCGGAGTACGAACGGTTCGCCCAGGACCAGATGACCACCGGCGTCATCGACGAGCTCAACGAGATCCGGTGGGACGTGCGACCCGCGGCCAACCTCGGGACGCTCGAGAACCGGATCTGCGACGGGGTCTCCGACATCTCCGACCTCGCGGCGCTGGTCGCCCTGACCCACTGCCTCGTCGTCGACCTCGACACCCGCCTGGCGGCCGGCGAGAAGCTGTCGACGATGCCGCCGTGGCACGTCCAGGAGAACAAGTGGCGCTCCGCGCGCTACGGCCTCGACGCGATCGTGATCACCGACGCCGAGTCCAACGAGCGGCTGGTCACCGACGACCTGGCAGACCTCCTGGTGCGGCTCGAGCCCGTCGCCGAGCGGCTCGGCTGCTCCAAGGAGCTCGCCCTGGTCGCCGACATCCCGCGCCGCGGCGCGTCCTACCAACGCCAGCGTGCGGTCGCCGAGGCCACCGGCGGCGACCTGGTCGCCGTCGTCGACTCGGTCGTCAAGGAGCTGCGGGCGGGTCTGGGCTGACCATCTCCAGGCGTACGCCGAGGAGCCGGACCGGCCGGTCGTCGTCGATCCGGGCCAGCAGCGAGACCGCGGCCTCGGCCAGCGTGTCGGGGTCGTTGGTCGGCTCGGGCAGGGTCAGGCTGCGGCTGACGGTGAAGAACGGGCGGAAGCGCACCTTGATGCCCACCCGGGCCGCCGGACGGCCCTCGCGGTCGATGTCGACCACCACCCGCCGGGTCAGCGCGCGGACCGCCTCCTCGACCTGAGCGGGATCCTCCAGGTCGGCCTGGAAGGTCTCCTCGCGGCCGTGGGCGCGCGGCACCCACGGCGAGGCGTCGACCGGGCTCGAGTCCTCACCCCGGCCGAGCCGGTGGAACCACGGCCCCATCGTCGGGCCGAGCTCGGCCGCGAGCACCCGGACATCGGAGGCGGCCAGCTGGTCGACGGTGTCGATGCCGAGGGCGGCCAGCTTCTTCGCGGTCTTGCCGCCGATGCCCCACAGCGCGGTCGTCGGCCGCTCACCCATCACCTCGAACCAGTTGTCTGCGGTCAGCTGCCAGACACCACGCGGCTTGCCGAAGTCGGTCGCGATCTTGGCGCGCAGCTTGTTGTCGCCGATCCCGACCGAGCAGTGCAGGCCGGTCGCGGCCAGCACCTCGGCGCGCACGTGCTCGGCGAACTCCCGCGGGTCACCGAGGTCGGCGTGGCCCGGCTCCGGCGGCGACGAACGCCTCGTCCCAGCCCAGCACCTGGACCACGACCCGCACCCCGCCCCACTCCAGGCCGCGCAGCGTCGCCATCACCTCCTCGGAGGCCTCGTCGTAGGCCTCGCGGTCGACCGGCAGGAAGACCGCGTCCGGGCACTTGCGAGCCGCGACCCGCAGCGGCATCCCGGACCCGACACCGAACTCCCGGGCCTCGTACGACGCGGTGGAGACGACACCCCGCTCGGTCGGGTCGCCCCGGCCGCCGACGACGACCGGCAGCCCCTCCAGCTCCGGGCGCCGGAGCACCTCGACCGCGGCGATGAACTGGTCCAGGTCGACGTGCAGCACCCAGCGCGGCGTGCTCACCTCGGCGTGGAGGCGGCAGCGCGTCGGTGGACTCCATCTGGTCGAGCCCGGTGACCATCAGCAGGTCGACGACCACGGACCGCAGCTGGGCGAGGATCGCCTCGGCGGCGAGCACGTCGGTGCGCTCGACCCGGCCGCTGGCATCTCCGACGACGAGCAGCGCGGTGCGGGCCGCCTCCGCCATCCGGTCGGCCGCGAGCTCCTCGGCCGCGATGTCGGCGGCGTCGGCGAGGTCGAGCGCGAGCAGCGAGTAGGAGCCCGGCACCGGTCGCCGGTGGTAGGCCGCGACCGCGGTCTGCCGCACCAGCACCCGGGTGCTGCGCAGCGCCCGGTCGAGCGGGTCGACCAGGTCGACCATCTTGCGCAGGTCGCCCTTGTGTCGCACGCGGAACGGCGACGACTCCACGATCGACAGGCCCTCGTCGGCCGCGTCCTTGAGCTCGCGGATCAGGTTGTCGGTCGTGCGCGCGTCGGCGAGCAGGTCGAGCGCCCGGTCGGACTCGCCGTCCACCATCACCTCGCCGGCGGCACGCAGCAGCCCGGCGATCTTCCGCATCACCACCGCTGCCTGCTCCCGAGGTCGGCGCAGCGGCGCGGCCGGGACGACCGTGGCCGCCACCAGCGCGACCAGGCCACCGACGACGCGCGTCGGTCCAGCGGGTGAAGGCCTGGCTCGGACCGGCCACCAGGCCCGCGACGACGATCGACTGCACCGCCGCCTGGGTGACGAAGAGCTGGCCGCCGTCGAGCAGGAACGCCGACCGACATCGCGAGCGCGACGATCAGCGAGATCTGCCACCACCCGGAGCCCAGCCAGACGACGAGCAGGTCGGCGAGGAAGACGCCGAGCGCGACACCGATGGTGACCTCGGCGACCCGGCGCAGCCGTTGGCCGTAGGACGTGCCGAGCGCGACGACCGCCGCCACCGGAGCGAAGAACGGGCTCTGGTGGCCGAGCACGTCGGCCGCGATCAGCCAGGCGACACCGGCGGCGATCGCGCACTGACCGATCTGCCAACGCTTGGACTGCAACCGCTTGATCCGCGCCCGGACGGAGGTCCGGCCGACGCGCCACATCCGGTCGAGCGGTCCCGCCTCCATGGGCGCGATCCTGCCACGCCCAGGAACCCGGGAAGCGTCACTGCTCGTGCGCCCAGTCCAGCGCCTGCTCCAGGTCACCGAGGTCGCGGTACCAGGTGCGGACCTCCACACGGCAGCGGATGCGGTCGGCGCGAGCGTCGTACTCCCCGCACTCGGCGCGCGCCTCGGAGTCGGTCGGCGGGAACTCCTCGGTGCCGTCGTAGTGGTAGATCCCGAACCCGTTGGCCTGGTCGCCCTCGACCTTCACGATCGTGTCGCCGGGTGGTTCGTCGACGCGGCGCAGGGCCGCGGCGCCGAGGCCGCAGCCGACGACGAGGACGGCGACGACCGCGGCGAGGACGGTCTTCCACTTCATGGGTGCTCCCGAGAGGCTCCTGCGGCGGCGAGTCCGACGCAGGAGCGACGCTAGGAGCGGGCGGGGACGATCGCGCGGCCGCGCCGACGAGGCCTGTGGACGAGCGCTGCGGAGCGTCGCCCTGTGGACGGGTTCTGGACCGCTCCGGCTGGGTACATGCCGTTCGTGACGACGCGCGCGCCCGGCGACCTGCTGGACGAGAGGTACCTGCTCGAGGAGCGGATCGGCTCCGGCGGCATGGGCACCGTCTACCGCGCCCACGACAACCGGCTCGACCGCACGGTCGCCGTGAAGCTCCTCCACGACGGGCGCGGGCCGCACGAGGTCGACGACGTGACACGCGCACGACTACGGGCGGAAGCCCGCTTCGCCGGCGCGCTCCAGCACCCCGGCATCGTGCAGGTCTACGACTACGGAGAGGCGCCGGGACCGGCCGGCCCGACGCCGTACGTCGTGATGCAGTACGTCGAAGGCACGCCGGTGTCCGTGCTGCTGCGCGACCACGGGGCGCTGCCTGCGGAGACGGTCGCACGCCTGCTGGACGACCTCGCCCGGGCGCTCGAGGTGGCGCACGCCGCCGGGATCGTGCACCGGGACATCAAGCCGTCGAACATCCTCGTCACCGGTGTCGGCCGCAGCGTGCTCGTCGACTTCGGCGTGGCCCGCTCCGATGCTGCCGAGCCGCTGACGGAGACCGGTCAGATCATCGGCTCCGCCGACTACCTCAGCCCCGAGCAGGTACGGGGGCAACGAGCCACCCCCGCCTCGGACGTCTATGCGCTCGGCATCGTCGCCCACCAGTGCCTGAGCGCGACCTCGCCGTTCCGTCGTGAGACCCAGGCCGCGACCCTGCTCGCCCGACTCCGCGACGAGCCGCCCGAGCTGAGCGGCGACGTCCCCGCACCGATGCGCGCCCTCGTCGGCGCGATGATGTCTCCCGAGCCCGACGACCGCCCGACCGCGACCGAGGTCGTACGCCGGATCGTCACGCTCGACCAACAGCCCACGGTGGTGCTGCCGCCGATGCCGCGCACACCCCCGAAGCCGGCCCGCGAGCCAGCCGGGCGCAGTCGGCGGCGCCTGGTCATCGGCGCAGCGGCGGCAGCGCTCGCGCTGGCGATCGGACTGGCCGTCGCCCTGCTGCCGGGCGACGACACCACGCCACCGGCCGGCGCCTCGGCGTCCGCCGTGCCCGGAGTCCGCGGCGAGTCGGTCGCCCAGGCGGTCCGTGAGCTGAAGGCGGCCGGGTACGCCGTCACCCGCCGCCCGGTCGACGGCACCGATGTCCGCGGGACGGTGGTGCGCCAGTCGCCCGGACCCGGCCCCTACGAGGGCGACCAGCCGGCCACCGTCGTGCTGCACGTGGCCACGGGGTTCGTCGACCTCGACGACGCCAACCTGCTCGGCACCACGTACGCCGCCGGCGTACGCACCCTCGACGGCCTGGGTCTGACCGCTGCGCGTGCGGAGCGCCCGTCGGCGGTCGGCGTCGGCACCGTCGTGGCGGTCGACCCGATCGGCCGGGTCCGCGTCGGCTCGCCGGTCACCCTCACCGTCGCGACCGCGATCGCGCCACCGGACCCGGTCACCCACCACGCACCGAAGGCGCCGAAGGCCCACCATCCGAAGAAGGGGCCGAAGCCGCCCAAGCCGAAGAAGCCGAAGAAGCCCGGGCATGCGAAGGGGCACGGCAAGAAGCACTGACCCGTACCCTGCACTGTGGCGACCGTCACTCGCGGGCTCGCCAAGCACTCGACGAAGGGCGCAGCGTGGTTTCTCCGATCGATCCGACGGGCACCGGTTTCCTGCTCGCCGAGAACCGCAGCATGCCGATGCACGTCGGCGGCCTGCAGCTCTTCGAGAAGCCTGAGGGCGCAGGCCGCAACTACGGCCGCGAGATGTACGAGTCGATGCGCGACGTCGACGACGATCGCGCCGCTCTTCCTCAAGCACCCGCACCGGTCGTTCAGCACCGGCGGGCAGCTCGTCTGGGTCGAGGACGAGCAGTTCGACATCGATCACCACGTGCGGCACAGCGCCCTGCCCAGGCCGGGCCGGATCCGGGAGCTGCTCGACCTGAGCAGCCGCCTGCACGGCACCCGGCTCGCGCTGGGAGCGGCCGCTGTGGGAGGCGCACGTCATCGAGGGACTGCGGGACGGGCGGGTGGCGCTCTACACGAAGGTCCACCACGCCCTGGTCGACGGCATCTCCGCGATGCGGCTGCGTGCAGAGCACGCTCAGCCCCGACCCCGACCTGCGCGACATGCCGCCGCCGTGGGACGCGCGCACCCGCCGTGAGCGGCCGGTGCGCACGCACGACCGACGGTGGGCTGAGCGAGATCCCGGCGCAGGCCTTCCGCTCGGCGCTCGGCATCACCGCCGAGGCGGCCGGCATGCCGAGCGCCCTGATCAAGACGCTGAGCAAGAGCGTGCGCAACGAGACGTCGTCGGTGTCGCTCTACGCCCCGCGCACGATCTTCAACCAGTCGATCACCGGGTCACGACGCTTCGCCGCGCAGGACTGGCCGATCGAGCGACTCCGCGCGATCGGTACGGCGACCGGCACGACCATCAACGACGTGGTGCTCGCGATGTGCGGCGGCGCCGTACGCCGCTACCTCCTCGAGCTCGACGCCCTGCCGGACGCGCCCCTGGTGGCGATGGTCCCGGTCGGGCTCAAGGCGAAGGAGTCCCACATCGCCTCGACCGAGGGCGGCAACGCCGTCGGCGCGGTCATGTGCCGGCTCGGCACCGACCTCGAGGACCCGCTCGACCGGCTGCTGAGCATCTCGGCGGCGATGACCGACGGCAAGGAGGCGCTGGCGTCGATGACGCCGATGCAGATCATGGCGATGAGCGCGCTCGGCCAGGCGCCGGCGATCCTCGCGCCGATCCTGCGCATGCAGGGCATCGTGCGTCCGCCGTACAACCTGATCATCAGCAACGTGCCCGGGCCGCGGGACACGCAGTACTGGAACGGCGCCAAGATGGTCGGCCACTACCCGCTGTCGATCCCGATCAACGGGATGGCACTCAACATCACGTGCATCTCCTACGACGGCAACCTCGGCTTCGGGCTGACCGGTTGCCGCCGGACCGTCCCGCACCTGCAGCGGCTGTTGTCCACCTCGACGGCGAGGTCTCCGCCATCGAGAAGGCCGCCGGGGTCTAGGAGAACGCCCCGCCCTGCAGCTCCTCGTAGCCGCCACCGACGGTCTCGGCGACCGCGCGCAGCCGCGACCGGGTGATGTCGGCGACCGTGAGCAGGCCGGCGGCGTGGGCGTTGGAGCCGACCCGGGTCGGCTCGGCGGAGTTGACGCTCACGCAGCGCCGGGTGCCGCCGTCGGCGCGCGTTCTGCAGCGCGACCGCGTGACCGGTCGTGCCGCTGCCGGCGAAGAAGTCGAGCACCAGGGCGTCGTCGGGCATGGTGCCGAGGATCCGGCGTACGAGACCCGGTCGGCTTGGGCGACTCGAAGACGTGGCCGACCAGCTCCTTGAGCTCGGCGACCGCGGTGTCGGTCGAGCCGATCTCCTCGGCGAGCCAGATGGTCCGCAGCTTCTTGCGCCGCCCACCCGGGGTGTCGGGGTGCAGCCAGTCGCGCTGGAAGACGTCGACGCGTTCACCCGTGCGGCCCTTGACCACGCGGCACACCAGGTCGTCGGGGCGCTGGTCGATCAGCGGCCGGCTCCACCGCCACACGGCGGGCGTCCCGTCGCCGAAGACCGGGCCGATCTCGACCGCGCCGTCGAACGGCGAGGTGCTCACCCGGCCGGTGTCGGGGTCACCCCAGACCGTGAAGTGCAGCGTGCGCGCGGTGACCGGGTTGAACTTCTTGTTGGTGTTGCGCAGCGGCAGGTGCCGGAAGCGGCGACCGTCGTCGGCCACCAGCGGGAAGTCGCGCGCGTCGACCGACTCGCTGCTGCTCGCGTCGAGGACGCACGGCGCGCGTCCTTGGCGTAGACGAGGAGGTACTCGTGGCTCGTCGCGAATCCCTTGCCGAGCTGGCGGCCCTTGGGGTTGAGGTTGACCACGACCTGGGCGAGCAGGTTCTCCTCGCCGTACACCTCGTCCATCAGCAGCCGCAGGTGGGCGACCTCGTTGTCGTCGATGCTGACGAAGATCGCGCCGTGGTCGGCGAGCAGGTCGCGGGCCGCCGCCAGCCGCGGCCGCATCATCGCCACCCAGGCCTGGTGCCGCAGCCGCCGGTCGCCGTTCTCCCGGAAGTCGTCGTGGTAGGCGAAGTCGTTGCCGGTGTTGTACGGCGGGTCGATGTAGACGAGGTCGACCGGGCCTCCCAGACGGGCGGCCAGCGTGGGCAGCACGTCGAGGTTGTCGCCCTCGACGAAGGTGTTCCACGGCTGACCCACGGGCTGAGGCTAGTTGTGGGAACGGCCGTTCGGCGGTCACCGGGCGGGGGTGGTCACGTTCACCCGATGGTGACCGGCGGCTCGCCGGTCGGCGGCCTGCACCTGGCCCGGATCGGAACGGGACACGCATCAAGGGTTCCCCAGAACGACGGGTTCCCGACTTACCGTTGACCAGGTGCGGGTGCGTCCTTGGTTTGTCGCGGGGTTGGCTGCGTGCACCCTCGCGGGTGCCGGGCCAGCCCTCGCTGGCGACCCCACCCAGCCGTCGGCAGCACCGACCGGTCACCAGCCGCGCGTGCTGCACCCGCAGCGACAGCTCGGGCGACGAACCGGGCACCATCGCCGGACCGATCACCGCCCGCCAGCGCGCGGCGACGACCGATTCAGATCGGGTCAGCTGGCAGATCGCGCCCGGCGTGACCTACACCCGGTGGAGCCAGACCGACGCCCGCGGCCCGATCCAGGCCCACCTGCTGACGGTCGACACCCGCACCCCGGGCGTGCGCATCGACTACGCCAGCAAGGGCACCGTTCGCCGGGTGGCACCGGTCATCGACCTGATCGCTCCCGACCACGCGGTCGCGGGCGTCAACGGCGACTTCTACGACATCGGGCACACCGGCGCTCCCCTCGGCCTCGGCAAGGACCGCCAGCGCGGCCTGCTGCACGGGCGCCAGGACGGCTGGAACAACGCGTTCTACATCGACAAGCACGGCAAGCCCGGGATCACCGACCTGCCCATGCACGCGCGGATCCGGCACCACCCCGAGATCGACGTCACCAACCTGAACTCGCCGTTCGTCACGCCCGGCGGCATCGGGATCTACACCAAGGGCTGGGGCCAGACCGCGGGGTACGGCGTCACCCAGGGCCAGCGCGAGCAGGTCCGCTACGTCTCGCTCCTCGAACGGCGTCGTGGTCGGCAAGGGCACCAAGCTCACGGCGGACAAGCCGATCCCCGGCACCATGCTGATCGGCCGGGGCATCGGCGCCGACCAGCTGAAGCAGTTCCAGAAGGGCGACCGGCTGCGGGTGTCCTTCTCGCTCCAGGACCACCCGCAGATGGCGATCAGCGGCAACCACTTCCTGGTCAACGACGGCATCATCCGCGCGGTCGACGACCGCGAGCTGCACCCGCGGACCGCCGTCGGCGTGGACGACGACACCGGCGAGGTGCTGATGCTGGTGATCGACGGCCGGTCGAGCAAGAGCCGCGGCTACACGATGGTCGAGCTCGCCAACCTGATGATCGACCTGGGCGCCGACGAGGCGATCAACCTCGACGGCGGCGGCTCGTCGACGATGGTCGGCAAGGGCCGGCGGCAAGACCAAGGTGCTCAACACGCCCTCCGACGGCTTCGAGCGCTGGGTGTCCAACGCCCTCGAGGTGACCTACACGAAGCCCTAGCGCGGTCACGGCGCAGCGCGACGGTCGTCACCGGCGCGAGCACTCCTGCATCGGCGCGGGCACTCGGGCGGCACATCGCCCGACCTCGACGTCGCGTCGGGCGGACGTCGCAGCCGATCGACACGACCTGGCGATCAGGCCCGTCGTCGTCGACGTGCCGCGGCCGCTCAGCCACTCGGAGCGACGCGTCGTCGAACTGGGCGACGTACGCCGCACCGCTGCGTCGTCGAGCCGGTGGCATCGTCGACCTTCCCCCCCGGCGGTCCCGGACACGAGCTGGGCTCGCAGCGGGGTGTCGCGGTCTCGGTCGTCCCGCACCCACCAGGGGAGGGCCAGGAGCGCCGTTCCGAGAAGCGTCGCATGAGGATGGGACGGTACCCGCGTCGCCGGTTCCACCCGTGGCAGGCTCCGCCGTGCCCCGCTTCACCCGCGCCGAGCTGCAGACCTACCGCGACGCCGAGGTGCCCGACCTGCTCGGGCCCGGCCTGCGGCTGCTGTTCGTCGGCATCAACCCCGGGCTCTGGACCGCCGCGACGCAGACCCACTTCGCATCGCCGTCGAACCGCTTCTACCCCGCGCTCCACGCCGCCGGGATCATCGAGGAGCCGATGAGCCCCTCCGACGGGATGACCGACGCCGACCGGGACATGCTGCGCGCTCGCGGCATCGGGATCACCAACATCGTGCGCCGGGCGACCGCGCGCGCCGACGAGCTGACCAAGGCCGAGCTGCGGGCCGGCGCGGTCGAGCTCGAGGCGACCGTGCGGCGTACGGCGCCGCGCGTGGTCGCGATCCTCGGCATCACGGCGTACCGCACCGCCTTCGACGCACAAGGCCGCCGTGCCCGGCAAGCAGCCCGAAGACCTCGCGGGCGCCGAGCTGTGGGTGGTGCCCAACCCGAGCGGGCTCAACGCGCACGAGACGGCCGCGTCGCTGGCCGTGGCGTACGGCGACGCGGCTCGCGCCGCGGGCGTGATCTAGAAGCGCTGGTCCTTGCCCAGGACGGTCAGCCCGTCCTCGACGAGGAACCCGCGCGCCCGGTCGGCGTCGAGGTCGATGCCGATCTGCGCACCGGCCGGGATCACGACGTTCTTGTCGAGGATCGCGTTGCGCACGACCGCTCCGTCGCCGATGCGGACGCCGTTCATCAGCACCGACCCGACGACCTCGGCGCCGGCACCGACGCGGACCGCCGGTGACAGCACCGAGCTCTGCACCCGGCCGCCGGTGACGACGACACCGGGCGAGAGCACGGCCTCGTCGACGAACGGCTTCTGCCCGGCCGCTCCCTGCACCAGCTTGGCCGGCGGCTGCGGGCCGTAGGAGGTGTAGATCGGCCAGTCGAAGTTGTAGAGGTTGAAGACCGGCAGCGGTGAGACGACGTCCATGTGGGCGGCGTAGTAGGACGCCATCGTCCCGACGTCGCGCCAGTAGCCGCGGTCGCGGTCGGTCGAGCCCGCGACGTCGTTGTCCTTGTAGTCGTAGACGCCGGCCTGCTGGCGGCGTACGAACGACGGGACGATGTCGCCGCCCATGTCGTGCTTGGAGCCGATCTCGGTGGCGTCGCGGGTGACCGCCTCGACCAGCGCGTCGGCGTCGAAGACGTAGTTGCCCATCGACGCGAGCACCTCGCCGGGGCTGTCGGGCAGGCCGACCGGGTCGGTCGGCTTCTCGAGGAAGTCGCGGATCTTGGACGGCTCGTTCGGGTGCACGTCGATCACGCCGAACTGGTCGGCCAGCTCGATCGGCTGCCGGATCGCGGCGACGGTGCACGCCGCACCGCTGGCGACGTGCGCCTTCACCATCTGGTGGAAGTCCATCCGGTAGACGTGGTCGGCGCCGACGACGATGACGATGTCGGGCTTCTCGTCCTTGATCAGGTTGAGCGACTGGTAGATCGCGTCGGCACTGCCGAGGTACCAGTTCTTGCCGACCCGCTGCTGCGCCGGCACCGGCGTCACGTAGTTGCCGAGCATCGTCGACATCCGCCAGGTCTGGGTGACGTGGCGGTCGAGGCTGTGCGACTTGTACTGCGTCAGCACGACGACCTGCAGGTAGCCGCTGTTGACGACGTTGGAGAGCGCGAAGTCGATCAGCCGGTAGATCCCGGCGAACGGCACCGCCGGCTTGGCCCGGTCGGCCGTCAGCGGCATCAGCCGCTTGCCCTCACCTCCCGCGAGGACGATCGCGAGGACCTTCTTCCGGGAGCCGATCGCCATGCTCCCAACGTAGTGGGACCGAGTAGGTTCGGCATCGTGCGAGTCGACGTGCTGTCCCGTGAGTATCCGCCCGAGGTCTACGGCGGCGCCGGCGTGCACGTCGCCGAGCTGGTCCGTGCGCTCCGTGCCCGCTCCGACGTGGAGGCGCACGTGCACGCGTTCGGCGCGCTGCGCTCCGAGGACGCTGACCTCGTCGTACGCCGATCTCAGCGAGCTGTCCGGCGCCAACGCCGCGCTGCGCACGCTCGGCGTCGACCTGGCGATCGCCGACGGCTGCGCCGGGACCGACCTGGTCCACTCGCACACCTGGTACGCCAACTTCGCCGGCCACCTCGCGTCGTTGCTGTACGGCGTCCCGCACGTCGTGTCCGCGCACTCGCTCGAGCCGCTGCGGCCGTGGAAGGCCGAGCAGCTCGGCGGCGGCTACGCCATCTCGTCGTACGTCGAGAAGACGTCGTACGAGGCGGCCGCCGCCGTGATCGCGGTGTCGGCGGCGATGCGCGACGACGTGCTCGCGTCGTACCCCTCGATCGACCCGGCGCGCGTGCACGTGGTGCACAACGGCATCGACACCGCCGACTGGGCGCCGCGCGTCGACCCTGCGCGCGTCCGGGAGCTGGGGGTGGATCCGGACCGGCCGTCGGTGGTCTTCGTCGGGCGGATCACCCGGCAGAAGGGGCTGCCGCTCTTCCTGCGCGCGTGCGCCGAGCTGCCGCCGAGGTGCAGATCGTGCTGTGCGCGGGCGCGCCGGACACCCCGGAGATCATGGCCGAGGTCGAGGGGCTGGTCGCGTCGCTGTCCGCGTCGCGGTCCGGCGTCGTGTGGATCGCCGAGATGCTGCCCCGGGCCGACGTCGTCGCGCTGCTGACCGCCGCCACCGTCTTCGCCTGCCCGTCGATCTACGAGCCGCTCGGCATCGTCAACCTCGAGGCGATGGCCTGCGAGACCGCGGTCGTCGCGACCGCCACCGGCGGCATCCCCGAGGTCGTCGTGCACGGCGACGACCGGGCCGTTGGTGCCGATCGCGCAGGCGACCGACGGCACCGGCACCCCGCTCGACCCGGACCAGTACGTCGCCGACTTCGCCGCCGCGCTGATCGTCGGTCGTGTCCGACCCGGCGCGCGCCGCCGAGATGGGCCGGGCCGGTCGGGCGCGCGCGATCGAGTCGTTCTCGTGGGGCGCGATCGCCGAGGGACCGTCGAGGTCTACCGCTCGGTTCTGAGGGGCTGACAGGCAGAACCGGACCCTGACCCGGAGAATTCTGCCCGTCAGCGTCCTGTTTCCCGGCCGACCGGGGAAACTGCCCGCTACCGTCACCCCGTGAACAAGAACATGTTCCTGTTGTGGGGCGACGACCTGGCCACCAGCCTCCACGAGCAGAGCCTGCGCGAGGCGCTGGCAGCAGCCGGCGTACGACGTCTCCAGGTCAACGTCGACGACGCACCGGTGGCCGCGGCGATGCGGATCCCGCACTTCGAGCAGCCGATCGGCGCGATCGTGAGCACCTGGGACGCTGACGCGGGCACGGTCGCCGAGGTGCTCGCCACCGCGGCACACACGGTCCACGGCTACGAGGTCGAGGAGCGACGCAGGCTCGACCCGCCCGAGGCGTGGGACGGCAGCCGCGCGGACGCGCTGGCCAACATCGCCGTGCTGCGGCGACCGGCCGACCTGCCGCGCGAGGAGTGGCTGCGGATCTGGATGGTCGACCACACGCCGATCGCGGTCCGCACCCAGGCGACCTTCGGCTACGTGCAGAACATCGTCGTCGGGAAGGCCACCGACGGCGCGCCCGACGTCGACGCCCTCGTCGAGGAGCTGTTCCCGAGCGCAGGCATCACCGACATGCACGCGTTCTACGGCAGCCGCGGTGACGACGCCGAGCTCAACCGCCGACTCACCGAGCTGATGACCAGCGTGGCCCGCTTCGGCGCCGACCACGACCTCGATCTCGTCCCGAGCAGTCGCTACCTCTACGAGCTGTAGCTGCGGTCAGTGTTCGTCGAGTCGTAGGTGATCGTGCCGTTGCGGCGCGCGCCGACGTACTCCGTCTCGGAGTACTCGTTGGAGGCGTAGGCCCAGATCATCGAGCGGTCGTCGCGGGGCGCGCCGATCACGGCGTACCACGAGGTCGGGTCCTCGACCTTGCCACGCACCTGCTTCACCAGCTCGACGATGACGGCGGGATCGACAGCGCGAAGCGCGAAGCGCGGATCGGACGACGTGCCCGTCATCCCGTCCTCCTGCTCGAGCTCGCCGTTCCAGTACCACGACGACTCGCGCTGGCTGGTGGCGTCGACCGGCAGGCCGAGGACGGCGTACGTCGGGTAGAGCACCGCCGAGAACGCCTGGTCGGAGCCGTTCGCACTCTCGATGGCGTCGACCAGGTCGTCGTACCCCTGCTCGCTCAGCACGTTGACGTCGTCCTCGCCCTTCGGCTCGACCCCGGGTGCGTAGGTCTGACCCGACGGACCACTCAGGTCGATGCCGTCGACGCTGTCGCTGACCGTGTTGACCAGTGCGGCGATCCCGACGCCCACACCGGCGAGGACCACCCCGACGACGACCAGCGGGACGACGAACATCGCCCGCGACGGCTTGCCCGGTCGAGCGGCCGGCACCGGCACGTCCGGCACCGAGTACGGCGGCTGAGTACGGCGGCGCCGGCAGCGGTACGCCGTCCGGGATCTCGGGTGCCGGCGTCACGGACACCACCGGTTCGACCACGGCCGGAGCGACACCCTGGAGGTCGTGGGTGAGCATGGTGATCTCGCCCAGGGTCTGGGCTCGCAGCAGCTCCTCGACGCGCTTGTCGCGATCGGCCTCGACGATCTGGCCGTCGGCCCACGCCGCCTCGACGATCTCGATCGCGGCGTCGCGGTCCTTGTCGCGCGCTCGCTGATCCGGCGTGCTCACGACAGCAACGTAGTGCCGTCTATATGAAGATGCCCAGGAACAGCACGATGACCAGACCGGTCACGGACAGCACGGTCTCCATCAGCGACCAGGTCTTGATGGTCTGACCGACGCTCATCCCGAAGTACTCCTTCACCAGCCAGAAGCCGGCGTCGTTGACGTGGGAGAAGAAGAGCGAGCCGGCGCCGACCGCGAGCACGACCAGCGAGACCTCGCCCGTCGACATGCCGTCGACCAGCGCGACCATCAGCGAGGACGCGGTGATCGTGGCGACCGTGGCCGAGCCGGTGGCGAGGCGGATCAGTACGGCGAGCACCCAGGCGAGCAGCAGCACCGAGATGTTGGCGTCCTGCGCCCAGTCGGCGAGCAGGGTGCCGATGCCGGTGTCGACCAGCACCTGCTTGAAGCCACCGCCGGCGGAGACGATCAGCAGGATGCCGGCGATCGGCGGGCAGCGCGGCGGTGACGGTGTCGGAGATCTGCCTGGAGACCCATCCCGGACCCGCGGCCGAAGGTGACCATCGCGACCAGGACCGAGATCAGCAGCGCGACGAACGGGTTGCCGATCACGTCGAACGACCTGCTGGATGGTGCGCTCCGGGTCGTCGACGATGATGTCGACGACGGCCTTGCTGAGCATCAGCACCACCGGGAGCAGCACGGTCGCGAGGGTGACGCCGAAGGACGGCCGCGCGGAGACGTCGCGCTCCTCGGCCTCCCAGGTGTCGGGCGGGTCGAGGACGACCCAGCGGCCGGCGATGCTGCCGAAGAGCGGACCGGCCACGATGATCGTCGGGATCGCCACGACCAGGCCGAGCGCCAGCGTGACGCCGAGGTCGGCGCCCAGGTAGTCGATCGCGGTGACCGGGCCCGGGTGCGGCGGCACGAAGCCGTGCATCGCCGAGAGGCCGGCGAGCGCAGGGATGCCGACGGTGATCAGCGAGACCTGGGCACGCCGCGAGACCAGGTAGATGACCGGCATCAGCAGCACGAGGCCGATCTCGAAGAACATCGGCAGGCCGATGATCGCGCCGACGAGCGCCATCGCCCACGGCAGCATCCGGCCGGACGCCTTGCCGACGATGGTGTCGACGATCTGGTCGGCGCCGCCCGAGTCGGCGAGCAGCTTGGCGAACATCGCGCCGAGGGCGATCAACGAGCCGACGCCGGCGGCCGTCGTACCGAACCCGGTCGTGAAGGAGACGAGGACGTCGTTGACGTTCTCACCCGCGACGATGCCGACGGTCAGGCCGCCGAGGATCAGCGCCAGGAACGGGTGCAGCTTGAGCACGCGTGATCAGCACGACGATCAGCGCGATGCCGATCAGCGCCGCGGCGATCAGCTGCCAGCCGCCGGCGACCGGCTCGACCAGGTCGGAGGTGTCCATGGGCAGGACGGCGGACATCAGCTCTCCTCGGATTCGCGGTGCATGAGGTCCACATACCCCTGGACGATCTGGTCGACACTCTGGTCGACGTCGATGACGACCCCGTCCTCGTCAGGCTCGAGCGGCTCGAGGGTCGCGAACTGCGACGTCAGCAGCGACGCCGGCATGAAGTGGCCGGGTCGCGCCGCCTGACGAGCGCGCGATCACGTCGCGGCTGCCCTCCAGGTAGATGAACCGCACGTTCGGCGCGTGGTGGCGGATCTGGTCGCGGTACTTGCGCTTGAGCGCCGAGCAGCCCATCACGCCGCCGTCCTCGTGGACGGCGAGCCACTCGCCCACCAGCGCCAGCCACGGGGAAGCGGTCCTCGTCGTCGAGCGCCTCACCCCGGCTCATCTTGGCGATGTTGGCGGACGGGTGCAGGTCGTCGGCGTCCTCGAACGGGACCCGCAGCCGCTGCGCGAGCGCGGCACCCACGGTCGACTTGCCGGAGCCCGAGACACCCATCACGACGAGTGGCGTTGGCATCCCGTCACGTTAGCGTGCGGCGCGGTGGTACTGCTTCGGCCAGGTGACTGCACCACCGTCGGGCGCCTCGCCGAGCTCGTACGCCGCGCGCAGCGGCCAGTGCGGGTCGCGCAGCAGCTCGCGGGCCAGGAGCACCACGTCGGCCGAGCCCTCGGCCAGGATCTCCTCGGCCTGCTTGGGCTCGGTGATCATGCCGACCGCGCCGGTGGGGATCGCGGCCTCGGCGCGGATCTGCCGGGCGAACGGCACCTGGTAGCCCGGGCCGAGCTCGATCCGGACCGGAGCGTTGCCGCCGCTGGAGGTGTCGACCAGGTCGACGCCCTCGTCGCTTGAGCAGCACGGCGAGCCGCACCGACTCCTCGACGCTCCAGCCACCCTCGATCCAGTCGGTCGCGGAGATCCGGACCACCACAGGGACACCGACGGCGACGCGCGAGCGCACCTCGCGCACGACCTCGAGCACCAGCCGGATCCGGTTGTCGAAGGAGCCGCCGTACTCGTCCTCGCGCAGGTTGGACAGCGGCGAGAGGAACTCGTGGAGCAGGTAGCCGTGAGCCGCGTGCACCTCGATGACGTCGAAGCCGGCCGCGACCGCGCGCTCGGCGGCGTCGCCGAAGGCGGTCACCACGCGAGCGATACCGGCGGCGTCGAGGGGCTCGGGGTCGCGCAGGCCGGGGTACGGCGTGGCCGACGGGCCGACCGGGGTCCAGCCACCGTCGGCGTCGGCGACGCCGCCGGTCTGCTCGGTGAAGCCGGAGTACGTCGAGGCCTTCCGGCCCGCGTGCGCGAGCTGGATGCCGGCCGTGGCGCCCTGACCGTGCACGAAGTCCACGATCCGCGCCCAGGCCGCTTGCTGCTCGTCGTTCCAGATCCCGGTGTCCTCGGGGGTGATCCGGCCCTCGGGCACGACCGCGGTCGCCTCGCTGATCACCAGGCCGGCGCCACCGCGGGCGAAGGAGCCGAGGTGCACGAGGTGCCAGTCGTTCGGGACGCCGTCGACGGCGGAGTACTGGCACATCGGCGCCACCCACACCCGGTTGCGGACGGTGACGTCGCGGAGGGTGATCGGGGTGAAGAGCTGGCTCACGGGGTGGTGTTTCCTCTCGGTTCGCGGAGCAGGGTGTCGAGGACGAACCCCGACGCCGCGTTCTCGAACGCGCGCCCGTGGCGCAGCATCGCGTGCTTGCCGCCGGGGACCTCGCGGAACTCAACCTCGGTGCGGCGCGCAAGATTCCGCGCCACCGCCCGGGCCCGCTCGGGCGACGCGATCCGGTCGTCGGTGCCGTGCACGATCAGCACCCGGCGTCCGGAGAGATCGGCGTCGTCCTCGGGGTAGACCCACGGGTTGAGCGCCACCACGCTGCGTACGCCGGCGCGGTCGCCGGCGAGCAACGCGGCCCGGCCGCCGAGCGAGTGGCCGACGAGACCGGTCGGCAGCTCGCCGTACCGTCCCCGCAGCTCGGTCAGCGCCCAGTCGACGTCGTCGAGCGGGGTGTGGGTGGTGTCCCAGCCACGGTGGGTGTTCAGGAGCCGGACGACGGCGAGGTCGGCGTCAGTGCGCGCGATGCGCTCGGGCGATCGGCACCATCCGCAGCACGGACAGCTGCGTGGGACTCACGGCCGGACGACCCGGCCTGGTGGCCCCGCCGTGCAGCACGATCACCAGGCCCCGCGGCGTGGCGGGCGTCTGGACGTCGATCAGCCTGGGTCCGGGCATGTTCGTCAGTCTGTCCCAGCACCTCAACTGTGAACGGCGCGGACTCGCTTCCGGCAGCGAGCGGCCGGTCGACGAACCGCCAGCGGTAGGTCGTCGTCTCCTCGGGGGTCACGCTCAGCGTCCGCGGCCGGTCCGTCGGCGCCGTCGACGATCGTCCAGCCGCCACCCTCGCCCTGCGACTCGAGCACCAGCCGGGAGTCGGCGCAGCGGCGCGCCGGACCCGTCGACGACCGAGCCGTGGAGCGTGACGGGCAGTGCCGGCGTCGACCGGGTCGGTCGGTCCGCTGATCGAGGTGGCCGTGGTCAGGCCCTCGAGGTCGTACGTCGTGACGTCACCGCGGACTGCCGATCCGCCAGGCGTCCGTGTGGAACGCGCGCCGTCGCAGCCGAAGCCGATCGTGAAGAAGCCCGGACCGTCGCCGCCGTGCGCCCGACGAACGCCGGGATCCTCGACGTACCCGCCGACGACCCGATCTGCTGCTGGCTGAGCATGTCGAACTTGGTCCAGGTGAACTGCAGGCCGGCGACGTCGACCGCGTGCCAGCCGACCCGCCGGCAGCCGAGAGCGCGGCGCGGCCGAACCAGACCAGGCCGGTCCCGCTGTCGGCGGGCTCCTGGTAGCCGGCGTACGTCACGCCGGATGCGCCGTCCGGGGCGTCGACGGACATGCCCGCCACGGTGGTCGTCGCCATCGAGTCGACGTAGTGCAGCGAGCCGACCGCGTCGCCGCCGGCGAGGTCGAAGCCGACGGAGCGCTCGCCGGCGGGCGCCTGGTCGGGGCCGAGCCCGATCGCGGGCTGCGGGACCTCGGCGCTGCGCTGGTAGGGGTTGTCGCAGCCGACGAAGGAGAGCTGCGCGGCGCGGCCGCTCGGGAAGACGAGCCCGGGCACGACGACGGTGCTGTCGGCGAGCGCGGGCGCCAGCGGGACCGCCGCGGCGAGAGCAGCGGCGACGAGAGCCACTGCGACCCGACGCACTCTTGGAGGATACGTCCGCTTCGCGAGGGCTCGCCCCCGGTTCCTTCCTACCTGCCGGTAGCGTGGGACGCAGTCCGGCCATCAGGAGGTACGACACATGCAGCTGGCGCTGTCGGCGGAGGACGCCGAGTTCCGCGACGAGATGCGGGAGTTCTTCACCACGAAGGTCCCCCAGGAGATCCGCGACGCAGTCCGCGATCACCGCGAGCTCACCAAGGACCAGATCGTCGAGAGTCAGCAGATCCTCAACGCTGCCGGGCTCGCCGTGCCGAACTGGCCGGTCGAGTGGGGCGGCCAGGACTGGACCCCGCTGCGCGCGCCACATCTGGCACGAGGAGATGCAGCGCGCCTGCGTCCCGACGCCGCTGGCGTTCAACGCCTCGATGATCGGCCCGGTCATCGCGCAGTTCGGGACCCAGGAGATGAAGGAGAAGTTCCTCCCGAAGACCGCGAACCTCGACATCTGGTGGTCGCAGGGCTTCTCCGAGCCCGACGCCGGCTCCGACCTCGCCTCCCTGCGCACCACCGCGGTCCGCGACGGCGACGAGTACGTCGTCAACGGCCAGAAGACCTGGACCACGCTGGGTCAGTACGGCGACTGGATCTTCACCCTGGTCCGCACCGACCCCGAGGTGAAGAAGCAGGCCGGCATCTCGATGCTGCTCATCGACATGACCTCCGAGGGCGTCGACGTCCGGCCGATCGAGCTGATCGACGGCGGCCACGAGGTCAACGAGGTCTGGTTCGACGACGTGCGGGTCCCGGTCGACAACCTGGTCGGCGAGGAGAACCGCGCGTGGGACTACGCCAAGTTCCTGCTCGGCAACGAGCGGGTCGGCGTCGCGCCGGTCGGCGCGACCAAGCGCGCGCTCGCCCAGGCCAAGGAGTTCGCCGGCTCGATCTCGGTCGGCGACGGCACCCTGCTCGACGACCCGCTGGTCTCGACCCGGATCGCCGAGCTCGAGAACGAGCTGCTCGCCCTCGAGCTGACCGCGCTGCGCGTGGTCGCCAACTCCGCCGACGGCAAGCCGCACCCGGCGTCGTCGGTGCTCAAGCTCAAGGGCACCGAGCTGCAGCAGGCGGTGACCGAGCTGGTCGTCGACCTCGCCGGCCCCGCGTCGGTGGCGAGCGGCGCCCTCGGCACCGACCTGCCCTGGTGGGCCGACGCACTCCGTGCCGGTCTACCTGAACTTCCGCAAGGCCTCGATCTACGGCGGCTCCAACGAGGTGCAGCGCCAGATCATCGCCCGCACGATCCTGGGACTCTGAGGAGCAGACGATGGACTTCACCTACGACGACGAGCAGCAGGCGCTGCGCGAGGCCGTCCGCGGCCTGGTGGGCAAGGCCTACTCCGACTACGAGAACCGCCGCCGCACGGTCGCCGAGGACCCCGGCTTCAGCGAGAAGGTCTGGACCCAGCTCGCCGAGATGGGCGTGCTCGGGCTGCCCTTCGCCGAGGAGTACGGCGGCATGGGTGCCGGCGCGATCGAGGTCGGCATCGTCGCGCAGGAGCTCGGCCGGGTGCTCGCGCCCGAGCCGTTCCTGACCTCGGTGGTGCTGGCCGGCGGCCTGGTCGCCGCGGCCGGCTCCGAGGAGCAGAAGACCGAGCTGCTCGGCGGCCTGTCCGGTGGCGAGCTGGTGCCCGCGTTCGCGCACGCCGAGCCGGGCTCGCGCTGGCAGCCGACCGCGTCGGCCGTCACGGCGACCGGCTCCGGCGACGAGTGGACGCTGACCGGCGTCAAGGAGCCCGTCCCGAACGGCGCGCGCGCCGACGTACTCCTCGTGAGCGCAGCGCTGCCCGACGGCGGCACCGGCCTCTTCGTGGTCGCGGGCGACGCCTCCGGGCTCACGCGCGACGGCTACGCCGACGCACGACGGCGGTCGGGCCGCGAAGGTCGCCTTCTCGGACACCCCGGCCGTGCCGCTCGGCGCGGTCGGTGACCGCGCGGGCATCATCGCCCGCGTCCTCGACATCGCCCGGATCACCGCCGCCAACGAGGCGATCGGGCTGATGGAGGTGGCGCTGGAGAACACGTCGGCGTACCTCAAGAGCCGCAAGCAGTTCGGCGTCACGCTCAACACCTTCCAGGCGCTGACCTTCCGCTCGGCCGACATGTACGTGTCGCTCGAGCTGGCCCGCAGCCTCGCGGTGTGGGCGACGATGGTGCTCGCCGACGGCTCCGGCGAGGAGGCGGCGGACGCTGCCTCGCGGGCGTCCTTCGGCGTCAGCCGGGCCGGCCGGCACATCGGCCAGGAGGCGATCCAGCTGCACGGCGGCATCGGCATGACCGCGGAGTACAGCATCGGCACCTACACCAGCCGGCTGACCGCGCTCGACCACCTCTTCGGCGACGGCAACCACCACCTGGGGCTGCTGGCCGCGGGCATCGGTGGCTACGACGAGGTCGACCCGCTGCCGTAGGCGGGTTATCCACAGGTCGCAGATGGGCGGTGTGATCGCGGGTGATCGCCGGGAATCCTCCCGGCATGATCACCCTCGACCACACCGCCTTCTGCGTTGCCGTCGCGGACGTACGCCGGGCCGCCGACCAGCTGCGTGCTGATCGGGCCCGGGTCGCCCGTGAGGTCGACGCCCTGCTCGACGGCAGCTGGACCGGACCCGCCGCCTCGGCGTACGCCGAGGGCTGGGCGGACTGGAAGACAGCCGCCGACACCGTCCTGCACGGCCTCACCACGATGGGCGAGCTCCTCGACGCCGCCCACGAGCGGCTCTCGGAGTCCGACTCCTCGTCCGGCAGCTCGCTCGACCGACTCGCCGTGAGGCTCGGCTGATGTACGGCGTCGACCTCGACGAGCTGCTGGCGTCCATCGACGAGATGGCGCGTTGCGGCGGTGATCTCGACTCGCTGCTCGACGAGGTCGGCCGCTCCGTCGCCGGGTTGCACCTCACCTGGTCCGGCGCGGCCTCCGATGCGCAGGCCGCCGCTCAGGCCGAGTGGGAGACCGGCTTCCGCGAGATGCGCGACGCGCTGGCCGTGATGAGGGCCGCCGCCGATCGTGCGCACGGCAACTACTCGTCGGCGGTCGCGACCAACGTGCGGATGTGGGAGCAGGTCCGATGAGGGTCCTGGTCGAGGAGCGTGGCTACGCCGGTGCGGTCGACTCGTTCGTCAGCGGCAACCTCCTGGTCGCGCGGGCCGGCGAGCGGCTGCGCGGATCGTTGACGTCGTGCGCCGGCATGGCGGGCGACGACTCCACCGCGACCGAGTTCGCGGCGTCGTACGACGAAGCGGCGGCGTCCTGCGTCGGCGCGGTGGCCGACCTGGTCGGTGCTCTCGGCGCGCTGGCGCACCTGACCCAGGCGTCGCTGGCCAACCACCGGACCGCCGACGCGATGTCGGGTGGCTACGCCGTCGCCGGACCGCCCACCCGCGCCGACCACTGCGTCGGCCTGGCCCTCACGTCACCACCGTCGTCGCTCGGCGCCGCCGATCCTTCGCCGCCCGGCGCTGCCGGTTGGGTGCTCGACCACCTCGCCGACATCGTGTGGCCGAACGCCGACACCGACCGGGTCCGCGTCGCCGCCTCGACCTGGCGCACCGCCGCGACCTCGGTGCAGCTCGTCACGGCCCACTGCAGCACCGCGCTCGCCTCCCTCGACGCCGAGGTCTCCCCCGAGATCCCGCTCGCTGTCGCCGCCATCCGCGACCTGAGCTCCCGCGTCGACGACCTCGCCGACCAGCTCGTGGCGATGGCCGTCGCCTGCGAGACCTACGCCGACCAGGTCGACGCCAAGCGCGGCGACATGCTCGGCATGCTCCGCGAGCTCGCCGTCGAGCTCGGCGTCGGCGCGGCCATCGGCGTCGGCCTCTCCTTCCTCTCCGCCGGCCTCGCCGGCCCCGCTGCCGGCGCCGCCGGCAGCGCCCGCCTCGCCGCCGCCGCCCGCGAGCTCAAGGGGATCGTCGACGCGCTCCGGCTCGCTACCGGCAGCACTGCCTTGGAGATGCGGCCGATCACGGTTATCCGCCGGCGAGATCGGGCGGCGTGCTTCGCGGATCAACGGGGCTCGGGTGATCGTTGATGGAGGCGGGAGACGGCGCGGCAGCCGGCTCCGGCCGATCGAGCCTGGCGAGGTCTCGCTCGCGCAGCGAGGGAGCCGGCCGCGGACACACGCTGGCTAGGCACACCGGTAAGTCGGTCGACTACCTCGCAGCGCGCGTCTCACGACACCCGACCGCGCGACACGCGTCGTCGTTCATCGACGAGGGCCGAGGCCGACCGACTTGTCGCGAACGCTGCTGCGCAGAAACTCCAGCGAGATCGATCGTTGGCTGCGCGACACCGCGCCTCAGATGCGGGTCGACGACATGCTCGACGAAGTCACCGGCATCTCAGTCGGACCGTACCGGCGATGTCAGCTGAGGTCACGGGAGTGCGAGTCATCCTTGTCAGAGACCCGGGGATGCCAGATGGTTATTGGATCAAGACAGCGTTTCCCGCAGCCATGACGGAGGTGTTCATGAACAAGACCACCCGACGCTGCTGGAGCTTCGTCGGCATCTACTTCAACCAGGACTGGCCCGAGGACTATGGCACCGAGGAGGCGTCGATCGACGCGTTCCTGGTTGAAACGCCTGCAGAGCGCGCGACGCTGCGTGAACGAGATCGAGTGGGTGCTTGGACCATTTCTCATCCGAGCAGGAGCTCGCCGACTACCTGGAGGAACAGGGCGGTGAGTACCTTCCGCCAGCGGACAGGGGCGGCTACCGCGGATGGCTGACTCGGATCGCCGACCGCGTCTGGCGCAACCGGCCAGCGACCGACCGGCCACCGACGCGCCAGGTGACCGCCAGCGACAACCGCTGTCCGCCCACCAGGTCCGCACGACCAGAGTGACGAGTTGCCACGAAATGCAGAAGCGGCCGGCAACCTGTCCGAGGGACGTGGTTGCCGGCCGTCTGGGGGCCTCACCGCAGGTGCGAGAGTCGAAGGATCTCGAACTCCACCTGTCGCTGTTGCCGTCGGCGGATCGTCTGGAGGCGCTGCTGCTTGTCCTGCTGCGAGAGCGAACGCCAGGCGTTGCGACGTTCGAGCATCGTGGTCTTCATGGTCGGTTCCCTTCGGTCGGCGCCCACCTCCCTGGTGGGCAGGCCCATCGTGCGCGCCCGCGCTTGGAGGCGACTGGGAACCGACTTGGGACTAGCCCTCCGACTCCGCGAGCCGCTCGCGGAGGCGATCACGGACCTGTTCCGGCGTGAGCTGCGCACGCTGACGCTGGTCGCGCGCGATGATGGCGCCGGTGGCGGCCACTCCAGCCACGCCCGCGAGCCCGAGCACCTTCCAGAGCTTCACGAGGACTCCTCTCCATGACCCTGACGCCTGACGCTCGACCAGGCGGTCGACCTGACCCGCACCGGTGACCTGTGGCTGTTTCGCGGCCACTCGGCTGCCGACCACGCTATCCGGGTCCTCACCAACGCGCCGGTCAACCACGTCGGGATGGCGGTGGTCCTCGACGACCTGCCGCCGCTGATGTGGCACGCCGAGCTCGGCAAGGGACTGCGCGACGTGTGGACCAACAGCCACCATCGCGGCGTCCAGCTCCACGACCTGCGCGACGCGGTCGAGCAGTGGACCGGTCGCTACGAGCAGCAGGCCTGGCTGCGTCAGCTCGACGGCACGGTCACGCGCGAGATGGAGGACGCCGTCCTGCAGACGATCGGGCGGCTCGACGGCACGCCGTTCCCGGCGACGGCCAAGCTGATCGGCCGCTGGGCGCGCGGGCGGGTCCACCGCGCGGCGTCGGCCGAGCTCACCTACTGCGCCGAGGTGGTGGCCGCGACGTACACGGAGATGGGTCTGCTCGACGGGAGCCGGCCGACGAACTTCTACGACCCGGGCAAGTTCTGGTCCGGCGACGACCTGGAGCTCCAGCGAGGCGCGCGCCTCGGCGAGGAGATCCAGGTCGTCACCTGACCGACGGATCAGGCTCGGTTCAGCCCTGGGCGCCCTGCGAGCGCCAGTACTCGTTGAGCGCGCCGTTGGTCTTCACGAACCAGACGATCGGGCCGATGAGGATGAAGCAGGCCGGGAAGTACCACAGGCCGGTGGCGCCGCTGACCGGCTTCGCTTGGCCCTGCGCGCTCGTAGAGGCCACCGACCTCGTTCGAGGTGATGTAGGGCATCACGATGCCGATCAGAAGACGGCGAGCAGCAGCGCGAGCGCGCCGCCGATGCCCTGGCCGCAGTTCCCCTTCATCTCCTCGTGGGTCTTGTACCACCAGTACCAGGTCGTAGAAGCCGAGCGTGCACGGATCTTGCCGACCGGCAGGACGGTGGTAGCGTAGGCGCACGGGCAGCGACGCGGTGCGGCACCGCCGAGCATGGGGCGGGGCGCTGTACGGCGCCGGAACCGGCTCGGCCGCGGGGGCCGGGACGGGTCGTTCGTGTCGGTCATAGCGGGTCCTCACGTCGGTGTGGGCAAACGTCTTGAGGCTAGGACCGTGGCGCCCTGATAGGGCTCTCTTGGGTAAAACCTGGAGGGTGTCTGGACCAGTGCGGTCAGGCCCGGTCGGCGAGCGCCCAGACCCCGGGAGCACCCTTGGTCATCACGCCCTGCGCGATCAACGCCTGCCGAGCCTTGCGCGCGGCGAGTCGCCAGCGCAGCTCACCCTCGGGCGTCGTCTCCCGGTCGGCGTCCTTGAGCCGCTCCTCCATCCGCGCCTCGAGCTCGAGGTAGAGGTCGTCCTGCTGGAGGACGCCACCCGCCTCGTGCAGCACGGCGAGGATCTCGGCCTGGAACGCCTCGGGAGGCGTCCACTTGCGCGGCACCGAACGGGCCGGCTTGGCGGGAGAGGCGGCACGAGCCGTCGACCGGCGGACGACGGGCGTCGCCCGGGGGGCAGGCGTGGCGACCACGGGCGGCGGAGGCTGTCCGTGGATGCACGTGGACTTCGGCAGGTCACACAGTTCGCAATAGTCCTCGGCGCTCATCGGTGCCAGCCTAGCGACTAGGGTCCAGACCATGGCTGACGACCGGGTCTGGTGCTCCACCTCGGGGATGATCGACGGGATGCGGGTCTTCGTCGAGCTGACCGATGACGGACTGCACCTGCGCGCCGAGGGCGACCCGGGCGACGGCGAGCGGATCCCGCTCCATCGGATCACCGGCGTCAACGCCCAGGTCGGCGCGTGGACGGGCTACGTCAGCATCGAGGTCGACGGCGCGGACCGCACCTTCTCCCGGGTCCCCAAGCGCGAGGCGAATGCTCTCGTGGAGGCGCTGCGCGCCCAGCTGCGACACCGTCCAGAGCCCGCTCCCGAGCCGACCCCCGAGCCCGGCGTACCTCTCACCGCCTCGGCCCTCGAGGAGCTCGAACGTCTAGGTCGCCTGCGCCACAACGGCGTGCTGACCGAGGCGGAGTTCGAGTCCGCCAAGGCGACCCTCCTCAAGCGACTCTGAGGTAGTCCTCGACCGCGAATAAGGCGTTCTCCTCAGGCGTCGCCCTGCCTCAGGCGCGCACTGTCGGGTCATCACACCGACCCAGGAGGACACCATGATCGCCACCCTCGGCATCACCGATCCAACCACCGCCTTGCTGCTCACCCACTTCGACGTGGGCACCGACGGGCGGGTCCGCAGCGGCCGCGCCGACCTGCGCCGTCGCCAGCGCCGCCACCTGCGAGCCGCCAAGCTCCGCAAGCTGCTGGCCTGAGACCGGCCTTGACCTACCAGCGGTCGTGGATCGCGGCCCGGAAGTACGTGTCGTAGATCCGCTCCACCCCGGCGAGCAGCTCCGGCGACAGCGCATCGGCATCACCAGCAGCCGCGTTGGCGCGGGCCTGCTCCGCGTTGCGGGCGCCGGGGATCACCGTTGTCACGCCCGGTCGCTGCCACACCCAGGCCAGCGCCACCTCGGCCGGGCTGAGCCCGGTCGGGCCGGCCTCGCGCACGAGGTCGCCGAACTCACGGGCCGCCCGCACCCCCGCCTCGTAGTCCACCCCCGAGAACGTCTCGCCCACGTCGAAGGCGCTGCCGTCGCGGTTGTAGGTGCGGTGGTCGTCGGCCGCGAAGGTCGTCTTTTCGTCGTACCTCCCCGACAGCAGCCCCGACGCGAGCGGCACCCGCGCGATGATCGCGACACCTGCCGCCTCGGCGGCCGGCAGCACCGCGTCGAGCGGCTTGAGCCGGAACGCATTGAGGATGATCTGGATCGACGCGACGTGCGGTCGCGCGATCGCCGACAGTGCCTGCTCACAGGTCTCGACGCTCACGCCGTACGCCGCGATCGCGCCGTCGTCGACCAGCGCGTCCAGGGCGTCGTACGTCGCGTCCGCGTCGATCACGTCGCTCGGCGGGCAGTGCAGCTGCACCAGGTCGAGCGAGTCGACGCCGAGGTTGCGGCGCGACCGGTCGGTCCAGGCACGGAAGTTGTCCGGGCTGTAGTTCTCGGCGACCTGGTCCATCCGGCGGCCCATCTTGGTCGCCACCGTGATGCCGGGGTTGTCCTTCAGGAAGCGGCCGATCACCTGCTCGCTGCGCCCGTCGCCGTAGACGTCCGCGGTGTCGAAGAACGTCACCCCCGCGTCGACCGACGCCTGCAGCACCGCCCGCGCGTCGTCCTCCGAGACGTCACCCCAGTCGGCACCCAGCTGCCAGGTCCCGAGTCCGACGACCGACACGTCGTGCGCGGTCCTTCCGAGGGTTCGCTGCTCCATGGCCGCGAGTCTGGCACGCCGTCGGTCGGCAGGCTCCAGGGGCGGGACCGGCACCTCGATCGCCGGCCAGCGTGCTCAGCAGGAACGGCACGGTCGCGTTGAACGTCAGCACCGTCTCGAGCAGAAGCCGAAGACGGTGCCGGTGGCGCTAGCAGTCGACGTGGGTCGTCGCCGTCGGACGGGCCTCGAGCCGGTCGTCCGGGATCCGCTCACCACAGACCGCGCAGAGGCCGTAGGTGTCCAGCGCCACTCGCTCGAGAGCAGCGTCGACATCGAGCAGGTGCTGCTCGGCCTGGCGCACCAACGCGCCGGTCTGCGACCGCTCGAAGGCGATCGTCGCGCCCTCGGGGTCGTGCTCGTCGTCGGCGTTCGTGTCCCGCGACGCGTCGACGAACCCGCGGTAGTCACCGCGCAGCGCGACCAGTCGCTCCGTCGTACGCCGTCGCTCGTCCTCGAGCCGCTCCCGGATCACACCCGCTCCAGCAGCGTGAGCACCTCGTAGTGGCCGGTGTTCGGGAACATGTCGAGCAGCTGGCCCCGCACCGGTCGCAACGACGGCATCGCGGCCAGGTCGCGGGCCAGCGACTGCGCGTTGCAGCTGGAGTAGAGGACGTGGCCGACGCCGGACGACTCGAGCCAGCCGCTCAGCTCGGGGCCGATGCCACGGCGCGGTGGGTTCACGATCACCAGGTCCGGCACCTCGGTCGCGGCCAGCGCGTACGCCGTCGCGTCGCCCGCCTCGAACCGCACCCCGGTCGGCCCGGCCTCCGCGCGGCTCTGCTCCGCGCTGGCGATCGCCTCTCGGCTGATCTCGATGCCGACGACGCTCGGCGCCGCCACGCTCAGCGCGAACCCGCCCACCCCGCAGTAGAGATCCCACACCGACGCCGGCCCGACCTCGCCGACCCACGCCCGCCCGAGTCGGTAGAGCTCGGCCGCCATCGCGGTGTTGGTCTGGAAGAAGCTCTGCGGCCGCAGGTGCAGGTCGATTCCGTTGACCCGCATCCGCAGCGTCTCCTGCTCGGTCAGCGCGATCTCCCGGTCGCCCTCGAGGATCGCCTTGTGCTCGGGCTGCAGGTTGACCGACGCCACGACCAGGGCGGGCAGCTCGGCCCGCAGCGCAGGCAGGTGCTTGCGGATCCGGGTCACCGGCTCCTGCGAGCGCAGCACGAACCGCACCATCAGCTCGCCGTCGGGCGACTCCGTCACGAGCAGGTACTTGAGCTCACCACGCCGACCCGGGACGTCGTACGGCGTGAGCGCGGCCGTCGACACGAAGCGGGCCAGCACCGGGAGCGCCGCTTGGATCCCCGGCGTGTGCAGCGGGCAGTCGCGCAGGTCGACGCCGGCTCCTGCCGGGTTGAGGATGCCGAGCGTCGGCTGATCGGCGGTCCCGCTGACGACCATCTTGGCCTTGTTGCGGAATCCCATCGCCGCGCTCGCGACCGGCGCCAGCCACTCGACGGCGGGCAGCAGGTCCTCGACGTGGCGCTGCTTGGCGAGGAGCTGGACGTCGTACGGGATGCCCAGCTCGCTGCAGGATCGGCAGCGGCCGGCGTCGAAGTGGTGGCAGAGCATGGCCCGCCCAGGCTACGGCGTGGCTCCGAGGTGGCCGGGATCACGAACCGTTTCGGTGGTTGACGGAATCAACCAGTCCGATCGGGGGTTGCCTCTGGCATGACGTCCGCCATCGAACGCCGTACCGACTACCGCCTCACCTTCCTGGTGCTGTGCGTCGGTGTCGCCTCCTTCTCCTTGCTCCAGTCCATGGTCAACCCGGTGCTGCCGACCATCCAGGCCGCACTCCACACGGACCAGGCGACCGTGACCTGGGTGCTCACGGCGTACCTCGTGTCGGCGTCGATCTTCACCCCGATCATCGGCCGGGTCGGCGACAAGGTCGGCAAGGAGCGGATGCTCGTCGTGGCCCTCGCTGCGCTCGCTGTCGGGTCCCTGCTGGCCGCGGTCGCCGGCACCATCGGCGTGCTGATCGTCGCCCGGGTGATCCAGGGCATCGGCGGCGGCGTGCTGCCGCTGACCTTCGGCATCATCCGCGACGAGTTCCCCCGCGAGAAGGTCGCCTCGGCCATCGGTATGGCGGCCGCGCTGCTCGCCGTCGGCGGCGGCGTCGGCCTGGTCATCGCCGGCCCGCTGGTCGACGCGCTCAGCTACCACTGGCTCTTCTGGATCCCGATGATCATGACCGTCGTCGCCGCGATCGCCGCCGCCATCTGGGTCCCCGAGTCCCCCGAGCGCACCCCCGGCAAGATCAACGTCGGCACGGCGCTCCTCATGTCGACGTGGCTCGTCGCGCTGCTGGTCGGCGTCAGCCAGGGCCACCACTGGGGCTGGTCGTCGGGCAAGGTGATCGGGCTCTTCGTGATCGCCGCGGTCATGCTCCCGGTCTGGGTGATCGCCGAGGCTCGCAGCAAGGAGCCGCTCATCGACATGCAGATGATGCGGATCCCGACCGTCTGGACCGTCAACCTGGTCGCCCTGCTCTTCGGCATGGGCATGTACGCCATGTTCGCCTTCGTGCCGCAGTTCCTGCAGACCCCCGAGGCCGCCGGCTACGGCTTCGGCGCCTCGATCACGGAGTCGGGCCTGCTCCTGCTCCCGCAGACGATCGCGACCTTCTTCGGTGGCATCGCCGCCGGTCGCCTCGCCGCCCGCTTCGGCTCCAAGGCGCTGCTCGTCGTGGGCGCCGCGCTCACCGCGATCGGCACCTTCGGGATGGCCTTCGCCCACGGCGAGATCTGGATGGTCCTCGTCGAGACGACGATCCTCGGCCTGGCCTTCGGCCTGGCGTTCGCCGCGATGTCCAACCTCGTCGTCGGCGCCGTCCCGCAGAGCCAGACCGGTGTCGCCAGCGGCATGAACACCAACATCCGCACCGTCGGTGGCGCGATCGGCTCGGCCGTGATCGCGACCGTCGTCACGAGCAGCCTCCAGCCCAGCGGGGTGCCGCACGAGTCCGGCTACACCCACGGCTTCCTGCTGCTCGCGATCACCTCGACCGCAGCCGCGGTGGTGGCGGTGCTGATCCCGGTCGTGAAGGCCGCGACCCACGTCGTCCCCGGCCCGCAGGCCGAGGCGGAAGAGGAAGCGCTCAGCTCTTCGGTCTGACGTACGTCGGTCCAGCCGACCGTGACCCGCTTGTGGCCCGTTCGACGGCCCCGCCCAGGTCCGCCTAGACCGCAGCCGGTTTGGCCATCAGCTGCCGCAGCTGCGGCACCAGGTTGCGGCGGTTGGTCTCGGCCAGCCACCCGTTCGGGAGCGAGAGCCGGACCACCTTGTGCCACGCGCTCGCGACCTGCTTGACGAGCGGGCGCGAGTTGTAGGCGAGGTCGAACTTGGCGAAGACCTCGCGCACCTTCGGCGCGATCTCGACGTACCGGTTGCTCGGCAGGTCCGGGAAGATGTGGTGCTCGATCTGGTGCGACAGGTTGCCCGCCATCAGGTGCAGGAAGCGAGAGCCGGAGATGTTGGCCGAGCCGAGCATCTGCCGCATGTACCACTCCCCCTTGGTCTCCTTCTCGTCCAGCTCAGGCTGCTCGAAGGTCGACACGCCCTCGGGGAAGTGGCCACACATGATGATCGAGTGGCTCCACAGGTTGCGGACCAGGTTGGCCGTCGCGTTGGCCGCCATCGTCGAGCGCCACGACGGGCCGGACAGCGCCGGGTGGATCACGTAGTCCTTGACGGCCAGCTTGCGGATCTTGGTGAGGGTCTCCTTGACCTCCACCTTCTTCTCCGGCGACATCTGCCGCTTGTCGCGGAGGTGGTCGCCGAGGTCGAGGTCGAACATCGCGATGCCGTACTCGAAGATGCAGGCCGTCACGAAGTTCCACACCGGCTGCACGAGGTAGCGCGGCTTCCACTCCTGCGACTCGTCGACGCGCATGATCCCGTAGCCGAGGTCGTTGTCCATGCCGACGATGTTGGTGTTCACGTGGTGCCGGTCGTTGTGGGCCCGCTGCCACTGCCGGGCCGGCGACGCGTGGTCCCAGTCCCAGGTGCTCGAGTGGATCTTCGGGTCGCGCATCCAGTCCCACTGGCCGTGCAGGACGTTGTGGCCGATCTCCATGTTGTCGAGGATCTTGGCGACCGTGAGGCCCGTCGTACCCAGCAGCCAGGCGCTCTTGCGGCGGCTGTTGAGCAGCACCGCGCGGCTGCCGAGCTCGAGGAGCTTGTGGGCCAGCACCAGGCGTCGGATGTACGCCGCGTCGCGGGCGCCACGGGTGTCGAGGACGTCCTGGCGGATGGCGTCGAGCTCCCTGCCGAGCAGCTCGACCTCTTCGGGAGTCAGCCCGTGGCTGGGCGGGGAGGCTGAGCTCCAACGTCGCGGTCATGCCTTTCAGTGTGCCTTGCCTCACCTCACTCGCGCCGAATCGGCGCGGCCCGTCTGGTCGGCCGGACTCGGGCCGCAACCGGGCGGTTGTTATGGTCGGCGACGTTCGAGGCTCGAGACTCGAAGGGTGCTTGCGTGAAATCGATGTTCCTGGGTGTGGTGGGCGCGATCGCGCTCGTCGGATCGCTGCTGGCGGTCCCGACCGCCGCGCCGGCGGAGGCCGCCGCGCACAAGCCGTGGCGACCGACCACCGGTGGGTTCTTCAACGATCCGTGGGGCACCACGGACCAGAAGTTCCACATCGAGCGGCAGATCGTCGGCGCGATCAAGCACGCCAAGAAGGGCTCCCACATCCGGATCGCCGTCTACTCGTTCGACCGGACCAACGTCGCGCAGGCGCTGATCGACGCCCACAAGCGCGGCGTACGCGTGCAGGTGCTGCACAACGACCACCAGGTCACCAAGGCGATGATGATGCTCAAGCACGCGCTGGGCACCAACCGCCACAAGAAGAGCTGGGACTACACCTGCAAGACCGGCTGCCGCAGCAACCAGGGCGTCCTGCACGACAAGATCTACCTCTTCGAGCACACCGGCAAGGCCCACGACGTGGTGATGACGGGCTCGGCCAACCTCACCAGGAACGCCACGGTCCACCAGTTCAACGACCTGCTGGTCAAGAACAACGTCCCCGAGCTCTACGGCCAGCTGATCAAGCTGTTCGGCCAGCTCAAGAAGGACAAGCTCGCCAAGCCGCTCTACTGGCACAAGGATCTCGGCGACTTCCGGCTCTGGGTGCTCCCCCACCCCCACACGACGTCGAAGAACGACCCGATCATGAAGATCCTCGACGGGGTCCACTGCCACGGCGCCACGGGTGGCACCGGCATCAACGGGCGCACCAAGATCCGGGTCTCCATGCACGCGTGGAACGACGACCGCGGCATCTACATCGCCCGCAAGCTCCGGCACCTGTACGCCGCCGGCTGCAACGTGAAGGTGATGTGGGCCCTCGCCGGGTCGGGCATGAAGAAGGTGATCGGGATGAAGACCAAGCGCGGCGAGATCCGCCGTCATGCCAACGGCTACGACATGGACTGCGACGAGCTGCACGAGGTCGACATGTACAGCCACCAGAAGTACATGACGATCTCCGGCCACTACGGCGACGACACGTCCAAGTCCTTGGTCTTCACCGGCTCGAGCAACTGGAGCCACTCCGGCGTCGTCGGCGACGAGCTCATCCTGCGGGCCAAGGGCGATCGCCTGGTCAAGCAGTGGAACCGGAACTTCGAGCACATCTGGACCAAGCGGTCCCGGCCCGTCGGTGGCGGCACGGGTGGCTTCCACCCGGTGAAGCCTCTGTGTCGCGGCTACGAGACGTCGACAGCTCGCACGGCGCGACTGGCCCCGACCCCGCCGCTCTCGTTCTCCGGTGAGCACTGGGAAGCCGACTGACCGCTGGGGCCAGGGCACTACGGTCGAGACCATGGCCCTCCTCGACGCGTCGCCCACCTCGCGCCCTCGCTCGCTCGCACGGATCCTGCTCGGCGCGATCCTGGTCTTCGCCGGCGTCAGCCACCTGAGCTTCGCCCGCGACGAGTTCGTGGCGCAGGTCCCCGACTGGTTCCCGGTCGACGACGACCCCGTCGTCCTGGTCTCGGGCATCGTCGAGATCTCGCTCGGCGCCGCGCTGATCGGCTTCGCCCGCGGCCGCGTGCCGGTCGGCCTGGTCGTCGCGGCGTTCTTCGTCGCGATCTTCCCCGGCAACATCGCGCAGTACGCCGAGCACACCGACGCCTTCGGCCTCGACACCGACCAGAAGCGCTTCGTCAGGCTCTTCTTCCAGCCCGTCCTGGTCCTCTGGGCGCTGTGGGCGACCGGCGCGTGGCGGGACCGTCCCCGGCACGATTGATCCCCAAACTGGAACTTGTTCTAGTACGGTCCCGCCATGAGCAAGTGGGCGTCCGTGACGCGCGTCGGTGTCTGCTACGTCCTGGCGATCGCCGTCGGAGCGGCCTGGTTGTACGTCGGGCCCGACACGGCCCACCTGTGGCTGGACGGCCTGATCGCCGACGTACTGGCGACGCTGGTGATCTTCGGTTTCAGCCGGGCCTACGACAACTCGAGCTTCTACGACGCGTGGTGGAGCGTGCTGCCGCCGCTGCTGGCGATCTACTGGTGGAGCGAGAGCACCCCGGACACCAACGACGTCCGCTCCTGGCTGGTGATCGGCGTGATCCTGGTGTGGGCGATCCGCCTGACCGGCAACTGGGTCTACGCGTTCCCGGGCTTCCCGCACGAGGACTGGCGCTACCCGATGCTCAAGGAGGGCAAGGGCGCCGCTGAGCCGCTCGTCGACCTCTTCGCCATCCACCTGATCCCGACCCTGCAGGTCTTCCTCGGCATGGTGCCGGTCTACGTCGCGGTCACCCGGACCGGACGCGACGTGGGCTGGCTCGACATCGTCGCCGTCGTCATCGGCCTGGGCGCCTCGGCCCTCGAGTTCGTGGCCGACGGCCAGATGTACCGCTTCGCCCGGACCAAGCAGCCCGGCCAGGTCATGGACCAGGGCCTCTGGGGCTGGTCGCGGCACCCCAACTACCTCGGCGAGATCCTCTTCTGGGTCTCCCTCGGCATCTTCGGCCTCGCCGCCTCGCCCTCCGACTGGTGGTTCGTCTTCGTCGGCGCGCTGGCGATGGTGCTGCTGTTCCTGTTCGCGAGCATCCCGATGATGGAGAAGCGCAGCCTCGAGCGGCGCCCGACGTACCAGGCCGTCATCGACCGGGTCCCGATGCTGCGTCCCCCGACCGCCGCGATGACGAGGCGTCCTCGTCGCCGGGCTCGGCGACAGCGGACTCCTGACCGCGATCCACCTCGCCCGGAAGGTCGACGTCGTCGGCGTCTCGACCAAGCCCGCGCTGGTCAGCGGGCAGGAGCTCGGCTCCCGGCTGTCTCGCCCCGACACCTGGGCGCGTGACTACTACATCGGCTTCGACCGCTACCGCCGGCTCTCCCGCGCCCGCACCGTGCACGGCACGCTGACCGGGCTCGACCTCGCGGCGCGCACGGTCTCCGTCGAGCTGCCCGACGGGTCCACGAGCACCGAGGCGTACGACGTGCTCGTCATCTCCACCGGCGTCACCAACGGCTTCTGGCGCCGCCCCGACCTGCAGACGACCGACGAGGTCGAGGCCGGGATCCAGACCGCGCACGACCAGCTCGCGGCCGCCGACTCGATCAACGTGATCGGTGGTGGCGCGGCCGCCGTCAGCGCTGCGGCCCACCTGGCCACCACCTGGCCGGACAAGCAGATCGACCTCTACTTCCCCGGCGAGCGCGCGCTCCCCCAGCACCACCACCGGGTGTGGCAGAAGGTCGAGGGCCGGCTCACCGAGCGCGGCGTGAAGCTCCACGAGGGTCACCGCGCCGTCGTACCCGCCGACTTCGACTGCGACCGGATCACCTCGGAGCCGGTCGAGTGGTCGACCGGCCAGCCCGCGTCTCCCGCCGACGCCACCGTCTGGGCGATCGGCCGGGTCCGCCCCAACACCGGCTGGCTGCCCGACTCGATCCTCGACGACGACGGCTTCGTCCGGGTCTCCCCCGACCTCCGGGTGGTCGGCCACGACGACGTCTTCGCCATCGGCGACGTCGCCGCCACCGACCCGCTGCGCTCGACGGCCCGCAACCGCGCGGACAAGCTGCTCGCCGGCAACATCCGGGCTCACCTCGCCGGGCGTCCGCTCAAGGAGTTCAAGGCGCCCCGGCGCCGCTGGGGCTCGGTCCTCGGCTTCCAGCCGAACGGCCTCGAGGTCTTCGCGCCTTCCGGCCAGGCCTTCCGCTTCCCTGCCTGGTCGATCAACACCGTGCTCCAGCCGTGGATCGTGCGTCGCGGGATCTACGGCGGCGTACGACGCCGCTGAGGCTCATCGGCCTGGTCGTCGGGCCGTTCAGCCGACACCTGAGCGTCGGCCTGCGGTCTCGACCTCGGACCGCAGCGCCGAGCCGCACCAAGGCCTCGCACGCAGCAGCAGTGCAGCTGCGGCCGGCGGCACGCTCGCGACCACTCGCGTCAGTCCGCGAGCTCTCCCGTCCACGGTGCGCACCTCGACGCACGACGCGCTCGACCAGCGTCGATGACCGGACGTCTCGCACCTGGGGATCCGGCTCTCCCGAGTCCGAGCGCACGGGACGACGTCGTCCCGCGTCACCAGACCGACGGAGACCCCCGACGGCGACGTAACCGAGCACCGACGGCTACCGGCAGACCTACCGGGTCGTCGACCGGGTCAGCATGGGGCCGTTCTCCTTCCGGATCGCCTACCGGGCGGCCTGGCAGGTTCCTCGGGACGGCGACGTGCTGACCGAGGCCTACCAGTCCCCGAGCGTGCGGCTGCTCGGCACGGTCAGCTTCGAGCCCGTCGACGGCGGCACCCGCCTCACCGAGCGGATCCGGATCTCGGCGCCACGTCCGCTCGCCGGCTACACCAACCGCGAGGCGGTCAAGGCGCACGTCGCCATGCTGGCCGGCATCCGCGCCCACTTCGAGTCGAGGTGAGCTGACGTGCAGGCAGTGCAGTACGACGCGTACGGCGCGACGCCGTACCTCACGCGAGGTCCCCGACCCCGCGTGTCCCGACGACGGGGTCGTCGTCGAGGTGCGGGCGACCGGCGTCTGCCGCTCCGACTGGCATGCCTGGCAGGGTCACGACCCGGTGCCGCTGCCGCAGATCCCCGGGCACGAGTTCGCCGGGGTGATCGTCGCCGTCGGGCGCCAGGTGACCGGACACGTCATCGGCGAGCGGGTGACCGCGCCGTTCGTCTGCGGCTGTGGACTCTGTGCCTACTGCCTCGCGGGCGATGCGCAGGTCTGCCCGGACCAGTCGCAGCCGGGCTTCACCCGGCCGGGTTCGTTCGCGGAGCTGGTGACCGTCCCGGCCGCCGACCTCAACGTCGTCACGCTGCCCGACGACCTGGACTTCGTCAGCGCGGCCGCCCTGGGCTGCCGCTTCGCGACCTCCTACCGCGCACTCACCGCCCACGCGCGGGTCCGCCCGGGCGACTGGGTCGCCGTGCACGGCTGCGGCGGCGCCGGCCTGTCCGCGGTGATGATCGCGGCCGCGCTCGGCGCCCGCGTCGTCGCGGTGGACGTCTCGTCAGCCGCGCTGCAGCGCGCCGGCGAGCTGGGCGCGGAGGTGCTCGTCGAGGGCGGACCGGGTGCGGCCGAGGCAGATCGTCGCCGCGACCGGCGGTGGCGCCCATGCGTCCATCGACGCCGTCGGGTCCACCGAGACCGCCGTGGCCTCCGTGTCCTGCCTGCGCCCTCGGGGTCGGCACATCCAGGTGGGGCTGCTGCTCGGCGACCACGCCACGCCACCGCTGCCGATGGGCACAGTCGTCGCCAAGGAGCTCTCGATCCACGGCTCCCACGGGATGGCAGCGCGGGACTACCCGCCGATGCTCGACCTCGTCGCCTCCGGTGCGGTGCAGCCTCGCCGGCTGGTCGGACCGGTCATCGGGCTCCACGAGGCCGGCGCCGCGCTCGCCCAGATGAGCCAGCCGGCCGCGACGGCCGGCGTCACGGTGGTCCGTCTGGGGCCGGAGCTACTGACGCGGACCACCCGGAACGGGTGGGGTCGGCCCGCTTCGCGACGCACTAGCGTCGCAGCGACGACCGCCCAGGAGGACCTGATGACCCGCACCCGATCGAGCCTCGTGGCTCTCGCCGCTCTCGCTCCCCTGCTGTTGGCCGGGTGCAGCAGTGACGGCGGCGGCATCTCGCTGCCCACGCCGACCAGGTCTGTGACGGTGTCGCCAACGGTGCCGGCGCCCACGCGTACGCCGAGCCGGACGGCATCGCCGTCGGAATCTCCGACAGAGGCGCCCAGCGAGACCCCCACTGAGCCGTCCGAGTCGCCGACGAAGACTCCGAAGCCCACCAAGTCCGCCACCCCGACTCCGGCTCCCACGGAGACCGTGACGGTGACCGACACCCCGACGCCGGCCGAGTCCGAGACGCCGACCCCCTCGGCAACGCCGACCCCGACTCCGACCCCCACCCCGACGGAGACCCTCTCGGCCTCCCCCACGCCCGAACCCGAGGCCGGCGACACCTCCGACGACGACTCCGGCATCCCGTCGTGGGTCTGGTGGCTGCTCGCCGCTCTCGCCATCGCCGCCGCGATCGCCATCCCGCTCCTCGTCCGCGCCTCCCGCCGCAAGGCCTGGCACACCGAGCTCGCCGCCGCGGAGGCCGAGGCCGCCTGGCTGGCCCGCGAGCTGGTCCCGGAGCTGCGCCGCAACGCCGGCTCCATCGAGCGCCTGGCCGGCGCCTGGTCCGCCGGCGGCGCCGAGCGCGCGACCGCCGCCGAGGACGCCCTCACCGGCCTCACGGCGTCTGCTCCGGACGACGCCTCGCTCGCCCGGGCGACGACCGCTCCGCGACGCCGTACGCGACTCCCGTCAGCGGCTCAACGCCCTCGCCGGGGCCGGCGATCCGGCCACGGTCTCCGCCGAGCTGGATGCGGTCGCCGCCGTTCTCGAGAGCGCTTTGGAGACGCCCCCGGCAAGCTGATCAGCGCCCGGATGCGGGAACGCACCGATGCCGACCTACTGTTGGCACATGGTCCTTTGGTCAGCAGTCACCCGCCCGCACGTGCTCGCTGCCATCCATGAGTACGACGAGGTCGGGCAGGAAGCATTCCTGGAGCGCTACGGATTCGCTGCGTCGCGCGGCTATGTCCTGCGGCACGGCGAGCACAGCTACGACCCCAAGGCGATCGTCGCCGCCGCCGTCGGCCAGGCCACGGGCACCCCAGCCACCGCTGACGAGGTGTCGAGCACCAAGACCCGGGCCGCCAAGGTGCTGCGCGACCTCGAGTTCGACGTCCTCTCCCCGGAGAAGGCCGAGACCGCCGCGGCCGTGTCGACCACGAGCATCCCCAACCAGCGCCGCGCCAACGGCCTGGAGCCGGTCGTCGCCGTCTGCCCGACCTGCTTCCTGGCCCTCACCGCCTCGGGCGTCTGCGACAACTGCGACTGACCTACGACGCGACCTCGGCGACACCGGCGATCAGCCGGTCGACGTCGTCCGCGCTCGTGTACGGCGCCAGCCCGGCCCGGATCGCGCCCGCGTCACCGAGCCCGATCCAGCGTGACGCCTCCAACGCGTAGAAGCTGTTCGCGGGCGCGTTGACCCCGACCGCGGCCAGGTGCTCGTAGACCTCCCGGTTGTCGTGGCCGTCGACCGAGAAGAGCACCGTCGGCGTACGCCGCTTCGGCGATCCGTAGAGCCGGACCGCGTTGATGCCCTGCAGCCCGTCCAGCAGCCGCGCGAGCAGCTGCTCCTCGTAGTCCTCGACCGCCGCCATCGACTCCAGCACCCGCGTCCGCCGGTCGCTCGCCTCCGAGGCCATCCCGGCGATGTAGTCGATCGCCGCCGTCGTACCCGCCAGCAGCTCGTAGGGCAGCGTCCCGAGCTCGAACCGCTCCGGCACCCGGTCGGGCGCCGGCAGCAGCTTGTCCGGCTGGAGGGTCTCGAGCAGGGACGGCGCCGCCGCGACGATCCCGTGGTGCGGCCCGAAGAACTTGTAGGCCGAGCATCCGAAGAAGTCCGCCCCCAGCTCAGTCACGTCGATCGCCGCGTGCGGCGTCAGGTGCACCCCGTCGACGTACACCAACGCCCCGACCTCGTGCGCCGCCTCCGAGATCGCCGGCAGGTCCGGCCGGGTGCCGAGCAGGTTCGACGCCCCTGTCACCGCGACGACCTTGGTCCGGTCGGTCAGCGCCGCCCGGATCTCGTCCACCGACAGCTCGCCGGTCTCCCGGTCGAACCCGACCCACCGCACCTCGGCCCCCACGGCCTCCGCCGCATGCACCCACGGCCGGATGTTGGAGTCGTGGTCGAGCCGCGTCACCACCACGTTGTCCCCCGGCAGCCACTGCTTCGCCAGCGCCCGCGACATGTCGTACGTCGCCTGCGTCGCCGACCGCGCGAACACCACCCCGCCCGCATCGCACCCGAGCAGGTCCGCCACCGCGGCCCGCGCTCCGACGACGACCTCCTCGGCCTTCCGCTCGGACGTCGTGACCGCGCCCCGGTTGGAGAGGCCGCCGGTCAGGGTCGCCGCGATCGCGTCGCCCACCTGCCGCGGCGTCTGGCTGCCACCAGGCCCGTCGAAGTACGCCGTGCCGTTCTCCATGGCCGGGAAGTCTTTGCGGACGCGATCTACGTCGAAGGTCATGACGACATCATGACGTGCCCTCGATGACCGCCTCCATGTCCCAGGTCGACAGGCAGAAGGGGTGGCCCGCCGGGTCGGCGTAGACGAAGCAGTGGTCGGAGTTCGGCTGGAAGTCGAGCAGCGTGGCTCCGGCGGCGATGACCCGGGCACCGGTCGCCTCGAGGTCGTCGACGAGGAAGTCGAGATGCATCTGGATCGGCACGTCCTGCCCGGGCCACTCCGGCGGCCGGAAGTCGTCGGCCTGCTGGAACGCGATGAACCCGTTCGGCCCGGTGACCGCTGCCCACCTCGCGCTACCCGAAGCGGTGCCGCCGGTGATCTCGGCGTAGAAGCTCGCCAGGGCGAGCGCATCGGGTGCGTCCACCGTGGTCCCGGACAACGCGATCCCGTCGGACATCAGTCGACCGCCATGTCCTGGTAGACCGGAGTGAGCTCGGTCCACCGCGTCTTCCAAGCCGGAGCCGGCGCCTGCTCCGACCAGCCGCCGACGTGCGCGGAGCCGTCGGCGACGAGCGAACGCGCCAGGTCCTCCAGGTGGACCTGCCACCCGGCGCCGTGGAAGTAGAGCGAGTCGAGGGGTAGGCCGCGCTCCTCGATCACCAGGCTGGTGCGGGAGCCCTGCGGGGTGAGCCAGGCCTCGATCTGGGCTTCGTCCTCCGTGCCCGGCTCCATGGTGAGCAGCAGGTGGTGCGGCGCGTCGCAGACCTCGATCCTCCCCGGACCGGTCCAGGTGCTCGTGAAGACGGCCTGCACCATCCCGCCCTCGCGCAGATCACCGGACACCTGGGCGATCCAGCGGGCCAGTCGCTCCGGCGAGGTGCACGCCTCCCACAGGTCGTCGATGTCGGTGTCGTACACGTCCTCGACGCGCACCGCTCCCCGGGCTTCGTCGATCGCCCGCATCGTCCCGATGATCCTCATCTCCGCTCCTTCTTCCCCGTGCGATCTCCGTGTGCAGCGCATCGAGCCGGTTCTCCCACAGCGCCCGGTAGTCCTCCAGCCACTCGTCGACCTCGACGAGCGCCTCCGGACGCAGGCTGTAGATCCGCCGTTGCGCCTCCTGGCGCGAGTCGACGAGCCCGGCCTCCCGCAGCACCCGCAGGTGCCTCGAGACTCCGGGTCGTGCGATCGGCAGCGCGTCAGCCAGCTCGCCGGCCGTCGCCGGGTGGTCCCGCAAGATCGCCAGCAGCGTGCGCCGGCTCGGGTCCGACAACGCCTGCAGCACTGCGTCCATGGAGACGAGCGTACCTATTTGGTTACGTACCTGCAAGGGTACGAACTCAGGATCGGTTGCGCCACCAGATCGACGCATTGAGAGCGGTCGCGAACCCGGTCCAGACGACGTACGGCTTCAGCGCGACCGCCGCGACCTTGTCGTGCTTCGCCGCCTCACGCACGAGAGCGACGTTGAGGACATCGAGCGCGAGGATCACGCCGAGCCCCGTGGCCGGCGACTCCTTGACGAAGAACGCCCAGCACCAGCCTGCGTTGGCGGCCAGATCGACCGTTGTCAGGGCCAGCATCCGACGGTCGTCGGCCCCTGCCTTCTCGAGCGCCCGTCCGGTGCCCCAGCCGATCAGCCCGTAGAGCGGCGTCCACACCAGCGGGAACGCCTGGTTGGGCGGCTGCCACGGCGGCTTGTCGAGCGAGCGATACCAAGCGCTGTCCGGCTTCGTACCGAGGAACCCCACGCCTGCAGCCGCAGCGGTGATCGCCGCAGCAAGGATCTGGCGGCGCACTCTCAGCCTGCCTGAGCAGGCTCGTAGTCAGTCATGCCCCCACGCTACGTCGATGGTCGCGAACGACCGGCTGATCGTCGCTCAGTAGCCGAAGATGTGGACAGCCTGCGGAACCATGAGGACGAGATAGTCCGCGTGCCTGCAGAGATGGCACGACGGGGTCTCCGACATCGATCTTGGCCCGTGAATCACCGAGGTCCTCTGGCGATGCTCGCCAGAGGACCTCGGGTTAGGTCCGAGCGATCTCGCCAGAGGACCTCGGGTTAGCTCGATCAGCTGCAGCCGCTGGTGCTGCCGCAGCCCTCGCAGACGTAGCAGGAGCCGGCGGGGCGCATCTTGGTGCCGCAGGTGAAGCAGAGCGGGCTGTCGACGGCGGTGCCGGTGATCTGCTCGAGGAGCTCGGCGCTGGTGTGAGCGGTCGTCGGCTTGGCGGCGGGGGTCTGCGACGAGCCTCGACCACGGGCTCGGCGTCCACGATCTCGATGACCGGGGCCTCGATCAGCTCGGCGGCGGAGCCGGTCTCCTCGACGGGCTCGTAGGAGCCGGTCTCGAGGTAGCGCTGGCGCTCGTCGGCCGAGTAGATGCCCAGGCCCTGGCGCTGCTCGAAGTCCAGGTAGTCCAGAGCCAGGCGGCGGAAGATGTAGTCCATGATCGACTGGCTCATCCGGACGTCCGGGTCGTCGGTGAGGCCGGCCGGCTCGAAGCGCAGGTTGGTGAACTTCGAGACGTAGGTCTCCAGCGGCACGCCGTACTGGAGGCCGATGCTGACCGCGATCGAGAACGCGTCCATCACGCCGGCCAGGGTCGAGCCCTGCTTGCCGAGCTTGAGGAAGACCTCGCCCAGCTCGCCGTCGTCGTGGGCACCCGAGGTCATGTAGCCCTCGGCGCCGCCGACCGTGAAGGACGTGGTGCGCGAGACGCGCGACTTCGGGAGCCGCTTGCGGGTCGGGGCGTAGACGACCTTCTCGATGACCTTGGTCTCGACGGCCTCGGCGCCGTCCGCGTTGGACGACTTGCCCTTGTTGTCGCCCTTGCCGTCGGAGAGCGGCTGGCCGACCTTGCAGTTGTCGCGGTAGACGGCCGTCGCCTTGAGGCCGAGCTTCCAGGACTGCAGGTAGATGTCCTCGATCTCCTCGACGGTCGCCGACTCCGGCAGGTTGACCGTCTTGCTGATCGCGCCGGAGAGGAACGGCTGGCAGGCCGCCATCATCCGGACGTGGCCCATCGGCTTGAGGGCGCGAGCACCCATCGCGGTGTCGAAGATGTCGTAGTGCTCGGTCTTGAGGCTCGGGGCGTCGATCACGTGACCGTTCTCGCCGATGTAGGCGACGATCGCCTCGACCTGCTCGTCGACGTAGCCGAGCTTGCGCAGCGCCCGCGGGATCGTCTGGTTGACGATCTGCATCGAGCCGCCGCCGACCAGCTTCTTGAACTTGACCAGCGAGAAGTCCGGCTCGATGCCGGTCGTGTCGCAGTCCATCATGAAGCCGATGGTGCCGGTCGGTGCGAGCACCGAGGCCTGCGCGTTGCGGAAGCCGTTGGTGGCACCGAGCTCCTGGACGTCGGCCCAGGCAACGGTCGCCAGCTTGTGGACCTGGCTGTCGGCGATGCCGAGCGTGCGGACCGTGTCGTTGGCGGCCTGGTGCTTGCGCATCACGCGCTTGTGGGCCTCGGCGTTGCGGGCGTAGCCGGCGTAGGGGCCGACCACGGAGGCGAGCTCGGCCGAGCGCTTGTAGGACTGACCGGTCATCAGCGAGGTGATCGCACCGGCCATCGCCCGGCCGCCGTCGGAGTCGTAGCCCAGACCCATCGCCATCAGCAGGGCGCCGAGGTTGGCGTAGCCGATGCCGAGCTGGCGGTAGTTGCGGGTGGTCTCGCCGATCGGCTCGGTCGGGAAGTCGGCGAAGCAGATCGAGATGTCCATCGCCGTGATGATCACGTCGACGGCCTTGGCGAAGAGCTCGCCGTCGAAGGTGTCGTCGTCCTTGAGGAACTTGAGCAGGTTGAGCGAGGCCAGGTTGCACGAGGAGTTGTCGAGCGACATGTATTCGGAGCACGGGTTGGACGCGGTGATCCGGCCCGTCTCCGGGTTGGTGTGCCAGTCGTTGATCGTGTCGTCGTACTGCAGACCCGGGTCGGCGCAGGCCCAGGCGGCCTGGCTGATCTTGGTGAAGAGCTCACGGGCGTCGACGGTCTCGATGACCTCGCCGGTGTGGCGGGCCTTGCAGGCCGAACGAGGTGCCGTCCTCGACCGCACGCATGAACTCGTCGGTCACGCGGACCGAGTTGTTGGCGTTCTGGTACTGGACCGACGTGATGTCGGCGCCGCCGAGGTCCATGTCGAAGCCCGCGTCGCGCAGGGCGCGGATCTTGTCCTCCTCCTTGGCCTTGGTCTCGACGAACTCGACGATGTCGGGGTGGTCGACGTCGAGGACGACCATCTTGGCCGCACGACGCGTGGCGCCGCCCGACTTGATGGTGCCGGCGGACGCGTCGGCGCCGCGCATGAAGGAGACGGGGCCCGACGCGGTGCCGCCGGAGGAGAGCAGCTCCTTGGAGGAGCGGATGCGGGAGAGGTTGAGGCCGGCGCCGGAGCCGCCCTTGAAGATGAAGCCCTCTTCCTTGTACCAGTTCAGGATCGAGTCCATCGAGTCGTCGACGGAGAGGATGAAGCAGGCCGAGACCTGCTGCGGCGACGGGGTGCCGACGTTGAACCAGACGGGGCTGTTGAAGGAGAAGTACTGGTTGACGAGCAGCCAGGTGAGCTCGTGCTCGAAGACCTCGGCGTCGCCGGCGGTCGCGAAGTAGCCGTGGTCGACACCGGCCTTCGTGTAGGTCTTCACGATGCGGTCGATGAGCTGCTTGAGGCTCCACTCGCGGACGTCGGTGCCGACCGCGCCGCGGAAGTACTTCGTGGTGACGATGGTCGAGGCGTTGACCGACCAGGTGTCGGGGTACTCCACACCACGCTGCTCGAAGACCGTGTCACCGGTCTTCCAGTTGGTCTGCACCACGTCGCGGCGCTCCCACGTCAGCTGGTCGTAGGGGTGCACTCCGTCCGTGCTGAAGATCCGCTCGATCGTCAGCCCGGCGCCTGCCTTGGCAGCCTTGCCGCTCACCGTCTCCGTCATCCCTCTTGGTCCCGTCTCGTCGAGGTTCGTTGTTTCGATCATTGCTGCTAGCACCGACAGTGGTCGGTACCGACGTTGGTGCGCCCGGCGCGTGCAGCTTCCCCACTACACACGCCGGGCGGTCTGGGTCAGCCCGTCGGAACGGGCTGGGTCTCGACGGGCTCGACGACCGAGTCCGACTGGGCGACCGCGCGCTCGGCGCGCAGCGTCGGCGATCTCGTCCTCGAAGTCGTCGGCCGACTCGAACGCGCGGTAGACGCTCGCGAACCGGAGGTAGGCGACCTCGTCGAGCTCGCGCAGCGGGCCGAGGATCGCCAGGCCCACCTCGTGAGCAGGGATCTCGGCGGCGCCCTCGAGACGCAGCGCGTCCTCGACGGCCTGGCCGAGGCAGGCGAGCTGGTCCTCGGTGACCGGGCGGCCCTTGCAGGCCTTCCGGACGCCGCTGATCGCCTTCTCCCGCGTGAACGGCTCGGTCGCCCCCGACCGCTTGAGCACGGTCAGCTGCATCAGCTCCACGGTCGTGAACCGCTTCGCGCAGGCCGAGCAGGTACGCCGGCGGCGGATCGACCCGCCGTCGTCGGCGACCCGCGAGTCGAGGACCCGGGTGTCGGTGTTCCGGCAGTAAGGACAGTGCATCGCGGAACCCCCTTCCAGGCTCGACTCAGACACCCCGTCAGGGGTGTCGGAGGCTGTGGATATCGCCGGCTTCTCTGTGTACAACAAGCCGTCACCTGTGGGTCTTCCGCATCTCTCTGTGGAACTAGATGTGGATAACTACACCGGTGTAAGTACTAGATGTAGTGGTAACCGTACGCCCGGCGCGAGGGGTGGCGCAAGCCGTCCGGAGAACTTCCTCCAGTGGTGCGTGACGCGACGGTAAAGCCGCAGGTCAGAGGCCCGGCATCCCTCGAAAATTCGTCACCGAGGCGGGGCGTGTCGCCGCCGATGTTCACCCCGTTGGGTGGTTTGCGGCAGGTCCGAAACCGGGCATTTCATCCCTGGCGGTCCCCCGGTCCGTCGGCTCACCACACACGGCACGAAGAGGTCGCATGATGAACGACGTACTCACTGCTCCCGCGCTGCAGGAAACCCGTTCCGAGGCCACCGCCCGGCTCTTCGCCGAGCGTGCGGAGGCACCCGCTCACCGGCGGTCTGCGATCGACGACGAGCTGATCCGGCTCAACATGCGGATGGCCGTCGACGCCACCCGTCGCTTCCGCAGCCGGGGCATCGCCACCGACGACCTCGAGCAGGTCGCCTACCTCGGGCTGGTCAAGGCGGTGCGGGGCTTCGACCCCGCACGCGGCCACGACTTCTTGAGCTTCGCGATCCCGACCATCCGTGGCGAGGTACGACGCCACTTCCGCGACCTCGGCTGGACCGTGCGACCGCCTCGGTCCATCCAGGAGACCCAGACGAAGATGATCGCCTGCGAGGGCGAGCTCTACCAGCGCTACGGCCGCGCCCCGCGACCCTCCGAGATCGCCGCCCACCTCGGTCTCGAGCTCGAGGCGGTCGTCGAGGCGCTCGGCGCCAGCGGTTGCTTCACCCCGGTCTCACTCGATGCGCCGACCCACGACGACGACGTCACGCTGACCCAGCGCCTGGGCTTCAGCGACCCCGGCTTCGACCTCGCCGAGGCCCGCGCGGCGCTGCAGCCGCTGCTCGCCCGGCTCTCGCCGCGAGAGCAGAAGATCGTGGAGATGCGGTTCTTCCGCGGCTGCACCCAGGCCGAGATCGGCCAGGAGATCGGCGTGACCCAGATGCAGGTCTCCCGACTGCTCGCCCGGCTCATCGCGCGGCTGCGTACGGAGCTCGACCACCAGGTCGCTGCCTGAAGCCCACCCATCTGGCTCATGCGCCTGGGGTCGACGGATCACTAGCGTTGGACCATGACGGACTCTCCCTCCTCCCCGCCCCCTCCTCCCCGACCCTCACCGACACCGAGCGCGCCGAGATCGACGCCGCCAACTCCTCAGGCAAGCAGCCCGTTGTCTTCGTGCACGGACTCTGGCTGCTGTCGAGCAGCTGGGACCGCTGGCGGCGCTTGTTCGAGGCCGCCGGCTACGCCACCTTGGCGCCGTCATGGCCCGATGACCCGGCGACCATCACGGAGGCCCGCGACCACCCCGAGGTCTTCGCCCACAAGATGGTCCAGGGCGTCACCGACCACTACTTGGCCGCCATCGCCGAGCTGACCACCAAGCCCGCGGTCGTCGGCCACTCGTTCGGGGGCCTGATCGCGCAGAAGATCGCAGGCGAGAGCGCGTCGGCCGTGACCGTCGCGATCGACCCAGCACCGTTCCGCGGCGTCCTCCCGCTGCCCGCCTCCTCGCTCAAGTCCGCCTTCCCGGTCCTCGGGAACCCGGCCAACGCCAAGCGGGCCGTGACTCTGACCCTCGACGAGTTCAAGTACGGCTGGGCCAACGCGCTCGACGACGACGAGGCGAAGGCGCTGTACGACGAGTTCCACGTGGCCGCGCCCGGCGCGCCGCTCTTCGAGGCGGCCTCGGCCAACCTCAACCCGTTCAGCGAGGTCAAGGTCAAGACCAAGAAGGCCGAGGACCGCGGCCCGCTGCTGCTGATCTCCGGCGAGAAGGACCACACCGTCCCGTGGGCGATCACCAACTCCAGCTACAAGCGGCAGAAGCGCAACGACGCGGTCACCGAGATCACCGAGCTCCCGGACCGGGGCCACTCGCTGACCATCGACCACGGCTGGCAGGAGGTCGCTCAGACCGCGCTCGACTTCGTGCAGAAGCACGGGCACGCGACGGCTTGATCTGGGACGCCTTCACCTAGCGGCCCGCCCTAGCAAGCGGCGGAGCGCTCCTCGTCGAGCTCGACGGTGAACCAGGACGTTGTCCCGGTGACGTCGGCCTCCGAGCCCCAGCTGTCGGCGAGCGCGTCGACCAGCACCAGGCCGCGGCCGAAGACCCGCAGCGGATCGTCGTCGTCCGACAGGTGCGGAGCGGCCACCTCGTCGGGACCGGCCGACCCACCGAGGTCGCTGACGACAACCGTGAGGGCGGCCCCGGCGAGTGTGATCGTCAGCTCGCTGCTCGTGCCGGCGTGGATGACGGCGTTGGTGACCAGCTCGGAGAGACAGAGCTCGGCGGTCTCCGCGGGGGCGCCGTCGATCGACCACTCCTGGAGCACCTCACGCAGGAAACCGCGTCCGGCCTTGGCGGCTCGGGGATCTCCCGCGAGGCGTACGGAGGCGCTGCGCGTCGCGCGGGTGGCGATCTCCGCGGGCGCGTGGTCGGTGAGCGCCCGGACCCGGTGGACCGCCTCGGCCACCCGGTCGGCGACCGCCTCGAGTCGACCGCGGTGGTCGTCGTCGAAGGTCTGCGGCTCGCCGTAGAAGAGGACCAGGCCACCGATCGGCTCCGTGTCGCCGGCCAGCGCGACGGACGCGAGCGCCCGGATGCCTTGCTCACGCTGAGCATCGACGAGACCGGCGTACCTCCCGCCGAGGTCGTCGAGGTCGCCCAGCACCGCCTCGCCGGATCGCACCACGGTGGTCAACGGGACGTCGTCGTAGGCGTCGATGTGGCACCAGGCCGGGGCGTCGTCGTCCGCGGCGTCGGTCGACAGGAACCGCAGCCGGCGGCCGCCGCCCTCGCTGAGCGCGATGCCGACCCGGGCGACGCCAGGCCGGGCCATCAGCTCGCGCAGCACGATCCGCGCGACCGCGTCGAGATCGGTAGCGTTGTCGAGCGCCTCGGACACAGGTCCGTCCCGGAACTCCCCCACGGCCTCAGCGTAGGACACGGACCACCTGTTCGGGTGAGACGCACGAGCGCGGGGGTGGATCGGCAACAATGGCGCGGTGACGGGTGCAACGGGTGGCAAGCGGGCGGGCAGCCGCCGCGGACCGCGTCGTCGCAAGGGGTTCCAGCCCGCGCTGCTGCTGCTCGCGCTCGGCATCACCGCCTGCGTGATCGCCTGGGGCTACCTCGTGTACGCCGCCATCGACTTCGGCTCCACCGCACGCGGTGGCGACTCGACTGCGTGGTGGTTCCTCGGTCTCGCGTCGATCGGCGCGGTCGCCTGCCTGTTCGTCGGGCTGATGCTGGTCGCCCGGCTCACCCGCCGACTCGGGATCACCCGGGCGCCGCAGCAGGCCGACCCGACCGACGACCCGGACGACGGTCCCCCGCGTCCGGTCGGCGGTCGACGAGCAGCCCGCTAGCGATCAGCCAGGCGCCGCACGAACTTGAGCCCCGACCAGGTCTCGTCGATGGCGGCGACCAACACATCGACGAACCCCGAGCGCAGACCCAGCTCACGGACGACGCCGTCGTCGAGGTCGCTGACGATCCCGAGCGCCTTCTGGGCGGCCTTCTTGGGCCAGCAGATCCAGACCATCCCGGCTGTCGACGTGCGCTCGAAAAGCACCGGCAACCGGTCGGCCAGCGTCGTCTGCTCAGTGTGGAACGTCAGCGTGACATCGACGGTCGCCGGGAGCCGGCGTACGACGCGCGCCTCGGTCTCGAGGGCGAAGTCCACGGGCGCGCGATCCAGGAACACCGTGTGCGTGTCCTTGATCCCGAGCTTGCGTACCAGCGGGGTGCCTGAGTAGCCGGCCATCCGGGAAGCCTAGGTCTCGATACGCTCGCTGGCGCTCGCTACTCGACCAACGAACGCTTTCGGCGGTCGAGTGCCGCCGAGGAACGAGGCGGCGTATCGAGACCCCCAGAGACGCCGCAAGGGGCGGAGCCGCCTGGCTCCGCCCCCTGTCTTCCCCGGCTCATCAGCCGGGGTCGAAGCGGCTGATGAAGTCTTCAGTTATCCACAGAGCGGTGGTTGAGGTGCGAGCGCTAGCTCATTTCTGGAAGAGCCTCGAGACCGCTAGCTGGCGGGGACCACCAGCTTCTGGCCGGCGACGACCATCCCGGAGTCGAGGGCGTTGAGCCGCTCGATCCGGTCGATCATCGCGCGGACGTCACCGTCGTCGGCGATGCCGGCCGCGATGTCCCACAGGGTGTCGCCGGAGCCGACCATCACCACGCTGGTGGGCTCGGGGGTGCCGGGCTCGTCGGTGGCGACGGAGCCGGAGGCGATGACGAAGCCGATCGCCAGCAGGGCGAGGAGGGCGAGGACCACCACGACCACGCGTCCGCGGCGGGTCAGCCGCACGCTGCTGGATCCGACGCGGCGGGTGGGCCGGTCGAAGATCTGGTCGATCGTCATGGTGCTCATCGGGACCTCCGGGGGAAGGGGCGGTCTGCCTCGGGTGTGGGGCCTAGCTGAATTGCTCGGTGACACCAGTTCTAGTGACGAGCACCGACAGTCCTGGCGGACCGGTCTGGACCTGTCGCTCGATCAGGTGTTCGATCGAACATGTGTACGAAGGTAGATCAGGTGTTCGAACAATTCAAGGACCACCCGAACATTCGTTCGAACGGCGTGTCGCGACACGCCGTTCGAACAGATGTTTGAACAAGCCGGGTCCCGATGGCTACGGTGAGCCCATGGCCACGAAGAAGGAATCCGGCAGGGCCCGGCGCAAGACTGTGAGCGAGCTGCCCGACGGGCCCGCGGACGCCACCGGGCTGACCCCGCGCCAGCAGCGCGTGCTCGCCCACATCAAGGACTCCATCGAGCTGCGCGGCTACCCGCCGAGCATGCGCGAGATCGGCGAGGCCGTCGGACTGACCAGCTCCTCGAGCGTCGCCCACCAGCTCAAGACGCTGGAGGAGAAGGGCTACCTCAAGCGCGATCCCAACCGGCCGCGCGCCCTGGAGGTCTTCCTGCCCGAGGTGATGGCCGCGCGCCGTTCACTCGGCAACGCCGACGAGACGTCGTACGACGAGACCGGCATCGGCGATGCCGTGCCCGCGGCTCACTACGTCCCGCTGGTCGGCCGGATCGCCGCCGGTGGACCGATCCTGGCCGAGCAGACCTACGACGACGTCTTCCCGCTCCCCAAGCAGCTGGTCGGCGAAGGTGAGCTCTTCATGCTCGAGGTTTCGGGCGAGTCGATGATCGACGCGGCCATCTGCGACGGCGACTACGTGGTCATCCGCAAGGAGCAGACCGCGGAGAACGGCGACATCGTCGCGGCCCTGCTCGACGGGGAGGCAACGGTCAAGACGTTCCAGCGCAAGGACGGAAAGGTGTGGCTCCTTCCCCACAACGTTTCCTATGATCCGATTGACGGCACTCACGCCACCATCCTCGGGAAGGTGACCGCGGTGCTTCGTCGGGTCTGAATTGGGTACTCCCTCGCGGGAATGACCTGAGCTGACCCTGGGTTGAGATCGGGGGGAAACCCCGATGGCCGCGGGAGGGCTGATGAGAGACGCTGGTGCTGTGGCGACGGCACCTGTTTATACCCAGACGCGGACGGTTCCGCGCTGGGTCCGAGCCATCTTCGAGCTGCTGCTGATCCTGGCCCTGTGGGTCTTCTACAGCCTGGCCCGGCTGGTGGCCGACACCAGCATGCAGCCGGCGCTGCACCGCGCCAACGAGCTGCTCCACGTCGAGAGCGTCCTCGGCATCCAGTGGGAGCTCCCGCTCAACCAGCTGTTCACCGACCACCGCATCCTCGGCCTCGCCGGGAGCTACTGGTACGCCACGCTCCACTACGTCGTCACCGGCGCGGTGCTGATCTGGCTCTGGCGCCTCGGCGCCGACCGCTACGGCCCGGCCCGCCGGGCCCTGGTCATCGGCACCCTGCTCGGGCTGGCCGCCTACATCTCGCTGCCGACCGCCCCGCCGCGCTTCCTCGGGGGGTACGTCGACGTCCTCAGCCTGCACGCCGCCGACGGCTGGTGGGGTGCCGACGCCTCCGCGCCCCGCGGGCTCGGCGGGCTGACCAACGAGCTCGCCGCCTTCCCGTCCCTGCACGCCGGCTGGTCGCTCTGGGTGGCGATGGCCCTCCAGATCTACGCCACCAAGAAGTGGGTGCGCGTGCTCGGCTGGCTCTACGCCATCGGCACCGCGATCGTCATCGTCGGCACCGGCAACCACTGGGTGATCGACGCCCTCATGGGCTGGCTGGTCATCCTGCTCGGCTGGGCGTTCGCCGTCGCGCTGGGCCGCGTGCCGATCGATCGCCTCTGGCGCAGACGAACACTCGATGAACGACCATCACGCGAGGACGCCGGCCGCAACGTCGTGTGACTCACCCACCGAACCCGCTGGTTGGGGAATTCACAGGTTCGTACGGTTGAGTGTTCCGGGTGCGCCCCCGCAGAACAGCCCTGTCTCGGCTTGCCCTCGCCAGCGTCGCCGTCGTCGCGACGGCTGCTGGCGTGCTGAGCGCCATCCCGGCTGACGCGACCGTCAATCCGCACCCGGTGGCCTCCTCGGCAGCCGCAGAGCAGGCCCTCGCGCGGGTCCAGTCGCTGACGGCTCCGGCGCCTCTCGGCCTCGCACGTACGACGCAGGCGGCGCGCCCGCCGCGAAGGGTGACCTGACCCTGGCCATGCGCGACCTGCGCCGGCTCCGCAGCCAGCTCTCGACGACCGACCAGAAGACCGCGACCACGCTGCTCGCCCGCCCGACGGCCAACCAGACGCGCGACTTCGGTGACGTCCGCGTGCACTGGAAGTCCGGCACCGGCGTCGACTCCGACTACGTCGACGAGGTCGGCGACGTCGTCAACCACGTGCTCGAGACCTACGTCGACGCGGGCTACCGCTCGCCCGAGTCCGACGGCACCCGCGGCGGTGGCAACGGCCTGCTCGACATCTACCTCGCGGACCTCGGTCCCCAGACCTACGGCTACTGCGACAGCGACACCGCACCGCCGTCCGACGGCCCCTACGACACCTGGGCCTACTGCGCCTTCGACGACGACTACTCGGAGTTCCCCCGCACCCCGATCGAGAACCTCGAGGTGACCGCCGCGCACGAGCTCTTCCACGCGGTGCAGTTCGCCTACGACTACGACGAGGACGCCTGGTTCATGGAGGCGACCGCGACCTGGGCCGAGGACGAGGTCTACGACGACGTCAACGACAACCTGCAGTACCTCGCCGAGAGCCCGCTCTCGCAGCCGCGCAAGTCGATGGACCACTTCAAGGGAGTCCGGCAGTACGGCGACTGGATCTTCTTCCGCTACCTGACCGAGAAGTTCCCGCACAAGGTCGGGCGAGCTGCCCGTGCTGATGCGCGACCTCTGGGAGCGGGTCGACGGGGCCGCAGATGGCCCGTGACGAGTGGTCCATGCAGGCGGTCGAGCACGAGCTCAAGGCGCGCGGCACCACGCTCCGCAAGGTGTTCGCCGAGTTCGCCGACGCCAACCGGCACCCCGGCACCAGCTACCGCGAGGGCGCCGACAACTCCTACCCCTCCGCGCCGCCGATCGGGACCTGGAAGTTCGACCGGCAGAAGCGCGACTCGGACTGGCGACGCGGCACGCTCGACCACCTGACCAGCAGCACGGTGAAGATGGTCCCGGGCTCGTCGATGCGGGGCGGGTGGCGGCTCAGGATCTCCCTCGACCTCCCGAAGCGTTCCCACGGCTCCGGCGCGGTCGTCACCGTCTACGGCGCCTCGGGAGCGCTGGAGAGCCACTACGTGTCGCTCAACGCCCAGGGCGACGCACAGACGTCGGTCCCGTTCGGCTCGCACTCGGTGAGCCGGGTCGAGGTGACGATGGCGAACGCCGGCATCGACTACCGCTGCTGGCAGGGCACCGACTTCTCCTGCCAGGGCCGCTCGCGCGACGACGACCGGTCGATCAAGATCCGAGCGCAGGCCGTACGCAGCGCCAGCTAGCTGGCCGGCGCGGTCGAGGTCGCCAGCCGAGCCAGCGCCTGACGCACCAGCGCCGGGTCGGTGGTGGTCCACATCGGGCGGCAGGCTCGCCTTGAGGAAGCTGCCGTAGCGCGCGGTCGCGAGCCGCGGGTCGAGCACCGCAACGACGCCGCGGTCGGTGTGCGTGCGGATCAGCCGGCCCGCACCCTGGGCCAGCAGCAGCGCCGCGTGGGTGGCCGCGACCTGCATGAAGCCGTTGCCGCCGGCCTCGTCGGCCGCCTTCTGACGCGCGCTGAGCAGCGGGTCGTCGGGGCGCGGGAACGGGATCCGGTCGATCAGCACCAGCTGGCAGGTGTCGCCCGGGACGTCGAGGCCCTGCCAGAGGCTGAGCGTGCCGAAGAGACAGGTGTGCGGGTCGCCGACGAACTGAGCGGCGAGCTCGGGCAGCTGCGCGTCGCCCTGGGCCAGCGTGGTCAGGTGGGGCAGCCGCGTGCGGACCACCTCGGCGGCGGCCTCCGCCGCGCGAGTCTCAAATTGGACAACCTCCATTGTGGGTGCAAGAATTTGCAGCAAGACAAAGGCCGAAGCCAGCGTGGCATGACCGCAAAGCTTTACTTCGCATCGCGGCGTAAACCACCGCAATTCATAATGTTGCCCGCGTGGCACGAAAAAGGCCGTCTCTGAAAGATTGTTTTCGGCGGCGACCAAACCCAGCACAGCATCATCTAACCATTCTGCTAAAGGGCAGACTGCGGCCGGATTGCCACCAAAGGGTTTGGCCGTGAAGGCGTCAATATGAAAGACCGGTAGGGCCATCACCCTATAGTACGCGGCCACGGCGAGCCCTAGAATCTTTGGACTTGCTGCCGGTTTCGCCCGCTGACTCGCTCGTTTTAGAAGGGGGTTCGAATGCCAGCCACTCCCAGCGCTATTCTTCGTCACGACCTGATCGAGCGCTTAACGAATGCACGTCAACGGACCGACGATCTGTTTGCGGTGGTGAAGCCCGAGGCACTTTGCGACCGCCCCATTGCCGAGCGTCACCGCATCATCTTTTATATCGGGCATCTCGGAGGCTTTCGACTGGAATCTGTTCCGCGAACGGGTTTTCGGACTGAAAAGCTTTCATCCTGAATTTGACCGCCTGTTCGCCTTCGGGATCGATCCTGTCGGCGGCGGACTGCCCACGGATCAGCCGTCTGACTGGCCGTCAATCGCGGCAGTCCGCGACTATGTCACAGAAATTCGCACCACTCTCGACGACAAATTGGAGCAAGCCCTGGAAGATTCCGTCCCGCCCTTACCGGAGGGCTTTCCGCTCAGCGCCTTGCTCAACGTCTCCATTGAACACCGCCTGATGCATGCGGAAACTTTGGCGTACATGCTGCACCAGTTGCCGCTTGACAGAAAGATTCCGCAACCTGAACCTCCTGCCATCGCCACTCCGCCGGTCAAGTTGCGCAGCGTAGAGATTCCCGAGGGGACAATAACCCTGGGTCTTCAGCGCGATGGGCTCTTTGGCTGGGACAACGAATTCGAAGCGCACACCGTAAAAGTCCCGCGCATTTGCTATCGATCAATACAAAGTCACGAACCGCCAATATATCGAGTTCATCGCTGCCGGCGGCTACGACTGCGCGCGCTCTGTGGAGCGACGACGACTGGAACTGGAAGTCGGAACGAGAAAATTGCGCATCCAGCCTTCTGGCGACGCGACGGGAACAACTGGCTCTATCGAACCATGTTCGAGGACATCTCTCTTCCGCTTGATTGGCCAGTGTATGTAAGCCAGGCGGAAGCGACAGCCTACGCCGCTTGGGCGGGAAAGGCTTTGCCGACGGAAGCCGAGTGGCAGCGCGCCGCGTACGGAACTCCCGAAGGCGAGGAGCGCCTCTATCCCTGGGGGCCGCAAGCGCCTGGGCCGAAGTTTGGGAACTTTGATTTTGCCAGATGGAATCCGGTGCCCGTGAATGCTTTTGCCGAAGGCCGCAGCGCTTTCGGAGTCGACGGCATGGTGGGCAACGGCTGGGAATGGACTTCCACAGAATTCGCGCCCTTCCCCGGTTTCGTGCCGTTCCCCTTCTATCGCGGATATTCCGCCGACTTTTTTGACGGCAAGCATTTCGTCATGAAAGGCGGCTCGGCGCGCACTGCCGCCTGCATGCTGCGGCGTACATTCCGCAACTGGTTCCAGTCGCGCTATCAATACATCTATACCGGATTCCGTTGCGTCAGCCGCCGCTCATTACTTGGTCAATCGTCGTAAGGAGTTCTCACCATGCTGGTTCACACAATAACGCCGAACACAACCTACGAATTTGCCGCGGACGTACGCCGCGGGCTGGTCCGGCGCGGCCAGAAGGAACTGCTCTCAAAATATCTGTACGACGACGTGGGCTCGGCTCTGTTCGAAGTGATCAGCCATCTGCCCGAGTATGGGCTTACCCGCGCCGATGAGCGCCTTCTCCGGCGGCACAGCAACGACATTGTAGACATGCTTCCTGGAAACGTTGCTGTCGCCGAACTCGGAAGCGGCAGCGGCAGGAAGACGCGCCAGATTCTTGAGGCTCTGTGCCGCCACCAGCGCACGGCGTATTACCCAATCGAGATTTCGCGCTCTGCTCTCGTCATGTGCGAACGCGAGCTCAGCGATATCGATTGCATCAGTATTCTGGGCTTCGAGCGCGAGTATCTCGATGGCTTGCTCGAAGTCGCCGCCCAGCGGCGTGCGGGCCAGCATCTTCTCGTATTATTTCTCGGCAGCACGATCGGGAATTTCGATCGCCCCGCCGGCATTCAGTTTTTGGCCGAAGTCCGCCGGATTTTCAGAGCCCGGGGACTTTCTTCTCATGGGCACCGATCTGATTAAATCGGCTTCGCAACTCATCGCCGCCTACGATGACGAACTCGGTGTCACCGCCGCATTCAACCTGAACCTGCTGGCCCGCATCAATCGCGAACTCGGCGCCGACTTCGACCTCTCGCAATTCGAGCACGTCGCAAAAATCAATCATCATTCCCGCAGCGTGGAAATGCACCTCAGCTCCCTGTGCCCCCAAACCGTGAACATTCCAGCCGCCGAAATCTCTGTGGACTTTCTGAAGGGAGAAACGATTTGGACGGAAAGCAGTCACAAATACTCTCCCGATGAAGTCCTTGAATTGGCGCGCTCCACCGGCTTCCGCTGCCAAGCCCAATGGATCGACGAGCAATGGCCCTTCGCAGAGAATTTGTTGATTGCAGAATAACGGCCCCCGGGGACTCAGCGCGTTTTCAGAGGCTCGGTTGGGCATGTTTGTTCTGGCAGGTAAAACTTTGTAAATCCCTTCTTTCATGCAATTCGCCGATGTAAATTGATATACAGATGCGGGTAAAACGTCTGACCTCCGTAATGGTCCGCTTTGTGGCTCTGGTCCTGCTTGCGGCGAAAGCGCCTGCTGCTTTTGCCCAGCAATCGCAGACCCCCGGCGGCAGCGCAGTTCGACTCATTGGCGCAATTCAAGCCATCCATGGAAGCGAGATCACACTTAAGCCCGATTCGGGTTCCGACGTCAAAATCGCGGTCGCCGAAACTACCCGCGTCGTGCGCATTGCTCCCGGCGAAAAAGACCTGAAGAATGCGCAGCCCATCGCTTTGCAAGATCTGCAGATGGGCGATCGCATTCTCGTAGCCGGCAAAGCCTCTGAGAATAATCAGCCTTTCCTGGCCGCATCCGTAGTTGTGATGAAGCGTTCCGACCTTGAGGCACGCAACCAACAAAATCTACAGGACTGGCACAGGCGCGGCATCGACGGAATTGTGCGGGTCATTGATCCAGCGGCCGGGACTGTAACAATCTCGTCGCGCAGCAAGGATCTGGTGATTCACACCTCCAGTTCCACGGTGATTCGCCACTACGCGCCCGACTCCGTTAAGTTTGATGATGCCAAACCCGGCAAATTGGAAGACATTCAACCCGACGACCAGATTCGCGCTCGCGGCGAGCGCAGCCAGGACGGCACTCAACTTGATAGCGGAGGAAATTGTTTTCGGATCCTTCCGCAACATCGCCGGAACTATCCTTGCCGTGGACCCCGCATCATCGACGCTCACGGTTCACGATCTGGTGAAGAAGGACACCTTACGCGTAAAAGTCATTCAGGATTCGCAACTTCGCCAGTTGCCGCCGGAGTTCGCCCAGCGTATGGCAATGCGCCTGAAGGCTGGCGGTGCCGGCGCCGTACCCGGGCAGACTCCGTCTTCATCAGAGACAACAGCAAGCCACGTTGGTGGGCCGCCGCCCGACCCTCAGCAAATACTCGGTCGCTTGCCGGCGGCTTCCTTGTCTGACCTCCATCAAGGTGACGCCGTGATGGTCCTTTCGACAGAAGGCACGGGCGGTGTCGGCATCGTCGCCATCTTGCTTGCGGGTGTGGACCCTATTCTTCGCGCCGCCCCTGAATCGAGCGGGGCCTCCATACTTACACCCTGGAGCTTGAGCGCTCCCTCCGGCGACGCTGGAGGTCCGTAGTGTTCATTCGCCCGCTGTTCCCCCCGACAATTGCCACCCACGGAGATAATCGAAGACAAGAGAGGAAGTATTTTGTTCTGCCGTTTATCCTCTTGTGTCTGCCGGTTCTGTTGTCGATGGCACATGCGCAAGCCGGGTCTGGCAGCTTGCGTGGCCAGGTGACTGATCCTTCCGGAGCGGCGATTGCCAATGCCAGCATCGTGCTAGTGCCTGCGGTTGCGCCCTCGTCGCCGATTAAAGTCCAGGCCGACGGCCAGGGCCAGTACGAATTCACCGGCCTGCGCGCGGGCCCATACAAACTCAATGTTATGGCTCAGGGATTTTCGCTCTACGAAAACGACAACGTAATCATCGCCGCAAATCAGGCCCTCCGCCTTAACGTTGCCATGACCATCGAAGTGGAAGAACAGAAAATTCAGGTTTCCGACACCGAGCCGACACTCGACGTGAATCCCGCGAATAACGCAGGAGCTATCGTGCTTTCGGGGAAAGAACTGGAAGCCTTGCCCGACGATCCTGACGAGTTACTTACTGACTTGCAGGCGCTCGCCGGACCTTCCGCCGGTCCCAACGGCGGCCAGCTTTACATTGACGGATTCACTGCCGGTCAGCTACCTCCCAAGTCGTCCATCCGCGAGATTCGTATTAACCAAAATCCGTTCTCTGCCGAGTTCGACAAGCTGGGCTACGGCCGCATCGAAGTCTTTACCAAGCCCGGCACCGATAAATTTCATGGCCAGTTGTTTGCGAGCGGAAACGACTCAGCTTTCAATACCCACAATCCTTTTGCAGGTGCAAACGAGCCCGGGTACGACTCCACTCAATTCAGCGGAAACATCGGGGGGCCGATCAGTAAGAAGGCGTCGTTCTTTATCGATGCGCAGCGGAGGAATATTAACGACCTCTCCACCGTCAACGCATTCGTTCTCGATCCCGCAACCCTCGGCGAAATTCCGGTAATCGAAGCCGTACCGAATCTCAGGCATCGCACCAACATTAATTCACGCATCGACTATCAACTCGGCAAGAACAATACCCTCACGGCGCGCTACCAGTTTTACCGCAATACGGAAGATGGCGATGGTGTGGGCCAATTCAATCTGCCTTCGCAGGGGTACAACTCGGAATCCTCCGAGCATACCCTGCAAACCAGCGATACGCAGATCATTGGGGCAAAGACCATCAATGAAACCCGCTTCCAATACCTGCGCGAAACCAACAACCAGTTTGCGCTGAATACTCAACCAACTCTGAATGTTCTAGGGTCGTTCGGTGGCGGAGGCAACAGCCAGGGCGATATTCTGGACCACCAGGACCACTACGAACTACAG